>CAWGMV010000012.1:0-114534 GCA_963823635.1 uncultured Acidobacteriaceae bacterium | reverse complement strand
GCTCGTCCGCCCGTCAAGTTCCTCTCCACCGACAGGGTGCTCGGCACCGCGCAGGGTGGCTACACGGCGTTCATCACCAACGCGGCCGGACAGGTCGTCAACGTGCGGACGCCCGACGGGACGCACCTGACGCCCGGAGGGGGACAGGTCGTCGCCCAGCAGGTGATGGGCGAAATGCGAAACCTCGGCTACCACATCCCCTAGCGGGGTCCGGGGCGGGCTGGCGGCGGCAGGGTCCCCCGACCGTAATAACCGGGGCCGGGGGCGGTTACTGGGGAAGCGCCGTACTTCTTGGATTCATCAAGGCCAGGCCCGGTGCCCGAACCGGCCTCCGGCTGAGGCGTGCTGCCCAGCCCGGCACGCCGCGGTCGAAGGTAGGCGAGCCAAGCGACGCCGGCAGCCAGGAGCACGATGCCGAGCAGCGTCCAGCCCAGCGCCGTGGTGCTGAGGCCGACGTACTTGAGGCCCGAGGCGAAGATGACAAACGTGATGACGGGGCGGATGTAACGGTCCGGCGCCCGGGAGGAGACCAGCGATCCCGACGAAGACCGCCGGCACGCTGCCGATCACGATGGAGGTCGTGACCGCGAACTCCACGTGCCCGAAGGCCAACGCTCCGAGGGCGGCGGCGAGCGTCAAGGGGACGGCCTGGGTCAGGTCAGTGCCGACAAGCTGGTTGGCGCCGATCACTGGATAGAGGAACAAGAGGAGCACGATCATCAAGGAACCCGAGCCCACTGACGTCATCCCGTCGACTCAGCGCCAAGTCGCGGCGAAGTTTCTTCCAGACGTAGACGTCGGTCGCGACGACGAAGACGGCGAATCTCGCTGTGCGCGCCGCGCCGGTGAGCTCGCCGAGTTGGGGCGCGAACAGTTCCTCCACCCATGAGCAGTGATTAGCGCGCCCTCGGTCGAGCGCGGGCTTAAGGGCTGGGCGTCGGCTTTCTTCGCCGAGTTCGCGCATCACCAAGTCGCCGATCGTCTCGTAGACGTCGAAGATGGCGCCGACCGCTGCCGCGATGTCGCCGGGCTCGGTCGGCTTGAGCCATTCCGCGCCGCCGGCTGCGAGACGGTCAAGCACGCGAAGCAGCAGCTTGTCCTTGCTGGCATAGGCGCGCAGCACGGTCTGCACCGTCGTGCCGGCGCGGCGGGCGATCTCGTCGAGCGTGAATCGCTCGGTCCCCCATTCGCGATAGAGCTGCGCCGCTTGTTCGAGGATGCGTTCGCGCGTCGCCTCGGCTTTCGCCGTACGCGAGGTCAGGTCGTAGGGCCGTTTTGTCATTTTCATGTTAGTTCGACTAACATGAAATCGATTTCATGTCAATATGACTAACGCTAATTTCCGCGAACGCATTTCGGGCGCCGGGCCGACCGGCGTCGATCTTGGATTGGATAATGTTCGGGATAATCGAGGCAGGGCGCCGCCGGCGCCTGACAAAAGCAGTGGGCCCCGGCGCATTCAAGCGGAGCGGGGCCCTCTTTCGCCTCTGCGAAACGATCTGAGATGTTGCAGATGATATTGCAGCGCTTAAGACGCTTGGCCTTCGCGTCCGCGGCTGCATGGTGAAGATTAGATTTTGTGAAGCGCCGTTCCACCTTGGCATATCGGGCGGCATTGGCGCTGCGACCTCGATGACATCGACGACATCAAGGTCAGATATTCTTCCCCGGCGGAGTCATGGTTACCCCGATCTTTCTGCCGATCCTCGCCGCGAGGTCGGCGTTCGACTTGTCCAGGAGACGCTCGCGCGACTCTCGACAACGATCGAACGTGCCGCCTCAATCGCCGGCCTGTCAAATCAAATTTTTTGCTTGGTCTGCAACGTCTTTTCCGCCCCCGCCGCCTCCGCCGCCGCGATCGCGGTCATATTGACGATGCCGCGCGCGGTCACCGAGGGCGTCAGCACATGCGCGGGCTTGGCCGGGCCGATCAGGATCGGCCCGACCGGCAGCGCGTCGGCGATGACGCGGGTCAGTTGCAGCGCGGTGCTGCCGGCGTCGAGATTGGGGAAGATCAGCACGTTGGCCTCGCCCGACGAGCGGCAATCGGAGATCACGCGCTCCCGCGCGACCAGCGACAGCGCGGTGTCGGCCTGCATCTCGCCGTCGATCTCGAAATCGGGCGCGCGCGCGTTCACCAGCGCCAGCGCCTCGCGCATCTTCAGCGCCGACGGCGTGTCGGCGGAGCCGAAGTCGGAATGCGAGATCAGCGCGATCTTCGGCGTCACGCCGAAGCGGCGCACGTGATGGGCGCAGGCGAACGCCAGGTCGGCGATCTCCTCCGCGCTGGGATCGTAGCGCACGTGCGTGTCGGCGAGGAAATACGTGCCGCTCGGCGCGATCACCAGCGACAGCGCGGCGAAGTCCTTGGCGCCCGGCGCGAGGCCGACGATGTCCTTGATGTGCTTGAGGCGCGAGGCGAAGCGCCCCTCGAGGCCGCAGATCAGCGCGTCGGCCTCGCCGCGATGCAGCGCCAGCGCGCCGATCACCGTGGGCTGGTGCGCACCACGGTGCGCGCGGCGTCGGGCGTGACGCCCTTGCGTCCGGCGACCTTGAGATAGGTCGCGACGTAGTCGCGATAGCGCGGGTCGCTGCTCGGGGTCGACGATCTCGAAATCCGTCGCCGGCGCGTCATCGCTCAGGCCGTAGCGCTTGATGCGCTCGCGGATCACCTCGGGGCGGCCGATCAGGATCGGCTCGGCGAGCCGCTCCTCGAGCACGACCTGCGTCGCGCGCAGCACGCGCTCGTCCTCGCCCTCGGAATAGATCACGCGCTTCTGCGCGCCGCGCGCCTTGGCGAACAGCGGCTTCATCATGAAGCCGGAGCGGAAGACGAAGCGCGACAGCCGGTCGGCGTAGGCGTCGAAATCGGCGATCGGCCGGCGCGCGACGCCGCTCTCCATCGCCGCGCGCGCCACCGCCGGCGCGATGCGCAGCATCAGGCGCGGATCGAACGGGCTCGGAATCAGCGACGCGCGGCCGAACGGCGAGGCCTCGCCGCCATAGGCGCGCGCGACGACCTCCGACGGCGCCTCGCGCGCGAGCGCGGCGATCGCCCTGACCGCCGCATGCTTCATCGCCTCGTTGATGTCGATGGCGCCGACGTCGAGCGCGCCGCGAAAGATGTAGGGAAAGCAGAGGACGTTGTTGACCTGATTGGGATAGTCGGAGCGTCCGGTGCAGATCATCGCGTCGGGCCGCGCCTCGCTGCGCCAGTTCCGGCATGATTTCCGGCGTCGGATTGGCGAGCGCCATGATCAGCGGATCGCGCGCCATGCGCTTGACGAGTTCGGGCTTCAGCACGCCCGCCGGCGGAAAGACCGAGGAAGATGTCGGCGCCGTCGATGACGTCGGCGAGGCGTGCGCGCCTTCGTCTCCTGCGCATAGACCGCCTTCCAGCGGTCCATCAGCTTTTCGCGCCCCTTGTAGACGACGCCTTCGATGTCGCAGACGAAGATGTTCTCGCGCCTCGCGCCGAGCGAGACCAGCAGATTGAGCGAGGCGAGCGCCGCCGCGCCGGCGCCGGAGCAGACGATCTTCACCGTGTCGATCGTCTTGCCCGTCAACTCGAGCGCGTTGGTGACCGCGGCCGAGACGATGATCGCGGTGCCGTGCTGATCGTCGTGGAACACGGGAATGCCCATGCGGGCCTTCGCCTTCTCCTCGACCTCGAAACATTCGGGGCCCTTGATGTCCTCGAGATTGATGCCGCCGAAGGTCGGCTCCAGCGCGACGACGATGTCGACGAGCTTGTCGACATTGGTTTCGTTGACCTCGATGTCGAACACGTCGATGCCGGCGAACTTCTTGAACAGAACCGCCTTGCCCTCCATCACCGGCTTGCCGGCGAGCGGGCCGATCGCGCCGAGGCCGAGCACGGCGGTGCCGTTGGTCAGCACGGCGACGAGATTTTGCCGCGATGGTGAGATTGGCGGCCTCGTCCGGATCGGCGACGATCGCCTCGCAGGCGAAGGCGACGCCGGGCGAATAGGCGAGCGCGAGATCGCGCTGATTGCCGAGCGGCTTGGTCGCCGCGATCTCCAGCTTGCCCGGCCGCGGCTCGCGATGGAAGTGCAACGCGTCGGATTTGAGTTCGGCGGCGTTTTCGCTGGACATGTCGAGATCCTCGGCCTTCGTTCGGGCGGACTGTTGCCGCAAGCGCGGCGCGTCGGCAAGAGCGGGGTCGCGCGAAACGACGTTTGGGCGCCTTCGATGCGCCGCTCGGGCCTGTGGACTCGCGGCCGCCGGCCCGTCGTGACGAAGGCGAGACAATGCAATTTGATTAGTATAGCATTTTTGCAAAAGACGTTGGCCTGGGGGGAGCGCTTATGAGCCCGATATTTCTTATCGGCGGCAGTGGCTTTGTCGGCCGCCATGTGGCCGTCGCGCTGCGCGAGGCGGGGCGCCGGGTCGCGGCTCCGGCCCATGATGAATTCGATATCGCGCGCGAGGAACCCGCCGCGCTCGCGGGCAAGCTCGCGGGGTCGGAAATCGTCGTCAATTGCGCCGGCCTGGCGCGTAACGCCCGGATCGACAATCTGGAGGCGGTGCATGTCGAAGGCGTGCGCCGGCTTGCGCAGGCATGCCGTCTCGCCGGCGTTCGCCGGCTCGTCCATCTCTCCACCCTCGGCGCCGGGCGAGATGACGCGACGCGCTTGCAGCGCACCAAGGGCGAGGCCGAGGACATACTCGGCGCCGCCGAGGGGCTCGAAGTCTCGATCGTCCGGCCTTCGCTGTTGATCGGCCCCGGCGGCTCCACCGGCGATTTCTTCAGCGCGCTCGCCGCGCTGCCGTTTCCGCCGCGCCTCGGACCGGGGACTGGCTCGTTCAACCGCTTCATGTCGAGGAACTGGCGGGCCTGGTCGCCAAGCTCGCGCTTGCGCCGCAAGTGCCCAAAAGCGTCGACGCGGTCGGCCCGGCGCCGATGACGACCGACGAACTGGAGCGCGCGCTGCGCGCTTGGCTCGGCCTGACCCCGGCTCGCTTTCTGCCGCTGCCGCGAGCCGTCCTCAGCGTCCTGGCGTGGCTCAACGAGATCATCGAGGTCGGGCCGGGCGATCGCGAACTCGTCGAGCTGCTGGAGCGGGGCAACGTCGCGAATCCGGCGGGGGTCGCCGCGGCGCTCGGAAGGGAGCCGCGCTCGCTGGCGGAGAGCTTCGCGCTGAGCCCCGCCACGACGGCCGATCTTTGGCGCGCGCGACTCTATTTCGTTCAGCCGTTCCTGCGCATAACGCTGGCGCTGTTGTGGATCGGCACGGGGGTGGCGTCGCTCGGTCTTTTTCCGCCCGCCGAATCCTACGTCATGCTCGCCGAAGTGGGGTTTCGCGGACCGATCGCCGAAGTAGCGCTGTTCGGCGGCGCGGCGGCGAACCTCGTTCTCGGCGGCCTGCTGCTCGTCGGCTGGCGCCCCGCGCGAATCGGCATGGCGATGCTCGCGCTGTTGGCGGTCTATTCGCTTCGCCGGGCTGGCGCTGCCGCCCGAGTACTGGCTGAACCCGTTCGCGCCGATCTTGAAGAATCTCCCGATCGCGGGCGCCTTGATCGCGATGATCGCGATGGAGCGGCCGACCGGCGCCGCAAGACGCCCGTGCAGGATATGGGCGACGTCCCGGTAATAAACGTTGGCGGCGGCGAAGAAGAAAGCCATTCCCATGGTAAAAATCGTAAGCGCCAGCAGTGGAACGGGCAGATATAGCCACGTCCAATAGAATGGATGCCGCATCAGCAGGACCAGCAGCGCCAGCGGAATCAGCGATAGCCCCAGGTTAATGAGATTGGAAACGATGGCCGCCATGGGAAACACGAGCTTGGCCATCCTGACCTTCTTGATCAAATCGCCATTCCCTACAATCGACTCCACGGAATAGGCAAGCGACTGCGAGAAAAACGTCCAGGGAAGCAGTACGCTGAGCAGAAAAATGGCATAGTGCGGGATGGGAAAACGCATGAGCGTCGAAAAGACCAGGGTGAGCACCAGCATCAGTAGCGCCGGGTTCAGCAGTGCCCACAGGAAGCCCAGCACCGACCGCTTGTAGCGGATCTTCAGCTCCTTGAGCGCCAGCGCCCAGATTAGCTCGCGATAGCGATATGTTTCCCGAACCATTTCAATCATAGAAATCAACTCAAAGTATAGATGTTAAACGATTTCGCAGGGCAGCGCTTTGCGTCCCCCGAGGTTCAATGACGTCTTGGTTCTAGTGACCAGGAGTGAGGTTCAGGTCAGTCATGCCGCGCAGCAGGTCCCGTTGCTCTGGAGTGTAGTCATTACGGAACTCTTCGGAATTCATCAGTTCGTTGCGCGCACTGGGCGGCATACCTCGCAGGCGCCGATAAGCTTGCGAAACTTTGCTTCTCTGGTCATCGGGCAGGCTGTGATAACGCTGGAACAGGTTGCGGGCGGTCTCCTGCTGCGTCGGTGTCAGGTGCTCGAAAGTTTCCATCCGGTTCAGGATCTGCTGCTTCTTCTCCGGCGGCTGGTTGTTGAAATTCCGCAACCGGTTCAACAGTTGGTCCTGCTTCTCAGGCGGAAGATTGCGAAAGGCAGGTTCCTGTTTCAGTTGCTGTTCTTGCTGACTGGGCGGAAGGTTTCCGTACTTGCGAAGCCAATCGCCCCGGTGGGGGCCGGGCCCCTTGGGTTGAAACTGATAACTGTTAGAGCTCTGCGAATTGGCGGGGGGCGCCGTATTCCTGGGAGGTGCGGCGGCCGACCGGGCCGATCCCGACTTCTGCCATCCGGGAAAAAGCGCCAGCGCGGGCATCGTGCTGAACACGAGCACCAGGATAACCAGAATGGACTTGGAGGCGCGCACAACTTCTACCTACTCCGTGGAAGACTGCCCGTCAAGAGCGTCGAACTCGCTAAACAACTCGGCATTCTTGTCCAGGTACTGCAAATCGCTGACTCCGTTTCCCGGCGTACTCATCCGGACTGTGTTGTCGTTGGTGGCAACAGTGTTGCGGTCCCGCACATTGCCCACTTCCAGCAAGCTGACGCCGATCCCTATCAGCACCATGGCAGCAGCCGCCACTATTGGCCGCCGTAACCATGCCAGCCAGCCGGCGGGTTGTACCGAAGCCTCTTCCCGCACCCGCGCCCGAAGACGCGAACTGAAATAAGGCGACGGCTCCGGCGCCTCCCATTCATCGAGCAACGCCATCGTCTGCCCGAACGAAGCCATCTCCTCAGCACAAGCGGCGCAAATCCGCAGATGCTCCTGCACTTCCGGCGACGCCATTTCCGGCCCGCTGATTATCGCTTCCATCAATTCTTCGCGAATCTTCTCGCACTTCATAACTGCACCAGCTTCCTGCTCACAAAAATTGCTTCAATGTTTCGCGGAGCGTCTCATACGCCCGGAACAACAGTGATTTGGTCGCCGACTCACTCAACTTCAACACCGCCGCGATCTGCTTGTAATCCATGTTCTGATACTTATGCATGATGACCGCCATACGCTGGCGCTCCGGCAATGCCTCCACATGGCGGCGAATGGCCGCCAGCCTCTCTCGCCGCAGGATGGTCTGCTCCGCATTCAAGCTGCCATCCGGCACGTCCACCGTCAAGCCCGTCTCGGTGTCCGGTTCGTCAATGTTGACCACGTTCTCCGGGCGTTCGTGTTTGGTATCGCGGGCGTAGTTCACTGCCAGGTTGGTGGCAATGCGGTACAACCACGTGGTGAATTTGGCGCTGGCAGCGTACGTTTGCCGCGAGCGATACACCCGTAGAAAAACCTCCTGCGCCAGTTCTTCCGCGATCGCCTGATTGTGAGTCATGCGGTACATGAAGCTCATCATGGGCCGGCGGTATTTCTCGACCAGATAATCGAAAGCCCCATCGTCGCCTGCGGCCACGCGTAGCATGACCTCAGCATCGCTGAGCATCTCGAGTAGTTCAGGTTCCGCCAATGCGCCCCGTAGCGGTGGCTCCGCAGTCCTTGACGCGGCGCCACCCAACAGCATGGCTCGATCTAACGCGATACTGCCCACATCGCCAGTAACCCTTCTGGAGCCAGAAAGTTGCGTCGAAACGTCCCATCGCGACCCGGGCTTCGGACGACCCGGCTCGCCGGTCTCATGGGCGGAAGAATCGGGAATCTCCAGGTCTGGCTTCGGCTTCTTGGGCATTCGGCAATTCTGCTGCGCGCAGAGGCTTAAACCAGTATTATGCACCAGAGGCCCCATGCAAGATAGCGCGGATGTTTTGCGAAGGATTATGCGTCTTGGGAGCTTGGCCGGGTTGGCGCTGCTGGTCGCTGGCAGCCTGCGCCGGTCCCTTACACGCCGCTGCGCATACCGACCAAGAGCCTGGTCCTCAGCAGGAGCCGCCTGCCGCCAGTCCCCAGCCGCTGACCCTCACGGAGCAGGTCATTCATGACGTGCTGGAGCCACTGCATCGCGGCATCGAGGAACGCAATTCGGGCGAGGTTCTGGCGGTTTTCGATCCGCAGGATACACCCGACTACGCCCTGCTTCGCGACCAGATGCGGGCGTTCCTCAGCCAGTACGAGAGTATCCGCTTTCGCTACAAAGTCTTGCAGGTGACGTCGGAAAACGACCACGGCAGCGCCATTGCTGAGGTCGACATGGCAGCAACTCCCATGGACGAGACCAAAATGGCCGTTCAGCGCAGCGCCCAAATGAGCTTCCAACTGAAACTTGGAACCAAGGGCTGGAAGCTCGTGGGATTCAAGCCCAGCGAATTCTTCACGCAATGAAACGCGCCTATCCCGATCATCCCATCATCGGTGTCGGCGCCGTCATCGTCGATGGCGACAGCGTGCTGCTGGTGCGCCGCGACACCGAGCCGCTGAAGGGCGAGTGGTCCGTGCCCGGCGGAATGCTGGAGTTGGGAGAGAAACTCCGCGACGGTATTCGCCGCGAGGTGCGGGAGGAAACCGGCCTGGTCGTCGAGCCGGGCGAAGTCCTTGACGTCTTTGACAGCATCTTCGCTGACAAAGATGGCCGAACAGAGTACCACTACGTGCTCATCGATTATCTCTGCCAGCCGATCTCAGGGGATGCCATGGCAGGAACGGATGTCAGCGAAGTGAAATGGGTGAGCCAAGAGGAACTGCCGGGGATGGGGCTTCGGAGTTCGACCGAGGAAGTTGTACGAAAAGGAATGGCGCGAGCTAGACAAATTACCAGTTGACGCCGCGCCGCTTTGCAGAGACGATTGCATCTTCCAGGAGATTTTGATGACACGTCGGTCCGAACGCGTCCTTACCATTCTGTTTCTGCTATCTGCTCTCGTCTCAACCGTTGCTCAACAGACAACTACCAACCCCTTGGCGCCGCCTCCGGCCAGTCAGGGCAGTCAGGCTCCGCCGCCGAAACCTCCCGACATGGTCTGCTGGGGCAGCGGCCCCAACTGGAGCATCCAGTTCGTCTCCTGGGGAGCGCGATATCTGGGCATTAACCAGCCCGACCAGGACTTTCTCGGCGGCTTCTTCTGGGTACCCGACCAGAAGGTCTGGGTATGGCAACGGAAGAACAATCTCGCCCCCGTCAGCGGCTACGCTTTGTCGGCCACCATCACCAAGGCGTCCTGCACCGACCCGGTTCGCAAGGAAACGTTTCCCTGGTCAGCACAGGTAAATCTGCCGGCAGGAGACATGGTCAGCGGGTGCTGCCGCAAATTGAAGCCCGGCGAAGCTCCCGTCGGACCGCACGGGCTGCCCTCCAATCTGACTCCGCCGCAGTAAACTTCCGGTCCGAACATAGAAAAGACCCGCGGCGGCGTGCGCCAGCGGGTCCTTCCGGTTAGCTGTTGGGATTGGCCTGAGGCTGTCCACTCCAGGTGGCCCCAGCTATCAAAGATCCCATCGCTCCTAAAATCTGCGATGGGCCTTTCCAACTCGACAGCTTTCGAGTCGTGCGAGGTTTTAGAGCAGAAGCCCTAAGCCTCAGCCACCTCACTTGGGATACAACACGGACCATCAATCTTCATATATTTGGATCAACCTCCTTTCCAGTGTATGGGCAAAATATCATCGCTGGCCTCTGCCGTCAAATGCCGAGTTAGGGAGGGGTACCGGAAGAGGCAATTCCGGCTCGGTGCATTTCGGGTGAAACGTCCTCACCTGGGAAAGGAGTTGTGGGCGGGCCTGAGCAAAATAGCGAAATTGAAGCTAAAATAACGCAATCGGCGAGGCATCCAATGTCAACCGCAACGCAAGTGCCTGTTACGGTCAACGAATATCTGCACACCAGCTATAGCCCGGATTGCGACTACATTGATGGCGAACTGCAGGAGAGGAACTTGGGAGAACTCGATCACGCCGAAGTACAAAGTGCGTTGGTCCACTGGTTTCGAAATCATGCCAAGGAATGGAACATCAGGGCATTCACAGAGTTGCGAATGCAGATCACGCCGACACGTTTCCGAGTCGCCGACGTTTGTCTGATTCCGCGCGATGAGCGTGCTGAGCAGGTATTGCAGCGGCCACCGATTGCTGTAATCGAGGTGCTCTCGCCTGAGGACCGCATATCCCGCTACCAGCAACGCTTCGCAGATTATCGTCAGATGGGAATTGCGAACATTTGGGTAGTGGATCCCAGGACCCGTCGCGGCTACGACTGCTCGGCCACGAGCTGGATTGAAACCATGTTCTTCAAGGTCGAGAATTCTCCCATCAGCGTGGACCTCTCCGTCATCTTTGCCGAGCTGGAATAGCGACGGCTTACCCGCGCTCGAACGCATGCTTGGTGTGCAGCTCTTCGAGCGCGTGATCTTTCGCCGCAATGAACTCTTGCGACCGGGCCAGCAGGCCATCGGTGGCGCGTGCATAATCTCCGGCCAGCTCGACCATGCCCCGCGCCGCCAGGTCCCGCGCCGCGGCAACCAGCTTATCCACCATATTGGGATCAGCGGCCTCCAGGTACTGTGCGTCGCAGGGATCGCTGATCATCACCGGCTCGCGCCCATTGCCGCTCAGCCAGAAAACCTTGCGCGCGACAAACTCCTCCACCTGCTGGGGCGTTGCGTTCCAGAACGTGAAGTGCTGGTGGCGAATGCTGTAGGTGCGGCTCGACACCGGGACCGGCTGCCGCTTGCCTGATTTCAGCAACTCCAGTTGTTTTTCGTCGAGCGCCTTCCGCGCGGTGTTGATGGCGACCCAAAACGCCAGATCGCTGTCCAGCGACGGCAGTACTTCTTTGATGGTCTGTGCCAAATTGAGCGCGATATCGGCGTGCAGCGGCCCGCCGTCGGCCAGGCGCACCGTGCCATGCACCACATACCAGTCGCTGCCGCCCTCGGAGCGATGGAAGGGCCACTGCAATTCAATCCGTACAGGAAAGCCGTGCAGGGTGACGCCGGAGAATGTCTTTTCTGCGGTCATGCCGGTATCGGAGATGGGCGGGTCGCTGCGGTTTTCGCCACGAGGTGAAATACGAACCTCATTTCTCATCCTCATACAGCTCGTCGCGCGTCCAACGGCCGGTTCTCACTACACGCTGGGAACGCAATCTGGCGAGAAGCTCAGTCCGGGCCGCTTTCTGCCCACGGCGTCCGCTGCGGACAGTTTTCGCTCCCGATTTTCCAACTCGATCATCCATGAATGTCGCCCACTTATAAAAGCAAGATTGTCATCCTGAGCGAGCCCGCGCCGGTTTTGCGCGGGCGAGTCGAAGGACCCCTATATCCGAAGGATATCCCAATTGTCACCTCCCAGAACAAGGCATCCACCAGTACTCCATAATGGATGGGCGCATGGACACCTCCCGCATTGCCGAGCTTTTGCGTCCTTTTACGACCGAGGCGCCGCTGTCGTCGCAATTGATCGGGCAGTTAAAGCTCTACCTCGATCTCCTGCTCCGCTGGAACGCCCACATCAATCTGACCGCGGTGCGCGATCCTCAACAGATTGTCACCCGCCACTTCGGCGAGTCGCTGTTCGCCGCGCAGGTTTTGCTGGGCAGCGCCGCTGGAAGCAACAAGGCATTGCCTCCGGGGCCAAAGCCCGAATCTGTAGCCGGTCTGAACGGCACGGCTGAAGCCGTGCCCCTTCAAGGTCAACCCAGGTATCAGAGCCTCGCCGATGTCGGCTCCGGCGCCGGCTTCCCGGGAATTCCCATCAAGCTGTTTGCACAAAATCTCGCGCTGACCTTGATCGAGTCACAGAATAAGAAGGCCACATTCCTGCGCGAGGTCATCCGAGCGCTTCAGCTTGAGCAAGCCGAAGTCTTCTGCGGCCGCGCCGAGCAATGGGGAAAAACCGCCGACTTGGTGACGCTGCGGGCCGTGGAGCAATTCGAACGCGTGTTGCCCGTCGCAGCAGATTTGGTCGCACCGGGTGGAAAGTTGTGCTTGCTAATCGGCGCCGCACAAGTTCCAACCGCTCACGAGCTCCTCGATGCGAGTTGGACCTGGCAGCAGCCAGTCATGGTGCCAGCGAGCGCAGAGCGCGTCGTGCTCGTGGGGAGCCGCCGATCCGACCCCGTTAGGTGAAAGGATGCGCCTAATGTGGCCGATGAATCGGCTATACTCCTCCCTTCCGGAGGCGCTTAGGTGGCATCGGTTGGCGTGAGTACTCCTGGCCAGTTTCAGTCCCAGTCAGGCCCAGTCACTTCGCCGCGCCGCAAAATCCTGCTCAGCCTTCTGTTGGCGATGGCGACCCTCGCCCTTTATTACCCGGTGCATCGCCATCCCTTCCTCAACTACGACGACGGCCCTTATGTCACCGAGAACGACCAGGTCCAGGCCGGTCTCACGTGGCTGACGGTGAAGTGGGCCTTCACTACGTTTGACGGTCGGCGAGTGGCATCCGTTGACCTGGCTGTCGCACGCGCTCGATTGCCAGTGGTTCGGCCTCGATCCGGGTGCGCACCATGACACCAGCCTGCTGCTGCACACCCTCAACGTGGTGCTGCTGTTCTGGGTGCTGCAAGCGGCTACAGGATACGCCGGGCGCAGCGCCATGGTCGCCGCGCTCTTTGCCCTTCATCCCATTAACGTCGAATCTGTGGCCTGGATCGCCGAACGCAAGAACCTCCTCAGCATGTTTTTCTTCCTGCTTGCTCTCGGCGCCTACCGCTGGTATGCGCTGAGACCTCGGATCGGAAGATACCTGGTCGTCGGGTCACTCTTCGTCCTCGGACTTCTCTCCAAGCCGCAGATCATCACCTTTCCGTTCGTTCTGTTGCTATGGGACTACTGGCCCCTCGGGCGAATGTTCAAACCGGTAGAGGCTCTGCCGGGAAAGGTGGAAGCGCCGGGCTCCAGCCCCGCGAATGCTGCGGCAATCTCACGGCGGGCTTTAGCCCCGGAATCGTCAGCAGCGGAAATCCCCGCAAGAACTTTCGCGCGGCTCGTTGTGGAAAAACTTCCGCTGTTCGCCCTTTCTACGGCCAGCGCCTTCATCACCATGGCCGCCGCCCGTACCGACACCGAGAAGATCCTCTATCCGCGTCACATTCGCATCGAGACCGCTATCGTTTCCTACATGCAGTATCTGAGGCACGCGTTTTACCCCGCGCATCTCGGAGTGTTCTATCCCCACCCCGGCAGTATGCTGCGGCCCTGGCATGCTTACGCGACGTTGTTCATCCTGGTTGCGATCACGTCGCTGGTCTTCGAGGCGCGTCGCCGCCGTTATCTTCTGGTGGGATGGCTGTGGTTTGTAGGCACGCTGGTGCCGATGCTCGGCCTGCAACCCGTGGGCTACAAGGGCATGCAGGGTATCGCCGATCGCTACGCCTACCTGCCGTTCATCGGGCTGTTCATCATGATTTGCTGGGGCGTGCCTGACTTATTCTCCAATCGTCGGGCCGCGACGAAGCGCGCCTGGCTCACAGGCCTGAGCCTCGCCGTATTGCTCGCCTTGGCCGTGCTTACCCATCGCCAGCTCACCTACTGGAGCGACAACGCCAGCCTGTGGTCGCATACCTTGCAGGTTACCGGTCCCAACTGGCTGGCCGAAAACAATCTTGGCAAAATACTGATGAGTGAAGGCCGGGAAGACGAAGGCATGGCGCACTTCTTTCGGGCTGTGGCCATTTATCCCAACGATCCAGTCAGCAACATGAACCTCGCGCTCTACGAACAGAAACATGGCAACCTGTCCGACGCGGTCACGCATTTCAAGGTTGCCATCACCATGTCGCATGACCAGAAGCTCAAGATTGCGGCCCTCAACGGCCTGGGACGTGCCTACACCGATCTCGGCGATCCTGCCCGCGCCCGCGAATGTTTCGCCGCCGCGACCAGACTGGAGCAGTAGAAGGCGAATGACGTTCTCCGCCCCGAGTCATACGGCCATAGAATCGGAGTAGCGCATTGACCTCAGCCGCGAAGCCCGCACCCGCCATCACGTCCCGCGACGCCCCCCAGGCGTTGCCGGAACGCTGGGGCTTTGCTCTGGCTTTGCTGCTCATCGTCGCCACCGTCGCGCTCTACCATTCCGTGAAGCATTATCCTTTCATTAACTTCGATGACCGCGACTATGTGATTCGCAACTTCCAAATCCAGTCCGGCCTTGACTGGGACACGGTGCAGTGGTCTTTCACCACTTTTTATTCCTCGAACTGGCATCCTCTCACCTGGCTGTCGCACGCTCTGGATTATCAGCTCTTCAAACTGAATGCTGGCGGACATCACGACACCAACGTTCTCTTCCACGCCTTGAATGCGGCTCTGCTCTTCTGGGTGCTTTGGCGAGCGACCGGCTACGCTGGTCGCAGCTTCATGGTGGCTGGGCTGTTTGCCCTGCATCCCGTTAACGTCGAGTCGGTCGCCTGGATCTCGGAGCGCAAGAACCTGCTCAGCCTGTTCTTTTTCCTGCTTGCTCTTGGCGCCTACCGATGGTATGCCCAGGGACCGCCCCACCCTACGGAACCCGACCGTGAGGTGCCCCACCCTTCCGGTCGCAGGTTGGAGAGCGGAAAGTTTGTCCGTTATCTCGTTCTTATGTTGCTCTTCGCCCTCGGCTTGATGGCCAAGCCGCAAGTCATTACCTTCCCCTTCATTCTGCTGCTGTGGGACTACTGGCCCCTGCAGCGGATGTTCCCGCCGAAGGATCATTCGTCAGCAACGGTGGAAGCGCCGGGCTTCAGCCCAGCCTGGCTGATCGTCGAGAAGCTACCGCTGTTCGCGCTCTCCGCCGCCAGCGCAGTGCTCACCATCAAGGCGCAGCGGGCGACCGGCGCGCTTACCACTGTCTTCAACTCCTTTGCCTTTTCCATCCGCCTGGAAAACGCCATCGTCTCCTATGTGCGTTACATAGCCAAGGCGATTTGGCCCGTGCATCTTGCCGTTTACTACCCTCACCCGGAAACCTTGCTTAATCCCTGGCAGGTCGCCGGCGCATCGATTGTCTTGTTGGCCATCACCGCGCTGGTAATCATCGGCCGCAACCGGCGCTATTTTCTGGTGGGATGGTTCTGGTTCCTCGGCACGCTGATACCGATGAGCGGCCTGGTGCAGGTGGGCGCGCAGGCCATGGCCGATCGCTACGCCTATCTGCCGTTCATCGGCCTTTTCCTCATGATCTGCTGGGGAGTGGCCGACTTCCAGCCGTCCACGTGGCCGCGCCGACTCCGAGTGGCTGGAAGAAGGCCACAGCTCTTCCACCTGGTTGGCCATCGCTGGCGTTGGCATGCTGCTGGCGCTGGCTGCCGTCGCCCATCAGCAGCTCTGGTACTGGCGCGACAGCCTGGCGCTGTGGGAGCATGCCGCGGAAACCACGCACGGCAACTGGATGGCTGAGGACATGCTAGGCGGCGTGACCCTGGAGTTGGGAAAAGGTGACCTGGCCCTGTCGCACTACCATCGCGCGCTGTCCCTCAATCCCAACGACCCCATCAGCAACATCAATATCGGCAACTGGAACATGTTTGCCGGCCATCCGCGCGACGCCATCGAGTACTTCCAGAAGGTGCTGCGCTCTCCGCACGCGCCAGAAGTGCTGAAGACCACGGCCGCCGAAGGCCTGCAGCGTGCCTATCGCGAGCTAGGAACCAGGGACACTGCAGCTGAAGCCCCGAAGCAACCATGATCCCGCGTCAGGGCACGACCCTGCGCAGTTGCAATAGCGGGCTTTACCGCCCCCTACAATATTCGTACCCCCTGATTCGTCTACATCTCTGGATGCATGACGCGGCGAGCCTGGAGCGGATGAGCCTCGAACAGAACCGGCGGATCACCGAGGTGGTCAAGCGGGAGCAGTCCCGGCTGGGCAGCTTCATTCGCCGGCGGGTACCTGACCCGCGCGATGCCGAAGACATTCTGCAGGAGGTCTTCTACGAGCTGGTGGAGGCGAACCGCCTGCTGATGCCGATCGAGCACGTTACCGGCTGGCTCTTTCGCGTCGCACGCAATCGCATCACTGATCTGTTCCGCAAGAAGAAGCCGGAGAGCTTCAGCGATGCCGCCGTGGCCGGCGACGACGAAGAGGTGCTGCGGTTGGAAGACTTGCTGCCTTCGCCCACGGCCGGCCCGGACGCTCTTTACGCCCGCAGCGTGCTGCTCGACGAACTCGAGTTTGCGCTCGACGAGCTGCCCGATGAGCAGCGCGAGGTGTTTGTCGGGCACGAGATCGAGGGGCGCAGCTTCAAGCAGATGGCCGCCGAAACCGGCGTGAGCGTGAATACGCTGCTCTCGCGCAAACGTTATGCGGTGCTGCATCTGCGCGAGCGATTGCGAACCATTTACGACGAACTTACGAAAGCATGAGGAACTGAACATGAGACCGAGATGGAAGAGAATGATTTTCATTATTCCGGCGGCGATTCTGGGGATTGCGCTCTTTATCGCCATCGGCGGCGAAATCGTGATGCACCTGTGGAATTGGCTGCTGCCGCCACTCTTCGGCTGGCGCCTGCTAACCTTCTGGCAGGCGGTTGGAATGCTGACTCTGTGCCGGGTCCTTTTTGGCGGCGTTAGTGGCCGCGGGTTCCGCCGCTCCTACTCCGGCCGTCGCATGGCTGAGGGCTGGAGACACATGACGCCGGAGGAGCGCGAGAGCTTCCGGCAAGGCATGCGCGGACGTTGTGGCTTCGGCACGCCGGCGAGCGAGAGCAAGGAGTCATAAGCCAGGGCGTCGCAATATTCGGCGTCGCTACTTTCATGTGGTGCCCCTTCTGGAGGCTATGAAATGGACGAACGGATTGCAGAAGCGTCGCCGCGTCCCAGGGCCAGGGTTACCGGTGTCTTTTATTTGCTTTACTTTCTGACGGCAGTATCCGGCGAGTTGCTCATTCGCGGGATTATTGTATCTGGTGACCCTGCGGCAACAGCAGCCAACATCCTGGCGCACGAGCGATTGTTTCGGTTGAGTGCGGCGGTCGCCCTCATCGCAACTGCGTTGTACATCGCTGTAACGGTTCTCTTCTATGGCTTGTTCAAGCCTGTGAACAAGACCGTCTCGTTGCTCGCAGCTTTCTTCAGCCTTGTGGGATGCGCTATTCAGGCTTTCGGTGGCCTCTTTCGAGCCGCCCCGTTAGTCGTTCTAGAAGGCAGTCCATACCTCAGCGTATTTAAGTTGGATCAGTTGCAGGCCATGGCGCTGATGTCTATCAAGTTGAATGTTCAGGCTACCTACATCTACCTGGCATTTTTCGGACTGTTTAACCTCCTAATCGGCTACCTCATTTTCAAGTCGACCTTCCTGCCTCGAATTCTGGGCGTAGTGATGGCGCTTTCCGGTTTGGGGTGGCTGACGTTTCTGTCACCGTCGCTGGCAAACTATCTGCTCGCCTACATTGAGGTTCTCGGCGTCATCGCCGAAGCATCACTGATGCTATGGCTCCTTGTGAAGGGCGTGAACGTTCAACGGTGGAGGAAGCACGCCAGCGCAGCATGAAAGCCTCCGTCTATCGCCGCAACGGGGCGGCTACGCACAAGGAGGAAATAGTATGAGCGCAGCAACAGTGATGAAACGGATTGCGGAAGCGTCGCCGCGTTTCAAGGCCCGGATGGCCGGTGTCCTTTATTTTCTTAGTCTCCTGACGGCGGGGTTCACCGAGACATTTGTTCGTGGCAGGTTGAATTACGCAGGGGGCTACATCGCGATCGCGGGCATGGTCGCTGTGACGCTGCTCCTCTATGACATCTTTAAGCCGGTGAACAGGCGCCTCTCTTTGCTCGCGGCGTCCTTCGCCTTCGTGGGACTCGCCTTTGAGGCTCTTCGATTGCAACCTCAAGGCCTAAACATCGCCCTGGTATTTCACGGATTCTATTGCCTGCTGATCGGCTACCTCATATTCAGGTCGGCCTTTCTGCCTCGAATTCTGGGCGCGCTGATGGCGTTTGCCGGTTTGGGATGGCTGACCTATCTGTCAAACTGGCTCGTAAACTATCTGTCCCCCTACAATCTGGCCTGCGGCCTCCTCGGGGACGTGTCGGTGTTCCTATGGCTTCTTGTGAAGGCCGTGAACGTTCAACGATGGAAGGAGCAGGCCGGAGCAGCAGGGGGATGGCGATCGTAGCGCGCCGTGCACACTTGATTCAATCGCTCGCCCCTGGTGCCCCAGTCAAACAGGTTCTCTTCTCTTATCGGCGAGCTATACTCCTCGCCATCGGATGATGACGTCTGCCAGCCCGCGCCGGAACGTGCTGACGAACCCGCTCCTGCTTGCGGTGGCGCTCGCCGTTGCTACGTTTGCGGTGTACTATCCCGTGGGTCACCTGCCGTTCATCAACTACGACGACGACCTTTACGTCACCGAGAACCCTCACGTGCAGTCGGGCCTGCAGTGGGACACGCTGCAGTGGGCCTTCACCACTCACGACGCGGCCAACTGGCACCCCCTGACCTGGCTCTCACACGCGCTCGACTTCCAGCTCTTCGGCCTAACACCTGCCGGGCCGCATATTGTCAATCTTCTGCTGCACACCCTGAACGTTGTCCTGCTTTTCTGGGTGCTGTGGCGCGCCACCGGATTCACCGGCCGCAGCGCCATGGTGGCCGCACTGTTCGCTCTGCATCCCATCAATGTGCAATCGGTGGCATGGGTCGCCGAGCGCAAGAACCTGCTGAGCATGACGTTCTTCCTGCTCTCCCTGGGCGCTTATCGCTGGTACGCGGTGGGGATGCCCCACCCTATCGGCGAAGCTCGAAATCAACAAGTGCCCCACCATTCGGCAAGCTCGGGGCAGGCTTTTTCTCGTCTCCGGCCACAGGCTGGAAATATCGGCCGCTATCTCGTCGTCATGTTGCTCTTCGCCTTCGGCCTCATGGCCAAGCCGCAGATCATCACCCTGCCGCTCGTCCTGCTGCTGTGGGACTACTGGCCGTTGCAGCGAATGGGGCACGAAGGCTACCCGGCAGCGACGGTGGAAGCGCTGGGCTTTAGCCCGGCGAATCCCGTGCCCCAATCAACGACGGCTTTAGCCACGGGCCTGCCAGGGGCAACGCTCCCAGCCAAAAGCTTCGCTTGGCTAATCGTCGAGAAGCTTCCCCTCTTCGCGCTCGCCGCCGCCAGCGCCTGGATAACGCTGCTGGCGCATAGCGCCGGCCAGGCGGTGCGATACCTTCCACTTTCCCTGCGCATAGCCAATGCCATCCTCTCCTACGCGCGATACCTTAAGCGCGCCCTATGGCCGAGGCATCTGGCGCTGTTCTATCCCCATCCCCAGGTAGGTCTGGCGACCTGGCAAGTAGTGGCGTGCGCGGCAGTCCTGCTCGGCGTCACAGCAGTCGCTGTTCGCTCTTCGCTTTTCGCCTTTCGCCAGAAGAGCGAAATAGAAAATACTGAACGGCAAATGGCGAACAGCGAATGGCGAAGAGCGGCCTTCACCGGTTGGCTCTGGTTTGTCATTACTCTGCTGCCCATGATCGGCATCATCCAGGTGGGCGCGCAGGCCATGGCCGACCGCTACGCCTATCTGCCGTTCATCGGACTGTTCATCCTGTTCGTCTGGACCTTTTGCGATTGGGCGGGCCGGTGCCACATCCCGGCAAAAGCCCAGGCTGCGGCCGGCGTCGCGGTGCTGCTGGCGCTGTCTGTGGTGACGCGCCGCCAACTCGAGCACTGGCAGGACAGCGTCACCCTGTGGACCCACACTCTGGCGATAACCCTCGATAACTCCCTTGCCGAAGTTGACCTGGGCGCCGCGCTGGTGCATCACGGAGAGGTCGCTCGCGCCATGGAGCACTTCCGCACCGCCGCTGCCATCGACCCGAACGATCCGCTGGCCAACATGTACATCGCGCGCTACGCCCAGAGTCAGAACAACCTGCCCGAAGCCATCGCCGCCTACCGGAAGGTCATCGCCGCCACCCCCGACCCTGGTCTGAAGGCTCGCGCCTACAGCAATCTGGGCTACGCCTATCGTGCGCTGGGCGACGAAGCCGAAGCCCAGAAATGCTTTCTTGCCGCCGCCAGCCTGGGCTATTAGTCGACCGAAGCATATGGCCCAGGTGCTGAAAAACCACCTGTCCAAAGTTTTCAATCAAGGTACTTGCACTACTGGCGATTTTTCCGCCACGGTTGTGCCGAGGAAGGGATGACGAGAACCATTGATCGAGGTGGTAAAAATAATGATATAATTTGCTATTTTTTATGTGTCAGTGGACTAAAATACTTATGTTTATGTCATATATAATGGTATAGTGGAACTATAACCAAAACTTGCCCCGCGGTGATACTGGCCCCTCACGCTCTGTTGAGGCTTGCGTGATAGTGCGCTACCTTCGACGGGGCACGTTATCCTACATGATTTTTTCTGCGGCGTTCCCTCCGGCGGGCGCCGAAGGGGGTAGAGCAGGCCGGATCCGAGCGCGATCCAGTGGGTTGCCCGACGCAGCGTCTCTGTCGTCAGACAGGGCCAGCTTTCATGCGTTTTATTGTTAGCAAGTTATCAAATATAAAACGACAGCGGGCCCGAGGTGGAAGGGCTTAGCGGCTCTTCTTTGGTGCGGACGCTGCTGGTCGGTCGGCAAGAAGTCCTCCAGTCGCCGATTCCGCGCCGCTGAGAGAGAGAGAGAGAGAGAAGGAAGAGAAGAAGAAGAAGAAGGAATTAGTAACTTGACATCATCCAGCATTATAACTTGACGCTAGGCCAGGCCCGCGCGAAAGCTCGGCCCCGCAATCCTCCTTTGCGAGTTTGCCATCCTTTTAAGGGAATAGGCGCTGGACGCGCATTCGAAAATGTTCCACGTGGAACAATTGTTACGAAGCCTATAGTTTTCAATCATTTGAAATTGGAGACCGTCGGAACCCTTGGCGTACGCTCGACCTTGATAGCTTGGAACGGGAAATTGTTCCACGTGGAACAATTGCTTCTAGGCCATGCTCTGACAATAGCTTAAGACCGGCGTTCCTCATCTTGCACAGCTTTTCCTCGGAAAATTCGCTGCCAGCCGACTTCACCGTTGCTCCGGAGTTCACCGCGTGGTCTAATTTGAGGGCTTACTCGTTGCTATGGGGCGCGTGATTGCAGTCACCAATCAGAAGGGCGGGGTCGGCAAGACGACGACCGCCATTAACCTGGCGGCGTCGTTCGCCTCGCGCGGCGCGCCAACGCTGCTGGTCGATTGCGACCCCCAGTCTAACGCCTCGAGCGGTCTCGGCTTCCAGCGCGACCCCGAACGGCCCAGCATCTACCAGGTAATTCTGGGCGAGATTCCGGCCGAAGCCGCCCTGCAGCCAACCGAGGTCCCGAACCTCAGTCTGATCCCGGCGCACAAAAACCTCATCGGTGCCAACATTGAGCTGGTCCCGCTGGAGGGCCGCGAGTACCGCCTGCGCCGCACGCTCGGGCCGATCCTGCCGCGCTTCCAGTTCGTGGTCCTCGACTGCCCGCCCGCGCTCGACCTGCTCACCCTCAACGCGCTGGTCGCCGCAGACTCGGTGCTCATCCCCATGCAGGCCGAGTACTTCGCGCTAGAGGGCGTCACCGAGCTGCTGGACACCATCGAGCGCATCCGCGTGGACCTGAACCCCAAGCTGGCCATCGAAGGCGTGGTGCTGGCTATGCTCGACGAGCGCACCAACCTGGCGCAATCGGTGGCCGCCGAGCTGCGCAACTTCTTTGGGGATGTGATGTGCCAGACCACCATCCCACGCAACATCCGCCTGGCGGAGGCGCCCAGCCACGGCAAGCCGGCGCTGCTCTACGATCCGCACGCGCGCGGGACCGAGGCGTATTTGAAGCTGGCGGAGGAGATTATGGGAAGAGTAACGAAGCAACTAGCAGCTAGCAACTAGCAGCTAGTCATACAATGTGGGACGTACCACAATGTGGGATATTGAAACGAGGCGCGTTTTCGATGCTCGCCTTTCAACTCTCTATGGGTGTCATCCTGAGCGGAGCAGTCGAAGGACCCCTATAGCGGAAGGGTGAGATGGACCTGCGGCGAGACGCTTCGAGGCTACAGCTTGCCAGTATAGGGGTCCTTCGACTCCTCGCTTGGCTCGTCGCTCAGGATGACAAGCGATTTTATGAAGGTGGCTACTAATTTACTAGCGGCCAATTGCTAAGTACCAAATACCAATTGCCAACTACCGAACTATGAACGTCTTCCTCTCGCACAGCACGAAAGACGGCGACTTCGTCCAGAGGCTGGCCACGGCGCTTGAGGCCAACGGCTTCACGCCCTGGCTGTGCGAGGTGGACATCGAGAAGGGCGCGAACTTCGTCGCCAAAATCAACGAGGGGCTGGCGCAATCGGACCTGGCGCTGCTCCTCTGGTCGCAGCACGCGGCCAACTCTGCCTGGACGCTGGAGGAATGGACGGCAGCGCTGGCCCGCCAGGTGGAGGAGAACCGGATTCGTCTCGGCATCGTGCTGCTGCGCGACTGCCCCATGCCTCTGCCGCCTCTGCTGCGGACCAAGAATTACGTTGACGCACGTGCCGACGAAGACGCCGGTATCGACGGCGTTCTCGGCTGGCTTAAGAAGAGGCACCAGGCGCAGCGGCTCTCGGGTTTGCGCGCGCCCGTCTATCTCCCCGACTACCGCCCGCAGGACTTCGTCGGCCGCAGCGCTTACCTCGCGCGCCTGCAAGAAACGCTCACCGCCGAGCCCGGAGTGTTCCTGCTCTACGGCGAGCCGGGAGCGGGCAAGACCATGCTCGCCTTGCGCTTCGCCTGGGACGCGCAGAAGGACTTCGACGCGGTCATCTTCCAGACCTGCGGCCAGCGCCCGCTGGATGCCATCACGGCAGAACTAACCGAGCGGCTGCCGATAGACGTCAAAACGATGCCGCCGGATAAGCAGCGCGACGCGGCCAAGGCCTGGCTGCGTGAACGGCAGTCGCTGCTGGTGCTGGATGACGTATGGTCTGCCGAAGTCCGACAGCTTGAGCCGGGCCCGCCCTGCTCGGTGCTGCACACAGCGCGCCAGCACACGCTGCCGGGGATCGCGGCGAAGCAGTCCGCTGAGGTAGAGAAGTTCACTGAGGCAGAAGCCGAAGAGCTGTTTCGTACCTATCTCGACCCGGTTTTCGGTGAGGGCGAGGTCACGCGCAACCGCGAGGCGCTGCTGAGCTTTGGCAAACGGGTTGAGTGGCTGCCGATTGCTGTAGCCGTGGGCGCAAGCCTGTTGCGGGAAAGGGCGGCCGCTACGTTAGGGCAAGCCGTCCCCAAGCTCAAGCTCGAGACTCTGAGAGACGGCGCGAAGGACGTGAACGCGCTCTTCCGCACCGCAATTGCGTCGCAGCCGGAGCATGAGCAGAAATTGCTGGCTGCCGGAGCCATCTGCGTGCAGGAGGGTTTTTGGCTGCCGCTTGCAGCCGAGATTGCCGGACTCAGCGAGGACGATGCTGAAGATGCGGCAGACCGATTAGTGCGTTCCTCACTGCTCCGCGTGATTGATCGCGAGCGGCGGCGGTTCCAGTTGCACGCATTGCTGCGGGAGCAGGTGCGTGAGGAACAAGGTGACGAGGATATTGTCAAGTTACAAGCACGTCATGCGGCAGCACTTGAACGTATCTTCCAGGCGTGGAATGACGCGCAGGACCAACCGGCAAGGTGGCAGGCATGTCGCGAGTGTTTGGAGGAGGTTGTTCCCGCGGCTGAGTTTCTGGAGCAGCGCGGCGAAAGCCGGCGCAATACGCAGCTGAGCTACTGGGGCGGGGAATTGGGTCGAAGGATCGGCGAGCTGGATCTGGCGTTTCGCATTATGAAGCTGGAGGAATCGTTCGGGGCGAAACGGGACGATCGCCAGGGCAAGTACGCGCGGATGGCCAGCTTCGGGAACCAGGCTTTGATCCTAGAAAACTGGGGGCGACCGCAGGAGGCACTGGCGCTGCTGAAAGAGGTGGAGGCTATCGCCCGGGATTTGGGCGACAAAGACAGCTTGCAGAATGTCTACGGGAACGCGGCGGTGATTTTGAAGAACTTGGGGAGGCTGGAAGACGCCCTAGCCTTGCTCAAGGCACAGCAAGCGATCTGCCGGGAGCTGGGCAACCAGAACAGCCTGCAGATCAGCTACGGCAACCAAGCCGGAATCCTGTACCAATGGGGTCGGTTAGAGGAGGCGATGGAACTATACCAGAAGCAGGAAACCCTCTGCCTGGGCAACAAGGACAGCTTGAGTAAGAGCTATGCGGGCCAGGGGCTGATCCTACTGCAGTGGGGGAAGCTGGAGGAGGCGCTGGCGATGCACAAGAAAGAAGAAGCGATCTGCGGGAAGTTGGGCAACAAGGATGGTCTGCAGGAGTGCTACGGCCACCAAGCCGGGATCCTGTACCTGCTGGGTCGCGTAGATGAGGGAATGGAGCTATACCAAAGGCGCGAAGCGCTCTGCCTGGAGCTGGGGAATAAGTATGGTCTGTCCGAATCCTACGGCGGCCAGGCGATAGTCCTCGGAAGTCGTGGCCAACTGGACGACGCGATGGCATTGTACAAGAAGGAAGAGGCTCTCTGCCGGGAACTTGGCGACAAGAGCGGGCTGGCGCGCAGCTACGGCAATCAGGCGAACATCCTTGCGAACTGGGAGCGACTGGGCGAGGCGGTGGCGCTGCATAAGATGGAGGAGACAATCGCCTTGGAGTTGGGCGACAAGAGCAAACTCGGGACCTGTTATGCCAATTGGGGGCTTACGGCGCGGAAGCAAGGCGACACCAAAACCGCGAAAGAGAAGCTGGAGCAGGCACTCGCCATCTTCACCGAACTGAAGATGCCGCGCCAGCGCGACGCGGTGCAGCAGGAATTGGAAGGCAGGGCTAGGGATTAGGGGCGGTGTCACGATTAATGTTGTCATTCCGAGCGAGGACTTTAGTCCGAGTCGAGGGATCTGCGGTTCGTGGGAGTGACGTGGGTTCGCGACGTTTCCGGCAAAGGTGGCTCAACCGCAGGCCCCTCCGCTCGGGCTAAAGCCCTCGGTCGGGATGACAACGTTGATGTTGATTGACAGACAAATGTACGTAGAGGCAACGCCGGAGTCCCGCTGTGCGGGACGAAAGAGCTTAGCCCGGCGTTTTAACGCTGGGTTGGCGTTTTGTGTTCACGAGGGAGTGCCGTAGGCACGGCAGAACGAATGAGGAGTTACGGGGAATTCTGTGCCGCCCCTGCGGGGCTCGACTTTATTTATTGATTGCTTTCCCAGCGCTGAAGCGCTGGGCTAAGCTCTTTCGCGCCTACGGCGCTCGGGGAAGTGTGAATGAAGGCATCTCGCTATATAGGGGTCCCCTCGACTTCGCTCGGGGCAGGCTCTTCGACTCGCGGTCGCAAAAGCGGCGACCGCTCGCTCAGGATGACACCTCTATCGTTACCTATGCTTATTTGGGCTAGTTGCTGAATATTGATAGCTAAGAGCTAAATGCTAACGGCTAATTGCTAAGGAACTTCCTATGACTGAAAAACACAAAGCTCTGGGGCGCGGGTTGGAGTCGTTATTGCCCCCACGTCCAATTCCATTTCCCGGAACTCCGGGCGCGGTTCCATCCGCGGTTCCCACCCTTTCGCCAAAACCGGGCGAGGAGGGTGGGGCACCCGTCGGCGAAAAGGGTGGGGCACCCGCATATGTTCCTCCCGCCGGCGTGCCGCCGACATTGGGCGAGAGGGGCGAGGCGGTGCTGGAGATCCCGCTGGATCAGCTCGACACCAATCCTTACCAGACGCGCACCCAGCTTGACGAGAAAGCGCTGGAAGAATTGTGCGAGTCCATCGCCGCGCTGGGGGTAATCGAGCCCATCATCGTGCGGCCCATGGCCAATGGGCGCTACCAGGTGATTGCCGGCGAGCGGCGGATGAAGGCGGCCCACATGGCGGGAAAGGACACAGTCCCGGCGGTGGTGCGCCAGGTGTCGGACCAGCAGGCCATGCTGATGACGGTGGTGGAGAACCTGCAGCGCGAGGACCTCGGCATCATGGACCAGGCGCGGGCTTTTCTGCGGCTGTCGCAGGAGTTTGCGCTGACCCAGGACGACATCGCCGAGCGCACCGGCAAAGACCGCTCCACGGTGGCTAACTACATGCGCCTGCTGAAGCTGCCGGAGGAGGTGCAGGGGTTGGTGGACAAGGGCGACCTGAGCTTCGGCCACGCGAAGGTGCTGATGACCATGCCGGGCAGCGCGGCGTCGCTGATGGCCGATTTGGCGCGGCGGATTATCCAGCGCGGGTTCACGGTGCGGCAAACCGAAGAAGCGGTGGCCAAACTGATGGAGCAACGGCCCGCGGCCAGGAAGGAACGCATTGTGGACCCCAACGTCCGCGAGGCGGAAGACTCGCTGCGGCGCGCGCTGGGGGTGCAGGTCAGGATCAATGATCGCAACGGCAAAGGGAGGATCGTGCTGGAATACAAGACGCTGGAGGACTTCGACCGCATCGTGGAGGCAGTGACGGGGAAGTGAGGATATAATCCACGCTTAACCCTCATGACTAGAACTTCCTTGGCAAATTCAGTCTGGGCCGTGTTGCGCGGGATCCTCGCACTGGCTGCGATGGCGGCCTGTCTTGTACTTGCGGGCTGCGGGTCGAGCAGCTCCACGCCGCCGCCTGCTCCACCGTCGCCGCTGGGTCACGCCTACATCACCACGGGGAGCGGCCTGTTTGGCTACGCGATCACGGCCAGCAACGGGAGTTTGACGGCGATCACGACGCCCACAGGCGCGCCGGGCGGGTCGGCCATCGTGAGCAATACGCAGAAGAGTCTGCTCTACACGCTGACCTCGGGCGGCCAGATCAACGGCTACACGGTCAACACGAGTACTGGCGGGCTGACGGCCATCTCCGGCTCGCCCTGGGGAGGCGCGGGCGTCGGTGTCGCGTTCCTCACCGTGGACGCGGCGGGTCAGTACCTGTTCGTGCCGGCGACGCAGGACTTCAACGTTGTGCCTTACACCATCGGCTCGTCGGGCGCGCTGACGATTGGGTTACAGGTGGGAACGCCGGCGGCGCCGCTGACGGCTACGATTGATCCGCAGGCGCACTTCCTCTACGTGCCCATGGGCAGCACAGGCACGGAACTTTACCAGATCACCAACGGTGCGCTGACCGACGTCGAGACCATCCCGCCGCTGGGGGCGACCAGGGCGCAATTCGTGGCCATCACTCCGGCGGATACTTTTGCCTATATCTCCGATGGCGTGTCCGGCGTGGCGGCGTATTCGGTCAACTCCAGCACCGGCGCGCTGACGGTGCTGCCGGGTGCGCCGTTCACCGCCGGCACGGGTCCCGCGGCCATGGCGATGACGCCCAACGGCAAGTTCCTCTACGTGGCGACCACGCCGGGCCTGGTGCAGTTCGCCATCAACAGCGATGGCTCGCTGACCTCCATCGGCAGCCTGGTGGCCTTTACCAGCCCGCCGATCGTGATGAACATTGACCCGAGCGGCACGTACCTGTACGTCCTCAGCGTGAGTTCCAACACGGTGAACGTCTACCTGATAAACGCGAGCACGGGAGTGCTCACGGCCGAGCAGCCGGTGGTGGTCTCTAGCGGAGCTACGGGAATTGCGATCACGCCCTAGGCGAGATGATTACCATACCGTGAGCGTAGCCTCGTCCACCCATTCGTGATATTCCCTGGCCCGTGGAGTTCACGTCGAGCTGCCATTGCACACCCACTTCGTCGGGCCATCCGAAATCCTTGGCATTTCTGGTGAGATTGAGTGGGTTAGGATTTCCATCGATCACCAGCGTGATGTAGGTGTACTGATGCTTTTTGTGGTCGGCTGTTATGTACCACTGAATGTGGTGCCAGGCATTGGAACTGAATTTCTTGCAGGGAACCGAGGTGTGAATCCACTTGTTTGAGGCCCCGTCCCAGGAATCCCAGTGTCCGCCAGCATAGTCGCATTCGCTGCCCATCATGTAGTTGTAGCCGTTGACGAACTGGAACGCGTCGAACTCCAAGGCCTGAGTGGCGCCTTGCGCGTTGTCGTCAAGGTAAAAGTAGAAGTCCCACAGAAAATTCGTTACGTCATCATTGGGACCCAAATACTGCCAAAACAGCGCATTGGTGTAAACGCCTGAGTTGAAGAATTCCAGACTGGAGCCGTCTTTTGACGGCGAGCTCTGGTTTTGGGCCATCCAATAGGTACCCTTGGCGCCGCCTCCTGCACAGGCTGGATCATGGCACGAATGCCAGTCGGTGCCGTTCTGAAGTTTGCTGAACACGGTCGCCCCGGCTGGCGGAGTGGGCAGGCCATCGTCGCTTCCCGTCCCATCGGAACCATCGTTGTTATTGCCATTGCCGCTGTTGTTGGTGCCGCTGCTGCCGTTATTAGTAGTGCCGCTGTTGGTCGTATTGGTGGTGCTGGTCGAGCTAGTAGTGCTGCTTGTGGTGGTGCTGGTGCTGCTATTTGTGGTGGTGCTGCTGTTGTTGCCAGTGGAATTGCTGTTGGTTGTGGTGGTCGGCGTGGACAAACTGCTGGCCGGGTTCACGCCGCTACCGCCGCACCCAGCCAGCGACAAACAAAGTCCAATGATTATCCAGGGAAAGATATGTTTCATGATTATCCGCTTTTCGTTGGATTTTTGGATGGAAGGCGAATCGTATGCCTTCACTTCACAAATGGCGAGAAGGTCGTACAGCGAGCCCACCGTTACCGATTCGGCCTGCTCACAGCGCACGCGCCCAATACAGCCTCGCGTGCGTCATCCACACAAGCTTCTGCCGTGATGGCACACGTGCAGGGGTTCACGCCATGTGATTCGCCCCACCCTACCTTCAAAATCGTCTTGCTTCGCCTGAAGGTCAAGTTCTCGCAGTATAACCAAACAGAAAGCGAAAGTTGCCTGCGTGGTGTCATAAACTGGCGATAAAAATTTGAACACTCAGGCCTCGTCAAGTTCCTGTGGAACTAAATCCCAACCCTCCGGAGCGGCTCGCTCGGCGCGGCTAGAAGCTGTCCTGAGATCGTCGAAGGACCGCGGCGCTTCAAACCAAAATCTCAACAGCGCCTGAGCCTATCCACTGACCGCTATCCACTAGCCACTGTTCTCACGGTCGAGTATCCGGTACCGTGATCGCGCGGAACATGTACGGGAGCGCCTCGGAGACAACCATCGCCACGACGATGAGTGCGCCGCCGAGAACCTGATGCGGCGTCATCACTTCCTTCAGCCAGAACACGCTGAGGAAGGCCGCAACCACGGGTTCCAAGCTGAAGAGCACCGCCGACTCGGTTGGGCCGAGGCGCGTCTGGGCGGTCGCCTGTCCCCAGAACGCGAAGACGGTGGAGAACAGCGCCAGGTAAAGCGTCGCGCCGGCAACGTGCCAGTGTGACAAGGCCGCGACTGCGGCTTGAAATCCGTAAGGCGAGGGCAGAAACGCAGTGACGATGATGGAGACCACGCCGGAGGTCACCACCTGCGAGCCCGCCAGCAGCCATGCCTCGGAGTGGCGCACGAATGCGCCCATCATCACGATATGCACCGCGCACAGAATGGCACAGAGCAGGATCTCCACGTCGCCTCTGTTCCAGCCTGTCCACCAGCCGCCCGGCAGATGTACGAGCAGATACATTCCGTAGGCCGCGATCACCGCGCCGAGCGCCGAGGCCAGCTTCACCCGCTGGCCGATGGCCACCGCGACCAGCGGCGTGAACAGCACGTATAGGCCGGTAATGAAGCCGGCCTTAGCAGTAGTGGTGAAGCGCATGCCGTCGGTCTGAAGCCAGAAGACAACCACCATGACCACGCCCAGCCAGATGCCATCCAGCACGCCGCGCCGCGTGATGGGAATGCCCTTGGCGCGAATGACGGCGAATAACAGCAGGCCAGCCAGCAGGAAGCGGATGCTCATCAGCGCGCCCACGGAGAGGCCGCCGTCGAGCACAATGCGCGTCATGGGAAAGCCGAAGCCCCATACCGTCGCCACCGAGGCGATGATGAGCACGGCGGTGGAGTGGGAGATACCGGGCTGGTGTGGAATTTTCGTCACGATCGGAAAAACATTGAACCACGGATTTACGCGGATGAACGCAGATCAGGAATCTTATTTGCGGCTATAGGGGTCCTTCGACTTCGTTCGGCTCCGCCTCGCTTCGCTCAGGATGACACCTTAAGGGCAAAAAGCTCCCTTAATGCTGCGGCGCGCGGCCGATCCAGTCCAGATCCAGGTCGGGAACCGATCGAAAGTCGGGATCTCCGGTTAGCAGTGGGCTACGATACTTCTGCGCAAGCGCTGCGGCGAACGCGTCAGCATAAGCAATTGGATATTGCCCCTTCAGAAGGGCCGCATCCCAGATGTCATCGGCTGTCGGCACCTCAATGGTTATAGGCAGCGTTCCCGACGACTGGCGCCATGATTCGGCGAGCGTTTCGCTGTGGGTTTTGCGAACGAAATAATACACTTCACCGACGTTGATGGCGCTCATGAAGAGCCGCACCGTTCCTGCAAGGGATTCATCCAAGAGTGCTTCCACCGCGTCCGTCGCGGGTTGTCTCCAATTCAGCCACTCAAGAATGGGCCACGAATCAAGGACACGAGTCTTCACGTTCGCGCTCCTCCTTCCGGAAGGCGGCGAACTTTTCCATCAAGTCGGGCATATCGGCGGCGGCACCCTTAAGCTTTCGCCAGGCATCTCCCTTCGAAAGGACAATCTCCTGTCCACGGACTTCCAACGTCAGCTTGGAGCCCTCTGTCAGGTTGAGAGCCTGCCGAACCTGCTTCGGGATTGCGATTTGCCCTTTGGAGGACACTGTAACTTTTTCCATAGACGTATCTTACCATGAGTAAGGCGGCTTAGCTGGGATTCGCGAGGGGGAAGCCGATGCTCATCAGCGCGCCCACGGAGAGGACGTCGTCGTCGTCGCGATGATGAGCACGGCGGTGGGGTGGGAGATGACTCGCTGTGGGCGCTGCGCTGTCATGGACAAGAGAAGCATTCACCCACGGATTGACGCGGATGAACGCGGATCGACTCTTCGTCAGCGCAACCCGAGTAGAACGGCGATATATTGACGCACCTTGCTGACAAGGCCAGGTTCAGCCCTGGAATGAAACCTCGCGCTGCGGCCAAACCAGTCCAGGCTCTTTAGCTGGTCAACCAGCACTGCACCCTCAACCTCGTCCAGTGTAATGGGCAGGGCAAACGGGTAAGGCTTGCGCTTGCTGGTCAACGGACAAACCACGGCCAGTCCGCTCGCGCGGTTGTATCGCTGATCGGTCAGCACCAGGGCGGGGCGGCGCTTGGCTTGCTCCCGGCCCACCTGGGGATCGAAATCAAGCATTACGATGTCCCCGGCCTCAGGGACGTACGGGGTCACCACTCAACCACTTCCTTGCCCACTTCCGCGCCGGTCGCAATCTCCGGGTAGCGGTTTGCAGGAGTGATCTGGGAGATCAGCTTGGCGAGGGTGGGCGTCCTGCTGGCCCGGCGCAGCTCAACGCGCCCTTCCGCTGCTTCGATCTCCAGGGCATCGCCTTCTTTCAGCCTGGCCTGCTCGGCCACCGGCTTGGGAATGCGAACGGCAAGGCTGTTGCCCCACTTAACCATTTGCGCCTTCATAGAACCCGCGTCCCTCCCGATAACACACAAGATACACGGTTGTATCTACAATGTCGATACTCCTGGCGGGGCGTAGGCGGCCGGGGCCAAAATTCTCACCCCCAAGCAAAAGCGGCTTGGATGGGGTACCCGGCAGAAAGCCAGGAGCGCAGATTCATCCCTTCGTGTACACAGCTCTCAACGCTGGCGCCGCTGCACCATGGCGACTACGGACCCTGAATGTTCTGCCGTGCCCTTACGAAGGCGTAATCGCTGACGTGGATCGCGCCCTGGAAGGGGCGATGGATCTCGCCGATTGCGACCAGTGCAAGCGAGATCAGCAGGGAGAATGCAAACACCTGAAGTGCGTGCAGCGTCGTGTTAGGCGAACCGAAGAGACAGGAAGAGGCAATGGTCACACCGCCCCCGACGATGAGCACCCACCAGAGGACGGTGGGAAGCCGGGATCCGCTCTGAAGGATCCGGGTACGGCGATGCTGCGTAAGCGTGCTGAGTTCAGAAAGCGCATGGTCTTCGGCTGTGATCTCAGTCGGGGACGCTGCCTTGACGGACATCAAAGTCTTCCACATGTCCGCATTGATTTGCACAGTTTGATTGGGCACCCGATTGGCAACCATCTGGGGCCAATCCTGATTGATGGCTGCATCGATATAGCGATGCGTCAGCTCCTGGAGCTGTACGCGTTGTTGATCGGGCAGGCCGTCGGCCAAACTATAGATGTTCACCAAGGCATTGGCTTCGAGATCTACATTGGACTCTGCGGCTTCGAAATTCGTCCACACCGCGTAGAGCATGAACCCCAGAATGACAGCATAGGTCGTTCCCAGAACGCTGAGCTGCCAGCCAATCTGATCATTATGTTCACGACGCCTTTCCCACGGCCAGATCCAGTTCAGGGCTGCCATAAAGAGCAGCGACGCGATCACTGCGAGAATCGGGGCAAGGATACTCTGCGTAATGGTCAGCATAGGCGATAGTGTTCTCCAACCAGTGCAAGCTTAAACGACTTCTGCGCAGATTGTTGCGGCTAAATCGGTGAGCGCGGTTTGGGAGATCTCGGCCCGCTAAACAACGCCAAGCGGGCGGTTCGGTTAGGGAATCGTGCTAGAATGAAGGCATGTCAGCAAGCAAGCAAGTCGGAGTACTGTCGGTCAGAATGCCCGTGCCAGAGTTGCGCCGTATCAAGAGCCTAGCCGCAAGTCGCGGTGTGACGATTCAGGAAGCAGTCCACCAAGCCCTGGAAGTCTGGGCTTCCCATCTGGGACCGACGGCCGCCCTGCCATTGGACGCACTTCAGGGCTCGCTCGCCCGCGTGGACGTAGAAAAGTTGATGCGGCAAGAGCGTAAAGCCGAACTCAGGAAAGACCGGCGCTGGTCGTAATGCGGAATCTGGTTTTGGACGCATGGGCAATCATGGTCTGGCTCAAAGACCAGCAGCCGGCGGCAGGGCGGGTGCGCCTGCTGCTGGAAGCAGCCGACCGCCGTGAAGTCAGGCTCGCCATGAACATCGTGAATCTCGGTGAGGTCCTCTATCTTTCAGTGAAGGCCAGAGACATTGCATACGGGCGGCGGGTCCTGGAAACCCTGCAACCACGGGTAATTAGCGTATCTGCCCACGACGAATTGGTCATGCTGGCTGCCACTCTCAAAGCCCGGCATGCCATCTCTTACGCCGATGCTTTTGCCGTCGCCACGGCCCTCTTGCAGGAGGCGCCGCTGGTGACGGGCGATCCCGAACTCAAAGTCCTGGCCGGTGTGGAAAAGACGCTCCAACTTGAGTGGATTGGTCGTTAGGCTGGGTGGGAGACCACCCAACTCTCCCACCTAAGCAAAACCGGCTTGGGTGGGGCACGCGCTGATTGCTCGAATGGACCACCCGGCCTGCGGACGTTGCACTGTCATGGGTTAGAAAGGGATTCAGCCACGGATTTACACGGATGAACGCGGATTAAGGCTGATTTCCGTCGTGAGGGCAAGGAATCCAGATTTCTGGACGTGCCATCGGACAGCGAGATCGAGTCTTAGTTCGCCTTTTCACGCCCGATTGCCCTGCAGACATCTTTCACGGCATTCGCAAGCGTGTGGGTTTTGGTGGCGAAAACTGCGCCTCCGTCCTTATTAAAAAGAGCAAACTTATATCCCCTGGATTGTCCCTGTGGCGTGCAGCACCAAGCGTACTTAGCCTCTAAACGATAGTCGGCCTTGCCTTCGGTGTCCGTCAAAGCGACGCCTGTACACTTTGCACTGAGCTCTTTCAATAAATCAACACTTGAGATTCCACCCTGAACCCAAAAGCGGACAATACTATTCGTGGGCGTGGCTGGCTGACCTACTGGGCCCGTCTGTCCATATGCAACTCCAATGCACGCGCCAAGCGTCAAAAGCCTTTGCTTGAAGCGGGGCATCACGGTTGCCCCTTCTGCTGACTCGCGTGAGCTGCCCTCCCGAAATACATACGAACTCTTGATTTAAGAGACTGACGCGAGTACTTGATTGTGCCTGCTTGCGTCTTTGCAAATGCTTTAATCTTCGGATTGTCCAAGGAAGTTGCACCGAGTGCGTTGATGATACTCTTCCAGTCCGACAGGCTCGCGTAAAAAACAGACCTTCCATAGCTCGGTATGTCGACGGGCCAAGCCACCTTCGGCCCATCGCTGCCCGATGACAATTCAGGCAAAGTCAACGGCCCTTTATCCGTGCTCTCTCTACGAGCGTCCGCGAACAGCATGGGGCGCCCATTGGGCAGTTGAATACCTACGGCACAAACAGGTATACGGAACAGCGAGAGGTTTGTGACCAATACTCCAATGTCGCCTTGGGTTACCAGCACCCATTCGCCAGAGGTTGTCTGGGCGTACGGCAAGATCTTTTGCACTCTGAAGCGTTCCTGATCGCGTCGCCAAGCCCACCACGCCACAAAGCCCGTAAACATCACTGTGGGTAGTGCAATAAGCGCATCTTTCACGAGTTGAAAAGTGTGCTCGGTCATGTCACCGGCATTTGCCTCGTTGTTCAGCGACCCGTTACAACGTTGCCGCTTTGCTCTCGATCAGCCTCTTCACCCGCTCCACGAACGCCTCTGCCTTCACCGACCCTTCCGCCCTATCCTGGCCGCGGACACGCACGTTGACCTCGCCGGCTTCCATCTCCTTGTCGCCGACGACGAGCTGAAAGGGTACCTTCTGCATGGCGTGTTCGCGGATCTTGGCGTTCATCTTCTCGTTGCGCAGGTCAACGTGTACACGCACGCCGGCGGCCTTCAGCTTCTCGCCGACTTCGTTGGCATACGCGTGGTGTTTCTCGCCGATGGGGATGACGACCACCTGCACCGGCGACAGCCACACTGGAAACGCGCCAGCGTAGTGCTCGAGCAGCACGCCGAAGAAGCGCTCCTCGGAGCCGTAGAGCGCGCGATGCACCATCAGCGGCTGGTGCCGCCTGCCGTCCTCGCCGACGTACTCCAGCCCGAAGCGCTCGGGCAGGTTGAAGTCGAACTGCACGGTGGAGAGCTGCCACAGGCGGCCGATGGCGTCCACCAGCTTGATGTCAATCTTCGGACCGTAGAACGCGGCTTCGCCGGGAATCAGCTTGTACGGGATGCCGCGCCGCTCCAGAACGTTCTTCAGCGACGTTTCCGCCAACTTCCACTGCTCGTCGCTGCCGATGAAGTTCTTGCGATCGTTCGGGTCCCACGTCGAGAGCTCCACCTGATACTGCTCGAAGCCGTAGGTGTGCAGCGTGGCGAGCGCGAAGTCCATGCAGCCGCTGATCTCGTCCTCGATCTGTTCCGGGGTGCAGAAGATGTGCGCGTCGTCCTGGGTGAAGCCGCGCACGCGCAGCAGGCCGTGCATCACGCCCGAGCGCTCGTAGCGATAAACGGTGCCGAGCTCGCCCAGCCGCACCGGCAGGTCGCGATACGACTTCAGCGAGTCCTTAAAGATGAGGACGTGGAACGGACAGTTCATCGGCTTCAGGCGATAGTCCGCATCGTCCAGTTCCATCGGGGTGAACATGTTGTCGGCGTAGTAGCCTTCATGGCCGCTGATCTTCCACAGGTCCACGCGCGCCACGTGCGGCGTGTACACCAGCGAGTAGCCGCGCTTCAGGTACTCGTTGCGCATCCAGTCTTCCATCTCCTTGCGGATGAGGCCGCCCTTGGGATGCCAGAAGATCAGCCCCGGCCCGGCCAGTTCCTGGATGGAGAACAGGTCGAGCTGCTTGCCCAGCACGCGATGGTCGCGCTTCTTCGCCTCCTCGATTTTGTGCAGGTACTCGTCAAGGTCCTTCTTGCTGAAGAATGACGTGCCGTAGATGCGCTGCAGTTGCGGGTTCTTCTCGTCGCCCAGCCAGTAGGCGCCGGCGATGTTCAGCAGCTTGAAGGCCTTGATGCGCCCGGTGGACGGGATGTGCGGCCCGCGGCAGAAGTCGGTGAACTTGCCGGTTTTGTAGATGGAGATCTTCTCGTCGGGCGCGGTGAACTGCTCGATGAAGTGGCACTTCATGAAGTCGCCTTCGGATTTGAAGCGCTCCAGGCCTTCCTGCCGCGGCAGAAACTCGCGCGCGTAGGGCAGGTCCTGCTTCACCAGCTCCTGCATCTTCTTCTCGATCGCCTCGAGGTCCTCGGGCGTGAACGGCTTCTCGCGATAGAAGTCGTAGAAGAAGCCGCTCTCGGTCGCCGGGCCGTGGCCGAGCTTGGTTTCAGGGAAGAGCTCGAGTACCGCCGCGGCCATGAGGTGCGCCGACGAGTGGCGATAAACCTCGAGCGCCTCCGGATCGCGGTCGGTCAGGATGCGCAGCTCGGCGTCCTGCTCCAGCGGACGGGTGAGGTCCACGAGCTGTGCGTTATTTTTGGCGGGCTCGGCTGACGCTGATGTTGCTTCGGCGACGGGCTTATGTCCGTTGCCGCTGCCGTTGGGCGAAAGCGGCTTGATCTGGGCGACCAGCGCGGCGTCGGCCAGGCGTGGGCTGATGCCTTTGGCGATGTCGAGTGCGGAGGTTCCCCGCGGCACATCCTGCACGCTGCCGTCGGGCAATTTCACATGAATGTTTTCGGCCATGATGACAAACCTATATGCAGCGATCACGCTGCGGGCTGCAACTTCTGAGTTTATCGGAGTAAAGAAGCGAAGAGCAACGAACGCCGGGCGATGTTACCGGGATGTTCGCTGGCGGCGAGTACGCACTTCCAGCATCAGCGCGGTGATGAGGCCCGCCGCGCCCAGGGTGATAGCCACTGGAATGGCCACGTGCTTGTAGGCGTTGGTCATATCAATGCTGCCACCTCTAATGATGCCATAAGTGATGGTCCCGATGATACCCAGGAACAGCCCCGCGCCCATGCCTCCGGCGGTAAATAACAGCGTGGTGAACAGCACGCGAATCGCAGAACCGAAGAAGACGGAGAGCTTGCTGCGTTGCTCGCCGTGCGTCGTGGCCGCATAAGACATCGTCTTCTAGGGTACAGCAGGGACTCCGGGTTGTGGAAAACTCTGCCTTGTGGGTTGCTCTTGACACGGGGCGGGATTCGCAAGTAAATTTCCGCGACACATTTTTGCAGGTAGTTACCTGGGTTAGGAGCGAGCATGAACAAAGGGGACCTGGTGGACAAGATCGCTGCCGCGCACGGCATCAGCAAGACCGCGGCCGGAGGCGCGATTGACACCATGGTGGACGCGGTCACGGGCGCGCTGAAGAAAGGCGATCGCGTCACCCTGGTGGGCTTCGGGACCTTCTCCGTTTCACAACGCAAGGCCCGCAACGGGCGCAATCCGCAGACGGGTGGCGTCATCAAGATTGCCGCGCGGCGGGTCGCCAAATTCACTCCCGGCGTCGAGCTGAAGAAGGCCGTCAACAAGAAGTAGCTGCAACACTTTCCGAGCGTTTGCGATCCTGCGGCAGAGTGGAAACTTTGCCGCGTTCTTGTCTGCGGGGAAGCTCCGGTGTAGAGTTGGGAATTTTCCGGCAACTGGGAGGAAACATTTGTGCACCGCATGACGCTGGGCGATTTTGAACTTACCATCCTTTCGGACGGCATCTACCACAACGACGGAGGCGCCCTGTTCGGCGTCATTCCCAAGGTGATGTGGGAAAAGCGTGCCGCGGCGGACGAGCTGAATCGAATTCCCATGGGCACCAACTCGCTGCTGGTGCGCACGGGTGAGCACAACCTGCTCATTGACACCGGCATCGGCAGTAAGCTGAGCGACAAGCGGCGGGCCATCTACAACCATGAACCTCGCCTGCTGAAGAGCTTTGTCGAAGCCGGCGTGTCGCCCGACGAGATCGACATTGTCATCAACACCCATCTGCACTTCGACCATTGCGGCTGGAATACGTATTACAAAGATGGCAAGGCTGTCCCGACATTTCCGCGAGCAACGTATTACGTGCAGGAGGGCGAGTTGCAGCACGCGCACGAGCAGCACGAGCGCGACCGCGTCAGCTACATGACCGACAACTACGATCCACTGGTCGCCAGCGGACAGATGAAGTTGCTTAAGGACGACATGGAGATTGCGCCGGGCATTTCGGTGAAGGTTTATCCCGGGCACACGCGCGATCTGCAGGCGGTCATCCTGCGCAGCGGCGGACGGGTGGCGTGCTATCCCAGCGATCTGGTGCCCGACACCAACCACCTCGAACCCATGTGGGTACTGGGCTACGATCTGTATCCGCTAGAGACCATCGACAATAAACATCGCTTCTACGATGTCGCCATACCGGAGAACTGGCTGGTGGTGTTCACCCACGATGACAGGACGCCGTGGGCGTATCTGGAGCGCGGTGAGAAAGGACGGCCGGTGGCACGGGCGGTGGAGGAAAAGGTGGGCTCATAGCGCAACAACCTAGCCGGTTTAGTAGCAGTGAAGCTCGAACATGCCCTTGATTCTGCACAAAAGCGCTATTTACTAACCGCCGTTATCATCCTACTCTGTAGGCGTACCACATTGTGGCATTTAGCGAGGTAAAGAGGATGGGCAAGAAAGATAAGAAAGATAAGGATAAGAAGAAAAAGCGCAAAGAAGAAACCGGCTCGACGACTGGCGCTTCCAAGGCATTCGATCTGCGCAAAGCTGAGATGCCGGCGCGTCCCAAACCGCTGAAGCCCGCCGAGATTCGCAGCATGCGCGAGAGTTTCAACGCCAGCCAGGTCCTTTTTGCGCGCCTGCTGAACGTGAGCTCGAACGCCGTCGAGAGCTGGGAGCAAGGCGTCCGCCAGCCGCGCCAGGCTACGCTGAAGCTGCTGCACATCGCACGCAGAAATCCCAGCGCATTATTGGGTTGACTGCAGCGCCAATCTATGGGCTGGTCGTTAGAAGCTGTCCGGCGGCCAGGAACTGGTCGTGCGCGGGCTCGTCGCTGAGCAGCGACTCGAAGAAGTGGTCCACGGCGTTGAGGATCTCGACCTCGCTTTTCGCTTCATACACTGACTTGCGCAATTGTGCGCCGTGCGGCACGCCGTGCGTAAACCATGAGGCGAACTGCTTCATCTTACCGGCGGCGCCGGGCATGCGCTCCTCCACCAGCATGGCGAAGTAGGTGCGAATCATCTCGTAGCGGTCGGCATCACTGGGCAGCTCGTACGATCCGGTGCGGGTGTACTGCTCAATCTGGCGGAAGATCCACGGATTCGACGCGGCGCTGCGGCCGATCATGACCGCGTCACATCCGGTCTGCGCAACCATGGCAGCGGCGTCCTCGGGCGAGCGGACATCGCCATTGCCGATGACCGGAATCTTGACCGAGTCCTTGACCGCCGCAATCCACTCCCAGCGCGCCTGTCCACTGTAGCCCTGCTCGCGGGTGCGGGCGTGCAATGCAACGGCAGCGAGACCACACTCTTCGGCCATCTTCGCCAGGTTGATGTGCACGATCTCCTTGTCGCTCCATCCGGCGCGGAACTTGACGGTGAAGGGAATCTTCACTGCCGAGCGCACCGACTCGAAGATATTGCGAATGAGCGGCAGATCGCGCAGCAGGCCCGAACCGCCATTGCACTTCACGACCTTCTTCGCCGGGCAGCCGAGGTTGAGGTCCACCAGGTCGAAGCCCAGGCTCTCGACGACACGAGCCGCCTCGGCCAGCGTCACCGGATCGCTGCCGAATAACTGCGCCGAAATCGGATGCTCGTTGCCGTAGAACGTGAGGTATTGCTTGGCCTTCTTGTCCTTGTGACGGGTGATTCCGTCGGCCGAGGTGAACTCGGTCATCATCAGCCCGCAGCCGCCGAGGTTGCGAATGAAGCGCCGAAAGACCGTGTCGGTGACGCCGGCCATCGGCGCTAGCACGGTTGCAGGACGAATTTCGACTCCTCCTAGCGTGACCGACGCGGGCACACGCGCGTTAGCAGGCGCGATGCGCTCAGCCGGGTTGTCGAAAAACTTGTGCACGATGAGATTGTAACCAAAAACCATGCAGCCGGGGATTTGCGCGCTTTCCGCGGATAAAGCAATGCAATAAGAGGAGATCCGCGCCTATCCGTGGGGAAAGTGGTGGTCAAAGCAAAGCCCCCGCCGCAGCGGAGGCTCGGTGTGAAACTTGGTCGCGTGCTTAGTTCTTCGCGGCTTCGACCTTTGCGGCTTCGACTTTTGCCGCCTCTGCTTTGCCGGCATCGGACTTGGCGTATTTACGGCGGAAGCGCTCGACGCGGCCGGCGGTGTCCACCAGCTTCTGCTTGCCGGTGAAGAACGGGTGGCAGGCGGAGCAAATTTCCACGTTGATGGCACCCTTGTGGGTAGATCGGGTGGTAAAGGTATTGCCGCAGGCGCAATGCACGCGGACTTCCTCATATGCCGGATGGATGGCTGGCTTCATAAGACTCCTAAGTTGTTGATCGCAATGCTTGATTCTACCGGAAATCGGCGCGCAGCGGCAATTCGCGACCTTCTCGTCGTTGCTGAGAATTTGATTCGTCAAGCTCCAGAAAAGATTCGTCATGGTTTACCGTCCCGCCTGCTTGCCAACGCGACAACTCGCGCTCAGCATTAGACAGGAGGCCGGTATGAACCACGACTTGCAAGCTTGTTCTGGGATCCGTTTGGCGCGCCTTGTGATGGCCGCTCTGATCTCCCTATCAGTCGCACTTACCTCGACGGAAACATTTGCGCAGTCCGCCAACACCCCAGTGGCGGCGCAGAGCGCCGAGTCCCAAACCAGTCCTCCGGCCCCGTCTTCGGTGCAGCAGCCCCCGGCAACGCCCAACTCCGATCTGGCTCAAATGCGGACCGACCTGGATCGGATGGAGAGTCTGCTGGGCAACATGAGCAGCGAGATCGAGTTCCTTCGCGACCAGAACCTGCAAATCCTGCTGCGCACCAATGCGCAGATGTGGAGGATGCTGATTAGCGATCTGCGCCGACAGGTCGATCGAGAGGAGCGAGAGCGGAGTCACAAATAGGACCCTTGGCCAGAATTACCCGCAGACTCATTCCGAGATCGAATTCGCGGGTTCGTCGTCGGCGATGCCGAGCTTCTCCTCGTATTGCGCAATTTCGGCCATCAGGCTCTGGTCGTAGCCCTTGAAATTTCGCAGTCGATAAAGAAATTCCCCAAGAATCATCAACCGGCAACACACCACCACCACAAAGACCAGGGCCAGCGAGATGTCGAGGTTCTGGTGAAAGCGGGTGTAGAACTCGGTGTCACCGCGGGCCGCCGAGCGCAGCGCAACCACCTCCAGAAACACCCCAGCGAGGAACAAACTCATCAGAATTAGAACCAGGACGAAGGTCCTAGTGGTGTAGAGCAGGGTGGTAAAGGGATTGTTCTGGCACTCGCACAGATTGAACAGCTTGGCATTGACCGAGAGCAGCCTGGCCTTCAACAACCAGGTGTTCAGCTTCTGCGGCGGCAACGAGAGAAAGTGGCGGATAGTGTCGGCGTACAGAGCGACAAAGGCGCTCACGATGACCAGCAGGATCTCCAGCAGGAGTGCGTGCCGGTGCAGCCAATCGGCGAGGGTGTGAAGCATACTTTTGGGCACTATATCACGCAGCGGCGGTCATCGGCGCGCGCCGCCCGAATCCCGCGGCCAGCATTCCGGCCCGTCTGTTTCCTTCTTCTTCGAGGACAAGCGCCGGGCGGAGCCCAGCGCTTGCAAAGTTTCTCCTCAGAAGCGGAACCCGATCGTGCCCGTGATCGCGCGTGGGGTTACGTAGTGAGTGCCGCTGAACGTCGACAGAAAGTTGTACAGCGCGTAGTTGTTCGCCAGGTTGATGAAGTTCACCTGCGCGGTCCACTTGTATCGATCGGTCTTGAACAGGTTGTCATCTCCGATTGCGAGGTCGAACAGGTTGCGGTGCGCAATACGAGGTGGATTGTGGTCGTCATTCTCGGTTCCTGGCGCAGGTACCCTGGTGAGCGTAGAGCCGAACTGCGATGCCAGACACGTAAAAGGCAGAGGAACTGTAGGAGTTGCGTGCACGCCATTGCAAGTGAATCCGGCCTGAAACTCCTGGTCGGCGGTCAGAGGGATTCCCAACACATCGGTCATGGCGATGGCTGGTTGCCCATTGAGCGTGGTCGATTGCGGGCAATCGTTGAAGGCAGAGATTCCGTAACAAGGCACGTTCCCGGCGACCAGTCCACTGTCGAAACGCCAGTTGAAGCCAAACCACGGGCCGCGCGTCCACGGCGTCTGGTACTGCAGGTGCATGGTCTGGTTGAACGCCTCGTCGTGATCGATGCGGAAAACCCCCGTGGCCCCCGAAGGAACGGCTCCTGCTCCCGCAACCTGCGGCTCGAAGAACCGGGCAGCGACGCTGGACATTACCACCAGTGCGCTGAAGCCGTGATACACCGGCACGCTGACCCGCAGCGCAAAGCCGGGAATCTTCGAGTTATGCCATTCGATCGGGAAAGTGATGGGCGTGTTGCCCAGCACGCTGAAGTCGTATGCGCTGTGGGTGTACTTCCAGATATATTCGCCGTCGATTACCAGGAACCTTCCTATGGCTTGTTGCAGGCCGGCATGGAATTCATTGCGAAAGCCAGGAACCAATCGCGTCAGGTCAGTTGATGAGCAAGCCAGAAGAGGATTCAGGACGGGCGAGCCGCACCCCAGGCTGGAGAGCACCAGGTTCTCGTTGAAAGGAGTCTCGAGGGTGCGCGCGTAGGAGACGCGCAGAACGGTGTTGGTTTTCTGAACGTTGTAAGAAATGCCCAATCGAGGTTCCGCCTGGCTGCCGGTGGCACAGACCGTTGTAGAAGTCCCCGCGAATCCCCAGGTTGAAGCTCCAGTTGCGTACGTTGATGTTGTCGATCACGTACATCGCGAGCTCTTTCACGTCGGTGTGGCCCGCAAACGGGAAGAGAGCCCCGCCCCGGGTCAGATCGTAAGGCAACAGCACCGGATTGAAGTATGGGTAGTAAGCGGAACCGGCCGCGTTGGGATTGGAAGAAATGTTCGGCTGGAATCCGGCCCCCGCGCACTGCGAGGGATCGGTAAAACCATTGACCGGTACGGCGTTTCCATTTAAGCAGGGCGCGTTGTACGTGGGATCGATAATCCCGACTTGGTCGTTCTCGTTCAGGAAGGTCTGCTCATACATAATGCCGAACTTCCAGTTATTAATGCCCTTCGTGTAGCTGAGGTTCGCAACCGCGCCGCCATTGAGAAGGCTGCGTTGCTGGGCGACGGTTTGCCTCTGCAAGTCGGGAGCGCCAAGGTCGTCGAAGGGGTCATTGCTGGGGTAGTAGTTGTAGGCGTCGCGCCGCACATAGCCCGTCACGTTCAGGACAGCATTCGGACTTAATGTGTGTGACCAAGTAGGCGCGATGTCGAACGTGAGAATTTTGTTACGCTGATCGGTCGGCCCCAGTTGCACCCCCGTGATGGGGTTCAAATCAGGAGTCCCGTTAATATCGTGATACTGCGAGTCATACGAGTTCGGGGTCTGGAACCAGGAGCGGGTAAATTGGAAGTTGAGGTGCAGCGCGTCTTTTGGAGAAAACACGTAGTCGAAGCGGTCGAAGAAATTTTCCTCATTGCCCTTGTCGTGCATCACGACGAACTCTGGGGGATCGAGGAAGCGGCCGGTGTTGAGCCCGTTGGCCGCAATGAATTCCCCCCAGTTCTTGCCGCCATACGAAAAGTTCGCGTCGAGGTTGGAGCTGCCAAACGACCCGTACGAAGCGGTGACGGCACCGTGCGGCGTCGTCGAACCCATTCCCGAGCGGGTGGTTACGTCAATCACCAGACTCGTCTTGTCTCCGTACTCAGCGGATGGCGCTCCGCCGATGACCGTCATCGATTGCACGGCGTCGAGCGGAATCTGGTTGGAGAACACTTTGCTCTGCTGGTCGGTAATCGGCTGGCCATCCAGAGAGAATGAGTTTTCCGCATGATCGCCCAGCCCGTGAAAAAGCCCGTTGGAATCGGCGGCAATTCCGGGCGATGACAGCGTGACCAGCGAACTGAGCTCCGAAGAAGCACTCTCCAGCGGAACCTTGTCGAACAGACTGCGGTCCAGATCGGTGTGGAACGTGGGATCGTTTTCCAAAAGATCGCTGGCTGAGGCTTGGACGGTAACGCTTTCGGCAGTCCCCGCTAGCTGAAGGGTGATTTTGAGGCCAAGCGGCACAGCGGAACGGACGTCAACGTCCTGCGAATATGCGGCGAACCCTTTGACGGTGACACTGAGGTGGTAAGGGTTGAAGGGGACGTTCGTGAAACTGAATCGCCCCGCGCTGTCGGTGGTGGTTGACCGGTCGAATTGGCTGACTGGGTTGTGAATCTCGACGGTTGCGCCCGGTACTACAGCGCCCGTGGGATCGGCAACCACACCGCTCAGCGATGAGTTTCCTGTGGTTTGCGCGCTGGCGCTGACGACGCAAAGCGCCAGGCAGAGCACCGCCGCTACTACCTTGTGCCGGGAAGTTGTTCTGGATTCTTGCTGCTTTGAAATCATCTCTTCTCCAATTTCGCTGGTTCTCGCGCTAAGTAGGGCGCTGCGAGGGCGAGCGTGGGAAAAACTGCCATGGACTCATGGACGTGTCAAAACCCGTGACTTTACGTCCTTGCTGGCGATTGGATTAGAGGCTGGGAGGAGCGCGGGAAGGAAGTTTCTGGTCAGCTTGCAGCGATGCGTAGTTGACGGCCTGGAGCGCTGTGCGAATCCACCGCGGATTCAACAGGTCGGTTTGGGGCAGTTGCGGGGTGACGATGGTGTTATGCCCAACCCGGCAAAGCTCGCACTGGTGGTCCGCGTTCAGGCTGGCGTCCTGGGCCGCGGAACAGTCAGAAACCGCGAAGTTGCTGGCTGCTCCAGATGTGCCGGCCCCATGCACCAAAGGGTGCAGAAGCACGTGCACAAACAGCAACATCAGCAGCCATCCTCGAAACTTCACGCGTTCCTCGTTGGACCCCGGACTAAGCACGCCGAGAGGCAGCGGTCAAGCTGGTTAACCCCTATTGTCAGGGAGAGTCGCGCGGATGTAAAGCGGAGCCACCGTGAGGTCACATCACGCACTGGCAGGCCGCTCCGCTGATGGCTGAAAGCTGACGACTGCATTACCATCATTGCGTGCGTTCCAAAGTTGTGCGCTACATCCGTGAACGAGGGCTGATGCGCGCTGGTGACAGGGTCTGCGTGGCGGTTTCGGGCGGCGCGGATTCAGTGGCCCTGCTGCGTGTTCTGCTGGAACTGCGCGTAGAACTGGGCATCGTGCTCGCGGTTGCGCACTTCAATCATCAGTTGCGGGGAAACGATTCGGAAGCTGACGAAGCTTTCGTTGCTGACCTGGCGCGCCGCCGTGGGCTGGAGTTTTTCGCTGGTCGCGCCGACGTGCGCGAGCATGGCGCCAACAGCAGGTTGAGCGTCGAGGCCGCAGGGCGTCAGCTCCGCTACGGGTGGCTTAGCGGACTCGCCGCGGAGCAGCGGTTTGATTCCATCGCAACCGGGCACACCGTCGACGACCAGGCCGAAACCGTGCTGCTGAAGTTCTTGCGCGGTGCAGGCACGCGCGGTCTGGCAGGCACTTATCCGAGCGTCGAGGTCAAGAATCAGGGGGAGATGCGGAGCGGCGGCATGCTCCGCATCGTGCGTCCGCTACTGAGCGTCACGCGCACTGAAGTCGAAACCTATCTAAGCACACTCGGCCAGAGCTGGCGTGAGGACGAGAGCAATCTGGATCATCGTTTTGTGCGCAATCGTGTGCGGCACGAACTGCTGCCGCTTTTGGAACAGAATTACAACCCGAACATTCGCGAGGTGCTGAGCGAGGCAGCCGAGTTGTGGCGCGCGGAGGAAGAATACTGGCAGGGGCTGGTGGAGGAGGAACTAGCGGGACGCCAATTTCCTGAACCGCACGACCCAAAGACCGGGATCCCTCCGGGGTTAAGGCCCAGCATTTTGGCAGCCCGTGACGGCGCGGCTGAAGCCGTGCCCTTGCAAGTCAGGGCAAGCGGCCGACGGCTGCATCTGGCGAACTTCTCCGCCATGCCCCTCGCGCTACAACGCCGGCTGCTGCGGCGTTTTGCCGAAACCGAAGGTATTGCACTCGACTTCGAGCATGTGGAGCGGCTTCTGTGCTGTGCTCTAGGAGAGCTACGGCAAGCGGAACTGCCGGGAGGGTGGATGGCTTCCTGCCGAGGCGCATGCCTCTACCTGCGCGCGCCCGAGTCTGAACCATCGTGCATCGACTACGAATATAGCTTGACGGTTCCGGGCGAAGTGCGCATCATCGAGGTTGGCTTTACCGTAAAGGCCTTGATTGTCCACCAAGAGTTTGCGGCAGAAAGTGAAGAGACCGACAGCTTGTTAAACGCGGAGCTGCTTGGCCCGGAGTTAACTATCCGCAACTGGCAGCCGGGCGACCGCTTCTGGCCTATGCATAGCGGCTCGGAAGAGAAGCTCAAGCGGCTCTTTGCGGAGCGGCACATTCCCGCCGAACAGCGCCCAATCTGGCCGGTCGCGCTCAGTCGGGACGCGATCGTCTGGGTACGCGGCTTTCCGGTGGCGCGAGCTTTCGCGTGGAGTGGTAACGGCGACGCCGTCAAGATTGAAAGCCTCAGCCCAATCTAATTCTCAGCGAGTTGCTCTCACTTCTGTGGCCATTCCACGTCAAAAGGAACGGAGAGATGCCGACATGTGGTGTGTGGCAATGGATTTCCGTTTCAATTCGGGCCATTCCTGGGGTCTTCGTAGCCCCGCATTTTGTTTAAGTCTTTCGCACCGTTCCGTTTAGCTGCGGGTTACAATCAATAGCGAGCCGGATTTCTACATCCGGTGCCTAAGAGCAGCATCTAAATACTTGGTGGTGGTGGTTGTGTCTGCCGGGTTAAAGGGGAGTTTTCAGTGAATTCGACGGTCAAGACGGTCGTGTTCTGGCTGGTGATCGTGCTGTCGGGCGTCCTGCTGTGGCAGGTGGTCAAGGCTGGCAGCTCGGGGCCCAAGGAGCGCCCAATCAATTTCTCCGAGTTCCTTTCCAACGTCGATCAGGGCAATGTAAGCGAGGTAACCATGATCGGCCAGGAGGTAAGCGGGAAGTTTAAGAACGATAAAGCTGGTTTCCACGTAACCGTCCCAGCGGGCTATCCCGACATGATTAAGGAGCTTCGCGACAAGGGCGTGAACATAACCGTTAAGGACGCGGCCGGCGGTGGTTGGCCGACCTGGCTGCTCAACCTGGCGCCGTTTGTCCTGCTGGGCGCGCTGTGGTTCATCATGATCCGCCAGATGCAGACCGGCGGAAACAAGGCGCTGTCATTTGGCAAGAGCCGGGCTCGCCTGCTCTCCATGCAGCAGAAGAAGGTGACCTTTAAGGACGTCGCCGGCGTAGATGAGGCCAAAGAAGAGCTGAAAGAGATCATCGAATTCCTGCGCGAGGCGCAAAAGTTCCAGAAGCTGGGCGGACGCATTCCCAAGGGCGTGCTGCTGGTCGGGCCTCCTGGTACGGGCAAAACTCTGTTGGCGCGCGCGGTGGCTGGTGAAGCAAACGTGCCCTTCTTCAGCATCTCGGGCTCCGACTTTGTAGAGATGTTCGTCGGCGTAGGCGCGAGCCGCGTGCGCGACCTTTTCGAACAGGGCAAGAAGAACGCCCCCTGCATCATCTTCATCGACGAAATTGACGCGGTTGGTCGCCATCGCGGCGCAGGCCTCGGCGGCGGACATGACGAGCGCGAGCAGACCCTCAACCAGTTGCTGGTGGAAATGGACGGCTTCGAGTCCAACGAAGGCGTCATCCTGATCGCCGCCACTAACCGTCCCGATGTGCTTGATCCGGCGTTGCTGCGTCCCGGCCGCTTCGACCGCCGCGTTGTGGTTTCGCGTCCTGATGTCAGGGGACGCGAAGAGATCCTGCGTGTTCATACTCGCAAGATTCCGCTTAACGATGACGTTGATCTTCCCGTGCTGGCCCGTGGCACGCCGGGCTTCTCCGGCGCTGACCTCGCCAACATGGTGAACGAGGCTGCCCTCGTCGCCGCCCGCCAGAACCGCAAGACGGTGCTGATGTGGGACTTCGAGCAGGCCAAGGACAAGGTCCTGATGGGTGCCGAGCGCAAGTCCATGCTGCTCTCGGACGAAGAGAAGAAAGTGACCGCATATCACGAGGCTGGCCATGCGCTAGTCGCGGCTCTGCGCGAGCACTCCGATCCGCTGCACAAGGTCACCATCATCCCGCGTGGGATGGCGCTGGGCGTCACCATGCAGTTGCCCATCGACGACAAGCACACTTACACTCGCGACTACCTGGAGACCCGGCTGGCCATCATGATGGGCGGCCGACTGGCCGAGGAGTTGTTCCTCAACACCATGACCACGGGCGCGGGAAACGACATCGAGCAGGCCTCCGATCTGGCACGCAAGATGGTATGCGAGTTCGGCATGTCAACCCTGGGGCCGATCACCTTCGGCAAGAAGGAAGAGCAGATCTTCCTCGGCCGCGAGATCAGCCAGCACCGTGACTTCAGCGAGGAGACGGCGCAAAAAATCGACCAGGAAGTCCGCCGCTTTGTGGATGCTGGCTACAACTCTGCAAGGCACATCCTGGAAACCAACCGTCCCACGCTGGAAAAGATTGCTCAGGCGCTGCTGGTGCGCGAGGTGCTCGACGCCAACGAGGTCCAGATGCTCATCGAGGGCAAGGAACTTCCAGCGCGAGTCAATCCCAACGCTCCACCGGCTAAAGAGGAAGTGCAGCAGGTGCTGAAACCGGCGCCTGGCCAGCAGCCCAGCGTCGCACCAGAGAGGCCGGCGCAGGCGTAGAAATAGCTGCAGCCGTCAGCACTCAGCCAAAGCATAATGGGCGGTCCGAAAGGGCCGCCCAAAGTTTTCCGGCAATCAACGGTCGCGCCGGAACAACGCTTTTGGCGGAAAGGCGAAGAGCGAAAAGCGACTTGCGAGAAATCTTTACCCCACTCTCTTCCCTGATACGAACGGGTTGCCGGCAATCACGAAGCGCAGTGGCTGCTCGACTGCCTTCCTGATACCGATGCGCGGTGTGGCCGCAATGCGCGCCGGACGATACCCATCATCGGCAAACCACAAATCCGAGCGACGCGAAGTCAGGTCCTTGCCATTGTCGCGCAGCCGTGTAATGCCCAGCGCTTCAGCCATTCGCCCCGGCCCACTGCAAATCAGGCGCAATTGCGCGGTGCTGGGTGACGGCAGCAGCACAAGTCCTCGTGCGTGCGCCATGCCCGGCAGCCCGAATACCGGCTCCATCGCGCGCAACAATACCCCTTCCCCCAAGCCTTCGGGCATGCATGAGACATTCAGGCAGTAGTGGTTGCCGTAGATGAAGTAAACGTAAGCGTGTCCCGGCGGCCCAAAGAGGACCGCATTGCGCGGAGTGAGACCAGCAAAGGCGTGCGCTGCGGGATCGTCTGCGCCGAGGTAGGCTTCGTCTTCGACGATGCGGCCGGCAAGCAGCTTCCGGCCTTCGCGCCGAATGAGCAGCTTGCCCAGCAATTCGCGGCCGACGGTGACCGGGTCCTGGTTGAAGAACTCGCGGGCAAGAATTGCCGCACCGCGCAGCACCTCAGCCGTAAGCTGGTCTGTGGACTGTAACTGTTGTTTCGCAGCGACCATGGTGGACCGACCTGGGCGTGATTGCGCTGGCAAAACTCCTGTTGCAAGTTTATCGCGCATAAACCATAAGTATGATGCGAATGCTCCGTGCTCGCCGTGTTCTTCGTGGTGAAGAGCTCGCCGGCAATTTACAATCGCCGCATGATCGCGCACCTTCGCGGACGGCTCATCGCCAAGCACCCCAATCAGGCAATCGTTGAAGCCGGCGGCGTTGGATACGACGTGAACATCACTGTGCCGTCGTTCTCTGACTTGCCCGCACTCGGCGCCGAAGTCGCGCTGCACATCCACACCCACGTTCGCGAGGACATGATCGCACTGTATGGTTTCCTGCACGCGGAGGAGAAACAGCTCTTCGAGAAGCTCATCACTGTGAGCGGTATCGGCCCTAAGCTGGCCATCACCATCCTCAGCGGCATGGCGACTGCCGAAATGGTGGGGGCCATTCGCAGCAACGATTTCGCGCGGCTGACAAAGATTCCCGGCATCGGCCGCAAGACCGCGGAGCGCATGTGCGTCGAGCTGCGTGACAAGCTGGAGGGCTTCGGTGCGCCGCAGCCCGTGGCTTCGCGTTCTGCCGTGGAACAGGACGTGATCTCAGCCCTGGTCAATCTCGGCTTCCAGCGCGCCCTGGCCGAGAAAGCAGTCGAACGCGCCGGACAATCAGCCGATCGGGAGAACTTCGATGCTATCTTCCGGGCGGCGCTGGGCGCGCTATCCAAATAACTTGGTCCATTGGTCAGTCAATCGAAAGTGACAGATTATTCCTGCACGTCTTAAGCAACAACTTTGACACAACTCCGTAATTTTGTCATACTTGCAGATGGTGACTTATATGGAAGAAGTGCGTGTCCGCGTCAATGAAAACGGAAGAATCGTAATACCTGCGTCCATACGCTCCGCCTTGGGAATCCATCCCGGGGATGAGATGATCCTGCGTCTGAATGACAACGAGCTGCTCATCACCACCGTTAAGAACCGTATCGCCAAAGCGCAGCAGCTCGTAAGCCGCTACGTGAAGCCGGGGACAACCTTGTCGAAAGAGCTGCTCGCCGAACGGCGTGAGGCGGCAAGGCGTGAGTAGAATCGTGCTGGATGCCTCCGCCATTCTCGCGGTCCTAGGTCGCGAGCCGGGAGCAGAGCAGGTATTGCAGCATGTCATGAATACAGCGGCAGGAACTGTCAACCTAGCGGAGGTGCACGGCAAGCTGGTCGGTCGAGGCATTCCAAACCAAGATGCTTGGGAGGCCACCGTAAGCCTTGTACACGAGGTAGTCTCTTTCGACAGCCATCAGGCTGCTCTCGTAGGAATGCTGGTTGCACAAACAAAGCCGTTTGGCCTATCACTTGGCGATAGGGCGTGTCTGGTGCTGGGTATGGTTCTGAAAGCTCCGGTCTACACGAGTGAGCGGGCTTGGAAAAACCTCGATCTAGGCGTCCGAGTCCACGTTATCCGCTGAAAGGCGGACAAGTGGCTGGGCTTTTCACTTTCCAATGCAGAACGAGGTAAAAATCAGGTTGAGGATGTCGTCCGCTGTGGTCGCACCGGTGATGTCGTCCAGAGGACGCAGGGCGCTGTAAAGGTCGAGCAAAACCATCTCGTGCGGCACTTTGAGCGGTACGGCCGCAGCGGCCCGGTCGAGGGCTGAAATGGCGGCTTGCACCAAACTGTGCTGGCGCACGTTGGTTAGAAATCCGCTCTCCTGTTCGGCGTCACCGCCGTGCACCCTTTCAAAGATCATCGACTGCAATTGCGCAATGCCCTCACCGTTCAGGGCAGATGTTAAAACCGCAGGCGGAGCCTGGTGGCCGTCGCCCGTTAATGTGCTCAGAATGAAGTTGCGATCGCCGCTCAGCAGGTCACATTTATTGCCCACTACAATGCACTGCCGGTCGCGGGTTTTCTCCAGAAGCCGCAGGTCTGGCGTGAACGAACCGCCCGGGGACTCGGATACGTCGAGCACCACCAGGACAATATCAGCATCGGCGATTGCCTCTACCGCCTTGCGTACTCCAATGCTCTCCGCTTCATCGAGCGCAGTACGAATGCCGGCGGTGTCCACCAGGCGCACGGGAATGCCTCCGATGGAAACCGTTTCGCTCACCAGATCGCGGGTGGTCCCCGGCGCCGCGGTAACAATGGCGCGCTCGCGCTGAACCAGGCGATTGAACAGACTTGATTTGCCCACATTCGGCGGCCCCACGATGGCCAGCGTCAGACCTTCATGCACAACCTTCCCGAAGCCGAAGCTGGCCGCCAAATCCTGCAAAGGCGCGCGGACGGCGGCAATGCGCGTGAGAATTTGTCGGTCTGGCAGAACGGAGACGTCATCTTCAGCAAAGTCCACGCCGGCTTCGAGAGTGGCGATCAATTCCATCAGCTTCTGTTTAGTAGGCTGCAAACGTTTCGAAACGCTGCCATCGAGCTGGCGTGCGGCGACCTGCGCCTGGTAAAGCGTCTGCGATTCGATCAGGTCGCGCACCGCTTCGGCCTGCGTCAGATCAATGCGGCCGTTCAAGAATGCGCGCATGGTGAATTCACCCGGCTCAGCCAGGCGCGCACCAGCCTCGATGGCCAATTGCACGACATGGCGGAGCACGACCGGCGAACCGTGGCAGGAGACTTCAACAACATCTTCAGTTGTGTAGGAATGCGGTTTAGCGAAGAAGGTAACGACTACTTCATCGATTCGCTCGCCGGTGGCCGGCTCGATGAACTCGCCAAAATGGGCTCGTCCGGCTTCGAGGTCACGCTCGTGGGCCAGCCGCAACATGGGAGCCACGATGTTGCGTGCCTCGGCGCCCGATAGCCGCACCACACCGATACCGCCGCGTCCCGGAGGTGTGGCAACAGCGACGATGGTGTCATCGAGGTGCACGAAACAGATTATTCACCACAGAGGCACAGAGGAAATGCAAAAGTTGATTTTCGAGGCTGTGTGCCTCCGTGTCTCTGGTGGTGAGGTTATCGCCGTCGTGACATGGGAGGCGCAGGCGCCTTCCCCTTGTAGTCCTTGGGGTACACGACGACATGTCGCAGGGCAGCCTCGCCGGCGCTCTCGGTGCGCAAGTCTGTTAAGTCGCGGAGTGCCAAGTGCAGGATGCGGCGCTCGCGCGATGACATTGGCGCAAATGGGTAAGGCATGCCGCTCTTGCGGACACGCTCCGCCGCGACATCGGCCGCCAGCCGCAGTTCCTGCAAACGGGCCGAGCGGAAGTTCTGGCAATCGAAGCTCACCTTCTCGTGCTCGTCGGGCGCAAGCCGCAGCATCTCCAGCGATACATGTTCGAAGGCGCGCAGCAACTCTCCGCCGTTCTCCAGTACCAGCGGACTATCAGCGCCGGAAAGTTCCACGAGGATTTCCGGGTGTTCCCATTCGCGATCGCTAGTCGCCGGAGGATCAACGGTAATCTTGTACCGCAGATGGAAGTCTCCCTGGGCTATGATCGCGTTTAGAAATTCGCTGATCTTCTGCGCAGCTGCGATTTTGTCGGGAATCGGCATAAATACTATTTGCTCGCCTTCTTGCGGGCGCGCTTTTCCATCTCGGCGCGCATCTCGCGGCCCAGGCTACTGCGGTTCATCACGTACTGCTGAATGATGGCAATGATATTACCCACCACCCAATACACGCTGAGCCCCGATGGCAGCGAGTAGCTGAAGAAGCCTATCATCAGCGGCATCATCAGCGTCATCATCTGCTGCTGCTTGGGATCCATACCGGAGTTGGGGGTCATCTTCTGCACCAGGTAGGTGCTGATGACGATCACCACCGGCATAATGAACAGCTTGTCCGGCGATGAAAGATCGTGCAGCCAAAGGAACGGCGCCTGGCGCAGCTCGATTGCATTCGCCAACATCCGATAGAACGCGAACAGGAACGGCATCTGAATAATCAGTGGTATGCAACCGCCGGCCGGATTCACGCCCTCACGCTTGTAAAGTTCGGCGACCTCGGCGTTCATGTCCTGGCGCTTGGGATCACGCATCGGGTACTTCTTGTACTTCTCTTGGATGGCCTTCATCTGCGGCTGCAACTTCTGCATTTTCAGCGCAGATTTCATGCTGACAATGCGCAATGGCAGCAGCGCAAGGTTGATGACGACTGTGAGGATGATGATGGCCACACCCCAGTTGCTGGCCATGTGCTCGTGCGTCCACTTCAACCACAGAAACAGTGGGCGCGCCAGCAGGCCGAAGAAACCGAAGTCCACCAGGTCGCGCAGATCAGGACCGTCCATCTGTCCGGGAGCTGTGTTGGAGCGGACCATCTCCAGCATGTTGAGCGCCTTGGGGCCAACGAATAGCCGCTCTCGCGTCACTCCCGAAGTGTCTCCGGCTGCCGCGCCCAGCACCTCGTAGCGATTCACACTGTTCGGGTCAGGGTGCTTGAGGTCCTTAGGGACAGTGATGGCCTCGCGGAATGTGACCATCGCCACCGTGTCCGGATTGTCAGGAAGAAAGATAGCAGCGAAAAACTGGTCCTGCGGACCGCCCCAGGAAAAGGGGCCTCGTAGGGTATTGCCGTTGCTTACTTTCTTGGCGGCCAGTCGCTCCACCTTGCCGCTGGCCATGTAGTCAATACCTGCCGAGGCATACAGCGGGCCGGTGGTCTGATCGCCGAAGCCCGCCGGCCACGCCGGATAGGCCTGGACATGTTTTCCATTCTGCGTGACTTCAGTCTCAATTCCGATTACATAGGTGTCGCCAAACTGGAAGGTCTTGCGGACAGAGACATCGCCTTCGGCATATTCGTAGGTCAACGTTCCGGGAGCGGCGATATTGCCGCTGGGAGCGACGACATAAAAGGCCGAGTTGATCTGGTTGCGCAGGTTTTCGTCGTAGGTATAGAGGCTGAGCGGCAGACCGAACTTAACCGCCTCCTTATTGACCAGATCCAGCGGTTTCCCGTCCTCGTCCTTGTACTTCTTCAGCACCCAGGACTTTACTTGCGCGCCGCGATTGGTGAAGACGATTCGGAAGAGCTCGTTCTCGATCGCACTTTCCACTTCAGCGCTCGCAGTTTTCGAAACGACCGAGGTCTTGGGAGCATTGGCAGCTGCTTTGCCCGGCGCTTTCGAGGCTGGCTGCGCAGGAGCGGTCGGTTTTTCTGGCGTCGGGGTACTGCTCTGAGTCGCTTCGACGGGACTGCGTTTCTGCTGTGGCGGATTCGGGCGGTTCTTGGCTAAAAAGAGCTGCGCGATGATAATCACCGCGAAGGTCACGGCGAAGATCAGCAGCATTCGGCGGTCGCCCCCACCACCGCCTTCCTGTTGTGGATTTCGGTACTCGGCCAAGTCTCAGTTTCCGTTCAAGTTCTATCGCGCATGGGTATGTCCAGCAGGCACACGGTCCGTGTCTCCGGGCACCGGGTCATATCCCGCACCGCCGAAGGGATGACAGCGCAATAACCGGCCCGCCGCCAGCATACTTCCGCGCATCACGCCATGAAGCTCCAGGGCCTCAATGGCGTACTCCGAACACGTGGGCACGAAACGGCAGGCGCGCGGCAGCATCGGCGATATCAACCGCTTATATCCGCGCAGCAAGAATTGGAGCGCCGGCTTCATTTCTCTTCCGCCACTTGTGCGCGTTGGGCTGCAATGCGCAAGGCTCGCGCAACCTCATCCATCAGCCTCGCAAAGGGCAGCGTGAAAACGCTCTTTCGCGGATTAAACACCACGTCCACCGGGCCTTCACACATCGTCCACGAGAGCCGCACCGCGTCGCGCATCCTCCGCTTGATGCGGTTGCGCTCGACCGCTCCTCCCAGCACCTTACCCACGGTAAATCCGACACGCGGGACCGATCCGGTTTCGGCAGCATCACGCCGCAGATAAAACACGGTCATGTTTCCCGTAAACTGCCGGCGTCCGCGCTCATAGACGCGCTGGAAGTCGGAGTGCTTCAGCAGACGCTTCGATTTCGGAAAGCGACTGCCGGAGACGGTAACGTTTTCGACCATTCAGCGCTCGGCGACCCGCCGCCACTCCGCTACGGCACGAGCTTGCGGAGGGCTCTCCCGGTCACTACTGGAAATTGCTATACGCAGAAGCTCAGGTCTTGCAAAAGCGAGATAGTTGGAGGTCCTCCGTGTTCCGGATTACTCGCGGTGGCCAGCCTTCACCGAGACGCGCTTGCGTCCCTTGGCGCGCCGGCGCGACAGCACCGCCCGCCCGCTCTTGGTCTTCATGCGAGAACGAAATCCGTGCGTCCTTGAGCGGCGACGACGGTTGGGTTGGAATGTGCGCTTCGGCATCGAAAACTGCGCTCCTGACTAGTGCAAAATTGAATTGAGCAAACCTTGAGTATAGCGGTGAGCGCGCCACGCTGGCAACTTGCGTTCGAGACACGGCGGCCATTGAATTTGCGATAATGAAGGCGCGGACAATGTCGCAACGACCGTCCGCTCGCCGGTGTGGGCCCGTAGCTCAAGTGGATAGAGCATCAGCCTTCTAAGCTGAGGGTTGCTGGTTCGATTCCAGCCGGGCCTACCATTATCCTGATGCCCACGGCAGGGCGAAGCCAATAGCCTTCCCACTCTACGGCACCGGCAGAACTTTAACCTGACTGGCACGGCACTCCTTCACCGTGTCTGGGCAGGCCTGGTATTGGAAATCCTTCGTCACACAGATCTCGACCGCTGAAAATGCGTTTTGCGGACACGAGACACGAAATGCCCCCTGTGGCGCCTGGTTCGCGGTGGCAAACTTCTCTTCAATGCCGGATGGGCTGGCGGTGGAGCTACTGGAAGGCTTGTTGAAGTCGTCGGGCACCTTCAGCTTGTTGTAAAGCTTATCGATGGCGGCGAAGTACTGATCGACGGAAAGGCCGCTGCAGGTACCGTGCTTGGCCCACTCATGCTGGATCAACGAACTGCCCGGCATGATGGGCATCATGTGACTCACCGTCGCGGAGGAAACCGGCGGCGTGCTGGCGCAATCCTGCGGCCACCTGCCGTTATTGTATTGCGGCCACAGCCCATGCACCACTAACCCCATGTGTTTGTTGGGATTGCATTCGTCGGAAGTGCGCCCGCTGGGATTCGAAGCGCAAAATTCCGGCGCCCAGGAAAGGGTGAGCAGGTAGTAGTCAAAGATGGCTTGCGATGACTCCGACGATTGGTTCTTCTTGTGTTTCGCGAACGAGGTTCCCGTCAGTGAAAAGGCCAGGATCAGGAGTAGAAAAGCGCGCAGGAGTCTCTTTGTCATGATGCGCACATGGTACTGCAACTCCTGGTTGCTTCAGCGGAATAAATTTCAGTGCAGATGAGCAAGATGATCGAGGACAAAAAGTGCAGCCACGCCGATGAAGACGACCAGCGCCATCTTTACTCCCGGCTCGCGATTGACCTCGGGGATGAGGTCTGATGCCGCGACATAGATGGTCACTCCCGCGGCCACGGGCAATCCATAGCTGACGGCATGTTTGCCGATGGCCATGGTCAGCACTCCTGCCAGCGTGGCCAGCCCCAACAGCACCGACGCGAACCACGACCTTCGCTTGCTCAAGCCGCTGGCCAGCATCACGGAGGTGACGGTGAAGCCTTCGGGGATCTTATGCAGGAAAACTGCCAGGAAGATGACCCAGCCCAGCCAAGGAGAGATGAGAAACCCGGCGGTTATGGCGATGCCGTCGAAGAAGGTGTGAATGATCAGCCCGAAAAGCACGGACACGCGCCGGTGTGAATGCAGATATTCATCGGAGTGAGTTTCTTCTCCGTAGTGAAAGTGCGGGGTGATGGTGTGCTCGAAAAGATGAACGATGAGATACCCGATTAACACCAGCAGCGCGCCGGTGCGCCCGGCGAGTTCGAGGCTCTCCGGAACCATCTCAACCAGCGCGGTAGCCAGCATGAATCCCGCGCCCAGAGCCACAAAATAGCGCAGATAGCGGCGCTCCCAGCTCTTCTGCACGATGACCGCGCCGCCAAAAACGTTGGCCGCGGCCGCTGTCAGCCCCAGCAGGATGCTGGTGAGGATGGGATTCATAAGCGGGAGAAGAATAGCAGACAAGCTTTTCTGGATACCCTATCGTCCCGTGGCGAGGTTGAGGCGAGCGGCCGACAATGTGAAAAGCTGATAAACCTGCCGAGAATATTGCTTAGCCAGTCTCCCTGATGCAACGCCTGCATTGCCAGTTACCATCTAGTGCAGGAGGATATGTACCGCACCAGGTTCTGTTTGCTCCGCTTCATCCTGCCCGTCGGCCTGCTTCTCAGCACATTTGGTTGTGGAGGAGGGGGTTCTAGTAATAGTGGGCCTCAGGGCGGAACGTCCCCACCTCCTCCGAGCATCGCAATTACGATCTCGCCCACTTCTGCGAGCCTTCCGGCAGGAGGAACGCAGCAGTTTCAGGCCACTGTAACGGGCTCCACCAACACGGCGGTTCAGTGGCAGGTAAACGGCGTGGCTGGGGGAAACTCACAGGTCGGCACAATCTCCACGACTGGACTCTACACCGCGCCCGTGCCTGCTGCTCCGTTACAGGTGACGGTGACAGCGGTCGCACAAGCTGACACGACGAAATCGGCAAGCGCGACCGTCAACGTCATGGTCGTCGCCGTCACAATTTCCCCGACGAAAGCCACGCTGGCAGCGGGAGGGACGCAGCAGTTTCAGGCCACCGTGACCGGTTCCAGCAACACAGCCGTGCAGTGGCAGGTAAACGGGATTGTGGGTGGAAACTCACAAGTGGGAACCATTTCAGCAGGTGGACTCTACACCGCTCCCATGCCTGCCGCTCCATTACAGGTGACGGTGACTGCGGTCGCACAAGCTGACACAACGAAATCGGCAAGCGCAACCGTCAACGTCATGGCGGGGCCTATCATCACTGTTTCGATCTCCCCGACTTCCGCGATACTGGCGGTTAGCACGTCGCAGCAGTTTACGGCGACGGTGACCGGCACCAGCAATACTTCAGTTACGTGGTCCGTGGACGGCATCAACGGCGGGAACACCAGCATCGGCATCATCAACTCCAGCGGCCTTTACACTGCGCCTGGATCTGCGGGCAACCACACTGTGACCGCCACAAGCGTGGCCGACAATACCAAGAGCGCCAGCGCAATCGTAACGGTTATAAGCTTGACACTGTCTCCACAAAACACAACAGTGGCTCCGCTGGGGACAAGGCAGTTCACGGCCACGGTGCAGGGCACCAAAAACAACGGCGTTACGTGGTCTGTGGACGGCGTAACCGGCGGCAACAGCTCAGTTGGCACAATCAGCGCGCAGGGCCTGTACACCGCGCCAGACGATCCCGGTTCGCACACCGTGACAGCAACCAGCGTGGCCCTGCCTTCTTACAGTGCGAATGCCACTCTGACAGTAGCTAACCCCCCGCCCGGAACCGCGTCGGTGATCACCTACCACAATGACGACGTACGCGACGGCGTGAATTCCATGGAGACGGTGTTAGGGCCAGCCAACGTGAACGCGCAACAGTTCGGTAAGCTGCAGGCGCTCCCCGTAGACGGACAGATTTACGCGCAGCCGCTCTATCTCCCCAACATCACGATTAGCGGTGTTTCCCACAATGTGGTATTTGTAGCAACGGAGAACGACACGGTGTACGCCTTCGACGGCGATGGCCTCTCCGATTCGCCGTTATGGTCTAAGCACCTGGCCACGCCTCTGTCGGTAAACGACGACGAAGGCATCAAGCCGCTGCTCGGCATCACCTCAACCCCGGTGATCGATCCCACGACGAGCGTGATGTACGTGGTCACTGATGGCATCGAGAGCGGCAATAAAGTGTTTCGCCTGCACGCTTTGGATGTGGCTACGGGCAGCGAGCGCTTTGGCGGTCCGGTGGTCGTAACCGGCTCCGTCAATGGCAACGGCTGGGACAACAACAACGGTGTAATCACGCTGGAGAGCAATTGTTATCAACGCAATGGATTGGCACTTGATCCGGCGACCAACGCCGTGTATATCAGCTTTGGGCATTGCAATCACGGCTGGATCCTGGCCTACGATAAGGCAACGTTGCAGCAAACGGCCATCTTCAATGACACACCTGACGGCGCCGGCGGCGGCTTGTGGGGAGGAACTCCTGCCATTGACGACAATAATGGTGACCTTTATCTCATCACCGGCGTTGACCTCAACGATCCCGCACCTGACTATAACGACTCGGCAATGCGGCTGCAGGCCAGCGATCTTTCAGAACTCGATTACTTCAAGCCGTCAAACGAAGCCTTGCTTCGCGAAAACGATGCCGACTTTGGCAGCGGATCGCCCATCATCATGCCTGACAACTCATCACCTTACCCCCACGAGTTGATCGGCGGGGGCAAAGACGGGCGCATCTTCGTGATGAACCGCGACAACTTGGGTCAGTACCAGCTCACAGATCATGTGATTCAGGAGGTCCAGACGGGCACGCAGCAGTATGACAATATTTTTGCCACGCCGACTCTGTGGAACGGCACCCTGTACTACCACTGCGAACAGGATGTCGTAGAGGCGTTTAGTTGGGATTCGAATACCGGGCTGATCTCAGATTCACCCATTTCCAAGGGCACGAAAGTCTACGGGGTGCATGGAGCGACTTCGTCGCTGTCGGCCAATGGCAGCTCCGACGGAGTCTTGTGGGAGATTGAGGCAACAGCCCAACCAGATGGTGGCCCTGCCATCTTGCACGCCTATGACCCGACGAATTTGAGCAAGGAACTTTACAACAGTTCGCAAGCGGGATCTCGCGACACCGCCGGGCCCGCGGTAAAATTCTCCGTGCCCACAGTGGTGGACGGACACGTCTATGTCGAAACTGGCAGCGAGCTAGACATCTATGGATTGTTGCAGTAAAGCAGTGCAGACCTGAATCTATCCACTATGCCGTATCTGCATCACGTCCCCATCCTTCACCACGTACTCTTTGCCTTCCAGCCGCAGCGTGCCGCGCGCGGGCTTCCGACTCGGAGCCGGATACCGTATCGCGCATGTAAACTGGTACCCTCCATGCCCTGCAACAGATGAAAGATAAAGAGGCCGCGTTATGCAAGCTGCAGTTTTACGAGCCTTTGGGGATGCGCCACGGTACGAGGAATTCCCAGACCCGGTAGCCGCGGATGGCGAGGTCGTTATCGAGGTTTGCGCCGCGTCACTGAAACCTGTTGACAAGCAGATGGCGAGTGGTTCGCACTATGCAAGTGCGCAAGCACTGCCCGTCATCTGTGGCACCGACGGAGTTGGGCGTTTGGCCGACGGACAGCGGGTCTTCTTCGGTGGTGCGCGAGCGCCTTATGGAGCAATGGCGGAACGCACCGTGGTCCGTAAGGCGTTCGTGTTTCCGGTGCCGGACGCTTTGGATGATTACACTGCAGCCGCAATCCCCAATCCCGGCGTTTCCGCCTGGCTGTCGCTGGAGTATCGTGCCAAACTCGCACCCGGCGAAAACGTTCTGATCCTGGGAGCAACCGGAGTCACCGGCAGACTCGCAATCAAAATAGCCAGGCTGCTGGGTGCAGGTCGCGTCGTGGCCGCCGGCAGAAATCGGGAGATATTAGGTGCGCTGAAGGGTCAGGGAGCGGACGCCATCGTACCACTCGACGTGTCCGCGCAGGAATTGACCCAGGCATTCACCCGTGAAGCCGGTCAAGCTGGATTTCAGGTGGTAATTGACTACCTGTGGGGCCCTGTCGCCGAAGCCTTCTTTGCAGCCGCCGCTCGCAAGGAGTTTGCCGCCATCACAACGGAGACGCGATACGTTCAGGTTGGTGAGAGCGCCGGGGCGAATGTCGCGCTACCTGCCGCCGTCTTGCGCAGTACACCACTGACAATCATGGGAACTGCCGGCATCCCACCTGGCGAAGTCCTCTTCGGAACCCTGCAAAAGGTGATGCTACATGCTGCTAACGGAGAACTCTCCATCGAAACGGAGGGGGTTCCGCTGTCAGACGTTGAAGCAGCATGGCAACGCGATCACAGCGGGCGAAGAATCGTCTTTGTTCCGTAGCGATTATCCGCTGTGTCTTATATGCATCACATCCCCATCCTTCACCACATACTCCTTGCCTTCCAGTCGCAGGGTGCCGCGGGCGCGGGCCTCGGCTTCGGAGCCGGCATCGCGCAACTGGTCCCAATGAATGGTTTCGGCGCGAATGAAGTGGTGCTCGAGGTCGGTGTGGATGACGCCGGCGGCGTTCACTGCTTTTGTGCCGCGCTCAATGGTCCAGGCGCGGCACTCGTCTTCGCCGACGGTGAAGAATGAGATGAGGCCCAGCAGCTCGTACGTTTTGTGGATGAGCCGCACCAGCCCGCTCTCTTTCAGGCCATAGCTGGCGAGAAATTCGGCGGCGTCCTCGTCGCTCATCTCCGCCAGTTCCGCTTCAACCTTTGCGCAAACTGCGAGCGCGCCTGTGTTCGGCCGCGACGCTACTTTCGCCACTCCACACTTTGCGACCGCTTCTTCCAAATCTTTGCCGAGCGTTGCGCTCTCCCCAATATTGAGGACGTAGAGTATCGGCTTCTCGCTGAGGAACATGAAGCCGCGGACGCGCTTCTCGTCCTCAGGCGTCATCTCCATCTCGCGCAGGGGGCGTTCGGTTTCGAGATGCTCCTTGGCGCGCTTCAGCAGTTCGTGCTCGCGCTCGATCTCCGTCGATTTCATCTTCTTCAGGTCTTTCTCGACGCGCTCCAGCCGTTTCTCCACCTGCCCGAGATCGTTGATGACAAGGTCGAAGTCGATGTTCTTGATGTCGCGCAGAGGATCGATCGGCCCGACGTGAGGGATGGAATCGTCCTCAAAGGCACGCACCACGTGCGCCATGGCGTCCACGTTGCGCAGGTTGGCCGCGAATGCGGTTTCGTTGAGCGCCTCTTTGCTAAGTGCCGCAACATCGGCGTACTCGACGCTCGCATGTACCAGCTTCTTCGGGTTGTAGAGCGCGGCCAGGCGATCGAGACGGTCGTCGGGGACTTTGGCCACGCCGAGATGCGCCTCGCGCGGGCCGCCGTGCGCGCGCTGGGCAACCGACTGCTTCGTCAGCATGACGAACAGAGATGTCTTGCCTACCTGTGGCAGGCCTATGATTCCGGTTTTCATGAATGCGCTTTTCGCCTTTCGCTGTTCGCTTTTCGCCGAAGCACATGGCTGCGGGCCGCGGCCGTCAGCTCTTAGCCTTTAGCTCTTAGCAAGCAATAACCAGCCCGAACGGACTCGTCAGATCTTGTGTCGCCGCTACGCGGCTCATCATTCTTTATTACGCTTACCCCGGGCTTACGCCTGGGGCTAAAGGCATTTCGCCCCTGCGCGGCTCGCTTATTGCGACTTGAACTTCTTGCCGAACCCAGCAACGGTCAGCTCATAATAATCGCCGGCTGGTGAGATACAGAAGCGCCAAGCCGAGGAGCAGCACCGAGCTCTCGATGCGCGTAGACCATTGATGCAGGCAGTTGAATTCCACGCGCAGAGGATTATCGTGCGGCACTTCATCAATCAGGCCCATCTGCTGGCGCAGTACCAGCATGCGCGAATCGACCGCGAACATGCCCACCAGCGTCAGGATGATCATGGCGTAGATGAGCAGATTGCGCGCGGCAAACGGCGCGGCGACCCCACTCACCACGTGGGAGTCGATCATGGAGGCAATTGCGAAAACCACGCCGCAGGAAATCGCCATCCAGTGCAGGGTCCCAAGACTGCGGCTGACCACGTTACCGGCCAGCTGCCGCGTAGGCAGGACCGCGAAAACCGTAGGCGCGAGTACGAAAGCAAAGAATATTAGGCCGCCAACCCAAACCACGAGCGACAGGAGCATCAGGTACCTGACGAAAGACATTCTGACCTCGGGGAAACAGACAATTGTAATCCCAGCCTGCTAGCTGGCTCAGGGTCAAACACTCCGGACGCTTCGCCGAAAATTATTCACCACAGAAACACGGAGCACACAGAGGTTTCCTTTCTACCCTCCTTGGCGAAGTTCCATCCCAATAGGCATCTCGGCGTCTCGCGCGGCTCATCATACTGACAACCGCCATTTCAAACTTCAAACTCGCGGGGTGAAAAGAACAATGAAGCAAAGATTCCTTCTCGTAGTAGCCATGCTGTTTCTGTGCAGTTGCTGGATGTTGGCACAGACGCGCACGGGTGCAGGAAGCAGCACCGGGCAATCCGCCAGCAGCACTGGGCAATCCAGCACGGGTACCATGTCACAGAACCCAACTACCCAGAACGGATCGCAGGGCACGACTCCTGGTTCGGCGACCAATCCCAATGGCGCCAATCCGGGCAGCACAATGCCGCCGGACACGACTCCGGAGGCGGCTCCGAATCCGAACCAGACTCCAGGGACGAATCCGAACATGTCACCAAACTCGACACCAGGCACCGTTCCCAGTACGAATCCGGATATGACACCAACTTCGCCGGGAACGATGCCGAATTCGACGAATCCTTCTTCTACGAATCCGAATGCTACGCCGGGGATGAATCCGGGCGGTACAACCTCGACTCCTCCTCCTCCTAACAGCACGGTGAACCCGACTCCGCCGCCGCAGTAGGTGACGTCCACAAAGGGCGAGCCCAACTCTGCTGAAGCGGTAGGTGAACGCCAATAACAAAGGGAGCCACAATGGCTCCCTTTTTCACATCCTTGCACGCCCAACTCAGCCGCAGAGCACCGAACCGCCATTCACATTCAGGACTTCGCCGGTGATGTGGCATGCCCAATCAGAACCGAGGAACACGATGGCATTAGCTACGTCATCGGCGAGCGCAATCCTTTGCAACGGAATTGCCTGCTCGACCTCGTGCTTGTACCCATTGGTGCCGGGTCCGAAGACGGGATCGTTCAGCTCGGTATCAACCCAGCCGGGGGCAACGCAATTGACGCGAATACTGGGTGCCAACTCGATGGCCAACGACTTGGCAAAGCTGATCTGGCCACCCTTTGAGGCGGCATAGTTCGAGTAGCCGGCTTCGCCGCGCTGCCCGGCGGTGGAGCTGACAATCACAATAGAGCCACTGCCTTGCCGCTTGAGCGCCGGCACCGCCGCGCGGCAGATGGTCCACGTCCCGCGAAGGTTGTGGTTGATGACCTTGTCCCACACGTCGTCGCTCATCTCATCAACGGGAGCACCCTCCCAGATGCCCGCGTTGGCGACAACCAGGTCGAGCTTGCCGAAATAGCTCAACGCTTTGTCCACGACGGCCGCCGCCTCCTGCGTCAGGCTCACGTCGCCCTGCACCGCCAACGCTTGCACGCCCAGGGCGCGCGCGCTGTTGACCGCATCCTCCGCTTCCTGGCTCTGACAGATGTAGTTCACCACGACGTGCGCGCCGGCCTCCGCCAGACGCTGTACGGTGGCGCGTCCGATACCGCGGGAGCCACCGGTCACCACGGCGATGCGGTCGCGCAACAGGCTACGCGGGAAAGCTGAGGTTTTCGATTCTGTTAGGACTTGCATGATTCCTTCTCCCTGACAGCTCAAGACTTCGTATCGATCAACTGCAAACCACTCGCGCTCGGTTTTTCACCACCGCTGACCGGCGGGCGTGAAAGCGGCCTGACACTACAGCCGCGATGGCATCGACTTCAGCCAGAAATCCGTCGTGGCCGTGCGCCGATTCAAATTCGGTGTAATCGCAGGGTGCACCTGCTGCCTCAATGCGCTCAGCCAGCGCGCGAACATCTTCCGGCGGAAATAGGCAGTCTGACGTGATGCCGACCAGCGAAATGTGCGCCCGAATCCGCTTCAGAGCTTCCGCTTCCGAGGCATAGCCATGCGCCAGATCGAAAGTGTCCATTGCCTTCGAAATCACCAGGTAGGCATTCGCGTCGAAGCGCCGTACGAATTTTTCGCCTTGATAATCGAGGTAGCCGGCTACATCGTAACGGTGCTCGAACCAGCGTCGGGGGTCTTCGCCGTTGCGGTTGTGGTTACGGGCATAACGTTCATCAAACAGCTCCGCCGACTTGTACGAACACATCGCGATCGCGCGCGCCAGTCCTAGTCCGCCGCCGGGCTGCTCGCCGGGCTCGTACTTCCCGCCGTTGAATTTCGGATCAAGCCGAATCGCCTGCCGCTGCAGATGGTTCAGTGCCAGCCCCATCGCCGAAAGCGGCGCGGTGCCGATGGCAATGCAGTGCTCAACCCGATCGGGATAGTCCACCGCCCATTGCAGCGCCTGCATGCCGCCGATGGAGGCGCCGATGACGATGCGCAATCGCTGCACGCCGAGTTGGTCAACCACCTCCGCCTGTGCGCGCACTATGTCGCGAACAGTGACCAGCGGAAAGTCCGGCCCATATGCCTGGCCGGTCGCGGGATTGACGGAGGACGGCCCAGTCGAGCCGTAACACGAGCCCAGAATGTTGGTGCAGATAACGCAATCGCGCGACGGATCGAATACGCTGCCGAACATTTCCGGCCACCAGTCGGCAGCGCGCGCCGAGCCTGACAGCGCATGGCAGATGAGCACCGCGTTGTCGCGAGTCTCGTTCAACTCACCATAGACTGCGTAGCGAATCGTCACCGGCTGCAGCGAGCCGCCTGCTTCCAGGCGAAACGGGGCATCCTGCGCCAGGATTACGTCGCCTTCCCGAGTTGGTTGCAAAGCGGTACTCATCGTCAATCTCCGGCCGCCTGCGCCTCCGGCCACTCGCCGCCTTTCTCGGAAGCAGGCAGTTTGCCGGTTGCCGCCCGCAGCCCATGATCCAGGTCGGCGATGATGTCGCGAACGTCTTCGATGCCCACGGACAGGCGGACCAACTCCGGCGTCACGCCGGTGTCGCGCTGCTCGGCCTCGCTAAGCTGCTGATGGGTGGTGGACGCGGGGTGGATCACCAGCGACTTGGCATCGCCGATATTGGCCAGCAGGCTGAACAGCTTCAGCGAATTGATGAAGCGCTTGCCCGCTTCGAAGCCGCCACGAATGCCGAACGTGACCAGCGCGCTCGCGCCGTCGGGAAGGTACTTTCTTGCCCGCTGGTAGTACTGGCTGGTCGGCAGGCCGGGGTAATTCACCCACTCCACGTCGGCATGGCCAGAGAGGAACTCGGCAACCTTGAGCGCGTTCTCGCAATGCCGCTGCAGCCGGAGGTGCAGCGTCTCGGCGCCTTGCAACAGAAGGAAGGCGTTGAAGGGCGACAGGCAACCTCCAGTGTCACGCAGCCCCTGCACGCGCGCCTTGATGATGAAAGCGAGATTGCCGAATGCCTTAGTGTAGGAGACGCCGTGGTACGAGGGGTCGGGCTCGACAAAGGAGGGGAAACGGCCCGAGGCCTCCCAGTCGAACTTGCCCCCATCCACGATCACGCCGCCAATGGAGTTGCCGTGGCCGCCGATGAACTTGGTGGCAGAGTTGATGATGATGTCAGCCCCCCAGTCGATGGGCCGGCAAAGCGCCGGCGTCGCGGTCGTATTGTCGATGACCAGCGGCAGGCCGTTCTCGTGCGCGATCTTCGCCAACTGCTCGATGTCACAGATGTCGAGCTTGGGATTGCCAATCGTCTCGGTATAGACGGCCTTCGTTTTCTTGTTGATGGCGGCGCGCAGTCCGTCGAAATCGTCCGCATCCACGAACTTCACCGTAATGCCTATCTTGGGCAGCGTGTAATGGAACAGGTTGTAAGTGCCGCCGTAAAGCGAGGTCGTGGAAACGATCTCGTCGCCCGCTGATGCCAGCGTAAGGATGATCAGAGTTTCGGCGGCTTGTCCTGAGGCCAGCGCAAGGCCGGCTACTCCGCCCTCCAGCGCCGCAATGCGCTTCTCGAAGACGTCAGTAGTCGGGTTCATGATGCGGGTGTAGATGTTGCCGAACTCCTGCAGGGCGAACAGGCGCGCGGCGTGATCGGCATCGTCGAACACGTAGGACGTCGTCTGGTAAATGGGAACGGCGCGCGACCTGGTGGTAGCGTCGATGTCCTGACCGCCGTGAATGGCAAGCGTGTCGAAATGGAAGTCCGGCTTTCCGCTGCTGGCACTCATTACTGTCACTCTCCTTCGGTTTTTGATGTTTCTGGAAACTCTGGGCCTCAAAACAAAACGGCCCACGATTATCGGGACCGTGGGCCGTTTGAGAAACCTTGCGGCTATTTACGCTTTAACGATTGCCGCTCCTCGCTCAACCCACAGACCGACACGGGTACACATGCACATGGCCATGACCGCTGTCGTGTTGTGGGTCGCGTGAGACATGTAATCCCTTGAGTATAAGCGGTGGCCGGCAAATGTCAAGCACCTTGGGACAAATTCATATGACATTAAAGTGGGATCCTCTACTTGTCCTTGCCGGCCGCAGTAGCGGCGCCACCATCGGCCTTTGTGACGCGGAAGCCAGTCGGGCGATAGTCTTTGGGCAGAAATTCTGCCGGAATGGCCGTCTTGTTCCCATCGCGAAGAGAATGGTAAACGGGCGACATAATCTCGACGCCAGCAGCGTAGAAACAGTCCTGAATATTTGCGTGCAGGTTGGAATAGGTGACGAACATGGCGTGAGGATTCCGCGTGTACGCATTAATTTCGTATAGCACGTACGAATCCTCCAGTTGCCTTTGCAATACAAACGGCGCTGGATCGGCCACAATGTCGGCAGTCTTGCCGGCAGCTTCGATCAACAACCCATGAACGGTTCGCCAGGGCGTGTCATAGCCAATCGTTACGGAGGTGTGCAGGATTACGCCCTCGGTCTGTCCCAGCAGGCTGTAGTTGATGACGTGGCTGCCTAGTACCACCGAGTTGGGGATGACCACTTCTTCCTTCTGGAATGTCTGCAAATGAGTAGCCAACATGTTTTGCGAGATTACTTCGCCAGTGTTGTCGCCGATCTTTACCCAATCGCCCACGCGGAATCCTCTCGTGTAGGTCAGAATGATGCCGGCCACGAAATTGGCCACCGCCGACGTTGAACCTAGCGAAAGCAGAACTCCTAGGAAGATGCCCACGCCCTTGAACGCCGGCGAATTCTCACCCGGCAGGTAGGGATAAACAAGGACAGCCGTAAAGGCAATCAGCAGGAAGCGGATGATGTTGTAAGTCGGCTTAATCCACTCCGGATAAAACCCACGTATGCGAATGGTGCCCCGCTCGAACTCGCGCGCGAGAATCCTGACGAACTTCATCACGTAATACATGACGGCGAGAATTATCAGGATGTAAACCAGCTTGGGCAGGTAGTCCACGATCGCCGTCCCCACGAAGCGAAGGGGGGTAAGAACGTAATTCAGTAGCTGCTTGCCATGCACGCGAGTCCAGGGAAAAAATTTGAACTCAGTGCCCAGGAACACCAGAGTGAGAATGAAGATGACGACGGCCCGTAGCAGTCGCACCAGCCCCGCAAGGATGGCCGCGAAGCGCTGTCCCGCCAGAATCTCCGACTGCTGAATTTTGAAGCCTTTGAACAACGGGGCCCCAGGACGCTGCAGACGCTTCACGAACCAGCGCGCCCCGATTACGACCAGCGACACAACCAGCACGTAAAGGAGAAGAGTGACTAGGGCGTAGATTGCGGCTCGAACCAGGAATTTGCCGCTGTGCTCCTGCCGCGCCTGCGTAACGGCGTTGCGGATCTGGCCGGCGTAGTACTTCGCTAGCGCGGGACGGGCAACATGCATTCGTTTGGCATCTTCGTCGCTGACAATTGTCAGCACACTGTCGCCTAGCCTGATATCGGTCCCATACTCCGACTCGTTTGTGGTGATCGCTGTCAGGTCGGCGCCTGGTGTGAACACCAGCTTCTCAAGCCGTTCTGACACCGTTTCTGCCCGGTCATGAGCTGAAATCGGGCCGAATGCTTCATAGATTTGGAAGACTTCGTGGCCCTCGACGGTGACGGGATATCCTTCGGTCGCCGGAGGCGAGGGCGGCGGTGCCTGCTGGCCCTGCAGGAGAACAGAACCCGTCAGTACCACCCAAAGACATAACAGGCCCGCCAGGAACAGGTTGGGCTCAGCCGATTTCGGCCGACGGAAGAGCCCCTGCCCTCTGGCGTTCGCAGAGGCTATGTAGTGTGAATTTCGCATGAACACGCTGCAGCCCATGTTAGGCCATGCAGGCGCTGCGCTCAAGAAATCTCTGCGGTTTAAACTACGTGCACAACCTGGAGTCGGTCATTTTCTGCGAGGGCGCGCGACACTTAAGACCCGGCCGCCGTGGCTGGGCGATCGGTCTTGGGAGCTTTCGGCGTGAATTTGCGGAACACGAATTCCTGCAGGATGTTTACCGCTGCGCCCGTCCCAATCCCGATCAGCGTATTGCTCACTGTGTCACCAAAACCGTGGCGGGCGCCTTGCGGGTAATAGAGATTGGAGATGCCGCCAGCCGCCAGACTGCCCAGGATGCCGGAGTAATCCGGCTGCCAGCGACCGTTATCGCCCTTCGTTATCACCGACCGCGAAATGGCATACCAGATGCGAGACTTGGTCGTGCCCGTGCCTTTGTAGAAATACCGTGGGTCCTGCTTCAGAATCGAAGGCAGGATGGCGCTGCCGATGTACGTGCCGATAAAAAAATCGCCGTAGGCGGCACCGAAGCGCCGACCATAACCCGCCGCTCCCTGTCCGTAGCCGGCAAATGTGTTGTTCGCCTGTTGTCCTCCCGCTATTGCAGCAGCGATCACAAATGATGTCGGGTCGATCGCCGACCTCCAGGCCAACTCGAACTTCTGCCTCGTATTGAGTGGCGCGGCATCGCGGACGTAGCTGGCGTAAAAGTTGGGAATCACCCCGACGATGCGTTGTTGCTCCTGTACCTTGATCTGCTCCTCCGCGATCTGCTCCTGGGACAGATGCACGCTCACCTCGGTGACCACCGGAGCCAGTTCGAGCGTGACGGCCGGAACCAGGTACCCTTGGCCGGCGGGCAGGGTCCCGGATACCGTTTGCGTCTTAAAACCGGCAAGAGCGATGGTCAGTTGGAAGGGGCCTGGCACGGCAGCAGCCAATGAAAAATGCCCGTCCTGCGCGGTAACGGTTTCCGCGGGCGACGTAGCCAATGCGCGGCTAAGCCTGACCTGTGCGCCGGAAACCGGATGGCCGGTGACATCAAGGACCGTTCCGCTGATGCGTCCCGCGCCCTCAGGATCCTGGGGCTGCCCACTCGAAGGCGTGGTTACGTCCGCGGAGCCCGGCTGACGGTTACCGCTCGCGGACGCCGCGGCTGCCCCCTCCGGCTGCGCCAACAAAGCGGGCACAACCAGAAGAACGCCGCAAATCAACCATACGAGGTGGAACGTGACTCGCGAGAAATCCCCTGAATTTTTCTGCGACAAACTCCCGCCCATTTGTCCCTTTTTCCCCAGCCAAAGCAACATCTGTCATTGCGGATGATTTTGGCAAGTATAACGTTGTCCGCAAAACCCGCCAAACGAGATTTTTCTGCGGTTGATGCCGCTGTTTGCCAGGAAGGTCCGACGGGATAGGACCCGTGGACAGGTCAGGCCCCATTCTGCCGCAGCGCCGGCCCTAGCGCCTGTTCAAGGCGAGCCAGGGCTTGCCGCGGTAGGAATCCGCCACCACCCAGGCGCCGGCCGTCAGCGCCCAGGAGACGACGGTCTCGCTCCATTGGAAGGCATCCTTGGAGCCTCCCGCCACGATGGGTACCCACACCAGCAGCGTGAACAAGCCGATCTGCAACGCCGAGAGCGCGGCAGCCAGCCGTGCATACACACCGACGAGCACCGCCAGCCCCGCCGCAATGAAGGCACCACCGGTGAAATACGCCCAGAACCCATGCCATGGCAGCCAGCCAGGCACCAGCTCAGCCGTATTTTTGAGATAGAGGAAATGGGCCAGGCCGAAGGGGATCAAGGCCAAGCCGTAGAGCACTCTCGCGATGCGCAGCCCATTGTCGCCGGTGGCGAAACCGAGGCGCCGCCTATCCCAGTCAGCGGCGAACCAGACGTACAGTACCCAGGCCGCCGCCACCATCACCGCGGTCTGGCAGGCCGCCCACCAAAAATCCACTGTAGGCGAGCGGAAGATGCCTGGCACTCTCAACAGCAACAACCAAAGCAGGAGACAGGCGAGCAGCACGCGGGCAGCAGCCGCGGCTGTGCGCCGCCAGAGCAGGCCTACGCCACATGCCAGGGAGATGAAGGCGCAGAGATAGGCCAGTAGCTCGCGTGCAGGCACGCCCTTGGGTACCGGCTCCCATATCGCGGTGAAATCGCCTCTGATCAGGCCCAGGATTCCGAGGGCGATCATGGTTGCCGCAAAGACCGCATGACCCACGCTCGCGATGCGCATCGCCCTATCCTCCGGTGGTGTGCTAGATCGTCGTGTGCCGATGATACGCGAATTTTTCAATTATTAGACTCATTTAGAATCAACAGGTTAGCTGAGATATTATGTATCCATTTGATTCTGTGAGGGTTACAATTATTGCATTGTGAAATAAGGACTTAAGCCCCATTTTTCGACCCGAAATATGCTAAAGTAGTTATAGAAGTTAAGGAATATAAATAAACTAGGTAAATATTGTATGCTAACAAAAAATACCAAGCCGCTATTGGTGCACTTGTCCCCGATTGAGAAGCGCCGCATCAAGGTAATGGCCGCCGCCCAGGACCTGACCCTGCGCCAGGCCATCCGTGAAGCGTTCGACGCCTGGTCGGCGCAGATTCAGTCGCGAGCGCGCACTCGTGAGCAGCGGGGCGAGCCGGCCACCGGCGCGGCCTTGCAGAAACCAGCCCAGCCGAGGTCGGCTGCAACCCCCGGGGAAGACCGGCGCCAGGCCAATGAAAAGTCTCCTGCGACGCTGGGCGGCAGCGGGCTCCCCGCAGTCGGAGCAGCTTCGCGGGCCTGGCTCCGCCATGCGGCCCAGTTAGATTGGTCAAAATGTCCGGCGGTGGAGATCGCACCGGGGGAACGCGGCAAAATCTTCGTGGTTCGGGGAAGCGCCGCGTCGCTGGGTCATGTCCTGCAGAGTATCGCCGACGGCCACCCCTTGCTGGAAATTGCCGACGTCTTCGAACTAAGCCTGCGACAGCTCGTGGCCGTGCTGCAGTTCTCAGCCGAGGATGCGGCGCCCGCCGGTCCCGCCAAGTAACAAGGAGTCGGGTTGGAATGGCTCCCAGGTTAGGAAACTGCCTACTTCTACGAAACGGGCGTTTTACGTCCAAGTGGCGGTGCCAATGCGGTTGCCGGATGCTGGCCGACTTGTCATTACTTATCGAGAGAACGGGATGGTTCGCGATCAACAGCTCCCTGCCTCAACTCACACAATGCGCTGTTAGCGTCAAATGAGATCCAACTAAGAGGATTGCCGTCGAGCACAATCTCCGTTGGCCGACTGCGAGGCGAGCGCAACTGCCAAATTGCCACAGCCTTGCAGATCGCGTCTTTGTCGCGCTTTGTGCGACGCAACCAACCTCCTGTAGACGGCTGGAAGTACATCGGCAGTGGGCTTATACGTCTAAAGGAATTTTGTTTTCGTCTCGGTCCTTCTCAGCCACAGGGTATCGGTCGCCGTTCCAAAATGGAACTGATAAGCCTCGGAAGGCATGTTGGCTGCTAGTGGTCGCTATTGCTCAGATCCGAAGGAGCCCGGGATGAGAGAGTGGGAAGGTGGAGTTGTCCCTTGGGCATCTCCGTCAGGAGACAATATGTCGAACAAAGTACCTTCTCTTATCGTTCTGGCAGCCGCATCGATCGCACTGACGTTAGGGGTCGCAGGGTGCAGTAAGAACAACACCCCGGACACCAGCGCCCAGAATCAACCAGCGCAGGCCGATCAGTCGCAGGCAGCCACGGACAACCTCGCCCCTACGGACGGGACCCAGGCGACCGGCACCAACGCTCAGCAGCAGCCAGTAAGTCAGGCCCAGCAGCAGCAGAGCTATCAGCAGCCAGCGCCGGTGCAGCAGATTCCATTAGCTCCAGCGGTACAGCAGGGTTCACAGAACCAGAACTACTCCTATGACGACGCCAACGCCGGCTACCAGGATGCCAGCTACGGCCAGCCGGTGCTTCAGGCACAACAGCCCCCGCCACCACTGCCGGAATATTCGCAGCCTCCAATCCCCGGCAACGGCTATCTGTGGACGCCCGGATATTGGAGCTACGCTCCGCAGGGCTACTTCTGGGTGCCCGGCGTATGGGCGATGCCACCTCAAGTGGGCTTCCTGTGGACTCCTGGATATTGGGGATTCTCCGCCGGCCTGTATCAATTCAACTACGGCTTCTGGGGCCAATATGTGGGCTACTACGGCGGCATTAACTACGGATTCGGCTACGGCGGCATCGGCTATCAGGGCGGGTATTGGAGCGGAAATCGTTTCAACTATAACCGCGCCGTCAACAATATCAACATAACCAACGTTAACGTGTATAACCGCAGCATCACCAACACCACGATGAACCGCGCCAGTTACAACGGGCCGGGAGGCATCACTCGCCAGCCGCTGCCGGCGGAAAACGCTGCATTGCGTCAGCAGCGCATTCCTCCCATGTCCACGCAGTTGCAGCATCAGCAGGCGGCAGCACAGAACCGCCAGCAGTTCGCCTCCGTCAATCACGGGCGTCCAGCCGAATTTGCAGCGACGAAGCCCATCGCGGCGGGCAGACCGATCGCTCCGGTAATTCCTGCTCGCACCGCTGCCCAGCCACGGCCACAGCAGCAGCAACAGCGGGCTCAGGCACAGCCGCAACAGCACGCCCAGCCACAACAACAGCAGCGGGCTCAGGCACAACCGCAGCAGCACGCTCAGCCACAACAGCAGCAGCGGGCTCAGGCGCAGCCGCAGCAGCACGCCCAGCCACAGCGGCAGCGGGCTCAGGCACAACCGCAGCAGCACGCTCAGCCACAACAGCAGCAGCGGGCTCAGGCGCAGCCGCAGCAGCACGCCCAGCCACAGCAGCAGCAGCGGGCTCAGGCACAGCCGCAGCAGCACGCCCAGCCACAGCAGCAGCAGCGGGCCCAGGCGCAGCCGCAGCAGCACGCTCAGCCACAACAGCAGCAGCGGGCTCAGGCGCAGCCGCAACAGCACGCCCAGCCACAGCAGCAGCAGCGGGCTCAGGCGCAGCCGCAACAGCATGCCCAGCCACAGCAGCATGCTAAGGCGGAGCCGCCTCCGCCCGGAAAATAGAGGAAGTAGCGGCGACACACAGAGTTGCGTCGCTGCCTGCCGGATGAGGCGGGGCTTCGGCTCCGCCTCTTCATTTTGCCGGGTTGGGAAAGCCCTGTTCGACATCTTTCTACAGGAGTAAGGGCGCCGAAGTTCGCGGTATCCACCATGTTCCCCCTGAGCAGTTCTGCTCAGACCAACTTGGGTTCGAATACTAACCTTGGTTTATAGGAAAAATCGAAGCACATGCGAAAGAGGATTGACCATGTTCAATTCAGGCTCGTTGGTTCGCACCGGACGGCTGCTGGTGCTGGTGTTGGTAGCAGTCATCCTTGCGGGATGCAGTTCTAAGCAGGAACAGGCGCTGGATCAGGCCAAGAAGCAGGCGGCCGCAACCGGGCAGGCGCAGCAAGTGATTTCTGTAGACAAGAATGGGACCACGACAACGACGGTGGTGCAGCCCCCGGCACCTGGGCAAGCAAGCGAGGAGATTACAACGACAGTGACACCGCCCGCAGCTGGGGCACCTGTTCCAGCACTCTCGGGACCGGTGGTTTCTGCGGTGCCGGTGAGCGTGAGCATTCCGGCGGGCACGACGCTAACAATTCGGATCGATCAGCGCATCAGCGTAAAAACCAGCCGCGCGGGCGACACCTTTACGGGCGAGATGATGCTCCCGGTGCTGGATGGCGACAACAGTGTGCTGGTGCCGAAGGGTGCGACGGTGAGTGGCGTGGTCGATGTGTCGCATCGCCGGGGACACTTTAAAGGCCGGTCACTGCTCGAGCTGCGGCTGACTTCGCTAACGCTAAATGGAATTCAGTATCCGCTGGAAACCCGGGACCTGGCGCGCAGCAAGAAGGGAAAGGGCAGACGTTCGACAGCTTTGATTGCCGGAGGTTCGGGGCTGGGCATGCTGGTGGGTGGCGTAGCCAGTGGCGGCGTTGGGCTGGTGGTGGGCGGTCTAGTAGGTGGTGGTGCTGGAACCGCCGCCGCGGGATTGACCGGCAACCGGGATATCGAGATACCGGCAGAGTCGATTGTGCACTTTAATCTGGCGGACGATCTGGTGGTACAACCGGCGTAGTAATTTGGACAGACTTTTGTTTAGCCGCCGATTATGTGGCTTACACCGGCACAAATAGTCCACAGGCGTATACAGCGCTAGTGGGCGAAATTCTGAGTCAACGATTCGGGAGTGATTCCAAGCTCCAACCCGTCACTTGACGCAAATTCGCTTTCGCACCAACTGTGGACCGGCGAGGCTACCGACCCGCCTACGGGGCTCATCATTTCAAATGAATGCCAACCCAGCGTTCCGCTTCGCTCCACGCCGGGCTATCCTGAGTCCGCGCCTCCTCCACCCCACTCCGCGCAAAAGCGGCGCGTATTGGGCCCCGGATACGGCGCTCGGCTTTCGACAGCTCGCCCGCCAGACCGAATCCCACATTGTGGGATGCGCGGCGCGTAACGGGGCCGCTTGGGATGACAAAAACAAAGGACTTGCAACGGCACAGCTAAAGCTGTGCCCTTTCAAAGCGCCGCGGAAACGACTTTTTCAGCGGCCTGTAAAGTCGTGCTGTGATACAAAACGCTTCCAAACCGACTTTTTCAGCAAACTGCTAGACTAGGTGCCGACGGTCTGCAGCTTGGCGTCGGCCTTCGCCTGGCGCGCTGCCAGCCAGCTCATCCAGCGGTCGAGACCTTCGCCAGTGGTGCTGGAGACGTCGATGATCTCCATGTCGGGATGGACGCGCCGGGCGTTCTCGCGGGCCAGGTCCGCTTTGAAGGGAACGTAGGGCAGCAGATCAATCTTGGTCAGCAACATCAGTTCCGACTTGAAAAAAATCGGAGGATACTTGAGCGGTTTGTCTTCGCCTTCCGTCGTGCTCAGCAGGACGATCTTGGCGTCTTCGCCCAGGTCGTAACTGGACGGGCAGACCAGGTTGCCGACATTCTCGACGATGAGCAGATCGAGGTCCTCCAGCTTCCAGGCCTCAAGATGCTTGCCGATCATCTTGGCGTCGAGGTGGCAGGTGCCGCCGGTGGTGATCTGCTTTACCGGGAAACCGAACTTCGCCAGTCGCTGCGCGTCGTTTTCGGTTTGCAGATCGCCGGTCAGCACGGCCACTCGCGCGCCCTTGTCCATCCGCTCCAGCGTGCGCTCCAGCAAGGCGGTCTTGCCGGAGCCGGGAGCGCTGATGAGGTTCACGCAGAGGATTCCAAGTTGCCGGTAACGCTCGCGCAACTGTTCCGCCAGGAGCTGGTTCTCGTTCAGGACCTTCTTTTCGACGGCGATGCGGTTCATGCTTCCACTTCCATATATGCGATGTCGAGTTCTTCTCCGCTGATGCACTGCGTGGAAAACTCGCCGCAGAGCGGACACTGCGGGTCGAAAGTCGGTCATGCGGAATTCGTAAGCGCACTTGGAGCAGCGCTGCATCCGCGGAACGTATTCCAGCTCCAGCACTAGCGGCTCCCATTCCGTGTCCTTCACCAGGACCTCAAAGCCGAACTGGAGCGCGTCCCGGTCAACGCCGGAAAGCTCTCCGATCTTTACGCCAACCTTGGTGATGCGACCTTCGGGATGGTGCTGCGCCTCGGCCTGAACGCATTCCAAGATCGAGGTTGCGATGCCCAGCTCATGCATACCGGCGCGATTATTGTCGCACGTCTGGCTGCTGGGCGCGTTTCGCCAGTGCCCACAATTGGACACTTCAGCGTGTTTGCGAATTGGTGACTATATTCTGTTTGCCTCACTTTTTGCGGAACCTTTGCCGCTGCGATTCGTCTATCACATTGTCGGTGAAGCTCGTCTTCGTTTTATTGGGGTTCAACGCAGAACAGGAAGCTCACCATGTGGAAACAGTGGGTCCGTGTCTGGGCCATTGGCTTCGCTGTATGGACGGTGCTCGCGGTGCTGAGCGCAACCGGAGCACATCTCTACATGGCCTCGGTTGGCAGCCCTGAAGGTTGGGGGCAAGTGCTGGCCTGGAGTGTCACCGTCGCATTCATCTGGTCCCTGCTGACGCCGGTGGTGTACGAACTCGCCCGGCGGTTTTCATTCGACCGCAACAACTGGACCACGTCGCTGCCCATACATCTGGTCGCGTGTGTCGTGCTGACGTTCGCCGGCTCTGCGGTCATTGTTCTGCTCGATCCCGTGGTCACTTGGACGCCCGAAAAGCACGTTCCCTTCATGGCGCACACCCTGTCGCGGGTGTTCATGGACTTTCAGCGTTACTGGTACATAGTGCTCATTACGCAAGCGATTGCGTACTACGGCAAATACCGGGAGCGCGAGTTGCGGTCGTCGCTGTTGGAGGCGCAGCTTGCCCATGCCCAGCTCGAAGTGCTGAAGATCCAACTTGAACCCCACTTCCTGTTCAACACCTTGAACTCCATCGCTGCGCTCGCCCGCAACGATGGCCCCGCTGCCGAGAACATGACGCTCCAGTTGGCTGACTTATTGCGCTTCTCGCTGGACGCTGTAGGCATACACGAGGTGCCGCTCAGCCGCGAACTGACTTTCCTGCAGAAGTACATTGACATTCAGCAGACGCGCTTCCAGGACCGGCTGCAAGTCGAGATGGACATTCAACCCCATACGCTGTCGGCGCTGGTACCGAACCTGCTGCTGCAACCCCTGGTGGAAAACGCCATCCGCCACGGCATCGGCCCGCGCCGTGCCCCCGGTTTCATTCGCCTCTCGACGCGTCAGGTTTTCGACGAGCTGTGGATCGAGATCTGCGACAACGGTCAAGGGCTAACCTGTTTCGGAGGTGTGGTCCCGCCAGAGGGCGTGGGACTGCAGAACACGCGCGCCCGCTTGCAACAACTCTACAACCACGATCACAAGCTGACCCTGGAAGATGCGCCCGCCGGCGGTTGCCTCGTGAAGATTCACATACCATTTCGCGAAGGTTCTCAGGAGGTCAATAGCATCAATGTCCATTCGAGTGTTGCTTAGTGATGATGAAGTGCTGGCCCGCGAGCGCCTGCGGCGGCTGCTGGAAGAAGAACCCGATCTGGAAATCGCGGCCGAATGCGGCGATGGCAAGTCGGCCATCGCGCTCATCAAACGCGAGCGCCCCGACCTGGTCTTCCTCGACATTCAGATGCCCGAGGTGGACGGCTTCGGCGTGGTCACCGCTTTGAAGGAACACATGCCGCTAACCATTTTCGTGACCGCCTATGATCGCTATGCCATGAAGGCGTTCGAGGTGCACGCTCTCGACTACCTGCTGAAGCCGGTGGGGAAAGAGCGGCTATCGGAGGCGCTCGGTCACGCGCGCAAGCAGATACAGCATCCTTCGGATGGCATGTTCCAGCGGCGGGTGCTCGATCTCTTGGGCGATCTGGAGTCGCGCCAGCATGCGCCGCAGCGCATCGTGATCAAGGCCGATGGAGAGATTGTCTGCCTGAAACCTGCCGAGATTGACTGGGCCGAATCGGCGGGCAATTACGTTTGCCTGCACGTCGGTGGAAACACGCACATCCTGAGAGAGACAATTACTTCCCTCGAGGGGCGCCTCGGGCCGCGGCAGTTCATGCGCGTGCATCGCTCGACGCTGGTGAACGTGGACCGCATCAAGACCTTGCGTCCGTCGCTCTATGGAGACTACGCGATACTGCTTCGTGACGGCACCAAGCTCACTTTGAGCCGCGGCTTCCGCGAAAGCGTGCTGAAACGGCTGGGAACGACATAGCAAGCCGCCTTCGCCCTTCGCTTTTCGTGATTGAATTTTTGCGCGCGGTATATGTGAGCCCGTGGCCTGGTTGGCCACGGTGCTGCGCGTGGCTGCGTTTGACAGCGTCCGATACCACTTCTAGAATCAAGATTGTGGCTGGACGAGATCGTGTCCAGCCTTTCCTTTGGATAAGCGCGGTCTTGCCCGGCGCTCCTCGCGCCGCAATCGGCCCTTTTTGGCGGTGTAGCTCAGGTGGTTAGAGCGACGGTCTCATAATCCGTAGGTCGCTGGTTCGAGTCCAGCCGCCGCCACCAAATTCAATTCATTCGTCAGTGCTCATTGCGAGGTCCCTCACCTTGCTCGCACACGACCAGCTTCCAATTCAACGGTCTTATCGCGAGACAACTTGCCCGCGCAGCGCGCCATGGCACCGAGCACCATAACCGGACCGCAACAGGCTTGTCCAAATTCATCGCAATCATACTTCCCTTCGTTGCCTATTTCGAGAGCGCAAAGTCCGCCTTGCCCGTGCCGACGACCTTTACCACCTTGGTCTGCTCCATGCCGTCATGCCAGGCGACGACCGTGTACTTGCCATCGGGAACGTTATCGATCTTATAGTTGCCGCTGGCATCGGTCTGGGCGAAGTAAGGTGTTGGGCTGACAATGATGTAGCCCGACATCTCAGGGTGAACGTTGCACAGTAACGGCACCTCGCCGGCCTGGTCGAACTTATATTCCCGCTTTTCACCCTGTGGCCACGTCCCAAGGTTATGAGCCAGCTTACGGTTTCCGCCAACCGACGGCCAGAACACGTTGTGCTGTACCGAGTCGTCATTCTGAAACTGGACCGTCGTCCCTTTCTGCACGACCAGTAGACGCGGGTGAAACTGCAGGTTTTTCTGGTTAATAATGGCCTTCTGACTTGGAGCAGGAAACGTCTTACCAGGGACGACATCGACATAAACAACGGACTCGCCGGACGAGACTTTACCCTCGATAGTGCCGGCAAACAAGGTAGATCCCAGCGTGGCAATCACGGCTAGTGTGCGTAGAAGAGTGCGCATCGTATTTTCGTTTCTTCCAGCGTATGGCTTTCCCAGAACCTGGATCATGATAGACAAACTCCAAGCCAATCACAGCGGTGTTGGTTAGCGGATTGGTCGCGACAAGCGACGAATGAAATAGAATCGAACCGCGTGGCCATTCTTAGCTGCAGAATAGGACTCTGGAGATGCCAATACCGACTGAACCCATTGGAAGCATTCCGCGACCCCTGCAATTGTTGCATGCGATGAAGGGACACTCCGCAGGGCGGATTTCGGACGAAGAGTTGCAAGCGGCAGAAGCGGACGCGTTGCGCGAAACGATTACGCGCTTCGAGGAGACCGGTTCTCCGGTTATTACGGACGGCGAGCAGACGAAGCCTAGCTTCGCAACCTATCCTCTGGCGGGTCTTACCAATCTCATTCCCGACGGAGTGGTGATTCCGTTTGCCGACGGCCACACGCGTCAACTCCCGCGATTGGCGGCTGGCCCTTTCAAGTATGCCGTGCACGCCGTCACTTATCTCAGGAAGGCACAGCAATACGCGCATCGTCTTCTGAAACAGGCGGTTATTTCAGCCTCGGCTTTGAGCCTGCTTTATCCTGCAGAGGGTTTACCGGGATATCCGCAGGAGGCATTCACGAAGGACCTGCTGGATGAAGCCGAACGTGACATTCGCGAGTGTCTGGAGGCGGGCGCAGTCTGCGCGCAGGTGGACTTCACCGAGGGACGATTGGCGCTGAAACTCGATCCTTCCGGCGGGCTTCTGAAGTCATTTATTGGCTTGAACAATCGCGTGCTGGAGCGGTTCACGGCTGCGGAACGTCGCAAGATCGGCGTCCACACCTGTCCTGGGGGAGATCGCGATTCGACGCACAGCGCGGACGTTGACTACGCCAGTCTATTGCCGCTTCTTTTTCGGCTCAAGGCGGAACGTTTCTACATTCAGTTGGCCAGCGAACCAGACCGCAAGCGGGTGCTAGCGGAGATACGCCGGAATCTGCAGCCTGATCAGATTGTTTTCGTCGGCGTAACCGACCCGATCACCCCAAAAGTGGAAACCGCCGAGCATGTGCGTGATCGTGTACTCGAAGCCGCTCAGTTCATTCCAGTGGAGCAACTGGGAACGACCGATGATTGCGGGTTCTCGCCCTTCGCAGATGACACGTCAACATCGCGGGATACGGCTTTCGCGAAGATACGAAGCCGGGTTGAGGGAACGGAACTGGCTTCACTTCATCTCCGAGGCTGAGCGCACCAGATCACTCTCATCTGGTTTGCCCAATCGCGCAGGAGCGGCCGTGCCAGCCGATTTGAATTACTTTGCCATCCTCGGCCAAGACCGGAACCGAACCGCGACCTTCCGTCAGCGAGAGCATTCGCTCGCGAGCGGCCGCATCTTCCTCGACGTCGTATTCAACAAATTGCGAGCGCTTCCACTCCAGCCACTCGCGCATTTCCTGCGTGTAGGGACAGCTTGACGTTCCAAAGAGCTCAAGCCTGGCCACGATAAAGCACCTCGAGCCCCTCACGGATGATGTGATACATGGAAGCTTGCACTTCCTGGATGCGGGGAATGTAGTCGCAGTGGACCACGAGCGGGAAGTCTGCGAGGCCGCGCCGCTTGATTTCGCCGCCGTCATAACCGAGCAAGGCTACCGTGAGCAGGCCCTGCTTGCGCGCCTCTTCCAGTGCCATGATGATGTTGCGCGAGCCTCCACTGGTGGAGATTCCGATCGCCACATCGTCCGGTTGCCCTTGCGCGATAAGTTGGCGCAGGAAGATGACCTCAGTGCCCACGTCGTTGGCAACCGCGGTGATATTCGCTGGTTCCAGCGACAGCGAGACCGCAGGTACGGGCCGATATCCCAGAGGGGGGAGCACACAATCGATTGCCCAGTCATTGGCATCGGTGGCCGAGCCTCCATTGCCGAAGAGAATCAGCTTGCCGCCTTGTTCGACACGCTCATCGATCGCCTGTGCGGCCGCGCTGATTTCTTCAGCTCCCTCCAACGCCAAACGGGAGCGAAGCTCGGAGTCGTCGTGCACCTTCATTTGGATTGAGCTGGCGACCTGCGCAAGAAGGTCTCCGGTTTCCTGCTTTTCCTGGCCCAGGAACGGATAGAGAAATTCAGTATCACCAACGTCGTGGCCGAGCTCGCGATGCTCAAAGAAAACGTGCACCGTCTCCCACAATGTGTGATAGAGCATCTCGATCATTTCCTGATGAATGAATGGATCCTGAGTCTCGGCTCCCACGGAGTAAGACCCTTCCGACCCAGGAAGAGCAAAAGTCATCGCGCCGAGCTGGTGAGCCTCCTGGAGCGTCGCCAGAACCTCCAGGTCTCCCTCAGGAGGACCGAATCCCATCACAATGTCCTCCGGGCGGAGAATGCTTTCCAGCCATGGCCGAAAGAGGATAGAAAGATCCAGCGCGGGCAAGGCGCGCTTGCCCACGATAACAGGATGGACGAACTCTACCGAGACATGCTGCGCGTCGGTGGCGTAAGGGCCGCGCCCGAACGCCAGTAACCGGCCGCCGCGGAGGAAACGCTCCGACATTTCGCGACAGGCTACCGCCAGGCGCCCGGCTTCGCGCGCAAAGAAATCCTCGCAAAGCTGGTTGCGTTGCAATAAACGCTCTTCAACGAGAGTCGCTAGTCGGCACCGGGTTGGCATGTCCTCTCCACCACGTCAACATTGGGGCTGTCGATCGTCAACCCCTCCCCCTTCCGTCTTCTGTAATCTACAGCTTGCGCCTGATTTTTCGATAAGTCATTGGATAATAACTACTTATTACAGGTCTGCCAAAGATAAGCAAGCTTATCATGATAATCAAGCTAGCTAATTAGCATGATTATCATGATTATCATGATTATCACTTCCCCCAGAAGTGGCAGGATCGAAAGTACGTTCGGAACCGCTCGGGTTGTCAAAGATCGTCGTCTCGGCGCCCACTAAAAAGGGGGTCGCATCGGTGAGAGACACTAAGCCTCTACCCGCGAGCATCACATTTCCGTGGCGACTTTGTCAGTGATGCGCATCACGCCTCAGCAGATCCGCGGTAGCGGGTCTCCCACCAGCATGTCAATGATTCGACTGCCTCCGTATTCGGTTGTGATCAACACCGAACCAGCAGGCTGTTCCCGCACCTCCCCGAGGATAACTGCGTCTTCGCCGCCATCGGCCTGACACAATGCATTGAGCGCGATGTCAGCATATTCAGGCGCAACCACAGCCAGGAATTGACCCTCATTGGCAATGTGCAAGGGATCCAGCCCCAGCAGTTCGCAAGCACCACGAACCGAATCGCGCACTGGAATGCTGTCTTCGGTGAGGTGGATGCTAAAGCCACAATCGCGCGCCAGCTCATTGAGTGAAGTGGCTACCCCACCACGCGTAGGATCGCGCATCCAGCGAATGCCAGACGCTGCCGCCTGCGCCATGGCCTCCACCAGCGGAAATACCGAGCGGGTGTCCGAACGCAGGTCGGCTTCCAGGTCAAGCTCTCCTCGGGCGAGCAAAATGGTAATTCCATGGTCGCCAATGGGCCCCGATAGCAGCACCTTATCCCCCGGGCGCACGGACCTTGGATTCACTTGTACACCCGCGAGGAAAGAGCCTACCCCGGTTGTGGTGATGTACATCCGGTCAGCCTGCCCATGTTCCACGACCTTGGTGTCGCCGCCGACAACTGAGACCCCTGCCTGCTGTGCAGCTTTCGCCATAGCGCAGACTTCTGCCTCAAGGACATCGGTTGGCAAGCCAGCCTCGAGAATGAATGTGGCGACGATGGATTCCGGCCGGGCCCCCGAAACGGCAAGGTCGTTGACCGTGCCGTTGATGGCCAGCTCGCCAATCGAGCCTCCGGGAAAGCGCAAGGGCTTCACGACAAAGCAGTCGGTCGTAATGGCGACTCGCGCACCTGCGATCTTAAGAGCGGCTGAATCTCCCAACGGCTCATTGCTGGATCCAAACAGAAGAGGAGCGAACAGACCTTCAATTAATCTCCGGCTGGCAATGCCGCCGGCGCCGTGGGCCATCTCGATTTGCGGATCGCGAAAACGGACTTTGGCAGGCGCGGACGCCGTGCCCGGCTTCAGGCCGGTGTCAGGCTGGTCGCCATTGCCTTGCGATGTTCGTAGTTGTAGTAAGCTGCGCACGATCCCTCCGAGGACACCATCAGCGCTCCCACCGGATGTTCAGGAGTGCACTCTCTGCCAAACAATTTGCATTGCGCCGGCTTGAGGACGCCCTTCAACACCTCGCCGCATTGCGCCGCCTTGGGATCGGTAACGCGGACCCCGGGGACGCTGAAGCGCTGCTCGCTGTCCCATTCCGCATAACTGTCACGGATGCGAAGGGCTGACTGGGAGATGAATCCCAGGCCACGCCACTCAAAATAAGGACGCAATTGGAAAACTTCAGCCATGGCCCGCAGAGCGGCACGATTCCCTTCCCAGGGAACCACGCGCTTGTACTGGTTCTCCACCCTGGCTTTGCCCGCCTTCAGTTGCCGCAGCAGCATAACAATCGACTGCAGGATATCCAGCGGTTCGAAGCCGGAAACAACGATCGGCTTGCCCTCATCTTTCGCAATCCATTCATAGGGACGGCAACCGATTACGGTGGACACATGTCCGGGGCCGACAAAGGCGTCAAGCCGCATGTCGGGTGAATCGAGGATGGCGCGAATCGCAGGGATGATGGTGACATGGTTACAGAAGAGGGAAAAATTGCGGATGCCCTCGGCTTTGGCCCGGATCAAGGTCAGGGCGGATGACGGCGCGGTGGTTTCGAAGCCGATGGCGAAGAACATGACGTGTTTGCCGGGATTGGCTTTGGCCAGCTTGAGCGCGTCGGATGGAGAATAAACAATGCGCACATCCATGCCGCGTGCCTTGTGTTCCAGTGGACTGCCTTGCGTGCCGGGCACGCGCATCATGTCGCCAAAGGCGGTAAAGATGACGTCGGGCTGTTGAGCCAGCGCCAGCCCATCATCGATTCTGCCCATCGGGAGCACACAGACCGGACATCCAGGACCGTGAATGAGTTCGACGTTGGAGGGAAGGATATCCTTAAGGCCGAACCGGTAAATCGCGTGAGTGTGTCCGCCACACACTTCCATAATGCGATAATGCCGGCTGGGATCGGCGAGACGACGGATTTCCTCGGCAGTCTTGGTGATTACTTCCGGGTCGCGGAATTCATCCACAAATCGCATGGTTCTTCCGGTCTGTGTTCCCAATAAAGGTCCGGCCTTCAACGAGGACCTAATGCCAGGCACGTTTCACCCCCTGGAGAACGCGACGCCTGGCTTACAAATCCTTGTATCGGGCACGGAACGACATATGAGATGCATTTTTCTCAAGAGGGTTTCCTGTCCTCAAAATTATCCAGTCCGTACCCCCGTACCTCCTGCATGGCCTGCTCGTCTTCGCCCAAGATCCTCAGTGTGTTCATCTGGTCAAGCGCATCCTGCTCGCTGATCTTGCTCATCGCGAAGCCGACGTGGATGAGCACCCAGTCCCCTGAAGTCGGCAGATCGTCCTGAAGCAGTCCAAGATCGACTTTGCGCCGCACTCCGGCGACCTCAACCGTAGCCAAATGCGGGGTTCCGGGAAAGAGTTCAACAATTTTCCCAGGGATGGCTAAGCACATGTTCGCACCTCTTTACTCCGGCTTGCGGCCCACGATGTCGAAGGAGAATTTTAGCTCGTCCTTCACCTTCAGCCCGCCTCCGATTGCGGAAACCGGCTTGATGTTGTAATCCGACTGCCTGATGGTGAACTCTCCGAAGGCGTGCAGCATATCACCATGGACGGCAAGTCGAGCTTGAATGGGCTGGCTGCGCGTCACTCCATGCAGCGTCAACTTGCCAAGCAGCGTGACCGATTCCTTGCCGCTTTCCGGATTGTCCATCGAAACCTGGGGGCAGTCGTAGGCAATTTCCGGATACTTGGCGCTTTCCAGCACGTTCTCGTGCATTTCGCGCTCCATCTCCCGCCGGTCTTTATCGCTGACGTCATTGGTAACACTGAGCGATCGAGCATTGAGAGCGATATGCAAACTTCCGGTCTCTGGATGGCTCGGGTCGAACCGAGCTTCGCCCGTAAAATCGCGGAGACTGATGGTTGGGCTGTGTCCAAATGCCGACAGGAAACCTGTGGCAAACGCCTGCACCGTGAAGCGGCTCAACATGGGATCGAGCACATAGCGTGCAGTGTGCGCAGCTTCGGTCGAAACTTGAGAACCACCAGTATTCCTGACGTCAGTGCTTTCAGGCAAGTAAATCTTCCCTTTCCAACCAGCTTTGGGCGCTTGTTTCCGTCCCGCTACATGGAGCGCAAACGCAGATAACGCTCGATGTCGGGCAGCACTCTCTCGCTCAGGTTGCCGATACCGACCTTGCTCAGCAGACGCTGCGCGTTGGGATTGGAGAGGATCAATCCTGCTCCGAAGACCATGAGTGCCACGCCGCTCAGCAGGTACAGGATATCTTTGTCGCTGGAGTGCCCGTTCGAACGATGAATCATTTCTGCCGCCATTTCTGCCTCCTTTCTAGTTTGCTTTCACATCTGTGGTTAGCCGATTTCCGTTGAGGATTTTAGTGATCACTGAATCAAGTACGTTCACCGCCTCGTCCACTGCTTTCTCAACCGGCTGGCTCAGTCCCATTTGGCCCTCTTCGGGGCCGAGCGTTGCCGGCTCACATCCGACCAGCAGAACTCGTTTTAACGGAGCGCCCATCGACGCGGCCATGCGCAGCACATTCATGGGATTCATGCCATGGGTTTCGACGCCGGGCTGGGGCGCCTCCGCAGAGCCAAAGTCCTTGGGATCGATCTCAATCAGAGAGACCGTTCCCGGGCCTTGTCCATGCGGGAAAGCATCGACGAGGATGGTAGTTTCATAGCTATCCTGCAGCGCGTAGGCGAGATCAAAGCCGCGGATACCGAAGTCTGCCACGCGCACGCCGGCCGGCAGCTTGCGTTGCGCCAACCGGCGGACCACTTCGACACCGAAACCGTCGTCGCCGAGAAAAATATTGCCGATGCCTGCGACGAGAACGATGGGTTTCTGCGCCGTCTGCTGCTGCTGAGTTTCAAGTTGTCGGGGCAGCGGCTCGACTTCCTCCGGATCAAAGAAGAAGCGATGTCCCGGCTGGCGCAGAAGGCCGAGGTCTCGACCCGGGTCGTTGTCGAGCACCACGCAGACATGAGCCTTGCCCTCGTAGTCCTGCTCCAGCGCCTCGATGGTGGCGGTCTGGCCGGCAAGAGCGATGTCCAGCACGTCACCGCCCTGGCGCGGATGCAGACGGACGCGGTCACCCGCTTTCAAGGCAACGCCGGCGATCTCGAGGGTGTCCATCGGCGTCTTGTCCTCCAGAAGTTGCCATTCCCACTCATTCATTGGGGGTCCTCCTGGAGTGGCCGCAACCGGCGCAGCACACCGTGTAATTTCATGAGGTGCTCTTCCGGCAAGGTCTCGATGCTCTCCAGCAATTGACGCGTACGATCGTCCGACTGCCGCATCTCCAGCTTCTCTTCGTCGGTCATGGTGAGGATTCGAAGTGACAGGATCTCGTCAATCTCAGTGCCGTCAAACAGATCGCCGGCACTCTCCGGAGCGATCTGCGGGTAATCGTACAGGATGATGGGAGACGCGAGCATGGTGTCGCGCTGGCCTTCTTCTCCAACGAGAACGGGAAATACACCTACGTTCCGGCAAACTGCTGTGATTTCGCGCAGCGCCTCGGGAGGGTCGAGCAGGGATATGAACTCTCCACCGTCAGCGCCGAGGATGACATGCGCGGAGATGAGCGACCGCATCAATGCATCCTGGCGAGTACACTCTGAGCCCACGAAAGGCGTGACATTCATCACGCGGACGAGCAGCTTATACACGCCTTCAGAGGCGGGATGTGCTGCGATATAAACAGCGCCCGCGATAGCCTGCTGCGTACGAGCGAATCGTCCAGCGAGGTTGCCGCCGCGGTCGAGCAGTGGCTCGTCAGTTCTGTTTGGCGGGAATTGGATAGCGCATTCTTGCGGCTGCTGGATTAGATCTTCCAACGTCACAGGCGGGACGGTGACCTCGCGCTCGACAGCCTCTTCCCACGAAAGAAACTTCTTTCCATCGACCTCCAGACTATTCACCGGCGCAAACACCGCCTCCTCCGGGCTGCCTGGTTCGGAGAGGCGCTGCTCTACCGAACGCCCAGTCAATTGCAGAAACCGGAGGCGTATCTCCACCGCGGTTTGCTCCGACCCTTGTAGCAGGCATTCGGTTTGCATGATCCAAGGGTCAGAGCCTTTCTGGGCTTCGCTGTAGGCCTGCGGATAGACCACGCCGAAGTTGAAGCGCTGCTGGTTCTTCACCGCTGACGGCCGGTAGGGATAGAGCATGTATCCCTCGTACAGCAAGGCCTTCGCGATTCTCTCCACAGCAGTAGTGTTCATGAGCGCACTTCTTCTTCTGTGCAGCTCAGTACGCGCTCCACGGTCTCTTCCCACGTAGGAATGCCGTGCTCGACCTTGTAACGGTGTAGCCGTTCGAACACGTCGCGTCGCAGGCATAGCCAAGCACTGTTGGGGTAATAGTTGTCCATCAAGTCCCTCCAGACCTGCACCGGCAGCTTGAAGCGGACCTCCTTGTCCCAAGGAATCGGCATGACCTGGAGCGGACCGCCGTCCACGGCGTAGAAGACCGTCCCACTGAATTGCAGGCAAAGAGGAATCTCACCGTGAGAAAGACCGGCGAAATATTTAGTGGTGGCCACATTGAAATCGAAGGTGCAGGGAACCGGCAAATCAACTTCGGTGCTGCCGGTGAACGGAGGCACGACCACGCTGGTATGAGTCCATAGAAGAGTGCGCAGTGTTTGCCCCCAGCGTTCCGGTTCGCCAAACAGGTCCCGGAGTTGCTCCTGCTCGTCCGACGTGTAGCGCCGACGGGTGGCTTCAATCTGGACCTGACAGCGCAACGCCACGGTGTGAATGGTCTCTGACGGGTCGGCGTTGCTCACCCGCAGCTTAAGAGCCAGCTGAGGCGAAATAGCGAACGGAACCACCTCGGCGCGTTCCACGTGGAACATCAGATCAGGCATGAGCACCTCCCGCCGGCACCATTGCCTTCGCTTTCAACTGGTCGAAGAAATGTGCGATCTGCTCCCAGACTTCCGTGCCGCCGGAAAAACCCTTCCAGTGCAAGCGAATCAGGCCGACGAGTTTGAAGCACTCGTCGATGGGCAGCAGGTAATACTCAGGCTCTGAGAACCCACGGGCGTGCCCAATGCGATTCACCAGCAGGGCTTCGACGTCCGCCTCCATTGCGCGGAGCTCGGGATTCTCCCGCGCAATTTCGGACCACGTGTCCAGCGAGAGCAGCGATTCGGTGGCGCCTGCCGGACTGGGATACATCGCGATCATTCTGCCTTCGGGCGAGCTCTTGAAGAAGAAAGCCATGTTGATGGGAATCGTCAAACTGTCCCACTGCGCATCGGTCATCCGGAAATTGACAAGCTGACGCACGTTCCGCGGGACGCGTTTGAACTTCGCACCTGCCCTTCCGCTGAACAGCAGAGCGCAGGCATCGCACGCGCACAGCACCTGCCGGCCAACGGGCTCGAACAGGTGCGGGTGCTCATGGGCAAGCTCGGCGCTGCACAGCTCACAGTGCTCCACGTTGCGACGCGGGCGCGCAAACTGGCGCAGAACACCAAACGCGTTATCGGAAGCCCGAAATTCCTGTGCAGCCATAATTACCCTAGGGATGGCAATGCGATTCCGCTCGTCGCGTGGGACGAACTGGCATCGGACAGCAGCTTGTCCAGAGACACAAAACCGCCGCTCTTTTCTTCCAAACCTTCGATAACGATAGAGCCGACATCCGGGGCGGTCTCGTAAATCGCTTCCTCGACCATCGACTTGAGTGTATTGGCCGTGGAACCGCAAGCGTGCCCGCTGACAGATAACCGTAGCCGCACAACGCCGTTGCTGATGTCGAGCACCTCGACCTCACCTCCGCCACGTTGCACCTTCGGCAACACATGCTCTACAGCCCTCCGCGCACGGGTATCTACATCATGAGGATGCAGCCCATACAAAACCAGCAAGCTGCTGACTAAGGGATCGCGGCCGAGCTCGTCGATTAGACGCAGGCCCCCCTCGCCAGTGTTCGCCACAATTTCCAATGCCCGGTCGAGACCGGCGCCGTGAAACTCCATAAGCAGTTGCACCAGCTGTTTCGTCGAAGCGCGTACGCTGGGATCGGCAATCGACTCGATCTCCTGCACCAGGCCGCCGATTCTTTGAATCTGTTGCTGTAATTCTTTGTTGGTGGACATCACTCTCCAGTTCCCACTAAGAACGAAGAGGAGCGGCCAGCAATTGCACGTTTCGAATTGGTTCAAGTCGCTACGTCAACGACGCTGCTCGCTCCCCGTGCTGCAACTTCTGCCCTTACAGTTGCAGACCAAACATCGGAGAATGACGGGTTTGCAGCACCTTTCCATTCCCCAGATACATATGCACGCCACACGGCAGACAAGGGTCGAAGCTGCGGACCGCCCGCATGATATCAATTCCCTTGAACTTGTCCGGCCCATTCTCTTCAAAAATGGGCGTGTTCTGCACCGCATCCTCATACGGCCCTGGAGTGCCATAAATGTCGCGTGGATTGGCATTCCAGGGTGTCGGCGGATAAGGATGATAGTTGGCGATCTTCCCGTCGCGAATCACGACGTGATGCGACAGAACCCCGCGAACCGCCTCGTGGAAGCCGCAACCAATCGCCTCTTCCGGCACCTTGAAGTCAGTCCACGTGCGAGTGTGCCCGGCGTGCAATTCCGCCAGCGCCTTCTCCATGAAGTGCAACGCCGCCGCGGCAGCGTATGCCTGGAAGTAAGTGCGAGCCCGGTCGCGTTCGATAGCATTGCTCCACTTCGGCACCTTCCATTCGAACTCCACCTCCGGCAATGAAGTGGTCTTCGGCAGATAGATCTTGACGCTGTTGCCAGTCGCCTTGATGTAGCCAATATCCACCAGCCCAGCCTTGGCAGTCGCCCAGAAGCGGGCAATCGGACCGCCGCCGGTGTCGAGTGCCAGGTGTTCGCCGGTTTTCTTGTGGAACCAACGCGGCGACATGACCCAGGTGTACTTGCCTGCGAAGTCGCGCTTTTGCGGCTTCGGATTAGTGGTCTGGTTCCAGGGATGATGCTGGTCCACTGGATTGCCCAGCGGATCGGTCTTCACAAAGGTTTCGCCGTCCTCCCAGTCGTCGTAATAAGAACTGCCCAGCAGGATGCGGATGTTCAAATTGATGTCCACAAGATCGGTGGTCACCAACTCGCCGTCAACCACGACGCCCGGAGTTACGAACATCTTGCGGCCCCAGTTCGTCATGTTCTTGTAGGTGTAATCGCAGTGAGCGGGATCGTTAAACGAGCCCCAGCAACCCAGCAGAATTCGCCGTTGTCCGACCTGTTCGTAGCCCGGAAGCGCCTGGTAAAAGAAGTCGAACAGATCGTCATGCAGCGGCACGACCTTCTTCATGAACTCGACATACTTCATCAGGCGGACCAGGTAGTCGGTGAAGAGTTGTACCGTCGGCACCGTCCCCACGCCGCCGGGGTAAAGGGTCGACGGATGCACGTGGCGCCCTTCCATCAGGCAGAACATCTCGCGAGTCATGCGGCTCATCTGCAGGGCTTCCCGATAAAACGCGCCTGTGAAAGGGTTAAGCGCGCGCATGATGTCGGCGATGGTGCGGTAACCGTGGAGGTTCGAATTGGGCGCCATCGTCTTTTCAGCTTTCGCAAGGACGCCCGGATTCGTCTCCTTGACCATCTGCTCGCAGAAGTCCACGCCAACCAGGTTGTCCTGGAAGATGTTGTGGTCAAACATATACTCAGCAGCTTCGCCTAAGTTGACAATCCATTCGGCCATGGCAGGCGGCGCAATGCCAAACGCCATGTTTTGGGCGTAGGTAGCACAGGTGGCGTGATTGTCGCCGCAGATGCCACAGATGCGGCTGGTAATGAAGTGGGCATCGCGTGGATCTTTGCCCTTCATGAAGATGCTGTAGCCACGAAAAATGGATGAAGTGCTGTGGCACTCGACCACGTGGCGGTTGGCGAAGTCGATCTTGGTGAAGATGCCCAGGCTGCCCACGATACGGGTGATGGGATCCCAGTTCATCTCCACAATTTGCTTCGACTTGCTTGGGGCCTGGGTTTCGGTAGCAGTAAGTGTGCCCATTGCGGTCGCTCCTTATAATCTTGTGTTCGCTTCGGTTAAGTCCTGCCGTGATAGCCGGTGGTGAGCTGAGCTCCGGTGTGCCGCCACTTCGGTTCCTTGTTGACGGTGTGCTGGGTTATGGCCCGCAGTGACCTGACCGCGGTGCCGTAGGCCATGGAACCTGCGCTGGAGAGTCTCGAGCCCGGCGGCTCATCCATGAACGGCATGAACTTGTCGGGGAAGCCCGGCATCGTGCAGCCAATGCAGATGCCTCCTACGTTGGGACAGCCGCCAATTCCCGCCATCCATCCGCGCTTCGGCACATTGCAGTTCACCACCGGTCCCCAACATCCCAGCTTGACGATGCACTTCGGCGAGCCGTAATCGCTGGCGAAGTCGCCTTGCTCGTAATAGCCGGCACGGTCGCAGCCCTCGTGGACGGTCGCGCCGAAGAGCCATTTGGGACGCAGTTTGTCGTCGAGCGGAATCATTGGGGCCAGTCCCGCAACCTGGTAGAGCAGGTAGAGCACGGTCTCCATAAAGTTGTCAGGCTGGACGGGACAGCCTGGAACGTTGATGATGGGAACGCCAGCCTTCGACCGCCAATCCCAGCCCAGGAAATCAGCCAGGCCCATGCAGCCGGTGGGATTGCCCTCCATGGCATGAATGCCGCCGTAGGTCGCGCATGTTCCGGCGCCAACTACCGCCAGCGCTTTCTGGCTCAGGCGCTCGATCCAGTCGGTGGTCTTGATCGGCTGGCCGGTTTTCGTATCGGTACCCATCGCCGCCCAATAGCCCGCTTTATCGTGGTGGATCTTTTCGTTCGGGATCGATCCCTCAACCACTAATACAAAAGGATCAAGCTTGCCTTCCTCCGCTTGGTAGAACGGTTTGAGAAAGTCGTCGCCGACTTCGTAGGCAAGCACGGGATTATGCAAATGCACCTTGGGGAGGCCCGGAATCGCTCCGAGTAAGACGTCTTCAATGCTGGGCTGCGTCGCTGCCGTGATGGAAACCGAGTCGCCATCACAGCCAAGACCAGCGGTTATCCAAACAATATGTATCTCCGCCACGGCCGGCTTTTTTTGGGTAGCTCGACCGTAGGGAGCGGTTTCGGTTGCCATGTTGGATTCTCCTTTCCAAAATCAGGCTCACGCATGCAGGGGCGGAGCCTTCCGAGACCCAGGTTCTTCTTATGTACTAGCCGCGCTATTCAGAACCACAATGAGATGCTATATGGAATAAAAAGTTGTCCGGTGCCCCACGCACCAATGCAGATAGCATCGACCAAAGACCGGCGCTTCACAACCTGATTTACGGGCGGGGAAAGTCACCTGACGGGCTATAGGGGATTCCCTGAGAATTCCGCAAGATTAGGCAACTCGTTCGTTCATGGCCCATTGGATTGCATGTTGCACCAACTCGCGGCCGTTCTTGAGCGATAGCTTCTCTTTGATATGGGCCTGATGCGACTCGACGGTCTTGACGCTGAGGTGCAGTTCTTCGGCGATGGCGCGCGTGCTGTGGCCCTCGCCGATCAAGCGGAACACCTCGAGCTCACGGTCGGAAAGATCGGCAAGTGGGGATTGCCCCGCGGCTGGAGAACCGCTGATGTAATGGTGCAGAATGCGGCTGGCCACGCGCTCACTAACGTAGATCTCGTGGTTGAGGACCTGACGTATGGCGACCAGTACGCGCTCGGCAGCCTCGTGTTTCATGATGTAGCCATTGGCGCCGGCCCGCAGCGCGCGCTCTGCATAAATCGATTCGTCGTGCATCGACAGGATGAGCACCGGCAAACTTGAATAACGCAAGCGAATGTTCTTCACCAGTTCAAGACCGTCAGGGCCGACCAGGGAGATGTCAACGATCAGTATGTCCGGTCTTTCAGTGCTGATTGCCTGCAGGGCCGAGGCCGCTTCCTGGGCCTCGCCGCAGACCGTGAGATCGGGTTCGCGGTTGATCATCTGCGCCAGCCCCTGGCGCACGATGGGGTGGTCGTCCACCAAAAACACCTTTAATTTGTGCGGCGTCCATTCTGCCTGACGTTTACTCATCGGAGTCATATCCGCTCCTGCTCCCTTGCGATAGGGAAGCGGCAAGTCACCAGGGTTCCATGCGGTTTGCTCTGGCCCACATCGAGGGTGCCACCGATCATCCTCGCGCGGTAATTCATGATGTGCAGCCCCATTCCCTTACCACTACCCGGTATCCTGTGGATGCCGGAACCGTCGTCGCTTATGGTTAACGCTCCCCGGTCGCCGCTTGCTCCCAGAGCGATGACGACATTTCGCGCCTGACCGTGCTTAATGGCGTTGTTTACTGCCTCCTGAGTAATGTGATACAGGTGCGTCGCCACCGAGTTATCGTCGATCAGGACCGGCTCAACGCACACGAACTTGCACGAGATCTTAAACAGGTCCTCCACCTCGCCGGCCCATTGCTCCAGGGCCGACATGAGGCCACGAGAATCCCACAGAACTGGATGAAGCCCGCGTGAAAGTTCACGGGTCTTTTCAATAGCCTCATTCACGAGCCGCACAATTTTGGCAGCATCCGCGGCCTCCGGCAAGGCCTTCTCGGCTAATTTCTGCTCCTGCACCTTGCTCATGAACGCGATTCCCGTCAAATGCTGGCCCAAGCCATCATGCAGGTCCTGGCCAATGCGCCGCTGCTCGCGGACGCTAATCTCGAGTACGGCCTGTTCCAGCCTTTTGCGTTCGGTGATGTCAACCCCAGTCGCGATTATGTAGGCGGGTTTCCCGCGGTTATCCGGTATTGCCGTTCCGGTCCAGGAGATCAGGCGACGCGTACCATCGCGCGTCACCCAATGGCTTTCGTATTCACTCTGGCCCTGTCCTGCGCGCATCTGCTCGAAGATTGCCCTGAAACGATCGGCCTCATCGGCGACCGTAAACAATTCCCACACGTATTGGTAGCGCACTTCCTCGAAGGCGTATCCCGAAGTTCGTTCGCAGGCCCGATTGAGACGGACGATGCGCCCGGCAGGATCAAGGACGACCACCATTGCACCGACGGTATCGAGAATTGCGGACATAACGTTGCGCTCCTGCTGCAACGCCGCTTCCGTCTTCTTGAGGTCGGTGATGTCGAATCCCACGCCGTGAATGAACCAGGGCCGCCCGTCCTCCCGCCGGATCATTTTGGCTTCGCAGTGGAACCAGACTAACCGGCCATCGCGCGCCAGCACCCGGTATGAGGAGCGCAGCGGTTCACCGGAAAGGAACAATTGAGCAGCCTCGGCGCTCCAACGTTGTCTGTCGTCGGGGTGCAGTTGTGCGTACCAGCGAACCGGATCCTGCAGCCACTCCTCCTGCGTGAAGCCGAGCACGGCCTCGATCTGCGGGCTTACGTAAGTCTCGCCAATGCGCTCGTCCAGATACGCCATGAACACCACGGCCGGAATTTGCTCGACCAGGGCTCGGTACTTCGCCTCCATGTTCGGCGGAGTTTCGGCCGACAAGCCTGCGTTGGCAGCATTCGCCGGATAACCAAGAGGCCGCGTACTGTCGAAGAACACATTGGCCAGTTCCTGGAGAACCGACTCGGCCTCGGGGTAACTGGCGCTCAAGTCGCGGATGTCGGGTCTATGGTCCGTGTCCTCGACCGCGATTTGGGCGGCTTCGAGTAACGAGTTCAGATCGATCTCGCGCTGCGTCGACGACATGGTTACGTACCTTCGCGCGCCTGCTGGGGCCCGCTGCTAGCCTCGGGCGACCTGCCCGCGCTGTCCGTCCGGCGCCGCCAACTTGGTTCCTTGTTCAGCGAAGCCTGGGTAAAACGGCGAAGAGCCCGGATGGCCCGGCCGTATGTCTGCACCGCATTGGATGACAGCAGCGAGCCCGGTGGCTGGTTCATGAATGGCATGAACTTGTCCGGGAAGCCCGGCATGGTGCAGCCAATGCAGATGCCGCCGACGTTGGGGCAGCCGCCGATTCCCGCCATCCACCCGCGCTTGCCGACGTTGCACTGCACCACGGGCCCCCAGCAACCGAGCTTCACGATGCACAATGGCGACCCGTATTGCTCGGCAAAATCGGCCTGCTCGTAATAGCCGCCGCGATCGCATCCTTCATGCACCGTCTGCCCAAATAACCAGGTCGGACGCAAAGCGTTGTCCAGCGGAATCATCGGCGCGCGTCCCGCCGCCATATAGAACAGATAGAGCAACGTCTCCATCATGTTGTCGGGCTGCACCGGGCAACCGGGAACATTGACGATGGGAATATTCGCTGCCGACTTCCACTGCCAGCCCAGATAGTCGGCAAGGCCCATGCATCCGGTGGGGTTTCCTTCCATCGCATGAATTCCGCCGTAGGTCGCGCAGGTTCCCGCCGCGACAACTGCCCACGCGTTGGGGGCCAATCGGTCAATCCAGTCGCAGGTGAGAATCGGCTGTCCCGTCTTTGCGTCCGTTCCCCACGACGCCCAGTACCCTTCCGCCTTGTTGTGTTCGTTGGGAATCGAGCCTTCAACTACCAGGATGAACGGGCCCAGCTTGCCCTCCGCTGCCAGATGGAAGGGTTTCAGGAATTCGTCTCCGTTTTCGATGGCAAGAAAAGGATTATGGAAATTGATCTTGGGGATCCACGGAAGACCGTTCATCACCACGTCTTCTATGCTTGGCTGCGTCGCAGCAGTCATGGCGATCGTGTCGCCGTCGCATCCAAGTCCGGCGGTGACCCACAGAACGTCAAGTTCCGTGATCGGACTTTGGGCCTCATTGGTGATCACAGGCTCAGCCATTGCGAACTATCCTTCGAATTCACCCCACTTTTTGTTCTGCAGGACAGAACCCGGAGGCTTAAACAGATGGCCAAGCTCCGGCAAACTTGCGTATTCTATACCGGATTCCCGACACACTGCAGAAACCACGATTCTCCGTTTCTTGGGGCGCTCCTGCTGGTTTCTAATCAGCATTCACATGCGAGTAAAATTCACGGTCGTCGAAATACACAACATCTTGATATCCTGCGCAGGAAGCGGATTCCAATTCAATCCGGAAAGCTCGCGATGAAGATTCTGTCTCTCAGCACCGACGCCGAACTGTCCCTGTACCGCAAGCGGGTCCTGGAAGCAGCCGGCCACGAGGTCATGGCGCTCGCCACTGAGAAGGAGGTGCTGGAGCAAGCTGCTGAGCCGCCGCCATTCGATGTCTTGCTGGTCTGCCATCGACTGCCCGATGCCACGGCGCGCAAAGCGGTCCGCCTTCTGCGCGACAGCCGGCCGCAGGCGAAAGTGGTGTACGTGGTCCATCTGTACGGCGAATGGCCGGACGTCGAAGCCGACCGCTATGTCGTCGGCGCGGACGGACCCGACGCGCTGGTGCGCGTGATCGGCGAAACCGGTTCGCAGTCCGGGTCGTAACCGCTTTATTGCGTCGATTGGCATTCGCCCGTGCGCGACTCGTCCCGCAGAACTGTACAGAATCGGGAGTGGTCGAGCTTGGAACCGCTACCATCCCAGTAACGTTGCCCTGGCGTAATTTTTCGCGCTGCAATTGCCGAAAGTGTGTTAGAAGAAATACATACCTTCGAAGCGACGCAACATCAATATAGGCGGAGACGAGAAGGAGTGTTTGGAGACGAGTATAGCTTCGGCGCTGGCTGGCCGGAGCGGGGTGAGGTGCCACATGGACGTCGTAACCATTGCCGTGGTAAGTGTGATTCTGGTCAGCTACCTGGTTGGCTCGTTGACTAGTTCAGTCGAGACGGAGCAGGAATTGCCACACCGCTACTGAGCGGCTGGAAGATCGAGAATTCGAAGCGCGGAAGGTCCTTGTGGATTTTTCCGCGCTTCCTCATTTTGGACGCCCGCACGTCGCGCCCCGGCTACAATGGCTCTCGTCGTTTGGAGCGCCCATGACTCACGCCTGGCACGATATCTCTCCCGGCGAAAACCTGCCGCGCGAGTTCTACGCCGTCATCGAGATTCCCTACGGCTCCAGGGTTAAGTATGAACTTGACAAGAAGAGCGGGCTTATCAAGCTCGATCGCGTGCTTTACTCGGCCGTCTACTATCCCGCCAACTACGGCTTCATCCCGCAGACGCTGGCCGAGGACGACGACCCGCTCGACGTGCTGGTGTTGTGCCAGGAGGAGGTCGTGCCGCTGACTCTCATGCAGGCGCGCGCCATCGGCCTGATGACCATGATCGATTCCGGCAAGAAGGACCACAAGATCATTGCCGTCGCCACCCACGATCCCGAGTTCAATTCCTTCCAGGAAGCCAAGGAGATGCCGGAGCATCGCCTCGCAATGCTGCGGCGCTTCTTTCTCGACTATAAACAGCTCGAGCACAAGGCCGTCGAAGTGGACGAAATCCAGGCTTCGGAGCACGCGCTGCCGGTGATTGAAGACGCGCTTGCGCGCTACAGTCAGCAGCGGCGGAAAGGCTTCGCAAAGTAGAATCGGCCTTTTACGGAACTTAACTTTGCGACTTGGCCCGCGACTAAGGTGTGATTGACCCTCTTCGCCCCGAAATGTTATAAAGACTCGCCTTTTGTGCTGCGCCTAAAGTGTGCCTGTATGTGCACAGGAAAAGGTGCAAGTATTCCCGACGCGGCCAAGCCTCAAACACTTCTGTCTGAAGTGGAAGCGCGTTTCCGGGATTCCAGCAGGTCATGCATGGTTTCTGGTGGCGGTCTACGAAGACGCAAGCCAGAGCCCTGTACGCGCCCGACTTGCTGAATCGATGACCGCTCAGCTGGAACGCGGTATGAAATATTTGCGAGAAGCAGATCCCTCAGTCGCGCTCAGTCGGCCGCCACAGCGGCCTTCCTCGCGCTCCTTCGGGATGACAAACGATTAGAAGCCTGGCGGCGCGGCTGAAGCCGCGCCCCTTCAAAACGTATTAAGGTAACCTAACTTCATAATCATGGGCGATTTAGCCGTTTGGCGAGCGCCCATCGGAGGAATTATATGCACACCTGGCTCGCCGTCCTGCGGCGGCTGTCATCCTTAAGAAGCCCGGCCACGGTGCTCAACGCCGTGCTGACACTGTTGCTGCTGAATGCTGCCACTGCTCTCGCCCAGCCGGGCGAAGCGGCCGGCGAAGCCAACCTTAAGCTACCGGATCTGTCTTCCGTCAGCTTTCTGGGCATGACCGGCCACAACCTGCTGCTGATCGGTCTGCTGTTCTGCCTGTTCGGGCTGCTATTCGGGCTGACGATTTACATGCAGCTCAAGAACCTGCCGGTGCATCGGGCCATGCGCGAGATTTCCGAGCTCATCTACGAAACCTGCAAGACCTACCTGGTGACTCAGGGGAAGTTTCTAGTTGTCTTGTGGGCTTTCATCGCGGTGGTTCTCGTGGCGTACTTTGGGTGGCTGGCGCCGGTGCCGGGCAAGCCAGTAGGGGTGACTCTTCCCATCATTCTGCTCTTCAGCGTTGTCGGAATCTGTGGCAGCTACGGCGTGGCGTGGTTCGGCATCCGGGTGAACACCTTCGCCAACTCGCGCACCGCCTTCGCCGGATTAGGCGGCAAGCCTTATCCGCTTTACTCCATTCCGCTGCGGGCGGGCATGAGCATCGGCATGATGCTGATCTCGGTTGAACTGCTCATCATGCTGTTCATCCTGCTGTTCGTCCCGCGCGACTACGCCGGGCAGTGTTTCATTGGCTTCGCCATCGGCGAGTCACTGGGCGCGGCTGCGCTGCGTATCGCCGGCGGTATCTTCACCAAGATCGCCGACATCGGCTCCGACCTGATGAAAATCGTTTTCAAGATCAAGGAAGACGACGCGCGCAACCCCGGCGTCATTGCCGACTGCACCGGCGACAATGCGGGCGACTCGGTTGGCCCCAGCGCCGACGGCTTCGAGACCTACGGCGTGACCGGCGTGGCGCTGATCACGTTCATCCTGCTGGGCGTGAAGAATCCCACAGTGCAGGTGCAACTGCTGGTATGGATCTTCGTCATGCGCATCATGATGCTGGTCTCCAGCACGGTGGCGTACTTCCTGAACGAAGCGGTTGCCAAGGCGCGCTACGGCAACGCGGATGAGATGAACTTCGAAGCGCCGCTCACTTCGCTGGTGTGGCTGACTTCGATCATCTCAATCGTGCTGACCTACATTGTGTCGTACCTCATTGTGCCCCTGCTGGGCGGCGATTCGACGCAATGGTGGAAGCTGGCGACCATCATTTCCTGCGGAACGCTGGCGGGCGCGATTATTCCTGAACTGGTAAAGGTCTTCACCTCGGTCGAGTCGCGACACGTAAAGGAAGTCGTTATCTCGGCGGAGGAAGGCGGCGCGTCGCTCGACATCCTGTCGGGCTTCGTAGCCGGCAACTTCGCCTGTTACTACCTGGGGTTCACCATGGTCGTGCTGATGGCCATCGGCTACTACGTGAGCACGTTTGGCCTCGGCGAACTGATGCTGGCTCCGGCGGTCTTCGCCTTTGGGCTGGTCGCGTTTGGCTTCCTCGGCATGGGGCCGGTAACGATCGCCGTAGACTCCTACGGCCCTGTGACCGACAATGCGCAATCGGTGTATGAGCTTTCGCTGATTGAGCAGGTACCGAACGTCCAAGGCGAGTTGAAGAAGGACTACAACATCGATGTGAACTTCGAGCGGGCCAAGCACCTGTTGGAAGCCAACGACGGAGCAGGTAATACGTTTAAGGCGACGGCCAAGCCGGTGCTCATCGGGACAGCCGTCGTCGGCGCCACCACGATGATCTTTTCCATCATCATGGCGCTCACCGGCGGCCTGACGCACGGGCAGGAAAACTTGTCGCTGCTGCACGCGCCCTTTGTGCTTGGCCTGATCAGCGGCGGCGCCATCATCTACTGGTTCACCGGCGCTTCCACCCAGGCCGTGACCACGGGCGCGTATCGCGCCGTGGAGTTCATCAAGGCCAACATCAAGTTGGAGGGCGTGGAGAAGGCCTCGGTGACCGACAGCAAGAAGGTGGTGGAGATCTGCACCAAATATGCACAGCGGGGCATGTTCAACATCTTTCTCGCGGTGTTCTTCGTGACCCTGGCCTTTGCGTTTGTCGAGCCGTTCTTCTTCATCGGTTATCTCATCGCCATCGCCATCTCTGGCCTGTACCAAGCGATGTTCATGGCCAACGCGGGCGCAGCCTGGGACAACGCCAAGAAGATCGTCGAGGTGGAGCTGAAGCAGAAAGGAACTGCGCTGCACGACGCCACAGTTGTGGGCGACACCGTGGGCGATCCGTTCAAGGACACATCGTCAGTGGCGATGAACCCGATCATCAAATTCACCACGCTGTTCGGCCTGCTGGCTGTGGAGCTGGCGGTGCAGTTGACGAATACCCAGGGATCAGGCTTCAGCCACATCCTGGCGGTTATCTTCTTTGCAGTGTCGTTCGTCTTCGTGTACCGGTCGTTCTACGGGATGCGGATCGTCAAGGCAGAAGCTGCCAAGGAGGAACCCACACCGGCGTACACGGCGAGCGGCCGGTAACGATTAACATTGTGCTGTAAAGCGAAACGCCATCCCCGGAGGGATGGCGTTTTTTCTGACTTCATGGAACGTACCTCACGCCTGAAGGCCGTTCTACGGTTGACCGGTTGACGCGGCGTTAAAACGCCGCACTACCCGGGACCGCTTACCGGCCCCTCCGCGGTCGTGGCTTTGGCCGTGGCGGCTTGTGCCTGCCCGGAGGGGTCGGGGTTGGCGTTGGTGTTGGCGTCGGGGTCGGAGTTGGGCTTCCGGAAAGGGCTTGCAACAATCCCGTCCCGTTCGGGCTGCCCCAACCGCTGCATGCATCCCAGCCCTTGGCTGCGCTATAGTCGCCGTTGTTGCCGGAGGTGATGTCGTGGAAGGTTCCTGACTCAGTAGCTATAGTCTGGTACAGATTGGGATTCAGGTAGCCCACAGGCTTGCCTAGCGACTGATTGAAAAGAGCAATCAGGCCGGCCCACAGCGGCGCTACGGCGCTGGTGCCTCCCACAGCGAAGCTGGATCCGTCCACCTGCACCTGATAGCCGGTTTCGGGGTCGGCATCACCGCTGACGTCGGGAAGGCCACGTCCTGCGAAGTTGCCCGGATTGTCCGAGGGCGGCACATTGGCATTTGCCTGCCAGGAAGGAATCGGGAAGGTAGCACTTATGCCGCCGCCGGTAGCGCCCTCGCCAGTGGACAAATCATTCCAGACCACTTCGCTGGAGATGGTCCCGCCACTGCTGATGTCGAGGGTCGTGCCGCCACAAGCCAGCGAGTAAGGGCTGGAAGCGGGGAAATCTACGTGGTCCAGACCGTCGCTCACGCCGTCGGTCGATCCGTTGTCGCCGGCCGCCACGCAAACGGACACTCCCAGCGCGGCGATAGCTTGTAAAGCGCTGTTGTAACTCTGTAGCGATTGTGCTGTCCACGTCGATTCCGGCCCGCCCCAACTAATCGAGATCACCGACGGCTTGTTGACCATGTCCATGGCTGCCTGGTTGATGCCATCCAGGAAACCAGCGTCGGTGTTGGGGGCAAAGTACACGACGATTCTTGCGTCCGGCGCTACCGCGCCGGACACCTCGATGTCGAGCATGACTTCGGTGTCGGGACCGTTGGTGTCGCCAGTAGGCGCGTTCTGGGCTCCGTCCACAGAGACGGCAATAACCGTGGGCGCCGGGGAGATATTAAGACCGCTGAAGTACGTGTCGAGGTCGGACTGAGTGAAGCCACCACCGAGTTCGACGATCCCGATGGTCTGCCCTGCGCCATTGGATCCAGTTGGAAAACTGTACGCCTTCGCCACTTGCAGCGCTGTATAGGACACGGCTGCTGCCGAGGGATCCGCCTGCTTGCTGTTCGCGATGCGAAAGTGGGCCTTCGCCTGAGGACGATCATCAAGTCCGTGGACGCTGAGAATGATCTGGCTCAGCTCCGTCGGTATGGACACCGCTCCGGTGCGCCCGCGATACGACCCGCCCGGATATGTATATCTCGACAAATCCACCTGGAAGGCCTTGGCAAAATCAGCAGCCCGGCCGGTCAGAATCACGCTTCTCGTGGCCAGATTCACTTGTGCAACCGCGAGTCCGTAGGCGGTGGCGAACGCTTCCACTTGCTGAACGTCCGCAGGATCGGCGCCATAACGCGCGGCGTATTCTTCCCGCGTAAGGCGCTCACCTCTGCCAATGAGTTTGTCCAGGGACGGCTGCTTCGATCCAGAACCTGATGGTCTCAGGGTCAGCGTTACCTGCATTGTTTCATTGGGATCGCAAGATCCCGACTGGGTCGCGCCCGGCATGGGCTGGCGCTCGCTGCCTTTTAATTGGACGTACTTATCGAAAGCCATTGCGTTGCCTCAAGAATGCCTCGGCCTTCCCTTCAGCCGATAGCGGATGGAATTCATGGAAGATCCAGCAGCGGGAATACAGTTCCGGTCCCGCACATTGCCTTAGGAGGATACCGCAACCAACGGGTCGGCGACGAGAGCCTGCCTGACCCCGGGTGTCTATTGGCCCTTCATCTTGTCTCTAATCGTGTGCGCGAGCTTCTCGATCTCTTCCGCCTTCTTAACCACATCAACCGACAAAGTATTCTCGTTGCTCTTATCGACATATTGCTTCAATTCGGTCGCCAGCTCCAGCAGTTTGTCAGTGTCTTTCTTAATGTCCTGCTGGCGCTTGGCGTTGGCTGCCTTTTCCGCAGCGTGTTTCTGCTGTTGTTCCCTCTCCACTTCTGCCTGATCAGGCTGAGCCTGACCGGGAAGTGGAATGGCCTGGGTGAAAGCGCGCGGTGCCAAGAGTAAACAAAACAACAGCGGCGCGATTATAGCTGCCCAGTTTAGGGTGCGTACTCGACTGGTTTTCTGGCTCATGGGAGTGTTGGTGATTATATTCCGCCCACGGTGTGGACCTCATGGCCTGCTCTGCATTCGATTGTTATAATCCGCGACGATGCTGGTTTCCTTGCTCACACGAATGCAAGCCCTGGCCCTGCCGCCGACCGGCGGGAGGCGCGACCTGGTCCAGTTATTTGACTATTGGCGCGATGACGCGTTCGACTTCCTGCGCTACAAGGTCCCGAAAATCATCGGCGTCCTGATCATCGCGTTTATCCTAGCGTACCTTCTCAAGAAACTTTCCCGGCATTTGAACGACCTCAGCAATCGCCTAGGACTGCCCACGGCGTTGCGGGCGCAACAATTGCGGACCCTGTCGAGTGTCATTTACAGCGTCGGTCTGTTCGCCATCCTGTTTCTGGCGGCGATGCAAGTGCTGCCATTGCTGGGCATCAACATGGGACCGTTGCTGGCCAGCGCCGGCGTCGTGGGACTGGCCATTGGCTTCGGGGCCCAGACGCTGATCCACGACTTCATCAATGGCTTCTTCATACTGGTGGAAAATCAATACGACATTGGCGACACGGTAAAGATCGCCGGCGTTCAGGGCGCGGTCGAGATGATGACCCTGCGCCGTACCGTTTTGCGCGACGACAGCGGGGCCTTGTACACGGTCCCCAGCAGTGAGATCAAGGTTGTCAGCAACCTGACGCGCGACTGGACGCAATTGCCGCTTCATATATCCGTGGCCTACGGCGCGGACAGCGATCGCGTCATCGGACTACTCAACGAAATTGGCGCGGAGCTGGCGAACGATCCCCAGTACGCCGACAAGATTGTTGCCAAGCCAGAAGTCCCGGGTATCGACAAGGTGAGTGGCGGCGAAGTGGATTATCTGATGCTGGTGAAGACCAAGCCGGGTGCGCAGTTTGCCGTGAGCCGTGAATTGCGGCGGCGTATCAAGGCGACCTTCGAGAAGAACAAAATTGAGCCGGGGAACCCGAACCGGGTGTACGTGGTGGACACACCGAGCCCATCCGCCAAACCCTAGCAAACACCTTCTTACTACTTCGGCTGGCCGCCCAGTCCTGCCCATTTCTCCAGCAGCGCCAGCGTGGCTGCGTAGTCGAGATTTTCCCATCCCTCTTCAGTCGAAAGCTCGTAAATCTCGTCCACGGTCTCCAGCGCAGGCAGCTTGACGCGGTTCTCCTTGGCCATGTCGAGCATGATGTGGATGTCCTTGTGCATCAGGCGCATGGGAAAGTTGGGCGTGTAGTCACGGCGCAGCACGAACGGCGCCTTGTAGTCCACCACGCCGGAGCGCACCATCGACGCCTGGATCAACTCGATTAGCTTGTGGGGATCGACCCCCAGCTTCTGTCCCAGGGTATAGGCTTCGGCGAACCCCTCGTAAATCAGCGCGATCATCAGGTTCATGCAGAGCTTGGCCGACTGCCCCTTGCTGGTGTCGCCCACGTGGATCACCAGCTTCCCCATGGCCTTGAAAAGCGGCTGCAAGTATTCGACTGGCTCGGGGGCTCCGCCGACGATAAAGATCAGTTGTCCAGTCTCCGCGCCGATCTTGGAGCCGGTGACGGGAGCGTCCACCCAATGCACGCCGTGGGCGTTCACCCGCTCAGCAAAGCGCAAGGTGGCGGATGGCGAAATCGTGCTGGAATCCACGATGATCATGCCTTCGCGCAGCGATTGCTCGGCGCCATCTTCCGCGAACATCACCCGCTCGACCGCAGCGGTGTCCGCCACGCACGACCAGATAACGTCGGCCTCGACTGCGGCTTCCGCCGGCGAGACAGCAGTCCGCGCTCCGTCCAGGTGCTGCCGCGCGGTGCGGTTCCAAACCGAGACTTCGTGCCCTGCTTTCACAAGGTTAGCGGCCATTGGCCGTCCCATAATGCCCAAGCCAAGAAAGGCAATCTTCATCACTGCTCCTTTGGTTCCGTCGTTCCCCAACGAGCTCCAGAAGTAGCGCTTGCTGGGCAGTTGATCCTACACTTGATTTAAGCTGAGTAGCGAGCTTAAGGTCAAGCAATTCGAAGGTCGTATCGCATCGGGAAGCGGCCGATCTGCGTCTAATTCTTATCTATGTTAGGAATTACCGTCCGGCGAAAAGCGCGGCAATTTGGCACGCTGGTTCGCCATTCCGCCATGACGCCGCGCACCGGCGTTACGCGCAAACCGGTGCCGGCCCGCCGCGGTCAGCTCGGCGTCACCTTTATCGGACACTCCAGTTTCTTTCTGCAGATCGGCGGCAAGAACATTCTGGTGGACCCGAATTTCGCTCGCTGGATCTTCGTGCTGAAGCGGCTGCGCCGGCCGGGCTTGAGGCTTCGCGACCTACCGCCGATTGATGCCGTACTGGTTTCGCACGCTCATTTTGATCATCTGCATCGGCCGACCTTGGGGGCGGTTGCGCGACTCACATGGCGCAAGTCGAGGAAACGGCCAACTATCATTGTGCCGCGCAACGTTCACGACCTGGTGAGCGATCTCGGCTTTGGGCGTGTGGTTGAGCTGGACTGGTGGCAGAATTTTTTCCTCGGCAATGTGGAGATCACGCACGTGCCTTCACGTCATTGGGGTGCGCGCATGGTGCGCGACACGCACCGCGGCTACGGAGGATTTGCTCTGCGCGCAGGCAAGCACTCGATTTATCACGCCGGTGATACGGCATATTTCGAGGGCTTCCGTGAGATCGGGCAAAGGCTAAAGCCGGAAGTTGCACTGTTGCCCATCGGAGCTTATCATCCCGATTCGTTTCGCCGGGTGCACACCAGCCCGGAAGATGCGGTGCAGGCATTTCTCGACCTCGGCGCGCGCTGGATGGTACCCATGCACTACGGGACTTTCCGTCTCTCCTACGAGCCGGTGGATGAACCCGTGCCGCGATTGCTGGCCGACGCGAAGCGACACGGCATCGAAAAGAAGATCTGCGTGCTGGTAGAGGGAGTGGCGAGGTTTTTTGAGTAGCTGTCAGCCGTCGGCTGTCGGCTGTCAGCCAAGCCAAACATTTATTTCTACGCTGTCATCCCGAGCGAGGACTCGGTAGTCCGGTGCTTTAGCTCCGGACGGCGAAGCCGCCCGAATCGAGGGATCTGCGGTTTCTGAAGGTTTCTTCTGAGGAGCACGATGAGGAAAGTCGCTTTTGCACTTCTGTTAACGTTCGCCCTAACCGCTATCGCCGTCGCCGCCGACACCTACCAAACCGGCAAGATCGTGAAGTGGGACAACGGCACCTATCCCGACGGAAAAAAGACGAAGGCCTGGATTGTCTATCAGGTCCAAGGCGATAACCTGGTTTACTCCATTGCCCGTCATAAGGAAAACAAGGCCCAGATGCAGCCCGGCGATGTGGTGCAGTATCAGGTCAAGGGCAACAAGATGACGGTGGTCAACGCGAAGGGTAAGAAGGAAACCTACCAGATTGTGGGCCAGTCGCAAGCGCCGGGGCAGTAAACTACACCCCTGTCATCCTGAGCGGAGGTTCGCCCGCATGGCGGACGAACCGCAGTCGAAGGATCCCTATAACCGCTGGAGTTCTCTTCCAGGATAGGGGTCCTTCGACTCCATTCAGTCGCTGCGCAACCTCACTTCGCTCAGGATGACACTCGCATAGGCTCAAAGCTATCCCAGCGCCTGCTCCAAATCCGCAATCAAGTCTTCCACGTCCTCAATTCCCACCGATATTCGCACCATGCCATCGGTCAGGCCGATAGCTTTGCGGCCGCCAGCTCCGAGTGCCGCGTGCGTCATGCTCGCAGGATGCGAGATCAGCGTCTCGACTCCGCCGAGTGATTCGCCCATCGTGCACAGGCGCACGCGTTTCAGCAGCCGTTTGGCGTTGGCCAGTGAGCCGGTGTCGATGGTAATCATCGAGCCGAAGCCCGACATCTGGCGGCACGCCAGCTCGTACTGCGGATGGCTCCTCAGCCCGGGATAGAAGACTTGCTTTACCTTGCGATGCCGGCTGAGGAAGTCGGCCATCACACGGCCGTTGGCGTCGTGCTGCTTCATGCGGACCGCCAGCGTCTTAGTGCCGCGCAGCACCAGCCAGCACTCGAACGGCGACAGGATGGCCCCCGCGGCCTTCTGGATGAACGCCAGGTTCTCGGCCTGTTCTTTGGTTGTGCAGACGAGCACGCCGCCCAGGCCGTCGCTGTGCCCGTTAAGGAACTTCGTGGTGGAGTGCATCACGATATCGGCGCCTAACTTGATGGGTTGCTGGAAGTAGGGCGACATGAAGGTGTTATCCACCACCACTTCGCAGCCGCGTTTGTGGGCAATCTCGCTGACGGCGGCTATATCGGTGAGTCCCATTAGAGGGTTCGTCGGCGTTTCGAGGTAAACGTAGCGCGTGTTCTTGCGGATAGCGCGCTCCACATTGCGCGGGTCGGTCGCATCAACATAGGTGAACTCCAGGCCGAAGTTCGCCAGCACCTGGTTAAACACGCGCGGCACACCGCCATACAGGTTGTTGGAGGCAACGATGTGCTCGCCCGACTTCATGAGCTGGCACAGAGCGACGACCGCCGCCATTCCGCTGGCGAATACCGGCGCGGCAACGCCGCCCTCCAGCGCAGCGAGGTTCTGCTCCAGCCGGGTGCGCGTGGGATTGGCTGCGCGCGAGTAGTCGTAGCCTTTGGTGACGCCGAGTTCTTCCTGCGCGTAGGTTGACGTTGCGAAAATCGGAGGCACCACGGCCCCGGTGGAGGGGTCAGGCTCGTTGCCGATGTGAATGGCGCGAGTGGCAAAACCAGATTTGTTCTTGTTGGACATAAAAACCTAAACCGCGGATTTACGCTGACCTCGCAGAGCAGGAAAGTCAAAACCAGTTACCGCAGGGATCACGGAGCGCAAGGAGGAACGGAAATCAATAGTTCTCTGTGTACTCCGTGTTGAAAAGAGTCCGCGTAATCCGCGTCAATCCGCGGTTTCATGCTTCTCGTTGAAGTGGAAAATGTCCTTCGACAGGTACCGTTCGGCGGAGTCGGGAATCAAAGTCGCCACGCGCTTGCCCGGTCCCAGGCGCCGCGCGATGCCGATGGCCGCGAAGACATTTGCGCCCGCGCTGGATCCTGCCAGCACACCCTCGATCGCCGCTAGCTTCTTCACCATGTCGAAGGCATCGTGATCGCTGACGGCGATTATCTCATCGGCGAGCGACAGATCGCACGTCTTGGGGATGAAGCTCGCGCCGATGCCTTCCACCTCATGCGGGCCTTTGGGACCGCCGCCCAGCACCGAGCCCTGGGTCTCGACCACGACTCCCAGTGTATTGGGATTTCGCTCCTTCAAATAACGCGCCACGCCGGTGAAGGTGCCACCCGTTCCGGAGCCGATGACGACTGCGTCAATCTGTCCACCAAGCTGGTCGTAGAGTTCGCGGGCGGTGGTCTCGTAATGGAAGTCGGGATTGTCCTGGTTTTCGAATTGCCCGGCGACGAAGGAGTTGGGAGTTTTCGCAGCCCGCTGCTTCACGTAATCAATAGCACCCTGCATGCCTTCGGCTTCCGGCGTGCGAATGACCTCCGCGCCCAAAGCTTCCATCAGCTTGACCTTTTCGATCGAGAATCCTTCCGGCACCGCGAGCACAGTCTTGTATCCGCGCCCCGACCCTATCAGCGCCAGGCCGACGCCGGTATTGCCGGCCGTGGCCTCGAAGATGGTCGCGCCGGGCTGCAAGCGACCGTCTCGTTCTGCCTTCGTGATCATGCCCAGTGCGGCGCGATCTTTGATGCTGCCGCCAGGATTCAGATACTCGAGCTTCGCATACACGTCGGCGGCATCAGGTGGAACGATCTTCCGCAGATGAAGGATTGGGGTTTCGCCGACTAGTTCAGTAATGTCCTCGGCGACCCGGAAGGAGGTCATTTCGGCTGTCTTCATGAAGGGCTCGCGGGTTACCCTCAAGAGTACCGTGAAGCCGAATCGGTTAGCAATTAGAATTGGCAGTTAGCAATTAGCAGGCAACTAAGGCGGGACGGGCGCATTATCCAACAAGGAACGCCAGATGAGGCCTTGGTTAAGCTAGTTCTAATAGCTAGGTGCTCACCGCTAACCGCTGGCCCTTAGTTGAACGGCCTTCTCTGGCGCCGGAGGTCGGGGACCTCGTCGTCCTCCTCGCGCAGACGCGGCTTTTCGCGCGGCGGTTGCTTCTCGCCGGCGGTAAACGTGCGCTCCTCGCTGCGGCCGATGCGCTTGTGCGCGTATAGCCCTTCCAGGATGAACTCGGCTCCCGACACCAGCATTTCTGAGGGCTCCTTGCCGCTCAAGCCCAGCGCGCTCAGCTTGTCGAGCAGCCCCTGAATGCCACGCAGCTTGTGCAGCATCTCCTGCGCGCTGGCCGAATCGCGCATCTGGATCTCGCCGCCCAGATCGAACCACTGCACCACCTGATTCATGCTGCTGTTGCCGTGGAAATACTTGTCATAAGTGCGGGCAACGGCGGAGCGGATGATCTCGCGCACTACCATGTCGGCGCCCTTCAACTCGCCCTCGTATTCCAGTTCGAGCTTGCCAGTCATGGCAGGCATGGCGGCATAGATGTCGCCCACGCGCGGCACCACCAGCTTTTCGCCCCAGCGGATAGCCCGCCGCTCGGCGTTGGAGATGACATTTTCCAGAGCGCTGATGGGCAGCCGCTGGCTGACGCCGGAGCGTTTGTCAATCCGTTTGTCGTCACGCGCAACGAAGGCGATCTGCTCGATCACCTGACTCACAAAGTTGGGAATCTGCAACTGGTGGCCGTTGCGTTCGGTCCAAGCCTCCTGCGCGGTGATGGCGATGCCTTCCTCGATGCTCGCCGGATAATGGGTGCGAATCTCCGAGCCGATACGATCTTTCAGCGGCGTAATGATTTTTCCACGCGCTGTGTAGTCTTCGGGATTGGCGGTGAATACCAGCGCAACGTCCAGGGGCATCCGCACCGGGTAGCCCTTAATCTGCACGTCGCCTTCCTGCATGATGTTGAACAGGCCGACCTGAATTTTGCCGGCGAGATCAGGCAGCTCATTGATAGCGAAGATGCCGCGATTGGCCCGCGGCAGCAGCCCGTAGTGCACAGTGTACTCGCTGCCGAGTTCGTGACCACCCTTGGCGGCTTTGATGGGATCAATGTCGCCGATCAGGTCGGCGATGGTCACGTCCGGTGTGGCCAGCTTCTCGACGTAGCGCTCTTCGGCGGTTAGGTATGCAATCGGAATGTCATCGGGAGTGCTGGTCAGCAGCTCGCGACAGCGGCGGCAGATCGGCTGGTAAGGGCTGTCGTAGATCTCGCAGCCGCGAATGTACGGCAACTCCGGATCAAGCAGGCTGGTCAAGGCGCGCAGGATACGGCTCTTGGCCTGGCCGCGCAGTCCCAAAAGGATGAAATTGTGCCGCGACAGGATGGCGTTGACAATCTGCGGCACCACGGTGTCGTCATAGCCAACGATGCCGGGGAAGACGGCAGAGCCTGAACGCACACGGGCGATGAGATTGTCGCGCAGTTCGTCCTTCACGCGCCGGTTGCGCACCCGTTGCTCAGAAAATTGTTGGCTGCGACGAAGTTCACCCAAAGTCTGCGGAAGATTGCTCAAGGACCCCATACCTCCTGGCCACCCGCCCCGGGGCGACCGGCCTGTGGTTTGTATTCTACGCCAGCCACAATTACGCGTTAGAGGGATTTAGCATCCCAATAGCGTCAGCGTCGAGTGCAGTGGCTACTGGAGATAGACGCGACTGGATTACTTCATCGAGTAAACAAGATGTGGATTGTTTTTCGTCGCTCGGAAACAGGCTAGATGGATCCGAAGAATCGTTTGTAATCGATCAGGGTGCCGACCTGACTCGCAGCCGCAGGTCTTTGCTGTTCTCGTCACGCGCTGGACTATGCCCCGACAGAGCAGCAGCAGCTTCGGCATCCACCGAGCGCAGGCGCAGGTCACGTTGCGGGAATGGAATCTCGATGCCGGCCTCGGCGAGCAGCCGCATAGCTTCGAGCGCGACCTCGCTCATCACCCTCACCGTGTTGCTCTCCTGCATCACCCAGAAGCGCAGTTCGAAGTTCAGCGCGCTATCGCCAAACCCCATAAAGAAAGCTTCCGGCCCGGGTGAGGTGAGGACGTCGGGGTGCTGAATGGCAGGCCGCTCCAGCAACCCCTTCACCAGCTTGGGATCGGAGCCGTATGCCACTCCAACCGGCAGATCCAGCCGCCGCCTGGACTCCGAAAGCGTCCAGTTGGTCACATTGCCGGATATGAAGGTAGCGTTCGGAATGATGACTTCTGCGCCCTGCCACGTCTGAACCGTGCTGGAGCGTATGCCAATGTGCGTCACTTTACCGGTCAAGCCGGTCTGAACCTCAACCACATCGCCGACCCGGATGGGCCGCTCGAATTGCAGAATCAAACCTGAGACAAAGTTGTTGATGATGTTCTGCAAGCCGAAACCGACGCCCACACCCAGCGCTCCGGTGAGCACCGTGAACTTATTGAGCGCGATGCCGCCCGCATTCACTGCGAACAGAAAGACCAGGAACAAGAGCAGATAATGCAACGTGGTCGAAATCAGCTCCGGAACTCCGCGCTTCAAGTGCAGACGCTTGAGCAACTCCTCACGCACAACGAAACGAAGAGCGCTGGAGATGGCATAGCCACCGAGGAGGATGGCGAACAAACCAAGCAGACCGCCTAGCGTGATGTTGCTGGAGGCGCCGGCCACATTGAAGCTGAAGACGCTGGCGATAAATTCATTTACCGAGGTGCGCACTCCCATCAATCCCAGGAAGCTGCCCAACCACAGGAGAACGCCGGTCCACTGAATAATTCTCGGTGCCCAGCGAGCGATGCCCGCCTTATGCAGGCGCACCACCGCCAGCCGCTCGGCGGCAGGCAAGCCGAGAAAAGCCAGCAGAAGCAGTGTGAATACTCGAACCGCAGTGTAGATGGCAATTGCAATGAAAGTGCCATAGATGCTCAGCACGGTCAGGTACTGGGAGAGACCGTAGTATCCGAAAAGGTTAGCGACCTGACCCAGTGCCAGCACACCCACAGCCAGACGCATACCGAAGATCAGGAACCGATGGCGAATTCCCTTCTCCTCAGTCGCGGCAACTCGCAGCGGCCGGAGAAGCCAGGAGAAGGCCAGTATCGCCGCCGTCAGAGCTAAGAACAACACCGCCCGCTTGGTCGCGAGCGAAAGCGTAATCCAGACCAGAGCGGCGTTGAAGACATACACCGCCACCAGGCAATACAGCAGCGGGCGAAAGCCCGGCTCAATCAGCGGTGGCAAGAGTACAAGTATCGAGAAAAAGGAAAGCAGGATAGCAGCGCCGACCAGCGGCAAAGGCGCGTGGGGCGACAGTCGGAAGGCCAGCAACAGGGGTAGCAGGAGGCCGAAGGCAAGCCAGTGCCGCAGTATCCCGAGCGCCTGCGCCTGAAGCTCGTCCGCCGGATGAAGGTCGCGAGTCGCACGGTACAGCCGGTAAGAGGCGAACAGCCACAGAAACAGTAAAACCGCCATCACGACAAACATTCCTGCATTCTCGCGGGTAAATAACTCGATGCTGATCATCCGGGCGCCGGTGTTGCTGAAGAAACGTGCTGACTCGCCAGGTTGCTCCCCTTGCCGAAAGACTTGCCATAGCAGCGCGCTGTCACGTTGCAGCAGACGGCCAGCCAATTGCCTGCGCGCTTGCGCCAAACGGTCCAACACATCGAGCGCAAGCTGGTGCTGATTAGCGGCGCTGACCTGCAGGTTGACAATTACCCGTAGCGTGTCCTGGGCCCGCGTCTTCGTGGTCTGAATGCTTTTGACAGCATCGCGAATTACGTCCAGCGTGGGGCCCAGGTCCGGCGTGGACTGGTTTTCCTGCAGAGTCAAAGTCCATTG
>CAWGMV010000011.1:0-318420 GCA_963823635.1 uncultured Acidobacteriaceae bacterium | reverse complement strand
CTGAACCATCCCAAGCCGAACAAGAAGCCGGTGGAAGAAGCGCGCGTTGAGCCGGCTGGACCTCCGGCGGAGAGTGCCGCGGAGCAGGCGGCGCAAAAGAAGACTGGGCTTCCGATGGTGACCGGCATCCGTCACTGGTCAACTCCGGACTACACGCGCGTCGCCATCGACGTGGATCGCGAGGTGAAATACGAAGCCGGACGCGTTTCCGACCCGGACCGCATCTTCTTCGACCTGCCCGATACCAAGCTGGCCTCGGTGCTGGTGGGCAAGAGCTTTGATGTGCAGGACGGGTTCCTGAAGAAGATTCGTGTCGCCCAATATCAGCCGGGATATACGCGAGTGGTGCTGGAAGTCGCCGACGTATCTGACTATTCGGCCTTCCTGCTGCCTAATCCGTACCGGCTCATCATTGACATTCACGGACGCCAGTCGCAAGTAGCCAGCAAAGGTCCACCTCGGGTAGCGACCGATGAGGATGATCTGACCACCGCTGTCGGCGCAAAGAAGCCCTCGTCAAGCGCAGTTTCGAATGTGACCCCGGCCATTGGAGCGTCAAGCGGTAGTAGCTCGAAGCAGAAAACTGCCTCTACCGCCGGCAAGACTGCCGACAAGAGCGCTGGCGCCGCGTCCGGTGCTGCAACTCCCGGCGCCACGACTGCTCGCCAATCGACATCGAACGCTCCCGCCCGCAAGGTCATTATCGAGGACGATGAAGATTCGGTGACGGTCCGGCCCCCGCCGCGTCTTCAAAACCGAACCCTCCCTTGAGCAAATCAGGCGCGAAACCCGGCTCCGCCACGATGGCCATCGTCGCAACTCCGGATGATTCGCTGCTGTCATCCGCGGCCGACGTTCCAGATACGGAACTAAAGGCGACCACCCAGCCCACAAGTGCGCCCACTGCAGTTGCAGTTGCGCCCCGTGCCAAGCCGGCCAAGAAGAATAGCAAGACCGCGTCGACAGACGCCCCCGCCTCGCACGAAGCCGTGCCGACATCGGCTGGTGAACGCAGCCTCACCCGGACCCTAGGCCTGAAGATCGGGAAAATTGTGGTGGACGCCGGCCATGGCGGGCACGACACCGGTACCATCGGCCCCAACGGCCTGATGGAGAAAGACCTCGTGCTCGATGTGGCGTTGCGCCTGGGCCGACTGCTCGAAACCCGCCTGGGAGCCGACGTCATCTTTACTCGCGACGATGATACGTTCATCCCACTGGAGACCCGAACCGCCATTGCCAACGAGCACCAGGCCGATCTGTTCATTTCCATCCACGCCAATTCCAGCCCCGATCCCACTGCCCGAGGGATCGAGACCTACTACCTGAACTTCACCTCGAACCCAGATGCTCTGGAAGTCGCAGCCCGCGAGAATGCAGTTTCCGAGAAGTCCATCTTCGAACTTCAGGACCTGGTCAAGAAGATCACCCTGAAGGAAAAGATCGAGGAGTCGCGTGAGTTGGCGACGGATGTTCAGCTTTCTCTTTACAGCGGACTGGCCACGCGACACAGCACGCTTCGCGACCGCGGCGTGAAGAAAGCACCGTTCGTGGTGCTAATTGGCGCCAATATGCCCAGCATCCTGGCCGAGATCTCCTTCGTGTCCAACCCCACTGACGCAGCCAAGCTGGAAACGCCGGAGTACCGGGAAAAGATCGCCGAGTCGCTGTACAAGGGAATTGCCAAATACGCTGGCGGACTCAGCGGAGTGAAAGTGGCGTCGAAGATGAGCAAGACGACCGGCGAGTAGCTGCACCCAGCAATCAGCAATCAGCATTCAGCATGCAGTATTCAGCAAACCGCAGATCCCTCCGCTCGGGCCTAGAAGTCCTCGGTCGGGATGACAATTCTAATGATGCCTTAGCCGAGTGCTGAATGCTGACGGCTTCTGGAAACTTTACCCCTGCCGCAGTAGTCTAATTTCCAGGGGTACCAAGCCCGGTCTGTGTGGCTGTTCAATGAGACGCATCGTCATCGTCGCTGTTTTGTGTTTCCTGTTGGCTGGATCAATCTTTGCCGACAACTCTGGCACCCTGCCCAAATCGTTCGCCGGCTGGACCGAGTCTGGTCCGGCACAGAACCACGTCTGACGCAGCCCAAGCCGATGCTGCCTATCCGGCCGTGCTGAAAGAGTACGGATTCGTGGGCTCTGAAACGGTGAACTACACTCGCGAGGATGGCCGCAAGCTGACCGTCAAGGCTGCGAGATTCAAGGATGCCACTGGCGCCTATGGCGCTTTTACCTTCTATCGCCAGCCAGCGATGAGGACGGAACGCATCGGGACCAAGGCTGCCTCGGCCAACCAGCGCATCCTTTTCTTCCGCGACAACATTTTGGTGGACGCGAATTTCGATCGGCTCACGGAGATGTCTGCCGCCGAACTGCGCGAACTCGCGGGCATGTTGCCGTCCGCGAAGGGCTGCAGCCGCGAACCTGCCGACGCTTCCGGAATATCTGCCCAAGAGCGATGCTGTGGAAAACTCGGCCAAATATATTCTTGGTCCGCAGGCCCTCCTGGCGGCGAAGTCGCCGGTCACGGCGGAACAGGTTGACTTCAGCCACGATCCCGAAATTCTCATTCAGGATTATTCGCCTAAGAGTGGCCCGCTCATGCTGACCTTGATACAGTATCCGACGCCGCAGATTGCAGGAGAGCGTCTGCGCGTCCTGCAAGGTGCCCCGCAGTCATCGCCGAACGCGATGCTGGTCAGGCGAAGTGGTCCGCTCCTCGATATCGTAACGGGCGCGACCGGCAGTGACGAGGCGCAGAAACTTCTCACCTCAGTGAACTACGAAGCGGAGGTCACGTGGAACGAAGCGACCTCGCTGAGCAAGCGTGACAACATCGGCAATCTGATTGTTGCGGTGTTCGCGCTCATCGGAATCATTCTCCTGATCTCTTTCGTGTTTGGCGTTTTCTTCGGAGGTATTCGTATTCTGGCGAAGCGGCTTTTTCCAAATCGCGTGTTCGACCGGCCTCAAGATGTGGAGTTTATCCAGTTACACCTGCGGCAGGATGGATCCAGTAAGTAGTTGAAATTAAGATGCTTAGGCGGCTTTTTCCGATGATATGGCCCTTTTCGGCTATTCTGCTGCAAGTTGCTGAATATATTGTAAACTATTGAAAACACAGCAATTTAAGTCGGAAAAATTGCTTGACAGGCCCCTCCCGCGACCCTAAGATTTGTGCAGAAAGTTTTGACGGTCTAACCTCCGTTGGAACTATTCTCCCTTGAAGAGAAGGCTGCCCAGTTGCCGGGTGGCCTTTTCGTTTGCGCGAAAAGGCGCAGCGAAGAGGAAGTCGATCCTGCTCGAATGAAATTCCTCCGCGAATGAATTCTCTCTTCGAGCAAGTTCAATCGCGAATCACGGATGTTGCGAATCGCTCAGTCCATAGAGCTTGGCGGCATTGTCGTGCATCACCTGGTGCGCGATGGCGACGGCCTGCTGTCGCGTGATCTCGCCGTCCAGCATCATGCCGGTAAGCGCGAGGGCAAGCGCTGTCCGGCCCGCGGTTGATGTCTGATAGCCGGTCTCTTCCCAGTTCACCTGCGGTTCAAGCGGATACAGGTCAGTGCCGAACAATACCTTGTCCGGATAAAACTCCAGCATGAAACGAATGCTGTCAGCGATGTGGCGCGGTGAGGTCATCCATGTCTGCTCGGAGAAGTCGGCGTAAACGTTGGGTTTCATCAGCAGATATGGCACGAATTGCTCGAAGCCCCCAGCGCCTCCGTGCAACATGACAAAGTTCGTCTTGCGTAAGGTGGGATCGTTGAACACCGAATCCAGCAGCAGCGGATTGCTTCCTTCCATCGCAAAATAGCCGCCACATCCGCCGCCGGTGTGGAGGTGCACCGCCATCCCCAATCGTCCAGCTTCGCTGGCGATGTAGTGGAAGAGATAATCCTGCAATATTTTGTAGTCGGCGTTGCTGGGAACTCCGCCTTTCACGTAGCGCGCATATACCCGGGCCGCGTCGGCTTCTTTCGCGGGAGCGAAATCGAGCGACCGCAGATACGCGGCCTCAAACTTCACCGCGACTGCTCCGTTGGTTCTCTGCATCTCCAGCAACGGGGTCACCACTTTGGCTGTATATTCCGCCAGCGTCGGCGGCACACCCGTCAGGTTGAGTTGGTTCAGGTAGCGGGCGAAAAGTAGTTCCTCCCGGCCAAAAAAAATCTTGCGGTCGGGGGAATGCGCCGCCAGCGACGAGTTGTTCAGCGGAAACAAGAGCGTGTCTTCGAACGGCACCCAGCGGAAGCGCGGTGGCTTCTGACCGCGCCCCAGGGCAATGCGGTTGGCCAGTTCGCTCTCGATGCCAAGCTGGTCCAGCACCCAGTTGGGATAATTCTCACCCTCACGGTGCTTCACCTGCTCCTTTGCCGCCAACAGCTCTTTCACGTGCTCAGGGCTGGCGTCATCGTACTTATAGCCAAACATCGTCTTCCATGCCTTGATGTAAATGGGATTGTCCTCCCGAAACATCAGTCCCGCGGCGGTGGGCTCCAGCGGGTCGCACGGCAGAGCGTCGTAATCCTCATCCGGCTGGCCGTCATTGTCCAGGGCAAGCGGATGGGAGTGGTTGTCGATTGCCATGATGTGGTTGATCTCGTCAAGCAGGCCGGCGTCGGGCTGGAGCTGGTGGTTGGTCTGGGCCAGACCCGGCAGCGCGAGCAGCATCAGGGCAGCAGGGAGCAATGCATTCCTCATAGCGCAGCCGATTTTACGATACGGAAGTCTCGTTCGGCCCGGCTCGCACGTTTCACTGGTGGTTGCAGCCATAAATATGGTAGACTGTATTCATGCGTACAACGGTTGATATTCCCGATTCGATTTACCGGCGTCTGAAGTCGGAGGCGGCGCTTCGAGGGTGCTCCGTCAAGGAATTGGTTCTGCGCGGGGTTGAGGCAGAGCTTGAAGGACTGAAGGACAAACGTAAAAGGAAGGCCGTCCGGCTTCCCCTTATCCACTCCAAGAGACCTGGCCAACTGCACCTGACCAACCGCATAATCAATGAAATCCTATTTCCCTGATATCAATGTCTGGGTGGCCTTGGCATATGACAGTCACCAGCAACATGCAGATGCTACGTCGTGGTTTGGCCGACTCACCAGTGATGCGGTTGGGTTTTGCCGTTTGACGCAACTGAGTTTCCTGCGCCTCCTTACGCAGCCTGCCGTTATGCAGGATGAAGTCAGGACACAGCGTGAGGCCTGGGAACTCTACGATGAGCTTTGTGCTGACTTGCGCGTAACCTTCTATGCGGAGCGGGATCCGAATGCTGTCGAAACCGAGCTTCGGGCGCTAACCGCAAGCACTCAATTCGCGCCTCAACAGTGGCCTGATGCCTATTTGGCGGCCTTTGCAAAGGCGGAAGGCCTGATCCTGGTCACCTTCGACCGGGCGCTCAGCAAACTCGCCGGGGAAGCTGCCATGCTTCTCAAGTGAGATTCCGCTGATTCACTCCCCAGTGCTTCCGAACCCAAACGCTCGCCTCACGAATCCAAAGACTTTACGCACAATGGATCAGGCCTCGACCAAGCCGGCCAGGAAGACCCCGATCTTCAAGGTGCTGCCTGAAATCTGGGAGCTCATTCGCCCCCGCCGGGCGCTGATGTTACTCGGCCTCGGTCTCATGGTCATTAATCGCGTCTCCGGGCTTGTCCTTCCATACTCGACCAAATTCCTGATTGATGATGTTGTAGGCAAGCGTCATTTCCGAATGCTGTACCCGCTGGTCGGAACTGTGCTGCTCGCCACTCTGGTGCAAGGCCTGACCTCATTTGCGCTCACGCAGACGCTCTCCAAAGCAGCGCAAAAGCTCATCGCCGAACTGCGGCGACGAGTGCAAGAGCACGTAGGGCGGCTGTCCGTTTCATACTACGATTCCAACAAGACCGGCATCCTGGTTTCGCGCATCATGAGCGACGTTGAAGGTGTGCGCAATCTGATCGGTACCGGTTTGGTGGACTTCGTCGGCGGCTTGCTTACTGCTGTTATCGCCTTCGCCGTGCTGATTCGCATCAGCCCGCTGATGACGGCGATTGCCTTCGGTTTCCTGTTGGTGTTTGGAGTCGGGCTACGCAAGGCGTTCCGCACCATTCGGCCAATCTTCCGCGAGCGCGCCAAAATCAATGCTGAGGTAACAGGCCGCCTGACCGAGTCGCTCGGCGGCGTCCGCGTGGTGAAGGGCTACCACGCCGAGGAGCGCGAACACCATGTCTTCAGCCTCGGCGTCGAACGGCTGCTGCAGAACGTCTTCCGCACTCTGACCGCAACGTCCGTCATGAGCCTTTCGTCATCCACGCTGATGGGCGTCATTGGCGCCATTGTCATGTTTATGGGAACCCGGCAGATCCTGGCCGGCAAGCTCACGCTCGGCGGTTTCTTCACCTACACCATGTTCCTCGGCTATCTTGCCGCGCCGCTATTCCAGGTGGTGGGCATCGGAACGCAGCTTACCGAGGCCATTGCAGGCTTGGAGCGCACGCGCGAGGTCCTCGACGAAACGCCAGAGGATGAGGACCCCAATCGTACTGTCACGCTGCCGCAAATTCGCGGTGATGTGGTTTTTCAGGATGTGACCTTCGCTTACGAACAGACAAAGACCGTGCTTCATGACATCAGTTTTCATGCTCGGCCCGGAACCGTGACCGCACTGGTCGGGTCCTCCGGCTCGGGCAAGTCCACAATCATCGGACTGATTGCGGCTTTTCATAGACCGAACTCGGGCAAGGTGCTCGTCGATTCGGTCGATCTGTCAACTGTCCGGCTCGAATCCTATCGAACGCAGTTGGGGATGGTCCTGCAGGATTCGTTTCTCTTTGACGGAACCATTCGCGAGAACGTCGCGTTCTCGAAGCCTGATGCGACGGAGGCGGAAATTCTGCACGCCTGTGCTATCGCCCGCGTGGACGAGTTCGCAGAGAAATACGAAACTAAGTACGACACCATCATCGGCGAGCGTGGCGTGAAACTGTCCGGCGGACAACGTCAGCGGGTCTCGATCGCACGCGCCATTCTGGCCAACCCGCGCCTTCTCATTCTCGACGAAGCCACCTCCAGCCTGGATTCCGAGTCGGAGGGAATGATCCAGGAAGGACTCTCCTACCTGATGCAGGGTCGCACCACATTTGTCATTGCGCACCGCCTGTCCACCATTCGCCGTGCGGACCAAATCCTCGTGGTCGAGGCCGGCCGTATCGTCGAAAGTGGCACGCACCAGTCGCTTTACGATCTGGGCGGCCGCTATTACGAGCTTTACACCAAGCAGCATGGCATCGAGGAAAACCTGTTCCTGGCACCGGGTGAAGGCGACGTTGTGGAAGAGTCCGCCGAAATCGTGCCCACTTCTGTTGCAGCGGCCGATCCCGATCCGACAACGCTCCTTCGCTAGAATTCCGGCAAAGCCGAATGGTCACGTTCCGTCGTTACAGACAAATCCCTCCCTACGCTTTAGAATTTCTCCTTCTGCACAATCCATGACCGCCTCCAAGGGTCCCGGCAAATACGATGTCATCGTTATCGGTGGCGGGCACAACGGCCTGGTCAACGCCGCTTACCTGGCGCGCGCAGGAAAGAAAGTTCTGGTGCTGGAGCGCCGTCATGTGCTCGGTGGTGCGGCTGTCACGGAAGAGATCATTCCCGGCTTCAAGTTCTCGGTCTGCTCTTACGTGGTATCGCTGCTGCGGCCGGAGATCATCCGCGACCTGGATCTTCCCCGTCATGGTCTGGAAATTCTTCCGCTGGACGGAACCTTCACGCCGATGCCAAGTGGCGACTATCTTTGGCGGGTGAACGATCACGCGAAGACCCGCCGCGAGATCGCGCGGCATTCGAAGTTCGATGCCGAGGCGTACGAGGAATTCGGCAAGGCGATGCTGCAAATGTGCCGCTTCGTCAAGCCAATCCTCGGCATGGTGCCGCCTGATCCCACCACGCTGAACCCGCGCGACCTGCTCAAGCTGCTCTTCCTCGGCCGCCGCTTCACCGGCCTCAGTGGCGACGACAAGTACAACCAGGTGCAACTGATGACCATGAGCGCCATCGACTTTCTCGACCAGTGGTTCGAGACCGATGTGCTCAAGGCCACAATGTCGGCGTCGGGAATCATCGGGACATTTCTCGGCGTGCGTTCACCAGGGACTGCTTATGTGCTATTGCACCATTACATGGGCGAGATCGACGGTGCGTTTCGCGCGTGGGGCTTTGCGCGCGGGGGCACGGGTGCGATCTCCAATGCAATCGCCGGTGCGGCCCGCGAGTTGGGGGTCGAGATCAAAACACAGGCGGCGATAGCGCAGATTCTGGTGCGCGACGGCAAGGCGGTCGGCGTGGCAACCACAAGCGGCGACGAATACCTGGCGTCCGTGATCTCCTCCAGCGTCGATCCGAATCTCACTTTTCTTAAGATGATCGAGCCGAAACACCTTAGCGAGGAATTCCGCAATGAAGTCAAGCGCTACAAATATCGAGGATCATCGGGGAAAGTGAATCTGGCGCTCGACGCACTCCCCAATTTCACATGCCTGCCGGGCGATGGTCATCATCTGCGCGGCGCCATTTCGATTTCGCCCAGCGTCGACTATATGGAGCGTGCTTACGACGATGCTAAGTACGGCAATTACTCGCGCCAGCCGTACATTGACATGGTCATCCCCAGCCTAACCGATCCCTCGATCGCGCCCCCCGGTAAGCACGTCATGTCGTGCTTCGTGCAGTATGCGCCATACAAGCTGAAGGAAGGCACGTGGGATGAGAAGCGTGAGGCCTTCGGTGACAACGTGATCGACACCATCGCCGAGTTTGCGCCCAACTTCAAGAACATTATCGTGGGCCGGCAAGTAGTGACGCCACTCGACCTGGAGCGCGAGTGGGGACTGACCGAGGGCAACATCTTCCAAGGCGAACTGTCGCTGGAGCAACTATTTTTCCTGCGACCGGTGCCTGGCTGGGCGCAATACAAGACGCCAATCAAGAACCTCTGGATGTGCGGCTCGGCCACCCACCCCGGCGGCGGCATCATGGGCGCTCCCGGGCGCCTGGCAGCGCTGGAAATCCTGAAACACTCTAAGGGGACTAGCTAGCCCATGCCCGACACGCGCGACGTGGTCATCATTGGCGCAGGGCACAACGGGCTGGTGACTGCCTTCTATCTCGCCAAAGCTGGGTTCAAGCCGCTTATTCTTGAACGCCGACCGGTCGTCGGCGGCTGTGCCGTAACTGAAGAATTTCATCCCGGCTTTCGCTGCTCCAGGCTATCTCACGCCGTGGGACAAATCAGGTCCGACATTGTGGCAGACATGAATCTGGCGACGCACGGGCTGAAGATATATTCGCCAGATGTGTGTGTGCTGTCGTTGTCCGCGAGCGGTCGGGCGCTGAACCTGTACGGCGATATTGCCAAGTCTCAGCAGGAGATCGTCAGGTTTTCGCAGAAGGATGCTGCGAATTATGCGGAGTTCGCGCGATCTCTGGCGCGCATCGGCGAAGTTCTTGACTTACTGCTCAGGATGACGCCGCCTGATCTGGACGATCCAGCTTCCGGACATCTATGGGAGCTGTTGAAGGCCGGGCGGAAGCTGCGTGGCCTTGGCGAGACAGATCTGTATCGCCTGCTGCGCTGGGGGCCGATGGCTGTGGCCGATCTCGCTTCTGAGTGGTTTGAGACGGAGTTACTGCGCGGTACGATCGCCGGACACGGCATCTTCGGCACGTTCCTTGGACCGTGGTCGGCCGGCTCGGCTGCAACTTATCTGTTGCGGACAGCAGCCGATGGTAACCCTGCCGGGCCTGCATCCTACGTTGTGGGAGGGGTCGGGGCGCTCACGGCTGCGATGGCGGCCGCGGCTGTACAAGCTGGGGCTGAGATTCGTACATCGTGCGAGGTGGCTGGCATCAGGGTCAAGGATGGAGCAGCGACCGGCGTAGTCCTTGCTGACGGGGATGAGATCGAAGCCCGGGCCGTCATTTCAAATGCCGATCCGAAGCACACGCTGTTGGGCTTAGTCGAACCGCAGCATCTTGATCCAGGATTCCTGCAGAAGATCCAGCATTACCGCATGAATGGCACGGTTGCCAAAGTCAATCTGGCGCTGAGCAGCTTGCCGCAGTTCAACGGCATAAACGGTGACCGCAGCCTGCTATCCGGCAGAATCCAGGTTTCGCCGGAGGTCGATTACCTGGAGCACGCGTTTGATGCCGCGAAATACGGGGAGTTCTCCAAGCATCCTTATCTCGAAGCCACGATCCCCACTTTGTGGGATACCTCGCTTGCGCCTGCCGGAAAGCATGTATTGTCCATCTACATGCAGTACGCGCCTTACAAACTCCGCGATGCGGATTGGGACGCGCAACGCGATGCGCTGGCGGATACAGTCATCAAAACTCTGGCAGAGTACGCCCCCGAACTGCCAAACCTGATCGAGGCGCGCGAGGTGATTACACCGAAGGACCTGGAGCAGATCTACGGCCTGACCGGCGGCCACATCTTCCACGGCGAGCTGGCGCTGGACCAGTTGTTCACCATGCGCCCGCTGCTCAATTGGGCGCAGTACCGCACACCCATCCAAGGCCTGTATTTATGCGGTTCGGGTACGCATCCGGGCACAGGGTTGAACGGGATTTCAGGAGCGAATGCTGCAAGGGAGATACTCAAAGATTTGCGTAAGTGATTGAGATCAACAAGGCGCCCCTCCGCAGTCGTCGAACCCATTCCTCAAGTCGGCAGCCAATAGTCGGTGGAACAAGTGCTCCCCTGCCTCGCGGCGGACCGAGAGCCGGCCCGCGCCATAGGCTCGCGAGTGCAGGCCTCGCTGCACCGACTCGCAGATCCCCACGTCTTCATCATTCACACGCTCGCCGACCACGATACTCTGCCGGTTGCGGTCGGCTGCGGATTCGCTTACATCGTCGAAGTAGAAGTCGAAGATGACCTTGCAGCGGTCCACGCCGTCAGGCAGCACAAGGTTGGTGTCCATGTAGCCCCGATAGAGATTGATCATGAAGCTGGGATACTGCCAGAAATACCACGCGCGGTCGCCGGTGCGGGCAGCGGCGGTCGCCGCGTCCACACCGGATGAAACCATTGGACTCGATTGCAGGCAGTAGCGCTCTTCGCACTCGATGGTGTACTGCTTGTAGTCCAACATGCTGTTTAGCGCCTTATGCAGATGCCGCACGTGATAGCCGCCGTCAAGATAATTGTCAACGAAGACCTTCCAGTTGCAGTTCAAGCTGTACCAGCGTCTCTCGAAGAAGTGAAGCGCGCCAAGATTCAGCGGTGCAACCCGCTGCGCCAGGCGGCCGAGAAACTCATGCAAGGGCGTGCCACTCGGGTCAAGGTTCACGAACACGAACTGCTCCCATGTGCCGACCTGCACGGGGACTAATCCGTTCTGCGAACGTTCGAAGCCGCATACGCCCTCGAACTCAGGCGCGCCCTTCAGCGAGCCATCGAGGCCATAGCTCCAGCCGTGATACGGACAGCGCAGAATGTTGGCCGTGCCTTCGGCCTCTGTTACCACGGCCGCGGCATGATGGCGGCAGACGTTATAGAACGCGCACAACCGTTCGTCGGCGCCGCGAATGACAACCAGCGGCTCGCCGGCCAACTCCGCAGTGACGAATTGCCCCGGATGCCGCACCTGATCGGCGCGAGCGATGACCTGCCACGTGCGCGCGAAGACCGCCTGACGCTCCAGCTCGGCGATGCCTTCGCTTACGTACCACGCAGCAGGGATCGTGGATGCACATTCCAGCGGTGCCTGATCGTGGTACATCGCGATAATGTCACGCAGCGAAGGCGCCATGGACAGATCTCCTGAAGTTGGTGGCGAAATCATAGCAGGCGGTCGTCGCACAAAAGTGTTGACGTGCCGTCTGCGCCGTGTTCCCTTTTTCCAATGCATCTTTCCGCCAGTGTTCCTGAAATCATGCAAGCCACGCCCGCCGATGTGGGCGAGGTCGCGCCACTTTTCGACGCTTACCGCCAGTTCTACGGCAAGGCTCCTGATGTGGAGGCCGCGCGCCGCTTTCTGTTCGCGCGGCTCAGCAAGGACGAGTCGGTGCTGTTTATCGCCCGTCTTGAAGGAAAAGTGATCGGCTTTATGAATCTGTACCCCGTGTTTTCGTCTGTCAACCTGACGCGACAATGGATTCTGAACGACCTGTTCGTCGCGCCCGTAGCACGTCAGCTTGGCGTGGGCCGTGCGCTGACTGAACGCGCTCGCCAACTTGCCGAGTCCACTCAGGCCAGTGGCTTGACTCTGGAAACCGCGATTGACAATATCACCGCACAAAAACTTTACGAGAGCCTGGGATGGAAGCGCGACAACGAGTTCTATCGCTACTTCTTGCCGGTGTGAAAAGAAGCAACTAGCAGTGAGCGACTAGCCACCAATGCAGCAAGCGTCCACGAACCATGCGCAGCTGGCACTTCGTGTGCAGCCCAAGCGGGCCCTGGGTTTCCGCGACCTCGTCATGTTCTACGTGGTCGCCACGCTCAGCCTGCGCTGGATCGCGGTTGCCGCCAGCGCCGGGCCGAGCTCCATCGTCATCTGGTTCGTCGGCCTGGCCACAATCTTTATCCCCCTGGCGCTGTGCGTCATGGAGCTCTCCTCGCGTTACCCGCAGGAAGGCGGCATGTACGTCTGGAGCAAGCGCGCGTTTGGCGATTTCGCCGGCTTCATGACGGGCTGGATTTACTGGACCAGCAATCTCCCCTACTTCCCTGCCGTGCTGTACTTCGCGGCCAGTAATGCGCTCTACGTCGGGGGAACGAGGTGGCAAACCGCGCAGGGCAGCGCGACATTCTTTGTTGCGTTCTCGCTGTTCGGCCTGGGGCTGGCGCTGGGGCTGAACGTCGTCGGCCTCAACATCGGCAAATGGCTGAGCAACCTTGGCGCTATCGGAACATGGCTGCCGATCGCGTTGCTTTGCGTGGTCGGCGCGGTGGCGTGGTGGAAATTCGGCTCAGCGACGAGCTTCGGCGCGGCCACCATCAAGCCTTCGTTGAGCCTTGGCAACTTCGGCGTTTGGGCAACGCTGCTCTACGCCTTCAGCGGCGCGGAGTCGGCATCGTTCATGGGTGATGAAATCAAAGACGCGCGGCGTACCATTCCTCGCGGGCTGATCGCCGCCGGTGTCATCATCACCGCTGGATACATCCTCGGGACTATCGCGGTGCTGGTGGCGCTGCCCAAGGTCAACAGCCTGGAAGGCATCATGCAGGCCATCTCCAGCAGCGCCGCTCGCGTGGGCTGGAGCCGAGTCGGACCTGCGGTCGCGCTTCTTATCTGCGCGTCGAACCTGGGTGCTGTCGGCGCCTATCTCGCGGCACTGTCGCGCATTCCCTTTGTCGCCGGCATTGACCGCTATCTGCCGTCGGCATTTGGCCGCGTCCATCCAAAATGGGGCACGCCGTACGTCGCGCTCATCGTGCAGGCCGTGTGCTGCGTGCTGTTCATCCTGATGGGGCAGCTCGGCAGCACGGTGCGTGGCGCGTACCAAGTGCTGGTGAGTATGACCATCATCACCAATTTCATACCGTATCTGTTCATGTTTGCGGCGATGATTCGCCTGCAACGCGAGCCTGTGGAGCCGGGCATCATCCGCGTGCCCGGCGGAAAGCCCGTCGCCATCGGCCTAGCCATCGTTGGGATGCTGACCACAACCGCGGTCATCATCGGCTCGGTGATGCCCGACGCCACCGAGCCGAACAAGGCGCTGGCCGTGGCAAAAATCATCGGCCTCAGTGCGGTGGTGCTCGGAGGAGGGGTAGCGCTTTATCTTTCAGGGCGAAGGAGAGCGCGCAGTGCGGCGGTATAATCAGGTGGGTCAGGAGATGCAATCATGAGCTCAAATAACGGCAGCAAGAATAACGGCGGGGGCGTGCCCAAGCCGCGCGCGGAATGGATTACGAAGCGTCGCGAAGAAGCCGCTCGGACCGGCGACAGCAACATGTCCCAGATGCACTTTGCGCGCAAAGGCTTGCTCACCGAAGAGATGGTCTTTGTCGCCGAGCGCGAGCAACTTGCTCCCGAGCTCCTCCGTGACGAGGTCGCTGCCGGGCGGATGATTATACCCGCCAACGTCAACCATCCTGAGCTGGAGCCGATGTGCATTGGCGTGGCGTCGAAGTGCAAGATCAACTCCAACATCGGCAACTCGTCGGTCACCAGCAATGTTGACGAAGAGCTGAAAAAGCTGCACACCTCGGTCCACTACGGCGCCGACACGGTGATGGACCTTTCGACCGGCGGCGGCATCCACGAGATCCGCGAAGCTATCCTGCGGCACTCGCCGGTGCCGATCGGCACAGTGCCCATCTACGAGGCGGTTGCACGCGTGAAGCGCATCGAAGACCTCAACTGCCGACATCATGCTGGAGGTCATCGAGGAGCAGGCCGAGCAGGGCGTGGACTACATGACCATCCACGCGGGCGTGCTGGTGGAGTATCTGCCGCTCATCACCAAGCGCATCACCGGCATTGTGAGCCGCGGCGGCGCGATCCTGGCGCAGTGGATGGCGCACCACCACAAGCAGAACTTCCTCTACGAGCGCTTCGACGACATCACTAAAATTCTCGCCAAGCACGACGTAAGCTACTCGCTGGGCGACGGGCTGCGGCCGGGCTGCATTGCCGACGCCAGCGACGACGCGCAGTTTTCCGAACTGAAGACGCTGGGCGAGCTGACCAAGAAAGCCTGGGAGCGCGATGTGCAGGTGATGATCGAAGGTCCCGGCCACGTGCCGCTCGACAAGATCAAGGAGCAGGTGGATAAGGAAGTCGAGCTTTGCTACGGCGCGCCGTTCTACACCCTGGGGCCGCTGGTCATCGACATCGCGCCCGGCTACGACCACATCACGTCGGCGATTGGCGCGGCCATGATCGGCTGGTACGGCGCGGCCATGCTGTGCTACGTCACGCCCAAGGAGCACCTGGGCCTGCCCAACGACAAGGACGTGAAGGACGGCATCATTGCCTACAAGATAGCGGCGCACGCCGCCGACGTGGCGCGGCACCGCCCGGGCGCGCAGGACCGCGACGACGCCATCAGCTATGCGCGCTATACCTTCGACTGGGACAAGCAGTTCGCGCTGTCGCTCGATCCCGAGACCGCGCGCGCCATGCACGACGAGACGCTGCCCGACGCCTACTACAAGGAAGCGGCATTCTGCTCCATGTGCGGCCCGAAGTTCTGCTCCATGAACTACTCGGCCAAGGTGGACGAGTACAACCGCCAGGTGCACGGTGTGGAGAAAAAGGACTACTCGGAGCTGATGAACAAGCTGGTGGCGATAAAGTAAAGCAGCAATTAGCAATTAGTGGCGGTCGCGTCAGAGGGCGCGCAGTGGGCTGTCCAAAATGACACACCTGTAATCAATTTCTAACATTACAGCCGCTTCGTCTGCCCTGGTCCTTGCTACACTTGCAAGCCGTGAGACGAATCCGACGCAACGCCTGGCTCTTCGCCTGCGTCTCGGGCGTGCTGCAGGTTCTCATCTTCCCTAAACCCGCGCTTTACATCCTCAGTTGGGTTGCGCTGGCTCCGCTGATCTACGCCATCCTGAAATGCCGCGAACAGGATGCAATGCTGGTGCTGGACGACGGCGGGCAGTTCCTCGGACCCGCGACAGCATGGCAGGGCTTTCTGCTGGGCTACGTCAGCGGTGTCATCTGGTATCTGGGCAGTTGCTACTGGGTCTTCTACGTGATGCACGTGTACGGCAGCATTGGCGTCGCGATGTCAGTCCTGCTGCTGTTGATGTACGCGCTGTATCTCGCCCTTTATCACGGGCTGTTCGGACTTCTGCTGGCGCTAATCGCGGCTCGGCGAAACGGATTCAGCCTGCGCGCGCTGGTGTTCACCCCCTTCGTATGGGTCGCGATCGAGCTGGCCCGGACGTATATCACCGGTTTTCCCTGGGACCTGCTGGGCACCACGCAGATTGACAACATACCGCTCTCCGGCGTGGCCACCGTGACCGGCGTTTACGGCATTTCATTCGAGATTGTGCTGGTGAATACCGCGGTCGCGGCGGCCTTTCTGGTGCCTTATCGGCGTCGCCGGTTCTTATTAACAGCCTCGCTGGCGGCGGCCATTGCGCTACATGCCGGCAAGCTGGTTCATCCCGCGCCGCTTCCAATCTCGTACGGGGCCACGCTGGTGCAAGCCGACGTTCCGATACTCGATTCCAGCGACTGGACGCTCGACTATCTCACCCAGACCCTCGACTCTTTGGCGGCGCTAAGTGTGCGCCCGACGCGTGGCGCGCCGGGAACAACCGGACTGATCATCTGGCCGGAATCGCCCGCGCCGTTCTTTGCGACTGATCTGCATGTCCGAAGCACACTGGCAAATGTCGCCCGCGCAACCGGCTCCTACATCATCGCTGGGACGCTGGGCATCGAACATGCCGGCGATCCCACGCGCCAGCCCGACATCTACAACTCAGCCTCGGTAATCGCGCCCAGTGGAGCGTGGACAGCACGTTACGACAAAATCCACCTCGTCCCTTTTGGCGAATATGTGCCGTTCGAAAGAATGTTCAGCTTCGCCAGCGGACTGACGCACCAGGTTGGGACCTTTGCCCGCGGCAAGTCGCGGCTCCCGTTGCAAATCGGCGAGACGAAGGTTGGCATGTTCATCTGCTACGAGGCGATCTTTCCGAACGAAGTCCGCCAGTTCGCCAGGAACGGCGCTGAGGTGTTTGTCAACATCTCCAACGATGGCTGGTATGGTGAGGGCGGAGCGCCGTGGCAGCACCTGAACCAGGCGCGCATGCGCTCGGTGGAGAACCATCGCTGGCTGTTGCGGGATACGAACACAGGCATCACCGCAGTCATCGATCCGTACGGCCGCATAGTGGCCGAAGCGCCACGCAATCAGCGCACGCAATTACAGGGCGCGTACTCACTCGAGCATGGGACCACGTTCTACACCCGACACGGCGATTGGTTTCCGCTGCTGTGTGCGATAATCACGTTATTGGGGCTTGTGCTGCGCTATTTCGGACTAGCTGCTCCTGTGCAGCCCGGCGCGGCTCTTAGCTCCTAGCTTTTAGCTCTTAGCAAGCACAGCCGGGATGTCTTGCTAAAAGCTAAGAGCAAAAGGCTAAGAGCCCCGCAACATCCACAAGAGGTTGTGCAGACCATTATGGTCGAAGAACTAGAACAGGAATACGCTGCGCTCCGCGACAAAGTGCGCGGCCTACAGGAGTATCTTTGACGCGCCTAAGCTGCGCGAAAAGCTGAGCCAGGTCGAAAAGCAGACAGCCGATCCCACGCTCTGGTCGAATCCCGAAAAATCTCAGCCGGTGATGCGCGAGAAAAAGCGGCTGGAGAACATGCTCGCGACCGAGGCCGAGCTGGCGCGGCGCTCCGGCGACATCGACGCCTACTTTGATCTGGCCCACGAGGGAGAAGATGTCTCCTCGGATCTGAAGCGCGAGATGGACGACCTGCGCGCTCTGGTGGACAAGCTTGAAACCGAGACGCTGCTCTCGGGCGAGAACGACGACCGCAACGCCATCATGACCATTCATCCCGGCGCAGGCGGCACCGAGTCGCAGGACTGGGCCGAGATGCTGATGCGGATGTACCTGCGCTGGGCCGAGCGCCAGGGCTTCTCAACCTCGCTATACGAATATCAGCCGGGCGACGAAGCCGGTATCAAGTCGGCGACCTTCGGCATCAATGGCGAGTACGCTTATGGTCTGCTTACCAGCGAGATTGGCGTGCACCGCCTGGTGCGCATCTCACCCTTCGACCAGGCCAAGCGCCGGCATACTTCGTTCGCCAGCGTTTTCGTGTCTCCGGAAATTGACGAGAGCATCGAGATCAACATCAAGCCCGAAGACATCCGGGTTGATACCTATCGTTCCGGTGGCAAGGGCGGACAGCACGTCAACACGACCGACTCAGCAGTGCGAATTACCCATATTCCGACCGGAATCGTGGCTGCCTGCCAGAACGAGCGCTCGCAGCACAAGAACCGCGAGAAGGCGATGAGCATTCTGCGCTCGCGGCTGTATGAACACGAGCTGGAGAAGAAGCGCGAGGAAACCAAACAGATTGAGGACTCGAAACTCGACATCAATTTCGGCTCGCAGATTCGCTCCTACGTGTTGCAGCCGTATCGGATGGTGAAGGACCTGCGCACGCGAGTAGAGATCGGCGACGTGGACCGCGTGCTCGACGGCGGGCTGAACGAGCTGATTCGGGAGTATTTACAGTTGCGAAGGAAAGAACAGCGGGGATAGGTCAACCGCGAATTTCGCAGGCGAACGCAGATTTTTGCTCGCACTGATCCGTGTTCATCTGCGGAAATCCGTGGTTCAACGCTTTTATATCAGCTAACATCATTGCCATGGACGACAACTGCCTCTTCTGCAAAATTATTGCCGGAAAAATCCCATCGAAAAAGGTGTACGAGGACGACAAGGTGTACGTCTTCGAAGACATTAACCCCAAAGCGCCAACGCACGTGCTCATCGTCCCCAAGCAGCACATCGTTGGCTTGAAGGAAGCCTCGCCTGAGGACGCCGAGATCCTCGGCTACTGCCAGCTCATTGCAGCAAAGATCGGGCGCGAGCGCGGCATCGAAGACGGTTACCGCACCGTGTATAACGTTGGCCCGCGTTCAGGGCAGTCAGTGTTCCATCTCCACCTGCATCTGCTCGGCGGCCGCGATATGACGTGGCCGCCGGGGTAAAGACCAGTGATCAGGGGCTAGCGGCTAGTGGTCACGATCACAATCACAGACTCATCCGCCCAGCAGGCGTAGAATTGCCTGTCTTCAAAGCACAGCTTAATTTTCCGGAGAGGCCTTATGGGTAAGCATTCCAAGAAGGACAAGAACAAGTCTGCCGCCGAGTCAGCGACCGTCCCAGCCAAGAACGGGACCGCTGCGAAGCTCGATAAGAAGGTGTACGAGAGCGAACTGTTCAAGCTGCAAGTTGAACTGGTGAAGATGCAGGACTGGGTTAAGCACACGGGCGCGCGCATTGTCGTTGTATTCGAAGGCCGCGACGCCGCCGGCAAAGGCGGCATCATCAAGCGCATCCTGGAGCGTGTCAGCCCTCGCGTGTTTCGTCTGGTTGCGTTGCCCTCCCCAACCGAACGTCAGAAGACGCAGGTCTACGCTCAGCGCTATATTGAGCATCTGCCGGCGGGCGGAGAAGTTGTCATCTTTGACCGTAGCTGGTACAACCGCGCCGGCGTCGAACATGTCATGGGCTTTTGCACCGAAGAGGAGTACAAGAAATTCCTGAAAGGCTGCCCCGTCTTCGAAAACTTCCTCATCAACAACGGCATCATCCTGCTTAAGTACTGGCTCGACGTCTCGGAGAAGGAGCAGCACAGGCGCTTCCTGGCGCGCATTACCGATCCCTCGAAGCGCTGGAAGTTAAGCCCGATGGATCTGGAGTCGCATCGGCGCTGGTACGATTACTCGCGGGCACGCGACGCCATGCTGGCCGCCACGGACACCGCAACGGCACCGTGGTTCATCGTTCCGTCGGATGATAAGAAGCGGGCGCGGCTCAACTGCATCGCGCACCTGCTCAGTTGCATTCCCTACGAGGAGATTCCCTACAAGCCGCCCAAGCTGCCCGGACGCCAGAAGTCCAAGGGCTACACAGAGCCGCCCATGAAGCACCAGGCAGTACCGCAGCGGTGGTAAGCGACGCAGCCCGCTAGGAACTGACCACCTCGTACGGCCGCATCATCTCGTTGTCCTCATGCTCGAGGATATGGCAGTGCCAGACGTAACGTCCGGCGAAACCTTCGAAAGGCACAATGATGCGCGTCACCATCTTCCCGTCCGCTCGTACGGTGTCCTTCCATCCCGCCTCGTTCGGAGCAGGTGGCTCGGGCGGGCCAAGAAACTTGAGTTGGTTCTTAGTCTGATAGGTCCAAGGTTCATAGTGCTGCCGGTCGAGAATCTGGAAGCGCACCAGATGCAGGTGGATGGGGTGTGTGTCGTCGGTCGGGTTGATGAAACTCCAGATCTCGGTAGTGTTCAGGACAGGCTTCTCGGTGATGGGCTGATGCCAGTAGGTTCCGTTCAGCAGAAGCAGAATCGATTCGCCCTTCGGGTTCATGTATTCGTCGAGGGTGAAGACGCGGGTCTTCAGCGCCCGTGATTCAGGGATCTTCGGCATCGGCCGCAATGTCGTTGGCAAAGAGCTATTGTCCTCGACCTTGCCGGCCCAAACCCTAAACTGCATCACGATGAAGGCGTCGCTCTTCAGGACAATTTGCTCGCCGCGATGCTCGGAAAAATCCACGATGAGGTCAGCACGCTCGGCAGGAGCAAGCAACACGCTCTTGAGCGGCACCGGAGCCGCAAGCAGCCCCTGATCGGTGCCGATCTGGTGAAAGCCGAGCCCGTTCTGAAAAGCAAGATGGTAAAAGCGTCCGTTCGATGCGTTGAGCACACGAAAGCGGTATTTGCGCGGCTCGACCTCGAGGTAGGGAAACAGCTTTCCGTTCACCAGAATAGCGTCGCCGAAAACTTCGGGAATCCAAGGCGCCTCGGGCTTATCGGAGACCGGATAGTAAAGTTGGCCGTCCGGAGTCAGCAGCCGATCGAACAGCGCCAGCGGCACTTCGTATTTTCCGCTGGGCAGATGAAGCGCGTCCTCGGCGGCGTCGCGTATGAAGAATGAGCCAAACAAGCCCGCATAAATGTTGAGCCGGTTGATGCCCATGGCGTGGTCGTGATACCAGAGCATCGCCGCGTCCTGCTCATTGGGATAGTGGTAGAGCACCGACTTGCCGGGAACGATCCAGTCCTCCGGGTACCCATCGCTCTCCGGAGGTACCTTGGCGCCGTGGAGGTGGGCCACTGTGCGGGCTTCCGGCTTATCGCGTCCCGCCCCGTGCAGCCTATGGTCAATGGGCAGAAAATGCTGCTGCGGTAGTTCGTTCGCCCACTCGACCAACAACCCATCGCCGCTGCGCGTTTCAAATGTGGGCCCGGGAACAGAACCACCATACGACCAAAACCGCGCCGCTTTAAGATCACGATGGACCTTCATTTCTACGGCTTGCGCCGCGACGCGATAATAGGGCAGCTTGATCTTTGGCGAGGAAGGCAGCGCCCTCATCCCGCTGGACTTGGCAATCGGTGGCAATGGTAAGGCATCTACGAAAGGTTTCAGCGTGGTCGCATTAATTGTGTTTGGTTGCACGCCCATGCTGTGGGACATCGCCGAGAGATAGCCTGATTGTCGACAGAGCAAGCTGCCGGCCAGCAGCGAAGATTGAGCCAGAAAAGTTCGTCGTGAGCTCACTAGTTCACCTTGTAGCGAGAGCAGAAAAACACAAAACGGCAGATGGATGCAAGCGGTGGGTTAACCGATGCATCCATTGCCGCTACTACTAACGTCGTTAAGGGCCGAAATGCCGGATCAAACTACGGTTGAGCACAACCCGTCTGTGTCACCAAGCCCGTGTTGTCGTTCAGCAACACATAGCGGTAGCAAGTGTTGGGCTGTGGACCGAACATCGAGGCAATCGAGTTAGCGATCGTATCAAATGAGCCATTTCCAACCCGTTGGCCGTTTAGCCAGTTGTCCTCGATGAATCGAATGACCGAGCTCTGGTCTAGCATGGTGTGGTCAACATAGTTCTGCCGGGCGTAAGGCGATATCAGTAACATCGGTATTCGTGGGCCATAGCCACAGCGTCCCTGGGCGTGTGGCGCGCTGATACCGGAAAGCTGCGGAGTAGCAGTACCGCAGAGGCCAGGTCCGGTGAGGCCATCGGCGCTGGTCTGCGAGGTGTTCACAATTTGTCCGAGCTGGTGATCGTACCAGCCGTCGGAATCGTCCCAGTTGATGACCACTGCCGTGCTCGCCCAGTCAGGCAGGCCCATCAGGAAGTTGATGACATCCACGATGAACTTCTGCTCGTCAATGGGGTCCGAATAGCCGGGGTGGCCTTCTTGATAGCCGGGCGCTTTCAGGAAGCTGACTTGAGGGTAATTTCCGGCGTTAATGGCGTCAAAGAAATCATGGATGTCGTACTGGTGATTTCCCGGATCGCCATTACGGCCAACTGTCATTGGAGAAGTCGGACGGGTGTGGTTCAGATTCTGCGTGGAGACATAGTATTGGAACCCCTCGTGATGCGGAATGTAGTCCTTCTTATTTACGCCCGTGATCTGAGACGTCGTCGAGCGATTGCATCCCGTCGTGCCGTTTGGGTTCGTGATCGTAAGGTCGAAGCCACCTTCGAACCAGCCCCAGCTTATGCCGGCCGCGTTCAACAGGTCGCCAATGTTCTTGCCGCCCATCTGGAGTACTTCGCCGGTCGTTGTCGAACACATGTCGCCAAGGGGGTCGGAGTCACTGATTAACGTGAAACCGCCGTTGCCATCGCCGATGATGGCGCCAGTGCCATTCATGTTCTGCACTACGCCGTTGGTTTGGCCCGCAATAAGGTTCAGGACGCCATCCGTCGAGGGACCAAAGTTGGTGCCGTAGGCGTTGTCGTTTAATGCGAAATACTGGGCGTAGTTCCAGAGCGCGGTCACGGTATTGCCGTCGTAATACCCCATGGTCAGCCCGGTGGTCAGTACCTGCTGCGGCGGCGCGCTGGGTGGTGGTCCGGGAGTGCCCGTGTTGACGGGAAACAGGTCCATTACTCCACCATCAAACGCCATCTGCTCGGGTCCGTAATCGTGATTCATATCGTTCGTTGCCGCTTGGATTATGTCCAGACGGAAGGGATTGGTTGCGCCCGCTCCATTTGCCGGATTCAGGTTCGGGTTGGCGGTCAACAGCGCGGTGGTTAAGCCGTTTACGCTAGGCGTGTTAGGAGCGGGAGTGAATTGTGGCTCTCCCGCAGGGTTGGTTGCGTAGGGATAGGTACCAAAGTAGTGATCAAAGGAGACATTCTCCTGAAAAATCACTACCAGGTGTTTGATCGGTGTGGTTGTCGGCGGTGACGTTTCCGGGCGCGACGCCTTGGGGTTTGCCGCCTTGGGATTCGCAGCAACGGCGACCGGAACATCCAGCGGTCCGATGATCAGGATCGCCATCAATGTAGCAGAGAGAATTTGTCGCATATTCCTCCTCACCCTTAGCAGTCCACAGGACTAGCCTCACCTTCATACATCGCCAAAGTGAATGGAGATTGAATGAGCAATTAAAAGGCGGTAAAGAAACCTGGCGTTCACAATGTCGGCATGGCGTTACTGAGGGCGCACAAAACAAAACCGGCCGCGTATCGCGACCGGTTTCTTTACTAACCACTGTCCACTAGCCACTAACCACTGAAGTTAGTCGCCGTACATCAATTCCCGCTCTTCTTCCACCACCGGTTCTGACGGCTTGATGCCGCCGATATTGCCGAGCGAAACAAAGCCGTCCTTGCTGGCAGGCTTCTCGCCCAGCACGTGCTCCTTGTAGAGCGCCATCATGCTGGCCTTCTCGGCTTCGGCCTTCACCCGCTCCTCGCGCGCCTTGAACTTCTCCTGGCGCGCGTTCTTGGCAATGCCCAGCTTATCCAGCGTATCGTTGGCCTCGGCGTGCACGTGCTCTTCCACCAGCTTCAGCGTGTGGGCCGTGGTCTCGAGCCCGACCTTCTTGCCGCCGGCGAAGATCTCGTGACGGCCATGCTCCTCGTACCACTTGGTAAGGGTCGCGGTCATGTGCATCTTCTCCACGATGTTGCGCCAGCCCACGCCGGTGTTGTAAGCGCAGAAGCTGATCTCGCCTTCCTGGGTGGCGTAGGGAATAATGCACTGCTCGGTTCGACGGAAATCGTAGTTGAACAGGTCCTGGAACCACATGCCTGCCACAAACAGGAAGTTCCAGCGATCGCGACGGCGGCGCTCGATATCGGTCTCGGTGCGGTCGCCGCTGACCTTGCCGTAATCCTTGCCGGTGGCGCCGAAGGTCTTGTCGAACTTCTTCAGGAGGTCGGTGAACTTGAAGTGCTTCGGTGACTTGAACGGATCGTAGTTCTTCAGCAGCGCCAGCGTCATGCCGGCGATGGACATCCACTTGCCGCGCGCCGCGTCGTTCACCTTCGCGATGTCCTTCCCAATGGTGTCGCCGTTGAGAAACGCCGTCACCGGAACCGCTTCCTTGGTTTCCTTGTCGATCATCAAGGCCATGCCGACGCCGCAGTTTGGGTGGCAGCCGCAGCTCAGCGAGCCCCAATCCTTGTCCGGCCCGTGCACCAGGTCAGCCCAATCGGAGAAGGTGCTCATGAACGAGATGGGAAACCAGTCGCGCGTAGGTTCGCCCATTCCAACCTGGTTCTTCACGTCGTGTGCCAGGTGCGACAGCGTGTAGCGCTGCGCCTGGCGCCGCTCGTCGGTAATGGCTTCGTCGCGTCCGGTAAACGAGACCGGCTGAAACGACAGGAACGAGATGCGCTTGGGATTGTCGAGCGCGAACTGGATGATGCGTCCGACCTGTTCATTGTTCAGATCGTTGACGATGGTGACAACCGGTACGATCTCGACGCCCGCTTTGTGCAGGTTCTCGATCGCCTGCAATTTCACGTCAAACAGGTTGCCGACCAGGCGATGCGAGTTGGCGGCATTGCCGATGCCATCGAACTGCAGATAGGCGTAGCGCAGTCCTGCTTCCGCAGCCTGCTTGCAAAACTCGGGGCTCTTGGCAAACTCGATGCCGTTGGTCGCTGCCTGCACGCTGTTATAGCCAACCTTGCGCGAATAAGCGACCGCGTCCAGAAAGTAGGGCGAAAGCGTGGGCTCGCCGCCGGAGAACTGCACTGACATCTGACGCCGCGGCTTGATGGTGATGGCGTTGTCGAGCATGGTCTTGATCTCGTCCCAGGTCAATTCGTGGACGAAGCCAACCTGGTTGGCGTCCATGAAGCACGGATCGCACATCATGTTGCAGCGGTTGGTCAGGTCGATGGTCAGCACCGATCCACGGCCGTGCAGCACCGTGCTGCTGCCGTGATGATGCAGCTTCTCGTCGTTGTGAGCTCGGATGTCGCGGCCGGGGAAAGTCTCTTCCAAGTGCTTAAAGAAGGCCGTGTCAATCGCCATCACGTCTTCAAAGTGGCCGTGCTTGGGGCAGTCCTTCACCATGAGGATCTTGCCGTCGCGCTCGATGATCTGCGCTTTGATCTCGCCTACCTTCTCGTTCATCAGGATTTCGACCGGCAGCTTGCCGTCAATGATCTGCTGGCGGATTTCAGGGACGCACTTGGGGCAGAGCGAGTCGGTTTGGCGCGGCCAGCCCAGCGGCGGCTTCGACTTCTCGTAGGACTTCAACAGCGGCTTGTCCGACCACTTGGGCGTAAACGAAGGATTGGGATGAATGCTGTTAATCTTGTCGAAAACCACCCACGCGCCTTTGGCGGCGACGGTGACAGCCTTCTCAACGTACTTTACCGGCTTATGCATTTACGTCCCTCACTGTAGGATGCAGCTCGTCCCCGGAACGGGGCCAAGTCCTGCCCTTCTACTCACTTGTAAGGTAAAGACTCGATGCCTAGTGGGCCAAGCAAGATAGGCCAAATGGAGGGAATTGGCACTTCAGCGGGGGTATCGCACATTGAATGGCAACCGAAGTGGAAGGCTTATCTTATTGAAAGCAAGGGGTGATATCCACAGGTCATGAATTCCCGGGCGAAAACTAGCTAAATTCCCCGGTCCCCGCGAGTTGTGCGTACCACTTGCCTGAGTCCTTCACAGTCCGCTTCAGCGTGCGAAAATCAACATCCACGCGCGACTACGTCGAGTTGCATCGTGTGGAGGGGAGCACCGTTTGGCAAGGATGAAGTTATCGCCGGGAACTAGTCTGCGGCCGTGTCGCTGGCGCGGACGACTTCCGCGCTCGCGTGGAGCACTTGGCCACCACGCAGCAAACGCAGCTCCGAGATACATCGCTCCCACCACCCAGAAGCCATATCTCAGCCCTTCACGATGCGCGGCCTCGCCCGCAATGAGCGACGTGGCGATCTGCAGTGCGCTGGCGCCGAACGAGAACATGTTCTGCACTCGTCCCATCATGTAGCGAGGGACAATCTCCATCATCTCGCTGGAGAGCGCAATGCCGCCCACGCCGCGGCTGGAGCCCATGATGAAGTAAATAGGTACAGCCAGCAGCAGCCAGCGCGACATTGGCAGCAGAAATAGCGACAATGCGATAAGCGACATCGTAATGGTGACCGAGCGGTGCGCCCCGCGCCGGCGGATGAACGTCGCCGCGTAAAAGACGCTTACGAATGCACCGATCGCCCATCCGGCATTGAGCCAGCCATACCCCACCGCTCCGCCGTGCAGTATGCGCTCGCTTAGCGGCGCTGTGAGTACGCCTTGCGTCATCATGGAAGCCACAAACAACGCCCACGCGATGCCTATGAACAGCACCGGCCGCTTCTGCCAGACAAAGCGATGCCCCTCTGCCATCTCGTGCAGAAAGCGCGCGACCGCGCCGCTCGAGGTCGGTAGCGCCTCGGCCGCTTCAGGCCGCTCGACGATCACTCGCCCCTTGCGCACGTAGTAAACGCAAGCAATGGAGGCCGCATAGCTGGTGCAGTCGATCAGCAGCACGCCGCCGAGTCCGATGTGGTTGTACACAAAGCCGACGACCGCGCCCGCCAGCAGCCAGCCGCCCTGCAAGGCCGCCAGGAACAGCGAGTTCGCATCCACCATTTTGCTGTCCGGCGTCAGCTCCTGGATGAGCGCATTCACCGTCGGAAAGAACATCCAGAAGCCGATGGCGACCAGGACGTTCATCGCGTACAGATGCCACAGCCGCACATGGTGGGTGAACACCAGCATGGCGACGAATAGAATGATGGCGCCCCGCGCAGCATCCAGCCACATCATTAGGTGCCGGCGGTCTTCGCGGTCGATGAGAACACCGGTGAAGGGCAACAGCAGCATGGAGGGAATGGTCTGCAGCGCGATCAGCATGCCCAGCGAGACCTCGGAATGAGTGGCCTGCAGGATGTACCAGATCACGGCAGCGGAGTTCATGCCGCTGCCGATCATGGACACGAGATTGGCCAGGAAAATCAGCCGCATCCCCCGGTGCTGCCACATCTCTTTCATGCTGCTTCCAGAGTAACGCAGGGGCGGAGGCGTTGCTTGTCACTTATACTGAGCACGCGGCTGCTAATTGCTAATTGCTGAACCGCTAATTGCTATGTCCCTCCGCCGCCTCTTCCGCAAAGAAAAGCAGGAGCATCGCATCATGCGCGAGGCTGCGGCGCGTGCCGGCGCCATCGTACCCGAGTATCACCGGCCGACGCCTGAATGCCCGCATCCCGAGCGCTGGAGCATGTACGACTCCATGACCGCCGAGGTCGAGGTGCTGGAATTCCTGCGCACGCTGGTCACCACCGTGAAGCCCAACCTCGTCGTCGAGACCGGAACGTTTCTCGGCGCCAGCACCTTGGTCATCGCCGAGGCGCTGCGCATGAACGGCTTGGGGCGCGTCGTCAGTTGCGAGGCCGACCCCAAGGTCTTTGCTGCCGCGAAGGAGAAAATCGATTCCTCCGAATTCCGCGACCTGATTGATTTGCGCAATGAGTCCAGCCTGGAGATGAAAATCGACGGCACAATCGACCTGTTCTTCAGTGACAGCGATATGCCGATCCGGGAGCAAGAGGTGCGGCGTTACCTGCCACAGATTTCGCCGTTCGGGCTCATCCTGATGCACGATGCCAGTTCGCACATGAAGCATGTGCGCGAGGCTGCGCTCAAGCTGGAGCGCGAAGGCCTGATCTCGGTCGTGCTGCTGCCCACTCCACGCGGACTGGTGGTAGCGCAGAAGCGCGAAGGGCGGAAGTGAATAGCTGAACGCGCGTAGCAAAAGGCGAAAGCCGCCCTTCCCTACCGCAGCGCTTCCGCCAGCCTGCCACTGGCGATCAACTCGGCGACGCGTTCGATGTCGGGAGTGAAGATGCGGTCTTCGGTGAAGGCAGCAGCAACGCTGCGGATGGCGGCGTGCGCTGCCTGCCCCCGTTGGCTGGTAGTAAGCGGAGCGCGAAAGTCGAGTGCCTGCGCGGCAGCGAGCGCCTCGATGGCCAGCACGTTGCGCGTGTTGGCAACCACACGCAGCAGCTTGTTGGCTGCGGTCATGCCCATCGAGACGTAGTCTTCCTTGTTGCCGGAAGTGGTGATGGAATCGACTGACGCAGGATGCGCCAGCACTTTGTTCTCGCTGACCAGCGCCGCAGCCGTGACTTGCGGCAGCATAAATCCTGAGTTCAGGCCTGCGCCGGGGGCGAGAAACGGGGGCAGCCCTTCATTGAGCATGGGATTCACCAGCCGCTCCAGCCGCCGCTCAGAGATGCCCGCCAATCCGCTGAGCGCGATGGCGAGGAAGTCGAGCGCGAAGGCCAGCGGCTGGCCGTGGAAGTTCCCGCCGGAAAGGATCGCGCCGGGAACCCGAGTGGCCAGCGGGCGTTTCGGCGCGCCTACTTTCTTCTCCTCGGGGAAGACCAGCGGATTATCCACTGCGGAGTTCATCTCGATCTCGAAGACCTCGCGGCAATGGGTGAGCGTGTCGCGAACCGCACCGTGGACTTGGGGAATGCAGCGCAGCGAATACGCATCCTGCACTGCCTGACATTCGCGGTGCGACTCGCGAATCAGGCTGCCTTCCAGCATGCGGCGCAGGTTTTGCGCCACCAGCAACTGGCCCGCGTGCGGGCGCGCGTTGTGGATACGCTCATCGAAGGCGACATCGGTACCTCGCAGGGCGTCTACGCTGAGGGCGCCGATCACGTCGGCGGTATCGGCGAGCACTTCCGCCTGAAGCAATACCAGCAGTCCGATCGCCAGCATGCCTTGCGTGCCGTTGATGAGCGAGATCGCTTCCTTCGCCTCCAGCACCAGCGGTTTGATGTCGGCCTGCTTCAGTGCCACCGAAGAGGACGTGCGCGTGCCACGATACACGACTTCGCCCTCGCCGATAAGCACCAGTCCAAGATGGGCGAGCGGAGCCAGATCTCCGCTGGCGCCGACGCTGCCCTGTGATGGCATCACCGGATGCACGCCGCGATTCAGCATCTCGCATAGTGTGTCGATCACGACCGCACGCACGCCGGAAAAGCCTTTCGCCAGCGAGTTGGCGCGCAGCAGCAACATCGCACGGGTCACGTCCTCGGCCAGGGGTTCGCCCACGCCCGCCGCATGCGAACGCATCAGGTTGACCTGGAGTTGGCGAATGGCATCGGGCGCAATGTACAGGTCGGCGAGCTTGCCGACACCCGTGTTTACCGCATACGCGACCTGCTCGCGTTCGACCAGGTCTTCGACTACCGCGCGCGCACGATCGACGGCTATGCGTGCCTCGGGCGCCAGCAGGACGGGACAGCGCTCGTAAACTACCTGGCGAAGATCGTCCAGAGTCAGATCGTTGCCGTTGATGTGCAGTGCCTTCAACTTCGCCCCGCGGCTTTCAGAAATGCCGGCAGATATCGCGGCGAAAGCCGAGTCCGCTTGAAGTCGCGGTCCAGCACCAGATGCACAGATTCGCCTTCGGCCAGCAAGGTGCCATCTTCGTCACGCAGGATTTCGTATCCGAAGTGGACGAGAGAATCGCGAACGTTCATGAGGTGGGTACGTATGACAAGGAGCTCGTCATATCGGGCGGGCGCTTTGTAACGGCATCGCACGTCGGCAACCGCGAGATGTTGACCTTCCTGCTGTTCCATCTCGTTGTAAGTGAAGCCCAGTTGCCGCATCATCTCCACTCGCCCAACTTCGAACCAGACGATGAAGTTCGAGTGATAGACCACACCCATCTGGTCTGTCTCAGCGTAGCGCACGCGCAATTTGGTCTCGTACACCTGCGCCTGGGTCACGGTGTGGAGTGATTGGCTGTCCGTGCTCAAACGCGACTCACTTGGTGCTTGCCGGCTGAGCGGTGCCAGGCGCAGTGTTGCTAACGATCTGCCCGCGTTCCGGTTCACCGACCGCTACCTGCTTGCCGTCCGCGTAGTAGTCCACGAACTGTGCCGGAAGCGGGGAAGGAATAGGAATTCCGCCTGAATTCTGCAATAGATAATGGATGTGCGGTACAGTTGACGGTCCGGAATTACCGCATTCGGCCACCACGTCGCCCTGCTTCACCTTGTCGCCCTTTTTCACCCGCACGCTGTTCTGTTTCAGGTGATCAATGAGGGAGAATTCGCTGTTGCCATGCGAAATCAGCACCATGTTTCCGTGGGGCGAATCGAAAGCCGGCCGGCCGGGAGGATTATCCTGAAACCCGTCCTCCACCATGACAGTCTGGCCATCGGCCGGAGCCAGGATCGGCTGGCCGAAACAGTAGTAATTCGAGTTGTCGCTACCATCTCCACTGAAGACCCGGCCATTCTTGACCAGCACGAAGTCGAGGGCAAAGCGCATATCATCGGAGCGAAAGTACAAGTTCAGGAACGCTGCCCGTCCGCCCTGGTCCACGAACCATTCCCCTGAAAAGGGGAACTTGAGTTTGGTCACGTCCTTGTAGCCGCCCAAGCGCCCCTGATAATAGACGCGTTCGGGTCCGACCAGGAAGGTGTCAACCTGGCCGTGTTCATTGATTCCAACGGTACTGGCCAGTTGGCCGGGCGCCTTGGCGAAGTCGGAGAGCCGCGAATAAAGGGTGCCGATGCTGAGCATGGTCGGGCCCACCTTTTCATCGACTACCTTGGTCTCGGTGCCCAGGTTTTCCCGAAGTCTCTTTATCTGCTCGGCGAACTTTTGCTCGCTGCCGTAATTCTTCTTTGTGCCCTCGGTAAACGTAGCCCACAATGCGCCTGCCTGTCCCGAGTTAAACAACTCAAAAATCTTCTGCGCGCGTTGCTTGGCTTGCGTACTCATCGGCGGGTAAGGGCCGCCGGAGGCAGGCGCTGCCGCGGGCTTGGACGACGGAGGCTTGGTTGCGGTCGATGAGGTCTGGCCGAAGATCAGTGTGGGTAAGAGTAATACCGCAACCACCCAATGCAGACGAAATGTCATTTTCTCTCCCTGTGTTCGGTTGTGCCTTACCATTTTCGCTGATGGCATTCGCCGCCCCGAATCTCCGAGTCGCCGCGCGCGACAGTCGCAGCCGTCTACGGGCCGAGGTCTGAAGTGAATATCGCTTGAAGAGACGCCCTGCTGCAAGAGAGATATGGCAATGATCGGCTTCAAATTTGGAGCAATTCCGGCAACGGCAATTGTAGCCCAAAAAGAACCGCTGCGGCTCATTGGCGCTTGCCGGTTCGGGCAAGCCACTATCGTCCCGTCCAACGCGGACGGCGCTTCTCGAGGAATGAACCGACTCCCTCATGAAAATCGGCGGTGCTGCGAATACGCGCATTTTCGTCAACCGCAGCCGCTACCTGCTGATCGAGCTCAGCCGACGAGTATTTCCTGAGCAGGCGCTTGGTGGCCACCAGGGAGGCAGGACTGTTCTGCAACAGTGTCGCTGCCAACTCTCGCGCCCGCCCCATCAGCTTGTCAGGAGCAACGACTTCATTCACCACCCCGATGCGAAGTGCCTCGTCCGCTGGGATGATGCGACCGGTAAGCAGCAAATCGCGCGCGTGCTTTTCTCCCACCTGGCGCAGCAGAAATGTGGAGACGATGGCCGGCAGAAAGCCAATGCGCACCTCTGTGTAGCCGAAGCTGGCTTCGGCGGAGGCCAGCGTGAAGTCGCAAAGCGTTGCCAATCCGCAGCCTCCGGCAATGGCCGGGCCATTCACCGCAGCAATTGTGACTTTCGGAAAATCGTAAAGCGAGCGGAAGAGATGGGCCATCATCTGCGAGTCGGCCCGGTTCTCGTCAGGATTGCGTTGTGTGATCGCCCGCAGGTTGTCTAAATCCATGCCGGAGCAGAAGGCCTTGCCCGTGCCTGTAAGGATGAGAATTTGCGCCGGTGACTTTTCGGCCTCTTGCAGAGCGCGCAAGAGCTCGTCAATTAGTTGGTAGCTGATGGCGTTGCGCTTGTCCGGGCGGTTCAGCGTGATCAAGGCCAGCGGGCCATCGTACTCGAGGGTGAGGGTTCCGTAAGAATTCTGTTCAGACATGACCTGGAATCGCAATCTTGGCTGACGACTGACAACTAGCCACTGACAACTGTTTCTTACATCTTCGGTCCGCCGAATTTTGCCGCAATTTCGGCTGACTTCTGCAGCACATCGTGCAGCGGCTTTCGTACCGGCAACGTGACACCGCGTTGCGCAAGTGCCTGCAGTACTGTCTCGGTTGGGATATTACCAACCAGCACGTCCTGCGCCAATGGACACCCGCCAAGTCCGCCGATAGCGGAATCAAATCGCCGGCAGCCGGCGTCGTACGCGGCAAGCACTTTGGCCGCAGCATCATCCGGACGACTGTGCAGATGGACGCCAATTTCCACCGCGTCTGCGAACTTGTCCAGCACGGGCCCGAGCAAGTCGGCAATTTGCAGCGGCGTAGCGAGGCCCACCGTGTCGGCGAGCGAAATAGCCTGCAAATCCATGTCCGCGAGCAGCCCGACGCCTTCGATCAATTCCTCTGCGTTCCATAGGTCGCCGTACGGATTGCCGAAGGCCATCGAAATGTAGGCCACTGTATCGATTCCGGCCTGGTCCGCCTTCTGCATCACCTTCTCCAGCATGTCCAGGTTTTCTTCCAGCGTCTGGTTCTGATTGTTCTTCAGGAATGTGGGTGAGAGCGAATAAGGAAAGCCGATGGTGCGCACCGCTTCGGTCGCGATAGCGCGCTCCACCCCGCGCTCGTTCACCACAATGCCGATGATTTCGACATCATCCGGGGGATCGAGTTCGCTCAGGACGGCTTCCGAGTCGGCCATCTGTGGCACCGCCTTGGGAGAGACGAACGAGACCGCGTCAATGTGCTTGAATCCCGCGGCGATCAGCGCCTTCAGGTACTCCACCTTGACGGCAGTCGGAATCTGTCCAGGCAAGCCTTGCCAGGCGTCGCGGGGACATTCGATGAGGGTGATTTCAGCCATTAGCAGTTAGCACTTGCCAGTTAGCATTTAGCACTTAGCAGTCAGCAAAACCATCCAACCCCGGATAACACAGAAGAACGCGGACTTTTGCCTTTTCCTCATAAATTTGGTTGGGTCGGCTTTGCTAACTGCTAAGTGCTAATGGCTAAGTGCCAAATTTCAGATCCCCGCAATCCGCAATTGATTTTCACGTCTGCAACACCCCCACGCTGAACTTCGGAACCTCGGGATTCAGCGCAGCCACCTCCAGAGCAGTGATGATGGCCTGGCGCGTTTCCGCCGGATCGATGATCTTGTCAATCCACAGGCGCGCGGCGCCGTAACGAGGATCCATTTGCTCGTCGTAGGTGGCCTTCACTTCGTCGTACAGCTTCTTCGTGTCTTCCTCGCTCAGCTTCTTACCGCCGCGCTCCAGTTGCTTGATCTTGATCTCCACCAGCGTACCCGCCGCTGAGGCCCCGCTCATCACGGAGTATTTCGCCGAGGGCCACGCAAACAGAAAGCGCGGGTCGTAAGCCTTGCCGCACATGGCGTAATGGCCGGCGCCGAACGAACCGCCGAGAATAACCGTAATCTTCGGCACTACAGAATTCGACACGGCATTTACCATCTTCGCTCCGGCGCGGATGATGCCGCTCCACTCCGCGTCGCGGCCGACCATAAAGCCGTTCACGTCATGCAGAAAGACGAGCGGCACCAGGTTCTGGTTGCAATCCATGATGAAGCGTGCCGCCTTCTCCGCCGACTCGGTATAAATGACACCTCCAAACTCGACGCGCTTGTTACCCGCGCGGTCAGTCTGCTGTACGTGCGTCTTCTGGTTGGCGACGATGCCCACGGCGTAGCCGCCGATGCGCGCGTAGCAGCACAGCACGGTTTCGCCGTATTCGGCCTTGTACTCGCTGAACTGGCTGCCATCCACAACGCGCGCGATGATCTCTTTCATGTCGTACTGGCGGGCGGGATCGCCATCGAAGATGCCGTAGATTTCCTCCGCCGGATAAAGCGGCTCCTCCGCCTGCTTGCGATCAAAGACGCCCAGCTGACGATTACCCAATTTGTCCACCAGCAGCCGGATGCGCTCCAGGCACGACTCGTCGTTGGGCTCGCGGAAGTCCACTGTGCCGCTGATCTGGGCGTGCATCTTCGCCCCACCCAATTCCTCCGCTGAATATTTCGCCCCGATGGCCGCCTGCGCCAGCGCCGGCCCGGCGATGAACAGACCACTGCCCTCGGTCATCAGGACGTGGTCGCACATTACCGGCAGATATGCGCCGCCCGCCACGCACATGCCCATGATGGCGGCGATCTGTGGAATGCCCCGCGCCGACATCACGGCATTATTGCGGAAGATACGGCCGAAATCGTCGGTGTCGGGAAAAACATCTTCCTGCAGCGGCAGAAACACGCCGGCGGAATCCACCAGGTAAATCGTCGGGATGCAGTTGTCGATGGCAATGTTCTGGGCGCGGATGACCTTCTTCGCGGTCATGGGAAAAAACGCGCCCGCTTTTACCGTGGCGTCGTTCACAATGAGCATGACCAGCCGGCCGTGCACGCGGCCAAGTCCGGTGACCGCGCCCGCCGAAGGCGCACCGCCCCATTCCTGATACATGCCCCATGCCGCGAATGAGCCCAGCTCGAAAAATTCAGAGCCTGGGTCGATGAGCAAGCCGATCCGCTGGCGCGCCGTGAGGCGTCCTTTCTTGTGCTGCGCGGCGATGGCCTTTTCACCCCCGCCCTGCCGAATGACCTCATCCTGATTGCGGACCTGCGCCACCATTTCGGCCATGGCTTTCTGGTTGCGCTCGTAATGCGGTGAGTCTGTCTTTACTTTGCTGTGGAACGGAGAACCGGGGAGCTGGCGGTCAGTCATGGGATTGGGCACGCGAACCGTTAACGATAATGCAGGCGGCGACGGCGCGCAACGCGCCCAGGAATACGATCATGGTAGTAGAACCGACGGCCGAGCTATAGTGCTGAGCCGAAATGCTGCGAAAAATCGCAGAGTCGGTTGGCCGCACTTAAGTGCTGTGAACTAATGGGGCACTTTGCTGCAACTCTTTGCGCCGGGGGGTTTTGTAAATTCTGCTAAGTCCCACTTGTAGTTCAAGCTGCAGGTGGAATACTATATGCACCACCGTCTGCGGAGAGTTCTCGCAAAACTGGAATCAATTGTTGGGAATGTTGCTAAGGAGTCAGAAGGCAGGGCAGAAGCTTCTGAACAGAGCGGTAAGCAAGCCGGCATGGCGCCGCGCCGACCAGCCAAACGCAGCATTAGTTGCCATTCCCTCTTGCCTAACCCTGCAGGCCGACGTCTGCGACGGCCACAATAACCTTGCGACATAAGGAGAGGTAAATGAAGAGGAGCTTAATTTTGCTATTGGTCGTATTGGCTCTTGTAGCCGTCTCGATCAACAGCTTCGCTCAGGATCAGGCTTCAAGCGTCAAAGGCACGATCGTAACGCCCGCCAGCACGCAAGGCCTGCCTGGGCTGAAGGTACATACACCACTATCTATTTTCGTCCCCGAAGGCGGTATCAAACCTGACGCTCCGCCAGCGAGCGCCGAGACACCTTCTTCCGTAGCCTGTATCTATGGGGTGACGCCACCAACGAATGGCTGCCCCAAGAACGGTACGCTGGTTGCCTCGGGCGGATCCAGGGCTATCGCGGTTGTGGATTACGGCCACAACAGCACCCTGCAGGCCGACTTCAACACCTTTAACAGCCAGTACGGCCTGCCCGCACAAACTCTGCAGTTCATCTGCGACTGCAGTTCGTGTCCGAGCAGCAACGGAACCGGCTGGGACGTGGAAGTGGCGCTGGACACTGAGTATGCGCATGCTATGGCGCCCAATGCCCAGATTATTGTTGCGCAGTTCTGCAGCGACCCATTTGAAGGCGGCGACAGCGCTGCCGAGTGGCTGGGCGGGCAGGCTGTAGCCAGCTTCGGCGGCGGCGAAGAGTCCAACAGCTTTGACTACGACGGCGAGTTCAGCGGCGAAACCGATTACGACCAGTACATGACCGTCCCGAATGTCGTCTATACCGCCGCGACCGGCGACGGGGGCTGCCAAACGAATTACCCTGCGGCCTCGCCCAACGCGATCGCCTCGGGTGGCACGCACATCATTCGTGACAGCAACGGTAATTTCACCGGCAATGAGTCCGTGTGGAGCGGCAGCGGTGGCGGCATCAGCGCCTACGAGCCTCTGCCCAACTACCAGCTCATCATTGGCAACATCACCGGTCCGCATAAAGGCACACCCGACCTCGCGGCTATCGCTGATCCCAACACTGGTGTCGCGGTTTACAGCACGACGGGTTGTGGCGGCTGGTGTCAGGTTGGTGGAACCAGCGTTGCCACGCCTGTGATCGCCGGCATTGTAAACGCGGCCGGCAGCTTTGCTCCGCGCACCTCGTCGGAACTAAACACGCTTTACAACTGGTATCGCACTCCCGGGAAGTACCGCGAGTACATCTATGACGTAACCATGGGCAGTAACGGTGGCACTTGTGGCGCAGCCAAAGTTGGCTGGGACAAGGACTCCGGTCTCGGCACTCCCAGAAACCTGGCCGGCTTCTAAGATTGTTTGCATTCTCTTCGAGGCGCGCTTTTGTGGCGCGCCTTTTTTTGCCTGGACATTTGTAAATTCTGCTAAGTCTCAGTTGTGATGGAGGCTGCAGGTGGAATAGCATATGCACCACCATCTGCGGATTTCTCGCAAAACTGGAAAGAAAATCGTTGGGAATGTCGCTAACCGTTCAGAGGCCGGGCAGAGGCTTCTGGGGGAGCGGCAACCGGACCGGCATGCACCAGCCGCGACCGGCTCAGTGCGGCACTAGCTGGCATTCCCTCTTGCCAACCCTGAAGGCCGGCGTCTGCAACGGCCACCATAACCTCAGCGAAAAAGGAGAGGTAACAATAATGAAGAGAGGTTTATTCCTGCTAATGATCGTACTGGCAATTATTGTCGTGTCGATCAGCAGCTTCGCTCAAGACCAGGCTTCAACCGTCAAAGGCACAATCATAGCGCCACCCAGTACGCAAGGCCTGCCTGGGTTGAACGTGCATACGAATCTGTTAATTTTCGTTCCCGAGGGCGGTATTAAATCCGATAACAGTCCGCCAGCGAGCGCCGAGACACCTTCTTCCGTAGCCTGTATCTATGGGGTAACGCCGCCGACGAATGGCTGCCCCAAGAACGGTACTCTGGTTGCCTCGGGCGGAGCTAAGGCCATCGCGGTTGTGGATTACGGCCACAACAGCACTCTGCAGGCCGACTTCAACACCTTCAACGCACAATACGGTTTGCCCACCCAGACTATCCAGTTCATCTGCGACTGCAGCTCGTGTCCAAGCAGCAACGGAACGGGATGGGACACAGAAACGGCGCTGGATGTGGAGTATTCCCATGCTATGGCGCCTAACGCGCAGATCATTGTCTCGCAGTTCTGCAGCGACCCATTTGAAGGCGGCATGAGCGCCGCCGAGTGGCTGGGTGGCGAAGCTGTAGCTAACCTTGGAGGCGGTGAAGTCTCCAACAGCTTCGGCGAGGACGAGTTCAGCGGCGAAACCGATTACGACCAGTACATGACAGTCCCGACGGTCGTCTATTTTGCTTCCACTGGCGACTCTGGCTGCGGCACCGCTTATCCCATGGCATCTCCCAATGTTGTGGCCTCTGGCGGCACGCACATCATTCGTGACAGCAACGGTAATTTCACCGGCAATGAGTCGGTGTGGAGCGGCGGCGGCGGCGGCATCAGCCAGTTCGAGGCTCTGCCTAACTACCAGCTCATCGTTGGCAACCGCACCGGTCCGCACCGCGGCACGCCGGACGTTTCGGCTGTCGCCGATCCTAACACCGGCGTCGCGATTTACAGCACGACGGGATGCGGCGGCTGGTGCCAGGTTGGTGGAACCAGCGTTTCCTCGCCGACGCTCGCCGGCATCGTAAACGCGGCCGGCAGCTTCGCTCCGCGCACTTCGTCGGAACTGAACGAGCTTTACACTTGGTATCGCAATCCCGGCAACTACCGCAAGTACATCTATGACGTAACCATGGGCAGTAACGGTGGCACTTGCGGCGCAGCCAAAGTTGGTTGGGACGAGGGCAGCGGTCTCGGCACTCCCAGAAACCTGGCTGGCTTCTAAGATTGTTTGCATTCTCTTCGAGGCGCGCTTTTGTAGCGCGCCTTTTTCTTGCGTGGTTAAGCGGTCTCCAGCGCGCTCGCCCATTCTCTCCGCCGCTCGGCTTCGGCCTGCGTGAAGACCCCAGGGATGCTCGTGCCACACTTCGTGCAGCAGCCGTTCTTCAGCCGGTTCGCCATCACCGAATGCCACGAGCGGGTGATGACTACCTGCTTGCATCCCGGGCAGATGGTGTTGCCGCCGTCGGAGAAGATGTTGCCCTCGTAGACGTATTTCAATCCCATCTGCATGGCGATGCGGCGCGCGCGATGCAGTGTCTCCGGCGGCGTGGGCGGCTTGTCCTGCAGCTTGAAGTCGGGATGGAAGGCGGTGAAGTGCAGCGGGACATCGTCGCCCAGGTTCTCCAGCACCCAGCCGCACAGCTCCTTGAACTCCGAGTCGCCGTCGTTCAGCGTCGGAATGATGAGGTTGGTGATTTCAAACCACACGCCGGTTTCGTGGCGCAGCCACTTCAGTGTGTCGAGCACGGGTTGCAGGTGCGTGAGCGTTATCTTGCCGTAGAACGTCTCGGTGAAGGCCTTGAGGTCAATATTCGCCGCGTCAATGTATTTGTAAATGTCGAAGAAGGCTTCGCGCGTAATGTAGCCATTCGAGACCATCACCGTGTTCAGGCCGGCGTCATGCGCCTCGCGCGCGATGTCAATGACGTACTCGCCCCAGATGGTGGGCTCATTGTAGGTGAACGCGAGATGCGGAGCGCGATGCTCCAGCGCCACATCCACCACGTGTTCCGGGCTAAGGTCGAGCGCGTTAACCTGGTCCGACTTGGCCTTGGAGATGTCCCAGTTCTGGCAGAAGAAGCAGCCCATATTGCATCCCGCGGTGCCCATGGAAAGGATCTTCGTTCCCGGGAAGAAATGGTTGAGCGGCTTCTTCTCGACCGGGTCCATCGCGACCGCGGCGGGCCGTCCGTAGCCGAGTTGCAGCAGGCGCCCGCCTTCGTTCCTGCGGATGAAGCAGAAACCGTTCTGGCCTTCTCCGATGTGGCAGTGGCGGGGACATAGATAGCAGTGGAGACGCCCATCGGCCATCGTCTCCCACCACCGCGCCTCATGAACTGGGGGCTGTACAACTGTTAACTGCATGGTTACTGCTCGTTCTTATTGTACTGCGGGATGCGGGCTGGCAGCTAAAAAGGCGGTGGGCGCCGGTTTGCGTATTAGTTGGGGTTGCAGCGCCCACCTTGGATTTGGGTTACTGCTATAGACGGATGCGGCGGAAAAAAGTTCGGTCAACGGGCGCCATTGGCCTCACTATTTACACTTCTTCACAAATCAGCGTAGCCGGGTTAATTGCGGATCGGAAGAAGAAAAACATCCGTGGACCTACACGGATGAACACGGATCAAAATAACAACAATCCGTGTTCATCTGGGCAAATCCGCGGTTACTCGATCTTGCGAGGGTGGAAATATTAGGCAACATCAGCGCTTCGGGTAGCCAGCTCATATTCCCGCTCCGACTGGGCGGGCAACAAAACCCAGAGGCTATAGATCCCGAGCGCGGTTCCAAACGGAACGTTAAACAACGCCAGAAACGAAAGCACGATGGTCAGCATGCGCGCCCAGGGTTCACGCTGCAGCAATCCCCAGCCGGCAAAGAAGCCGAAGGCTGCCTTGAGCAGAACCAGGCTCCCGAGCACACTGAATAGCGAATGAAGGAATCCGGCAGGCACGTCCGGCGGCACATTGGGCATCTCGTGCAGATGCAGGAACAATGTGTTGGCAAGGACGAACAGCACGGCGCCGCCAACGGCAGTAAGCGCGGAAAGCGCCAGCCACAGGATACCCAGCAGCCGAACATGTTCCTGCACGCGGCTGGGCTGCGGATAAGCCAGGGCGGTGACGGAAAACTGCTTGCCGCATTGACCGCAAAAGCGCTGATCTGGTTGCACAGCGGCGCCGCATCGATCGCAGAACATAGTGCCTCCTTGGCTCTGTACCTTGATACGTGTCAAAAACCCATGAGGTTCCGGCTTATCTTTGCGTACCCGTGTTCGGCCGCCCACAGGTCCAGCGGAGCGGTGGCGATTTCGTCCACCACGGGCACGGCGAGGCCGTCCACGGTCATATCAATCCCTTTCAGGTAATGCTTACAGGCATCGCAGGCTTCAACGCGCACGGCTGCAACACTTTCGGCCGCAAAGCGCGGCAGCTTGGTGTGGTCTTCCTCGCCACAAATCGGACACAGGATCCGCCGGAACTCCCACTCCGTCAGGCAGAAGAAGCAGACCAGAAAGCGCTTGCCGCCGTCGCCTTCGGGGCGGAGAACGGCGACCTGCGGCTTCGAACTGCACACCGGACACACCGAGCCGGCGAATCCCGTCAGGTCGGCGGCCGGTGCCTCGGCAAGATGTTCCGCCTGCGGCTGGAGCAGCACCCGGGCGAAGAACGAAGATGGCGCTGGATCATTTCCATCGGAAGAAGTCAGGAAATCCGAAAGCATCTGCCGATGTTGTTCCGCATCGCCCCGCCCTATCTCCACGGCCTGCTGCGCCAGCTTCGCCGGGCTATTCTTCTGGACGAGCGCAAGCAAGGCCGGCACCTGTTGCAGCGCGGCCTCAATGTCAAGTTGCTTGTGGAATGGAGAGTTGCGATTCAGCGGCGGAGCCGGCCGTGAAGCGATGCCCTTGTAGAGCTCTTTCTGGAATTCGAGAATCCGGCCATAAAATGCGAGCACCTCGACCGAGCCCGGATGCCGCCCGGCCAGGTCCATCGCCCGCTCCATGCGCTTACTCCAGTCGGCCTTTTTCGTCTGAATCACCGCGCCCCTTTCGCTTGGCGGCACTTACTATAGCAGCCTCCAAGTGTGCGCCGGGTTCCTGGGGGGTTGGGGCGATCGAAACGTGCTGCTAATCTACATTTGCAAAGGAGATCTAGTATGCAACGATCGCCTGTTCTAGCTGCCGTCATTCTCGCCACCACATTTGTGTTTCCCTTCGCCGGTGTTCGCGCACAGTCCTCCAGTGCGCCCGATTCACTTTTGCAGCAGGTCCAGGCACTCGATACCAAATTGTTTGACGCCTACAACCACTGCGACCTGAAGACCCTGTCGTCCATGGTTTCCGAAGACCTCGAGTTCTACCACGACAAAACGGGCCTGGCCGTCGGACGCCAGGTGTTCCTCGACGCCATCAAGAACAACATCTGCGGCAAAGTACAGCGAGAACTCGTTCCCGGAACGCTAGAGGTTTATCCGATTGCCCACTATGGTGCAGTGGAGATCGGCGTGCATCGCTTTACCCACCCTGGTCAGCCCGACAATGTCGGAGAAGCGAAATTCATCAACCTCTGGCACAACGATAACGGGACGTGGATGATTACCCGCGTCATCAGCTACGACCACCACTCAGTGAGCAAGTAAGCGGAGGCCCTGTGCAAACACGCCCGATCGAAGCCAGTTCCTGGGCCTTCAGAGCGGAGTGTTACCTCTCTGCATTACGATCGGTTTCGAAAGTGGCCGTGCTGCTGCCAGCCGACACTCAAAGACCCAAGAGGCTACACTATCCCGCAACACAAAACGAAATGCGCTCCAATTTGCGCAGGTTCGCAACATTGACACTTCTGTTGCTCGCCGTTGGTGTGCGGGCGCAGGACCAAACCGCGTCTGCCGAACTCCCGCCCGTTCCAGGGAAGGTCGTCACCATCACGCCGCAAGCGGGTTTCTTTAACGAGCCTTCCATCGCCGTCAACCCCAACAATCCGTCGCAGGCCGTGGCGGCTTACCAGAACCCGGCAGCGGTGGCCTATTCGCAAGACGGCGGCAATTCCTGGAAGATCGCCAGCGGCACCGCGCCCAAGGACTACAAGGTCTCCGGAGACGTCTCCATCACCTACGACAAAGATGGGGCGGCGATCCTCTGCTACATCGCCTTCGACAAGCTGGGCACCACGAATTACTGGGCCCACGGCGCAACCCGCAACGGCGTCTTTGTGCGCCGCTCGCTCGACGGTGGCGCCACCTGGGAAGCCGACGCGCGCACTGTCGCCATGCAGCCCACCAAGCCCGGCATTCCCTTCGAAGACAAGCCCTACATCGTGGCCGACAACACCAACAGCAAGTATGCCGGCAACCTCTACGTCGGCTGGACCCAATGGCGCATTGACGAGTCGGTCATTCTGTTTTCGCGCTCGACCGACGCCGGCCAGACCTGGTCGCCGCCCATCGACATCAGCTCGCATCACGGCCTGCCGCGCGACGACAATGGAGCGGTCGAAGGCTTTACCGGCGCGGTTGCGGCCGATGGCACCTTGTATGTCGTTTGGGCCGACGGCAACTCTATCGTGCTCACCTCGTCGCGCGACGGCGGCAAGACCTTCGCCAAGAGCCGCAGCGTGATTCAAACCGCTCCGCTCTACTTCGATCTTGCCGGACTCGACCGCGCCAACGGCTTTCCCGAGATTGCTATTGACCCGCGCCATGGCCGCAGGGGCCGCCTCTACGTCACCTGGAGCGATTACCGCAGCGGCGACATCGGCGTCTACTGCGCGACTTCGGAAGATGGAGGGAAGTCCTGGAGCAAGGCGGTGCGCGTGAACTCGAATCAACCGCACGACGGCACTGACCAGTTCTTCCAGTGGCTGGCGGTAGATCCCGCGACTGGCGCTGCCAACGTCATCTTCTACGACCGGCGGCTCGATCCTAAGAACCAGAAGACTACGGTCACGCTGGCGCGCTCCACCGATGGCGGCCGAAGCTTTGCTAACTATACCTGGACGCACGACGCCTTCATCCCCCGCCGCGACAACTTCCTCGGTGACTACATCGGCGTCGCTGCGTTCAATAACAAAGTGTATGGCGCATGGGCCGAGATCGCGCCGCCCACCCCACCCAAGGACGGCGGTACGCCACCGCCCGCCACCGATCACCATACGCAAACAATAGTTCGAGTCGGCATCGCCGATTTCAGCAGCGCGGTTCGGTAAAAGGACGGCCTTACAGATGGTTACCCTCCCCTCAAATTGTTACGAAAGTACAGTTACCCTACCTGTACCTTCGTAATCTTGACAGCGCGCCGTTTCGGTCTATTTTGGTATAGGGCGTGTTGTGCCCACACCGCCAACGAGCGCGGTGAATCGTTCTTTGACAAGCCGTTGCAGTAGTCGTCAGCTGGTGCTCGGATTAGGAAGCCGAACCGCTATCCTCCGTACCTCGGCGGCAATGAGAAAGGAATGTGGCGATGATTCGTGCGAAAAGGTAATCAGCGTCGGCTATGCCACGAAGCCCGCTTGTTGCGCGTAAGTTGTGTGTTTGGAAGAGCTTGGCCTAACCTCAATGGCATGAGGACTTTGCAGCCAAATCCCGCGCAAAGTATTAGAAACAAGGACTCGGCAGGTGTTGATTTTTTTCTCTTGTGACGTGGGAGGTCTCGAAAGGAACCACCAAAGTGTTGTTACTAAACAGCACACGGTTTCGCTATTTGTTCGCTTCCGGGGTGCATCTGGAGGTATAATTCAGCGTCGGGAATCATGCGCCTCTTGCTAACCGGGCCCCGGCACGCGCCGGTTCTGCCTATGCTGGGATGGTGGAAACGCCCATTCCACTGCGGCGCCTGCCTCACTGACCCAACATGATTTATTCTCAACCGCCCGTCCGGCGAGACACTGCGCCGCGACGGAGCACGCAAGGAGCAGCATTCATGGCAGACGACAAAACTGAAAAGGGCCGGGCGATTGACCTGGCCATGACGCAAATTGAAAAGCAGTTTGGCAAAGGCTCGATCATGAAGTTGGGGAGCAAGGGAGCGGTGGTTCCGATCTCCGTGATTTCTACGGGAGCGATTTCCTTCGACGCCGCCCTGGGCGTTGGCGGCTTTCCACGCGGGCGTGTGGTCGAGGTCTTCGGGCCGGAATCGTCCGGCAAGACCACCATCGCGCTGCAGGTCGTCGCGGAGGCGCAACGGCAGGGCGGCATGGCGGCCTTCGTGGACGCCGAACACGCGCTGGATCCGGGCTACGCGGCCAAGCTGGGCGTGGATGTTGACAACCTGCTGGTCTCGCAGCCCGACTACGGAGAGCAGGCGTTGGAGATCGCCGAAGCCCTTGTGCGCTCGGGGGCGATCGACGTGCTGGTGGTGGACTCCGTCGCCGCGCTGGTGCCCAAAGCCGAACTTGACGGCGAGATGGGCGACAGCCACGTCGGCCTGCAGGCGCGACTGATGTCGCAGGCGCTGCGCAAGCTCACCGGCATCGTTGCCAAGTCGCATACCTGCCTGGTGTTCATCAACCAGATCCGGGAAAAAATCGGCGTGATGTTCGGCAATCCGGAGACCACCACCGGCGGGCGCGCGTTGAAGTTTTACTCCTCGGTGCGCATTGACATTCGCCGCATAGGGGCGATCAAGGACGGTGACGCCGTGGTCGGCTCGCGTACGCGGGTGAAGGTGGTGAAGAACAAAGTCGCTGCGCCTTTCCGCGAAGCCGAGTTCGACATGATGTACGGCGAGGGCATCTCGAAAGAGGGTGACCTGCTCGACCTGGCCGCAAACCTGAACTTGCTGGAGAAGTCGGGGTCGTGGTTCAGCTACAAGGGCGACCGCATCGGTCAGGGCCGCGAGAACGCCAAGCAGTTCCTCAAGGAGAACAAGGACATCGCGGCGAAGATCGAAGCCGAAGTGCGCAAGGCGCTGGGATTGATCTCCGTCGCCGACAAGGCGCAGGCTGCGGCTGCCAACGCGGAAGGTGCGCCGCATCCCGCGCCAAAGGGGCCAGCCGGACGGAAGTGAGATATACCGGTTTGCGACGGGGCCTCTGCAGCGAGCGGGCCTCGTCGCGCTCATCGCAACGATGAGATATCAACAGCCGCCCTTTTTTCCACGATTGCCTCGTGGGCGCGGCGCAGAATAAAATCATCGCGCGCAAATCTTCCTCTCCGAGGCTGCTTGAAGGACATCGTCGCCATCTATCCCGGCTCGTTCGATCCGGTCACGAACGGCCATCTCGACCTGATTCATCGCGGTAGCAAGTTGTTCGACCGCCTCATCGTCGCCATCGCCCGCAACATGGACAAGGGCGAGCCGCTGTTCGACATGGATGAGCGCAAGCGGATGCTGGAGGCGATGACCTCGGAGCTTGACAACGTCGCAGTTGATATATTCGATGGATTGCTGGTGCACTACTGCATCCAGAAGAATGCGAATGCGGTACTGCGCGGCATTCGCGCCGTCAGCGACTACGAGTTCGAGCTGCAGATGGCGCTGATGAACCGCAAGATGGAGCCGCGCGTGGAGACGGTGTTCATGATGCCGGCGGAAAAGTACTCTTATCTGAGCTCGCGAATTGTGCGCGAGATAGCCAATCTGGGTGGGCCGCTGACCGGGCTCGTGCCGGAGATGGTCGAGGAGCAAGTGCGCCGCAAGGTCGCGCAGAAGCAGTCCAACGTCACAGCAATGCATCTCAAGCGAAGGGCCAAATCATGACCGCTGCCGGGACCCAGCTCTCGTCGTTCCTGACCAACCGCATTCAACGCATCGAACCCTCGTCCACATTGGCCGTCGTTGCCGAGGCCGATAAGCTGCGCGCCAGCGGCGTTGACGTGGTGGACTTCGGTGCCGGCGAGCCGCACTTCGCTACGCCCCAGCACATCAAAGAAGCGGCGATCGCTGCCATCAACAATAACTTTACAAAGTACACCCCAGTTGGCGGGACGGCTGAGCTGCGCGACGCCATCGTCAAGCGCCACGCCGCTGACTTCGGTTCCGACTACAAGCGCGAGGACTGTATCGCGTCGGTCGGCGGCAAGCACGCGCTGTTCAACGCCATACAGGTGCTGGTGGATCACGGCGACGAGGTCATCCTTCCGGTGCCGTACTGGGTTTCATTCAAAGACATTGTTCGCTATGCCGGCGGTGAGCCGGTGTACGTCGCGACCGATGAGCGACACGACTTCGACCTGACCGACGAAATGGTGAAGCGCGCGATCACGCCGCGCACTAAGGTTATCGTCCTGAATTCACCCAGCAATCCTTCGGGCGCGGTGATGAAGCCGGATCACATGGCCTCGGTGCTGAGACTGGCGCACGATCGCGGGATCTATGTAGTCTCCGATGAGTGCTACGTTTATCTCAATTTCACCGGAAAGCTTTTTTCCGCGGGATGCGTTCACGAAGTGAAGGAGCGGCTGATCATTATCGGCTCGCTCTCCAAGACCTATGCCATGACTGGTTGGCGGCTGGGCTACGCGCTCGGTCCTGCTCCCATCATCAGCGCCATGCACAAGCTGCAGAGCCAGAGCACATCGAACCCGACTTCCATTGTGCAGAAGGCCGCGGTAACCGCGCTGACGGCTTCGCAACAATGCGTACGCGACATGCTGACTGATTACATTTCCTTGCGGGACAAAGTTGTCGAAGGTCTGCGTACCATTCCTGGCCTGACCTGCACATCCCCGAATGGCGCATTTTACGCTTACCCGAACGTCAGCCACTATTTTGAGCGCGGCGGATTGAACTCGGCCTCCGATGTTGCGCGCCGTCTGCTGCACGAAGCTCACGTGGCGGTCGTCCCCGGCGAGGGCTTCGGCACCCAGGACCATGTCCGCCTCTCCTATGCGGTGTCGCCTGAAAACCTGGAGCGCGGATTGGAGCGGATGCGGAAGTTTTTCGCCGGCGTCTGACGGTCTTCATGGCTGAACTCTATCCACTCCTGTTGATTCCCATCTTTGACGAGCGGCCGTGGGGAATGCGCGATCTGCGACCTATCTACGCCAAGGTCGTCAAGCAGCCGATTGGGGAGAGTTGGCTCACGTGGGAGGACAATTGCGTTGCCAATGGACCGCTGGCGGGGCGCACGTTGGGACAGCTCGCAAAGCAATATGGCTGCGATCTTGTCGGCACGGCCGCGTGGTACCAGGACCGCTTCCCACTGCTGACGAAATTCCTCTTTACCAGCGCCAAGCTTTCGGTGCAGGTGCATCCTGATGATGAAGAAGCCCGCAAATCCGGTCAGCCCTGCGGTAAGACCGAGTGCTGGTACGCGCTCGCTGCTAGCCCGGGAGCGCAGGTTGCATTGGGATTGAAGTCCGGTACAACGCTACGTGATTTTGAACAGGCGATTTCCGACAAATGGGCTGAAGAACTGCTGAACTGGGTTGACGTGCACACAGGCGACATGCTGTACGTCGCCGCCGGAACCGTGCATACCATTGGCGGAGGCATGATCCTGGTAGAGACGCAGCAAACCTCGGACATCACCTATCGCCTTTATGACTATGGGCGTCCGCGCGAATTGCACATCGCCGAAGGACTGGCTGCGACGAGGCTGCACGCCAACGCGGGTAAAGTGGTTCGCAGCGCGTGTGATCCGCCGGACTTGCTGGTGCGGTCACCCTTCTTCCAGGTGGAGAAGATCAGGTTGCGTGGGCCTTTGGAGGCAGAAGTCAGCCCCGCGTCGCCGCACATCCTAGTGGCAATTGATGGAGCGGGAATCGTAGAAGGGCAAGGCATGGAGCCGATCAGCTTCGCGACCGGCCAAGCGGTAGTTATTCCCGCCACGGTGCGCGACTACACGGTGCGTCCGCAGTGGGAACTAGAGATCATGCGGACATCGCTGCCCATAGGAGCAGTCACTGAACCGGAAACTGTGCTGTCGCAGCCGGTCCGTGCAACATGAGGTCAGAGAAACGAGCTTGAGGAAGTTTACTTTCCATCCCGTGATACTAGCGGGCGGGCGCGGCACGCGCTTCTGGCCGCTGAGCCGCAAGCGTATGGCCAAGCAACTGCTCCCGCTCAATAGCGAGAAGAGCATGATCCAGGAAACGGTGGAGCGCCTTCTGCCCCTGGCCAGCACTAGAAACTTATGGATCATTACCAACCAAGACCTTCGCGACCCGATCGTGCGCCAGTTGAAGGGTCTGAAGAAGAAGCAGATCATCGCCGAGCCGGTTGGACGAAACACGGCGCCGGCCATCGGTCTGGCAGCATTTCTCCTGGCCAGGCGTGATCCGCAGGCCGTCATCGGAATGTTTCCTTCCGACCACGTCATCGTGAATGAAAAGCGCTTTCGGGACGACGTCAAGCATGCCGCTAATATCGCGGCCAGCGGTGCGAACATCGTCGTCATCGGCATCCCTCCCACCCGTGCGGAGACCGGATATGGCTATATCGAGGCAGGTGCCGAATCGGCAAAAGGGTTGCTCCAGGTTCGCCGATTCACCGAGAAGCCTTCGGTCGAGGTCGCGGAACAGTTCATCAAGGCGGGCAATTTCTTCTGGAACAGCGGAATGTTCGTCTGGGGCGCGCGGACGCTGGCGGATGCGCTTAGCGAGCATCTACCGAACACAGCACCGTTGCTGGACGAGATTGCGGCGAGCTACGGCACTCGCAGTTTCGAAAAGACATTCGCCAGACTCTATCCCAAGTGCGAGAACATCAGCATTGACTACGCCGTTCTGGAACCGCGCTCGGCCAAAGGCGAAGGCAAGTCAGACATCTACTGCATCCCGGCCAGCTTTGGCTGGAACGACTTGGGCTCGTGGACCGCGCTTTATGAACACCGCAGCTCAGGCAAAGATGGCGAGAACGTAATCCGTGCGCCGCAGAGCTTCACCCTGAGTGCAGAGGGTAACTTCATTCATTCCGAGCGCAAGTTCGTTGCGGCGGTTGGCGTGAAGAACCTGGTCGTGGTGGAGACCGACGACGCGCTGTTGATCACCACGCGCCAACATTCGCAGGATGTGGGCAAAGTCGTGAAGTATCTGGATGAGAAGAAGCTGAAGGAACTGGTATAAGACGAACTGATGACCACTCAGATCAAATTCGGGACCGACGGATGGCGGGGCATCATCGCCGAGGACTTCACCTTTGACAACGTGCGGCGAGTCGGCAATGCGATGGCGCACTATGTCCACAAGAATGAGGACGTCAGCAAAGGCCTCGTCGTCGGCTATGACACGCGATTCGCCTCGCGGCGCGCGGCGGAAGTCATCTCCGAAGTTCTGGCCGGCGCGGGAATCGCAGTGCGCCTTTGCAACGACTACACGCCAACTCCTGCACTGTCCTACGCGGTGAAGAACCTGGGAACCGCGGGTGGCGTGATGATCACTTCCAGCCACAATCCCTACAACTGGAATGGCGTGAAATACAAAGCCTGGTACGGCGGCTCGGGCACGCCAACCATCATGAAGGCCATCGAAGGCGAGCTGGAGTCGCCGCGTCTCGAACGCAAGGGCGGCAGCGTTACGCTTGCCGACTTCAAGGCACCCTACGTCGCTGCAATCAAGAATTTCGTCGACCTGAAGGCGGTCCAGCGCGCCGGTTTCAAGTTCGCCATAGACGTGATGTACGGCGCAGCGCGCGGCATGATTAAGGAGATCTTCGCGGAGAACGGCATCCAGCATCTGGAAATTCGCGCCGAACTTAACCCGCTCTTTCCTGGCATCAACCCAGAGCCGATTCCGCCGCACATAGGGATGTTGCAGGAAACCGTGGTGCGCGAGCGCTGCCAGGCGGGATTGGCCACCGACGGCGATGCCGACCGCATCGGCGCGGTGGCAGAAGACGGCAGCTTCGTCGATTCGCAAAAGTGCTTTTCCATCATTCTGGAATGGCTGCTGAAGCGCAAACAATGGCCGGGCGAGATCGTACGGGCCTTCAACACCACGCGCATGATTGACCGCATTGCGGCGAAATACGGCCGCAAGTTGCATGAGTGCGGCATCGGCTTCAAGTTCATCTGCGATCTCATGCTGGAGCGCGACATCCTGATTGGCGGCGAAGAGTCGGGCGGCATCGGCATCCGGCGGCACATGCCGGAGCGTGATGGCATCCTGAACTCGCTGCTGTTGGCCAACATCATGGCGGAGGAAGGCAAGCCGCTCGGCCAGCTCGTGAACGACCTGCAGCGGGAATACGGCGAGCATCACTATGGCCGCATTGACCTGCACATCACCAACGAAATCCGCGACGAGGCCATGCGCCGTGCCAACGCCAGGCCGGCCACGATCGGCAGCTTCGCGGTGCAGAAGGTGGAAACGCTGGATGGCGTTAAGTTCTTTCTCGACGCGCCAACCAACGGTAACGGCGCCGAGGCCTGGGTCTTGGTCCGGGCTTCGGGGACTGAGCCCCTCCTGCGGATCTACTGCGAGGCTGCCTCGCCCGAACTGGTCTCGCAGATTCTGAAAGAGACGAAAGCGTTCGTCAAGATGGGGCAGGAAGTTACCGCCTCGGTATAAAGCGAGGGCACGTTATTCGCGATTTCTGGCATACTGGAATCAAACACTGAGAACGACTGCGCCCCCTGCCGTCGCGTTCTCCCGAACCAAAAGAATGGTTACAACTCCCAATCCGCAACCGGCTGATTCGCCCGAGGTGCGCCGCTATAACCGCCTCCAGCGCTGGCTGAGCATGGCGGACATGTTCATCGGCTTTGCGCTGCTGGTGCTGCTGCTGGTCACGGGCTGGACCGGCAAACTGCGCGACTGGTCGTATCTGGGAGCACGCCAGCACTACTTCTTCGCGGTTTTTCTCTATGTCCTGATGTTTTCGATAATTGCGAAAATACTGAGCGCGCCACTCGATTTCACCGGCTTTCGGCTCGAACACCGATACCACCTTTCGAACCAGCAATTGCTTGGTTGGCTGTGGGATGAGTGTAAGGGCTGGCTGGTGAATCTCGTGCTCGGCGGCATCATGGTCGAACTCGTATACGGAATCATCCGCATTGCGCCGCAGCGCTGGTGGATTGTAGCCTGGGCTGTCTTCACCGGCCTTTTTCTGCTGATGGCCCAGCTTGCGCCGGTCGTGCTCATGCCCATCTTCTACAAGTTCAAGCCGCTGGAGAACGACGGCCTCAGCAAGCGGCTGACGAAGCTCGGCGAACGCGCCGGCACGCGCGTCCGCGGCGTGTATGAATGGAAGCTTTCGGAGAAATCGAAGAAGGCGAACGCAGCGCTCACTGGCCTGGGCTCAACCCGCCGCATCATTCTCTCCGATACGCTGCTTGAACACTACTCGGACGACGAGATCGAGGCCATCCTTGCCCACGAGCTTGGGCACCACGTGCGCCGGCACATCATGAAGAGCATTTTTCTGCAGGTCGGCATCACGTTCTTCGGTTTCTGGCTGGTGAACCAGGTCCTTCGTTTTGTGATCGCGAAGAACTGGTTTCCGGTGCTCGACCCGCGTCTGTACGACTTTGCGAACTTACCGCTCATCGCGCTGGTGGCGACGGTCCTCGGCTTTCTGCTGATGCCGGCGCTGAATGCCATCTCGCGCCGCCACGAACGCGAAGCTGACCGTTACGCCTGGGAAAACATTTCCGCAATTGAGCCGTTCATCAGCTCCATGCAGAAGCTGGCCGACCAGAACCTGGCCGAGCGCCAGCCTTCGAAATTGGTTGAGTGGTTCTTCCATTCGCATCCCTCGATTGGAAAACGGGTCGCTGCGGCAGAAGCGTGGGCGAGCCAACACCAGCCGATAGAAGCCTGAACCTTATCTATGCCGTTCGCGAAGGATTGCTTCCGCTCGCCGCAAGTCCTCTTCCGTATCCACGCCAACCGTGTCGAACGGAGTTTCAGCAACGTAGATCGCGATTCCATGCTCCAGAAACCGTAGCTGCTCCAGACGTTCGCTGCACTCCAGTTGCGATTCCGGCCACGCGCAGAAGGCGTCCAGCACCGACTTGCGGTAGGCGTAGAAGCCCAGATGCTTGGAGTAGCGCACTTGCGCGCCGCCGTCGCGATCGAACGGAATCGTGGCACGAGAAAAATACAGCGCCCGCCCGTCCAAAGCGGTAACGACCTTCACCGCGTTGGGATTGTTCACATCCTCAGCGGTGCACGGAGTCTTCAGCGTTCCGACGTCTACCCCCTGACGTTCCATCAGCTGCACCAGAACATCGAGGTGCTCGCGCCGGGCCAGCGGCTCATCGCCTTGCACGTTAACGTAGACGTCGGCCTCGATCGACTGCGCGACCTCGTGCACGCGCTCGGTCCCACTGCGGTTCGCGGGCGACGTCAGACGGCAAGGCCAGCTATTCCGGCAGCATACCGCGGCGATCTCCTCCGAATCCGTGGCAACAATCACGTCCTGCAATTGGGAACAGGCTCGCGTGGCTTCATAGACGTGAGCCAACATCGGCTGGCCGGCGATCTCGCGCAATACCTTGCGCGGCAGGCGCGTAGAAGCGAGCCGCGCCGGAATAACGGCGATGACTTTCATCTGCCTAGTTTCGTCGGCGCGAGCACGAATGGCAAGACCCACCTGCCATCGATCGCAGCCGGCTTAGCCGCAAATTGACCGCATCCGCTGGCGGGAAATAGAATCAATAACTTAGAAGAATCGGACATTCCATTGCCTCTTTACGAATACCAGTGCAAGAAGTGTCACAGCCTGACGGAACGGATCCAGAAGTTTTCCGATCCGCCGCTGACTGTCTGCCCGCACTGCGGAGGCGAATTGGAGCAAGTGCTTTCCGCGCCGGCCGTGCAATTCAAAGGCTCGGGCTGGTACGTCACTGACTACGCCAGGAAAGGCTCTTCCACTGGCAGGTCGAGCGGAGACGGCGCAGCCTCGTCCTCCTCTTCTGAGAGCAAGCCGGGCGCCGGCAAAGCCGATGCTTCTCCCTCCAAAGACACCTCCAGCAAGGAAAAATAAGCGCAGCTGTGAGTCCTCCGCGGTATGTGCGACATCACAACCATGTGTGACGGCTGTCTCACGCCGGTGTGCGCATTGTGTTTTTGCTGACGAGGCGTCGGCAGTAGAATACTCGGGAACGAACAGTCGTTCAGGCATCACTCCCTACTTTCATACGTTTCCTATCAGGAGGACAGGTCATGCCGAAGAGCGCTTTGACCATTACGGACCAACGCAACGACAAAACTTATGAAGCTCCGATCGAGCACGGGACCATCCGCGCCATGGACTTGCGGAAGATCAAGACGGATCCCGAGGACTTCGGTCTCATGACCTACGATCCCGCGTTCATGAATACAGCTTCATGCAAGAGCAGTATCACCTTCATTGACGGCGACAAGGGCATCCTTCGCTATCGTGGTTACGATATCGAGACCCTCGCCGAGCATTGCACCTATCTGCAAGTGGCATACCTGCTGTTGCACGGTGAGCTGCCCACGCCTGAGCAGGATAAGGCATGGACGCACGACATCACCTTCCACACCATGCTGCATGAAAACACCAAGCATTTCATCGATGGCTTTCGCTACGATGCCCATCCAATGGGAATCCTGGTGAGCACTCTGGCAGCTCTCTCAACCGTGTATCCCGAGGCGAAGAACGTACATGATCCGGAGAACCGGTACAAGCAAATCGTGCGCCTCATCGCCAAGATGGCAACCCTGGCGGCCTGTTCCTACCGCCATCGCCGCGGCCACCCCTACGTAAATCCGGACAACGATCTGAGCTACGCCGAGAACTTCATGAACATGCTGTGGAAGATGACCGAGCCGAAGTACGTGGCCAGTCCAGTCATCGCCCGCGCGCTGGATGTGCTGTTTATCCTGCATGCGGACCACGAGCAGAACTGCAGTTCGACCACCATGCGGGTGATCGGCAGCTCGCAGGCCGACCCGTACCTGTCGATGGCAGGTGCAGCGTCGGCGCTCTCCGGCCCGCTACACGGCGGTGCCAATGAAGAAGTGCTGCGCATGCTCGATGAAATCGGCTCGGTGAAGAACATTCCTGCCTACATCAAGCGAGTGAAGGCAGGCGAGCTCAAGCTGATGGGCTTCGGGCACCGGGTTTACAAGAACTACGACCCGCGCGCCGCCATCATCAAGGCGGTTGCCAACGAAGTGTTCGAGGTCACCGGTCGCAACACCAAGTTGGATATCGCCATCGAGCTGGAACGGATTGCGCTAGCGGACGATTACTTCGTCACCCGCAAGCTCTATCCCAACGTGGACTTCTACTCAGGAATCATCTACCAGGCCATGGGCTTCCAGCCCGAAATGTTTACCGTGCTGTTCGCCATCCCGCGCGCAGCCGGCTGGCTGGCGCAGTGGAACGAGATGATTCAGGATCCGGAGCAGAAGATCTCGCGTCCGCGGCAGGTGTACACCGGCATCATGCACCGCAAGCTGGAAAATGCCACCGAAAAGGAAGCCGTGAAGGTCGGCTGAGATTTTTCTAGCGAGTCGAACCCTTGGGGCGGAGCCTTCCGCCCCATTTCTTGTCCTTTACATGTCCCCACATGGTGGCTTATCGGAAGGCTGCAATGGTGTTGAGTTCTTCCCGCAGCTCGTGCAGGCGCTGGAGCTCGCCCTGCACGGCATTGGTACCAGCCGCCATGAGCTCCCTGGCTCTTGAAAGCGCTTGCTCGGCTGATACGCTCACCTCGCGTAGTAGCCTGCGAACGTCGGATTCGAGACGTAAGCGGCTCTCCACCACTCGCTGTTCTATATCTCCCTGAACACGCGAGGCGTTGATATCCAGGAGGTGCTCTAAAAAGCTCGCTGCGTCCCTGTCCACCCAGCGACGGATGTGAAGCGCTCCCATCAGGCAGTCGATCGAGTACACCAGCGGGGACGCCGGCCGCGCGACAGTGATCATGTCATGAAAGAAGAAGCGCGAGCGCGTACGGAATCCGTGTTCGGCGTCCAATGATCTTGGCAGGTATGAGAAATCGGCCGTCCACTCCTCGCAAATTTGCTGCAACAGCCCGTTTACCAGATTCACGAAGCGCTGAGTGACCGCGCGGTAGAGTTCCTCCGCCTGCGTCTCCTCCATGTCCAGCCATGGCATAACATGACGCCGAGCGACAGCCTGCGCGACGGCCATAAGCTCGCGCCGCCTACTCGGACCAAAGGCGGTCACGACGGCGCTGGTCTCGTGCTCAAACTCTCCACGGGCGATTGGCAAAACCTGCTTCAAGAATTCCTTGCGGCGACGAAGCAGCGTCATCGAAAGTCTCATCTGCTCAGCAGAAAAGAGGGCGCCGAGGTCCCGTAGCGATTGCTCGGCTTGGCTTACGGCCTGCCGAAGATTGGCAATCCTCTGTTCCGAGTTGGCTGTCGGCTCTTTCAGCGCCCTGACGCGTTCATCGATCGAACGCTGCAGCGAAGCCGAGAATCGGCGCATACCACGCTCGGCCGCCGAACGAGTGATTGTCTGCCCTGATTTGCTGGCTAAGAGTTTGAGATTTTCGATCAGGTTGTTCCAGTCATCGGGATCTGTAGAGTTGTTGAGCCTGTTTAGCGCGCTGACTTCATAGATCTGACCGACAGGCCTTTTGAGACGACCCTCGAGAACTTTGGTGGCGAACTCTGACGCTTGCTGCCGTTCCACGGCGGAGACCCGGTCGATTTTGTTCAGCACGATGAGAATCTCGTCGACATTGATGGCTACGGCCTCAATCAGCGCCAATTCCTCCCCTGAGATCGGCGGGTCGGCGCCAACGACCAGGATGGCGGCATCGATTTGCGGTATGAAATCCTTGGTGGTTTCCGTGTTCCCGGAGAAGACAGACCCTATTCCCGGCGTGTCAACAAGGCACATTCCGCTGGCCAGCAGCGGTGAAGGAAGAAAGACCTCAACACCAGCGACTAGCTTGGAGTTTTCCGGGTTTAACTCTTCTGAAACGTACTGCGGCAGCTCTTCCGGCCGAATCGTATGCCAGCATCCGTCGATGAGAACGCGCGCCGCTCGTGTATCTCCATAACGCAAGACTGTAGGCACCGTAGTCACGGGGACGACACCGGTCGGAAGTATCGGTTCTCCTACGAAGGCATCGAGTAGGGTGGATTTCCCGCGCTTGAACTGGCCAACGCAGGCAACGAAGAAACGCCCCTCATTGATTCGTGCGACAAGCTGCCGCACGTCAGCACTAACCGAACCTTCGCCCAACTGCTCGGCCATTGCAGCCAGTCGATCCAGTGCATGCGCGCCGGGAGGCCGGGCAACGGGAGCCTCGTTGGGAATTGGTATGTCTTCTACTTTGTGCATCTTGGGTTCGCTCAACGAGCTTCCATCGACACGTGGATCATTGACTCACCATCGCGATTCGGTAATCAATGAAAAGAGGAGCGATCTTGATCTGGCTCTCGTGCAAGTACTTGGGAGCCTTGGCCAAGCGAATCATCTGGAGCACGGCTCCGGGATTCCCGTCGGTGAACTCGACCACCCTAGCCAGAAACTGCTCGATATTCTTCGCCGTTACACCTTCTCTCTCGGCAGAGACTACGGCAAAACGGCGGGCAGGTCCAGAATCGAAATTCTGGAGCGAAAATCTCTCCGACCGGTCAGGAAGCAGCGGTAGTACGAATCCGGCATCCTCCATGTGGGCGGAACGTGATACTGCGATCACTGGGACCGAGCAGTTCAACATGAGCTCGCGAATTGACGCCGCCAGCGCCTGCGAAGGCTGCACAAGATGGTCCATGATTACCAGATATTTCGAGTCGTGCAATGCATCGCGTACAAGTCCTTTTAGGGAGATGACGGTTTTCTCCTGAAGAGACTCCCTTCCCTGCGGGCACGACTTGACGAGCACAGGCTGCTCCAGTTCGAGCAACGACACCGCCAGATTTCGGTAGAGCGACTGTGAAGTCGGGTTCTGTGGACTGTACAAGACGTCAGTGAATTCCGACACCACCTGCCGTAATAGCAAAGTCTTTCCGACGCCCACCGGTCCGTGAAAGAGGAACGAACGCCGAATTAAAAAGCGCTTACGCAATTGCTCCAGTTCCTCTTCACGTTCGAAAATTGTTGAATTGGAAATCATGACTATTCTTCGCTCCGAAATCACCGGGGATTTCGGACCTCGTTATCGTTGCTATTACGCGCTGCGCCTGAGCTCGACTGGAGCAGATACCGATTCAGTTCTTTGACGGTGGATTGTAGCTCCGCAATTACGCCATGAAGATCTCTGGCGCCCTGATCCGACACCGGGCCGTAACCCCGCATGTAGTGCGGAGCCAGCTCCGCGATGGCAATCTCGATGAACGTGAGACCGACATGGATCGCATGGGCCGCCGAGATGCGAGGCTCTTCGGGAGCGAGCGATTGTCTCGCCAAAACTCGCAGGAGTTGTCCTCGTAGCCGGGCGATGTATTCTTCGATCGTTTTCCTCTGCTGCGGAGTGATGTCGGCAACATAATCTGGGAAGGCACTCTTGGAAGCCACAGCATTCAGGGTCTCTTCGATATCCCCCAACAACCTGTCAATGTGCTTACATGTACCCAGCAAGCGTTGGCGCTGGCTCGGATTCAACGTGGTGTCGTTCTCGCGCAATGCAGGTCCTTCGTTTGCCGAAATAATCCGAGCGGCCGATCTCAACGAGCGCCGCCGATTGACGTTGCTCCTGAATTGTTGCCGGAAGCTTGCCGGGGACATGACCCCGCGACAAGTCTTCCTCGTCAGGAGTCATCATCTGTCCCGGTACAGGTAGGACAGCGGTTCGGGTGAACTCCTTCACCCTTTGCTAGAATTCATTGATAACTCGCACGGATGCCGAAGTCAAGCTGGTTCCATCACTTCTCCGGAGTTCTGTTTTTCTTCACAAATTTCTGATAAAGACCGGCAGCGAAGAAGTACAAACAGGCCCCGAAAACGATCTCCCAAACGATGCCCTCACCGTCGCGCCATCTGTTCCGCGGGCCGCTATCCAGGGCCTGTGATAACGCTTGAATTGCAATCAGGTTTTCGCGTAACTTGAGTCATCTCAGGGAGGTCCGCATGTTCAAAGGATTTCGCGAGTTCGTTCTGCGCGGCAACGTGGTTGACCTGGCCGTTGGCGTGGTGATCGGCGCTGCGTTTGGCGCAGTTGTCACTGCCTTCGTTAAGGATCTGCTGACTCCTATCATTGCTGCCATCGCAGGCAAGCCCGACTTCTCCAGCTTCTACTTCGAATTCAATGGAACTAAGTTCCTTTACGGGGATTTCATCAACGCGATCATCTCTTTCCTGCTGATTGCCTCGGCGGTGTACTACTTTGTGGTATTGCCGGTGAACGCGCTCATGAAGCGCTTCGAGAAACAGGCGCTCCCCGACAAGAAAAAGTGTCCGGAGTGTCAGAGCGATATTCCGCTTGACGCGCGCAAGTGTGCCTTTTGCACTTCGGTGATTGCCTAGCGCAGGTGAATATCGGCCGTGAGAGTTGCGGACAGAGCTGCCGGCGGGGCGGGTGTGTGTGCCATTTCGGGAAGCCTTAACAAATTTTTACAAAAAATCCTGTGACGCATTTGCCCCGAATTGCGTTTATTCTTATGGCCTCCGTGGTATTGCCCCGGGAAGCAAACTCGACACCTCATAAGTCGCTGAGGAACCACGCTTTACACCGCTGACAGCCATCGTCAGGTCACTCCTTCCTGTGGTACAATAGACAAGGATCGTGACCTGTTAAGCCATTGAAATTTAAGGTAGATACGGGTTATCTCCGAAGGTAGCCCCTACGGCTGCGATCCTTCCGCAAGAACGGCAACCGACGCCTGATTTGTGTTGCCGAGGGAATGGAGCAGGATGCCAGCAAAACAGTCCGAGTCAGCCGCTGCTGCGGCGACAGAAGAAAGCAAAATCATCGAAGCCGAGAGCGAAAAACGCAGTCGCAAGGCGGCGAGGAATGGCAACGGCAACGCTAACGGCGAGTACACCGCCGACTCCATTAAAGTCCTCGGCGGCATGGAGGCCGTACGCAAACGTCCTGCCATGTACATCGGCTCGACTGGAGAGCTGGGCTTGCATCACCTCGTGTACGAAGTCGTGGACAACTCGGTCGACGAAGCGCTGGCGGGATTCGCCGATCACATCGACGTGACCATCCACATCGACAACTCCATCACCGTGGTGGACAACGGGCGCGGTATTCCGGTGGAAGAGATGGACGTTGACGGCGAGCGTCTGCCGGCGGCACAGGTCGTCATGACAATGCTGCACGCGGGAGGAAAGTTCGACAGCTCCACCTACAAAGTTTCCGGCGGCCTGCACGGGGTCGGCGTTTCGTGCGTCAACGCATTGAGTCATTTGCTCGAGTTGGAGATCTGGCGTGATGGTTCAGTGTGGGAGCAGACTTACTCCAAGGGCGAGGCCGCCAGCAAGCTGAAGAAGACCGGCAACACCAAGAAGCGCGGGACGAAGGTGCACTTCCTGCCTGACCGGGACATCTTCACGACTACGGAATACAACTACGACACCCTGGCGCAACGCCTGCGCGAGATGGCCTTCCTCAACAAAGGCCTGCTCATTACGCTGACCGACGAGCGCGCCACTGATCCCAAGACCGGCGAACCCAAGCACGCTGACTTCAAGTACAACGGCGGCATAGCCGAGTTCATCAAGCACCTGAACCGCGGCAAGAGCGTGCTGCACGACAAGCCGATCTACATGGAAGCGGAGCGCGATGGCGTCGGTATGGAGATCGCGCTGCAGTACAACGACGGCTACTCGGAGACCGTGTTCAGTTTCGCCAACAACATCAACACCGTGGATGGCGGTACGCACCTGTCGGGATTTCGCACATCGCTGACGCGCACCGTCAACTACGCTGGGCAGCAGCTTGGGCTGTTCAAGGATGTCAAGGAGAACTTGACGGGCGACGACGTCCGCGAAGGACTGGTAGCGGTCGTGAGCGTCAAGTTATCGCAGCCGCAGTTCGAAGGGCAGACCAAGGGTAAGCTCAATTCCGACATTGCCGGCATTGTGCAGGCATTCGTAAACGAGCGTCTGGGAGGCTTCTTCGAACAGAATCCGCCGGTGGCCAAGAAGATTATTAACAAGGCCATAGAAGCAGCCCGCGCGCGCGAAGCGGCACGCAAGGCACGCGATCTCACCCGCCGCAAAGGCGCTCTCGATGGCGGTGGACTGCCGGGCAAGCTGGCTGATTGCCAGGAGCGCCAACCGGACCGTTGCGAAGTGTACCTGGTCGAGGGCGAAAGCGCTGGCGGCACCGCCAAGCAGGGCCGCGACCGCCGCTTCCAGGCCATCCTGCCGCTCAAGGGCAAGATCCTGAACGTGGAGAAGGCGCGCTACGACAAGATGCTCGGGCATGAAGAAATTCGCGCCATGATTACGGCGCTGGGCACCGGTATCGGCAAGGAAGATTTCGATGCCGCTAAGTTGCGCTACGGCAAGATCATCCTGATGACTGACGCCGACGTGGACGGATCGCACATCCGCACGCTGCTGCTCACATTCTTCTTCCGTCACATGGAAGAGCTCATTAAGCGCGGGCACGTGTACATCGCGCAGCCGCCGCTGTATCGCATCAAGAAAGGGAAGTTTGAGCAGTACATCAAGAACGATGCTGAGTTCGTAAAAGTCATGGTCAAGCGCGCCGCCGACGGGATGATCGTGCGCTATGGCGAGGGAGCGGCAGCGCTGGAAGGCGCACCGCTCACGAAGTTCATGACCACACTCAACGACTACATCGGCTTCTTCGACAAGGTGGACAAGCGCATTCGCGACGAAAAGATCACGGAGGTGCTGCCACGCGCCGATCTGGTGAAACGCGTGGACTTTGAAGGCGACGGCAAGAACCCGCCCAAGAAGCTTTCTGCGCTGGAAAAGGAATTGAAGAAAATCCAGAAGGAGCGCGGTATCAAAGAGGTGAAGCCGCCTCGTTTCGAGGAAGAGCACAGCCTGTGGGAGCTCAGCTTCGTTGACTCGCAGGGCGCCGAGCATGTCATCAACTGGGAACTGGCTTCCACTCCAGAGTACCGACAGATGATGTCGAAGTACAAGCAGATTGAGCAGTACATGCAGCCGCCGTACTTCATTGAGGCGGCGAAGAAAGAGGCCAGCGGCAACGGCAAGGAAGAGCTGAGCGACGCCGAGCGCGCTGACTTGGAGAAGGCGGAGCAGAAGGCTCCCAAGGCGTCGAAGCGCAAGACGGAGGCCGAAACCGTGGAGAAAACCTCGGCGCGCGAACTGTTCGACTACGTGCTCAACGAAGGCCGCAAAGACTACACTGTGCAGCGCTACAAAGGCCTGGGCGAGATGAGTTCGCAGCAACTCTGGGAAACCACTATGGATCCGGAGCGCCGCACGCTGCTCTCAGTGAAGCTTGAAGACATAGCCGCGACCGAGAGCATCTTCTCCACCCTGATGGGCGAGGATGTTGAGTCACGCCGCAAGTTCATCGAGGAAAACGCGCTGGATGTGAAGAACCTCGATATCTGATTGACGGTTGGCAGTCGTTGCAAGCCCGGCCCTTCACTCTGCGGCCACGCGTTTCTTCCACCCCGAAATCCACGCCGCGCCAAGAACGAACACTACGGGATAGCACTCCAGCGTGTAGCGCGGCTCGGGATTTTCCATTGTGCCGAGGAATGCCGAGCGCAGCAGGATGAACAGCAGCATCAGAGCGAGGCATCGTGGGCGCGGGCCGCGCACGACTCCCATTACCGCGGCGAACAGGAACAGCAGGTTCAGCGCGCCCCACAACGTCGCGATGACGCATGCACGCGTGTCATCGCCGAATTCCCACCAGCGGGTGTCGAGCGGCAGCATCTCGGTGCGCGGGCGCAGCCACATGTCGCCAATTCGCAAGAGCGGCAGCCACACGTAATAGCGCAGCGGATGCCGTCGTATGTGCTCGTTCGCCAGCTCGGCAAAGCGGGCGTTCAGCTCCGGGCCGACAACGTGGGTTTTGCGATAGTCGTTGAAGATGGCCTCGGTCTGCTCGCGCTGCTGCTCGTCGTCGAAAGCGCGCAAAGGAAGATTGTTGAGATCAACATCCCCGCTAGGTACCTGCCAGTACACTTCCTCCGTGGAAACGTAATCGACGACCCAGGTCCGCATCCACTTGTCGAATCCGTCAGGGACGAACTCGTCGGGATCGCTGGCGTAGCGCGGCGCCAGCGGCTGGAAGCGGTGGAAGTCACGCCAGTTGCGCAGCGTCCACGGAACCAGAGGGGCGACGGAGATCGCCAGCACGAGCGTTCCAGCCCAGAACAACCGCGCTCTCTCCGCTGGCCGCTTCCACATACGCCATAGCAGAAACAATCCGACGGCGACCAGCAGGATGCCGCCGTCGGGACGGAGCATGATGCCCGCGGACAAGGCTAACCCGCAGCACGTCCAAGTCGTCCAAGAATTGCGCCCTTTATCTAAGGCAGTGAACGCCGCCACGGCGCAGTCCAGCGCCAGCGCCGTGAAAAAGATGCTGAGCGTCTCAGCCAGGGGGGCCACCGTGTAGTTGGCGGTAAACGGGCAGAGCGCCGCCAGCAGAAAGGCAAAGCGAGCCGCACGCCCGGACAGTGTCCGCCGGGCTAGATCGGCGATAAAGAAGCAGGTGACGACATCGACAACAATCTGCACCAGCAACGCGGCGTGATAATGCTCACGTCCAAATAGCACAAAGCAGGCCGCGAGGAAGGCCGGATATCCGGGCAGGCGGATCCAGGTTGGCTGCGGGCCCTCGACATGGGAAAGTCCATAGATACCGTGGTCAAGCCAGTTCTTGGCGATATCGCCGTAAATCAGCGAATCGCCGGTGACGTGCGGGAATCTAAAGTAGAAGAAAAGCCGCGGCAGAAGTGCGGCCAGTGTGACCAGCAGGAAGTACTTCCGAGACTCCCGGAGCATGCGCCAGAACGGCTGCGGTTCCGTTCTCCCCGGCGATTTGCTCTCCTGAATCAGCACGTGGCGAATATAGCATCTGGGTAGAGCGGGCCTTAAGGCCCGCGTTCGCGATGGCAGCTTTACCGTGCTTCCGCCGCTGAGGTCACAGACCTCAGCGGCGGAAGAGAGTTTCTTTCTTGCCGGCGGACGCAGGCCTGAAGGCCTGCTCTACCATCCAAGTGCTAGGATTGACCTGATTCCAGACAATGCCGCAGTCAAAGCAGATTTTCTACGACGCGAAGCGCAAGCGGTGGCGGCGCCTGCGTTACATCCTCGATGCCAGCGTGATCGTGGTCACGCTGCTGCTGGCAATTTTCATCGCGACCATCATCCGCGGATCGTCAGTGCCCGCCGTCGCGCTTCCTGAGATCAGGAAGCCTTATCACGCGCTCAAGGACAACCAGAAACGCAAACCGACCAAAGCCCAGAATACTCACCGTAAGACCAAACGGCCTGCGTCGCAGGTGGTGTTGAACTCCGATGAAGGCATCCGCGGTGCATTCTACGTACAGTGGGATGCTGCCAGCTTTTCTTCGCTGAAGGAATACTACCCACAGATCGACCTCCTCTTCCCTGAGTGGATGCACGTCCTTACGGCCGATGGCCGCCTGCAGGCCGTTACCGAGTTCAATAACCTCTATGACGTGATGGACGAGAAGGGCAAGCCACGCTCGGTCGATGACAAGGTGATGCCGTTCCTCAAGGCTGAGAAGGCGCAGACGGACGTTTTGCCGCTGGTCAACAATTTCGATCCTGTCACCAACGAATGGCGTCCCGAAATTACCGCCCAATTTCTGGCCAATCCTGCGGCGCGGCAACGGTTCCGCGGTGAGCTGATGACCTTTCTGGCCACTGACCAGTATAAGGGCATCACGCTCGACATCGAAGCGTTTCCGGAGAAATCGCGCGCCGACTTTCGCGACCTGGTGCAGGAGCTTTATGACGAGCTGCACGCCAAGGGCATGAAACTTTACGTCGCGGTGCCGGTGAATGACAAGACCTTCGACTACGCCGGAATTGCCAGGATTTCCGACGGTCTCATCCTGATGAACTATGACCAGCACTATCCCGGAGGCGAACCAGGCGCTGTAGCCGGCCAGGACTGGTTCCTCAGCAACCTGCGGGACGCCCTGAAAGTAATCCCCAAGGAAAAAATCATCTGCGCCCTCGGCAACTACGGGTACGACTGGGCGATGAAGAAGGGCCAGAAGAAAGGCACGCCGCCGGAAGCTGTGCACAACGTGTCTGTGCAGGAGGCGTGGCTCGAAGCCTCGGACGCTGCCACCGACGTCAACTTCGACGACGACGCCATGAACCCGCACTTCGCCTACCTGGACGATAACAACGTCCGGCACGATGTGTGGTTTCTCGACGGCGTGACTGCGCTCAACCAGATGCGCGCCGCTCATGCTTTGGGCATCTACACGTTCGCGTTGTGGCGGCTCGGCTCTGAAGACCGCTCGCTTTGGGCTGTCTGGGACAAACCGTACGAAGCCGGAGCGCCCGCGAAGCTCGAGACTGTCCCTCCGGGGCAAGACGTGGACATCGAAGGTGAGGGCGAAATTCTGCGCATCGATGCGCGGCCGGCGCCGGGCGAGCGCCAGATCAAAATTGACGCCAACCACCTAGTCAGCGACGAGATCTTCAAGAACCTGCCGCAGCCGTATGTGGTCGATATGTACGGCGGTACTCAGCGGAAGGTCGTAGCCATCACCTTCGATGATGGCCCGGATCCGGAGTGGACCCCCAAGATCCTCGATATTCTGAAGCAGAAGAACGCCAAGGCCACGTTCTTTCTCATCGGCGCCGAAGTAGAGAAGTTCCCCGGCATCACCAAACGCATTTACAACGAAGGCCACGAGATTGGAAACCATACCTTCACCCATCCTGATATCACCGGCATTTCGAAGCGCTACTTCGAAGTGGAGCTCAACCTGACGGAGCGGCTTTTCGAGAGCAAGCTGGATGTGAAACCGGTGCTGATGCGGCCCCCGTACGCCATTGACGAGGCCCCCGACACAGCGGATGAGGTTCGCCCCCTAGAACTGGCGCAGGACATGGGTTTCATCACGGTCGGGGAGAAGATTGATCCGAACGACTGGCGTGACAATCCGCGGCGTTCGGCGGACGAGATCGCCAAGGACGTACTCTCTAATCTGCCGCCTTGCGCGCCGGGAAACTTGCGCTGTGGCAATGTCATCCTGCTGCACGATGGCGGCGGTGACCGAAGTCAAACTGTCAAAGCGCTGCCTCTGATTATCGACGGCTTGCAGACGCGCGGCTACGAAATCGTGCTGGTTTCAGCCTTGATGGGTAAGACCCGCGCCGACGTCATGCCGCCAATCACTACCAATGAACACTGGGCGGCGTGGGTTGACAGCCTGAACTTCTCGCTGTTCGGCATGGTCTCGTCGTTCATCATCTTCGTCTTCTTCGTGGGCGACGTGCTGATGAGCGGACGCCTCGTGCTGGTGGGCGCGCTGGCCATTTTTGACCGCTTCCATCGCCGTAAAACGCGGTTCGATCTCAACTACCGGCCGGCTGTCGCGGTGCTCATCCCGGCCTACAACGAGGAAAAAGTGATTGAGCACACTGTGCGCTCGGTGCTCGATTCCGACTACAAGGACCTGCGCGTCATCGTGATTGATGACGGCTCCAAAGACGCAACACTGGAGGTCACGCGCGACACGTTCCGCAAGGAAATAGCCACCGGGCGCGTAACTGTGCTCACCAAGCCCAATTCCGGCAAGGCAGAAGCGCTCAACTACGGACTAGAACACGTGACGGAGGAGCTTTTCATCGGCATCGACGCCGATACGCTCATTGCGCCCGACGCAATTTCGAAACTGATTCCGCATTTTAGTGATCCGAAGGTGGCGGCATTGGCCGGCAATGCCAAGGTTGGCAATCGAGTAAACCTGTGGACACGCTGGCAGGCGCTGGAGTACATCACCAGCCAGAACTTTGAACGCCGCGCCCTGAACACGCTTAACGCGGTCAGCGTGGTTCCCGGGGCGATCGGGGCCTGGCGCACCGCCGCCGTGCGTGCAGCTGGCGGCTACCATCCAGACACGGTTGCCGAAGATGCCGACCTCACCATGGCGCTGCTGCAGGCTGGCTATTGGGTAAACTACGAAGACCGTGCGCTGGCCTACACCGAGGCGCCCAGCAACGCAAGCACCTTAATGCGGCAGCGCTTCCGTTGGTCCTTTGGCATCATGCAATCGGTATGGAAGCACCGCGCGGCGGTGAAGCAGAAAGGCGCCCTCGGTTGGGTTGCAATCCCCAACATGGTCATCTTCCAGATTCTGCTGCCCCTGGTGTCACCGTTCATTGACATCATGTTCGTAGTGGGTGCGGGGATCTACGCCTACAATCGCTATTTTCATCCCGAGTCGGCGAATCCGGCGAGCTTCCATCGCCTGGTGGTTTATTTCGCGCTGTTCATGGTGATTGACTTCATCGCGTCGGCCATTGCCTTCGCCCTGGAACGGCAGCAACCCGGCGGCAAGCGCGACTTCCTCTTGCTGGGCCACGTGTGGTTGCAGCGCTTTGCCTATCGGCAGTTGTTCTCTATCGTGCTGTTCCGGACGCTCAAGCGCGCCATGGAGGGCCGTGGCTTCTCCTGGGACAAACTGGAGCGCGCCGCCACGGTGAGACAGCCCATCACGGTTCGCCGTGAGAGAGAAGCGCAATGACGGAGACTCGCGCTTGAGCCCTGCTCCGAAAGCCGCGCTCGACATGAGCGTAAACGTCGCCGGGATCGAGTTGAAGAACCCGGTCCTGGCTGCCAGCGGCAGCTTTGGCTACGGAGTCGAATTCGAGGACGTGGTCACACTCGACCGCCTGGGTGGCTTTGTCACCAAAGGCCTCTCGCGCGAGCCAATGGCCGGCAACCCTCCTCCGCGACTGTTTGAGACCGCAGCCGGCATGCTGAACGCCATCGGCTTGCAGAATATCGGCGCGCGTGCTTTTCTGGAAGAGAAGCTTCCCGTCCTCCGCAGAATCAAGAACATTGTTTTCTTCTGCAACGTCTTCGGCCACTCCCAGGAGGAATACGAAGACGTGGTGCGAATGCTCAACGACGGCGAAGGCATTGCTGCCTACGAGCTGAACGTGTCGTGCCCTAACACCAAGTGCGGCGGCATCGCCTTCGGCAGCGACCCGAAGATGCTGTTCGACGTGGTTAGCTCGGTGAAAAAAGTCGCGGCTCGACCACTCATCGTGAAACTCTCGCCCAATGTCACCAGCATTTCCGAAGTTGCGCGCGCCGCTGAGGATGCAGGCGCCGACGTCATCTCGCTGGTCAACACCTTCGTTGCGATGGCGATCGATGCCGAAACTCGCAAGCCTCGGATCTCCAACGTCACTGCTGGCCTTTCCGGCCCGGCCATCAAGCCGATCGCCTTACGCATGGTTTGGGAGGCAGCCAGGACGGTGAAGATTCCGGTGATCGGTATGGGCGGCATCAGCACCGCCGAAGATGTGGTTGAGTTTATGCTCGCCGGCGCCAGCGCCATCGAGGTCGGCACCGTGAACTTCTGGGACCCTTGCGCCTGCGAGACCCTCGTAGATTCGCTGGAGAAGTGGTGCCTGGAGCACCGTATTGAAAAGATCAGCGACTTAACCGGTGGGCTGCAGTTGGACTCGGGAGAGCAAACTCAAGATGGCTGACCTGCCGACGTCGCCTTTCCGTCCTGCATCTTCCTGATACTGGTCACGAGGTCAGGATCGATGGCCAGAATCGTTGCTGTATGCGTGATATCGAACAGGCGCTGCGCCTGCTCGTTGGCCCCGGAGATCCGCAACTGGCCACCGACTTGTTCGATCTCTCCAGACGTGCGCATGATGATGCCCAGTCCCGCACTATCCACAACTTCAACGTGAGTGAGGTCGAGCACCAGCTTGCGCACTCCATCGTTGATGAGCGAATTTATCAGCCCTTCGATCTCTCGCAGGCGATTGCCTAGCGTGAAGCGCCCAGCGCAAGAGAGCCCGGTAATATCGGGTTCAAACTTGAAGATTTCTGTTTCTAACATCATGGCAATGTCTTGAGAGCGAACTTCTTGCCGTCCCGCCCCTGGCGCTGAAAATCCTATTTCGCCACCGGTTTTGGCCCGGCCTCCTTCACCTCGCGTGGCGCGTCAAACTGCTCGAAGTTCTTGGCAAAGCGCACCGAAAGATCGGCAGCCATTTTGTCGTACGCCGCTTTCTCCTTCCAGGAATTGCGGGGATTCAGCAATTCGGAAGGCACCCCTGGCACCGACTTCGGAATGTGGAAGCCGAACGACGGCTCGATTTCGAATTCCACGTTAGCCAACCACCCTTCGACCATGGCATTCACCATGGCCCGGGTGTAGGGCAGACTCATGCGCTTGCCGACCCCATACGGCCCGCCCTGCCATCCCGTGTTGACCAGCCAGCATTGCGCCTGATGCTCGCGCAGACGCCGGCCCAGCATCTCGGCATAGACCTTAGGCGGCAGGGGCATGAACGGTGCACCAAAGCAAGTCGAGAACGTTGCCTGCGGTTCGGTCACGCCAGCTTCCGTGCCGGCAACTTTCGCCGTATAACCGGACATGAAGTGGAACATCGCCTGCTCTGGAGTGAGCTTCGAAACTGGCGGCAACACACCGAACGCATCCGCGGTAAGGAACACCACGTTCCTGGGGTGCCCGCCAACCCCGGGAATAACGGCGTTGTCAATGAACTCCACCGGGTAGGCGGCGCGTGTGTTCTCAGTCAAACTGCCGTCGTCGTAGTTCGGAATGCGGGTAACCGGGTCGAGCACTACGTTCTCCAGCACGCAACCGAAGCCCAGCGCGTTCCAGATCTGCGGTTCATTCTCCTGCGACAGGCTAATGCACTTGGCATAGCAGCCGCCTTCGAAGTTGAAGATGCCGCCGGGGCTCCAGCCGTGCTCGTCGTCGCCGATGAGACGGCGAGTCGGGTCGGCTGACAGCGTCGTCTTACCTGTGCCGGAAAGCCCAAAGAAAAGCGCGGTCACGCCGTCGGCGCCTACATTCGCCGAGCAGTGCATGGGGAAAACATCGCGCTGAGGCAGAACGAAATTCATCACCCCGAAGATGGACTTCTTCATCTCACCCGCATACTGCGTGCCGCCAATAATCACCAGCCTCCGCGTAAAGTTGACCACCACAAATGCTTCGGAGTTAGTGCCGTCGCGCTTGGGATCGGCTAGAAGGCTGGGCGCGCAGACGATGGTGAACTCCGGCTTGTGGCTCTTCAGCTCTGCGGGAGCGGGGCGAACGAACAACTGCCGTGCGAACAGGTTGTGCCAGGCATATTCGTTGATCACCTGAATGGGGAGTTGATACTTCGGATCGGCGCCGCAGAACAGGTCCTGGACAAAAAGCTCTCGATCCTTAAGGTAATCAAATACACGCTCACACAGCGCGTCGAACTTTTCCGGCGCAAACGGCACGTTGACGGAACCCCACGCGATCTTGTCGGCGGTGATGGCATCCTTCACCGTGAACTTATCTTTGGGCGAGCGCCCGGTGCGCTTGCCGGTCGCCGCCACGAGCGAGCCTCGGGCCGCCAGTTCCGATTCACCCCGACGCAACGCGGCCTCCACCAAAGCAGCGGGATAGAGATTGCGGTAGACCTTGTTCTGGGAAAGTAACTGGGGCACGTCGGGGGTTTGCAGGATAGTGGACATAAGAGAGCTCCTCAAATAACAGAACCAGCCAGCAAAAACTGGCCGGCTACAGAAAAATCAGGAAATCACTCGGCGGAGTGGGGTGCCAACTTCGCAGAGTGAATGCGGCAGATCCAGGAACTGAAGTATCAGCCGGCGACGGTCTGGTGAGCTTCCTCCACCACAGCCTGAAGATGGCCGAGGGTCTCCGGCACCGTCAAGGTGTACATCTCACGGCCGTTGTCCTCACCTGACTCGATGGCCCACTTCAAGTAATGACCGGCAATCTGGACCGCCATGGGATCGCTAATGACTTTGCCAGTCTGCCGGTTGTACTCCACCCACGCGGGATGTGGAAGTGCAATCCAGACTGGGCGATCTCCTACCAGAAACTTAATGTCAACCGCGTCGGCATGACGAGTAGCAATGGCCACAATCAGCGCCTGATAGCTACAGTGCACCGGCTTGCCCGTCCAGCGGTCGACGGCCTGAAAGTCGTCGTACATGGCCAATACAAGACTATAGCCGAGCCAAGTCAAGCAAGGCAATGGATTTAGATGCCGGTAAAAGGATGTTTGGGCTGCCACTTTGGGACGACTAGGCGCGCTCGCGTGCCTCGCCCAACACGACTTTGACATCCATCTTCCGTTTGTTGCGGTAAATGGTCACCGTCACGTTGTCGCCAGCGCGATGCTTGTTCATGGTGTTGGCAAGGTCTTGTTGATCGCCGACCGACTCGCCGTCGATGGCGACAATAAGATCGCCACCGATCATGATCGGCGTTGCGCCCAGGTAAGCCCGCTTATCGCCACCGCGCAGTCCGGCGCGGTCAGCAGCTCCCCCTGGTACGGTTCGCACAATCAGGATGCCGTAATCCGAAGGCAGGCCCATTTCCTGCGCCAGCTCGGGACCTATGGGCAGAGACACAATGCCCAGCGACGGACGTCGCACCGTGCCCAGGGTGATCAGATCGTTAAGCACGGCTTTGGCGACGTTGATCGGTATGGCGAACCCGATGCCCGCGCTCTGGTTCGAGCCTCCGGTGGCGATGAGGCTGTTGATGCCGATGACTTCGCCGTGCGAGTTCAGCAGCGGGCCGCCGGAGTTGCCGGGATTAATGGCGGCATCGGTCTGGATCGCCTCCTCGATGTAGGCGCCCTCGGGGCTGCGAATCGGACGCAGCGAGCTGATGATGCCGCGGGTCATGGTGCCGCCTAATCCGAAAGGATTGCCAATGGCAAAGACCTTCTGGCCCACCTGCAAGCCATTGGAGTCGCCGAGCACCGCCGGAACGGCTTCGGGAGCCTCAATCTGTATCACAGCCAAATCATGTCCCCGGTCACGTCCGATCACAACCGCTTTGTAAGTCTTCTTATTGTGCAGCGCGACCTCGACCTGGCTGGCGTCGCCCACAACGTGATAGTTGGTGAGAATATGCCCCTGCTTGTCGATGATGAAACCCGATCCCTGGCCCTGCTCGGGAATGGGCCCGTAAAAGAAATCGTAAGCCACTGTCCTGGTGGTGATGTTGACTACCGACGGAATGGCCTTGTGGTACACCTCAATATTGTTTTGCTCATCGGGATCGAGCTTCTCCGGGCCGGCGGCCTCACTTAGCTCGACTTTGGCTGGGCGCGCAACCCAGTTGGGCGGCGTCACCTGGTGGTTGTGCGTGGTGAACCAATAGAAAGCTCCAGCGATAAGAATGCCGAGCACGAAAGGTCGTAGGAATCTCATAGGTCTGGCAATTCAATGGTCCGTGCAGGAATCGTAAGAAACCTTAGACGTACCGCTGGAAAAAGTGTATCGAAACCGGGCGAGTGGCGCGAATCTGTAGGATGCAGGTCAGCGTCGCAAGGCCAGCAACTCCCGCCAGATTTTCTCTACCTGCCTCTCCGCATCTGCCAGTGAGCCGGAATTCTCGATGACGTAGTCAGCGTGGCTGGCTTTTTCAATGTCGGTAAATTGTGCGGCGCTCCGGCGCGCTACTTCAAAACGCGCTACCTCGAGAGACACTTTGGCCCGACTTGCGAAATTCTCAATCTTGCGTTGAACATCGCAGATGACGACGATGACCTTGTCGAAGTCTTTGTCAGCACCCGCTTCGATGAGCAGCGCAGCTTCCACTACCGCAATCCCGTGCGGGTCCTGATGCTCGACTTCGGCCATCCAACTGTTCTGGCGCTTGACGACCTCGGGATGCACCACCGCGTTGAGTTCGTCAATGCGGTCCGGGAATACAACATTGGCAAGCTTGGTGCGATTAATGCTGCCGTCCTCGTTTAGGATCTCGCGCCCAAAGCGGCGGACCACTTCATCGTAGGTAATGGCTCCAAGTTCGTAGAGTTGGTGGGCCAGACCGTCAGCCTGCAGGAAGTGCGCCCCGCGCTTGACCATCATGGCGGCGATGGTGGACTTGCCACAGGCCACGCCGCCAGTGAGTCCTACGCGAAGCACTGCGTTTCACCGGTCGGAAAGCTAACATGCAAAGGAGCGCTCATAAGAGGAACTCAAGCCCAAGGCAGTATATACGGCCAGTCGGGCGCGCCAATCGACTTGTCCCTTACGCGAGCTTGACGACCTTTTTACAAAAAACTTATGTCACTGGTAGTCCAATTAAGTGCATGAGTCTCTCCGCCCTAGCCCAGTATGCCGTCTTTCTATTGACGGTGACGCTGCTGGTAAAGCCGGTTGGACGCTACATGGCCCGCGTCTTCGCTGGTGAACGTACTGCCCTCGACCCTCTGTTATGTCCGCTTGAACGCCTTATTTACCGGCTTACAGCAGTCAAGCCCAACCGTGAAATGCGATGGCAGGAATATGCGCAAGCGCTTGTCATCTTCAGCATGGTTGGCACGCTCCTTCTCTACACCATCCTGCGTCTGCAACGCTTTCTCCCTTGGTTTTTCCCCTCGCATATGACTACGCTCATGACGCCCGATCTGGCGATGAATACGGCCGTGAGTTTCTCCACGACCACCACCTGGCAAGCGTATGGCGGGGAAACCACGATGAGCTACTTCAGCCAGATTGTGGGACTCACGGTGCAGAATTTTCTTGCAGGAGCGGCAGGCCTGGCGGTTGGCGTCGCCTTCGCTCGTGGCATGGCGCGCGATCGCGCCGAAACCCTGGGTAATTTTTGGTTTGACCTTGTCCGCTCGATTCTGTGGGTGCTGTTGCCGCTGTCGATGATTGGTTCGCTCGTTCTGGTGTGGCAGGGCGTGCCGATGAACTTCCACCCTTATACGGCAGCGAGAGGTCTCGAAGGTGCTCTGCAAACCATCGCCCAGGGACCAGTCGCAGCCCTGGAAATCATCAAGAATCTGGGCACCAATGGCGGGGGGTTTTTCAACGCGAATGGCGCTCATCCCTATGAGAACCCGACCCCGCTGGCGAATTTCATCGAGATGCTCGCTATTGCGGTGCTGCCGGCGGCCTTCACCCATACCTACGGATTGATGGTGGGAAGGCCGCGGCACGGCTGGATTCTCTACCGGGTGATGGCGCTTCTTTTCGTAGTTGGACTGTTGCTGTGCGGCTGGGCCGAGCAACGAGGCAACCCGCGGCTTTCCCGAGCATTGTCTGCTGGCGCTGGCACACAGGCTGTTGGCAACATGGAAGGCAAGGAGGTCAGGTTTGGAATAAGCTCGTCGGTACTTGCGGCAGTGACGACTTCCAATGCCGCAACCGGCTCTTACAACTCAATGCACGATAGTTACACGCCACTGGGTGGAATGGTGCCGCTGGTCAACATGCTGTTGGGAGACATTGTCTTCGGTGGTTTGGGAACGGGGATGTACGGCATCGTTATGATTGCGTTAGTCGCGCTGTTTCTCGCCGGCCTGATGATCGGTCGCACGCCTGCGTACCTGGGCAAACGAATTGGGCCATGCGAAAGCAAAATGCTGATGCTCTACATTCTTGCCGGCTCCATTTCTATTTTGCTGTTCACGGCTTTGGCGGTCATGACCAATGCGGGGCGCGCCGGTCTGGTAACCAACACAGGAACGCACGGCTTTACCGAGATTCTGTTTGCCTTCGCTTCGGCCAATGCAAACAATGGCCAGAACTTGGCGGGGCTGAATGCCAATAGCGCGTTTTATAACTTAACAACTGCCATTACCATGATGGTAGGCCGCTTCGGCCTCGCGATTCCGGCGCTCGCGCTGGCAGGATTATTCGCATCCCAGCAGCCAACTCCGGACAGTGTCGGCACGCTTCCTACCAACTCTCTATCGTTCGCCGTCCTGCTGACTTCTACGGCGCTGATTATCTCCGCCCTCAGCTACTTTCCCGCGCTGGCGCTCGGGCCGATTCTGGAACACTTGACAATGCTGCACTAGAGGAGAACAGGGCTCAGGGCGTCATTACGTTTGGATGGTTGACGGGTACAATTCCACAGAGCCTTTGCAGGAGTTGACGTCATGCCGTCGAGAAAACGCAAGCCGAAGCCATTCCGCGCGGCGTCTGCGGTAAAGGCTGCTGCCCGCGCGGCCATTGGGACTCCACCGCCTACGCGCGCCGAACCCGCCACAAAGCGGAAATCCAAGACGGAGAAACACAAACCGACCCTCAGGAAGCTGCTGGAGGACTCGGCTGACTGAGCGTCGCCTCGCGATACCGTCGGCGATTAACCTTTGCCTTCCGCGGTCTTGACATTGACTTGCTGCTGGACCGACGCCCACTTGGCGTGCTCCTGCGAGATCAAGGCTTCGAGCCGCTCGGCCAGCAAGGCGTGGGGATCAGGAGCATCCTTATAGGGTGCGGCGTTGGCAAGGTAGGTGTACTTTTCGTGCTTCAAACTCTCGCAAGTTGAGCGATAAGCAATCCAGTTTTGCTGATACTGATTGAGCTGAAGCAGCCCCTCAAGAATGGTGATCAATATCCCGAGGACACCGATGGTCACGTTTACGAAATGACCTGGCGTGGTCTTGCCTTCCAGGGAAATGTCAAGCGCCGACAGGAACGGAATAGCAGCCGCGAAGATGATCTCGGCGATCTTGATGCGCTTGTAAATCTTCTGGCACCGGATGCTCTTGCGGTCATACCAGTCGATCTGGTCTTCCAGCCGGTCCCACGTGGGATCGTCTGAGCGCGATGGTATCTCGTACTTCATCAGCGTTTGCGAGCTGCTCATAGGGAATGAACTCCCTTGCGCCGAGAAGGCTACCCTGCCGGCTCAATGATGCGACGAGACATCATACAAGATGGCAATTGCACCGACGGAGGGCGGCACGTTAGGGTAGCCTGAAGCCCGCTCACCACACCCGGCACTGCGGGTTGTGGACCATCGGCTGCCCTTCCTTGCAGCCGAAGGCCTGCTGAAATTCCGGCATGTTGGACAGCGGCCGATTCACGCGAAACTGCGGCAGCGAGTGCGGATTGCTGATCACCTGATTGCGCGCCGCTTCCGGGCGCACTTCAGCGCACCAGCTGAATGCATAAGCGAGGAAGAACCGTTGCCGCGCCGTCAGGCCGTCGGCTTCAGGGGTATCCAGCGATTTGCCCTGCGACTTGTACTGCTTCTCCAGCGCCAGCATGGCGAGGTGAATGCCGCCGTTGTCAGCCGTGTCTTCGCCGGCGGTCAAGTTACCATTTTGCTTCACGCCGTACTCGGGAATCTCCTGCGAGTACTGGTCAATGATGCACTTGTCCTTCTCGTCGTAGCGTTTGGCGTCTTCCGGAGTCCACCAATCGCGCAGGTTCCCCTGCGCGTCGAACTTGCGGCCCTGGTCGTCGAAACCGTGAATGGTTTCGTGTCCGATGATCATTCCCATGGCGCCGAAGTTGGAAGCATCGTCCTGCGTCCCGCTGAACATCGGAAGCTGCATGATGCCGGCGGGAAAGTTGATGGTATTCATCTGCGGATCTTCATAGGCGTTGATGGTCGGCGGAGTCATTCCCCACTCCTGCCGGTCCACCGGCTTGTCGATTTTGTTGATTTGCCGGTGCGCTTCGAACGCATTCGCGGCATTCATGTTGGCGAGATAGTTATTGGACACAACCTTGACTGAGCTGTAATCGATCCACTTATCCGGATAGCCAATCTTCTGCAAGGTCGCCGCCTGTTTGATTAGCGCCTGCTTCTTGGTCGCTTCGCTCATCCAGTCCAGTTGCTGAATCTCATTTACCAGCGCAGCGCGAATCTGGTCCACCAGTTCGTTAGCTCGCTGCTTGCTCGCCGGCGGAAAGGCAACGTTGACATAGGCCTGCCCCAGCGCCTCGCCCAGGAAGTGGTCGGTGGATGAGACGCAACGCCGCCATAGTGGAAGCATCTGCGGCGTGCCTGACAGCGCGGTGCTGAAGAAGTCGAAATTCGCCTGCTCAAAATCATGCGAGACGTAGGACGCGCCACGGTGCAGCGCCCACCAGCGCAGGTAGGCTTGCCAGTCCTGCGGAGAGCGTGTCTTGATCTGCTGCTCAACCGCATCAAGAAATGCCGGCGTGCTCACAATGTAGAACGGCACGCTGGGCGCTCCCATGAGCTGCAGATACTCATCCCAACCGAAATCAGGCACAGCAGTCTTTAGCTGCTGCAAGCTGCGCTTGTTGTAGATGGCCTTGGGATCGCGCCGGGTCACGTTGTCCATGGACGCCTTGGCGAGCGCAGTTTCCATCTCCATCACGGTCTTGGCGTCCACCGCAGCCTTATCACTGGGCTCGCCGGCCAGCTCAAACATTTTCTGGATGTGCTGCACGTACTTGGCGCGCAGCTCCTTGAAGCGGTCCGCGTTGTCAAGGTAGTAGTCGAGCGAAGGCAGCGCCATACCGCCCTGGTCCACCCCCGCTACCATCTTCGAAGCGTCGGCCAGGTCCTGCGCTGGCCCGAAGCCAAGCATCGGCGCCCTGGTGTAGTTATCATCGTCGTTCCACATCGCCCAGGCGGCAGGGAAATTCAGGTGCAGATACGCCAGCACACGCGGCAGGTCCTGCTTCGACTTCAGTGAGGCAATCGTATTCAGTGCAGGCTGAAGCCACTCCCTGCCATTCGCGTTGCGGACGCTTTCATCCATGCAGCTTTGCCAGTAGTCGCCAATCTGCCGCTCGCTTCCGGTGGCCTGCTTGTCGGCGGCGGCAGCTTCCAGCGCGTTGCGCAGGATCGTTTGGTTATACAGAAACAGCGGACGCTCGGTGCTGGTGGACGGCATATCTGCCGTGATGGGATGAGCGGCAAGCCAGTTGGTGCAGGTGTACTTATAAAAATCGACGCAGGCGTCCTTGGTCTTGTCCACGAGAGAGGGTTCAAACTTCTCGAGCTTGGGAAGGTCGGAGGCGCCTGGCTTGGCGGGCGCGTTCTGAGCCTTCATTTGGGCAACCGCGGGAAGAAGCAGGCAACATAGGATTGCAAAGCAGCGATGCATGATCACCTCGGAAATGGAAAGCAAGAATAGCAGACAGCGATTGTAAACCTTCTGAGGAGGCACAGAGTATGGGCAAGCGGGAAACTGTCCCGCTTTAGTCGCAATCCGGCACAAACCGGTTGCCAAGCTTAAAGGAGATAATTGGTTGAGGAGGAGGAACTGATCGGCACGTAACGCCGTCCCTGCGACACTTCCTCCAGGGCATTCATCAGGTCAAAGCTTATCTGAGACTTGAAGACATACCCCGAAGCACCGAGCTCAAATGCTGCCTGGACGAAGTCGGGATTCTCGTGGACCGATAGGAAGATGATCCTGGCCGCGCACCCCATTTTCTGCAGGCGCTTGGCCACGAAAAAACCCAGTCATGTCCCCGAGCGAGATATCCAGAAGGATGATGTCCGGATTCAGTCTTCCAACATCAGCCAGCAGTGAGGCCCCGCTCGAGAATTTGCCCACGATCGTGAACTGCTCCTCCAGCATCTCGGCGAGGGTATCCAGCATCGCGGGATTGTCGTCAACCAGAACAATACGTAAGGCGGGCAAGAGCTGTCTCCCCTGAGCAAAGATGTTTCGACGCAACGACCGCATAGCAGTTGCTTGTCCAAGCCTACGTCGCAACCCGAGTCGAGGAAACTAGCAAAATTGCTGGCTCTTTGATAGGAAATTGCCAGTCTTGTTTTCATATCGGAAGGGCCATCTCTGCAGTGCATTCGGACAGGAACTGGCACTCAAATAGGCTGTTATTCGTCACGCGGCAATGATGCAACCAATGCCGACCCGTTTCAAATCGGGAATGGGGAGCTCCGTGGACGCCTCGTCGGGCCGCCATGTCTGCTACCATGACTGCGCCTCATCGGTGTTTGGCGGTCGAGGGCCGTTCGAACTATGAGACTTCCGCACAATTTTAGAACCCGCATTGCGACCTATGCCGCGTGCGCGGGCATGGTCTGGCTGCTGGCAACTCCGGTTCTGGCCACCACGGTGGTTGCGCTAATTGACCGGTTCCATCACCGCGCAGTCGTCGCGGCCGACAGTCTGCTGCTGTATAAAATTGCCGGCACCAGCACCCAGACGTGCAAGATCATCGCCAAGCCGGGATGCACCTTCGGTATGGCCGGACTGTTCTATAAGGAGTACCCCGTCTTTCACCTGCAGGAACTCGCCGAGCAGGCCTGTGGTGAACCGGGAGATTTGCGCCACAAGGCGGACGCATTTCTCGATATCGCCAAGGATCCCGTAATGGACGTCGCGCAATACCTGCGGCAGAACGATCCGAAGTTCTACGCTGAGCTGACCAACAGCAACGGCGGTGAAATCATCATGGTGGTTTTTGTTGGCCCGGAAGCCGGTAGCCCGTCCATTTTCGCCCGCGGCTACAGGCTGGACGCCGGCGGCGGCATTACTCCAGAGTCGCTGGATGTCACCGAGGACAATAACGGAGCGGGATTCTTCGGCGGAGCCAATCAGCAGATTGCAGCCTATATCAAGAAGCATCCCAACTGGGACAGCGGCGATAAGGTCAAGGAGGCCCGCAAGTTTGTCCAGATGGAGATTAAGGCGCACCCGCAGTGGGTCGGCCCGCCAGTTTCCGTGGTGACCATAAATAAGCTCGATCAGCAGAAGTGGTCGAATCCCGGCGTTTGTACAGTTCTGCCGGCCCAGCAAGGCAAGAAAAAGAAGCACTGAGTCGCTCGTGCGCGCCATCTCATCTGAGCGCTGCCCGTAAAGCGTCCTTCAACTGCGGATGCCGGAATTGATATCCCGCCGCCTTCAGCTTAGCTGGTTCGACCCGCGCCGAGCCCAACAGAGCTGCCTCGCCCATCTCTCCCATCAACGCGCGAACAACGAAGGCCGGCAACGGAAAGATCGTCGGCCGATGCAGGGTCTCGCCCAGGGCGCGAACAAATTCCTCATTTCGCACAGGCTCGGGGCTGACAACGTTGACCGGGCCTCGGAGACCGTCATTCTCCAGCGCAGACAGAATGACGCCAACAACGTCGTCGAGCGAGACCCAACTCCAATACTGCCGACCACTGGCGACCCGTCCACCGAGCCCCAGATGGAAGGGCAATAGCATTGACTTCAACGCGCCGCCATTGCCTGACAGCACTACACCGAAGCGCAGATTCACCACGCGCAGACCCGCTTCGCGTGCTGGATTTGTCGCGGCCTCCCACTCGTGGCTCACTTCTGGCAGAAATCCCTGGCCGGGAGCGCTTTCCTCGGTCAGCAACTCGTCGCCGCGACTCCCGTAGTAGCCGATCGCCGAAGCGGCGATGAACACGCCCGGCTGTCCGCTGCGGCGAAATGACTCCGCAGCCGCCGTCGCCAAGGTTTGCGTGCCTTGCACCCGGCTGTCACGCACCTCCTGCTTGAACTTGGCCGTCCAATATCCGGCGATGTTCTTCCCTGCCAGATGGACAACCGCATTGCAATCGCTGAGCTTGGTGGGATCCAGCCGCTCGTCCGGATTCCATTGCACATCAGCTCCGAGCGGGGAGCGGCGAACCAGCGCTACGAGCTGGTTACCGCGCTCTCGCAGGACGCGAGTCAGGGCCGAGCCAATCAATCCTGAAGCACCGCTGATCGCTATGCGCATAAGCGTCTAACCCCGCGCCCGATACCTGGTCATGCCGTTCTAGACTATAATCGGACATGGCGACTTTGCGCCAAACGATCGCGACCAACGTTCTTGCCGTCACCCGCTTCCGCGATCTTCTGCGTACTGTCCGCTCCTATCGCCCCGAAGAAGATATCGTCCTCATCCGCAAGGCCTACGATTTCTCTGAGCAACAACACAAAGGGCAGCTTCGCAAGTCGGGTGAGCTCTACCTCGCACATCCGCTGGAGGTTGCCATTCAGCTGGCCGAGATGCGGCTCGACGCCACTGCCATCGCCGCCGGACTCCTCCACGACGCCGTAGAAGACACGTCGGTAACGGTGGACGAAATCAAAGCCGAGTTCGGCGAGCAGATTGCCCACATCGTCGAGGGCGTCACCAAGATCAGCAAGATTGACTTCGCCTCCTCCGAAGAAGCGCAGGCCGAAAACGTGCGCAAGATGGTGCTGGCCATGATGGATGACATCCGCGTCATTCTCATCAAGCTGGCCGACCGTTTGCATAACATGCGCACACTGAGGTTCCTCTCTGAGGACCGGCAACAGAAGATCGCCCGCGAAACCCTGGACATTTACGCGCCTATCGCGCACCGCCTCGGTATGGGCAAGATCCGCGGAGAACTGGAAGACCTCGCCTTCCAATACGTCGATCCCATCTCCTACAACCAGGTGAAAGAAGCTGTCGAGTCCCGGCGCAAGGAGGGCGAGGCGTTCCTGGCCGAGGTGCAGAAGGTCATCGAGGAGAAGCTGCGCGAGCACAATATCCAGGCGCGGGTGGAAGCGCGCATCAAGCGCATTTATAGCATCTGGCAGAAGCTGCAGCGGCAGCGCATCACGGTGGACCAGATTTACGACATGCTGGCGCTGCGCATCATCACGCAGACGGAAACAGACTGCTATGCCGTGCTGGGCATCCTGCATGGCCAATGGCGGCCAGTGCCGGGACGCATCAAGGACTTCATCGCCATTCCTCGCAACAATTTCTACAAGTCGCTGCACACCACCGTCATCTCCGAGAAAGGCCATGCTTTCGAAGTGCAAATCCGCACTGAGGAAATGCACAAGATGGCGGAGGAAGGGATTGCGGCACACTGGAAGTACAAAGATGGCCCGATCTCGGCGCGCGACGAGCAGCGTCTGGCTTGGCTGCGCGAGGTTGTGGACCGCCATAAAAACGAGAAGAACTCCGACGAGTTTCTGGCCAACCTGAAAGTCGATCTCTATCCGGAGGAGGTTTACACCTTCACGCCGAAAGGCAAGATCGTCGTGCTGCCGCGCGACGCGAGCCCGATTGACTTCGCCTACACGGTGCACACCGAGGTTGGGCACAAGTGCGTGGGCGCGAAGGTCAACGGTCGCATCGTCCCATTGCGCTACAAGCTGCGTTCCGGCGACATCGTCGAGATTCTTACTCAGCCCGGGCACAATCCCAGCCGCGACTGGCTGCAGCTGGCAAAGTCTTCGCGCGCCCGGCAGAAGATCAAGCATTGGCTGAACATTCATCAGCGTGAGCGGGCCATTGAAATTGGCCGCAATCTGATCGAGAAAGAAGCCCGCAAATATCACATTGCGCTGAAGAATATCAGCGAGGCCGAGTTGACGCGCGTAGCCAGTGAAAGTGGCCTTGCCAAGCCAGATGACCTGCTGGCCGCCCTGGGCTACGGCAGATTTTCCGCTCGCAGCGTGCTCGCCCGTGTGCTGCCCGCCGAAGCCGCGCAGTTGAGTGGACGCCCGCACGGTGATGGAAATGGCGATGGCGACACAGCCACCACCGGCCTGACCAGCGTGGTGCGCCGCGTCTTCGGCGGCGAAACCTCAGCCATTAAAGTAACCGGTCATGACGATTTGCTGGTGTACCGCGCGCAGTGTTGCAATCCTATTCGCGGCGAAGATATCGTCGGCTATGTTACGCGCGGCAAAGGCGTGGCCGTGCACTCCAAGTCATGCACCAACGTGTTGAACCTGATGTTCGAGCCGGAGCGGCGCATCGCGGTGGAATGGGCACGCGACCCCGCGCCGTTGCGCTCAACAGGCTACCCAGTCAAGCTCAGCGTGCTCTGCGACAATCGTCCGGGCATGTTGAAAGAGATTGCCACGGTCATCAGCGACGCCAAAACCAACATCTGCAACGCCGAAGCCAACACCTCCCAAGACAATGCCACGGTGGAAATCGTCGCCGATATCGCCGACCTCAAGCACCTGGAGCGAATCGTGAGCGGCGTGCGCAAGATCCCCGGCGTGCGCGATGTGCAGCGAGTGCAGAAGCTCTAGCACACTGCGGAAAAACTGCCCGATCACTCAATACCTCCTCGCGATAGTCTCGCTGAGCGATAATGTCTGCACAATGCACCGCCCTGGCATCACGCGGCGGGAATTTCTGCAGCGTGCCGCGCTGCTGAGCGCCGCTATCGCCGCGCCTGGATGCGGCCTGATCGCTGCGGCGTCACGTGCCGATGGGCCAGACGCTCCTCTGCAGCAGTTCGGCTACGGCGATGTGATGCTAAACAGCGCGCCGCATGAGATGCAGCTGTTCGACACCCACTCGATATTGATGGAGCTGAGCGAAGACAGCCTGCTCAGACCGTTTCGCCAAATGGGAGACTTGCCCGCTCCGGGTGAGGACCTGGGTGGCTGGTACATGTACAAGGCGGGTTACGATTACCGCCGCGACAGCGCTGGGCTTGCACCGGGGGGAACCTTCGGCCAGTGGATATCGGCGCTGGCGCGGATGTACGCCATCACGGGCGACCAGAACACGCGCGCCAAAGTGTTGCGCTTGAATCGCCTGTATGCGCAGGCCATCTCCGGCGGCTACTTCGAGAAGAATCGGTTTCCCGCCTACTGTTACGACAAGCTGGTATGCGGTCTAATTGACGCGCACCAGTTCGCCGCAGATGGCGATGCATTCGCAATTTTGAAACAGACAACCGATACAGCACTGCCGCACCTGCCGGAAAAGGCTGTGGATCGCGAGCAGAGCTGGCGTCCGGGCAGGGATATTTCCTACAACTGGGACGAGTCTTATACCCTGCCGGAGAATCTTTTTCTTGCTTATCAGCGCGGCGCGGGAGAACGCTATCGGCAACTGGCCATTCGCTATCTTGACGACGCTACCTACTTCGATCCGCTGGCCGAAGGCAAGAATATACTGGCTGGCAAGCACGCTTACAGCTACGTGAACGCGTTGAGCTCGGCCATGCAGGCATATCTCACGCTGGGCAGTGAAAAGCACCTGCGCGCGGCGAAGAACGCCTTCGATATGCTGGTCACGGCGCAGAGCTTCGCCACCGGAGGATGGGGGCCGGATGAGATGCTGCGTGCGCCGGGCAGCGGCGCACTCGGCGACAGCTTAAGCAAGACTCATCAAAGCTTTGAGACACCGTGCGGGTCCTACGCGCACTATAAGCTGACGCGGTACCTGCTGCAGGTCACGCGCGACTCGCGTTACGGCGACAGCATGGAGCAGGTCATGTACAACACCGTGCTTGGTGCCAAACCACTGCAGCGCGACGGTCGCGCGTTTTACTATTCCGACTACAACTTTAGCGGCCGCAAGACTTACTCGCCTCACCGCTGGCCGTGCTGCTCGGGCACGCTGCCGCAGGTCGCAGCGGACTATCGCATCAACACGTATTTTCACGATGCGCGCGGCATTTACGTGAACCTTTATATTCCTTCGACTGTCAGTTGGAGCGTGGGAGGCGCGGACGTCCGGCTAAGTCAGGCGGGAACATATCCGTTTGAGACCAGCGTTGCATTCGAACTAGCCGTGTCGCGCCCAACAGAGTTCGCTCTGCATCTGCGAATTCCCGCGTGGAGCGAGGGGGCCACGATCTCCGTGAACGGCAAACGCCAGCCGCTGGAGATTGTGCCGGGAACGTTCGCATCGGTGCAACGGACATGGCAGTTGGGCGATCGAGTGGAACTCGAACTGCCGATGAAGATGCGGCTGGCGACGGTTGATCCCGAACATCCCGATACGGTGGCGCTGGTATATGGGCCGCTGGTGCTGTTCGCGATTGGAGCTATGCCGGGCGTGACCGGCAAGCAATTGCTGGCTGCACAGCGGACAGCGTCGCGCAAGTGGCAAATCGAGACAACGAACGGCCCAGTCGCTATGCTACCGTTCGTCGCGATCGGAGATGAAGAGTATTCGACGTACCACCGAGTCAGCTAGCGCTCAAAACCTCCAGAAACTACACGACCGCAATCTGGTTCCGCAGAGCGCCGGCGAACAGGCTCTTAGGGATCAGCGCGTGCACACCGCGCACGATGTCCACCACCTGCGTCACCCGGAAGCTGACGGCGATGCTGCACAGGGCGTAGGCGTCAAGCTTGGTCATGCGGGCGCGCGTGGCCAGAAAGTCGATGGCGTTGTGCGCCGCCAGCGTCATGGCTACGTTCAGGTCCTTGTCCAATCCGAGCGGTATCCAGTACGTCTCCGTTTCGGCGATGGGCCAGGCGAAATTCTTCTGCTTGTGGAGAATGACCTGGATGCGCAGCTCCTGCATGCGGGTCTCCAGCGCACTCAGGTTGATTTCGCCGTCGCCCTGCACGGCGTGCGAGTCGCCGGTGAAGATGAGCGCCCCCGGCTTCCACACCGGAATGAACATGGTCGAGCCTTCCCCCATCTCGCGCAGGTCGGTATTGCCCGCGTGCGGCCCCGGCGGAACGGAGTTGGTGACTCCCGGCCTCAAGGGAGGAAAGAAGCCGTCGGGCGGCGCCACGCCAAGTGTCCCCTGGAAGGGTTGCAGGGGAACATGAATGTCGGGGGAAAACTCCGCCGTCATCTTGGTCATGTCAAGGTTTAGATATTTGACCTGCCCGTCAGGAAAATCCTTGGCCAGCAGGCCAGTCCCGATGGAGCCCGGATTGTTGAAAACCGCTCCCCACTTGTCGGGACGAATCCGCTTGTAGCGCACCTCCAGCACGTCACCGGGTTCGGCATTGTTCACGTAGATGGGGCCAATGATCGAGTGCGGCCCGTGTCCCGGATTGCTGAGCCGGAGCTTGGCCAGCGTCTCGACAGGCACTCCGGGCTGCAACTGGTTCAGGAAATGCGACCAGGTGTTGACATAGCTGATGGTGTCGCCGGAATCGATCTTGAGGATCGGATCGAGGGTGGTGTCGTAAACGCCCAGTTGCACAGTCTTGTCGTTGGACTCGACTATGTGAACCTTGCCCTCATCATCTTTTTTCTTCGAACCTCCGCCGGCCGATCCGCCGCCTCCGCCCGTCCCGAGTGAGTCGGCCGCGTGCGCCAGCCTCGTGAACCACGGCCCAGTGGCGGCAAGCAGGCTCATGAAGCTACTGGCGCGCAGCAGGCGCCGGCGTGAGAGCCCGCGCGCGCTCACAAAGCCGTCGAGTTGGTCCTGATTGAATTCGTCCATGTGCAGCAGGCGGTCTGCGGCGCGGGCGGTGAAGGCAGCGTCCTTAATGTCTTCGCGGAAGACGCCGGTACCGTTCTCTTCGCCGCAGCCAAACAGGTTGCCGCAAAAGTGATGGGAATGGATTTCTGCCGCAGGATCGACATCGGGATCGTGGCGCATGGTTCGCTCCTTAGTTACTTCGCACAGATGACGGGAACTCGCTCCAACGATAGCAAAACGTGGGCCAAGTGCAACGCTGAATTTGGCTATAACGGTGACGGATGGACCAAAACGGGATTGCGGGCTGCGATTGCAAACTCGCTGATTATCGACCACACACACACCCCAAAACACCTGTATGTGACGCGCGTCACAGACTTGTTAGGACGTCCATCACAGCCGCTTCTGACAGCGCCGACTATCGTAGGAAGTAGCGAATCCTGGGCAGATGACAGACCGCGCAGCTAGCCGATCTGGGGAAACGATAACGACATGAAAACAACTGAATACTATGCTTCGCCGGCCGCCACTATTCCTAACAATTTATCGGCCGCCGGCGAGGCCGACGTACGGACTGCGCCCGACGGCGAAGGTCCGGCTGGAGGCAATATGCCGAGAAATAAAGTAACGCTCGACGGCAACGAGGCGGTCGCCTACGTGGCCTACCACGTGAGTGAAATTGCAGCTATTTATCCTATTACGCCCTCTTCGCCGATGGGCGAGTCCTCGGACGCCTGGGCCGCCGTTGGCGACAAGAACATCTGGGGCGCGGTGCCGCAGGTCATCGAGATGCAGAGCGAGGGGGGAGCGGCAGGTGCGTTGCACGGGGCACTGCAGGCAGGCGCGCTGGGAACGACGTTCACCTCGTCGCAGGGCCTGCTGCTGATGATCCCCAACATGTACAAGATTGCGGGCGAGCTGACCAGTACCGTCATTCACGTTGCCGCGCGCGCGCTGGCAGCCCAGGCGCTGTCCATCTTCGGCGATCACCAGGACGCCATGGCCGTTCGTGCCACGGGATTCGCCCTGCTGTCGTCGAACTCGGTGCAGGAAGCGATGGACCTGGCGCTCATTGCGCACGCCGCCACGCTGGAGTCTCGAATTCCCTTCCTGCATTTCTTCGACGGATTTCGCACCTCGCACGAAGTTTCCAAGATCGAGCAGTTGAGCCTGGACGACATGCGCGCCATGATCGACGACGACCTGGTGCGCGCGCATCGCGCGCGCGCGCTCTCGCCCGATCATCCCGTGTTGCGCGGCTCGGCGCAAAATCCCGACATTTACTTCCAGGCCCGCGAGACGGTGAATCCCTACTACCTGGCGTGCCCGACGATCGTGCAGGATGTGATGGACAAGTTCGCCAAGATCGCCGGCCGCCAGTACAAACTCTTCCAATACGAGGGTGCGCCGGATGCCGAGCACGTCATCATCATCATGGGCTCGGGCGCTGAAGCGGCGCAGGAGACAGTGGATTACCTCACCGCCAAAGGCGGGAGGGTCGGCGTGCTGAAAGTGCGGTTGATGCGGCCGTTTTCGGTCGAGCACTTCCTGGAATCGCTGCCGTCGACGGTAAAGAGCATTGCGGTGCTGGACCGCACCAAAGAACCGGGCGCAATCGGCGAGCCGCTTTATCAGGATGTCATTACTGCCCTGACGGAAGGTTTCACGGCGGGCAAGGCCCCGATGGCGACGTTCCCGAAGGTCATCGGAGGGCGTTACGGGCTTTCGTCGAAAGAATTCACCCCGGCGATGGTGGCGCGGATTTTTGAGGAGCTGAAGAAGCCAAATCCACAGAACCACTTCACCATCGGCATTAACGACGACGTGACCCACACCAGCTTGACCTACGATCCGGCGTTCTCCACCGAGGAGCCGGACACGCTGCGCGCCATGTTCTACGGACTCGGCGCCGACGGAACGGTGGGCGCAAACAAAAACACCATCAAGATCATGGGCGAGGAGACCGACCTGCACGTGCAGGGCTACTTCGTCTATGACTCGAAGAAGTCGGGCGCGGTCACCATCTCGCACCTGCGCTTCAGCAAGAAGCCGATTCACTCGACGTACCTCATCTCGCGGGCGAATTTCGTGGGCTGCCACCAGTTCAGCTTCATGGAGCGCCTGGATGTGCTGAAGGCCGCCGATCCCGGCGCGGTTTTTCTGCTCAACAGCCCGTTCGCTCCGGACGATGTGTGGGACAACCTGCCGCGCGCGGCGCAGCAGCAGATCATCGAGAAGAAGCTGAAGTTTTACGTGATTGACGCTGTCGAGGTGGCGCGTGCCGCCGGCATGGGCGGCCGCATCAACACCGTGATGCAGACTTGCTTCTTCGCTATCAGCGGCGTGCTGCCGCGCGACGAAGCCATCGCCGCCATCAAACACTCCATCGAGAAGACTTACGGCAAGCGCGGTGAGTCCGTTGTACGCAAAAATTTCGCCGCGGTAGATTCCGCGCTGGAACACCTGCACGAAGTGAAGGTGCCCAGTGCAGTCACGTCGAAGTTCGACATCCGTCCCGCGGTTCCGGCCAACGCGCCTGACTTCGTGCGTAACGTGGAAGCGTTGATCATCAACGGTGAGGGCGACCTGGTTCCAGTGAGCGCGCTGCCTGTTGACGGCACTTTCCCCACAGCTACCACGCAGTGGGAGAAGCGCAACATCGCGCTGGAGATTCCGGTGTGGGACGAGGAGCTGTGCATCCAGTGTGGCAAGTGCGTTATGGTTTGTCCGCACTCGGTCATTCGTGCCAAGATCTTCGATCCCAGCAATGTCAATCACCAGCCGCAGGGATTCCAGACGGCGGTGCCTAAGTGGCGCGAGTTCTCCGAGCTGAAGTACACGCTGCAGGTGGCGCCGGAAGATTGCACCGGATGCGGCCTGTGCGTTGCGGTCTGTCCCGCGAAAAGCAAGAGCGAGGCCAAGCATCGCGCCATCAACATGGAGCCGCAGCCGCCGTTGCGCGAGAAGTACAACGAGTGGTGGGATTACTTCCAGAAGATCCCAGAGTTCTCGCGTGAGAAGCTCTCGCACGGGCAGGTGAAAGACCAGCAACTGCTGGAGCCGCTGTTCGAGTTCTCCGGCGCCTGCGCAGGTTGCGGCGAAACGCCATACATCTCGCTGATGACACGGCTGTTCGGCGACCGCGCAGTGATCGGCAACGCGACCGGTTGCTCGTCTATCTACGGCGGCAACCTGCCGACGACTCCGTACAGCGTGAACGCCGAAGGCCGAGGCCCGGCCTGGTCGAACTCGCTGTTCGAGGATAACGCCGAGTTCGGCATGGGCATCCGCCTGGCCATTGACAAACAGCACGACTACGCCAAGGTGCTCGTAGAGCGGATGGCTTTGACCATCGGCGATCATCTCGCTGTGGAAATTCTGAGCGCAGATCAGTCCACCGAGGAAGGCATCTTCGCCCAGCGCGAGCGAGTGAAGAAGCTGAAAGAGAAGCTGGCAACTGACAAGTCGCCGGCGGGCCGCGATCTGCTTGCCGTCGCCGACCTCCTGGTGAAGAAGAGCGTGTGGATTATAGGTGGCGACGGCTGGGGCTACGACATCGGCTACGGCGGGCTCGACCACGTGCTGGCGTCGCAAGCCAACGTCAACATCCTGCTGCTCGACACCGAGGTGTATTCCAATACCGGCGGCCAGATGTCGAAGGCCACCCCGTTGGGCGCGGTGGCGAAGTTCGCTGCCGGCGGCAAGCGCACGCCCAAGAAAAACATTGCCATGATGGCGATGAGTTACGGCCGGGCGTACGTGGCGCATGTGGCCATGGGCGGCAGCGACACGCAGACGATGAAGGCGTTCATCGAGGCCGAAGCCTACGACGGGCCGTCCATCATTATCGCTTACAGCCATTGCATTGCGCATGGCTACGACATGGTGTACGGCATCGACCAGCAGAAGGCGGCGGTGAACTCCGGACACTGGCCGCTGTTCCGCTACAACCCGGTGCTGGCCATGGAAGGCAAGAACCCGTTCGTGCTGGATTCGCGCGCGCCCAGCATCCCGCTGGAGAAGTACATTTACAACGAGGCACGCTACACGATGTTGGTAAACTCCGATCCGGACGAGGCCAAGAAGCTGCTGCACGAGGCGCAGGAGAACGTGAACGAGCGTTGGAAGCTCTACCAGCACATGGCGGCGATGAGCTTCGAGAAGAAATAGCGAGGAGACGAAATCATGATCGATCTGACAACCAATTATCTGGGACTGAAGCTGAAGAATCCGGTCGTGGTTTCAGCCGGGCCGCTGACGGAAAAGCTGGAGAACTTTGCCCGGATGGAAGATGCCGGGGCCTCGGCCATTGTGATGTACTCGCTGTTCGAGGAGCAGATTGAGGCCGAAAGCGAGAACATTGACAGTGCCCTGGAGTACGGCACCAACAGCTATGCCGAGTCCACCTCGTATCTGCCCGACATGCCGAAGTACCACGTCGGCCCGGACCGCTATCTCGACCTGCTGCGCAAGGGCAAGGAGTCGGTCAGCATTCCGGTTATCGCCAGCCTGAACGGCAGCTCGCCTGGCGGATGGGTGCGCTACTCCGAGTACATGGAGCAGGCGGGCGCCGATGCGCTGGAGCTGAACATCTTCGACGTTCCCACCGATCCCAACATCACCGCGCAAGATCTCGAGAATCGCTATTGCGACCTGGTGCATTCGATCCGCAAGCACGTGCACATTCCGATCGCGGTGAAGCTTGGCCCGTACTTTACTTCGTGCGCCAACTTCGCCCGGCGCCTGTCGGAGGCCGGTGCAGACGGCATCGTCATCTTCAATCGCTTCTACCAGCCCGATTTCGATTTGGAGGAGATGGAGGTTACTCCCAACCTCGTCCTCAGCAGTCCGCACGAGCTGAGGCTGCGGCTGCACTGGGCGGCGATTCTCTATCATCAGGTCGAAACCTACATCGCCGTCACCGGCGGTGTGCACGACGCGACCGACGTGCTGAAGTGCATGATGGCGGGAGCACATGCGGCCATGATGACTTCGGCCTTGCTTCGCTACGGCATCGAGCACATCGGCGTGGTGCTGGCAGGCATGGAAGCCTGGATGGAAGAGCACGAGTACGTCTCGGTTCGGCAGATGCGCGGCGCCATGAGCATGGTCAACATCGAGGACCCGCGAGCGCTGCTGCGCGGCAATTACCTCAAGATGCTGGGGTCGTATAGCTGGAGGGATTCCGGCGGCGCACTAACGACGTTCTAGGTAAGCCATACCTTCGGAGGGCGTCAGGCTTTCCGCAAACCCATCGCGCAAAAGGCGCGCGCTAGCAGAGGGAGCTATTTGGCGCTCGCGCTCTTCGCCTCAGGCTTAAGCACAATTACCAGCACCCGCCCGTCGGATTTGATGTCGCCGCCGGTCGCCGTCTTGGTTGCGGTGATGGGGTGCGAACGCGTCATGTAGTCCATCGCCTGCACCATTCCCGCATCCTTCAAAGTTGCCCCGATAAAGTCGCGCTCGTTGTCCACATCCTGATCAATCTTGTGGGTGATGGCGTGGGCCGAGCGCTGGTCCTTCTCGATGCCGATGTCGTGTGTGCCCGCCCCCGCCCAGATGGTCTGCTGCGGCGTGCTGAACGGCGAGTTCCAGATGCGGAAGTGATTGCGTTGTGCGGCAACCAGCACCGGATCGGTGCGCTCGTAGCCGAAGTCCTGCGGGCGGCCGAAGAGGTACAGGATGCTCATCGGCACGGTCATGTAGGAATTCTTCTGCAAGGTTGCCTCCAGTGCGCTGAGGACGGCAGCCTTGTTGTCCTTGTCCGCCTGAAGCCAGCCGGCAGTCTTAAACGCGTTGGTCACCTGCTGTTGCGAGCCGACCAGCACAAAGTTGACCAGGTCGCCGGGATTGCCGCCTTGCGGCTTGTCGGTAACGCGGTAGGGAAGCTTGGCGTCCAGCTCGGCGAACAGCGGCTTGAAGTCGTAATTGCTCTTGGCGGCAGCATTGGCAGCGCCGGGTGTACGGTCGATGTGGACCTCGTACTTGCCATCGGGCGACTGAGTTGCATCCTGATTAATGCCGAGGTACAACCTGCCAGCGATCGGCACGGTCACGGTGCCATCGGCGCCGACGACGAACGGCGTCGCGGCATCGCTGTCGCCGATGCGGCCCACCAGCGCCCCACGTCCGGCGCTGGGAACCATCAGCGGGCGAAGCGTGTCCACCCAGCCGCGCTGGGCTCCGGCTGGCGTTATGCCCGTGTCCTTGCCCATGGTAACGGTGCCTTTGGCGGTAATGTGCAGCTTGTCGCCGGCGTTGACGTCCAGCTTAGTGTCAACCCACTTGCTGCTGCCGCTAACGGTGACGTTGGTGCTGGTGGCCGCTGTGGCCGAATAAAGGTTGACGATAGAGAAAAGGCTGCTTAGAAAAACGGCGATCAGAATCCAGCGGGGTTTCATGGGAACTGGGCTCCTTACCAAAGTATAACCAGCAAAGAAACCGCCGAACAGCGCATTGTAAGCGGGATTTACGCACCACGAAGGTCCACTACTCCACCAGCGCGGCTGCTTTCTCTTCCGCTTCGGCCACTGCGCGGATCGAAAGATGTTCACGGCGCGCCAGCGCCAGGCCAGTGGGAATTACCGACATGAAAGTTGCCACCCACAGCAACATGCCGCAACTCACAGCGATTTCGTTGTCAATGCCGAACACGTTGTTCAGCACTGCAATGCATGCGAGTTGCGACCCTCCTCCCACACCGGGCAACTGGATGAGGGAGCCGAACATGCTGGCCACCATCAGCAGGATGATGCTGGCCGGTCCAAGCTCAGCCAACCGTCCGCCGTAGGAGTGAATCACCAGCCAATACGCAGCCCCCACGACCGACCACATGCCGACTGACACCAGCAACAGCTCCAGGAAAGAGGTGAGATCATGGATGGTCTTCAATCCATCCGTAAAGGCGAGCAACTTTGACTGTACGGCGTGGGCGATTTTGGCGCTGTAGGGTTGCAGTTTGCGATGCAGATAATTGGCGACGGCTGCCCCTGACAGACGCAGGATGACAGCTCCCGCTGTGAGCGCGACGATACCGGCGACGAACACTACGGCAGACCATTCCAACATGGCCTGTAGCGACCTGCCTCCGTGAATGTGCAGTGTGCTCCACGACGGATCGCCGACGAAGGCCAGAATCACAAACATGATGGCGACCGAGCCCATGTCGAAGATCCGTTCCACCAGCCACACCGCTACCTGTGAAGAGAAGGTCAGTCCCATCTTGCGGGAAATCAAGTAAGGCCGAATCATCTCACCCGGCCGGCCCAGCAGTGCCAGTCCAGCAAAGCCGATGAACGTTGGCGCAAGCAGCTGCCTGGTCGTGGCCTGGCAGACTGGCTTGAGAAAAATACGCCAGCGAACCGCGCGCAATACGTATTGCAGGTAAATAAGAGCGACGGCGAGCAATACGTAGGAAAGCTTAACGTGGTCAGTACGGCTCCAGAATGTCTGCCAGTCAAACTTCTTCCAGGTCCTTACCTGGAAGTAGATGAGCAAGCCAAGCACAGCAACCACTGCGCCCGAAATAAGAATGCGCTTTGTGTTCATGAAGGAAAGTCAGCGGCCCACGACCCTCGCCCCGTCGCCGTATGGAATTCATAGGTCAAGGTAAATGAGTGGCCGAGCAGGGTCAACGTACTGCACTCGTCGCTGGTGACGGAATTCGGATGTGCCTTGCGCGATCGCTGCCGTCGTGATGGATTCGCGGCGTGCTGTCGCCATTGGTAGGCGCTGTCCCTTACGCTTGGCCAGCTTGGTGCGGTTGTAGTCCTTGATGACGCGCGCCACGTAGGCGTGAGTCTCCCGGTATGGCGGCACGCCCTTATACTGCTGCACGCGCTGCGGGCCGGCGTTGTAAGCGGCCAGCGCCTTGATCATGTCGTTGTTGTAGAGCAGCAGCAGGTCGCGCAGATAGCGCACGCCCCCATCCACGTTCTCTGCCGCATCGAAGCTGTTCTTCACGCCCAGCATGCTCGCCGTCTGCGGCATGAGCTGCATCAGTCCCTGCGCGCCCTTAGGCGAAACGGCGCGCGGATTGTTGGCGCTTTCGGCGCGGATGACGCTGGCGATGAAGTCGGCATCAACCTGATTGCGCGCGCTGGCGCCGTTGACGATGGATTTCAGGTCCTGCGTATTGCTGGCCTCGACTGCGGCTTCCTGGGGATCCGGCGGCGCCGAGTTCGAAGCTCTCGATCTCGACGGTGGGAACATCGATGTAGCCGCTGTCGGGCGCAGAGTTCATATACAGCCGCGTGGTCTCGCCGGCGGTTTCGTGCCGCTGATGGCGGATGCTGAATCCGTTGCGCAAGTTCGCCATCTCCGCAGCGTGCGCAGATAGCGTTATCGCAATTACGACCAGCCCAAGCTGTAAGAACCTACGCATTCACGCTCGCGGTATTGGCGTCCAGCACCTGCTCGATGGCCGCGGCAACGCCACTCTCATCGTTGTGCAGAGTAACAGTCCAGCCGTTCTGCTTCAGGTCGTCCGATGCGTTGCCCATGATAACCGGATGTCCGGCGAAGGCCAGCATCTCAACGTCGTTGTAATTGTCGCCGATGGCCATGACCTCGAAGCGATCAAGGCCGCGATACCTGGCCCAACGCTCCAGCGCATGTCCCTTCGAGCAGCCGGCATTCAGAATATCAAGGATGCAGAGGTTGCGCGCGTCGTATTGTGTGCGCAGCAAGGTGAACTCGGCTGCGAAGTCGCAGGCCAGAAGGCGTTCCTGGGCGCGCTGCATCAGCTCAATTGGCCCGCAGAACATGGTCTGGATGGGGTCCTCCGTCAGCGCCTGCTCGATGGGGCTGACGTACTCGATGTAGGGCGCGTTCTTCTCCATCCAGCGTTGGATGACGCCATAGAGCTGCTCATGGTTCTCGCAGACAATGGCGCCCATGCCCTCGCGGTCGAAGGTCAGCACGGTGTGATTGCGAAACGGCTGCATGTACCGGCAGAGCTTGAGCGCGGTTGTCCTGGGCAGAAGGTCCTGATGAAACAGTTCGCCCCCGGTCGAACGGGTTACCGCTCCGTTGGAGCTGATGAGCCACAGGTCAAAGCCCAGCGACTGGGCCACCGGCAGGGCGAATTTGTGTCTGCGCCCGGTAACCAGCACAATCTCGACCCCGGCTTCATGTGCCCGGCGCAAGGCGTTCAGGTTGGCAGGGGAAATCTCGACCTTGGAATCCAGCAGCGTGCCATCAATATCAATGGCGATGAGGCGGACGGGACGCTTCACCATTCAATTCTAGCAGCCCAGCCCTCAGGACTCCTTCATCTTGAGTGAGCTCTTGTTGGTCTCCAGAAATTCGCGTAATTGATCGGCCTGATCGAGCAGTCTTATCCACTGCTCGTAATAAAGGGTCACCGGAAAGCGTCCCAGCCCATAGACGCTGACACCGCCCTTTTCGCTGACCTTGAAGTCGATGGCGCCTCGCTTTCGCCCCTGGACCTGTTTCTCCATCTCCGCCAATTTAGCTTTCAATTCGTCGTAAGTTGGTTCGGCCATGGTGGTTTCACCTTTCGATTTTTCAAACGTCAGATCGCCGACTTGCCCCGTGCCGTTGAACTCTGAGCGCAGAGCTTCTGGAACTTTATGTTACTAGAGCTTGTTCGGCTCTGCTTCACCTTATGAAATTTAGAGTCTCCGTGAGAACTGTGCCAAAACAAGGCAAATACGCTACTTGCTTACACTCGTCAGATAAACGGTCAGCGTTCCCCAGAACAGTCTGGCGCGCATTTGTACCGGGAGGTGCTGGGCGTCATCGGTGTACCAGATCCAGACTCGGCCACGGTTCTTTAACGGTCCGTACTCGCCCTCCGGCCCGACGCGAATGGTGTTAAAGGTTCCAGCCGGAGTCTTCACCTGCTCCTTGCCCTCGACGTGCGCCTGCACCGTCACCGTTTTGCTGCCGTCGTTCAGCGGAAAGCTGTAGGTGGCGCCCTGCTGCAAGGGCAGGCTGGCGACATAGAGCATTCCTGACACCACGTCGGTCACGCAGCCAGGAATGTCATTCTCGACTCGCTTCTGCGCATTTTGAGGCTTTGCTCCTCCAACACAGCTTTGCCGCGACTGTAATCGTAGGTGATCACCGTCTCCTTGCGGTGCGAGCCTTCCTCGGTGTGTTTGATCACTTTGTAGGAGCACAGCGTCCTCGCGTCGAAATAGGAGTTGAAGCGGTCGGCCACGCGTAACAGCAGCGCGACCACGCCGGTGGAGTCGGCGGTGCCTTCGAGGTGCTCCTGCGAGCCGGCGCGCTCGAGATGGAAACTGGCGATGCCCGCGGTCACGAAGCGCCAGTCCGCCTCGTAGTGCAGAGTTTGGCCATTGGGAAGTTCGAAGCCCGGCCGCAGCGGCTCGATACGCACAGCGGAACTGACTTTGGCCTCTGCCTGGGCTGGCGCACTTGTGTGAGCAGCCGATGAGGTTTGCGCGGACGCCCCGCCCATCTCAGACGCAACCGACCCTGTCAGCACCAGCGCCAGTACAAAAAAACAACGTGTGATGGAATTCATCCTTAACCGGGAAACCAGAGGACCTTAACGACAAGCGCCGCCAGCATGGCCGCAGCGCCCAGCAACGAATTGTATTCGCGATGGCTGCAGTATAACTCGCGCGAGAACCCCTTGGTGATTTGACGGAACAGCAGTGTGCGGGGAAGCAGGCTGGGCGCGCGTCGACGCGTAGTCATCGTATTGGGGAAACTGGCTTCGCAGGAACGCCTCTTCCGAACGAATCACCGGCACGTAGATGGCAACGAAAAGCAGCACAATCGCGATGAGGACCCACAAGTCGCGCGCAGCGATGGTAAATCCGACGCCGATGATGATGGAACCAAGATACAGCGGATTGCGCACGTATGCGTAAGGGCCGGATGTAGCTAGCACGCGGTTCTTCTCCACATGTCCGGACGCAACCGCGCGAATGAAAATTCCCAGCAGGGCGATCACGGCGCCGACCGCCAGCGAGGTCCACGACGGCCTGGCACGCCAAAGATAGAAGGCGGCAAACCCGAAGCCGAGCGGCACCCGGATGCGCCGCGCGATCCGGCTCCAAGTGATGGGCGGTGATGCGGGAGCGCTCACCCTTGGCTGCGGCCTCCGCTCCAGGATTTCAGCCGCACAAGAAAGTCGCTCGTCGAGTGGTCTTTAGGGTCGCCGACAATCTCCACGCGCCCGCCATAGGCCAGCACTTCATCGCGCTCAGGAACATTCTCGCGCGTGTAATCCGTGCCTTTGGCCTGCACGTCGGGACGAATCTCGCGAATCAGCGCCCGCACGTCAGGCTCGTCGAAGATTACGACGGCATCCACGTCGGCCAGCGATGCGATGATCTCCGCGCGCTCCTCTGCCGGCATCAGCGGACGTCCGTCGCCCTTGATCTGGCGCACACTGTCATCTGCATTGATGGCCACCACCAGCTTGCCGCCCAGCGCCTTGGCTCCGCGCAGGTAACGAATGTGCCCCACATGTAGCAGGTCAAAGCAGCCATTGGCCAGCACAATTTGCTCGCCGGCACGGCGCCATTCGACCACACGTTCGCGCAGGACCTCGCGCGAGAGGATTTTCAGCATGTCGTCTTTCACTGTGAAGTTCTGATGATACCGCGTCCAGGTGAGAACAGCAGGCTGGGGTCCGCCGCCAGTCCGGTTCGGGCTGCGGCGCCGCATTACCCGAACCTACGGTTGGTAGCAGCGGCGAGCTACGAATTCCACACGTACAGGAACTTCTCGTCGGCTGCCGTCGCCACGGACTGTTGCGCCTTGCGAGTGGCGCGGTTAAGCGCCGAGCGGATGTTGACTTTTGTATCCGGCAGCTCGGAGAGCGGAATCTTCAAACACTCGCCGCTATCCAGCCCCTCCAGATCGCTCAGGATCTGAGCCACGATCGTCTTGTGCTTTCCGTTGCGGCCGGTCGGCACGGTAGAGCGCGAAGCAATTTTGAACCTGCGGGAAATGGCGTGAGTCTTGTTTGTCATAGCTATACTCCCGCTATCGTAGCGCAAACGTATTGCTAATAGCTTGCTAACGATACATTAATTAGACGCAATCTGCAAGTCTCGCGTTGCCATAGTTGCTCTTCAGCTAAGCTATTGTCGCGCAAAGACTTCGCTGATTGCCGCCCAAAGAAAACGTCCCCGTATCGATTACTTTGCCCTACTCTTTTGCTTGGTGAGGTGACCACTTGAGGAACTCCCAAAGACATTTTCAGACGGTTCCGATCTCGGAAGGGCTGAAGAATATGCGTGAAGTGAGCGTCAGTGGCGCAGCCGGAAACATTCCCGCGATCCGCACCAGGAAAATTTGCCACCAGTCCGAGTCTCGTGGCGTTACCCCGAACAACCTGCGGGCGATACCGCAATCCGAAACCTTGACGAAGATGATGACCCAACTGAAACGAGTGTTGGTGGTCGACGATGAAGACCATATTGCAAATACCCTGGCCGCGATGTTGTGCGACCGGGGCTACGAAGCCGTTGCCGTCTACGACGCAGTGAGCGGATTGGCCCACTGCGAAGCGTGGGCTCCAGACCTGATCATTGCCGACGTAGTCATGCCGGAGATGAATGGCGTTGAACTGGCCATGGTGGTTAAGCAACTCTATCCCTCCTGCAAGGTCCTGCTCGTTTCCGAGCTGGCCGCAAGCGCGGACTTCCTTAAGGACGCCCGCCGGAATGGTTACGACTTCGAGCTCTTGGCGAAGCCGCTCCATCTTTCACAATTGCTGGCCAGGGTTGAAGCCTTAACGTAGCGACACCGCATGCACAGGGTGCGGAACCCCGTCTCTGAAACCAAGCGACGCTCCGGCAATGATCTGCGCACATCGGGAAACGCCCCCGCTATGTTCAAGCCATAACGGGGACTTCCCTTTCAGCCTCAGCGAGGCCGTTCGTCTTCCTTGCCCTTGGACTCTGGCGGTTGATGAGCTTCGCTCTGGTGAGGTGGCTCCGCCTGGTGCTCCTGCGGAGGACGCGGCGCGGGTGCTGCGTGTTGCTGGGGCGCACGCTCAGGCGGACGGTTTACCCTCGCCTGCTGTTGCGGCTCAGGACGCGGCGCGGGAGCAGCGTGTTGCGCCGTTTGCGAACGCGGAGCGTTATGCACCTGAGGCGCCGGAGCATGGTGTTGCGCGGTTTCCGGTCGCGGAGCGTTATGCTCCTGAGGCGCCGGCCGATTGTTTACCGCGGTGTTGGGCCGCTCCGGAGGAACATTATGACCGGGCGGTTGCGGAACTGCCCGATTGTGTGCCTCCGTACTCGGCCGCGGCTGCTCGTTTACATGAGGAGCCGGGGCGGCTTTGTGTGCCGTAGTGTTTGGATGCGCAGCGTTCTCCGGCGTTCTCGCCTGCTGATTGTGTTCCGGCGGATGCGGAACCTTATTGCTCTGCGGCGGACGCGGAATGTTTTCCGCACGAGCCTGCTGTTTCTGCGGCGCCGGACCAGCAGCGCTTTCCGGAGCGCGCGCCGGCTGGTTATGTGCCGCCGGCTTGGGGTTGTTGGCATGCGCAGTCTGCGCCGGCCGGTTTACCTTGGGCAGAGTCGCGTGCACTGCATTAGACGCAGTCAAAGCTCCAGGCTTCGGGGTAGCCACGACTGCGGGACGTCCTTGGTTATGGGCTACAAACTGAGCTGGATCCTTAGCGGCCGCTTGCTGGTGCTGCACCTGGGCCGAGGTTTCGGCTACGTGCCGCTGATGTTCAGCCGTCACTTGCGCCTGCGTTGGATGGGCCTGAACTCCGCCCGGGCCTCCGTTATAGGCCACGCGATTGACAGTAACGTTGTTGACCACGGTCTTGTTATAGACGTGTACGTTGGTGATGTTTACGTTGTTGACGGCGCGGTTGTAGTAGAAATCGCGGCCCTGCCAGTATCCGCCGTAGTAGCCGGAGCCGGGATAACCGAATCCATAATTAATGCCGCCATAAAAGCCAACCGTCGGGCCCCAGTAGCCGGGGTTCCAACGGTAAAAGCCGGCAGAGAATCCCCACCAGCCCGGCGTCCAGAGGTAACCCGGTTGCGGAGCCGGCACCCACGTTCCAGGCACCCAGTAGTAGTCGTTCAGAGCAGGACTCCACGCCCAGTAACCCGGAACAAAAATGTAGCCAACCGCCGGACATGGTGGCTGCGTGTAAACCGGCAACACCGGAGGGCCGAAACTCACTGAAATACCAATCGCTCCCCAGGAGCACAGCGCCGTACCCAAAATCATGACGGTTAAGAGTGGAACTACGATACGAGACCGAAGCATTACTTCACCTCCATTGATTTCCATCGCGAGGTGCGCAGCCAAATACCACGCGTCCGTCTGGATGGGGCTACGAAGGGCTTAAATCAACTGCTTATCTCAGTTGGATGCGAGCTAGCAGCCCGTGAGTAGCTCAGGGGTAAGTGGCTTGGATGCGAGCGGTTAGAGACGTCATGCCTCGTCACACGGTAGTGTCACTTGCGTCACAGAAGCGTGATCGGTGCCTGGCTTAGAATCCGAGTTGCTGCCAAACGCGCTACCCCTTGCGCTTCCGTCGCGGCAGCAACGAGGCACCATGAAAGTCAAGCTTCGAGCTGCACTGCAGTCAGGATGGTTGCTTGCCGTTTTGCTCGGCAGCAGCGCGATGGCGCAAACAGCGCCGGCTGCCCCCATCGTTCTTAAAGACGGAGCGACTGGCGCGGTGAAGTTCGATCACGCTTCCCATCTCAAAGTAGCCGGCAAATGCGGGGTTTGCCATCACCCTTCCAAGCCGCAGAAGCCGCTGCAATCACCGCAGCAAGCTTGCACCGATTGCCACACCAACCCAGCCACTCCGCCGGTCACCACCAAGTTGCAGGCCGCGTTCCACAATCCCACCGCGACCTCAGGCCTGTGCATTGGCTGCCACTGGACGGAAGACGCCAACGGCAAGGCCGCGCCGTTGAAGTGCGCCGACTGCCACAAGAAGAACAACACAGACTGAGCTACAGCCGCGTTGGTTCCCGTCGTCCGGGCTCGTCCACCGGACCGTGCGGCCCGACCACCGGTTTGTCCGGAGGCTCCTTGATCGGTGGTGGTGGATCTTCCCCCGGTGGCACGGGCAGTGGGTCTTCCTCCGACCTGCGGCCATACACGATAGTGTGTGAGTACGCAAACATTACATTTCCTCCTGCTAGTCCTCTCCCGCTTTCACCTGGCCAAAGTTCAGCAGCGTAACAATGGTCACTCCGCCCACGATGTTGCCGGCCGTGGCTACCGCCAGCCACGACAAATACTGGGCAAAAGGCACCGAGCCGGCAAATACCGCCGACATGATCTCGCCGCTGCTGGCGATGCAGTGCGAGAAGCGCCCAATGCCCACCACGAAGGTCAGCAGCCAGATGACCGCGATCTGGCCGATGGTCCAATGACTGGCCGTGACCAGCCAGGCCACCAGAGCGATAAGCCAGCCACCGATGACCGCACTCCAGAAAACATGGTTGACGCTGCCTCCCACGAGCTGCGTTCCCAATTGCACCAGTTGTTGCGAGATCTCATGATTCAGCGCGCCGGTCCGAATGGCGAGCGCGGAAAACGCGATGGCTCCCATCACGTTGGAAGTGAACACCACCGCCCACAATCGCGCGGTATCCAGCACATGCCGGCGTTCGCTTAGGATGAGGGCGACCGGATAGAGGGTGTTCTCGGTAAACAACTGGGCGCGGCCGATGATGACCGCAATGAACCCCAGGGGATAAAGCAGATAGGCGACAAAATCGCGTGAGGGCGAGTCCGGCAGCACGGCCAGGGCAGTGGCTACGCCCAATCCTGTGAGGCCCATGGTCAAGCCTCCGGCCAGCCCGGAGAAAGCCAGCGCCTGGGTGGAGCGGCGTACCTCAGTGTGGGCGTTGTCCTCGACCCGCTTGAAAATCTCCTGCGCGGTTCGCCGTACGGTTTGATCTGCAGCTGTCGCGGTTCGGGGCATAGTACGCTCCCGCCCTTAGATGCGGGTTTGCGGCGTCACGGAATGGGGTCGGCGTCACCAGAGGAGGGGCACCAGCCGGAAGCGAGTGTGAAGGCAATACTCGGAATAGCCAGGCAGTTCGCGGCGAAGGAATCCCTCCTCGTTGAGTAGCCGCAAAACCAGGACCGGGATAAGAAGAGCGGAAACGGGCAGGGCAATCCACGAGGCGAGTGCGAGCGGATTAGCGAGGGATGTCATGACCGCCCCCAGATACATGGGGTGGCGAACCAGGCTGTAAGGCCCGCTGGAGACAACTGGCTGGCCGGCTTCCACCTGAATGGTGCGGGCGGCGAAACTATTGACTCTCATCACCCAAACGATGAGCAGGACGCCGCCCAGGACCAAGGCGTCGGCAAGCAGCGTGAGCCACACCGGCACGGGCCTTAGGGCAGTGCGTGACCAGCCGAATCGGTAGTCCAAAGCACCAAGCAGGAGACAGCTAACCATGATGAGAGGCCCTGCAGCCTGATAGAACTTCTGGGCCCTGATTTTTTCTTTCACTCGCATTCTGCGCTCGAGCAATTTGGGATCGTGCCGGTAAAGGTAGGACATGAAAGCAATAAATGGAAAGACAAACACGGCCAGCCAGGCCCATCCTTGCCAGAACTTCACCGTGCCGGCGCATGCGAACAGTGCCGCCGGGAAAGCAATGACGGCAACAGGCATGCGAATCAGAAATTGTGATTTCAGAGCCACTGCAGGGCCCGCTTTTCTGAACTGAAATGAATCAGACAGCTAATTTTCCAGGCTGCCGAACTTCTTCTCTTCCATCGCCAGATGCAGGCGCATCATGCGGCTCAAAGAGCTGCCTTCTTTCTTCAGCTCGCCCACCGCGCTCTCCAGGTCGGCCGCTTCGTTCAGGTGCGCCAGATGGTCGCGGAAGTTCTCCAGCCGCATCCGCATTTCCCGGTGCTGCCGTTTCATCTCGAGTACAAATGCCTGCATCTCTGGCCCCATCTGCGCAATCGTCGACAGCACCGTCGTTTCCTCGTGGGCATAGTGTTTGGGGAGCCACTCCGCCAGCCACTGGCCGCTGGCGGCGGCCTGGTTGGCCGTGGCCATGTCGCTGAAGATCTCGGAGAAGCAGAAAAGTTCATCCAGCGCGGCATCAAGCCGGTCCAATTGCGCAATCAGCTCTTCGTGCTCACGATGAATACTGGCTGTTTCCAGGCGGAATGTGGGGTCCTGGCTTGCCATCTTGCACCTCGCAGGAAGATGGTCGCTCGCCCGGCACCATTTTGCAGTGATGGGAATCACCGGCTGGGGTGATAAGAACGATGGGCGAATGACGAGTTACGAATAGGAGATCGCGCCGCGCGATCGCCCGAGTCCCACGGACGCCGTTTCTTGGAAGCGATGGTTGTGATCCGCGAACGCCCCAGTCCCGCGGACGCTGTTTCTTGGAAGCGATGGTCGTGATCCGCGAACGCCCGAGTCCCGCTTTGCGGGACGAAACAGGATAGCCCAGCATGGAGCGCCTTCTTTTGGCGCGGAATGCTGGGTGGGCGATGTTTGGTGAGTCCGAGTCCCTTCAGGGACGGCACAGATTTTCTGCCGCCGGCTACAAGCCGGCTCAGGGTTCGTAAAACCGGCGTACCCAGGGCTCCGCCTTCGGCTTCGCCCTGGGCTAACTGCAGTCCCGCCCCTACGGCTCGGTCTTTCGTAGCACTGAATTAGATTCTGCTCGGAACAACCGACAGCTCTCCCCACGGGTCCCTCGACTCCGGTCGCCGCGGCGACCTCCTCTGGGGATAACAGAAAATGAGGTACGAAGAGCGGATGTCCTACTTCTTCCCCTCCACCGCTGCCAGGCACTGTCCGTAGAGATCCAGCAGATGGCGGGCGTATTCTTCCGCCTTGGAGACGCTGTCGGACTGAAAGCCGGCGGCGGTTGTGCTGGTCCTCCCATATCCGGTGGTGACCGCGATGAATTTCATCAGGTCGAGCGCGATGTCCTCGTTGCGTCGCGAACCAACCGTGATGCCGCTTCCTTCCTCCATGAGTGCCGACTCCCCCGATCAGACAGTATCATAGCAAAATCGCTGCTCGCTTTTCGCTTTTCGCCATTCGCTCGCTTCCGCCGGGACTAGCTGCCATGAATATGGGCGCAACGCAGCGCCGGCAGGCTCTACAATTGGCGACAACGCTTTGACATCTTGTTGACAATTGGCCACGCAACGTAATGCGTTCTCATCTACTCTGACTGTACGCGTTGAGTGCCGGAGAAGGACTTGCCGCACCTCGTCGATTGTCGCTCTACGGTACCTGCCCCAGCCGGCGGGGGTTTTCGGCTACAGCAGCGACAAGCAGGATATGGGGGACCCATGAGACGGCGATTCCCATCTCGCAGTCGAAGGTTCGTCTACGTGTCGCCAACGCAGCGGCGTTGACCGTAGGCCGAAGGGTTAGCGGCGACTTTTCTTGGAGGATACAATGCGCCCACAAAGATCGATCCTCATCATCTGCTTCTGTGCGATGGCCTGCGCTGCTCTGCTGACGGTAGCTCAAGCCCAGACCTACACCGTTCTACACACATTCGCAGGTCCTGATGGAGCAAATCCTCTTGGCACGTTGGTCAGAGACGCGGCGGGCAATCTGTACGGCGCCACCGACGCGGGTGGAAACGGCACTCTCTGTGGCGGGACAGCCGGTTGCGGAACCGTATTCAGGTTCAGTCCAAGCAGCATTGAGACCGTGCTCTATAGCTTCAGCGGCGGAACCGATGGCGCCTTTCCTGAGGGTCTGTTTCGGGATGCTGCCGGCAACCTTTATGGTGTCACCGCGCACGGGGGCAATTTGAGCCTTTGTAATGTGATGGGCTATGCCCCGGGTTGCGGCGTGATATTCAAGCTTTCACCGCCCGCGACGTTTTGCCACAGCGTCACATGCCCGTGGAGGGAGACGGTACTGCATACCTTCACCGGTCCCGATGGGGCATTGCCAATAGGTAGTCTCATCCAGGATTCCGCTGGGAATTTCTATGGCGCAACGGTGGGCGGCGGAACAGACGATAACGGAACGGTGTTCGAGCTGAATTCCGCCGGCCAGGAGAGCGTGCTCTTAAGCTTCATGTACGACGGGCCCGGCGGAAGTACACCTTTGGCCGGACTAGTCCTGGACTCAGCCGGCATGCTCTACGGCACCACCCATTATGGCGGTAGTGGCGGGTATGGAGTGACCTACAAGCTTAATCCCACAACGGGGCAAGAGACCGTGCTGTACAGCTTTCAAGAAGTCGATGATGGCGGTTACCCAAACGGCCCCGTCATCTTCGATCAGGCCGGCAACATCTACGGCTCGACGGAGGGAGGCGGCTTTTTTCAGGGCGATGGCGAGGACTGCTACGGTGGTTGTGGTGTTGTCTACAAGTTAGATACCAGCGGCGATGAAACTGTGCTGTACGCCTTCACTGGAGGCGCGGATGGCTGGTGGCCTACTGCAGAGTTGACTCGTGATACGGCAGGCAACCTCTACGGCATAACCTTCCTTGGCGGCAATGAGCAGGCCGATGGCTGTAATCCCGCAGGCTGCGGGACGGTTTTCAAATTGGACGCGAACAGCAATAAGACAGTGCTGCACGCATTCGACAGTACTGACGGAGCGTTACCCGAGGGTCTGGTTCAGGATGCCGCGGGCAATCTGTACGGCTCGACGTCCGCCGGTGGCAATAACGGCAACTGTTTCATCCTTGGCGGCTGCGGCGTTGTCTTCAAGATCGCACCGTAACTAGCAGCGTGATTCCGACTCTGCGACACCATCAACCTATCGGCAGCGGAGGCGGCATCATGAACTTAGTTGCGCTGATAAGGGGAGCGTTCCGAGTACCGACACTCAGTACCGAACTGCACATTGGAGGAACACCACACGTACGCAAACAGTCACCCTCACCATATTGAACTTATTTCGGCCGGTAGCGGAGGAAAGGATGAAAACTAACCGTGGAGTATTCTGGACATTCGCCCTAACTGCGAGCCTGACGACTTTGACCCTCGTCGCCGGCGCGCAGACGCGAAATCGATTTTTCAAGTTGTCCCAACCCCAAATCAGTATTAAATCAACGATGTCTTGTATGCTTCGTCGGCTTCGTCACCGAATGACATCTGGGCAGTCGGGAACACCACCATTCATTTTGACGGACAGCAGTGGAAGCTGTTCTCAGCGCCGGGAGCCGATGACAGTGGCGAGTTCTACTTGCGCGGCGTGTTAGATTTCTCTCCCACTCTGGCCTGGGCCGGCGGTGGAGGGGATGACCAGGGGCAGATCATCGACGTATGGAATGGCCAGAATTGGCAGCGGCTTCAGGGGGTACCCTTTCCGCCGGATTACAACGCATTCGTTCTGACGATGAGCGGCACGAGCCCCAATGACATTTGGGTGACGGGTTCGATCAATCACGATCAAAACTTCGCACTGTTCTTCGAGCATTGGGATGGACAGTCATGGGGTGATATCAGCTACCTTCCGGAGGCGTCGGCTGCCTCTACGGCGCTTCCCAGGATGCCCCGAACGACGCTTACGCGGTCGGTCTGCAAATACTTGACGACATACGATGTACCACTGCTTGTGCACTACGAAGGCGGCGATACCTGGTTCAACGTCTCGTTTGCCACTTCCACACGGAGCCTCCGGACTCTATGGAATTCTTGCCCTCGCTCAGAATAACGTATGGGCGGTGGGATGGCAGAATCCGCTCGGTTATGGGGAGGACTGCTCGAACCAGTCGCTGATCTACCACTTCGACGGGAATAGTTGGACGATTGTTCCGAGTCCGAAGGATCCGGGACTCAACCTGGTCGGCGTTGTTGCGAATTCCGCCAACGATATCTATGCCACCGGCTACCGCCCCGACGGCAATTGCTATGGGTTTGACACGCTGCTCTTACATTGGGACGGCAATGAGTGGAACATCATTCCGAGCCCGAACCCCAGGAACGATCCGAATTTCATCGCCAATGAACTCCTGACAGGCGTAGCGCCGTCGCCAGGTAACGTGTGGATTTTTGGCCAGCAATGGTTCCTCCCGCAGGGGCGGTACTGCGAGGATTGCACGCTGGCAATTCACGAGGCACCATAGCGGGGAACGGAGTGGATACCCGTTCCACGAACTAGTGCCGTTTAGGAATTACTGTGATCCGGATTGGTACCGGTAGTGCGGCGCTTCAGCGCCGCGTTGAACCGGTCCCCTTTTGATGTTGGAGCCGGCTTCACAGTTTGCTGAAAAACTAAGTGTCGGCTGAGAAGAATCAGCCGACATGGCGGCGCTCCTGCTCGCTGAGGCACATCCTACATGGAAGGCGGAGTCCTGAATAAGCCAATAGCCAGAGTGATCACCGAGATCGCTAGAATGACGGCGCCCGCGTAGATTAGTCCGACTGCTCCGCCAGGCGCAGTAGCCGTAGGCTGCAGCATCGAAAAAAAGAACCCCGCCGATATAAGGATCGCCGCGAGAGGCACTCCGATACGCACCAACCAGACCAGCGGGGAGGAGAGAAACGCTGAGTCCGCAAGTATTTGACATACCAGCGAAAGAATCACGATGACGCCCGCATGTGCATGCCCCGCCCGAAAGAAATTCTGACGCAGGGGATTCTCCATGTACCCGCTCGTTTTGCTCATGAGGGACGTCAACAGAAAATAACCACCGTATTGGATCGTCGGTACTGTGATGAGGATGACCCCGGACATCAGTCTGGCGTCGCGCGTCATAGATCCTCCTTATAAATTGATCGCAGAAAGCAGGCGATTCTTAAGCTGCGGGTCGCTGTTGATGCGCCTCCTCTGGATGTTTGCCCCACTTATTGCGGAAACGCGTCGAAGCATCGCGGGCGATTGGCTCCCCATGACCGAACCCGGCAGCTTCGAACGAAAGACTCGCAAGTTTGCGCTGGCTCGCACGGCCTTCCTCCAAACTCTCGAAGCCGATGGGATCGCCGAGGCCCATGATGTTCATGCACACATCGCCCGCGAACAGCATTCGTCCCGGACGCCACAGTAGCGCGACCTGTCCCGCGCAATGCCCAGGAGTATGAATAACTTCGATGCCGCCGGCGATGGGCAGTAGTTCCCCAGCGGTCAAAAGCTGGTTGATGGCTACCGGCTTCAGTCGCTCGTCGGGATGGTAGAGCAGGTTGCACAGCACTCGCCGCAACAGACCAGGGGCGGGTGTCAGAGGCCGGAAAGGACCTCCACTTTCGGCCATAGGGATATCGAGCGGGTGCATGTAGGTTCTCGCACCAGTTTCCCGCACGATAGCGGCGGCGCTGCCGATATGATCAGGATGGCCGTGAGTGAAAATCAGGTGCGTGAGCTGGTCGGTCGAACGGCCAAGCCCGCGGATCGCCCCGAAGACCGCCGCCTCCTTACCCCTGTAACCGGCGTCGATCAGTGTTAACCCGTCATCGCTCTCGATCAGGAAGGCGTTTGCCATCCCCATCGGGACGACGTGCACGCCCTTGATCACCCGCTTCACAGGCATAAGCGGAGCCCCCTCTTTAATTGGGAGCCGATGCTCTAGCGAGCAATTCGGTTGGCAAAGGCTTACTTTTTCTTGGTTGCCCGTTGCGCGCGCGCTGCGAAGTTGGCCGCCACCGCAGCGCGGATGAGTCGCTTGAAGGCAGCTTCATTGATCTTCTCCCCTTCGCGCAGGTCGATAGCACGTCGCACGTTCCCTTCCAGGCTGGAATTGAAGAGTTTCTTCGGGTCTGGGATGGAGGCTCCGCGAGCAAAGGTGAGCTTCACCGCCTGCTTGTACGATTCCCCTGTGCAGACGATGCCGTCATGGGACCAGACGGGGGTGCCGGGCGACCCGGGCTTCGCCCATTTCCACTCCTCCTGGATGTCGGGGTCGGCATCATGGATGAGTTGACGCACATGAGCGAGGGTTTCTCCTCTCCAATCGCCTAGGTCTTGAATCCGCTTGGTGATGTTCGCTGAAGCAGCCTCGTCATTCGGACGACTTGTCGGTTTCATGTTCTCTCCGATCCTTCGTTTCGCCAGGCCGGTCTCTTCGAAATCAATCGTTGAACGACATGCCCTTTCCACATCCAAAGTCCCGTAAGGACCATGAGAGGAAAGAACACAAACCGGGTAGGCGGGGCGTACTGAGGAAGTTTTTCAAACGGACTAAAGATATAGCCGAATATCGGGATTGCCAAGATGATGTGAATCCAGCGCAGAATCGTACGCGTGGCGATCTTCGTTTTCATGTTCAAGTCTCCTTTTCCCCCGGCGTTATTGCCGCTCGGCAGCAACCCGCTCCAGGCTACCGATGAACTTCGGCCGCACTTCGCGCCCTGACTGCCTGACCTCGTCGCCGGCCTTGCGTCCCTCCGCTTACCAGGCCGGCTGAAAGAGCTGAATCAAATTCCCGCAAGTGTCATCCAGCACCGCAATAATCGACCCGGTGACCTTGGTGACCGGCATCGTGAACCTCACGCCCTGAGCGGCCAGACGGTCGTGTTCGGCCTGAACGTCCTTCACCAGGAACTGGGCCGCCCGCGTCCCCTGGCTGTACAAAGCCTCCTGGTAGGCCTTCCCGGCTGGATTGGTGTTGGACTCCAGTATCAACTCTGCCCCATCCGGCTCCTCCGCTGAAGCGACCGTTAACCATCGATATTGGCCCTGGGAGAAATCCGCCTTCTTCTGGAAGCCCAGCACGCCGGTGTAGAACTGGAGTGCTTTTTCCTGATCGTTCACATACACGGTAGTCCATTTGATCTTCATTGCCTTCCCTCCGTCACATCGTAAGTGTTTTTATCCAATGCCCAATCACTCTGCCTTTTATCGTTGACTCACTTTTTCAGACCCTGTTGCGCTCTGTTGACATCCTTGAAAGGGCACGCCTTTCAGGCGTGCCGAAAAGAAGCAAAATTGCGCCCGGCTTTAGCCGCAGAGGGAATTCGCTTTGACAACCTGGGACACCGAATCCCCTCAGGGGCTAAAAGCCCGGCTCCGACAACGGGACGACGGCACGGCTGAAAGCCGTGCCCTTTCAAACCCGTAGGATGTCAACCGAGCCACCCTATTGCACAAATGACCTTTGCTTCCATGGTCAAGTTTCCATTTCGATGCCGGCGTTATTGCAACCCGCCGACCACCCGTTCCAGGTTGCCGATGAACTTCTGCCAGCCATACTTCGCGCCCTTATAGTTGGCCTCTCGATCGGGACCGAAGCCAGACTGCTCCATGCGCACGAGCGTTCCGCCTTCGGTCGCGACCAACGTCCAGACAACCACGGTCCCAAGCCCTAACGAGCCCCAGCTATAGGAGAGCTTCGTGCTGGGTTCGACGGCCAGGACCTCGCACTCGATTACGCCATTCCAATTGGGCCTGGGTGTGGCGCGGAAAGTAAACTTATGGCCCACGACAGGCTGGAAGTCGTTGTCCATCAGCCATTCTTTAAGCAGCGCGCCTTCCGTGAGCGCCCGCCAGATTTTTTCCGGCGGGTAAGGCAATTCTTTTTCGATCACAAGTGATCGTGTAGCGGCCGTAGTCATGGCTCCATCCTCTTGAGTACGTCTTCGAGGCGGTCAAATTTGTCTTGCCAGAAGGCGCTATAGTGGCCGATCCAGTCCACCAGTGGCGCGAGAGCTTCCGGTCTGGCGCGGTAGTGGGTCTCGCGCCCCTTGCGGCAATTGCGAACCAGCCGGGCACGCTTCAAGACGGACAAATGCTTCGAAACCATCGGCTGAGACACACCCGCGCGCTCCGTCAACGCGTGAACCGTCTGGTCGCCGTCGCGGGTCAGCCGTTCGAAAATGGCTCGGCGAGTCGGATCGGCGAGGGCCCGGAAGAGACTGTCTGCGGCGACCGGCATGCTGAAACCATAACCCAGTGGTTATGGTTTGTCAACCAGAAAATCCTGCGTCCCCTCGATGACGTGGAGATCATATCTGTGAAGGACGGGAAGCTATGGTCACAGGTCGGCAAAGATGCTGAGGAGGAGTACTTTCCCTTAGGTCCCGAAACATTCTTCGTCAAGGACGATCTGGGAAGCTTCACATTTGTGCGCGACGCTCAAGGCCATGTGACTGGTTATACCTATTACCACGATGACGGACAGGAACTTCACGCCAAGAAGATCAAGTGAGCAGCATTGGGAAACCAGTTGATTGTTGGCGAAAAATCGCCATAGCACTCATTGATGATGGACGGGGTTTTGAGTGTAATCGCCCGACATCGACAATTTACGTCCTCACTCTGATCTCAATGTGGCGTTTCCCGATGGTTCTTGTCAGCTGCAGTTTAGCCAAGCGGCACCGCGAGAACAGGGGTAGAATAGCCGCTGTTTCGCGATTGAGAAGGGACACGTGTGATCAGGAGGTACGTATGACGGCAGGTACTTCATCGCTCGCCGCCACGCTGGCATTAGCCGCGCTGACAGTTTTCGTGGCCGCACCGGCGCAAGCACAGACTCTCACCACACTCCACTCATTCACCGGTAAAGGCGACGGCGCGCTTCCTTATTCTGGTGTGAATTTGATTGCGGGCAGTCTTTACGGCACGACTTCTTACGGCGGTCAACACGACTATTATGGCACCGTCTACAAGCTCAGCCATCGCGGCTCAGGCTGGACCTTATCGACGCTCTACAGCTTTACCGGGGGCAGCGACGGGGGCGTACCCTTCGCTCGAGTGACCGCCGGCCCGGGCGGCATTCTCTACGGCACGACCTATGAAGGCGGCCACACCGGCGGCAATTGTAACGCCTCGGGCGGATGCGGCACCGTCTTCAGTTTGCATGAGCAACCAACCGCGTGCCTGAGCGCAGTCTGCCCCTGGGTCGAGACCGTGTTGTATGCCTTTCAGGGCGGCAGCGATGGAGCGGGAACCGGCTGGTCTGATGATTTGGTCTTCGACCAGGCGGGCAACATTTATGGCACAACCTCGGGGGACTCGAACGGCGACGACGGCACGGTTTGGGAACTGTCACCGTCGAACGGCGGTTGGACAGAAACCGTCCTCCATCGTTTCACCAATGGAGAGATACCCTGGTCCGGCGTGACTTTCGATGGCGCTGGCAATCTCTATGGAACGACCGATGAAGGCGGCACTGGCTATGGCTCCGTTTACGAGCTGACTCCATCGGGATCGGGATGGAACTATCAAACGCTCTACGAATTCCAAGGGAAAGACGACGGCTTTTATCCCGTGGGAGGAGTGGTTTTCGACGCGGCAGGAAATCTGTACGGCACCACTTCGAATGGTAGCGGCGACGGCGGCACGGTCTTCGAGATGCAGCCCTCCGGCAGCCGCTGGACCTTCACCACGATCTACAATAACTTCGCGAGCCCTTTCGGCCCGCAAGACACACCCACGCTGGATGCCGCCGGCAACGTTTACGGCACGGTGTTCAATGAAGGCTATGGCAACTTTGGAGTGGTCTTCAAGCTAGCGCAGTCCGGAGGGAAGTGGACAGAGACCAACCTCGCGATCTTCTCGACTGATAACTATGGTCCCTACGGCAGCGTTATCCTGGATGGCGCGGGGAACGTCTACGGAACAACGGTGTTCGGAGGGAGTAACGGCGAAAACGGGTCGGTTTGGGAGATCACACCGTAACTGGGGCTCCTCGGCTAATTGGCGTAACATCCGTAGTGCCGTATCGACAGTGCTCCGCACACAAGACTTGGGTGGTGTCGATGGAGATGGGCGGAGCATTGTCGATAGGGCGATTTGCAGTAAGCCGCTGGCGCGTCTCTATGGGGATTGAATGTGGTTGGCGGCCTGCGGGGATATGGCAAGAGAAGCCTTGGCAGCATGGTTGGGAGGTAGAGACGGCCCCGACGATGGAGATTGGAGCGTGCTGAGGTCGCGGGCGGTGGTGATGGATGTCGGGGCAAGCGATTTTGAGCACAAGGGGGTTGCGACCAGCGATGGACTGGTTAGCCTGGGCCTGCGAGTTGGGTTTTGCTTAGACATAAGTGGAGTTCAGGAAGAGTCGAGTAGGCCAGTGGAGGCCAGGGTTGTGTAGGAGGCCAGGGCATGGGCTGAGAGCCGGGCGAGAATATGCAGGGTTCCGCGCTGACACTTGGGGCAGCAGCGATGAAGAGCTTGTTGCTGCGGTTGAGTGAGAATCGCGCTGGCCTGTGCAGCGGCTGCGTTGAGGTGCAGTCGGCAAAGCGCGAGTGCCCGTCGGCGATTGCGGTTAGCGAGCAGGCCGAAGTGGCGGATCTTGACGAAGCCCGCGGGCAGGACGTGGAGCAGGAAGCGGCGGATGAACTCGACCGCATCGAGGGACATGACCTTGATGCGGTTGTTGTGTTTCGAGTCGCGCCAGCGGAAGCGTACCTGGCCGTTAACTAGATCGAGGAGCCTGCCGTTGGCGATGGCGACGCGGTGGGTATAGCGGGCCAGGTACTTCAGAACATGCTCGGGTCGCCGAAGGGTGGCTTGGCATAGACGACCCACTCCTGGGAGCGCAGTTGACGCAACAGGGAGTGGAACTGATGTGGCTCCGCCAGGCTTGCTGTAGTGCCGAGGCAACGGAGTTCTCCTTGCTTATAAGCCTGCTGGAGCAGGGCCAGCATCTTGCCCCGGAAGAGGCGGCTGAGTACGCGCACCGGCAGGAAGAAACCCGGTCGGCAGGCGATCCAACGGGAGTGGTCGAGGGCGAGTCCACCGGCCGGGACAAGGCAATGCAGGTGAGGATGATGGCGCAAGTTCTGGCTCCAAGTGTGGAGTACGACGAGAACTCCGATGCGGGCACCGAGATGGCGTGGATCAGCGGCGATCTGCAGTAGGGTCTCGGAGGCGGCGCGAAACAGCAAATCATAGAGCAAGCGTTGGTTGCGGAGCGCGAGGGGTGCGAGTTGCTCCGGCAAGGTGAAGACCACGTGCGAATAGGCCACGGGCAACAGGCTGGCCGCTTGCCTGGAGAGCCAGCGATCGCGGGCCGTGGACTGACACTTGGGACAATGCCGGTTGCGGCATGAGAGATAGCTGACGTCCTGATACGAACAGGCGTCGCACTGCTGCAGATGAGCGCCGAGGGCGGCGGTAAGGCATAGGCCGATGTCACGCAGAGTCTTGTGCTGCTGGCGGGAAAGAACCGGTCCCCAGCGTTGCAGGAACTCTTCTTGGTGAGCGTGGAAGACATCGGCTACTTCGAGCCGATGTGATCTCATCTTCTTCTGCCATCTCCATCCGAGGTCTTGATCTCGCGGATCGCCAGATCATCGAGCGGACTGGCGGTGGCATGCAGCCTGCGTTCGGAGACATGCAGGTAACGGGACGTGGTCTCCAGATCGCGATGGCCGAGCAGCAGTTGAATGGTGCGCAGATCGGTGCCTGAGTCGAGCAGGTGGGTGGCAAAGGAGTGGCGCAGCACATGCGGGCTGAGCGGCTTGACCATGCCCAACTGGCGGCGCAGTTTCTGGCAGATCAGGCGCACCCCGCTATCCCGCATCGGTTGGTTCGCCAATCTCCCGGGAAAGAGCCAGTCCTTGGGCTTGCGCCAACGCCAGTAGATACGTAGCAACTCCAACAGCTTGGGCGAGAGCATGACCTGGCGCGGGAAGTTTCCCTTACCAGCGCGGATGTGGATGATCATGCGTTGGCTGTCGATGTCGGTGACCTTCAGATCCAGGGCTTCCTGGCAGCGTAGTCCGGCGCTGTAGAAGGTGGCCAGCAGAGCGCGATGTTTCAGATTCACCGTGCTGTCGAGCAGGGCGCGGACTTCTTCCCGGCTCCAGATCACGGGCAGCTTGCGGTGCACCTTCGGCTTGGCGACTTCATGTTCGAACCAGCTTTGCTTGAGCGTCCGCGTATAGAGGAACTTCAAGGCCGCCATGCGGACCTGCAGGGTTTGCCAGGCCAGCTTCCTCTCATTCAACAAATAGAGCTGATACCGACGCACCTGCTCGGGCCCCAAGTGGTCGGGCGACTTATGGAAATAGCGGGCGAAGTCAGCAACGGTTGCGGTGTAGGTGCGGATGGTTTGTGGTGAGAAGTTGCGCAGCCGGAGTTCTTCCAGCATGCGTTGGCGTAGTTCGGTCATAGACACCTCCTTCAGGTGTCCATGAACTCTACCCAATCAATACGCTGCACACCCCTGCCGCGCCAGCGGCTTAGTGCAAATCCCCCTTATCACAAGCAATTCCAATCCGGGGCCAAATCGTTTATGCTAACGCCTGTTATCGCCAACTATCACGGACGTCCACTTCCGATGCGGTGTACATTGTTGGTGTGAAACGGTTTGCAGGAAGGTTTGCCTTTCTAGCGGTGGTTCTGCTGGTCGCCACGGCAGCGGCGTTTGCTGTCAGCCCAACGTGGGCGAAGAAAGCCGTCGCATTCCCAAGTCAGTGCGATGCCGAATTCAACGACGCGGACACGGGCGCATCGCCACGAACTGCACTCGCACCGCTGCCGACGATAACATTATGCAAGTCTCTAAGCATTCCCTCACCTGACGGCAAAAGCAGTGTTGAGATTGCTTATAAGAAAATCAAAGCCGAACCGGATTCCTCGATTCTTCAGGCATATCTTCGCGTTACCACGCCCAACGGCGGAACTCACGACGCCGCTTTGCCTGAGGGATTCCAAAACATCGACCTTCTCTGGTCACCGGACTCGCATGCCTTTTTTGTGAACGGCGGCAACGGCGGCGGATACTGGGGCTTCTGGGTGTACGTCTACCTTGCAGATGACCCCACCGAGCCTAGAGATGTGACTGAAGCTGCACAGCGCGATATGCTAATTGAATTCCCACCCTGCAAAGCGGCTTACCCCAACGGGGAAGACGCAACGGGATGCAAGGAGATTAGCCGTAAGGACGGCTTAGAAACTTGCGTGAGAATCAAGGCCGACCCGAAATACAACCCTGAATACAACGTTACAGGAATCGATTGGGCAAGTGCATCGACTGTTCTGGTAATGGCCGAGGTTCCGTGTTCTAGCTCATACGGTGGGATCATGTGTCAGATGATGGGTTATGAGATCGAGATTCCCACTGGCCGTATTCTTAAGCGCGTCGATGCAAAACAGCTAAAGCTGCATTGGCAGGAGAGCATGGCGTGGAACTTCCGTATCCCCGAACCCCCGCTCTATTGCAGGTGATCCAGCATCGTTGGCGTAACATCGCCATTACACAAGTTGCATAAGTAAACTCTCCCAGACCACAAGCTAAAAGCGAACGCCTTCCTCACACCTCCAGCGCCACGTGGCACACCCGGCCCACAATGTAGTCGCATAGATTTTGCGCGCGGTTGAAGCGAGCCAGTTCCACCGGAAGTTCAGGATTGCGGGGACGCACAATCAGGTGGTCGCCGGCCAGGGAAACGTAGCCCACGGTGCAGCGGCTTTCTAGCCGCACGGCGTACAGGTTCGGTTGCTGCCTGCGGTAAGGAGCCAGCGACGTGTAATGCCGGTCCACCAGCACAGCGGCACCGGTGGCATTGCGCGCCAACAAGGCCCGCGCCGTGTTGCGATCAAGCTTGACAGCAACAAAGCGCAGCCAGTCGCCGCGATGGCACACATCATTCGGGCGCAAGCGGCGCAGAAATCGTTTGCGGAAGCTCAGCGTCCCGCCCACCTGCTCCGGACGGAAACGTGCTAGATGAATGGCGTCGTCCACGGAGACAACGGCGACGTTCTCCCATCCATGGCCCGCCACCGGAGGCAGCACGCGCCGCTCGATCTCCGCCTCATCCACCAGATCGAGCACACCAATCTCGAGCGCGTCCATCAGGCGGTCCATGGACTCCAGGCTCAGCCCGCGGCGCGCGTTCAGGAAGTTGGAAAGATGGCCCTGCTGCAGACCGGCCTGCTGAGACAAGCCGACACCGGTCAACTCGCGCCGGTCGATCCGCGCCCGGATGTGCGCCCGCAGCCTGTCCTGCAAATCGAGCAGTCTCATCTCTATGATATTCCTGAAAGATATACATGTACTTTCGTAATATGCCTAGAGCAATATTTCTGTTGACTTTCTGGATACCTCCGTGCCACATTGGAACTGTTTGAGGTTCTGTGGTCCTGGCCGAGGTAAAACGATGTACGAGACAGGACCGAAAACAGAAGAAAGGATGTTTTCCGATTTGCGCCGCAAAGTCCGCAATGGCGAGTTGCTTTCCACCGACACCAAAAAGCTGCTGCGGAACCTGCGCTTCACGGGAAGACTATGCATTGTGATTCAGAACGGAGACGTTATGAAGTCCGGGTACGAAGAGGGTTATTTCAGCCGGCGGCAAGAAGACCGGCTGGTCCCTTGAGGCCCGATTGGCAGGTGTGGGGCGAGCGTCGGTATTCGCACTCATAAGCTTTCTCGCCGCCACGCCGCCAACCCGTTCCACAAAAACCAAATAACCCAAGCAGGTCATCGTAACTGAAACGAGCCCTGCGAGCAGGTCGCGGCCATACTCCGTGAACCTGCCGCAGGGCTTTTTGTCTTTTACGAGCCTCCAGATCAAGGAGCGAACATGGAACCGACTGCCTACCAACTCAAATACTGTGAGCGCTGCGGCTCGCTGCGCTTGCGTCCCGCCGATTCGGCGGAAAACTATTGCCAACCTTGCGAACAGGCGCTGTTCAAGTGGTCCCTGCCGGAAGAGGTGCGATTGCTGCTGCGCCGGCCACCTCCGGCGCCGGCAGTTGAGCCGCATCGCGGGCGTTTGAGCCCGCCGGCGAAGTCCCGAGCCTCAGCGAGAGACCTCAATTCCGCGCCAAACGGGAGACTCCAATGACCGCCTCCGCCCTGCGCATCTCCAGGCCCAAGCTGCCGGTGTCTCGCCCTGAGGACTGGCTCGACGAAGAGTTCTTTGAGCCGGATCCCCGGGCGGAAAGCGTGTGCTATCGCGGGCAGGCGCTGGCCATCGTGAATCACTTCTTCGAACTTTCCTGCCAGACGGGAAGGCTGCCTTCGCTGCTGTGCCGCGAGTTCTTCCGCGCGAAGGTAACGCACCACGCCATTCCCAGCTTCGAAGAGCAGATCATCTTCGTGCGCGACGTCGAGCTGTGCCTCGAGCGCCTGAGCGACGAACACGCCGAGATGATCCAGCTCGTCGGGCTCTACGACTTCTCCAACGAGGAGATTGGCGCCATGCTGCACCGCGGCCTCACCTGGGTGTCGCAGCACGTCACCGACGCCGTCGATGCGCTGGTCGAAGCTTTTCTGCAGGCCGGCCTGATTGACGAACACCGTCCTGACCGGCGGCAACACCAGGTCACCAACCGCTCCCTTCCCGCCGATGTCGTGGCCGCCGGCAAGAAGCCGTGCCTGTCGGATCTTCCCGCAGAAGACACCAGTGATGCCGTCCCGCCCTGGCCAGAGGAGTGGGTGGGCTGAGGTCACCGATTATGTCGCGCCGACTCCCCATCCCCGCTCCAGCCGAAAGGTCCCGAAGCAACCGCTTTGTTCTCAGGATCTTACAGATAAGTCGTGTACTATCACGACTTTACGATCATCAATCTAAGCAATTGAAAACACGACACTTCCTGTCGGCCCTAAGTCTAATCATTAGAGTACTTTACGGTCAAAGTCCTCATAACCAAGAACTTATTTCAGACACATTTTTTCGGAGAAACCTTTATGCCATACCCCCTCTGTGAACACACCATGAGCAGCGGCATTCGCTGCGGCTCGCCCGCCCTGCGCGGGCAAAAGCATTGCTTCTATCACACCTCCGTTCGCACCCTGTTGCCCAAGCGCTTTGTCGGGCATGAGCGCTTTCGTAACGAATATGAACATGGCTGCCGCCTGTTCCCCATGCCCCTGCTGGAGGACGCCACCTCCATCCAGACTGCGCTGATGCAGGTCATTCACGCCACGCTGGAAGGCGCCATCCACTTTCGCAGCGCCAGCATCGTACTCGCCGCTCTGCGCACCGCGCAACGCAACCTCGCCCTGGTCAAGCTGGAGATGGCCGCCACCTCCGCGGCTGCCATGGAACGAGAGTTGCCCAGCGACGCCGGGCTGAAGGCGGAAGTCACTTGGCCCAACCGCGCCGACGACCAGTGGGAGACGTCGTACATCGATCGCAGCACCGCTTCTCCCCCTCATCTCAACGGCGACCTCGGCTATGGCGAACCCAAAATTCCGCCCGACTCCGAGGGCGAACCCGCTGCTCAGGCGGCGACGCCGCAAGCCGATCCCTCCTCCCGGCACAGCACGGATACAGGCTCGACGGCACAGTCGTCCACGCCTGGCGCCGCCGTTACTCCGCCAGGGCGTTCCTCTGCCGACAGCAGCATCGTGGGCATGGGAATATGTCCTTCCTCCTCCGGCGCCTCCGGCGAGAAGACAGCGACGAACGACTCCGTGGGTGCCCCACCCTGCTCGCCCGCAGTTGGCGAGAAAGTGGGAACCGAGGTCGAAGCCGCCCCAACGCCCGCCCGCAAACAGCCATTGCCATTCCCCTCCGGCGGCGTGCCCGAACAGGGGGCGCCGAGGCAGGAAGGACACGCGCCATCCGAGCGCTCAGACTGAAGAAAGGAGGACCGGGTCAAGTAGCGCGGCGAGGCCGCAGCAAACTTTACGCGTATGTCATCCGGAGCGACGAGGTGTCCCGCAGAGCAGGGCCCGCGCTCCGCTGAGGATGACAGAGTGACGATGACCACCGCGCGCGGCCCTCGCTCGGGGATGACGATGGAAAGGGGTGGCTGTTCGCGCTTTGTATCAGGGCACGACTTCAGTCGTGCCGAACCAGCGCGGAATAAAGGAGGGGCTTTAGCCCCTGCCCTCAGCGGCTAAAGCCGGTGTTCTTGGGTGAGGTTACGGCACGACTGAAGTCGTGCCCTGATACAAAACTCTGATGTTGCAGGGTACACTTTCGCTGAAGTTGACATAGAATCGGGTGGAAATTGTGCGCTCACTTCAAAGAAGCGCCAATCTTCGGAGACGAATCTGATGGCTGACGCCCTGCAGCTCATCGCGGAGAACAAACGAACCGGGGATACCTTCCTCGACCTCGGCAACTGCGGTCTAACCGAGGTCCCCGCCGAGGTTGGCGAACTGGTCTGGCTGGAATCCCTGTCGTTCGCAAGCGAATGGTCTGAATGGGACGGCCGGAAGTGGCAACGAAAAAGGAGTCGAAATACCGGCGACAGCAATGAGCGCTTAACCGAACTGGCGCCGCTGGCCGGCCTCTCTGCCCTGCAAAGTCTTAATGTCTCGGAAACGCAGGTGACCGACCTGGCGCCGCTGGCCGGCCTCTCTGCCCTGCAGAGGCTTGATGTCTCGAACACGCAGGTGACCGACCTGGCGCCGCTCGCTGGCCTCTCTGCCCTGCAGACGCTGACTATCTGGAACTCGCGGGTCAACGACCTTGCGCCGCTGGCCGGCCTGTCTGCCCTGCGGTCGCTAAATCTCTCAGGCCTGCAGGTCAACGACCTTGCGCCGCTGGCCGACCTGCCTGGCCTGCGGTCGTTAAATCTCTTAGGCCCGCAGGTCAACGACCTTACGCCGCTAGCTGGCCTGTCTGCCCTGCGGAGGCTTGATGTCAGGAACACGCAGGTCACCGAACTGGCGCCGCTGGCGGGCCTGTCTGCCCTGCAGAGGCTTAATGTCTCGTCCACTCGGGTTACCGACCTGGCGCCGCTGGCTGGCCTGACTGCCCTGCAGAGGCTTGATGTCAGGAACACGCGGGTCACCAACCTTGCGCCGCTGGCGACCCTGTCTTGCCTGCAGAGGCTCGATGTCTCGTCCACGCGGGTCACCGACCTGGCTCCGCTGTCTGGCCTTTCTTCCCTGCAGACGCTTGATGTCAGAAGCACTCAGGTCGCCAACCTTGCGCCGCTGGCGGGCCTGTCTTCCTTGCAGTCGGTTTATGTCTCGACCACTCAGGTCACCGACTTGGCGCCGCTCGCCAGCCTGTCTGCCCTGCAGAGGCTTGATGTCTCGAACACGAAGGTCACCGACCTGGCCCCGCTGGCCGACCTGCCTGCCCTACAGAGGCTTGATGTCTCGTCCACACAGGTCACCGACCTTGTGCTGCTGTCCGGCCTGTCTGCCCTGCAGACGCTTGATGTCAGGAACACGCAGGTCGCCAACCTTGCGCCGCTGGCTGGCCTGTCTGCCCTGCGGACGCTAAATGTCTCGAACACGCAGGTCACCGACCTCGGACCGCTGTCTGGCCTGTCCGCCATGCAGACACTGGATGTCTCCTACACGAAGGTCACCGATCTGGCACCTCTAGCTCGCTTGTCGGCGCTGGAGACGCTTGGTGTCAGGGGCTCGCAGGCCACTGTTCTTGCGCCGCTCGCGGCCCTGTCTGCTCTGCAGACGCTGGACGTCTCCCGGACGCAGGTCAGCGACCTCTCTCCATTGATCGGCCTCATTCGTCGGGGTTGCCCAGTGAAGTGGAGTTCAAATACATCGGAAGGTGGCGGCATCTACGTTGGGGACTGTCCGCTTACAAATCCACCGCCTGAGATCGCGCGTCAGGGCAATGATGCCATCTTGAATTACTTTCGTGAGCGGGCGGCGGGCGAGGTGGACCATCTGTATGAAGCCAAAATGCTCATCCTGGGTGAGGGTGGCGCGGGCAAGACGAGTCTGCTAAGGCGCTTGTATCACCCCGACCAGCCGCTGCCCACGGAGAGCGAGACGACCCGGGGCATTGCTATCGAGCCGCAAGAATTCAAGATGAAGGACGGACGGCCCTTCCGCCTGAACGTTTGGGACTTCGGAGGGCAGGAGATTTACCACGCCACTCACCAGTTCTTCCTGACCCACCGCTCGCTCTACCTGCTGGTTGACGACACTCGCAAGGACCACAAGTCGGTATCGGACGAAGGGTTCAAGTACTGGCTGGAGTTGATTGACGTCTTTGGCGGGCACAGCCCGACGTTGATTTTTCAGAATGAGAAGGGTGGCCGCAGCAAGGCCATCGACATCGGCGGCATTAAAAGCCGTTACGACAACGTGAAAGAACTCTATGCCGGTAATTTGGAGAAAGCCGATGCGGCTGACAAAGTGCGCGATGGCATTGAGTTTTACGCCCGAAATCTCAGCCATATCGGCGAGGAATTGCCCGCCCGATGGATCAAGGTGCGGTCGGACATCGAAGTCCGCGCCGCCGAATTGCCGTACATCCCAGTACAGGAGTATTTCGACATCTACAGGCGGCACATGGAGTTTGACCGGTCGAGAGCGTTGTGGCTGAGCCGGTACCTGCACGACCTGGGCGTGTTTTTGCACTTTCAGGACGACGCTTTGCTGGCTCGCACCGTCATACTGCAAAACCAATGGGCTACCGAAGCCGTGTTTCGCATCCTCGACGACGAAACCGTAAAGGCAAGATTCGGCCGTTTCGACAGCGACGATTGTGAACGCCTGTGGCGGGATTCGGTATACGCCGATATGCACCCGGAGCTGTTGGCGTTGATGCAGCGCTTTGAACTCTGCTATGAGCTGCGCGACAGCCAGCCCCCGACCTGGCTCGCTCCACAGTTGTTGCCGCCCGCCAAACCCCAACGAGTGGTTGAATGGGCCAAGCCGAAGGATAAGGACTTAGTGCTGCGTTATCGTTATGACTTTCTCCCCAAGGGTTTAATCAGCCGCCTCACGGTCAGGTTGCATCGCTTTGTGCGCGACCCGCAGAAGGCCTGGGTCACCGGCGTGCTGTTCGAGCGCGACAAAACGGCCGTGCTGGCGCAGATACTGGAAAAAGGCGACGAGATCGAACTGCGCGCCCGTGGGCCGGAGGCAAAAGCGCTCCTGAGCGCAGTTGCGGCGGACCTTGATGCCCTCAATGAATCATTCCAGGGCCTGCGCGGTAAAGTTGACAAGCGCATTCCCTGCAACTGCGAGCAATGCCGCACTGAACCTGCACCTTGGTTCTTCGGCGAAAAAGCTCTCGTCCGGCGCAAGGAGCACAACGTCCGAACCGTGCAATGCGACCACAGCTTCAAAGAGGTGGACGTGCTGGAGCTCCTGGAAGGCATAAAACTCGACAAACTGCCGGGCTGGGCAAACGGGGGGAAGGCTGCTCCCGCGGCGGTAGTTGCCACCTCCCTTCATAAGATTCGTATCTTCCTCGCCTCTTCCGCCGAGCTGCGCCAGGACAGGGACGCATTCGAGCTTTACTTCCTCAAACAAAACGATGAGTACTTGAAGAAAGGCTTCGAGCTGAAGGTCGAGCGATGGGAGAATTTTTTTAGCGCGATGTCCAAAACTCGCTCTCAGGACGAGTACAACAAAGTTATCCCGCAATGCGATGTCTTTGTCAGCCTCTTCGGGTCTAAGGCGGGAAAGTTTACTGAGGAGGAGTTCGACGTAGCGCATCGCCAGTTCCAAAGCAGCGGCAAACCATTCATCTACACGTTCTTCAAAGACACCGAGTTCACGACGGGCAATGCGCCCAGGAAGGATTTGCAATCTCTCTGGGCGTTTCAGGACAAACTGGAGAAGCTGGAGCACTTCCACGACCGGTACGAAACTGTCAAAGACCTCTTGCTCCAGTTCCGCGATCAGCTCGACAGGCTGCTGGAGAAACTGCATGCATAGGTTTGCCGCCAGGCCGAACAGATTCGCACAACCCCAGCATCGGTGTGTAAAATCAGTGTATACATTTACATCTCCAGTCAGGAAAGCGAACATAGGGACCAACCATGCCAGCCACAGGAACTGCGCCAGCCAAGTCCAAAGACACAAAGCCAGCGACATTGCCCGCGCCCAAGCGACCCGCGAGGCTATAACCCCGAGTTGGGTGGGTCGAGTTCCCCAGCTCAAGCCCGGCGTTTATGCCGATGGAATGCCGATCCACACGGTCCAGTACCTGTGCTGCAAGCTCATCCTGCGGCCCAACAAGTTCTGGTCGCGCGAGAGCTTCTTCGATTTCGGCAAGGTGTTTAAGGAGCCCGCCAGGCAGACCGGCGTCAAGTACAGCGTCGCCGGCTTCGATGCCCAGCCGGTCAGTCTCCGCGAAATCATTTTTGTCGACACCGAGGATTTCCGCCTGTACAACAACGCGTTCATCCTGCGCCGCCGGATTCCCTACAAGGACGGCTTCCCCATCGGCGATCCGGAGATCGTCTTCAAGTTCCGCCATCCCGACATGCAGATGTGCGCCGAGACCGACGTGCGGCCGCACATTCTGGGCGACCACCGCGTCAAGTTCAAATGCCAGGCCATGCCGCTGAAGGACAAGCTCGGCGGCATTCGGCTGCTCTTCTCCCACAACGTGCAGTTCCTGCGCTCCGCCATCGGCATGGGCAAGGAGAATGTGCGTGACATGGACCAGTTGATCGATCTGCTTCCGGCACTCGCAGCGGTGCGGAAGACGCCGAAAGAGGAGATCAAGCTGGTCAGCAATACCATCGTCGAGGAGGTCCTGCAGGACATCGGCGTGCTCGATTTCGGCGACGGCATGAGCGCCAAGGCCAACGTGGCCATCTGGCGCACGCGCGGCGAGCATCGCCCGCTCATCGGCGAGTTTGCCTACCAGTTCAAATTCAAGGACCGCACCGAACTCGCCAAGCCCGCGCTGAAGCGCGCCGAGGATTTCTTCGTCGCGCTGCAGTACGCGGCGGAGGAGTACATCGCCCTGAATTGCACCAAGACGGCGACGGTGTACCGGCTGCTGGGCAATCCGCCTAAGTCGCACGAGTAGCGCGGTAGTCCTGGTTGCAACAAGGCCGAGTCGCTAAGCGGCCCGGCCGGTTTTTTCCAAAACGGGACACGTCGCACTTTTTCTGCGACGTCGCCCGCAAAATCGTTGGACCCGCGCCAGCGCGAGGGTATCCTAAAAGCACACACCGAGCGCTCTGGTGCTGAGCCTGCAGCTTGCTTATCGCGCGCAGCACTTGAACGCCAACGATGATTTACCGGTTCCGCACTGCGGGACCGGATGAGCTGTCGAGCGACAGCGCCTGACCCTCGCGCGGACCCTCGCGCCCGACCACAGACAAACGTGTGAGGTGCGTCATGCGAGTGACCTGCTGCGGGCTGCTGTCGCTTCTGGTCCTTAGCTTTGCGTCGCTGTCGCCGTCAGCCGTCGCGCAAACTCTCCTGCCTTCGATTCCGGTTGGAAACACGCCAGTGGCGTTGGCCGTCAATCCCGCGACCGACACCATCTTCGCCGTTAATGCAGGCAGCAACAACGTGACCGTGATCAGCGGGGCAACCAATTCCGTGGTCACCAGCGTAAGCGTCGGAAACGCTCCCTGCGCGGTTGCGGTCAATCCGGTGACCAACAAGATCTATGTCGCCAATCAGGGCGGCGAAGCCGCGGTGACAATCATCGACGGGGCAACGTATTCCGTAACGCCGCTGGTCACAGGATCGGGAATTGGCGGCGATGGGCCCATGCCTCAGGCGATAGCGGTGAATCCGGTCACCAACAAGATTTACGTCGTCAATTACAACGGTAACTATGTGACTGTCATCGACGGGTCCACCATAATCGGCTGGGTAGCGGTTGGTTCTCATCCCCGAGCCGTAGCCGTCAACTCCATAACCGGCAAGGCTTACGTCGCTAACAGCCTCGGCGGCTCGGTCACGGTGATCGATGAGAGCAACAACTATTTCCCGACCACCGTGCGAACCAACTGGGGCGATCCGTGGGCCGTGGCCGTCAATGCAGAGACGGATACGATCTACGTTGCCAACAACAGCCAATTCGGCTCCGTGAGCGTGATCGCAGGGACAAACAATTCGTTTACCAATGTAACCGTCGGCCAGTATCCCGAGGCAGTCGCCGTCAACCCCTCGAGCAACATGATCTACGTTAGCAATTGGGGCGATGGGACGGTGAGTGTGATGAATGGAAGCAATCTTTCCGGCACTCCGGTTACGGTTCCGGTGGGCGGCTCTCCCAACGCGCTGGCGGTGATGGCCGCTACCAATAAGATTTATGTCGCGAACTTTGCAGGCAGCGTGGCCGTGCTCGATGGATTGAGCAACTCGGTGATAGCTGGACTCCAGGTCGGCGCTCAACCCGTCGCTCTGGCTGTGGAGCCCGCGAGCAACATCGCCTATGTGGCCAATCAGGGAAGCTGGAACGTGTCCGTAATCGCGGGCGCCAGCTCCGACCCGTTGCAATTCATTCCCCTTACGCCGTGCCGTGTCGCCGACACGCGAAATCCCAAAGGGCCTTTCGGGGGCCCGCCCATCAGCGGCTCAACCTGGCGCGAGTTTGCTATTCCCAACAGCGCGTGTAATGTGCCTACGAGCGCGGCGGCCTATTCGCTGAACGTCACGGTGGTGCCGCAGGGCACATTAGGCTACTTGACGGTCTGGCCGTCAGGGCAGGACCAGCCCAACGTTTCCACCCTGAACTCCATCGATGGACGAACCAAGGCCAATGCCGCCATTGTGCCGGCTGGAGCCGGCGGAGCGATCAGCATCTTTGCCAGCAACACCACTAACGTAGTTCTGGATATCAATGGCTACTTCGCTGCCGTTTCGGGAGCCACCTTTGCTTTCTATCCCCTTCCACCTTGCCGGCTGGTTGACACGCGTGGGCCCAAGGGACCGCTGGGGGGACCGTATCTGCAGGGCGGCGCTCCCGGCCGCGACTTCCCCCTGACCTCAGGCAGCTGCGGCATTCCGGCAGGCGCGCAGGCCTATGCGTTAAATTTCACCGCCGTGCCGCACGGTTCGCTGGGGTATCTGACGACCTGGCCCGCAGGAGAAAAACAGCCCGGCGTTTCCACTTTGAATGCCTCGACTGGAGTGACTGCGGCTAACGCCGCCCTCGTGCCTGCCGGCACGGGCGGAGACATCGATGTTTTTGTGAGCAACGACTCGGACGTGGTCATCGACATCAACGGGTATTTCGGGCCAGCGTCGTCGAGCGGGCTCTCGTTGTATCCCACAGCGCCTTGTCGAGTGCTGGACACCCGACATACCAGGGGAGCGTTTCAAGGCACAATTGAGGTCAATGTGGCGAGCAGCCTGTGCGCCGTGCCAGAAGCCGCGCCCGCGGCTGTGCTCAGCGCCACTGTCGTGCCGCAAGGGTCGCTCGGCTATTTGACTTTGTGGCCTGACGGCTGGCCGAAGCCCAACGTCTCCACCCTCAATGCCGTTGATGGCGCAGTTACCTCGAACATGGCAATCGTGCCCCTGAGCAGCGGCTGGATTGACGCGTTCGCCACCAACCCAACCCAACTGGTGCTGGACATTTCCAGTTACTTTGGGCGATGAGAGGGGATTGCCTTAGCTTACCTGTTCCCTTTCAGCCGCAGGCGCAAATATACGTTCACGCCCAGCGGATGGTCTCCGTAGTACGGTTTGATCGCCCCCGGAATACCGTAGAACATCAGGTTCGCGCCCAGCCCGGTTTCTATATCCCGGAAGATCCCGATGTCCCGCGTATATCCCACAATGTAGGAGTTTATATCGAACCAGCGGCTGCCGGTTTCGGCAAAAAGCTTCTCCGCCAGCGCCGGGTCATTGGCGAACAGCTCGTCGCGCTGACTCCACTCGTAGCGACCGGTAATGAAATTCTTCTCTTTGAACGGCACGACCGTTTCTGCCAGCACGGCATTGGTTCCGTACTTCCCTGCCGTCTTCCAGTTCCGGCCCCAGACAAAAGTAGTGGCGAAAGCGTCACCGTGCGGACGCGGCACGACGTACTCGACCGACGCGGTGGTGCGCACCACATCGCCCGGCTCCAACGCCTCCAGCCGCGTCAGGTGCCCTGCGGAAACCTGCGCCACCCAACGCGACGTGGGCGCGAACGTCAACCGGCCCGAATAGGAATCCATCGCGCCCGATTGAACGTTCCACCGGTTCTCGCCGGGCTCCGCGCCATGAAATCCAGAGGCTTCGAAGCGCATCGTCTTGTACGACAGCCCAGCCGTAACCACGTTGTACAGAATGTGCGTCGAGTCCTCCCAGTGATGTCCCAGCGTCGCCTGCGGAATCTCCGAAGCCGATGCGCGATGTGGATAAGCCACCGGTCCCAGCGCCGGATCGCCTACCACAGCGTAGTACACATCCCACAGCGCAAATTCGCCGAGTTTGTGCGCGTACTGCACGCTCAACTCCATCAGGAAGTCGTGCGGGTGCTGGCCATTGACGATGGGCTTGCCGTACGCGGTTTCGCCGGTCTGGAAGAGAAGCGGATAATATTCGCCGCTGATGGTTGCAGGCTCCAGGCTGAGCATGCTGCGCAGCATCACATCACCGCCAGCCAGGCGATGCACCGCGCTGAGCATTCCCCAGTTTGTGGAGTAGAACTTGTCGGCGCCCAGCGGGCCGGTCTGCTGGGTGTCAACGATGAACGCCTGCGCCATCCACATCAGCCGCCACTCGCCTGCGTTGGTCATCAGCATCGGCATCGGCCACGCCGAGGGCTGAAAGCCAGTCCCGGAAGATTCGAGCATGAGAAACTCACGCGCCGAATCCATTCCGTGCCCCATGTGCATCGAGTCGCCCGACATCTCCATGTTCATGCCGGTATGTTCATCGGGCTGCTGAGCGGACGTCGAGGATTGCGCGCCCGCGGTTATGGCGAGGAGAAAAACGAGGGTCAGCAAGCAACTGCATTTCTGCGTCAGAACTGCTGTTGCCGGACAACGCGAGCGGGGCATGCCGCACAATTCAGCCGTTGGCTTGCCGAACGACATTCAGACGATTGTAGAAGACGGGGGAAAGCAGCGTCGCAACCGCGGGCCAAACTAGCCACTAGCCACTGGCCACTTTCGTCACAGCTTGGGCAGCACGATGCCCTTCTGCGCCTGATACTTGCCCTTCTTATCCTTGTAGCTGGTCTCGCAGACCTCATCGGACTGGAAGAACAGGATCTGGCAGAGGCCTTCGTTGGCGTAGATGCTTGCGCCGGCAGCGGCGTCGTGTTGGAGATCTCCAGGGTGACGAAGCCTTCCCACTCCGGCTCGAACGGCGTCACGTTGACGATGATGCCGCAGCGCGCGTAGGTGGACTTGCCGACGCAGATCGTCAGCACGTCGCGTGGAATGCGGAAGTACTCGACGGAGCGCGCCAGGGCGAACGAGTTGGGCGGAATGATGCGCCACGTCCGTCTGCACGCTGACGAACGAACGCTCGTCGAACTTCTTGGGATCGACGATCGGCCGAGTTGACGTTGGTGAAGATCTTGAACTCGTCGGCCACGCGCAGGTCATAGCCGTAGGACGAGAGACCGTAGGAGATGACGCCTTCGCGGACCTGCTTCTCCGAAAAGGGGTTGATCATCTCGTGCTCAGTGGCCATCTTGCGGATCCAACGGTCACTCTTGATGGACATGCGGCTCCTTGGGGCGGGTTGATGATTCTTGGGCAGACGAATAGGCCATCTTACGGAATCGAGGCACCAGGCGCAATCGGCGACGAAGCGCATTGGCAAAGGGGTATCCTGAAAACACTTTGGATAGTATTGCAGAGGGTACAGTGATAGAGAATCCAATCGTGGCGAAGCAAATCAGCGAGTTGATGACAGACATGTTCACGCGACTCTGCGACTCGCTGGAAACCGTCAGGGAGCAATGTTCCGCTGAAGACCACACGGCCTATATAAAGGCCACACGAAGGATTGGATGTGGCATCGTATTCGATGTTCTCGAACCTTTATATAAGAAGCATCCGAATCTCAAGCCCGCGAACTGGGACGAAGCCGATGATGGCCAGTGGAAATCAAGCTGATCCGCCTCGGAATGCTTTCCCGGTTGACAATGGGCGCGGGCTTCACTACGATGCGCGCAGCCCTTGGTAAGTCAAACTCGAAGCAAGACTTACGCTGGAGCGGGCGAGTCGGGTAGAATCGCGGGAAGCCTCGCGTTGTGGCTGTCGAACCGGCGAGCGAGCAGAGCGGAGCCACTTGTGATCAAACTGGACCTGATCAACGAAGTCGTCGACAAAACCGGCGTCACCAAAACCAAGGCCGAGCAGGCCGTCGAGACCATCTTCGAGAGCATGAAGAAGTCGCTGGCCAAAGGCGACCGCATCGAGCTGCGCGGCTTCGGCGTCTTCACCGTGCGCCCGCGCAAGACCGGCATCGGACGCAACCCGCGCACTGGCGCGGAAGTCAACATTCCTCCCGGCAAAGCCGTCCGCTTCAAGCCCGGCAAGGAACTGCAGTCCATGGAGTAGCGGGCGGACTCGTCGTACGACGCGGCGCCATGTCCTGTTGCTTCGCGATTATGCGCAGCATATCGCAACGTCACGCTACCAGCCGACTCCCGGCAGCGAGCAGTTGCCGCCATTCTGCAGCCAGCGTGCACCCCGACCAGTGAGCTCGAGAATGTTAATCGGTGTGCTGACTTCGCCAGGATGGGCGTCGATTTCCAGGCGGATCAGCCTGTCGATGGACGCAGCGGAGGCGACGCTTCGCGGCCGGCCTGAGCTCATAACATACGGCTTAATACGCTCCCAATATCCGAAGTAAAAGGTTTCAGGATTTTGCCCGCAACTGCCAGGACAGACGGTTGTCCTTGCGGTAAACCGGTTGCTCCCGCCGCTGCGGCGCAGCTCAACAATTCCCAACATCGGTTGTCCCCTGACATCCTGAGCCACTGCTAACTGTATGAAATCCGACATAGCGGGCGCGGGCGCTGTCAAGTACCGATACTCGTCCGGATTCCTGGCCTGGAGCTCTGCCAGTTGTTTTTCCACCTTGCGCTGAAGCGCGAGCGCAGTGTTGGAGACGTGGCTTACGAACGTCCCTGGACTCGCGAAACCTTCGCGAATTGCATCCGTGACGTGATAGCTTCTGCCGTAATGAGCGAAGCCCGACACGGTGGCGTAAACATCCCGAACCTGGAAAAGCTTGCACTCCGTTTCCGGCCTGTTCTGCCCGTATAAAGCGCGGCTGTCGGCAGCCAGAACAATTCGATAAGGGCTTCGCAAGATGATTTCCGTGGTTGCTCTTGATCGCGCCATCGGGACGATGCAAATCACAGCCAGCATGATCCGTCGAATGGCGGGGCAACTTGTGGACGATCGATGCATACGCGACCTTTTGATTTCTTTAAACACGGTCTGCCGGCAAAAGATGGGCTAGTCGTTTACTCGGCCACAGTCGTCAACTTGGTGCTACTACAATCTCTCAATGGACCACCACACGGTCGCGGCCATCAGCATCAGCGGAAGTTGTCTTGACGTGCTGGGGAGTTTGTATCTTGCCTATGACCTACTGGGTGGTCAACATGGTCCGTTGCGGCTGCTGACCCGAGTTGTCACCTATTCGATTATTTTCGGAATCGGTTACGGCCTCGGGCTGGGTCTGTTTTTTGGATTCTCGGCGGGAATCGCGACCGGGTTGACCTTGGCGATCGAATTCAACCGCGCCGCTCGCGGACTCGATCATTATTCATTGCCCTGGGAAGTCTTGTTCAGTGCCATCCGTGGGACCTCCTTCGCCGTCGGGCTCTACCCTTCCGTGGGTCTTCGCTTTGCGCTGGCGTTTGGCTTTCTTTCCACCGCCGGACAGGCCATCGCCTATTCCCGCGGTATGCGTCCTGCCACCGACTACACGGCAAACCGCCGGCCTCGCCTTACCCGCCGTCAGTTTCGGGGAACGGTACTTCGCACCATCGGCAACCTTACCGCAGCACTGATTTGCAGTGCTTTTGTGCACCATTTGGCCCACCCATGGTACTTCGCGGTGCGGGTCGGCCTGGTGACTGGACTGGTAACCGGTATCGGGATAACTGTTACTCCTTTTATTGAGTATTACGCTGACACTCTTCCCGAGCGCCGCCTGGGAGTGTTTGGCATCGGGCTCATCCTTTGCGGCTTTGTTCTGCAGTCGGTTCAATATTGGTTGGCGCTATTTGATGTACAGCTCACCTAGGGCGGTTTGTTCCCGCAACCTCCAAGCTGCGCCCACCAGGAATCGTCCGCCAGGCCACGGCAGCGCTGGCCAGGGCGAGAGCTGCGCAGATCCACATCGTCAGGCGGAAGGCGAAAACGAACGAGGCGACGATGGCGGAGTCAATCGCAGCCGCGGTCCGGCGATCGAGCCCTTCAGGCGGCTTCAGGGCGGCCAACTTGATCTCGTTCGATTGCAAGCTCGTCCGCATATCCGCAGGCATGGTCACATTCGCCAGGCGGCGATTGAGGTGACCACTGAATTCGGCGACCATCACCACGCCGAAAACCGCTATGGCCAGCAGTCCGGCGACGCGAGCGACAGCATTGTTTATGCCCGAAGCTGTTCCCACGTGGTCCTGATCCACGGCGCCCATGACGACCGTGGTCAAGGGAGCGACGCTTACCGCCATCCCGAGCCCGAGCACAACAACGGCCGGAAAGAATGTACTCCAGTAGCTGCCTCCGACAGAGGGGAGCGTGAACAGGAAAAATCCAAAGGCCACGATGACCGGGCCGATCATGAGTGGCAGGCGGGCTCCATAGCGACTGACCAACCCTCCAGACCAGCGAGACAACAAAAACATGAGCAGGATCAAAGGCAAGACTGCGCCTCCGGCAGCCGTCGCGGAATAACCCTGCACCTGGATGAGATCCAGTGGCAGCAGAAAGAAGAAGATCCCGACGGCCGCATACAAGAAGAGCGTGAGCAGGTTTGCGCCGCTGAAAGCCTGCGACTGGAAGAGTTTGAGCGGGACCATAGGCGAAGCCTCACGGGCTTCAATGAATAGAAACGCAATCGCTCCGATAACTCCGGCCACCAGGCATGTCAGAACGAGTGGATTTTTCCAGCCCAGGTGCGACGACTCCAGAAATCCGAACACCAGTCCAGTCAGGCTCAAGGTGGCCGCCATCGCACCACGCCAATCGATTTCGCCGTGTTGCGCGCTTCTGCTCTCGGGAACGCACCATAGGCTGATAACCACAACTGCAATTGCGAGCGGCACATTGATAAAGAACGCCCACCGCCATGACAAGTGTTCAATGAGCCAGCCTCCCATCACCGGACCGATGGCGGTTGTAATCGCAGTGGATCCCGACCACGTGCCGATGGCCCTTCCACGCTCGCTCTCCGCAAACGATGCGCTGATGAGAGCCAGACTGCCGGGAACAAGAAACGCAGCTCCTATGCCCTGGACCGCGCGGGCTGCGATCAGTTCCTGGATGCTGGAAGCCAGACCGCAGACGACGGACGCAGTTGCGAAGACTGCTACCCCCAGCAGGAACATGCGGCGCCGGCCAAACAGGTCCCCCATTGACCCGCCCACCAGGATGAGCGCAGCGAGCGTCAGCCCGTAAGACTCCACCACCCACTGCACCCCGACCACGCTGGCGCCGAAATTGTTCTGTAAAGCCGGCAGTGCTACGTTGACAACGGTGCTGTCGATGAAGGCCATGCTGGAGCCGATGATCGTCGTCACTAGGATCCACATGCCCTGTCGCCGGTGGGGCGGGGCTGCGGTTCGTGATTGGATCGTCGCTTCGTCGCAGGGTGGCTTCATGCGGAGTTATGGATGTGTGTGCCTGGCGGCCAGATGCTTTTGCAAGCGTGGCGACAGCATTTCTGGCACAAGAAAAATCCGAAGAAGGTCCAACCAACGAGAAGGCGCAGAAGACTTATAACGAAGCCGTGGAGTTGTTGCATCAACGCAAGGCGGACTTCGCTCTCGAGGATTTCAAGAAAGCGGATAAACAGGACGGTGGCCACTGTGTTGCCTGCCAGAAAAAGATGCTCAAGTATGGCCTGGAGTTTGGGGATTGGAAGACCGCCGAAACCGCCGGTCAGGAGATGGTGGCAGAAGCCCAGGGCGACCAGGCCGTGGCTTTGGCGCACTATCAATTAGGACTGGTGCTGTTGCAGGAGGGACTTAACAAGCACAAGGATGAGCTGTTCGCTCGTTCGCATGATGAGATGACCAAGGCGCTGGCAGCGGTGCCAAACTTCCCGGCTGCGATCCTGGCCGATGGCCGTGCGCTGGCCCACCTGAAGCAGGACGATGCGGCGAAGGCGCAGTTTGAAAAGTTTGTGAAGATGAGGCCGGCGGATGATCCCGACCGGCAGCGTGCCCTGCTCTATATCAGCCAGCCCGAACTGGCGCGGGCCAGGATGGCGCCGCCATTTTCCCTGACCACCACCGATGGACAACGGATTGCGCTCGATGATCTGAAAGGAAAAGTCGTGCTGATCGATTTCTGGGCGACCTGGTGTGGGCCTTGCCGCGAAGCCGTGCCGCACATAAGGAATATCGCCAAGAAGTTCCAGGGCGAGCCGCTGCTGCTGCTGAGCGTGAGTCTGGACAGTGATGAGCAGAAGTGGAAGGACTTCGTCGCGAAAAACCAAATGATCTGGGCGCAATACCGCGACGGCGGATTCACCGGGCCGTTAGCGAAGGCTTTCGGCGTGGAGTCCATTCCACATACCTTCACGATTGACGCCGATGGCGTGTTGCAGGATGAACACGTCGGCGACGCGGCCATTGAGGGCAAACTGAAGAAGCTGGTGGCCCGGGCGCGGGAACTGCAATTAGCTGAAAAGCCAAATTGAAATTGATGTCACAAAATGTACTTGTAGAATGCGGTATCTGCTGGCCCAGCGCCGATGTTTGACCTCGCCTGCCCAAACACGCTACACTTCTATGGTTTGCCTGTACTAGTAGGTCCCGTCAGGGACGTCCCGCAGCCGGGCCGGTCGGCCCCGCGAAGGTTTCCTTCCACGCTCGGGTAAGTGCAAGCGCACAAAGAATTTAAGTTAGTTCTGGTAAGTCGCAGTTCTGCGAAAAGCAGGTCCCTCGACTCCTCGGCCGTCCGCTGCGCGGGCGTCCTCGTCGCTCGGGATGACAGATTTGAGATGGAGGAATTGCCATGTACGCGGTGATCCGCGCCGGGGGGAAGCAGTATCGCGTCGCACCCGGAGACGTGATTGAGATCGAGAAGCTGCCGCAGGCGGGCGGCGACAAAGTGCAGTTCGACGAGGTGCTGGCGTTCAGCGGCTCGGAGGGCGAGCTGGGCAAGCCATTGAAGGCGTTCGTCACCGGGCAGGTGGTGGAACACGGCCGCGGCGACAAAGTGCTGGTCTTCCATTACAAGCGCAAGAAGCAGTACAAAAAGCTGAACGGACATCGCCAGCCCTACACAGCGGTGAAGATCACCGGCATCAACGTGGACGGCAAGGACTTGACCGCGTAGTTCTCCGGTTTTGATTTTGCCCGACATTCGAAGCGGGCAAAGATGCGTCATCTGCCGCAAAACGAGCCCTGTAAGGGCGAAACAGTTTAGCCCAGCACGGAGCGAAGCGGAGTGCTGGGTAGCGGAAGATTAAGACCCGAGTCCCTTCAGGGACGGCACAAATTTGAGCGGGACCTTAGTCCTGCGCTATCCACGAAAAGGAATTGCAATGGCACACAAAAAAGGTTTAGGCAGCTCCCGCAACGGCCGCGACTCCAATGCGCAGCGGCTGGGCGTGAAATCGTTTGGAGGCCAGCTGGTTTCCGGTGGCTCCATCATCGTGCGGCAGCGCGGCACCCGCATTAAGCCGGGGCTAAACGTCGGCCGCGGCAAAGACGACACCCTGTTCGCTAAAATCACGGGCATTGTCGAGTTCAAGGACCGGGGGCAGATGGGCAAGTTCGTGTCGGTGGTGCCGCAGGAAGCCGCTAGCAACTAGTTTCGAGCCGCTAGCTTCGAGCTCCAGGTGGAGGCCTCTTCATACGAGGCCTTTTTCGTTACAGCCGCAAAACCGCAGATCCCTCGGCTCGGACTGAAGTCTTCGGTCGGGATGACAAACGAATAGGGCTTACACGAAAAGCAAATGGCGAAGAGCGCACAGCGAACGGCGATGAACGACCTGAACTATCCACCAGCCACTGTTTTTCATGTTCGTTGACGAAGCCAAAATTCGCGTGAAGGCCGGCGACGGCGGAAACGGCTGCCTAGCCTTCCGGCGCGAGAAGTTCGTGCCGCGTGGCGGCCCTTCGGGCGGCGACGGCGGGCGCGGCGGCGACATCATCATGGAATCCAGCGAGCGCCACAACACGCTGGTGCACTTCCGCTTCAATCCCGAATACAAAGCCGAACGCGGGCGTCACGGCGAAGGCTCCAACAAGACCGGCCGTGAGGGCGCGAATGTTGTGCTGAAGGTGCCCGTCGGGACCATCGTTTACGACGAACTCACCGGCGAGCGAGTGCACGACTTCTCGGATCCTGACGAGAGCATCGTGGTGGCGCACGGCGGTCGCGGCGGCCGCGGCAACGCGCGCTTCGCAACCGCGACCCACCAGGCCCCGCGCGAGCACGAGGAAGGACATCCAGGCGAAGAGCGCGTCCTAAGGCTGGAACTGAAGCTGTTAGCCGATGTTGGGCTGGTCGGCTATCCCAACGCCGGCAAAAGCACGCTGATTTCACGCATTTCCGCGGCACGGCCCAAGGTCGCTGACTATCCTTTCACTACTCTCGAACCGAACCTCGGCGTGGTCGTGGTCGGCGAGCTGCCAAACGAGATCAGCTTCGTGGTGGCCGACATTCCAGGACTCATCGAGGGTGCCAGCGCAGGCGCGGGGCTGGGCACGCAGTTCCTCAAGCACATAGAACGCACGCGTTTGCTGGCGCACCTGGTAGATATTTCGGACGCCAGCGGGCGTCCCAATCCGGTGCAGGATTACGAGATCATCACGCGCGAGCTGGGGAGCTTCGGTGGCGGGCTGGACTCGAAGCCGTCCATCGTCGTCGCCTCCAAGATGGATGCCGTCAACAAAGACAAGCTGGCCAAGCTCAAGCGCTATTGCAAGCGCAGGAAGCTGGAACTGTTTCCCATCTCAGCGGTCACGGGTGAAGGTATCGAGGAGTTGAAGTGGGCGATGGCGGAACGAGTGGAGAATCTGCGGAAGGCAGGGGCTAGTGGCTAGAGAAGAAAAGCGGCAAATGTCTCTCAGGAATTCGGGCGTTTTGAAGCTATCCACTGACCACTATCCGCTGGGTCTAATCACCTTCGTGTGTCCCGTGGTCTTCAGCTTGAAAACGTCGCCTGAGATTTTTTGGTTCAGTTGAATGTTGCTGTACTTGGCGAGGCGGTAATCGCCTGAGGGCTCCTGGAATTTCTGTTGCACGCTGACGCCGCGCGCGGGATCAATCCACAGCGTGACTGTCGCAAACATGCTTTTCACCCGCTGCGATTTGGGCGTCAGTTCGAGCTTGGCGGTGTTCACGCCTTGCACCTGTTCCATTCCCGCGTAGTTGACATCGAACGACTTCTCCAAGTCTCGCCCGCTCCCGCCAAAGCCTAGTACCAGATAGCTCTCGAAATCGGCCTTGTTCTTGCCGGGGGCGTACTCCGTGACCTGGTCTATGGAGGGTTGATAAACACTTACCATATTGCCGGTGAACAGAACGTACTTCTTCGCCGGGGAAGTAATGTTAGCTGCCATTTGCACATCGCTGCCCTGGCGCCGGAAGTACATGGTGCCCTTCTGGTAGTCATGATCGTCAACTACCTTCTGATACTGGTCCCAGGCGAAGTCGCACTGCGCGCTGCGGAAATTCGCGGCAGCCTTGTCCATTGAGGCAAGCACGGACTCGAGGTTCTGCGCCTGAGCGACGACTGCGGCGAGAATGCAGAGCACAGCGAAGGTCGGCGTGGTTTTGAGGATCGATCTCATGGTTAGCATTCGGCATTCAGCATTCGGCATTCAGCAGCAGCGCTCAGAAAAACGAGGGTCGCGACGCCTGAATGCTGACGGCTGACAGCTATCTTCAGCGATGCCCCCATACTTTATATGCAACCAGATTGTGTTTCTCGTCGCGCACGGCTTCGTAGCGATCAATCGTAATCTCCCCTGCGACCGGCTCGATCACGCGCAACAGCGACTCGCGAATCTCAGCGTCGCTGCCAGACTTCACTGCCGAGGCGTCCACCTTATAGAGGAAGCCGTCGTCCACCTGCTGCACCACAACCTCGGTTTGACGCGGCGGACGCTCCTGGGGTTTGTCGCGAAAGTTGACCCACAGCGGGGTCAGGAAAATGAAGGCAAGGATGACCGTGACCATCACGTCGTAAGGGACGCTGCCTCGCGGATACGTCCACCAGATATAGCCCTTGAGGGTTTGGGAGACCTTGCCCATCGTTGTGATAAGTGTACGCTTGTCGCTCTTCGCCTTTCGCAATTCGCTCTTCGCCAAACTTGCATTCGGGCTGAGGTGCCCGGTCGGGATGACGGCGGCGAGAACTTAAGCGAAAAGCGAAGGGCGAAAAGCGGCCTTCTCACGTCCTGAGTTCCACCACCGTCGCGCCACCACCGCCCTCGTTCTGCGGAGGTTCGCTCACGCTGGCGACGTGCGGATGGCCTTGCAGAAACTGGCGCAGCGCCTTGCGAAGAATGCCCATACCGCTTCCGTGAACGACCCGCACGCGGAATGCGCCGGCCAGGAATGCGCGATCGACGAACTTTTCCACCTCGCGAGTAGCTTCGTCCACCGTCTGGCCGATGACGTTGATTTCCGTTGGCACACTCTCACCTTCACGCGAGAGCGAGACGTTGATGCCGCGTGCTCTGGCGGCTGCCACGGGATTCGCGCCGGCGTGCGCGATCACCTCTGCGATGTCGTCGCGGGCAACTTTCATCTTCATCGGACCGACCGCAACTTCGAAGCTGTCGTCATCGAAGTAGCGCAGAACCTTGCCATCACGGCCGAGCGATTTCAAGCGCACAGTGTCACCGGCGGAGACATGCTTCACCACATGCTGCTGTGCGTGCGGGTCGCCGGCATCGGCGCCGGTGGTGTGAGCGACGATGGTGGAGTCAAACTGCTCGCGAAATTCACGGCGCAGCTTGGCAATGCGGCGTTCGGCATCCTTCGACAGCTTGAGGGCCTGGGCACGGTCCTGCACCGCATTGATGGTCTCGCGCGAGCGGTACTCGAAGTCGCGCAGCAAGCTTTCCAGTTTCTTCTCCAGCTCGCGGACCTTCTCCCGCTGCTCTTTGCGGCCTTCGGCTGAAAGGTGGTCGCGCTCGCGCGCCAGTTCCTGCTGGCGAGCACCGAGCGCGAGCCGATCGCTGTCAAGCTGGCGCAGTTCGTTATGAAGCCGGTCGAGGAAACGGGAGACATCCTGCGACTGGGAAGTCATCCGCCCACGCGCAGCGGCAATGATCTCAGGGTTGAGTCCGAGTCTTTGCGCGATGTTGATGCCGGCCGAGGCGCCGGGAACTCCGAGGCGCAGATCGAAGGTCGGCGCCAGGGTTTGCTCGTCGAAGCCGACGGCAGCATTGAGCACGCCGGGCGTATCTGCCCCATATACCTTCAGCGCCGTCAGGTGGGTCGAGATGACGGTCCGGCAAGCGATGTGGCGAAAGTAGTCGGCGATGGCGACACCCAGGGCCGCGCCTTCCTCCGGATCGGTGGCCGAGCCCAGCTCATCCAGTAGCACCAGCGAATTTGCGGTCACGTGGCGCGAGATGAAATCGATGTTGCTGACATGCGCCGAGAAGGTCGAAAGACTCTGCTCGATGGATTGATAGTCGCCGATGTCGGCGAAGACCGCGTCGAAGATGGGCATCTCGGCGCGCTCGGCCGGCACCGGAACGCCGGATTGCGCCATCAGTGCCAACAGTCCGACGGTCTTTAACGCCACGGTTTTGCCGCCTGCATTGGGACCGCTGATGACAAGTTGGCGATACTCGCGATCCAGTTCGACGGTGAGCGGAACGACGGCAATGCCTTTCGCCTTCAGTGTGCGCTCCAACAGAGGATGCCGCGCTTTGCGCAGGATCACTTCGTCACAACAGGCTGCGTCCTGCGTACATTCGGGCTGTGACGTAGTGACAGCGGACATAGAAGTCTGTAGTGTCGCCGCTCCGTCGGATTCGGGCAGCAGTTTTACCGCAACACAGTCGTACTCTTCCGCAAAGCGCGACTTGGCGAACTGCAACTCCAGTTCCGACAGCGTCTCGACGGCGATCTCCAGAGCGTCCGCCTGCTCACCCAGGCGGGCTGTCATCTCCAGCAGGATGCGATGCACTTCGGCCTGCTCTTCATCGAGCAGCCGCACTAGTTCGTTGTTCTGCTCGATGGTCTCCAGGGGCTCGATGAACACGGTCTGTCCGCTGGAGGACGCGCCGTGAGCCACACCCTGCACGCGCCGCCGGTGCTCGACCTTCACCGGAATCACGAAGCGCTCGCCGCGGATGGTTACCAGGTCCTCCTGCACGGCCCCTTCGCCGGAAAGCCGCTTCAAATGCGAGCGCAGCGACTCCTGGATGGAGCGCTTCTGCTTCTCGATCTCGCGACGAATGTGCGCCAGCTCAGGCGATGCGCGATCGTCGAGCGTTCCGTCGGGAAGGATCTTGTTGCGGAAATAACGCAATAACGGTGTGAAGTCAGCCAAGGTTCGCGAAAGCTCCTGCACCGCCTGCCACTTGTCCTGCACAGCCAGCGGCGGATGCAACGCAATCTCGCGCCACTCAGCCGCGCGGTCCGCCACCAGCACGAGATCACGAATTTCGGCGACCTCTAGCGCCGAACCCTGTATGCGCGACTTGTCTATCAGGAGCGTCGGATCGAGCAAGCCGGTGAAATCAAAACGGCCACCAGCGCGCAGGTATGCGCGCAGTTCCCCGGTCAACTGCTGTTGGACCTCGATCCATTGCCGGTCGCGCGAGGGCGTCAGCTGCATCACACGCGTGTGCCCGAGCGGGGAAGCCGTGTACAACGCGAGCACCTGCCGGAGTTGGTCGAATTCGAGCACGCGTTCGCTGGTGTGCTGGAGTGGGCTGGGAGCGCTCATGAATGGACCGTGTCAATGGTACAAGACCCGCAGGGAGCTTGAGGGACGCCCAGACCTCGGGTTATACTTACTTCGGCGATGGAGTTCGCTGGTAACCGCCCCTTTTGGGCTGATGACTCCTACAATCTTGTATGGAGAACTCCATCGTGGCCTACCTGTGGATAGCCTTAGGCGCGGTCGTCGGCGCCAGTTCCCGATACTTTCTCAGCGGATACATCGCTCGCAACCTGTCGGCAAGTTTTCCCTATGGCACGCTCGTCATCAATATTACGGGCAGCCTGCTGCTGGGTTTCTTTCTCATTCTTGCGAGTGAGCGCGTGCTGCTTGATCCACGCTGGCGGTTTCTCGTCGCCATCGGCTTTTGCGGATCGTACACCACCTTCTCCAGTTACGCCTTCGAATCCTTTGGCTATATGGAGCAGGGCCAGTGGTTGCTGATGGCAGCGAACATCCTGGCCAACAATATCCTGTGCCTGGCTGCGGTTCTGGCTGGCGCTGCCGTTGCCCGGTGGTTGTAAAATGGCAACTCCAATGGCCGTACAGGTAACCATGTATCTCACCGAGGGTGACTCCTGGCACCACCGTCCCCTGCACCTGGAGGTGCTGAAGTATTTGCGCCAGGAGAATGTCGCGGGCGCTGTGGCTTTCCACTCGGTCGCCGGATTTCAGGGCCGAAGCAGCGTGCATACCGCGCACCTGGTCGAGGCTGGTGGCGAGCTGCCCGTTGTCATCACCTTCGTGGATACCGATGAGCACGTTAGCCGCGTGCTGCCCAAGCTGCGGGAGATGGCTGCACATCGCCTGATTGTGCGCGAGAACGTTGTGATTGAGCAGGGCAGCCTGGATTAGGCCATTCATCCTTTATTTATCTCTCTGCCGCAGGCGGTAGCTAGGTAGCTACCGTTCCCAGGACACTGCGGGTACACTGTTGTGGGCAGATTCTGCCGCGATGGATAGCCGAGACTTTCTTCTTCCCGTCCATTCGGCTAAGAGGGGCTCATGCCACAAGTTTCCGACGCGTTTGTTTTTTTCGGCGCCACGGGCGACCTTGCGTACAAGAAAATCTTTCCCGCGCTGCAAAGCATGATCAAGGACGGCGCGCTCGACGCGCCCATCATCGGCGTGGCGAAGTCGGGATGGACGGTGGAGCAGTTGAAGGAGCGCGCCCGCGATAGCGTCACCAAGTATGGCGGAGGCGTGGATCCGGAAGCTTTCCCCAAACTCTGCGAACTACTGAGCTACATTGACGGTGATTACAAAGACGACCAGACCTACATAGCCCTGCGCGCCAAGCTGGGCAACGCGGAGTTGCCCACTCACTATCTGGCGATACCCCCCAGTATGTTCCCAGTGGTGGTGAAAGGACTGGCAAGCTCAAGCTGCGCGAAAAACGCACGCGTCATCCTGGAGAAGCCCTTCGGCCGCGATCTGGTTTCGGCGCGCAAGCTGAACGATATTCTCCACCAGGCATTTCCTGAGGACCATATCTTTCGTATCGACCACTATCTGGGAAAAGAAGCGGTCGAGAACCTGCTGATATTCCGCTTCGCCAACAGCTTTCTGGAGCCGATCTGGAACCGCAACTACATCCACAGCGTCCAGATTACGATGGCCGAGAAGTTTGGCGTGGAAGGCCGCGGCAAATTCTACGAAGAGGCAGGCGCCATCCGCGATGTTATGCAGAACCACCTGCTGCAGGTGGTTGCATTCCTTGCCATGGAGCCGCCAACGTTGAGCTACGTGGACTCGGTGCACGACGAGCAGGTGAAGATCCTGCGCACGATTCCGCCGCTGAGTCCGGTGAACATTGTGCGCGGACAGTTCCGCGGATACCGCCAGGAACCTGGCGTCTCGCCCCACTCCGACGTGGAGACCTTCGCGGCAGTCCGGCTGGAAATTGACTCCTGGCGCTGGGCGGGTATCCCGTTTCTTATTCGGGCCGGCAAGTGCATGCCGATAACCGCGACCGAAGTTTTTGTGAAGCTGCGGAAACCGCCGCTCAGCAAGATGGGCACCGATGGTCGCAACTATTTCCGCTTCCGCGTTGGCCCGAATATCGAGCTCAGTCTCGGGGCGCGCGTAAAGCGCCCGGGGCCGCTGATGGTGCCCACGCCAGTCGAGCTTTCGGCGGTGAAGTACAACACCAGCGACGAGATGGAGGCCTACGAGCGTCTGCTCACCGACGCCATGAAAGGCGACCAACTGCTGTTTGTGCGGCAGGATGCGGTCGAGGCAGCATGGGCGATCGTCGAGCCCATCCTCGGCGACTGCTGCCCGACCGAGGTGTACGAGCCCGGCACCTGGGGTCCGCCTGACGCGCGCGACTTGGCCGCCGACATCGGCGGCTGGCACGATCCGGAGTAGCCCCGAAACTCACAGATGCGCGCTTTCATCACCGCTTTGGGTGATATGGCTCACACACCAGTGTCGCGGCGCTTTCCCTGAATTTACGTAACCTTATGACTCGCAGCAACTTAGCGTCTACGGGGTACTTGGCGGCTTGCGTGCATTTGCCTTCCTAGGGAAGCAGAGTCATGGCCGAATTCAACCTAAAATCCATTCCAAAACGCATTCATAAAACATTTGCTAACCTGCGAACCGGAGTCGTTCTCCTGATTCTTGTTGTCATTGCTTCGGCGCTAGGCACGTTCATTCTGCAGCGTCCAGCGACCGATGCCGACAAAATGGTGCGGGCCTACTCGCCCGCAGCGCTGATCTGGCTCGATCGCCTCGGGCTTACCGACGTATTCCACGCCTGGTGGTTCCTTACGCTGCTGACGCTGGTGAGCCTCAGCATTGTCCTTGTCTCTCTGGACCGGTTTCCCAACTCATGGCGATTTTATGCGCGTCCTTATCGCAAGACCGATTCGCACTTTCGCTCGGCGCTGCCTAATAAAGTTGAATTGCCAATCCGCAATGCCCAGGACGGACTGAACGCCGCGGAGCGCGCACTGAAAAAAGTGGGATGGCCGGTGCAACGGATCGCCGACAGGAATGAACCCTCCCTGTACTCTGAGCGCCATCGCTTCTCGGTGATGGCGGTTTATGTCATTCATGCCAGCCTGCTGTTGATCTTCTGCGGCGGCATCATTGATGGCATCTTCGGCTACCGGGGATTCATGGCGCTCGAGCGCGGCCAGCAGGTCAACCAGATTGAACTGAGTAACGGCGCGAGAAAGACGCTCCCATTCAGCATCAAGTGTTACGCCGCCGGGCAGGAAAACTATGCCGATGGCTCACCCAAGAAGTGGTGGTCCAAGTTGGCCGTGGTTCAGGACGGCAAGGAAATTCAGACGAAAGAGATCGTTGTGAACGATCCGCTGGTTCACAGCGGCTTGCGTTTCTATCAGTCGAGCTATGGGCCGACCGGCAAGCTCGATGGTCTGAAACTGCTGGCGACACCCGAGAACGGGACAGGCAGTGAGATCGCTCTGCGCATGAACGAGCTGTTCGACCTCGATGCCAATACGACGGTTACTCTGGCCGAATACATTCCCGACTTCTTTATTCGTGACAACCAGGTGTTCAAGCGCTCCGACGATCCGGAGAACCCGGCCTTTCGCCTGCAAGTGAAGAACAAAGCTACCGGAGAGGATGCCAAACTTTGGCTGTTTCCCGCCTACGGCGAGACAGCGCAGGGCCAGAAGACGAACTACAGCTTCGCCTTCCGCGGCATGGAGATGGGTTACTTCACCGGACTGGAAGTTTCGCACGAGCCCGGGCAATGGCTGGTATGGGCTGGGTGCCTGCTGATGGGAGCAGGACTTTTCGTGGCTTTCTACATGGTGCACATGCGGTTATGGATCGCAGCCGTGCCGGATGCCCGCGGCAAGCTCGTGTTGTGGATTGGCGGGCAGGCCAATAAGAACCGTGATCGTTTCGAACAAAAATTCAGTGAGGTGGTGGACGCGATCCGTACCGAAGTGGGAGGCGCGTCAACCTCGGCCACTCAGGCACGCCATGAAGAACCGGAACTGACACTGGCTGGGGCTAAGTAATCGGCAGCCAAAGAAAATTTGGTCGTAAGTATTGCAAATAATGGACTTACCAATAAGTTATTTAGAATCTAGAAATTGCGCTGTAAAAGTCCGTAATCGCATGATTCTAAAGAACCACTCAAGGGGAGGGGTAGCGGACAATGCGGCCACTATTGGGTACTTGGTGATACGGCTGGGAACAGCATAGAGAGGAACATTATGGCAACCCGAGCACGAGTAGTACGGATGGAACCACCCGCTGCAACCGGCGGCAACGCCCTGCTGGTACTGGTGGGCCTGTGCGTGACTTTCTTGCTGGTCGTCGCGCTATTGGGAGCGGCGAAAGCCGGCGGCAGCCTTTTCAGTGAGAGCAATCTGCTGTATGTGGCGCTCATCTTCTACGCAGGCGCCGCGGCTTTGTACATGGGATTCGGCGTCACGGGAACGGCTCGTTATGTAAAGTTTGCGTCTACCGCAACGGCCATTGGACTGGTTGCGAACACGCTGGCCGTGGCTCACCGCTGGTATCTGTCGGGACGTCCGCCGTTCGCCAGCATCTACGAGATGCTGCTGAGCTTCGTGTGGGCGGTGGCAGTCCTCACGCTGGTTGCGGAGAAGAAGTTCGAAGTCAAGATCATCGGCAGCATCACCATGCCGCTGGCTGTGGTCTGCGTCATCCTGATGCAACTGTTGCCGTCGGAAGTGCGGCCACTGGTCCCGGCCCTGCAATCCACCTGGTTGCACGTGCACGTTACCTTGGCCATGTTGAGCTACGCCGCGTGTGCCTTGAGCTGCGCGCTGGCCATGATGTTCCTCATTAAGGACGAATTGCAGACCGAGACCTTTCTCGCCTGGACCAGCGCGATGGTCAGCGCGACCTATGTTGCCATTGTCGCTACACGCTTCGAACGGTGGGGCGGCCTGTCGGTCACCGGTTGGGACGCCAAGACCAAGAGCGATATCTTCCTCGGCCGGGGCATGAGGCTGTTCGTCACCGTTCCTGATCTGGGATGGCTCTTCATTCTGGCAGCGGCGGCGGCAATCGTTCCACTAGCGTTTTACTTTGTGGGTCGTGTGAGGAAAGACGAGTCGATGTTTGCCATCGCCAACAAAGCGGTGTTCATCAGCATTTTGCTGCAAATTGCCGTACTGGCCGCATTCGTTCTTCGGGTTCGCGATGCCAGCTATCCATCGCCGGACCAGGAGGGACTGTATCCCACCAGCCTGGCCGCCAGCCCGTTTCTGCTGGGAGGCATGGTGACCGGCATTTTCGCTTCTTTACTTTACCTGATGCTGTTGTGGCGGCGAGCCGACCTGGAAGGACTGCTGCCCTCCGCCGACACCCTTGATCGCGTCACTTACAAAACCATCTGCATCGCTTTCCCGCTGCTGACCGGCATGATCGCGGCTGGCGCGTACTGGGCGAATCGCACCTGGGGTTCGTACTGGAGTTGGGACCCGAAGGAGACCTGGGCTGCCATTACCTGGCTGATCTATGCAGGTTATCTGCATATGCGCATCACCCGCGGATGGCGCGGACGCCGGGCCGCGTACTTCGCCATTCTGGGTTTCGGAGTGGTGATCTTCACTTTCCTCGGCGTCACGTATCTGCTTCCCGGCTTACACGCGTACGCATGAGGAGCAGGGCTGGGCGACCCGGTTCTGAGGATGGAATAGGCCCCAAGAGTCAGCACCGATTCACCAGCCCTGGTTGAATTTTAGGGAGATAGGAAATACGTAATGTCCGCGGCAAGGCCAATCCGAATGTCCGACAACGCTCTCCTCGACCCTGGGACTGATTTGGCGCCCGAACTGGTTCCCGTCAACCAGAAACGTCACATGAATTGGGTGCTGAAGGCGGTGCTGCCAATCGCTGCGGTCTTGCTGAACGGGCTGCTGTTGTTTGTGCTGGTCTCCTTGTCGTTGGCCGAGGGAGAGCGGCACGTCGTCATCGCCATTGCCACCGCTGGTGCCCTTCTTATCTGTGTAGCCGTGATTATGGTGCTGGCCGTCTCTATCCGCCGTCCGATGCTTGAATTGCAGGACAAGATTGCGCGCGTGCGCCTCGGAGACATGGACGTCTCGGTCAGCTTCGCCAAGCGCAACGACGAAATTGGCGATCTTGGCCGCGACTTTAATGACATGGTCGCGCAACTCAAAGCCAGCCGGGAAGAAATTCAGCGCCTGCACCAGACCCAGATGTCCCGCGCCGAACACTTTGCGACTTTGGGCGAATTGGCCGCCGGCTTGGCTCACGAAATCCGCAATCCGCTGGCCGGAATTGCCGGCGTCATTGAGATTGTCGGTCGCGACCTGCCGCCGAACAGTCCGGCGAGATCGGTCATCAAGGACGCGAAAGAAGAGGCAGTCCAGATCAACCGCATTCTGACCGACTTGCTGGACACGGCGCGCCCCAAGCCGCCGCAATTCCGGGTGAGCGACCTGCGCGCAACCGCCGACCACGCCGTGATGTTCGCTCGCCAACAGGCCATCACCAAGCGCATCATGGTCGAGTTGGATGTGAGCGGCACAATCCCGCCCGTGGAGCACGATCCCAACCAGATCAATCAGGTGCTGCTTAACCTGCTGCTGAACGCAATTCAGGCGATGGACAAACCAGGAACCATCCGCGTCTCGCTTGAGAATGACGACGATGATGTGCTGATCACAGTGGCGGATGAAGGCAAAGGCATCCCCGCGGAGAATCTTCCCAACATCTTTCGCCCGTTCTTCACCACCAAGGGGCACGGCACTGGACTGGGATTGTCGCTGGCTCGCCGCATTGTGGAAGCGCACGGCGGCCAGATCGAGGTTGCCAGCGAAGTAGGCAGAGGTTCGCGCTTTACGATCAGGTTGCCCATTGCGCGGCCAATAGCACGAACCTAAATGGATCCTTTGCTAAGAATTCTCTTTTGTGTCCGCCGCATCCGGTTTCCGGAACAAGTCGGCCCACGAATCGTCCAGATTGTTCCACCGCTCCTGCTCCAGCCACTCGGCGTGCGAGTCAGGCGAATACAAAATTCCGTGTCCCTCACTGCACACCATCTCGGTTCCCGACCAGTTCAGCAGCACGTAGCCCGGAGCGCCCGTCCGGATCGGATTTCCCAGGCGGCGCAAACAGACGCGGCAGCGCTTTCGCTGGTCGTGAATTGCCCATGACAGCGGCCCGACCGACAACACCAGGAACAGCCAGAGAGCGAAAAAATCAACCATGGGATAGACGGAGCCGACAAGACGTATGGACAGCCAGCGCACAGTGAATGACGCCAACAGGCATGTCGCCATCAACAACAGAATGGACTTGGCGACGAAGAACGCCCACCAGCGACAACGCGCTGCCAGGGTCGCAGGCGGCTGTCCGGGACCGCGGCTCGAATTGCGCGCATACACAATCCAGACGGCGCAGGTCACCGCAGCCAACAGGAGCAACAGGTAAGTCTGCACGGAGCGGCGCATCTCCGATTTCGCAGACCTGACCGATATCAGTGACGCCGGAAGAACGTAGCCCGCGTTCTCGCTGAGGTCGGTAAGGTCGGTTTCAACCTTCGCCGGAGTAGCGTTATCTTTCATTCGCGCCACGGCGCCGATCCGCTCCACGAAGTTGCTGTAGGGTGGAATGTAGGGATTGAGAAGCGTCCAGGCAGAGATGCCAGAGGAAAGCAAATGGAAATTTCGCGGCAGAATTCCGATGACAGTGCTTTCATTGCCATCGACCATAACTTGCCCGCCGATCACTCCCGGGTCGCCTTTGAATTGCAGCTTCCAGATCTCGTCACTGAGGACGACACAAGTCTTGCAGCTTTGCGCATCATCACTGCGAAACGTACGCCCCACAGCCGCTTTGACGCCCAGGAGCTCGAAGAACTCCGGCGAGACTCGCGCCGTCAAAATCGGGACTGTGCGCCGCGGACCGGTCAGGCGCTGCGGGCCCCACGAGTAGGCCGCTACCGCGTCCAGCAACTTACTGCCCTTCCACGCCGCCGCCAGGTCGATCAGGGTCTCGGAGCGAAATCGTCTGAACTTGCCATCAAGGCTGACCACGCAGACTTGCTCGGGGCGGGAAATTGCGGAGGAGAGGCGCGAGCGCGCCGCCGGGATGAACCCTCCGCCAAGCACGATAAGCAGCACGAGCACGGCAGCGAGGCCGAGACAGGTCGCAGGCGCCCGCATCCGCCGGCCCATGCGCCGCAAAAAGTCTTCCCGCTCATAGCGGAGCCAGAAGGCATCCGCAAACGAGCCCCAGCAGTAGCGGGCGAGTTCAAGCTTGTTGTCGCGATTGAGGTGGCCATGCTCAGCCAGAAAGTTGGCCCAGTGCCAGGCATGCCGCATCCGTTGCAGCCGCCACTGTGGGCGTTGCTCAAGCGGCACAAGCCAGCTCGCAAGCCACAGGATCGCCCGGCAGCTCACCAACGTCCGCTCCAATGGGTCCGGAAACTGCATGGTCCCCACCCCTCAATGATGAGAGGATAGCAGCCGGATGTGGGACGTAGCGCTCGTTACTTAGCTTCCGGCGGAATCCTCCGAGTCCATAAACAATTGGACGTTTGCAAGGTCAGTGAGGTTTCCGATTAGTATGATCGCCAGTTCCCCAGCTATCGATCATTTCACAACGAGACACCGCTATTCGGCGCACATCCTGCCCCACTCCAGCGCGATATAATGTTGCTTTTGCTGCATGTTCGCAGCTCTACTTATACAATCTGCGGAAGGAAAGTATGCCAACAGACGTGGTCATGCCCCAGATGGGGGAGTCGATCTTTGAAGGAACCATCACCAAGTGGCTGAAGCAGCCGGGCGAAAAAGTCCAGCGCGACGAGCCATTGTTCGAGATCTCCACCGACAAGGTTGACGCCGAAATTCCCGCCCCCGCTTCCGGCACCTTGCAGGACATCAAAGTCCAGGCTGGAGCGACTGTCCAGGTCAACACCGTCGTCGGCACCATTGCTGCCGAAGGCGAGGCGGGTACGGCAACAGCGCCAACGCCCGCCGCGACCTCGGCGAAGCCGGTCCCCGGCGGCGACGGCAGCGGCACGGCCCAGACCGAAGCTCCGCGGATGGAGAAGGATATTCCGGCCGACCTTTCCGTTGATGAAAAGGATGGCTTGGAACGCCAGCAACAGGGCGCTGTACTCGAATATCCTCAAGCTGGCGAGCGGGAGCGTGTGCGCTCCAGCCCGCTGGTGCGCAAGATCGCCAAGGAGAACAATGTCGATCTAGCGCAAGTCCCGGGAACCGGGATCGGCGGCCGTATCACCAAGGAAGACATCGAGGCCTTCATTGCCAGGCACGGCGCCGGAGCGGCCCAGCCAGCGGCTGCCGCCAAACCGGCCGCTCAGACATATGCAGCGGCTGCGACCCCTGCCGAACCAGCAGCGCAGTCTGCACCAGCAGTCATCGGCCCGCTGTCTCCGGTCGGCGCCGTCACGCCCGGCGAGATCGTGCCCATGTCGGTCATGCGCAAGAAGATCGCCGAGCACATGGTGCTCTCCAAGCGTACTAGCGCGCACGTTCATGGAGTCTTCGAACTGGATGTGACGCGCATTGTGAAATTGCGTGAGAGGATGAAGGTGAAGTTCGAGCAAGCCACCGGCAACAAGCTTACTTTCACACCTTTCTTCGCGCGGGCTGTGGTGCATGGCATTCGCAAGTGGCCCATCATTAACTCGTCGGTCGAAGGCGAAAACATTCACTACCACCCCCACATTAACCTCGGCATTGCCGTTGCTCTGGACTGGGGGCTGATCGTGCCGGTGGTGAAGAACGCCGAGGAACGCAGCTTCGTCGGGCTTGCAGCGAGCCATCAGCGATCTCGGCGAGCGTGCCCGCGCCAAGAAGCTGAAGCCCGAAGAAGTGCAGGGTGGAACGTTCACCATCACCAACCCGGGCATCTTCGGCGCCAAGTTCGGCATGCCCATCATCAACCAGCCGCAGGTGGCCATTATGGGCGTGGGCGGCATCGAGAAGAAGCCGGTGGTAGTCACCGACAAAGACGGCAACGACTCCATCGCCATCCGCTCCATGATGCACCTCAGCATCGGCTATGACCATCGCGTAATTGATGGCGCCGTAGCTGACCAGTTCATGGCCGAGGTAAAGAAGTTTCTGGAGAACTGGAACGAGGAGCTATTGTAAAAGAAGCTGTCAGACGTCAGCCATCAGCTTGGACTGGTGGGCGGCAGGGGAACAGTCCTTGCCGCTCGCGTTTTTTGCGGCGGGCTTTGCGGCCTATTCAGGCCGCTTCGAATCGGGTCTCGAAGCGTCTGCTTCGGCCAAGCCCAGCCTGGTTCGGCTGGCCGCAATCGCACGGCTGCGATCGCGCAGTTTCCGCAGGATCTCGACCCTCCGAAAAGCTGAGCGCTGCCGGCTGTCATCGCATCTCCGGCTTATTCGTCCTAGAAGAGAATATCAACTAGCGGCGAGCCGTCCTCTTCATCCACGCTGATAGAATCGTGCTATATGGATTTCGCGACCGAAGGGGCGAGGACGGAGATACTGGATTCGGCATCCTACAAGCAGGGAACGAGGCGTGGCCGAACCGCTCCTCGGTTCTGGCGCTGGACGAGCAACTCGACATGAGTTCTTTCGCCAATGGTCAGGGTAGCTCGCCATCAGAGCCTGATAGCCCAATTTTGGTGATGCTCCCGCCGCAGAAACCCAGGCGGAGGAACCTATGGGTAAAACGGCTGTGGCTCATCGTTTTCGTACTGTTCTGCCTGGAAGTCGGGATCATCTTGACGGTGCTGCCCTGGACCCGCATATGGACGGAAAATTCCCTGCTGCTGGGACATCCGCAGCTACGCGAATTCGTGATGAAGAATTTCGTGCGTGGGCTAGTCAGCGGACTGGGCCTGGTTGACATCTGGATGGGCATTGCCGAGGCCGTTCGCTACCGTGAGGGCCCGGACGCTTGATGCGCTGCCCAAACCAACGGACAAATCAACTGCATGCCTGACAAAAAAGACGACCCTCATCGCCATAACCGCGCGCCGCTAGCATATGAGAACAAGAAGTTTCTCAACAGTCCTGACGGCCGCATTCTTCGTATCCTCGCTGAGTATCAAGAACCGCTGGCGCGCTTTCGCCGGGAACGCATCCAGGACACTATCGTCTTCTTCGGCTCGGCGCGGTTTCACAGCCGGTCGCAGGCGGAGGAGGGCCTCCAAGTGCTGGAGCGACCGCACTCTGCAACCCTGGCTCCCGCCGAAGAACAGGAACGACTCCGCCTCGCCAAGGCCGACGTCGCCATGGCGCGCTATTACGAAGATGCCCGCAAGCTGGCCTTTCTGGTGACGCAGTGGACGAAATCCATCAGCCAGCAGCGCCATCGTTTCGTCATCTGCACCGGCGGCGGGCCGGGCATCATGGAAGCCGCCAACCTCGGTGCGTCGGAGGCAGGCGGTAAGACCATCGGGATGAACATCAACCTCCCATTCGAGCAGACGCCCAATCCCTACATTACGCCCGAGCTGAACTTCGAGTTCCACTACTTCTTCATGCGCAAACTGTGGTTCGCGTATCTTGCCAAAGCGCTAGTAGTCTTCCCCGGCGGATTCGGCACCTTCGACGAGCTGTTTGAGTTGCTAACTCTGGCGCAAACCGAAAAGCTGGCCAAGCGCATTTGCGTCGTTGTGTACGGAAAAGATTATTGGGATCGCGTCGTCAACTTTCAGGCCCTGGTGGACGCTGGCACAATCTCCCCTAAAGACCTGGACTTGTTTCACTGGGCGAACACCCCGGAGGAAGCCTTTGACTATCTTTGTGGAGACTTGACTCGCTATCACCTGGATCAGAGCGGTGTCCGCGAAAAAGAGCCCGAGATTGCGAAGACTCGACCGTAAGACGGCACTTTCGTCGCTCACAAGATTTCCCTATTCGGGGTAAACTGTTGCTCGCATGTCGCTAACTCTAGACGTCGCCGGGCTGAGCGATGTTGGACTGGTACGTTCGTCCAATGAAGACCATTTCGGCTACGACGAGCGGCTGGGTATTTTCGTGGTGTGCGACGGAATGGGCGGCCATGCCGCCGGCGAAGTCGCCAGCCAGATCGCGGTGGATACCGTGCTGGCATATTTTCGCGAGCACCAGCCCGACGCGCCACAAAACTCCGCCCCGAATGACGCGCCCCTGGGCGCGCGCCTTCTTGCCGAGGCCGTTAAGCAGGCCAACGACGCCATTCTGCAATACGCAGACGCGCACAAGAACACGTCCGGCATGGGAACGACCTTGGTAGCCGCGCGCTTCGGCGGAGGCAACGTCAGCATAGCCAACGTGGGGGACAGCCGCATCTACCTGCTGCGCGAAGGAGAACTACTGCAGTTAACCGAGGACCATTCGTTGGTGATGGAGCAGGTACGCCGCGGCATGCTCACTCTGGAGGAAGCGAAACGTTCGAGCGCACAGAACATCATTACCCGTGCGTTGGGCACCGATGACACCACACTGCCCGACCTCGGCGAATTCCCCGCGCAGGCTGGTGACGTCTTGCTGCTAGCCACCGACGGCGTACTGCGCCACGTCACCGACAGCGAGATTCGCGACACCCTGCTGCAAATCCCTTCCCCGAAAACCGCCTGCGCCACCCTCATCGACCTCGCTAACGAGGGTGGGGGCGACGATAACTCGACCTGCGTGTTGGTGCGCATGGTCAACTCGACAGCGCCGGAAGACACGGTCTAGTGGGTCCTGCGCGCACCGGCCTCGCCGTTTACATTCTGGCCATTGTGCTGGGCCTATTTTCCGGCTGGGTCAATCAAACCGTAGACGACGCTCTGCTGACCGCGCTGTGCGTGCTGGCATTTACCATGCTGCTCAGCGTGTGGAAAAAACAGCGCCCCTGGCGATGGGTGCTGCTGGTGTGGGCGGGCGTCCCAGTCATGCTCGCCTACTACCACTTTGTGGTGCGCTGGCCGCATGATCGCGGGCAGGTCTATGGGGCCTCTCTCCAGATCCTGGCCGCCAGTGCCGGCGGATTCGGCGGGCACTTCATGCGCCAGATGATTGATGACGTGTTCCTGAAACAGGATTAATAAGAGCCGCGCCGACCAGGTCCAAGTGTCTTAAACAAGCCGGAGGAGACCCCATTGCCCCTCTTTTTAGGGCAATTATTTACTTGACTCGACCGCCAATGGAGGCGCACAATGACCTCCGTTAGTATCGCGTCGCAGCAGTTGCCTTATGAACGGGTTTACATCAACACTGGCGAGCCGATTGAGGACGAAGGGCTGATGGAATTTCGTTTATTGTATAGAGGCGAACTGCCCGGCTCAGGGAAGCCGCGCGACAAGCACGAAATCAGGCGTGCCCTACACCCTCAATTACGTCGTTTGTGGCGAGTGAAAGTTAACTTGCGATACTACGCGGCTTGGCAAGCAAACATGCTGACCTCTGGCGTTATCAGTTCTACGAGCAGCGAACAGGAGCGGATCAAAATTGGTCTGGATGCTATAGGGAAACAATGGAATCGTGCTGGGTTTGATTTTATTCCGCTCGCAACGCCCGAATTGTCATTACGCTGTAGTTTGGACATTCTCATCCTTCGGCCGGGAGAATCAAAGTACATATTTGAGCAGGGAGACCTAGACAATCAGGTCAAGGTTTTGTTCGATGCCTTAAAGCTCCCGCGAGATGTTTCTGAGACTGGCGGAGCCATCCCGCAAGCCGATGAAACTCCGTTCTACTGTTTGCTAGAAGATGACAGGCTTATATCTGAGGTCAGGGTCACTGCCGACGAACTGCTGATGCTACCAGAGAGCAAAGCCGTTGGAGCTAACGATGCCTTTGTAATTATTGACGTAAAGATGAATCATAGAAACAGGTCATGGGATAGATGGTTCGATTAGTTATGAGTGAACAAACAGAAGCCGAAAAATTTGATGCAGTTGTACGCAAGGTGTTTTCCGTCTCGCACGATGAGATCGTGAAGCGCGAAAAGCAGTACCAACAAAAGCGTAAGCGCATAAAGGCAAAACGCTCTAAGGCTTCGCCCGCTTCCCGCGCTTCAGGCGGTAAGGGTTAGAAAGCCGTTGTTTCTGCGGTTTTTCCGGTGAGCGAAGCGAAAGTTAACCGCTTGCCAAAGAGTTTGCGAACGGCCATGTCAAAGCGGTCTGAATCGTTCAATGGGTTGTCTTTGGTCGCACGGTTGTTGTAGCGGAACACTTGCTCGTCAAGGTAGCGAAACAGATGGAATGGTTCGACACTAACGTAGGTTCCAGCAATACCACGCTTCAGGAGACTCCAAAAATTTTCCAATCCATTAGTGTGAACCTGTCCGCCAACATACTTCTCAGCATGGTCAATAACTTTGTGAGCGTACTCCTGAGCCAACCCGTCATAGGATTGCAGTGCATCCGAGTAGAGCGCCGCGCCAGCTTCGACATGCTCTTTGACAGTAGCTTGCAGCGCAGCCTTTTTGCGGTCTGCGACCACAACAGTGCGAACCTTTCCGCCACGTTCCAATGCTCCGAATACGATGGTCTTGTCTTTTCCGCCAGTACCAGTGATGCGGCGCTCCCGTTTGTCAAGGTGCATATTGCGAGCCTTACCGCCGATGAAAGTCTCATCGACTTCGACGTGACCGCCAAGTTTGCCGAAGTTCTCATCCTGCATAGCCAAACGAATCCGATGCAGCATGAACCACGCGGTTTTCTGAGTGACGCGAAGGTCTTTGGCGAGTTCACAACTGCTGATGCCGTTCTTGCAGTTAGTAATAAGCCAGAGAGCGGTGAGCCACTTGTCAAGGCTGATAGCGGAATCCTCGCAGAGACTCCCTACCTTGATGGAGAATTCGCGCTTTGCATGATGCTTGGCACAAGTCCAAGTACGGCGCTTTGCGCTGAAGCTAACTTTGTCGCACCCACAAGTTGGACAAACCGCGCCATTCGGCCAACGGCGGACGGCCAGATAATCAATGCAGTTATCGGGATTCGAGAAGTAAACGACCGCTTCCTGAAGGCTCTTTGGTTCGCTCATGGTCTTGCTCTCCATGAACAAAATCATAGCCTAAAATCGTGGTCGAGTCAAGTAAATAATTGCCATTTTTAGAATCAACGGTTTGGCGTAAATTCGTCGCAATTAATAGATTCTAAAAGCCTTAGGAAGCGTAGTAACCAGCGCGCGCGGCGTTCAGCAAATGACGCGAACTATTCCTTAACCGCAATTCCCAGCGTTTTCATCTTGCGGTACATATGGCTGCGTTCCAAGCCCAGCACCTCGGCGGTGCGGCTCACGCTGCCATGGTTTTCGTCAAGCTTCTTCAGGATGTAGTCGCGCTCATAGGCGGCACGGGCCTGATGCAGACTGGAGAAATCGCCCATGGTGCGGCGGCCGCTCTCCCGGTATATGAGGGTCGGCATATGCTTGCGCTCCAGCTTGCTGACGGTCGGGTTCATGATCACAATCCGCTCAATCAAATTGCGCAGCTCGCGCACATTACCCGGCCATGAGTAACGCACCAAGGCATCGAGCGCCTCGTCGGAGATTTCCTTCTGCCTCCGGTCATACTTATTGGAAAACTCGCGCAGAAAATAACGCGTTAGCTGCGGTATGTCTTCCTTGCGTTCTCGCAAAGGCGGGACGTAGAAAGGAATTACATTGAGCCGGTAGAAAAGGTCTTCGCGGAAATTGCCTTTGGAAATTTCGTCTTCCAGGTCTTTGTTGGTGGCGGCGATGACGCGCGCGTCCACCGTGATCGGCTCTTCCTCACCCACCGGCACAAACCGGCCTTCGTCGAGCGTGCGCAGCACCTTGGACTGGGTTTTAAGGCTCATGTCCCCCACCTCATCCAAGAACAGAGTTCCACCGTCGGCCTTCTGGAACTTGCCTTCCTTGTCTGCGGCTGCGCCGGGAAACGCCCCTTTGCGATGACCGAACAACTCGCTCTCGATAAGGTCTTCCGGAATGGCTGCGCAGTTGACCTCAACGAACATGGCATCTTTGCGCAGGCTCTGCGCGTGGATGGCGCGCGCTGCCAATTCCTTGCCGGTTCCCGACTCGCCATAGATCAGCACGCGGCCGTTGGTGGGAGCCATCAGCGTGATCTGCTGACGAAGCGCTTTCATCGGGATGCTGTCGCCGACGATCACGCTCCTGGCTTGAAACTGCTTTTTAAATTCGAGGTTTTCGCTCCGCAATCGCTTGGCTTCGATGGCGTTCTTGAGGACGATCAACGTCCGCTCGATGGATAGCGGCTTCTCCAGGAAATCGAAGGCCCCAAGCTTGGTGGCGCGTACGGCGGTTTCGATGTTGCCGTGTCCTGAAATCATGATGACCTCGGGATGGTCCTCGTTTTCCACCAACTTTTCGAGGGTCGTGAGGCCATCCATTCCCGGTAGCCAGATGTCGAGCAGGATCACGTCAACTGGCTTGTGGCGCAGAGTGTCCATGCACTCCTCGCCGCTCCCGGCCAGCAGCGCCTTGTAGCCCTCATCCTCCAGCACGCCTTGCAGCGAGCTGCGGATTTGCGACTCGTCATCCACGATCAGGATGGTGTGCATTTTCCCCGGCAGCCGTGGCCGCCGCCATCTCCTGGGCCACAGGCAACTCTACGATAAATCGAGTGCCCACGGGCGAATTTTCCTCCACCCGAATGGACCCGTGATGGTCTTCCACGATCCGGCTGACGATCGCGAGGCCAAGGCCGGTGCCTCGCTTCTTTGTGGAAAAATAGGGCAGGAACAATTTTTCCTTCAGTTCCGAGGTGACCCCGTGTCCGGTGTCGGCAACTGCAATCTCGACTGAGTCGCGTCCATCCAGCAGCACCGTCGAGATCTGGATTTCCTTCACCAGCGAGTCCTGCATGGCTTCGGCGGCATTATCGACCAGGTTGGCAACGGCACGCTTCATGGCCTCAGGATCAGCCTGCACTCGCGGCAAATCGTCGGCGAGGAAGCGCCTGACCGCGACGCCGTCCAACCTGCCGTCGAACATCAGCAGGGCCTGATCGACAATGTTATTGATGTCCGACGGCTGCGGCTGCGATGCCGGAAAACGGGCCAGGGCTGAAAACTCATCTACCAGCGTCCGCACCGTCTCCACGGAAGAGCGAATGGTCTCAGCGCACTGTCGAATTACTTTCAGGGAAGCACTGTCGGGCGGCGTAGGCCGCTCTAGGTGACGGCGGATACGCTCGGACGACAGCGCGATCGGTGTCAGCGGGTTCTTGATTTCATGCGCAATGCGGCGGGCCACTTCGCTCCATGCCGTCTGCCTCTGCGCGCGCAGCAGGTCGGTGATGTCTTCCAGCACCACAATGTAGCCCATGCGGTGCCGCCCGGCACTGGGCGGGTGTCCTGTGGAGTCGAGCGAAGCGGCGGTTATGGCAACGTTGAGAGTGGCGCGGGCGGTCACGATCTCCATCTGGCTGGTCGTGCTCCCCATGCGGTCTGCCTTGCGAAGAAGGTGCTCAAGATCGGCAACCACCTCGGCCGGGAAGAGATCACGCAGCGTCTCCGCGTGGCTGGGCGGGTCTTCATCGAGCCGCAGGAGGCGGCGCGCGGCGCGATTGGAGTGAAGCACGCGGCGGGAGGCATCGAGTGAAAGCACCCCTGAGGGAACACTCTCCAGGATGGTCTCACTATGACGCGTGCGCCGTTCCAGTTGCACATTCATGTCCGCCAGTTCGCGGCCCGAGGTTTCCAGATTGGCGCGGCTGGCTTCCAGGTCGGCAGCCATGCGGTTAAATGACTCCACCAGCTTGCCGATCTCGCTCCCCGCCCGTACATCCACCCGGTAGTCAAGCCGTCCACGCGAGATTTCCTGCGTGGCTTCCGCCAGCGCCACTAGAGGGCGCGTCACCATCTTGGAGAGATACAGCGCCAGCCAGGTGGAGATGAACAGCGTTGCGACCGTCAGCAGTAACAGGAATCCCATGTAGGTGCGTTTCAAGCGGCGACGTTGTATCCGGAGGTCCTGATACTGCCGCTGACTGCGCTCCAAATCGCCTAGCACCAGTGAGTAGTTCGCCGGAAGCGGCATGGCAACAAGAATTTCGCCGGCGCCGGCGTGCGCACGTCCCAGGACGTAAGTCTGGCCGAGGATGTCAAACGCCTTCGTCTGCCCCGAGGCTGCCTTCAAGGGCAATTTCGGCTGCAGCAGGGGCCATGCTTCGGGAGCATGAAAGCTGGCTTCCGCCCGGCCCTCAACCACAGCAAAGGCGAAGCCGCCTTGTAGCGTAAGCTCGCTGCGGCGGAACTCGTCCATCATGTATGTGAAGTTCATTGTGCGGAACGACTTTTGGGCGTCCGGGGTGGCAGCGATGCGCTGGGCCTCGGCGTCAGCGTTGGTGGCCGCGTATTGCGTTAGGAGGGAGACAATGACATTGGTACGGTATTCCACGTCTTCCATCGGCCGCGAAAACCACTTTTCGACGGAGCGGTTCATCAACCCATAAGCGAACAGGAACATGAAGACAACCGGACCCAGCGACAATAACAGTGCGCCCAGCACCATCTGGCTGCGGAACTTAGAGCCGAGGACGCCCGCTTTGCGCTCGGCATAGAGTCGAACCAGAGTGCGCAGCAAGACGAACGTTAATGCGACAAAAAGCAGGAAAATAAGCGCCGAAACCGCAGAAAAGATGATTGTCTCTTCGCTGGTATCGGGCTGCAGGAACGTCAGTTTGAAAGTAGCCTGGGCGAAAATGATGGCGAAGAGAAAAAAGATACAGATAGAGAGTGCGACAATCGCCGGCGTGCGGTTGGGTTTTTGTTTCGGACGGGTTGGGGGCGTCGACGGCAACATCGAAGAAATGCTACTGTGGCTCTCCTATTCCGCGCCCCGATTGATTGCCTTCATTATAACCGGGCCGTAGCCAGAAAGTTCCGCAGCGACTTGCCAGGATCAGGCCCTCACGGGCGCTCTCGGCTGGTTCGGCTTCACCAGCCAAACAATGAGGGCAACCACAAGGACCACAGGAATCAGTGGCAGCAGCACCAAGCCCAGCAGAACGAGAGGGCCGGCCTGCGTCAAGATATCTCCCTTGACAACCGCATTGGGATGACGCGTCAGACCGCCGCCAATGGTGACAGCGTCGCCAACGATGGACGCATTTTCGTCCAGATGCATCCCGCCGCCGACCGCCACCGCATCGCCCTTGACCGTGCCGTCTATGGTGATGCTGCCGCCAATGGCAACTACGTCGCCGCATGTGCCCATCATCTGGATCGAGCAACCAATACACACTACGTCGCCTATCGCTTCGTTTTCTTCCACCACGATGCTGCGTCCAAACTGGACACGATCACCATCACTGCGGGCATGGAGGGCTGATGGCGCGATAATCACCAACAACAACGCTGGAAGGACCCAACGGGCGCACGGCAGCATAAGCGAGCTTCCCTGGGAGTCATCCATAAGGTAGCCCGGGACGACGGAGAATACAAATTCGCCGCAGGAACTAAGGACGGAAGACTGAAGAAAAGTAACCTGTTATGCTGCAAACGGTAGTTACAATCAGTTTATGGTGCATCTTCACGACGCCGAGCCGAAATACCAATTCGATCTTAGTGGCGGGAACCTCTCTCTGGATTTTGCCAACACCGTAAGCTGGCGCAAAATTTCGCAGCTTGCCGCTGACCACCTGTTTAGTTATGACGACCTCATCTCCTTCGCCGAACAATCGTGCATCCTTTCCTCCCAGGAAAGTAATGAGTTAAGGGCATTGGCCCAACGGAAGCACAGATTGGCGGATGCCGCGTTCCGGCGGGCCCTTGTCTATCGGGAACATGTTTATAGGACCTTTGCCGCGTTGGCGGAAGGCAAGCCGCCGGAATCAGGAGACCTGCAGCAGATCAACGACTTTGTGCTCGAAGCGCTCCATCACCGCCATCTGGAGCCGACTAACGGACACTATCGCTGGGGGTGGCAGTGGAACAGTAAGAACGCGTTGGAGCGCATTCTATGGCCGATTGCGCAATCGGCTGCCGACCTGCTGACCTCGCCTGAACTGAACATGGTGCGGATGTGTGAAGCGCCCGATTGCGCCTGGCTCTTCCTTGACCAGAGCCGCAATCGCAGCCGCCGTTGGTGCGATATGAAGGTTTGCGGCAATCGCCAGAAGGCCCGCCGTCACTATCAGCGCCTGCACCGATAGTTACTCCGGGCGCGATTGCGGCACAACGATTAGCTTCACCAATTCCGTTCCCCTCACGAGCTCGACTTCACAGGGAAAGCCATTGCGCTCGCCAGTCAACATCCGGTGCAGATCGTCCACGCCTGCGATCGCCCTGCCCGCAAAACGGATGATCACGTCGCGCTCTCGCACTCCCGCACGCTGTGCCGGCGAACCGGGCACGACCTCCAGGACCAACAGCCCACTCTCCGAAGTGAGATCGTAATAACGCACGAGCCGCCGATGCAGGCCGACGGCTTGTCCGGTCACGCCGATGTAGCTTCGCTGAATACGACCGTCGCGGATCAGCCGCGACGCGACAAACTCCGCCGTGTCCGCTCCGATTGCGAAGCAGATTCCCTGTGCGCCCATAATGGTCGCCGTGTTCACGCCCACGACCTGGCCTCGGGAATCCACCAGCGGTCCGCCCGAGTTGCCGGGATTCAGCGCCGCGTCGGTCTGGATGACCCCGTCAATCAGTCGCCCGGAAAGCGAGCGCATGGTGCGGCCCAGGGCGCTCACGACGCCAGCCGTTACCGTGTGCTGAAAGCCCAGCGGGTTGCCGATGGCAATGACCAGTTGCCCTACGGTGAGCTGGCGCGAACTACCCAGCGGCACTGAAATCACTTCCTGCCCGCCGCGAATCACCGCAAGGTCGGTGTCGGGATCGTCGCCCACCAGTTCGGCGGGAAAGCGCTCGCCATTCGCTGTCGAGACCACAAGTTCCGACGCGCCATGCACAACATGGCTGTTCGTGAGAATGAACCCGTCCGGAGTGAAAATGAAACCGGAGCCTGAGCCGTCCCGTCCGCGGCCCTGGCGCACCTGAATGTGCACTACGGCGGGGCCGACCCGCTGCGCCGCGCCGATAACCGCCCGGGAGTACGCGTCAAGCAACTCGAAGTCAGGGTTCTGCGGGATCTCGCCTTGCGGCACAAGTTCGGTAGCAGGAAAGTCCTGTGCCAGCCAATCTATTAAAGCCATGGCATGTGGATGCCGGAGGACGCCCGTTCGATTCCTATGCAATTGCACCCGCCGTCCGATCCCGTCGCTAGATTTTCATGCAGCATTCATCTGTTCTTAATGCTGGAGCAACTTCCGGCGTAGTACCTTTCGCTGACTATGTTTGATCCCGTCATCCCGGGAAATCACAGAAAAAGGAAAAAGCATGGCGACCGCACCGACTATCTCGGCACCATCAACCCTTCCGCACACCCACGAGGTTCACGCAAAGCTCAATAAGTCACCAGGCACGATTGGAACCGCAATTTTCCTGGTAGTTCTCGCCATCGGTTTCGTCTATGCGGCTGCTCACCTGATTTCTGACCTTTCTACAATCCATTCGCCGACCATCTACCCATTTGTCCTTCTGGGCGTCGCCCTCCTCGTGGCATTGGGCTTTGAGTTCGTCAACGGTTTTCACGATACGGCAAATGCGGTGGCGACGGTGATCTACACTCACTCGCTCGACCCGCATATTGCAGTGGCGTTATCAGGCGCATTGAACTTCCTCGGGGTTGTGCTCTCGACGGGTGCGGTGGCCTTCGGCATTATTTCTCTGCTGCCAGTGGAGCTGATTTTGCAAGTCGGCAGTGGCGCCGGGTTTGCGATGGTCTTCGCCCTACTGACCGCGGCCATCATCTGGAACCTGGGGACGTGGTACTTTGGCCTGCCCTCGTCGAGTTCACACACGTTGATCGGCTCCATCATTGGGGTCGGGATCGCGAACCAGTTGATGGCGACGCGCACTGCGACCAGTGGCGTCGATTGGGGGCAGGCGCTGAACGTCGGGAAGTCCCTGTTGTTGTCGCCCATCGTCGGTTTCGCGGTTGCTTTCATGTTGCTCAATCTCTTCAAGGTGCTCATCCCCAATCAGGCCCTTTACAAAGCCCCGGAAGGAGCGGAACCGCCGCCGTTCTGGATTCGCTGCCTGTTGATTCTGACCTGCAGCGGCGTGAGCTTTGCTCACGGCTCCAATGACGGGCAGAAGGGGATGGGTTTGATCATGCTTATCCTGATCGGCACGGTGCCGACGGCCTATGCCCTGAACCATGCCATCACTTCGAAGCAATCCGATGACTTTGTCGCCGTGTCGCGCGATGCAGCCAACGCGGTGGGAAACTACGTCTCCCCGGACGCGGTGATTGGCGACCCGCGCGAAGATGTCTCCAATTATGTGCGCACCAAGGAATTCACGCCCAACACCGTGCTGGCGCTCCGTACCATGATCAACGACATTGGCAACGAGGTGGTGAACTACAAGGAGCTGCGCCACATTCCGCAAGAGCAGGTCCGCAATTTCCGTAACGACATGTACTTGGTCAGTGAAGCCATCCGCCTGATGCAGAAATCCCACGTCGAGATTTCAGTTACCGACCTCAAAACGCTGGCGAATTACAAGAAGCATGTTGACTATGCCACCAAATTCATCCCCACCTGGGTAAAGGTGGCAGTGGCGTTGGCGCTCGGCCTCGGCACCATGATCGGCTGGAAGCGAATCGTGGTCACCGTCGGCGAGAAGATCGGCAAGGATCATCTGACCTATGGGCAGGGCGCTGCCGCTGAAATCACGGCCATGGCAACCATCGGAGCGGCCGACTATTTCGGGCTGCCGGTGAGTACGACACATGTACTGTCTTCAGGAGTGGCGGGAACCATGATGGCCAATAAATCGGGCCTGCAGTGGGCCACCGTGCGCAATCTGGTGATGGCGTGGGTGCTGACGCTCCCCATCTCGATCATGCTGTCGGCCACGTTGTTCTGGGCCTTCCGGCACGTTTCGTTCTAGCGGATGACGTTGGGGCGGGCCCGGGTTTGCTCCGCCCGCCGGCTCTATTGCGCCTTTTTCTGTAGCTCCCCGCACTCGTCATGCAGCTTGGCATCATGAGTCAATCCATCGGCCACCATGCACTCGTCGATCGCAGCTTTAGGATCGGAGTCCTTCAGCAGATTGGTGAGCAAGATGTGCGGGGTCGGCCAGTCCGGCGCGAGCCTGGCAGCGTCCTTCAGTTCGGCGATGGCCGCCGGAATGTCTTTCTTCTTCTGATACACAATCGCCAAATTGAAGTGAATTTTCGAGTTTTTGGGATCGAGTTTGAGCGCTTCCTTGTATTCTGTGATGGCCTCGTCGGGCTTGCCGGCATCGTCGAGGGCGCTGGCCAGGTTCATGCGCGTCTGTGCACTCTTGGGCGTAATCTCCAATGCCGCACGGTAGTGCTGAATGGCGCCGGCAAAATCCTGCCTTGCGTACAGCGCGTTGGCCAGGTTGTTCTGCGCCGCCGCCATCTTGGGATTCAGCCGCACCGCCTCTTTGTATTCAGCGATGGCACCAGACAAATCGGCATTGTGCTTCAGAGCCAGGCCGAGGTTGTTGTGCGCGTCGGCGTCGTTGGGTTTTAATCGCACCGCCTCTTTGAATTCCTTGATCGCGTCAAGATATCCGTGCCGGTCGAAATAAATCAGGCCAAGGCTGTAGTGCGGCTCGAAATAATCCGGATACTCCTTGATCGCATCCCGATATTCTGCGACGGCATCAGCCGTATCGCCCTCGCGCGCATAGAGGACACCCTGGCGATAGTGGCGCTCGGCGGCGGCGGGGATGATCGGTTTCTCCTTGGACACGGCGGACTGCTCTGCCGGGGTCTGCGGCGCGGCCTGCGCAGCTGGCGCCTGCTGTGGCGGAGACAGAGCAGCCTTTGCGGGCGCGGTCTGTTGCCCGGAACTTTGCGCGGTGGGCGCTTCAGGAAGTTGCTGCGCCGTTGCCAGCGCGCACGCTGCCAGCAGCAGCGACGCTGCGCGGAGCAAAACGCTTGGGGGCAATTGCATCATGAAACTCAGAGTATATCGCTGGAGAACAAGTCGGGTATTACACTCCCAGTGCTGCTTTGACCTCCGCGATTGTTTTGTTCTTCCAGAAACGAACATGATTATCCACCGAACACAATGTCCTGTTCAGCATCCTATCAACGTAGAGCGTGCCCTGGAGGTGGTCGATCTCATGTTGCAAAATGCGGGCGTACCATCCACACGCTTCGATGACCTGCGGTGCTCCATTGTGATCTAGACACTCGACGCGTACTCTGCGAGCGCGCGGGACGATGGCGGTGTAGGCCGACAAGCTGAGGCAGCCTTCGAAGAATTCCAGGATTGGCGCAGGTTGCAGGTGAAGCACCGGGTTGATGACGACGTGAAAGGGGACCGGCCGCCGCTCGCGCTCAGCGAGCTTCTCCGCGGAAATGCCGGCAGAATATTCCTGCTTGTCCTCGATTACCGCCAGTTGCAACGGCATTTCGATTTGCGGCGCGGCCAACCCGACTCCGGGCGCATCGTTCATGGTCTCGCGCATGTGCTCAATGAGTTGCTTGATCTTCACGCTCCGAATCTCCACCGACGTCAACGGCCGCGCCTGCTGCCGCAGTACTGCTTCTCCGACGGTGCTGATCTCCAGGCGCATTCGCCTTAATTCACCGTCACGCTGATCTGTACACTGTGATTCAGGCTGTCGCTGGTAGCCTGCACTGTGACGTTGCCGCTCTGGGGCTGTGGCGAGGATTGTTGCGGATTGCTGTTGCTGCCGCCGCCTCCGCAGGAAACCGTGCCCAGCAGTAGGCAGATCGTAAGCAGGCCGAGAAGGCGAACGACCGGGTGGCGTTTTCCCCCGGACAGCTTTTTTCGCGAAGGTCCAGCAAGTAAGACAGCAGCGAATAGGAAGCCATTTGTTATTTCCCAGCCGGGCCGCAGCAGCGGATGGGCGCGCCGCTTCGCGCTCAACGGATTCGCCGTCACCGTCAGCGTGGCAGTTCCGCCGGGACTCACGCTGCCCGGGCTGATGGAACACGTGGTATTCGTCAACGTTGAAGACGCGCTACAGGTCAGGTTCACGGCAGTGGAATACCCTGCCAAGCCTGTTACCGTGAGCACATCCGTGGCGGGGGTGCCGCGCGTGATGGTGAGACTCGCGCTCTGCGGACTCACCAGGAAGTCGGGATTGGTCGGGCTGTTCCATGCGGCGGCCAACGCTCCAACGTCAACCGAGCCCAACCCGGTGGTCAGGTCGTATCCTGGTCCGGCGTTGAAGCCAATCATGCCGCTGCCCGGGCAATCCTTGCTACCCTGCGTGCACGGCACCATATTATTGCCCGTGGTGATGTCGTGGAAGACATTGGGCGCACTCGCCGCCAGACCGTAAAGAATCGGATTGACGTTGCCCTGCGGCTCATTGGTCTGCTGCACGAGCAGGGCTACGATACCGGCGAAGGTTGGCGCCGCCGCTGATGTCCCGCCGATGACGTTTAGATCATTGTTGGACATCCGGAAGCCGTTCACGCAACTGCTGCGCGAGCAGATCAGATAACCGTCGTGCTCGGCCGAGGCATTGAGCGCCAGATCGGGCACATCACGCTGGCCGTCAGCGGGGACGCCCGTGCCCGCCTGCCATGTCGGCTTGGTGAAGAGCGTGCTGACACCGCCGCCGCTGGCAGCCAGCGAGCCATCGGCTGCGGTATCGTTCCACACCATCTCCGGTATGTAGGACAGCGCCGAGCCGCCGTTGCCGTTGTTCGTTCCGCTCCAATATTGCGTCGCGCCGGTGTCGTTGCCGTCACTGAATTCGGTGCCGCCCATGCCAGTCACGTACGGGAAACTGGCTGGCACATCCACGGCGTAACCGTGGGTGGCGCTCTTCACCGGGTTGTTTGGATCAGAGCTGAAGTCGCAATCGGCGGGTCCGCTATCACCTGAAGATGAAACGATGGTCTGCCCCTGCGCGTTGGCCTGCTGCGCTGCCGCGGTCAGGGTGGCAATGTCACTGCTGCTGAACTGCGCCTCGCAGAGCCCATAACTAATGCTGATGACCGGCGCGAGGCCCTGATCGACGGCGTACTGCAAGGAAGTAAACAGCGCGTTCTTCGAGTTCACGTAGATCAACTTCGCGTTCGGCGCCACCGCGCCCGACCATTCCAGATCGAGGTTGGCTTCGTCCTGGTCAGCAGTATTACTTCCCGGATCAGACTGACCGGGAACCAGAATCACCTGCAGGTTGGCAACGGGCAGATTAGAAACGCTGCGAAACGTTTGCACATCGTACTCGTTGTCGTGGTTGGAATCAGTGGAAAGGTCGGCCTGTCCCATAATGGCGATCGCCTCAAAGGACCCATTAATCCCGCTGTTGTACAGGCCATGAATGTCGTAGATGGTAGCGAAGTCATCGGGCGCAAGAAAGTGATTGCCGCTGATGCTGGAGGTGAAATGCGGTTGCACGCTGTGAACGATGGAATGCGGCCGGGGCCGGAAGTTGTTGAGCGAGCTGACGGCCATGACAACCCCACGAAAGGCGCTGGGCAGTGAAGGCTCCGCGGCGTTCGCGTAATGCAGTTTGCCGTCGATCAGGTACTGATGGATGGGCGTGTGGAACGCGGCCTCAACCTGCGCCGCCGAGCCATTGAAGCTGATCCAAGCGCGGCTGCGTGCCGGAATGATGGTGGTGAAGCTCTGCTGGCGCAGCCAGTTGGCCGCGCGCACCACATCACTGGCCGTGACGCCGAAGCGGTCGGCATACTCTTCCGGCGTGAGCCACTTGTGATAGTTGGCCGAGGAGGGATCGAGCTGCTGCTTCAGCAGCATGTCGAGGCTGCTCTGCTGCGCCGGCGTAAGTTGGAACACCAGCTTCATGCCTTCCATCGCCATCGCGCCGTCCACCGGTCCGCGATCCAGTTCGGGCCTCGCCTGCGGGTGGACATTTCCTCGCAGGCGCCAGGTGTCAGTGTTGTCGATTTTCTGCATGATACGTTGGGCTCGTGCGGCCACAGGCAACAAGCCGGTCAACACCAAAAGCACGAGAGTCGCGAACGGGCGATCGTGAATCGGCAACTGCGGGGTCATGGCTACGGAGGATTGACTGCACGAATTATAGCGGGTAACCCAAGCTGCCCAAATACATTAGATTCCCTTATTTCGGAGGTGACGGCCCCGTTTGCGCCTTTCCGCTGGGTCCGGCATCCGTCTAATAAGCTGACGCCGGGCATTAACTCTGGTACTCTCGGCGCAGCGGGGGATGTTCGAATCTTATGCCGTCCGCCAAGCGTGCCAAAAGTCGGGCCAGCTTGACCCTGGTTGACCCCAAGCCGCAATCGGCTGCGCCGCTTCACGGCCGCGACCAGCATGAACTGGTCATTATCTCCGGCATGAGTGGGGCGGGTAAGGCCTCGGCCCTGAATACCTTCGAAGACCTCGGCTACTACTGCGTGGACAACCTTCCGGTTGGATTGATTTCCAACTTCGCTGAACTGGTCCTGGACTCGACGGAGACCCAGCGCGCCGCCCTGGTGGTGGACATCCGCGAAGGCGGCGCGCGGCTGGACAAGCTGCCGCAAATCCTGGCCTCGCTGCGCAGCCTGCTCAAGACTACCGTGCTTTTCCTGGAAGCCGATGAGGACGCGCTGGTGCGCCGCTACAGTGAGACCCGGCGGCCGCATCCGCTGGGGCAACACAATTCCGTCAAGGCATCACTCACGGCCGAGCGTCGTCGCCTGCAGCCGGTGCGAGCGCTGGCCGACGTGGTGCTCGACACCACCAAGTTCAATGTTCACGAATTGCGCGATTCGCTCATCGAACGCTTTCAGGGGGGCAATAAGGACAAGAACATCCTGATCTCATGTGTGAGTTTTGGCTATCGCGAGGGCGTGCCCGAGGATGCCGACCTGGTCTTCGACGTTCGCTTCCTGCCCAATCCCCACTTCATTCCCAAGTTCCGCGCTCACACCGGCCAACATCCGGAGGTGGCGAAGTACATCCGCTCCTTCGCCCAGACGCGGGAGTTCATCCGGCGCATCTCGGAGCTGCTGGTGTATCTCATCCCGCACTACATCAGCGAAGGCAAGAGCTACCTGACCATCGCCTTCGGCTGCACCGGCGGCAAGCATCGCTCGGTCATGATCGCCGCAGACGTGCAGAAGCGCCTGGCAAAGGCGGGTTATAACGTGAAGGTCGTGCACCGCGATTCGCCGGTGGCTAGCTAACACTGGCCCTACTTGGAAGCGCTGCCCGGCGCCAGACCACGGTACTTCAGCATGGGTTCGATGCTGGGCTTCGCCCCGCGCCAGGCGACGTACAGCTTCTCCAGGTCCTCGGTATTACCTCGCGATAACACCATCTGGCGAAACCTGTCGCCATTCGCACGAGTCAGACCGCCGTGCTCTTCGAACCATTGAAAAGCATCGTCGTCGAGCATCTGGGTCCAAAGATAGGCGTAGTAGCCGGCCGCGTATCCGGCGCTGCTCCAGATGTGGCTGAAATAACTGGAACGGTAACGCGGCGGCACATAACTGATGGCTAGATTAGTCTGCTGCAGAGCATCGGTTTCGAAGGCATCCGGCTTCTGCAGCGGGGCGGTCGCGGGAAGCGTATGCCACTTCATGTCAAGTTCGGCGGCGGCCAGCAGTTCGGTGGTGTCGTAGCCCTTGTTGAAGGTGTCCGCCTTCTTGATCTTCTCCATCAATTCCGCGGGCATGGGCGCCCCTGTTTTGTAATGCTTGGCGTAGTGCTCAAAGACCGCTGGATAGATCGCCCAATGTTCGTTGAACTGCGAAGGAAACTCTACAAAGTCGCGCGCCGTTGCCGTGCCGGAAAGGCTGGGGTACTCGGTGTTGGCGAACATGCCGTGCAGGGCATGACCGAATTCATGGAACATCGTCCTGACGTCATCAGAGGTGAGAAGCGCAGGCTCGCCGGGCGCCGGCGGCGCAAAATTCGCCACGTTCACCACCACCGGCTTCGTGCCCAACAGCTTGGACTGTCCAACGTAGCTGTTCATCCAGGCGCCGCCCTGCTTGTTGTCGCGCTTGAAGTAGTCGCAATAAAACAGCGCCAGCGAACTGCCGTCGGCGTTGAATACCTCGAACACGCGCATCTGCGAGTCGTAGACCGGCAGGTCTTTGCGCTCCTTGAAGGTGATCCCGTAGAGCTGGTTGGCGGCGTAAAACACGCCATTCTGGAGCACGTTGTTCAGCTCGAAATAGGGCTTGACCTGCTCCTCGTCAACATCGTACTTGGCTTTGCGGACCTGCTCGGCATAGAGCTCCCAGTCCCACGGCTGCAGCTTGAACCCGCCATTTTGCGCGTCAATCACAGCCTGGATGTCCTGGGCTTCCGTGGCCGCCCGGGCCGTGGCCGCCGGCACAAGTGCGTCCATGAACTTCAGCGCCGCTTCCGGAGTTTTGGCCATCTGATCTTCAATTTTCCAGGCAGCGAAGTTGGGGAACCCGAGTAGCTTGCCTTTTTGCGCGCGAAGTTGCGCAATCCTGGCGATGGTGTCGCGAGTGTCGCTGGCATCACTATGTTCGGCGCGGTTCCAGGAGTTCTCAAAAATCGTTTGCCGGGTTGCACGGTTCGTCAGACTGCCAAGATCGGGCTGTTGCGTCGTGTTCTGCAAAGGAATCACGAACCCTTCCACCTTGCGAGTCTTCGCGGCCTCGGCGCCCGCGCTGATTTGTGCTTCGGAGAGGCCCGCCAGGGTGGCCTTGTCTGTGGTTACAAAAGCGCCGGCCTTGGTGGCGTCGAGCAATTTGGTGTTGAAGGTGTTGGAGAGAGTGGCTAACTCTTCGTTGAGCTTCTTTAATTCGGTCTTGTCGGCTTCGCTGAGTTTGGCTCCCGCATGCACGAACTCGTCATAGGTGTGCTCCACCAGGCGCAACGATTCCGGATCGAGCTTAAGTGAGTTCCGCTGGTTGTAGATTGTCTCTATCCGCTGGAACAGCTTCGCGTCCAGGTAAATTGCATCGCCGTGGGCGGCGAGTTTTGGCGCCTCGACGGCCCTGACTTTCAGCAGCGTGGGATTCGAATTTGCGCCGACGACGGAAAAAAAGGCCGCCTGCGCCCGGCGCAATAAACGGCCGCTCTTTTCCATGGGGATGAAAGTGTTTTCAAAGGTCGGCGGCGCTGGATCGTTCGCGATCGCCTGAATTTCCTTGAGTTGCTCCGCCATCCCGGCCTCGATTGCCGGCTGGTAGTCGTCGTCCTTGATTTTGTCGAAAGGAGGCGCCTGAAAGGGAAGTGTGCTGGGCGAGTAGAAAGGATTACTGGGGCCAAATTCGGTGCCGCCCCATGCCGGAAGAGTGGCTAATACCATGACAACGGTAGCAACAAGGATGAAAGTTTGCATACTTTACAGTTTAATCGGTCGAAGGGATGTTGCAAGATCCATGCTGGCGAGAATCTCCGTGAACCAAGGATCGTCGCGCGGGCGTATGGTGCGTGGCCAGTGTCTCCCATTGTGATCGCCGGCGCACTTTGCCCAGTGCGCTAGGCAAGCTTCGCCCAAACTCGAGTGACGAGCGCGCGAAACCCATCCTCATTTCATCGGCGAGTCTGCGAAGTGCTTGAGAGGCGGCACTTTCGCAGCTCCGTACCCTTCCTGGTCGAAACCACGCAGTTGGAAGCCGAACTGCTGCTTCAACAGGTCAGGAGTTTTCCAGAGGCCAACTTTGAGCGGTTCCGTCATCATCCAGTTGCCGGTTGTCAGTGGTCAGTCGTCAACAATGACAACCGCGATTACGGGCTGTCAATCTTCTGATGCTGCGCCGTCGAGCGGAAAAGCGCCAGACACATCGGCATTTGGCAATGTGCTGTCGGCCAAAATGACTGCCCAGGCTGGGGATGGCCAAAGTTTACTTGCGCCGTACGCGCGATCGGCTGCGGAAATGGTTTCCGGCAAGACAGCGGAATCAACGAAGTCAAAACCCGAGAAGCAGAACAGCGACGACCTTCGGCGTGCCCAAAGTCTCCCCCTTGCCGAAATTCTTCCCCGACATCCGATGGCTGCCATTGCGCAGGGCAGCTTCTGCCCGGCCCAAGAAGATTTGAATGGCCCATCCATAGCCGGTACTGCGGCCTCTGAAAACAGCTCTGAGGCTCAAGGCAGCACTCGGGAGATTGCGGCTGCCAACCAAGACGGGGCCACCGGACCCGACATCGCCGAGTCGGTATTGGGCGGGGGCATGGACGGCGGGGAGCGGCTGCAAATACCAGTCACGATATCTTCTCCGGGAGTACAGCAATACCAGGCAATCCAAAACACGCCGGAAGGCGACAAGCAGGGTGCAACTGTAGCAGCCCAGTCTGGAAACGCGGCGTCGCGGTTGGACGGCGACGCGTCTTCCTCCCCCTCCGGTCCGCAGTTCGGGATTTTGTTGGCACCAGCGGCAGAACAAATACCTGGGGCAGCACTCAGCAGCGCAACGGCAATGCTCGAACACATGAAGCCGCCGGCGGCTGCATCACCTGAAACATCGAATTCAGAATTCGCACCGCCAACTCCAGAGCGCTCTCCAAAAAATGATGGGAGTGCCTCAGCCGAGCTCACAACCTCAACGGTGGCTCAACTCACTGAGGCGGCAAGCCGAATCGTGGGGACGAAGACGGAAGCATTGGCCACTCCGTCTCTGAGGTCCGCCACGTCTCGGAGTAATGAAGCCGTATCCGGGCACGGCCGTGAGGCATTGAGCGAACCCGCGCGACGGACGGGGTCAACCGCCACGAAACCATGGCAGACTTCCGGCGACGCGGCCACAGGCGAGGAGCAATCCCGCACCGCGACCGTCGATTCAGCCGCCGTCAAAGCGCAGGCGATGCAGCCACCTCCCGCGATCACAACTGCCGACGGCGGGGACAAGCCGGGCATCACGCCTAGCTCCATGGTGCTCTGCGCCGCGCCTGACTCAGCCGCTACAGCAGAGGCCAAAGATGCGAAGCCGCAAGCGCCGTCGGCTACTCCAAGCCCATCCCCGGCGGAGAGTACCGCAGCAGCCCCGGCGTTGATTCAGAGTGCGCGCGTGCTGGAGCGCATGGGACAGTCGGAGATGCGGCTGGGGCTGAACTCCGGCAACTTTGGCGCCATTGAACTGCACACCCATGTGAATCAGGACCAGGTCGGCGCCAGCATCGCCACCAGCCACGCCGAGTTGCGTGCTGCCATGATGGCCGAGATGCCGTCACTGGAGCACGCCATCGCGCAACATCAACTCAAGCTTGACAGCTTCAACCTGGACTCGCGGACCAGTGCGCAGAATGGCGGCAGCGGCGACGCCGCCGGCAACCAATCCCCTCGCGGTTGGACGCGGCCCGGGACCGAAGTTTCGGAATTCAATGACGACATGGCAGCGCAGGAAAGCTCGCTGCCGCAGGCGTGGGCAGCCCCACATTCTTCCGGACTGAACGTTCACGCCTAGAGAGGAAAATATGAACCCGGTAACGGCTGCCAGCAGCAGCCCCACACAAAGCGCAGCGCAAACCAGCAGCAATAATTCATTGGGCGGCGGCATGGACAGCATGTTCATGCAACTGCTGATCACCCAACTGCAGAACCAGGACCCGACCAACCCCACCGATCCGTCAACCTTCGTCACCCAATTGGTCGGGGTGAACAGCCTGGACCAGCTCACCCAGATCAACCAGCTGCTGCAGAGCACGTTGGGTAGCTCCAGCACCACCAGCACGGGAGGCCAATAAATGCCACTCTTCTCGATTCCTTTGTCCGGACTGGACGCCGCCTCCACCGCCATGTCGGCGATTGCCAATAATCTGTCCAACCTGAACACAGTGGGTTACAAGGGCAGCGATACCCAGTTCAACGATCTCTTCTACCAGACGCTGGGCCTGAACGGGTCGGGCGATCCCATCCAGGTGGGCGCCGGGACCGGAGTCAGCGCCACTTCCTCCAATATGAATTCCGGCAGCGTGGAAACTACCGGCGTCCCCACGGATGTGGCCATCATGGGAGACGGCTTTTTTGTGGTTCAGCAGAATGGGACCACGTACTACACCCGCGCCGGCAATTTTTCGGTCGCTTCCGATGGTTCGCTGCAGACGCCAGACGGCGAACAGGTGATGGGTTACGCCGCGGTCAATGGCTCGATCCCGGCGGGCGCGGCGCTGGCGCCGCTGGAGATTAACCAGGGCGAGGTCAATGCCCCGAGTGCAACCACGACGGTACAGTTGCTGACGAATCTCGATGCCAGCGCCAGCCTTGGAGCCACGCCGTTGTCCACTCCAGTCACCGTCTATGACTCGCTGGGCACGGCGCATGTTCTGGACTTTAACTTCACCAAGACCGCCGCCGGCGCATGGAGCTGCAATATCACCATTCCTAACTCCGATCTGGCTCCCCCTCCGGCCTGGCAGGCATCAACCGCCTACAACGTTGGTCAGATCATCTCGCCCAGCACCGCGAACGGCCACTTCTACGAATGCACGACGGCGGGCACCTCGGGCAAAGCGCCTCCTACCTGGCCCACCGATGGATCCTCCTTTACGGATGGCACGGTGACCTGGCAGGACATGGGAACGCAGAGCACCATCGCCACCGAGGCGCTCACCTTCGACAGCAATGGCAACCTGACCAGTCCCACCGGCGACATCTCCGGCATCACCGCCAGCGGACTGGCCGACGGCGCTGCCAACCTGACTTTCAAGTGGGACCTGTACAACGGCACGGGTACACCTTTGCTGACCCAGGTGGCAGGTTCCAGCACCACCTCCAGTACATCGCAGGATGGTTTCGGCAGCGGAACTTTGACCAGCTACAACATTGGCTCTGACGGTACCATCATGGGCACCTTCAGTAACGGGCGCACCGCAGCGCTGGGCCAGATCGCATTGGCCAACTTCGCCAATACCCAAGGCCTGGAGCGGGTGGGAAACAACGACTTCTCCCCCACCTTGGCCTCGGGCTCGGCGGCGGTGGGAACACCCGGTGCAGGAGGACTGGGCACCGTGTCCGGCGGCTCGCTTGAGTTATCGAATGTGGACATCGCCACCGAGTTTTCCGCTCTTATTGTGGCGCAAAGAGATTACGAAGCGAATGCCCGGACGATTACCACCTTCGATCAGGTGATGCAGGACACCATCAATTTGAAATCGACAGCCTAAAGCTCGGAGGCTTGACGCCGATTGAAAAAAGCGTGACGTTGTAACCCGCACCCCCGCATCGGGCCCCTCGTGACGCCCGGTGCGGGAGACTGCGGAGTCATTCTCAGAGCTTCCTCATGAAGTCCTGCTAATCCTCTGCCTGTTTTCCACGGCTCGGCTGGCAAACGCTCCGCCATGGGAAACTGCCTGATCCACTAACTCAAGGTAAGCAAACGGCTTGGGCGAAGCACCGTCCTGTGGCGCCAGCTTTCGATTCTTAATCTGCGCGGCAACCCCCTTGCATCTGCCGTCTGTGCAACCGGGTGAACTCCCGCTTGCGGGTCACGGCTGCAATCGCGATGGGCACGATGAACGAGAAGCAACTTCCTGCGGAGAGCGGTTCGAACCCACTGGATCCCCCCGTGCCACCGGCAGCCAACTGGCGACAGTTCGGATGGCTGCCGTGCAATCTGTCGCTGGAGTTGCCGGTGGCGCATTTTACGGTTCGCGAGCTGTTGCGGCTGGCGCCCAGCAGGATCGTGCCTACCCAATGGAGCTGCGGCACCGAGGTCCCCTTACGCGCCAACGGCCAACTCATCGGATGGGCGGAGTTCGAGCCAGTAGGCGATCACATTGGGGCGCGGATTACCGATCTGGCGACGACGCTGCAGTCCAGCAGCAGCACCACCGACGACATCGCCAATGCCACCAACGAGGTCCGTAACGCTTACGACCAGTTCAACTCGGCGCGCACGTTTTACGGCAGTACCCTTGACCAGCTCAATGCCAGCCAGGATTTCCTCAACAGCGAACAGCTTCAGCTTACGCAGCAGTCGAGTAACCTCGTCGGCGTGGACATGAACCAAGCTGCCACCAATCTGACCAATGCCGAAACCGCCCGCAACGCTGCACTCCAAGCTGCGGCCAGCGCTGGAAACCTCAGCCTATTCAACTACTTGGGGACTTCAACGTCGACCATCTAACCGACGCCTTAGCGTGGGAGCAACGGGGCCACACAAATAAACGCAATTCGGGCGAAAAGCGTCACAGGATTTTTCTGTTAAATTTTGTAAAGCTTCCCGAAACGGAACACTCCGCGCTGAAGATGGCAAAAGCTGACACGCAGAATCAACAACTTAGAGCAATTTCTGAGTTGCTGCAACCAGCTGTAACCGCCTTGAAAGGGCGCGGCTTCAGCCGCGCCGATCCGCGCTACCAACAACTCGGCCTTTAGGCCCTGAGGTACGCCCCTCAGCGGCTAAAGCCGGTCATTTCCCGCTATCTTTTCGGCACGCCTGAAGGCGTGCCCTTTCAAAGCGGATACAGCCACTGTGGAATCGATCCACAGAAAATAGAATCTCCGTCGCCTCGGTGCCGCAGCCTGCCCTGAGCAAGGCCGAAGGGTGGTGAATGACTTTTGGCCAAACGACGCCGAAGGGTGGTGAATGATTTTCGCCAGAGCGAGGTGATACGCTGTTCCAATCATGACTGCCGATGAAGTCAAGCAACTCTTGCAACTGGAGCCGCTGCGGGTCGAGGGCGGCTTCTTCCGCGAAACCTACCGCTCGCGCTGGCAAGTGGCCGAGGAATATCTGCCGGAGGGAATGCGCGGCACGCGCTCCATCGCCACCGCCATCTACTTCATGCTCACGCCTGAGACGTTTTCGGCGCTGCATCGCATGCCGGGCACGGAAATCTTCCATTTCTACGCCGGTGATCCCGTGGTCATGCTGCAACTCCTGCCTGATAAGACGTCGCAGACGATTACACTCGGCCCTGATCTTGCCGGAGGACAGCGGCCGCAGGTCGTAGTCCGCGGACACGTCTGGCAGGGCAGCCGACTGGCGCCGGGCGGCAAGTGGGCGCTGTTGGGGACGACGATGTCTCCAGGCTTCGACTACAAGGACTTCGAGCTTGGGAAGCGCGACGAGTTGGCGGCAGAGTATCCGGGAGTGGCGGAGATGATCCGGCAGTACACGCGTTCCTAGAAGAGCAACCGCGGATTTACACGGATGAACGCGGATTTCTTTTTTCTTCAAATTTGATCCGCGTTCATCCGCGAGATCCGCGGTTAGGTCGTTTCGCACTTTCCCGTCCCATGACACGCCCTCCCCTTTGACGAACAGTTTCCCGGCTCGGCCAGCTCGCCATCCGGGCCGATACAGGTTTGGGTATGCAGGCACCAGAACAGGCCGTCGTTGGATGGAGGCACCGTGGGATCGTGCTCTGCGAGGATGAACTGGCCCTTCCAGCGCAACGCCGGGCAGAGGTCATCGCGGTTGGTGGCAAAGCGATCGGCATCGGGCATTGGCATCATGTTGCACCTCCGGGTCTAGATTGCGGCTTGAAGGATGGCGCGCTTCACGGCCGCCTTGGTCAGCGTGATTTTGTATTTATTGCGGCTGAGCGGCCTGGCGCCGGCGACGGCTGCATTGGCCGCGGCCATCGCGGTCTCGTTGGTGACGCTCTTGCCCGTCAAAGCGTGTTCAGCTTCCGATGAAATCCACGGAATTGGTGCCACGTTACCAAGCACCACGCGAGCGCTTTTAACAACGCTCCCGTTCATCTCCAGTGCGACGCTGGCCTGCGCCAGCGGCCAGTCGAAGGCAGCCCGCTGCCGAACTTCGTAGGTACCGGCTTTCAGGTTCTGCGGAGGTGCGGGCACGACGATTTCAATCACCATTTCGCCGAGCTTCAAGTCATGCTCGAGTTCGTTCTCTGACTTGGGAATGACAAAGAATTTCTCCAACGGCAATTCGCGCACGCCGCTGCCCGAAGCCTTCGCCGAATAGAGGCGAACCTTCGCACCGTAGGCGATGAGCACCGGCGCAAGCGTCGAAGGACTGACGAAATAAGCGGGGCCTGAATTGCCCAGGATTGCCGCGTAGCGGTTGTCGCCTTCGACTACCATCGATTTGCCGTCCGCCGTTTTCGCCATCAGCCCCATGCCATTGCGGAAGTACCAGCAGCGCGGGCGCTGGCACATGTTGCCGCCGACGGTCGCCAGGTTGCGTATCTGCGGACTGGCGGCCTCGTTGGCGGCTTCGCTCAACGCAGGAAAGTTTTGTCGAACGCTGCCGTCATCAGCGAGCTCAGCGATGGTGGTCAGCGCGCCGATACGCAGTCCGTTGCCTGACTGATAGCTGATGCCACGCAGCCCTTCGATCTGCTTGATGTTCACCAGGCGTTTTGGAGCGATGACGTCGTCCTTCATCAAGGCCAGCAGATCGGTGCCGCCGGCGAGGATGGAGCCTTGCTCACTCAGGAGCGTCGCAACCTGTTCCTTCTTCGTCGGGCTGACATATTCAAACGCTTGCATGGGCGCCTCCTTGCTCCAGCGCTTCGAGCACGCGGGCGGGCGTGAGCGGCAGGAAGGGCACGCGCACGCCGATGGCGTTGGCCACGGCGTTGGAAATCGCCGCGCCGGGCGAGACCACCGGCGGCTCGGCCAATCCAATCACGCCGCGCTCGTCGTAACCCTTGCCGGTCATCATGCGTACCTTGAGCTCGCCGATGTCGGCTATGCCGGCCAGGCGATAGAACTCCATGTTCGGGTTCAGCATGCGCCCGGTCACAGGATCGAGGATCTTTTCCTCGTACAGCGCATAGCTGATGCCCATGATGAGCGCGCCTCGCACCTGGCTTTCGGCGGTCTTCACATCAATGACCAGGCCGCAGTCTTGCGCAGCGACCATCCGGTTGACGTGCACAATGCCAGTCTCGGTGTCCACAGAAACATCGGCCATCTGCACGCCACCCACGCCGCTGTTGGTGAGGTCCGGCGGTTTCGACTTATCGGGATTCTTGCCACGGACCGTCAACGGCATGGCGCCAATTTTGGAGCAGGCTTCCTTCCATGAAAGGCTGCGGGTTGTGTCGCCCTTCACTCGCACAGTCGCGTTAACGGCTTCCAGTTCTTCCGGTTGTGCCTTGAGTGCCGGAGCAACTTTGGCGAACAACTGATCGCGCGCATCCACCGCGGCGCGCCGCGTGGAAGAACTCACGCCGCCGCTGGTTGTGCTGCCGCCACTCGCGCCCGACACGGGATAGCGATTGTCGCCGATCAGCAGCTTGATGTTCTCTATGGGAATGCCCAGTGTGTCAGCGGCCACGATGGTGATAATCGTGCGGCAGCCGGTGCCCAGGTCCTGCGTCGCCATCTTGATCTCGACCGAGCCGTCCGGGTTAATGGTGAGATCGCAGTCGCTATTGTGTCCACGGCCGCCCCATGTATGGAGGGAAAGGCCGAGTCCACGCTTCATGGGACCTGGTGCCTTGTCGCCGCGCGGATGCCAGTTCTTCTTCCACTCCATCATCTCGGCGGCAATAGGAAGTTCGTCGCGGTAGATGCCGGCGCGAGTTCCTGTGATCTCCAGATTGCGCGTGATGAGATCGTAGGGATCCATGTTCATCTTGGCCGCGAGATCATCAATCGCCGACATGGTGATGACCGCGGCTTGAGGATGGTTTGGGGCGCGCCATGCACGCGCGCTTCCCTGATTGGTAGCAATGGCAGTGCTCTGCTTGCGTTGGTTTGGAATCTCGAAGATGTAAGGCAGGGGCGGCGTACCGCCGCCGCCCATCCCGCCTGTTCCCCACGAACGCGACTCCCACGCTGTAAGCTTGCCGTCTTTGTCAGCAGCAATCTTCACCCGCGCATAGCCGGAAGGACGCATGCCCGCGACTTTTTGTTCGGAATCACGCTCCAGCATGATCTTGACCGGCTTGCCGCCGGCAGCTTTCGACAGTTGTGCGGCGGCAATGCCCCAGCGATCTGGACCGAACTTGCTGCCGAATCCGCCGCCGATGTACTGCTGCAGCACCTGAACATTGCCGGCAGGAACGTTGAGCGGCTCGGCTACCTGCGCCGCAATGCCGGAAAGGTTCTGGGTGGAGATGTGCACCGTCATCTCGTTTTCGGCGGGCCACTCCGCCGCCATACCGTGCGTTTCCAGACAGCAATGCGTAATGCAAGAGGCGCCGTACAGTCCTTCAACAACCGCTGCCGCCGAGGCAAAGGCCTTGTCGGGATCGCCCTGCTTCTGCACTCCGGTTTTCTTGTAGGGAGAACTGGCGGCTTTTCCTTCCGCGTACTTGGCGCTGCGTAGCGCCTCTACAACCTTAGGGTCGACGCCGGACTCCTGCGCGGCTTTCAGGTACTTGTCGTCAGGCTTGAAGCTGATTCCGTTCTTCTTGATGGCCGCGATCACCTGTTCGTCAGGGACCTGATTGTCTTCCATGTCCTCGAAGTCGTCGCGGCTGACAGGGCCGGCGGCGGTGGCGACATTCTTCGGCGGTTCAGCGTCGGAAACAAAGTGAGGCAGCACTTCATACTTCACCTTGATGGCGCGAATGGCGTCTTCCGCAGTTGGTTCATCCACCGCAGCGACGGCGGCCACCTCATCGCCCGCCCAGAAAAGCTCAGTGCCCGGCTGCTGAATGATCTTTCACTGCCTTGACGCCCGGCATCTTCTCAGCAGCGCTGGTATCAATGCTGGTAATGCGCGCGTGCGCGTAAGGGCAGCGCAGGACCTTTCCGGCCAGCAGACCGTCGGGGTTGTAGTCATAGGTATATTTGGCGCGGCCGGAGACCTTCACCGGGCCGTCAACCCGAGAGATTCGCTTGCCCAGCAGCGGGCGAGTTGCGGGATCAGGCCACTGATATTCGCTCATGACGTTCTCCCATCTCGGGCGCTTGCCAGCGCCACGGCACGGATTCCGCTATAGGTTCCGCAGCGGCAGTAATTGCCGCTCAATCCGCGGCGAATGTCATCTGGCATTCGGGCTGGGATGTTGTGCCAGGAAGTTCGTGGTCGCAACGATGAACCCCGGCGTGCAGAAGCCGCATTGCGAGGCGTCCTGATTGACGAATGCCTGCATTATGGGCGTGAGCGCCTCGCCTTCGGTCAGTCCCTCGATGGTCGTGATCTTTGTGCCCTGTGCGTCAATCGCCAGCACCGAACAGGCGTACACCGTTTTGCCGTCCATCAGGACAGTGCATGCTCCGCAAACACCGCGGTCGCAGACGCGCTTTGCGCCCGTCAGATTGAAGTTGTAACGCAGAGCATCGAGCAGCGTCACTCGTGGTTCCAGTTGCGCCTGGAGTTGTTTGCCGTTCACGTTGAGCTGCACCGGGACCTTGCCCGGACCATGGACCGCAACTTCTTCGCCGGCAATCTCAATGACGGTCGGACCCACCAGCAGCGGAACCGCGACCCCGATGCCGGAAATCTTCATGAAGTCGCGTCGCGTTACTCCCGAGGCTCGGCTCGGGCTTGCGCGCATCGTCGTCTTTCATAGCGCCTCCATCGTTGCAGTCTGCGAGTATAACTCCGGCGACGGTGCCTCGGCAGGGGGATCGAGAAGCTTCCGGGTGGGTCGGTTTGCAGAAAATCGGCGGCCCTGTGCGGGCCGCCATGAGGGAAATAAGGGAGCGTTCTGAACTTATTTCTTCAACGTGCGGATGTATTTCACCAGGTCGCTGATCTGCGCGTCGGTCAGCTTGCCTTTGTAAGCGCGGCATCTTGCCTTTGCCATTGGTGATGGCCGCGGTCAGATCTGCATCAGACATGCCTCTGAACGTCGGCGCCGCTCGAGGGCTTGCATCCCATCGTGGTTTTGCCTGCCGTCGGGCCCATGGCACATGGCGCATTTGGCCTTGTAGTCGGCGGCAGCATCTGCCGCGGCCACCGGTGGCAGCGCCAGTGCGATCACTAAACTGAACAGAGCGATTGTTACGAGCAATTTCGTCGTCATTTCCCTTTCGTTGGCGAAAGGCCCGTCGGGTCACACAGTGAACTCGCCAATTTAACAGGAGTCGTTTTTTCTCAACTCCGAGTCGCGGGAATTATACCCTAAGCGTTTTCGTCGTACCCGCTTCTTGCCATGGATTGACACCAGAGCCCGGGTTATTGCTTCGCGTCTGCCGCGACTAGCCTATGCCTCAATACTTGCAGGCGACTCGTGCACTTTATCGCTGCCGATCTCGCGCCATTCGACTTCTAGCTGATAGGGCTTGCGCACGCGAGCTGGATAAACATCGTTTCCCGCGCGGCTGTAGACGCCAGTATCGCATTCGAAATTGATACGTTGTGGGGGCTTACTTGGATCGTCCTTCGACGTGAGCAGACCGACGCCGGTTGTCGTCGTTCCGCCATTACCGACGCGACGGAGGGCGCTCGTGACCGTCAAAGTCAGAGGATACTTACTAACCTGGGATGATCCAGCAACCGCACCCGCCGGGCTCGGAGCATTAATCGGTAGCGATTCCGCAGCATTCGCCACGGTGCGCGCCTTCAAATTGAACGTTTGCTGAGGAGAAAGAAAGTAGCAGAGCGCACCATCGTGGTCCCTTCCATCATGGATCGCCACTTGACCACCCAACACGCTAAATAGGTCGCCGTGCACGACGATAGCTGCTCCTTGGTCGATCCCGATCCCAAGCAGACTTGGATGTGCGGAAATAACCTGATCGAGGTCCTTCTCACGACCGCGGACGTTAACGTGCTGGTCGATGGCGGAGTCAGCGAGCAGACCGAAGCCGGTCTCGTGTCCCGGTGCCATCACGATTTCGTTGCCTTCAGGTGCGCCACGAACAAGGTATGATCCCTGAATTGTCGCGCCCGCAGAACCGCCTCCAACCACGCCACCCCTTGCCATAGCTCACCACTGCCCTCTTAAGGGGCGAAATATGAACAAAAACGCCGCAAAATGACGGCGAACGTAATGTACTCCCCAAAGCCGGTTTTCGCTATACCACTTACGCGGGAATAGGCGGGAAAAAACACGCAGGCGGGTGATATGCCGCTGAGCCATTCCCAAGTGGGGAATACTTCGGCTCTCAGCCTCCGGCTTTAAACGCTCTATTTTCAGTCGATTATCCTTTGTAATAGGGGCCGAAAAGTTTGGCACTACTCATGCCCTTACGAGAGTTGACGCCGTTTCGTCAGAGAGGAACCCGTGGAACCGACCTTGGCAGTAATCGGCCTGAATTTCCGAACATCGCCCGTCGCCGTCCGCGAGCGATTCTGGATCAGCGAGCCTCGCCGCTACGAGGCTTTGCGCCAACTGGTGCGCTCTGAAGGCATTGAGGAAGTTATCGTTCTGGCCACCTGCAACCGGACTGAGTTCATTTTGTGGGCCAGCGACGTACCAACCGCCGCCAACTCAGTACTCCGTTTCCTCACCCAGGAATACCAGCTCAAACTCTGCGAGTGGTCGCACTTTTATCGCCTGATGGATGACGTTGCACTCACTCACATCTTCCGCGTCTGTTCCAGTCTGGACTCGATGGTGCTGGGCGAGCCTGAAATCACCGGGCAGGTGAAACAGGCTTGGGCGCAGGCCCAGGAAGTAGGAACGACCGGGCGTTTTCTGGATGCGGTCATGCAAAAGGCCCTGACGGTCTCCAAACGAGCGCGCAGCGAAACCGCGATTGGCTCGTCCGCGGTCTCGGTTCCCTATGCCACGGTGGAACTGTCGCGGAAGGTGTTGGGAGAGCTCAAGGACCGTGAGGTCCTGCTGATCGGCGCGGGCAAGATGAGCGACCGGGCCGCCCACTACCTGATGAAGGCCGGGGCCAACCACGTGAAAGTGATGAATCGCACTTTGGAGCGCGCCGAAGAGATGGCAACGAAGATGGGAGCGACGGCGGTCCCCATGGAAGAACGTATGCGGTATCTACAGAGCGCCGACATCGTTGTCAGCTCCACCGCGTGTCCTCATTACATTCTCAGCCGCCAGGAAGCAGAAAGCATCGTTAAGCAGCGGGAAGGCAAACCGATTGTGATAATCGACATCGCTGTGCCGCGCGATATCGATCCTGCAGTACGCGAAGTCGAAGGCATCCACCTCTTCGACATGGATGACCTCGAGGCGGTGGTGCAGCGCAACGCCGTGGGACGGCAGGCAGCCGGCGAGGCGGCGGAAAAAATCGTACACGAGGAAGTTCAGGGCTTCCGTCGTAAACTGATGGCGGAACGTGTGGTGCCCACCATCGTGGCACTGCGTCAGCGTCTCGATGAGCTTTGCCGTCAGGAGTTGGAAACCCTTCGCAAGGAGTTCGGACCTTTCACGGAAGACCAGGACGAAGCTCTGACGACTCTGACCAGCCACATCACACAACGAATTGCCGGTTCGCTGGCCCGTGAATTGAAGGAACTACCGGAAAGGAACGAACAGGATGCCCTTACCGCTGCCGTAAGCCGCCTGTTCCAACTGGAAGAGCGGGAAGAGCGCTCGCTGATTGCCACTGGCACCAAGAATTAGCCAAGGAATGGAAATGCCAAAATCTGCTGATACCAAGAACAACAACACCAAGCTTCACCAGCGTGCAAGCCTATACGCTGGCGGTAATCACGCTGGCCATCGGCATTGCAGTTGGCTATTTCGCCCGCGGTTCGGCACCGGTGTCTACCAACGAGACGGCGCAAGCCGCTTCGGCTCCGGCGGGCATGCCCGGCGGCGCGATGGGCGGAGCGCAGTTGCCCGGCATTGGAAGCATGCAACAACAGCAACCAGGTTCGCCCGAGATGCTGGCCAAGGCGGCAGAGCCGCTGCTGGCACAATTGAAGACCAATCCCAACGATTTCGAATCGCTGGTGAAACTTGGCAACCTGTACTATGACGGCCAGGCCTATCCGCAGGCGATCGAATACTACGAAAAAGCCCTGAGCATTCAACCCAATAACCCCGACGTCCGCACTGATCTGGGGACCGCGTACTGGTACACCGGCAATGCCGACAAGGCAATCGCGAACTTCCAGAAGTCGCTGGCCGTCCGGCCCAATCATCCGGGCACGCTGTTCAACCTGGGCATCGTAGAGTGGCAAGGTAAGAAGGACCCGAAGAGCGCGATTGTGTCCTGGGAAAAACTGCTGCAAACCAATCCTGACTATCCGCAGAAGGAGCAAGTTCAGAAGTTAATTGAGGGCGCCAAAATGCACGGAATGGGCGCCACCAAGGGTTAGCGAAGCGAGCAGACTGCACTCACGCGGGCACGCGATAAGCGCGTGCCCTTTTTTCGCGCTCAAGAGTCCGGAGTCCTTGGTTTTCCGCCTGTCAATGTGCGCCGCACCCTGACCTGCGCAATGCGGTATCCTTCTCCCCAGCATTTGTGGGGGAGCCAATGAAACACATTGCCATCGCAACTCTGCTTCTTGCATTTGCGTCGGTCATGCTTGGGCAGACGAACGCACCGACAACGACCGTCAGCAATCCTGTCGTCAGTACGGTGCGGCAACTGGAAGAGCGGCAGTCGAAGAACCTCATCGGTGCTGCCGAAGAAATGCCCGCGGACAAATACAGCTACCATCCCACGGCGGAACAAATGAGCTTTGCGCACCTGGTCATTCATGTGATCGAAGCCAACACCGGCTCGTGCGCCCGGGTTGCCGGCGAGCCGCCGCGCGAGACGAAGCTGAAGGAAACCGATTCCAAGGACTGTGCTTACCAAGGCGCTGAAGGACTCGTTTGCTTATTGCGAGCAAGCGCTGGCCAAGGCCGACGATTCGACTCTTGGCCAGCCGGTGTCGTTCCCGGGCGGGCGGACGGCCACGCGCGCCGCAGCGCTCATCTATCTGGTTACGGGCTGGGCCGACCACTACGCCGCTGCCGCGATGTATTTGCGATTAAATGGTCTGCTACCGCCTAGCGCCCGCAAAGAGCCAGGGCATTAGGTTATTCCGGTTTCACCACGAGCAGCTCAAAGCTGCCGGGAACCATTGCCGGTCTCTGCCCGGGCGCAGGCGGTTTGGCGTCACGCTGTGCGGTGACCAGATACGCCGTGTTGCTGTCGTAATCCATGGCCATCGTCCGCGCGGCCTTGACGGTCGGCACGTTCTGCGTGACCGTATATTTGTCGGGGCTGTCTTCGTGGATGACGGTCAGCACGCCTTCACCGCACGACATGAACGACTTCCTGCGTGTTGGGATTGAAGCGCCCGGCATCGACGCCTTCGCCGATTGGCGGCGTAGCCACAACTTTCCCGCTTTCGGAGTCAATCACCGCCATCATTTTGTTGTGACAGCCGGCGAACAGGCGATGATGTGCCTTGTCAATCGCCAGTGCGCTTGGTTCCTCGCACGGGGCTAGTGGCCACGTATTCAGTACGGTGAGCTTGGTTGCATCGATCTCCGCGATCTGACTTTTGTCCTCAATGTTGACAAATACTTTCCCCTTGCCGTCGCTGGCCGGGAACTCCGGCTTGCCGCCCAGCGGGACGGTGCCGACGACCTCACCGCTGGCCGCGTCCACCACGGTTGAGTCTTGGCTGCGGGCATTGAACGTGAATACGTGCTTAGTGAAAGGGTCGTACAGGATGGCGTCAGGCCGGTTACCAACTTTCACGCTGTCAAGTTTTTTCAGCGTCTTCAGATCGAAGACGGTAACGGTATTGTCGCCGCCGTTGCTAACGAAGCCGCGGCCCAGCTCCTGCGCCAGCGCTACGCCGTGGATTCCTGAGAGGTCTGGGATATCGCCGTTTGCCGTGAGCGCATTGGTGTCAACCACCATTACATGGCTGCCGCGGGTGATGAACAAGCGATGGCCATCCTTGTCGTATGTGAGGTAATCCCAGCCGCCCTCACCACCGAGCTTGACGCGATTGACCATCTTGTATTGCTTTTGCGCGGACACGGGGAAGGCTGTCAAGACGCTGGCCACAATCAAGAGTGCGAGAGCTCGTTTCATCTCTTTCCTCCTATTTTTTCGCCGCGAACGCGGCCGACTGAGGAGTCTACATTAATTGCAGGCGGAATTAGAACGACTGCGCAAGAGCCCTGACGGCGGCTCAAGAGGCTTGCCCCCATAGCGTCATTCGCCGATAATCTTGTTTGCTCTTCGGAGTTTAACGCCTTTCGCCGCATCAATGAGGTGTTGTGTCGCGTCCAGCAGCAATGAAAGATGACGCCTACATTCCCGGCCTGCCGCTGCCAAGTTTCGTTCCGCGCCGTTATCGTCCCGGGAATCTGGGAAACTTGGAGCGCGCCTTTAGGATGGATTAAGAAAGATGTTATCGTCATTTCGTCGCGACGCCAGCGCCTTCTTATCTGGCAGGCATCGCAGGCCCAAAATCCTGTGTCATGTCAATCACTTTTTCGGCAAAGCCAGCGCCCTTGTGGGCAAATCCACAGTGAGCGCGCCGGAACATCGTCATCAAGTTGTCGAAACGGCGTTAGCCGGCATTCGTGCACTGCCCTTCGACATGACCGTCCGCGTTTGCGGGTTCCCGGAGCACGCGCTAGTTCCCGTCAATCTCGACCTCAGCGAAATCGGCGAGCCACGGCACATCGTCTATGCCAGTATTGAGCGCATGTTCGAGGCGCTCGATGATTATGACTTCTTCCTGAACATCGAAGATGACGTTCTGGTTTCCGACCAAGTGATTGAAGCCTGCATTGCGTTCAACTCATCCTCGACGCTGAATGAGATGTACCTGCCCAACCGGATGGAGCGCAGGGCCGATGGTTCCCTCTACTGTGTGGACCTTCTGGCTATGCCAGGCTGGAATGAGGCCTTCTGCCGTACCTATCAGGACACAATTCTTGGTGTCGCCACCAATCCCCATTCCGCTCTGTCTTTCCTCAGTCGCGACCAGATGAAGTACGCAGCGAAGAGAGTGGACCTTTCTCGCAGGGACATTCTGATCGCCGGATACATGGTTTCAGCATACGCGAACTTGCACGCCCCTTTTATATTGTGGCGCCCACGATCGAACCTTCTCGCCCATCATGTCATCCATCTGGACCATTGGCTCCAATCGCCCGCGGACGAAACCACTTCCCGCGCCGTTCCCGACGCCGGACTGCATCAACCAGAGCGGGCTAACCACCAACCGGCCGGCTATGTCGATGCCGTTGTGCTCGAAGAGGCATTTGTCAAAGTCCAAGGCTGGGCCGTCACCAAGACCGGACGCGCGGCTGAAGAGTTTCTGCTTGAGATCGATCATCATGAGATCACAAAACAGGAGTGCCACCTTAGGCGGATAGATCGTCCGGACGTCGTTGCCGTGTATCCTGACGCACCGCAAGCCTGCGGCTTTGAATTGGCGTTCCCAGTGGGCACTTTATTTGCTCTGCAAGAAGGCCTGGACACAGCGCGGGTCACGTTTGGATTTCGATCGGAGTCGGGTGACACTTCTTCGATAATTCAGGACGATGCTATCAAACAAGCGCTCCAGCGTCTTATCGCGAAACTTCCGAAAGTTCCTAGTGGAGCCTCTATGCCTGAGCCCGTAGCCGACCGGCTAGTGGAGCTGATGCTGCAGGCCAACTCCTACCTCGAATACGGGACTGGAGGATCTACCGTGAAAGCCGTGGAGCTCAATATCCCAATCGTCTTCGCTGTTGAGAGTGATGCGCTTTGGCTCGAAGCCATCCGCCATAGAATTAGCCAGATTGTGTCCACCAGCAAATGCCACTTCGTTGGAGTCGACATCGGACCTATATCGGATTTCGGTCATCCCGCGTCAGAAGCGCATTGGAGAAGTTACAAAGGGTACGCACTCGATGTGTGGGGGATCTGCGACGCCGAAAGCGTCGCGCCGGATCTCATCCTCATTGATGGCCGCTTTCGCATTGCTTGCTTTTTGGCCGGTATCTTATTTGGCAAACCGGGTTGCCGTATTCTCATCAACGACTATATGACCAGGCCATACTACGCAATGGTGGAGCAGTTCGTTGTTCCCGCGCGGATCATTGATCATGCAGCCGAATTTGTTATTCCTCATGAGGTATTGAGAGATCCAGTGTGGTACGCACTGCTTGCCGCCGTAACCGACCCACGATAGCGATAGCCACAGGCTGCAACTTGGAATGCGCGATACTGGAAAGCTTCTTCTATTTGTTGGGCGAAGCCGCTCCGTGTTTGAGTCAATGAAATTCGAGAAGCTTGAACTGTTCAACTTAGCGGCATTACTTCAACACATTCAGGCGAAGCGAACAGCCCTAGACGCGCTCGCCACAAGGCGCGCCGATGCGGCCATTTGGGCTGTGGAGGGGTGACGACACAAAACCGGAAATCCGGGCACTGGGATGCTGCAAATTTTCGCCAATGGAACTGCTCATGCGCCTTCGAGTCACTCACGCGTCCTAGAGGCCAGTGGTGTTGGCCGCTGTCTCCCTTCGAACCTGTAATCTCTTCTACCACTGCAACGTGACCTACGTCACCGACAGCACTTTGATGGGTTCTCTAAGCTGAACTTAGATGGTGGTGTTCAATGGGAACACTTCGGGCCGTGAGTTCAGAGCCGCTGCAAGTTGGGAACAGGGTCGTTGTTGAACCGGAGCACTTGGAGCAACTCATCCAAGCCCTGGTTGAGCGTGGCTACGAGGTCATAGGACCGACGCTACGCGAGGGCGTAATTGTCTATGAGCGTCTCACTTCCACCCGAGACTTGCCTGCCGGGTGGACTGATGAACAAACTGCTGGAAAATACCGGCTGAAGCGTCGCCAAGACGGTGCGCTCTTCGGCTACGTGGTTGGTCCGCATTCCTGGAAGAAGTTCCTGCATCCGCCGCAACAGCGCCTCTGGCAGGTCGCGCGAAACGGGAAGGACTTACGGATCCTGCCTGAAGAAGCCGACCCCAAGACCAAATATGCGTTCCTTGGTGTGCGTGCCTGTGAAATTCATGCCATCGTCATTCAGGACAAAGTCTTCCTCGACGGGCAGTTTGTTGACCCTGGTTACAAGTCACGGCGCGAGGACCTGTTCCTTGTAGCAGTCAATTGCGGCCAGGCGGGCGGCAACTGTTTCTGCGCTTCGATGAACACAGGTCCGAAGGCCACCTCCGGCTACGATCTCGCCCTCACCGAACTGTTGCAGGAGGGACGGCACCGATTTCTGGTTGAGGTAGGGACGGCACGCGGCGCGGAAGTGTTGTCAGCAGTTCAGCACCAGCAGGCAGCAGAGGCGGACGAGCAACAGGCCGAGCGCCTTCTGCAGGAAACTACGCGGCATATGGGTCGCCGGCTCGACACCCATGGCATTAAGGAACTGTTTTATCGAAACTACGAGCATCCGCAGTGGGACAAAGTTACGGAGCGCTGCCTATCCTGCGCCAACTGCACCCTGGTTTGTCCCACGTGTTTCTGCACCACGGTGGAAGACGTTACTGATCTGACGGGTGAACACGCGGAGCGCTGGCGGCGATGGGATTCGTGCTTCACCGTGGACTTCTCCTACATTCATGGCGGAAGCGTGCGCGCCACTCCGCGATCACGCTATCGGCAATGGATGACGCACAAACTCGCCACCTGGATCGACCAGTTTGGCGTTTCCGGCTGTGTAGGTTGCGGCCGCTGCATTACATGGTGTCCTGTGGGAATAGACATTACGGTCGAAGCCGAGACCATCCGCGCAAGCGACTCGGTCAAGGCGACGACCGAACCAGAGCAGGGGTTCGCATGATCCACACACTGGAACCGATTCTACGAGAACATCCGTTCTTCGAGGGCATGGAGGACCGGCACATCCAGTTGATTGCCGGATGTTCCATGAACGTGCGTTTCGACGCAGGGCATGCCATCTTCCGCGAGGGCGACCCCGCCGACCAGTTTTATCTCATCCGCGAGGGCCTGGTGTCGGTGCAGTTTGTGATTCCACACCGCGGCCTCACCACCATCATGACCGTTGGTAACGCCGAGGTCCTGGGTTGGTCGTGGCTGTTTCCTCCCTATCGCTGGCACTTTGACGCCAGAACCCAGCAGCCGACGCACGCGCTGGCCTTTGACGGCAAGTGCCTTCGCGCAAAGTGCGATGAGGACCACGACCTCGGTTATGAGATCTACAAGCGGTTCATGCAAGTCGTAACCGAGCGCCTTGAGTCAACCCGACTGCAGTTGTTGGATTTGTATGGCAGCCATGCTTGAACAACCCGAAGTTGTAACGGCGGGGCTGGTCTCTGACCCGATGCTTCCCGTGCCGTACCGCATTCAGCGGGTAAAGCAGGAGACGGACGACACGTTTACCTTGGAGCTTCTGCCCGAAGACTCTGCCAAAGGGTTCTCCTTCGCGCCGGGACAGTTCAACATGCTCTACGTCTTCGGGGTGGGCGAGGTGCCAATCTCGATCAGCAGCGACCCCGATGATACGCCCTTGCTCAAGCACACAACCCGCGTCGTCGGCACCGTGACCAAGGCCATGCGGCTGCTGAAGCGCGGCGACACCATCGGAATTCGTGGCCCCTACGGGACCCACTGGCCGGTGGAGGAAGCAGCCGGCCGCGACGTCGTGATTGCGGCGGGAGGCATCGGGCTTGCCCCGTTGCGTCCTGCACTTTACCGGTTGATGGGAAACCGCGAGAAGTATCGCAAGATCGTTCTGCTGTACGGCACGCGCACTCCCGAAGACATGCTCTACCGCCACGAACTGGAACAATGGCGCGGCAAGTTCGATCTGGAGATCCAGGTCACGGTCGATCGCGCCGCCAGCACCTGGCGGGGAAACGTCGGCGTGGTGACAACCATGATCCCGCGTGCTCCCTTCGATCCTTCCAACACGTTGGCGATGATCTGCGGGCCCGAGGTCATGATGCGCTTTACCGTGATGGAGCTGCTGAAGCGGGGCGTGCCGCCGGAGCGCGTTTACCTGTCCGGCGAACGCAACATGAAATGCGGAATTGGCTTCTGCGGTCATTGCCAGTTTGGCCCTACGTTCGTATGTAAGGACGGCCCGGTCTTTGCCTACCCGAGCATCGCGGCCCTTCTCGGCAAGTCGGAGGTTTGAAGTGGATCGGGTAACTGACTCTATGTTCGCCAAGGAACAGATGAACAGGAAGAAGAGCTCATTCCCGCATCTCATAAATAAGTGCCGTGAAATCAAATACCTACATGTAAACCATTTGGATTCTGTAACTTGCGCTGACTTCTGGAAGCTTGCTCTTTGTTTTCAGATAGTTGAGTCAGAGTGGGGGGAAGGGAGGGGGAGGGGGTAGGTTGCAGAACAAAAGACACAAACCGAAGTTGGCAGTATGGAAGTTCTCTTCCTGTGACGGTTGCCAGTTGAGCCTGCTGGATTGCGAGGACGAACTGCTCGCGGTCGCTGACGCGGTGGAGATTGCCAATTTTCCAGAAGCCTCGCGCGCGGTGGTCAAAGGCCCGTATGACCTTTCGCTGGTAGAAGGCTCCATCACCACGCCCCACGATGCCGAACGCATTCACGGTATCCGGCGAGCCTCCAAGTTCCTGGTGACGATTGGCGCCTGCGCAACCGCCGGCGGCATCCAGGCGCTGCGCAATTTCAAGGACGTGAAAGAGTTCATCTCCATCGTTTACGCCAGGCCCGACTACATCGAAACCCTGAAGAAATCGACGCCCATCACCGATCACGTGTTTGTTGACTTCGAGCTACGCGGCTGCCCCATCAACAAATACCAGTTGGTGGAGGTTCTGAGCGCATTTCTCAACGGCCGCAAGCCCAATACGCCGCCCCATAGCGTCTGCATGGAGTGCAAACAGCGGGATACGGTCTGCGTGATGGTCGCCCATGGTATCCCGTGCCTTGGACCGGTGACCCAGGCGGGTTGCGGAGCGCTCTGCCCCGCCTACCTGCGAGGTTGTTATGGATGCTTCGGGCCGAAAGAGACTCCCAACACTTCGTCACTGAGCGCATGGTGTAGCGAGCTGGGAATGAGCGATCGCGACCTGATGCGGGTTTTCCGGAGCTTCAACGCCTACGCAGAACCTTTCCGCAGAGAAAGCGAAGCGCATGAAAAGTAGCACCATTAAGGTTGATTACCTGGCGCGTGTCGAAGGCGAAGGCGCCCTGACGGTGAAGATCAAGGGCCAGCAGGTGACAGACGTCAAGCTAAGGATCTTCGAGCCGCCGCGCTTCTTTGAAGCGTTTCTGCGTGGCCGCAAGTTCAGTGAGGCGCCCGACATCACCGCCCGCATCTGCGGTATCTGCCCCGTTGCGTATCAGATGAGCGCCTGCCACGCGATGGAGGACGCCTGCGGAGTCAAAATAACTGGCCCTATCCGCGACCTGCGCCGGTTGATCTACTGCGGCGAATGGATCGAGAGTCATGCTCTGCACGTTTATTTGCTGCATGCTCCGGATTTCCTCGGTTACGAAGATGCTATCCGAATGGCCAAGGACCACCCGGACGAGGTCAAGCGCGGCCTGCGCTTGAAAAAAGCAGGAAACGAGATCGTGCGCTTGCTGGGCGGGCGGGAAATCCATCCCATCAATGTGCGCGTGGGCGGCTTCTACAAGGTGCCGCAAAAGAAGGATTTCTCCGCACTGGCCGAGGAGCTGAAGTGGGCGCGCGATGCCGCCCTGGAAACGGTGCGCTGGGTGGCGACATTTTCGTTCCCGGAACTCGAACGCGACTACGAGTTCGTCGCTCTTCGGCATCCTGAGGAATATCCCTTTAACGAAGGACGGCTGGTCTCCAACAAAGGCCTGGATATTGCAATTCGCGAATATGACCAGAACTTCGTTGAGGAGCACGTTTCCCATTCCAACGCTCTGCAATCGCGGCTGAAAGTACGAAATTCCTACTTTGTCGGCCCCCAGGCGCGCTACAACCTGAACTTCGACAAGCTCTCGCCGCTGGCGCAGGAAGCGGCCCGCAGTGCAGGAATTGGACCGGTGTGCCGCAATCCCTTTCAGAGCATCATTGTCCGTGGCGTGGAGCTGGTGTATGCCTGCGATGAGGCGTTGCGCATCATCGAGCAGTACGAGATGCCCGATAAACCTGCGGTGGACGTCGTGCCGCGGGTGAGCACTGGCTACGGTTGCACCGAAGCCCCGCGCGGCATCTGCTATCACCGCTATCGCCTCGACGACCGCGGCGTAATTGTAGACGCCAAGATTGTTCCGCCGACGTCGCAGAACCTGAAGACCATCGAGGAAGATCTTGGGCAATTTGTTCAATCTCACCTCGTCATCGAAAAGGACAGACTGCAGTGGCAGTGTGAGCAGGCCGTCCGCAACTATGATCCGTGTATCTCCTGCGCCACTCATTTCTTGAAGCTGCAACTCGAACGCGAATGACCAGGGTTAGCCCAAACATCGTTGTCATCGGAATTGGCAACGAATACCGTAGCGATGACGGAGTTGGAATTGCAATCGCGCGGCGGCTTCGAGAGCGCTTCCTCACTAAGATCACGGTCCTGGAAGAGAGCGGCGAGGGCGCGGCGCTGATCGATTCATGGAAAGGCGCGACCTGGGTAATGCTGGTGGATGCAGTTCGTTCGGGCGCGGCGCCGGGAACCATCCATCGTCTCGACGCACGGGAGGCGCCGGTTCCTACCGGATTTTTTCACTACTCGACCCATGCCTTCAGCGTGGCCGAGGCGATTGAGCTAGCCCGCTCCCTCGACCAACTCCCTCCACATCTGATTGTCTATGGCGTCGAGGGCGAGAATTTTGCCGCCGGCGAAGAGATTTCGGCCGCGGTTGAGCGAGCGATGGAAGCAGTGGTCGAGCGCGCAGCAGATGAGGTGCGGCGCGCGATGCAATGATTCGTTGACAACAGAACCGCCGGCAGTCTGCCTTCGCTGGCCCCAGATTACTAACTTAATCGGTCACCAATTGGCCAGCCGCTTCTTCACCTTCCAGCATGAACTCCAGCACCTCTTGCGGAGCTGACGACGTCCATACCGGCGCAAACGACAGCCGATGCAGCGGCGTTGGGCCTTTTTCGCGCAACATCTTGAGATGATGCGGTGTGCTGTAACCTTTGTTCGAAGCCAGCCTGTACTCCGGAAAGACGGGGTCCCACGCGCTCACCATAGCGTCGCGCTCAACTTTGGCAATGATGGAAGCGGCAGCAATCGAGGCGGACAGTGCGTCCCCATGAATGATGGGCGTTTGCGCACAGTCGAAGCCAATGCGCAGGGCATCAATCAGCAGATGATCGGGCCGCAGCGCCAGCTTGATTACCGCCTCCTCCATCGCGCGCTTCGAGGCCCAGTAGATGTTGATTTGGTCGATGGTGGCTACGTCCACCGCCGCGATAGCCCACGCCAGTGCATGTTCCCGGATTCGTGGAGCAAGTCTCTCGCGCTCTTCACGCTGCAACAACTTGGAATCGCGCAGGCCGCGAATGCGATAGCTGGGATCGAGAATGACTGCTGCTGCAACTACCGGACCGAAGAGTGACCCGCGTCCGACCTCGTCAACCCCAGCAACGAGCCTCGCGCCCATTTCCCACGCACGCTTCTCGTATTTCAGAGTGCACTTGAGCTTCTTCAGCAGACGCAACTTCAGCGTGGCCTTTGAGACAGGTTTCTCGCCGGATTCTTGGATCGCTGATCTTTTCTGCGTGGTTTTGGAAGGCGGCGACAACGAGGTTCACCACTGCGCGAGTCTATACAGACTCTATCAGACTGCGAGGCGAAGCCGGCGCCTTCGCTTCTCGCACCGCCGGCATGTTACAACAAAAGCAGATGCTCTCCGCCAGACTCCGCTCGCACTCAGGTGTGCCGCAGATTGTCGCTCTCCTGCTTTTGTTGGTCTTCCTTGGGCAATGCCTTTGGTTTATGGCGCATGTTCCGCTGTCCGCCATGGAGGGCAGCTATATCGAATCCGGGTTGCTACACCTGGAGCATCTATCCAATGCCAATACGATGGAGCGTTCCGCGTTGGTGCCGCTGCTGGCGGGACTGGCCGCCAGAGTCAGCGGGGCGGAGAACCGAATCCTCTACCTGAGCGCCTATCGCTTTATGATCCGCCTGCCATTTCTGACGGCGGGCTTCATTCTTGGCGCGTCGTTGTGGTACGTGGCACGGCGGCTCTACGGCAATGTCGGTGGTTACATCGCGCTGGGGCTCTACTCGTTCTCTCCGGTGATGATTGCCTGGTCGAGCCAGGTTGGGCCGGGGATCGTCGCCGCCTGGGGTGGTTTTGGACTAATCTTCACCGCGATCGCCGTTGCCCACACGCTCTACGCTCCCCGCGAAGTTGTGCTCTGGAACTGGCGCCGCATTTTGCTGATGGGACTCTCTATTGCCATCTGCATCGGCGCGCAATTCTCTCTTTGGGTACTGCTGGTACCGGCACTCGCATTCATGCTGTGGGTTGGTCACGTAAGACCCAGCGCTGCAGTAGTCATCTTTGCTGCGGCGTGCGTTACCGGCTTGGTGCTGCTATGCGGAGTTTATAGTTTCCGTCCTGTCGCTTTCGGCATGGCCCTGCGCAATGCTGATTGGCTTGAAGGTTCTGCGGACGATTTCTCCTGGCGCGCCGTCTCCTCTCTGTTCTCGAGCTTCTTCCTGCAGAATGGAATTGGTCTGGTGTTGCTGCTGGCAGTGACGCTGTTCACCTTCGTGGGCTGGAAGCGCACGCGTTTCTTTGGCACCGCTGCGCCTCTTATCGTTGGCGTTATGCTCGTGGCATTAGCCGGTCGCGCTCAGTTTGCCGGCATTAACCTCCTTCTCGTGGGGCTGCCGTTCCTGATCCTGTTTATGGCCGGAGTTTCCGCTGACCTGCTGGAGAGCCGTTACGCGCTGGCTGCCAACACCGTCGTCGGAGGTGTCCTCATCGCCAACGCCATGATCGACGTGTATGGGCTGATGCATCTGACATCGCGAAGCCGGTGACAGTGCTTCTCCAAGTTTTCTGCGATACTAGAGGCAGGCTCGCCTATGTCTCTGGTCGCAGATCCCAAGTCCGTTAAAGTCAACGTGTCCACCGGCAGTGGCATGGAAATCGAGTGGAAGGACGGTCACCGGAGCGGCTACAGCTTTCCTTTCCTGCGCGATGCCTGCCCGTGTGCGCTGTGCAATGACGAGCGTGCGAAGGACGGCAGGCAGCCGGGGGACCCGCTCAAGCCGGTTGCGGGATCGTTACCTATGTTTAAGGCGACGGCGCGGCCAACGCAGGTTGAGCCGGTGGGCAAGTACGCCATCCGATTCACCTGGAACGACGGCCACCAGCATGGCATCTATTCATGGGAGTTCTTGCGCGAGCACTGTCCCTGCACCGAATGCAAGGCCCACCGCGCCATGGAAGCCCCAATGGCCACCAGCAAACCGAATTGATCGTGAGTACCCCCAGTTTGACGTCCTATTTGAATGATCTGAATCCGCAGCAGCGCGAGGCCGTTGAGGCCGTGGAAGGGCCCGTGCTCATCCTGGCCGGTGCCGGCAGCGGTAAGACGCGCGTTATCACCTATCGCATCGCGCACCTGATTGACGCCATCGGGGTGCAGCCCGACTCGATCCTGGCGATGACCTTCACCAACAAAGCGGCTGGAGAGATGGCTGGCCGCGTCGAGTCGCTGGTGGGCACGCGCTCGGTAACCAAGCCGCTCATTTCGACATTCCATTCCTTCTGTGTGCGTGTGCTGCGCCGCGACATCGAAGTGTTACAGATCGGGGGAAAAGGTTACCGCAAGGATTTCGTTATCTACGATGAGGCCGATCAGCAGAACGTGGTGAAGGCGGCCATGCGCCGCCTCGGCATCGACGACAAGCAGACCACGCCGCGCAGCGTACTGGCGCGGATTTCCTGGGCCAAGAACCACATGCTCGATCCGCAGGAAGTCTATCTGCAATCCGCGGATCCAAAAACCGAGCGCGTCGCCCACATCTACGAAGTTTACCGGCAGGAGCTGGCGCGATCGAACGCGCTGGATTTCGACGATCTGCTGCTGTTTACCGTGCGCCTGCTGAAGGCTTCGGGCGAGACGCGCGAGCGCTACAACCGGCGTTACCGTTACCTTCTGGTGGACGAATATCAGGACACCAACCGCCCCCAGTACGAGCTGATGCGCATGCTGGCGGGCAATGAGCACAACGTGTGCGCGGTTGGCGACGAGGACCAGAGCATCTACTCGTGGCGCGGCGCCGACATCCGCAACATTCTGGAGTTCGAGCACGACTTTCCGGAGGCGCGCATCATCCGGCTGGAACAGAATTACCGCTCGACACACAACATACTGCAGGCGGCCTCGTCGGTAGTGTCCCGCAATGTCAAACGCAAGGGCAAAACTCTATGGACCAGCCGCAGCGGCGGTGCACAAGTCGGCTACTACGAGGCGCCGGATGGCGAAAACGAAGCGCTATTCGTGGCTGATTTCATCGCCCGATACCTGAACCAGACGCATGGGGAGAACGGCGAGACACCGCGTGCGGCTGTGCTGTACCGAACCAACTCGCAGTCCCGGCTGTTTGAAGAGGCCATGCGCCGTTACCAGATGAAGTACCACGTTGTGGGAGGCTTCAGCTTCTATGAGCGCGCCGAGATCAAGGACATGATCTCGTATCTCAAAGTGATTCATAATCCGGATGACTCCATTGCATTACAGCGGGTCATCAATACTCCGAGCCGCGGCATCGGCAAGACGACGATGGAGACGCTGGAGCGTATCGCGTTGGAGACGGGGACGTCCCTGTGGAGTGCAATCGGGGAGGCGCTAAAGCGGCAACTGCTTTCCGGTCGCGCCGTGTCAGCGCTAAAGAGCTTTAAGGAGCTGATGGACGATGCGCGCGCCATGCATCTTGGCCTTTTCCGCGAGCGGGTGGAAGAGACGGCAGCTCCCGAGCAACTGAGGCCGCCCCGCTCGTTCAGAGAAGAAGACCTACAGCACGATATCGAGTTCTCACCAGCGGAGTTCGGCGAGGAGAATGCCAGGGATTTCAGGCCGGAAAGCTTTGGGCAGGAGACCTCTAACGGGAACAGCGAGGTTGGCGAGGCGCGCGTCGAGGGTTTCCGTGCTCCCGGCGATCCAGCATCTACGGCGGAGCTGCTGAAGTTTCTGTTTGATCGCACAGGCTACATCAAGCAATTGGAAGAAGAAGACACGCCTGAAGCGCTGGCCCGCGTCGAGAACCTGCGCGAGCTGGTGAATGCTGCGATGGACTCGCGCGACCGTGGCGAAACGCTCAACGAGTTCCTCGATCACGCCGCATTGGTTAGCGGAGCCGACGACTACGACGAGAATTCGCGGATCACGCTGATGACGTTGCATGCAGCCAAGGGCCTGGAGTTTCCGCTGGTATTTCTCGTCGGTCTGGAAGAGGGCTTGTTCCCACATTCGCGTACACTGCTCGCTCCAGATGACGTCGAGGAAGAGCGTCGGCTGTGCTACGTCGGCATGACGCGCGCCATGGATAAATTGATCCTGACACGCGCACGCTATCGCCGCCGCTATGCCACCGACATGCCGGAGCCAGGCATTCCATCGCGGTTTCTGGAGGAGGTCCCGCACGAACTGCTACAGGACCTGGGCTCGCCGCGTCGTCCGGCTTATGTTGAACGCGATGGTTTCGGCGGCAGCAGGCACTACTCCTACGAGGATGAGGACCAGCGCCCGCAACATATGCGCGGCAGAATCCAGCGCAGCTCATACAGCGGACCTACATACAACTCTATCGACAACATCGCCGAATTTTTTGCCTCGCGCGGGAAGAAGTTCTCGCGGGCAAAGACGGATGTTCGAGAGCCCAGCGGCAGCACCGGATTTCGCGCCGGCCAGCGCGTGCGCCATCCTAAGTACGGTGAGGGTACGGTGTACAAGCGCGAGGGCGATGGGGCAGAGGCGAAAATTCTTGTACAATTTCCCAGGTTCGGCCTGAAAAAGCTGGTCGAGAAATATGCTCAGTTAGAAAAGGCGTAACCCGCCCATAAAGGAACACGGAATTCATGAACACTACGAACATCGCTGACAAGGTAGAACGCAAGAAGCTCAAACGCGCAGCGCGCAAGAAGGCCGCTCCTAAAGCGCCCCGCACCTACGCCCGTGGCTCGCAAAAGCGCAAGGTAAAGAAAATGGCGCGCGGGCAGTCGAAGCGGTAACCGAAAGTAACTTCAAGGGAGCTCCAGTCCCGCTCAGGGGCTGGAGCTTATTTCTTGGGAGATTCGTGATTCGATCCCTCAGCAGTAGGAGTGGCGTTCGCCGCCGCGCTCTGGCTGGGCTCGTCGAGGTTCACAAGTTGAGAGCCGGGCGGTTGTTGCAGCGCGAACTGGTCGTCGCGCAGAGGCTCATTAACGGTGATCTTCTGGACCGTCAGCCGAATTGAGTATTCCTCCTGGGGACGGTCGATCTCGATCACGTTAGGAAAGCTGACTCCGTCGTATTCCTGGTAAACCTGGTACGTCGCCTGGGTGGCGACACGACCCTTGGTATCAAAAATAATCTGCTGGTGTGGCTCCAGGTGCACGCGCTCAAAGATGATCTTGCGCGATATATACCAGTCGTTGCCCTCGCGGCGGATAATGATGATAACGTAATCGGGCTGCTCGGCCAGCTTCTTGGTTTTCTGGTCCACCACCGTTTCGGTCTCGTTTTCCAGCACCGCGATCTCATCACCGCCATTCACCTGCGGCAGAAGTAACGCGTTGTAGATGACCTGCGGGCGCAAGTTCTCCAAGGGATTACTGGAAGGGCGTTCCACTGCCGCGCTGCCCACGTAAAACTTGTTCTTGGCCGGAACGGACAACTTGAAGCGATTGCCATCACTCACCATGTCGAAGGCGGTGTTGCGCACCAGGGGAAACAACCCGATCATGCGCAACATGTCTGGTTTGCGCATCAGAATGTAACCCCGGATCTCCTCATAGTCAGTAACTTTGCCTTTCTTTTCCCCGCCTACCGAAGTGTCGATGTTGACCGTAGCATTGAGCGTCTTTAAGCCCAGGGCCTGCTGGTTGATTTTGGCGATCAGCTCTTCCTTGGTGGCAGTTTGTAATTTGGCGGTACTGGTGCGAGGTTCCACGACCCGTGTGCGGAAAAGGCATCCCGTGTCGCCGAGGAGAAGTGCGCCTACGAAAAATGTGATGAGAACTGAAGAACGCGTCATTCTGGACCAGATGCGACGGGACAATTCATTAGTATATCTGAGCTGGAAGCACGGGTAATGTGCGAGACGGGCCTTCGCTACTGAGAACCGGATACTGCCTTTCGATACGATGCCACATTGCGAGCATGCTCTTCAGAGGTGCGGGCAAAGCGATGATGTCCGTTGTTGTCGCTGACGAAGTATAGGAAATCGCTGTGCGCTGGATGCATCGCCGCCTCCAAAGAGGCAACCCCGGGATTAGCGATCGGCCCCGGCGGCAAACCCTGGTACTTGTAGGTGTTGTAAGGCGAATCAAACTCGAGGTCCGATTGATAAATGGTTCCGCGATACCGCCCTGTCAACAATGCGGCGTAGATGACACTGGGATCGGCCCCGAGCAACATGTTCCTTGCCAGCCGGTTGTAATATACGCTGGCGACGAGCGGCCGTTCTTCTGGCGCCGCAGTTTCCTTCTCCACAATGGACGCCATAGTCACAATGCGGTGCATATCCGGATTGCCTAGCAGCCCGATCTTCTGTGCCTCCTGCCGGAAGCGCCGCACCATGGCGGCGGCGATGTCGCGCGGAGTGTCAATGCGCGTGAACTGATAAGTGTCAGGAAAAAGATAGCCTTCTAGTGTCTTCGCTTGCGGATCGAGGTCGCGGACCAGCGCGGTATCATCTTTGGCGACGGCGATGAAGTCCGCCGACGGGGCGAGCCCTGCCTGCTCGACAGCGCCCGCGGTGTCATAGATGTTATAGCCCTCAGGCACTATGACAGTTCGCGCGAAAACATCGCCCCGCGCCAGCCGATGCCAGACATCGAGAGCGCTGGCAGGCTCATCGAACTTGTACTCGCCTGCCTTCAGGGTCTTTGCGCCTTCGGCATACTGCAGAATGAGAAATGCCGACGGGCTGCGGATGATTCCTCCCAGATGCAGCTCGTTCGCGATGTGGCGTGTGCTCCATCCCGGACGCAGCAGAACGAACGTGGTCTGTGCAGGTTTTAAGGGCAGCAGGGCCGCCCTCGCGAACCAAAGGGCCAGGCCGAGCAGCACCACAACAACTAATGTGAGAAGATTTCGCACGCTATCTGGGTGTTAGATCAGCCCCGCGCAGAATTGTTGCCGGCTAAATGCTGCCTCGCTGGCCTGCGCGCAATGAGCCCTTTCCTTTTGGTGGATGATGGGTAGAGCCTGAGAACTCATGGGGTAACCATGCCTCCAATAGCGCGTGCTGTGCGGGAGGAAACCAATTCGGCGGCCTGTTTGGCGAGCGCGGAATCGTCGCCGAAGCCTTCGAGCCACAGCACGTCGGGCTCGCGGCGAAACCACGTCATCTGCCGCTTGGCGTAGTTGCGATGCGCTTGTTGCGCTAGTGTAATGGCCTGTTCGCGCGTGAGTTCGCCGCGAAGAAACTGCACCGCCTGATGATAACCAAGTGACGCCAGCGGTATCACGTTGTTACGCTCGCCATACCGGTCGAGCAGCGCTTTCGTCTCTTCAATCAGTCCGTCCTCGAACATCTGCCGGGCGCGCTGGTTGATGCGAGTATACAAGTCCTGTCGCGAAGGGTTCAGTCCGATCCGCAGCACGCGAAAGCCCTGCAGGGCTTCGCGCCCACTTTCCTGCCACAACTCGCTCATCGGTGCGCGGGAAGCGAGACAAACCTCGACGGCGCGGATAAGCTTCGGCAAGTCGTTAGCGTGTATCTTCGAAGCTGCTCGCGGATCCAGCCGAACCAGCATTTGGTGAATGTGTTGCGAGCCGCGGCTGGCCGCTCGTGAACGGAGGCGCTGGCGCAATTCTTCCGACCGCTGCGGACCAGGAAAGAGTCCTTCCAGTAATGCCCGCAGATAAAGGCCTGTCCCGCCGACCACTATCGGCAAGCGTCCGCGGCCGGCAATCTCGCGGATTACCCTCCGCGCCTCCCTTGCGTATTCGCCGGCGGTGAAAGGTTCGTCTGGCTCCGCCACATCCAGGAGATGATGCGGGACCAACGCCCGCTGTTCCGGCGACGGCTTAGCCGTGCCAATGTCAAAATGGCGATAAAGCGCAACCGAGTCGCAACTCACAATTTCGCCTGCGAATCTCCGGGCCAGGTCGATAGCGAGTGCAGACTTGCCGGAAGCTGTTGGTCCGAGGATGACAATAAGCAGCGGATCAAGTGGCTGGGGACGATGGTCCGTCATGGCTCTGCTGGCGCGATTATCGCGCACTCCAGGGAATCGTTCTTCCGAAGCGCAAGAAGGCAAGTACGAGAATGAGTAGAACGAGGACCAGAAGCCCCACAAGTTTCATTCGCTCCCGCGAACGGTAGCGGGCCGCCCACTGCGCCTGCGTCTGGGGGTATCGGAATTGAGTTTACGGTCGGGTTGCTGGCCTGGTTCCACCAGCTAATTCTACCCGTCGAACTAATCCATATCGCCCTTTTGCGGGTTGTAATAGAAGCGAAAGCGCAGCGCCAGATAAGGTCCATGGAACTCGCCGGGCAACGGCGCGAAGGGATTGGAGGCAGTGATTCCGCCCCAGGCGGCGCGGTCCAGGGAGACGTCACCGGAAGGCGATCTCAGTGTCATGCCCGCAACCTTTCCGTCGGGCATGATGGCAAATTCGATGGCAAGCTTGCCGCGCTTCATCAGCGGAGCCCGCGCTTCTTCCGGTATCAGAATGTACCAATTCCTCCGCACCGCTTCCAGAACGCGCGACAAATAGGGACCAAAATCCACGCCCTGCGTATCGCTCAGCACCTCGAGATTGCCCAGTGTTCGGGCTGATCCTCCCGGTCCCATGCCGTAATCGCCGCCGCCGTAAACGCCGCCACCACGGCGCGTAGCCACGGCGCCCATGCTCTGCTGAATCTGTGAGCCAGGCGATGATAGCGCGGCGCGGAAATCCGGTGTTTTGGCCACGCCCTGCTGAGGCGTCGGCAGCTTGGGATTGTCCGTCGGGAAGGCGTTTTGGAGCTGTGCTGTCTGCTGACCTTGTGCCGGGTTCGGTTGCTGCGCGCCCTGCGGCATTGGCGGTGCAGCCATCTGCGCCGATTGTCCCGGCGGAGCCGCTGGCGCGGGCGGGCCCGCGCGCTTCAGCTCTTCCAGCGTCTTCTTATCCAGCGACGGGTGTCTGCTCTCCGCGATGCGATTCTTGTCCGACAGCACCTTCGACTCTGGCGGAGTCTTGGGCGCCTTCTGCGCATCCGGCGGCAAATCGAGGTAGGTCAACTGCTGGTTGCGCATGATGTCGGCGGGCGAAAGCAGCACCACGCCTTTCACGCCGGGAAAGATCTTCGGCGTCATGAACAGGAAGATCACCAGCGCCATGTGCACGACGACCGATATCCAGAACGCTTCACGCATGCGTGAGCGCTCGATGTCGTCCTCAAGTTGGATCAGGACATGGGGCGTGAGGTCGGACTCGTCAAGCTCGGCGCGGGCAAATAGCTCGAATTGTCCCTCTTCCTGTGGCGGAAGCGGGGTCGGTGTGTCCGGCGGTATCAGGATTGAAGCCATCCGTCTGGATCAAGTACGCCTTGCGCTCAAATACTTAGACGCCCCTCGACCCTCCGGGAATGCAAGCGTTTCCCTGGTGATGGAGCAACCGTAGTAAACCCACGAGCCTGGTGCAAGTTCCTTGCTTCTATTTTCGCACACACCTTTCCCATAATGCGATTCCCCTCCGGAAGGCCGCGTAGTTCCACAAAAGGTTCGGTACACTGTTGGCGATGAAGGCCGTTATTGTCGGCACCGCAGGCCATATTGACCATGGCAAGAGCGCGCTGGTGCGAGCTCTGACCGGCATTGATCCCGATCGCCTGGAGGAGGAGAAGCGGCGCGGCATCACCATTGACATCGGCTTCGCCAACCTCGACCTCGCCAGTTCCGCTGGAGAGCCGGTCCGCATTGGCTTCGTGGATGTTCCCGGCCACGAACGCTTTGTACGCAATATGCTGGCCGGAGTCGGCGGCATCGATCTTGTCCTGCTGGTGGTTGCAGCCGACGAATCCATTAAACCCCAGACCCGCGAGCACTTCGACATCTGCCGCATGCTGTCGGTGCAGCGCGGCATCACGGTTGTGACCAAGGCTGACTTGGTTGATGCAGAGACGCTCGAAGTTGTGATGCTGGAAGTGGCTGAGTTCCTGAAAGGCTCGTTCCTTGATCCGGCAAATTCGCCCATCATTCCTGTGAGTTCCAAGACCGGTGCGGGACTCGATAGGCTGAAGACCGAGCTAGCGCGTATCGGCGCAGAAGTGCCTTCCAAGGATTCCACCGCGGTCTTCCGCCTGCCCATCGATCGCGTGTTCACCATGAAAGGTTTCGGCACGGTCGTTACCGGAACGCTGATTTCGGGGACGATTCGCAAGGAGCAGGAAGTTGAGCTTCATCCAAGCGGCAAGCGGCTGCGCGTGCGCAACGTGCAGGTGCACGGAAAATCGGCGAATGAAGCCATCGCCGGACAACGCACTGCCTTGAACTTGCCGGGCGTGGAAACCACCGACTTGGCGCGCGGCATGATGCTGACTCCGCCGCAGATGTTCGCGCCGGTAACGAGGCTGGGCGTGCAGCTCGACCTTCTGCCCACTGCAAAGCCGCTGCGTCAGTATGCGCGAGTGCATCTGCATGCGTTTACCGCCGAGACCATCGCGCAAGTAACGCTGCTCAGCGGCAAGCAGCTTCTGCCCGGCGAATCCGGATTCGCGCGCCTGAAGCTGGATCGACCGGTGCTGCTGTTTCCCGGCGACCGCTTCATCATCCGCCAATATTCGCCGGTGATCACCATGGGCGGCGGCCGCGTGCTCGATGCCGGCGAACCAAAGATTCGAATCGAGCGCCACGAATGGCTGCCATTTCTGGAAGCCATCGCGAATGCCACTCCGGCGGAAGCGCTGCTGGCGCGCATTAATCGCCGTAGGACCTTTGGGCTGAGTGTTGCTGATGCTGTGGCCGAAACCGGATGGCTTCCGGCCCGCGTCCAGCAGTTGGCAATGGAGCTCAAGCAGTTGGGGCTGATTGCGATCTTTGGCAACGTGCTCATCACCTCGCACTGGCTGGAGCGAGTTCGCAGTGATGTGTTGGCAATGGTCGGCATATTCCACGATGCGAACCCTCTTCAGCAGGGCATCAACAAGGAGCAGCCCCGCGAGACTCTGCACATGCATTCCGAGCTGTTCAACGGCGTTGTTAGCTCACTGGTGCGCGAGAAAAAGCTCGAAGCCGATGGCGAGCTGTTGCGGCTTCCCGGACGAGGTGTCGTGCTGCGTGACGAAGAAGCAGAATCGAAGGCACAGATCGAGCAGGCCTTCGCCCGCGCGGGACTCAAGGTTCCCTTGCTGAAGGAAGTGCTGGCGTCGTTGCCCGTGGACAACACGCGCGCGCAGAAGATTGTCACTCTGCTGCTGCGCGATCGCATTCTGGTGAAGCTGGCCGATGACCTGGTATTTCATCGTGACGCACTGGAGGCGCTGCGAAGACAGCTCATCGCCAATAAAGCGAAGACGCCGAAACTCAGCGTGCCGCAGTTCAAGGACCTGTTTGGCATCACGCGAAAGTACGCGATTCCACTGCTGGAGTATCTTGATCGCGAGCGCATCACACGACGGGTTGGCGACGACCGGATTATCCTGTGAGACCCGGAGAAAACTGTTAACTACATCAGCCTCGCACAGCCTTGCCACTACCCACCGCCCGGCAACTAAAACAAGACTTTTGGCAGGGGGTACCCCCTATCCTTCTCTCTTTCTTCGCCGAATGTTGGGCAATTTTCAATAACTTACAGTGGTTTCGCAAGCTATAAGTCCCGCTTTTTCAATTAAGTACGTGCAAGCCTAATGTTTTCAATTGATTGCACGTTTCGATGCAAATAATTGAAATCTAATAACTTACAGCATAATATTGAGCGCCAATGACTTAGATCGCCACCTCATCGACCCTGCCTTCCAGGAATTCGAGCCATTTGACCCCTGGTTTTGAAGGACCGTTCGGTTCCGCCCTGTCTTGGCGCCATGCCTGATTTTCAAAGACCATTCCGCCCTCATAGGGCGTCGAGACACTAAGCCTCACACCACCAGTGTACCGCTCTCGCGCGCCGTTGTCAAGTTACGAAAGTAACGGCACGTTGGTAACTTTTAGGCGCTGGGTAACCTGCGGCGACGCCGCTAGGGCACGAGCACAGTTGCGATCAAGTGTCATGCAGGTCAATTTTTGACCGGTCAGCTATGGCTTTGAGCACATCATCGCGGTTCTTCGAGGCCCGGCATAGTCGGGCTTGAGGCGGATGGCCTCGTCGAAATCCTGCAACGCGCGCCCTTCCAAGTCGCCCTTGTCGCGGCGCGTATTGCCCCGGTTGTTGAGGGTCATGGCATCGTCGGGCTGGAGGCGGATGGCTTCGCTCGTAGTCCTGCCAGGGCACCCTCCAGGTCGCCCTTGGGCGCGGCGCGGCATCACCCTTGCGTTATCGATGGGCAGCGGCATACGTCGGGCCTGAGGCGGAGAGCCTCATCGTAGTCTTCGCAGCGCGGCCTTCCAGGTCGCCCTTGCCGTTGCGCACACGACCCCGGTTGTAGAAGGCGTCGGCAATGCCGGGCTTGAAGCGAATGGCCTAGATCGTAATCCGCGACCGCACCCTCCAGGTCGCCTTGGCTGTAGCGCGCCGTTGCCCCGGTTGTTGAAGGCATCGTCGGCAGCGTCGGGCTGAGGCGGATGGCCTCGTTGAAATCCTCGATTGCGCCCCCCAAGTTCCCCTTGTCGCGGCGCGCAAGCCCCGGTTGTTGAAGGCGGAGGCATAGTTGGGCTGGAGGCGGATGGCCTGACTGTAAAAACGCAGCTTTTCATCAGGGTCGGTTGCATTAAATCCGCGCTCGAACCATTGCTGTGCCGTAAGCTCTTCTTCCGCGACCGCCGGAGCCATCGCAGCCGCCGCCTTCTGTTCGCGTAGCGGCCTGCCGGCGCAGCGAGTGGACGCTGGATGCGGCACTCGCATCCAGCGGCACATTCAGATACCTGTCGCGTAGCTTCGCCCCATGGCCTCGAAGTATTCGGCGGGATGTTCAATGCGTTGTACTGCTTGAGTACTGTCAGCTTGCCCGTGAGCTGATTGCGCGATGGCAGGAGTGCCGAAGTCGAAGCCTTCCAGCATCAGCGGCACGATGTTGCGCCGGCTCTCAAGCGCAGCCTCGATCTCGCGGCGCAGCCAGTCGCCCGGCTCGCCGCAACGCTCCAGCGCGGAAGGAGTCAACAGGACAAGGAAATGCGCCCGTGCGCGGATATTTTCCAGTATGACGCTCTCGAAGTCGCCGCTGGCAATGCCGGTGTAATCAAAAAACACATCATAGCCATGCTGGGTGAGGTCCTGGAAAATCGCCAGCGCCCAGAGGAATATTGGTGCGGCGATAGCTGATGAAAACCGTTTTCTCGATGCGTGCCATGGCTTGCCTGCCGCGCCGATACGGCAAGGTGAACGATAGCCGAATAAGAACCATGCCCATCAATTGTTTTGTTTTACGGCGACTTGGAAGACGCACGCTTCACCCGTTCGTATAATGCTTAAGGAATCTTGCGTCGTCTCTCATGCAAACATCCCATCCACATCATCGGCGCCGGGCTGGCCGGCTCGGAGGCGGCATGGCAACTCGCCCGCCGTGGCGTGGCCGTGGAGCTGTTCGAAATGCGCCCGGTGCGCTCGACGCCGGCCCACCAGACCGCGAACTTTGCCGAGCTCGTCTGCTCCAATTCGCTTAAGTCTGACACCGAGAACACCGCGCCCTGGTTGCTCAAGGAAGAGATGCGCCGCGCCGGTTCCCTGCTGATGGAGATCGCGCACGCGACCGCCGTTCCCGCCGGGCACGCGTTGGCGGTGGACCGTGAAAAGTTTTCTCAGCAGGTCACGGCCGCCATCGAGCGTGAGCCGCTGATTCGGGTTGTGCGCGAAGAAGTAACCGCGATCGATGAGAAAAACGACATCACCATCATCGCCAGCGGGCCGCTCACCTCTGACGCTCTATCGCGCGAAATCCTGCGCCTGAGCGGAAGTGAACAACTCTATTTCTACGACTCCATCAGCCCCATCGTAGAGGCGGATTCCATCGACATGTCGCGGGTGTACCTGGCGGCCCGTTACGACAAGGGCACGGCGGACTACATTAACTGCCCGATGACGAAGGAAGAATACGACCGCTTCCTTGACGCGCTGCTGGGCGCCGAGCCGGTCGAGGCCAAGGATTGGGAAAAGCTGAACTATTTCGAAAGCTGCCTGCCGATCGAGGAGATTGCGCGGCGAGGGCGCGACACGCTGCGCTTCGGGCCAATGAAGCCGGTCGGCTTGCGCGATCCGCGCACCGGGCAGACGCCGTATGCCGTGGTGCAGTTGCGCCAGGAGAACCTGCGCGCTGATTCCTACAATCTCGTCGGATTCCAGAACCACCTTAAGTTCGGCGAGCAGGCGCGCATTCTGCGGCTGATTCCTGGCCTCGGGAATGCGAAGTTTCTGCGCTATGGGCAGATCCACCGCAACACCTACATCAACGGTCCGGCGCTGCTGCGCGAGACCTTGCAGATGAAGCAGCATCCCAACGTGCTGTTCGCGGGCCAGATTTCCGGCGTGGAAGGATATGTCGAATCCATCGCGACCGGCCTGCTGGCGGGCATGCAGGCCGCGGCGCTGGCCGTGAACGCCGAGCCGCTGGCGCCTCCGCGCGCGACGGCCTTCGGAGCTCTGGTAAATTACATCTGCCGCGCCGACGCGAAGAATTTCCAGCCGGCGAACATCACCTTCGATCTCCTGCTCCCGCTGGATGAAGAAACTCGCCGCCGCATCCGCGACAAGAAGCAGCGGCATGGGTTAGTGTGCCAGCGCGCCCTGGCGGAGTTGGGGATATGGCTAGAGGAGCACCAGGCGAGGCGCCGTCCATCGGCAGATTCGGTTTCAATCTCGCGCCTTAGCCATTCAGTAAGGGAAATCGGTTAGCACATTGTCGCAAGCTGTTGCACGTCCTCGAGCTAACCCATTCATTTCTTAGGGCGTAGTTCGGCAGTCCAGTTGCAATGTAGGAAGCGGATAGGAGTGTGCAGTTCTGCGGTAGGGGGCGGAGACCAACATGAAAAAGCTCATACTTCTCATCGGAATTTTGTTAGTGGCAGCTTCCGCCTATGCTGATCCGGTTCAGTTTCAACTTGCCGGATTCAATTACGGCAGCCAATCCGACTGGCAGGACGGATATCCCTACTATGCCCTGATTGGCAGCGACCCGACGCTCCGCGACGTAATGTGCGATGACTATTTGGGCGGTGGAAACCCTGGGGACCAGTGGATGGCGTATCAAACCAACCTTGCCAGCAGTGACCTGAGTAATCTGCGCTTCATCAGTGGCGGGATTATTCCCTACGAAGAGGCGGGCTGGCTTACTTGGGACACGCAAAACGTGAGCCAGAGTAATTGGACCGCCATGAATCAGGCGGTGTGGAATATCTTTGATCCGAGCTCGCCATGTCCAGGAGGTTCGAATTCCTGCCAGTTCTGGCTGACTACGGCTGAGAACAACTACCCGAACCTTAACCGCTCCCTGATAGAGGTTTTTACGCCGGTGAGTGCCGGCGAAGGCGAACAAGAGTATTTGTGCGTCTGGAACGGGGCCAACTGTCCCGTCGCCACCCAGGGGACGACCCCCGAGCCGGGCACATTTATTCTGCTGGGCACAGGATTGGTGGGCTTGGTGGGGCGCAAACTGCTGTCGTAACTACGCCGGTTCTGCTGCTTGATGAGGGCAGCCAAACATCTTAGCGACCTATCGCCGACAGCCCTCCTGAAGACCCAACCGAAACACCGCAACTCCTACCTGGTTTGACGCGCGAATTCCTGGCGCGATGAGTTCTTCTGCCGGCGGCGAAGCGCGACCAGATGCCCCGTAATGTCTCCCTCTTCTCCGGAAGATTAGGATTGAACTCGACCTTGGAATATGCTTAAATTTGGCCACTGTAAGTGCCGTTGGATTCACTTCGGGGAAAGTGATGGTGCTGTGATACATACCCGTTGTGAATTGACTTCCACCCGTGAGCCATGACTCTGCTTTCAGCGTCCGCTCGGGCGCGCTCCGGAGTCCAGCCGAAGTCACAAAAGAGGTAACCACATGACAAACCGTGGACAAAGTGCTTCTTGGCCATTTGCAGTTGTGATAACCGGGCTATTGCTTTGCGGTGTGACTTTGTCAGCGCAGGACAATGTCTATCCCAAGCCGACGGTACGGCGGCCGACAGGCTTTGGGGTTTCTGCGCCGCTCCGTGAACTGGGCAAGCTGCCACCCTCTCCGCAATACGTGTTGCGCACCAACCGGGTCGTACGTCCCAGCCAAAAGCGACCTGCCGGGGCTGTGGCGGACGCGGTCGAGCAAAGCGTCGCCGGTTCCGGACAGAATTTCTCCATCGTTGAGAACGCTCCCGGGCTGGGCATGGGCTTCAGCGGTTTCGGTACCAACTTCAACTATCCCGATGACAACATCGCGGTTGGTGCGAATCAGATCGTTCAAGTCGTGAACAATTCTGTGGTGGTGTTTGACAAGTCACTCAATGCGCTGACGCCAGCCGTCCCAATCAGCGAGCTACTGGGAGGCATTGGTGGCGCCTGCGCAACTGCGACCCCTATCGGCCATCCCATTGCGCAGTATGACCGAACCGCCAATCAATGGTTGGTTGCCGAAAATGTAGTCAGCGGGCCGCCCTATAGCGGCACGGCTTGCATCGGTGTCTCCACCAGTTCGGATGCCACGGGAACCTACTATACATATGAGTTCTCTTTGGGTAACGGCTATTCCGACCTGCCGAAATGGGGCGTCATGCCAAGCGGCTTTTTCCAGAGCAACGACAATTTTGGCGCAGATGGCAAGACTTTCCAGGGCGCTTACGAGTGCGCCTATGACCGGGCCACGATGGAGCAGGGCGGCGATGCCGCGCAAGTGTGCTTCCTGCTTACGACAAGCGACTTCGCCTTGCAGCCTGCCGACCTTGATTCCGCCGCGCCCCCACCCGCGGCTCAGGATGAGTTTCTGTTCAGCTTAGCGGCCAACTCGAATCTCGCTCTTTACTCTTTCCACACCGACTGGGTGGATCCCTCAAACGCATTCATGACCGGGAGCGGGCAATCGCAGCTCTTCGCCGTGCCTTCGTTCACTCCGGCTTGTAACGGCCAGGGTCTGGGCGCATGCGTTCCGCAAGAAGGCACCCCCATCTTGCTCGACGTGCTCGGCGACCGCCTGCTCTATCGGGTTGCCTATTACGACGATGTTCCCCCTAAAGTCCCCACAACGGCCTTGCCCCCGCATTATCAGCACTGGCTGGTTCTCCATGACGCGACGGCTTCGGGTGGTAATACGGCGGAGAGGTGGTACGAGCTTTACTCCTCGACGAAGACCATACCGGTTACCAGCATCAAGCTCTTCCAGTCCGGGACCTATGCTCCCGACTCGAACAATCATCGCTGGATGGGGTCCGTCGTTCGCGACAAGAACGGCGACATTATGATGGGCTACAGCATTTCGAGCACGACTAGCTATCCCTCGATTGCGATCACCGGACGCCTGATGTCGGATCCGATAGGCACCATGGAAGATGAGTTGCCAGTCATTGCTGGCGAGGGCGATTATTCCGGTGTGTTTGATTTCGACCTCTATCGTTGGGGAGATTACACCAGCATGCGCCTGGATCCGGCGGATGACTGTACTCTGTGGTATACCAACGAGTACTATACTGTGACGGGAACCTCGAACTGGATGACGCAGATTAATTCAGCCCGGTTCTCTAACTGCGATACGATGCACTAGGCGCAGGGCCCGTTCTCTATTTCAGGAGTTTCGGAGGTTCAGAATGTCGTTTCGTGTTGCATTTTTGGCGCGTTGTCGCCCTTCCACAATTGTTCTTGTGTGCGCCGTTTGTCTCCTGGCCACATCAGCTTCGGCACAAAACCAGCCCAAGGATGAAGTCTTTGGCGGATACTCCTGGATTGCCCCCAACGGTTACGGTGATCTGGATTTCAAGCAGAACGATATCGTCAAGGGCTTCGACGCTTCCAATACCTACTACCTTCCGCGGTTCCACAATCTGGGTATCGTGTTCGATGGTAGCGGTCATTTCAATGGAGGCGAGACACCGCCTCCCCCGGTCGGTTCGAACTCGGGAACTGGGATGGGGTTTGGCCTCGGCGGCCTGCAATACAAGTACCACACGGACAGGGTGTCACCTTTTGTTCGCATTCTGATCGGTGCGGCAAACATCTCCCCGATCTGTTGCGGAGGGACGCGCTGGAGCTTCGCCGGTGGCGGCGGTGGCGGGCTAGATCTCAGCCTCGGCCAACGGGTTGCCATCCGCATGGTGCAGTTCGATTACATTTATTCAACCTACGCTCAAAGATCGATTTTGCTCAGCTCCCATGGCGATGTTTGGAACAATATCCGCCTGGCGGCTGGGTTAGTGATTAATCTCGGCAACTACTATGCTCCGCCGCTGTCGTGCTCGGCTACGGCGGCGCCGACGGAGGTCTGGTCGGGCGATCCGGTGAAGGTCACCACGACCGGTACCAATTTCAATCCCAAACACACGGTGACCTATGCCTGGACGGCCAATGGTGGCAAGCTGTCGGACGCCAACACGCAGAATGCAACCGTGGACACCACGGGCATGACGCCGGGAAGCTTTTCGGCAACTGCCACGATTACTGATCCCAAGCTGAAGAAGCTGAACTCGGCGACGTGCGCTGCTAACTTCACCATCAAGCAGCCGCAGCCGCCGCAGGTGAGCTGCTCGGCGAATCCGGCGACCATCGCTATCGGTCAGCCGGCGACTGTCACCATGACGACTACTGACCCGCAGGGATGGCCGATGACCTATAGCTGGTCGGCCACGGGCGGCCAGTTGAGCGGCAGCGGCACGACAGCGACGGTGACCGCGACCAATGCGGACGCGGGCAACACCATCACGGTCACGGGAACGGCGACCACAACGCGCTCTGGCCTGAGCGCCAGTTGCACGGCCTCGGTAAATGTGCCGCCGGTTCAGAAGTGCGCGAACATCGAGGATTGGGGGGAGTGTACGTTTGAGAAGAACCCCAAGAAACCGTGGCGCGTGGACAACGATTGCAAGGACACGCTCGACAAGCTGTCTCTGCGGTTGCAGCAGATGCCCAACGGCAAGCTGGACGTCGTGGGCTACACCGACGAGAAGGAAGTGGTCAAAGAACAGACCCTGGGCGCGCAGCGTTCGGTCAACGTCAAGTACTATCTGACGACCGAGGGCCCGACCAAGGTTGACGCTGGCCGTATCCAGCCTCGTGCGGGTGGAACCAAGGGCAAGGCGACTCACTTCTACTTTGTCCCCGAAGGCAATCTGTGCGGCGGGCAATTGGAAGAGGGCACAACGGTGGACGAGAGCCAGGTGCAACCGCAATCTCGTAATGCGCCTGCTCCGAAACACCACAAAGCTAAAGCCAAGCCTGCTGCGCCTCCAGCGCAATAGCCGGCTGATTAACGGCTACAAAACAAATTGCTTGGATAGACCGCCGGCTTAACCGCCGGCGGTTTTTTGCCCGCCCTGCGAGAGAATTTTTCGACCTCGGCACTGATTGCTATTGCCAACAGCTTGAACCGTGTTCTGAGATGGCAATTCGGGATCGCGGCTTTCTCCCGGAATCCGATTCCTTACCGTGCTCTTACATGGTGCAACCCTTCCAGCTCTGTACTTTTGGTTGTTCAGGTGTTACAGCTGTGTTAATGTGCTGATGTTGTAGTCTTACGCGTTCCTGTACTGACGGAGCGGCCGCTTCGTTCCCGCCCGTCATTTCTTTCCTCTGATTGACAGCTTGGATCTGCGACTGCAGCAGCAACGATCTTCGCTGCTGTTCACCGAGGGTCGGGCCGCCATCCGGCAAGGTGGCGAGATCTCATAGCCCTGATGCTTAGGCAATCGTTATGCCTGTGCGATTTCTGCAACTCAATTGTTTCCGTCCCTCCCCTGAGGGAGGACGTAAGTTCGTGTGCTGTAGCAGAATTCGGGAGGATTGGAAATGTCGTCGGCTTTCGCAGTGGTGCGAATTGGTTGTTCTTTGGCCCTGATTACCATGGGATGCGCCTTGTGCCTTCTGGGCACATCTGCAGCAGCGCAGAATGTCAATCCCGCAAAGGACGAAGTCTTTGGCGGATATTCCGTCCTTTTTCCGAATGGTTACGGCGACCTGGTGCTGCCTCCCATTTCCCCTATTGTCTTCCATCCCCATGTCAACACCATCACGAAGGGCTTTGACGTGTCCAATACGTACTACTTTTGCAAGTCCTGCAATTTCGGCTTCCTGGTCGATGGCAGCGGTCACCTCAAGGGGACCATCACTCCCCCGGACTACACTGGTGGAATTGATGGGAGCTCTTTGGGATACGCCCTCGGGGGATTGCAGTACAAGTATCGCACTCATTTATTTTCGCCCTTCGTCCGCGCTTTAGTCGGTGCGGCCAACCTTTCGCCCGATTGTTGCGGAGGGACACGCTGGCATGTCGCGGCCGGCGGCGGAGGTGGCTTGGATCTTACTGTGACGCCACGGTTCTCCATTCGCCTTGTGCAGGCGGATTATATCTACTCAGCCTACGACCACAGAGCGGACTTGCCGAGTCCGTACTCAACAACCTGGAATAGCGTCCGTCTGGCAGCGGGCATTGTTGTGGGCTTGGGCAGTTGTTACATTCCTCCGCCGCCAACCTGCACGGCCACTGCGACACCGGCTGAGGTGTGGGCGGGCGAACCGGTCACCCTCAGCAACACAAGCCAGAATTTCTCTCCCAAAAAGACGCTGACCTACGCCTGGACTACCAACGGCGGTAAGGTGGCGAGCGCTAATACTCAAACGGCGACCGTGGACACTACTGGCGTGGCGCCGGGAAGCTACTCAGCAAGTGTGACCATTACCGATCCTCCGAAGACGAAGGAAGCGAACTCGTGCGGGTGCTCGGCGCCCTTCACCGTCAAGCAGCCGCTCGGGCCGCTGGTAAGCTGCGCCGCTAATCCGGCCACGATTGCCATCGGCCAACCTTCAACCGTCACTATGACGGCCACGGACCCACAGGGATGGCCGATGACCTATAGCTATTCGGCCACCGGTGGGCAGGTGAGCGGCAGCGGCGCCACGGCGACGTTGACCGCCAGCAATGCCGACGCCGGCAATACCATTACCGTCACCGGAACGGCGACCGACAGCCGCGCCAACCTGAGCACGAGTTGCACGGCGCAAGTCACTGTACCGCCGGTGCAGAAGTGCGTGAACATCGAGGATTGGGGCGAGTGTACGTTTGAAAAGAACCCGAAGAAACCTTGGCGAGTGGACAACGATTGCAAGGACGTTCTGGACAAACTGACTCTCCGTCTGCAGCAGATGCCCAATGGCAAGCTGAATGTTGTGGGCTACACGGACGAGAAGGAAGTGATCAAAGAGCAGACCTTGGGCTCGCAGCGGTCGGTCAACGTCAAGTACTACATGACGACCGAGGGTCCGACCAAGGTCGATGCCGGCCGCGTCCAGTCTCGTGCGGGCGGGACCAAGGGCAAGGCGACCCACTTCTACTTTGTCCCCGAGGGCAACCTGTGCGGCGGACAACTGGAAGAGGGTACCGCGGTAGATGAGAGCCAGGTGCAGCCGCAATCGCGCACTGCGCCTGCTCACAAGAAGAAGGCCAAGCCGGCTGCTCCGGCGCAGTAGTCACGTGTGCTAACGAGGCGGGCATTAAGCAACAAAATGCCCGCCTCTTCTTTAATATGAGCTCATCAGCTTGACAGTGGGGTTAAGCTGGTTCCGAGCTGGGACCGGCAACTTACATTTGTCGGTACGGGGAGAAACGTGGGGATCTTCGCGGCAGTATTTCAAGAATCAGGCTTAGTGACGAAGGACTGGACGGCAATCATCGAGTCCGCCTCCAAGAGTCCATTGGGCATCCTGGCGCTGATGATTCTGATGCTTGGCACTCTGGGCTTCTTCTTCTTCAAAGACGCCGATGCCAAGATCAAAGCGGTCATGTTCCTGGCCATGCTGGGTGGTGTGATCGGCTTCGGCGTGGCCATCACCCGCGCCAATGCAAACTCGGCCAAAGACGCTTCCTATGGCGTGCGCGTCATCGTGGTGGACAACCACAACACACCGGTGAGCGACGCGAAGGTCACGTCCTCGATCGGAGGCGAGCCCATGCAAGTCGAAGGCGGATGGCTCTTCGTCGTGCCCAAGGACAAGAAGCCGCTTGACGGTAAGGTCACCTTCTACGCCTCCAAGGACTCAGCCTTCCTCAAAGGCCAATCGCAGCTTCAGTTGGGCGATGATCACAATCCGAACGTCACCGTGCAGCTTGCGAACGAGCGTTCCGCCAGGGTACTGGGCATTGTGGAAGATGAGAAGCAATCGGCGATTGCCGATGCAACCGTGAGCGTCATCGGCTACGATTCGGAAGCGGTCGTGACCAAGAGTTCCGGCAGCTTCTCGCTGCCGGCGCATGCAGCGGACGGGCAACAGGTCCAGTTGCATGCGGAGAAGTCCGGCTACCGCGCCGCGAATCAGTGGTGTCCCGCCGGAGACAGCCCTTGTTCGATTGAGTTGCAACACAACTAATTTCCATTTCGTCGGGAGGAAATTAGTCACCGAAAGACATTAATGTACCGGGCCACAGACAACCATCGTAGTTGGGTTGCCATAGCGCTGCTGCTCTATCTTCTTGTGACTTCCGCGGCGGCGGAAGAAGGCATCCTTGTACTGCAGGTCGTCGATGCCAGGCATCATCCCTTCGCCAATGTTCGAATCGCCCTCGCTGGCGAGGGCGGCTCCCCGCAATCCTCCGATCAGAACGGCAGGTTAAGACTCAGGCTCGCGCCTAATACCAAGCCCTTCGCCTGGGCCACGCTGCTGCTCAAGGGCGGGCCATCGGGCATGGACCTGACGTTTGTGTCACCTTTCGACGAGCCGGCACGCGTCCGCGTTCCCCCGTTTGACAACGAACAGGACAATTTCGACGAAGTAGTTGTAGTCAAAGAGGGCGACAGAGAAGTACTGGAGCACGGCTCCGGCAGATTGGCGGTCGAGGCCAGCAGCGTTGCAGCTCAGCGGCCGGCTCCAAAATCGCAATATCGTCCGATGTTCGGCGAGCCGCGTTTGTTGACCGTCGCTCTGCGACTTGGGCCCACGGGCAGTAAGGAAAATGCCGCCGCTGACCTGCAAGAGGCTGGGATAGTGGCGGCTGCGAAGAGATTCGGCCTCTCGGTTGACGATATCAAGGCGGCTATTACTTATTGGGGCGGCACTCCGCTGGTGTGGAGAACCTTCATGATGACGGCCTCCATTGAGGCCGGTGGAATGAGTCCGTTCCCTTTTGTTCACGCCACAGGCAATGACATTCTCTTTGGGGCGGGAAGCTCGAGCCTGCGCGGATGCACTCTGCAACCGCTGCTGCGGAAGTTCAACGAACGCGATCACCAGTCTTTTGCCGAAATTCTCGGGAAGGAAGACGCCGAATGGATTAACAAAGCCCTGAACGCGCCCTGCGAGGCTTCGTCCAGCATGATTCTTCAGCAGATGCTGGAAGGCCCGGGCGCTTTGCGCCATTCGTGGCGAGAGAAGTTCAGGCAACTTGGCAACAATCCGGCACTTCAGCACGTGCAGGTGGAAGAGATGACGCGTTTGCTGAAGCAGGCGCAGGCGCAGGCATTGGCGATGGGCATGACGTCGAACCAGGCGGTCGCGTACTCCGCTTACGTCGCCACGGAGGCTGGCCCGAATATGATTCCGAGTCAGCAGCAGGGCTTCGGGCAAGATGTTGAGGCCTTCAAACGGCAGAACGGGCGGGAACCGGACGAGCAAGAGAAGTTGCTCATGCTGGCCAATCGCGTCGCCGCTGCAGCGGGATGTGCTTCTCCCTCGTTCAACCCGGTATTTCTTGCGAAGGCTGCCTTGCTGTCCAAAGGCGAAGGGACCGTGCTTGGTCGTCACTACGATCTGGCTGAGTTTGGCATAGGGCTGACGGACAGCCAGACAGGCGCCGAGATCCCGGTCCACCACAGTCCGGAGACTTTGCCGAAACTCGCTTCGGGCTGTGTTCCATGCCAGTCCGGTTCCACCGGATTGCAGTTTGAGGCACCGGCCGAGCAGCAATTGGTTGAGCTCATCAACCAGGAACGCACGCGACGAGGCCTTCCGCCTGTGCAGGTTGACCCGCGCCTGACGGAAACCTCGCGCCAGCACGCGGCGCAGATGGCGCAACACCATACTTTCTCTCATCAGGTTTCAGGTGAACCTCCGCTGGGGACGCGTTACAGCGAATGTAATCTGCGGACGAGCATCAACGGGGAGACTATTGCCATGGGAGCCGATGTGCCGTCGACGCATCGGCGATTGATGGATGATCCTGCACACCGTGACATCATCCTCAATCCGAACTTCAACGCGGTGGGCGTAGGTGTGCTGAGCGTTGGCGGCTCGCTCTATGTGACGGAGGATTTCGCCCAGCTCCAGCAGAATTACTCCAATGACGACGCCGCCAATGCGGTGCAGGAGGCTATTTCAACCTACGCCACCGGCCACGGCATTCCCGCCCCCGTGCGCAAGCCGCAACCGGAGTTGCAACAAATCGCCTGCAACCTGGCGCAGACTCATGCGCTGGATTCTCAGGCGCTGCAGGCGCTTCCGGGTTTTCGTGACGCAGTGGCCTGGGCCACGACCAACCCCAGCGAGCTTCAGAGTAACGCGACCAGCGCGCTCTCCCATCCCTTGTCGGGCTATTCGCTGGGCGTTTGCTTCGCTCCCAGCCAGCGAGTTTACTGGATTGTTATGGTCACCTACTGAGCGGGTCGAGTTGCTGTTTCGAAGCACGGGTGCTGACCTTTACTCCCAAGGCAACTCGCCTTGCCAGCAGAAACGTTTCCCGTCATAATTGGTTGTGCACCCCTACGCGCTCCACCCTGACCGCGCTCATACGCAGGCGGGAAGGGCTCCCCGTAAAACGGGACGACGCGAGCGCTTATTCCGGCTGCACAAATCCCCACGACAGAGGATGAGATGGCGGCAAAGTACATCTTTGTGACCGGCGGTGTGGTGTCTTCACTGGGCAAGGGATTGGCAGCGGCCTCCATCGGCTGCCTGATGGAAAGCCGCGGCCTGAAGGTCACGCTGCAGAAGTTTGATCCCTACCTCAACGTCGATCCGGGCACAATGTCGCCGTTCCAGCACGGCGAGGTCTTCGTCACCGATGATGGCGCCGAGACCGACCTCGACCTCGGCCACTACGAGCGCTTCACCCACGCCAAACTGACCCGCGACAATAACTGGACCACCGGGCGTATCTACGAAACCATCATCGCCAAGGAGCGCCGCGGAGATTATCTTGGCAAGACGGTGCAGGTCATCCCCCACGTCACCAACGAAATTAAAGGTGCGATGAAGAAGGTGGCACAGGATGTGGACCTCGCCATCATCGAAATTGGGGGCACCGTCGGCGACATCGAATCGCTGCCCTTCATCGAGGCCATCCGCCAGATGCGTCAGGAACTGGGCCGCGAGAACACGCTCTTTGTTCACGTCACGCTGGTGCCTTACATCGCCGCCGCCGGCGAGCTGAAGACCAAGCCGACCCAGCATTCCGTCAAAGAGTTGCTCAGCGTAGGAATCCAGCCGGATATCCTGTTGTGCCGCACTGATCGCTTCCTGTCGAAAGACATCAAGTCGAAGATTGCCCTCTTCTGCAACGTGGAAAACGAAGCCGTGATCACGGCCAAAGATGTCGCTTCGATTTACGAAGTCCCGCTGGTGTTCGCGCACGAGGGCGTGGACAAGCTGGCGCTGAAGTATTTGCACATGGAAGCGAAGGAGCCTGACCTCAGCCGTTGGGAGGACTTGGTACGCCGGGTCAATAACCCGAAGGACGAGGTGTCCATCGGCATCGTCGGCAAGTATGTCGAATACGAGGATTCCTATAAATCATTGAAAGAGGCCCTGGTGCACGGCGCGCTAGCCTATAACCTTAAGCTTGACGTGTACTGGATTGAAGCCGAAGGGCTGGAAGCGAAAGACCAGACCGTGCAGGCGCAGCTTGAGCACGCGGACGGGATCCTGGTGCCGGGCGGCTTCGGCAAGCGCGGCATTGAAGGCATGCTGAAGGGCATCCAGTACGCGCGCGAGAACAAGGTGCCATTCTTCGGAATCTGCCTGGGGATGCAGACCGCCTGCATCGAATTTGCGCGCAACGTCTGCGGCCTGGAGCAGGCAAACTCCAGCGAATTTGATCCGGCGACGCCGCATCGCATCATCTACAAGCTGCGTGAATTGCGCGGCGTAGAAGAGCTGGGCGGCACCATGCGCCTGGGCGCGTGGACCTGCAAGCTTGAGCCTGGGACATTGGCACACGGAGCATACGGCCAGAACGAAATCAGCGAGCGCCATCGCCATCGCTATGAGTTCAATCGCGAGTACGAGAGCATGCTTACTGCCGGCGGTCTGCGCATCAGCGGCGCTACTCCGGACGGCACGTACGTCGAAATCGTCGAGATTGCCGACCACCCCTACTTCCTGGGCTGCCAGTTCCATCCCGAGTTCAAATCGAAACCATTGGAGCCGCATCCGCTGTTCTCGTCGTTCATAAGGGCGTCGTATGAGAACCGTCTTCGGCGGCAGCACACGCGAGAGGAGATTGCGGTAGAGATGTTCCTCCGGCCGGAAAAGGTGAAACATTAGAAGTCGTGACTTATCCTTTCCAAGTCGGCGACGTGACCATCGGCGGAGGAGCGTTCTTTCTCATCGCCGGACCGTGCGTCATCGAAAGTGAGGCCCACGCGCTGAAGATGGCCGAAGCTATTGCGGCCGTCGCTCACGACAAGAAACTGCCCTACATCTTTAAGGCTTCGTACGACAAAGCAAACCGCACCTCGATTCGCAGCTTCCGGGGACCTGGACTGGCAGAAGGTCTGCGCATTCTGCGCAAAGTGCGCGAGACCGCCAACATCCCGGTGCTTACCGACGTTCATGAAGCAGCCGACGTGCCGCGCGTGGCCGAAGTTGTGGATGTGCTGCAGATTCCCGCCTTCCTCTGCCGTCAGACTGATCTGCTGGTGGCTGCGGGCAAGAGTGGGTGCGCGGTGAACATCAAGAAGGGACAGTTCGTCTCGCCGTGGGACATGCAGCACGCGGTGGAGAAGGTGCGCGAGGCCGGCGGCGAGCGGGTCTTCCTTACCGAACGCGGCGTGGCATTCGGCTATAACAACCTGGTAGTGGACATGCGCTCGCTGGCTATCATGCGCAAGTTCGCGCCGGTGGTATTCGATGCGACGCATTCCGTACAGCTCCCGTCGGCAGGAGTGGCCAACGGTGACGGCAGCGGGGTGCAAAGCGGAGGGCAGCCGGAATTCATCCCTCTGCTTGCGCGTGCCGCTGTGGCTGCTGGGGTGGACGGCATCTTCGTCGAGGTGCACGATAATCCTGCCCAAGCCCTGTCCGACGGCGCAAATGCGATGGACCTGAAACTGTTGCCGGAGCTGTTGGACCAACTCATCGCGGTTCGCAACGCCGTTCAGTAGCACTCGCCATTCCCAAACAGGTCCTATCTTTCAATGCAAATTCACGCCTTTAGCTGGCCTAAATCTGCCTTTTGGCCTTAAAATGTTGGGAGTCTCACGGTTGGCCGTTATCCTCACTGATAGGCCCCAACAGACCTGAGCCGTATTATGCCCGGCCGACGCGCACGCAGTTCCCGCCACGGCAGGCAACACAAGGAGTTTTGCTTTGTCCAAGAAACGTTATCTTTTTACGTCTGAATGTGTGACCGAAGGTCACCCGGACAAGATTGCCGACCAGATTTCCGACGCTATCCTCGATGCCTGCATCAAGGAAGATCCGTACAGCCGCGTAGCTTGCGAGACGCTCACCGCGACCGGCCTGGTCGTCATTGCCGGCGAAATCACCACCAAAGCTTATGTCGATTTCCAGTCACTGGTGCGCGGCGTGGTCGCCTCCATCGGCTACGACAACGCCCTCTACGGTTTCGACTCCAACACCTGCGCCGTCATCTCCAGCATCAACAAGCAGTCGGGCGACATCGCCATGGGCGTGGACACCGGCGGCGCCGGCGACCAGGGCATGATGTTCGGCTATGCCACCAACGAAAACGCCGACTACATGCCGACCCCAATTTCGCTGGCGCACAAGCTAACCCACCGCTTGAGCGAAGTCCGCAGAGATGGCACTCTTCCTTACCTCCGGCCCGATGGCAAATCCCAGGTCACAGTTGAGTACGACGAGAACCACAAGCCCATCCGCATTGATGCGGTGGTCGTTTCCAGTCAGCATTCTGAGACGGTCACGACCGACGAACTGCGCGCCGACATCCTGAAGCACGTCATCCAGGCGGCACTGCCGGCGAAAATGCTGGATGCCGACACCAAGTACCACATCAATCCGACGGGGCGCTTCGTCATCGGCGGCCCCATGGGCGACACCGGCCTGACCGGTCGCAAGATCATCGTGGACACCTACGGCGGCATGGGACGGCACGGCGGCGGCGCTTTCAGCGGCAAGGACCCGACCAAGGTGGATCGCTCGGCCTGCTACATGGCGCGCTACATCGCCAAGAACATTGTGGCCGCCGGACTGGCCGACCGTTGCGAGGTGCAGCTTGCCTATGCCATCGGCGTGGCCGAACCGGTCAGCGTACTGGTGGAGACTTTCGGCACGGCGAAGGTTGACGAGGGCAAGATCGCGCAACTGGTTCGCGCCAACTTCGCGCTCACGCCCAAAGGCATCATCGAGTCGCTCAACCTGCGGCGTCCGATCTACCGCAAGACCGCGGCCTACGGGCACTTTGGCCGCAACGATCCCGACTTCACCTGGGAGAAGACGGACAAGGCCGCGGCCCTGCGCGAGCAGGCCGGGCTGGCGAATGAGAAGGCGCAGGCGACCGCGGTAGCGAAGTAGGAAGTTGTCATTTGCCGGTTGTCAGTTGTCAGCATCCAGCCGCGTTTTGTGGATGAAAGATAACTTGAAAACCGCAGCTGAACAATCTCCCGGTCTAAACCGACAACTGACCACTGACAACTGGTTTTAGGAGCTTATGTCCACTACACCTACTCGCGCCGCTGGCGATATCGCCAATCTTGCGCTGGCCGATATGGGCCGCAAGCGCATTGACTGGGCCAATCAGTCCATGAAGGTCCTGCAGATCATCCGCAAGGACTTCATCAAGAACCAGCCCCTGAAGGGCATCCGCATCTCAGCCTGCCTGCACGTCACCGCCGAGACCGCGAACCTCGCGATCACCCTGCGTGATGGCGGCGCAGACGTGGTGCTGTGCGCCTCCAATCCGCTGTCCACGCAGGACGACGTTGCTGCCTGCCTGGTGCGCGACTACAACGTGCCGGTCTATGCCATCAAGGGCGAGGACAACGACACGTACTACCAGCACATCCTCGCGGCGCTCGACCACAAGCCCAACATCACCATGGATGACGGCGCCGACCTGGTGACGACTGCGCTCACCAAACGGACCGACATCCTCGACGAGGTGATCGGTGGCACGGAGGAAACTACCACCGGTATCATCCGCCTGCGCGCCATGGCCAAGCAGGGCGTGCTGCGCTATCCCATCGTCGCAGTCAACGACGCCGACACCAAGCACCTGTTTGACAACCGTTATGGCACCGGGCAATCCACCATTGACGGCATCATCCGCGCCACCAACTTTCTGCTGGCGGGCTCGAAGTTCGTGGTGGCCGGCTACGGCTGGTGCGGCCGCGGGCTGGCCAGCCGCGCGCGCGGACTTGGCGCTGAGGTCATCGTCACCGAGATCGATCCGACCAAGGCCATCGAAGCGGTGATGGACGGCTTCCGCGTGATGAGCATGGACGAAGCCGCCAAGATTGGCGACGTCTTCTGCACCGTCACCGGCAACAAGAGCGTGCTGCGCAAGGAACACTTCGACGTGATGAAGGACGGGGCTATCATCTCCAATTCCGGCCACTTCAACGTGGAGATTGACATTCCGGCGCTGGAGAAGATGTCGTCGTCCAAGCGCACTACCCGCGCCTTCGTCGAGGAGTTCTCGCTGAAGGATGGCCGCAAAATCAACCTGCTGGGCGAAGGCCGCCTTATCAACCTGTCCTCGGCAGAGGGGCATCCGCCGTCAGTGATGGATATGAGCTTCGCCGACCAGGCGCTCTCGGTGGAATATCTGGTGAAAAACCACTCCACGCTGGAGAAGAAGGTTTACGCCGTGCCCGAAGAGCTCGACAAGCGCGTCGCGAAGATGAAGCTGGAGTCGATGGGCATCAAGATCGACCGCCTGACTCCGGAGCAGGAAGAATACCTGGCGAGTTGGAACGAAGGAACGTAAAGGCAGTAGTCAGCAGTCGGTTGGCCCGGCGGGCCACTCCCCGCTGGGCCTTTGTTATTTCCATTCCCAAGGAGATCTTTCTCCAAGGCGCGGCCGCTTTTCGCTCTTCCCTATTCGAGCGAGGATTGATGGTTGGTGCCCACCCTACTCCACCCAATCCGCAATGAAAATATTGGTCTCGTGCGGCTGCTTGCCGTTACGGTTCGAGGCCCACACCAGCCGCTTGCCGTCGGAGGTGAACATGGGGAAAGAATCGAAGTCGGGGCAGTAGGTAATCCGCTCCAGGCCCGTGCCGTCAATATTGATGACATAGAGGTCGAAGTCGCGGCCGTTCTTGGGATCGTTCATGTTGGAGGCAAAGATGATGCGTTTGCCGTCAGGGAAGAAGTAAGGGGCGAAGTTGGCAGCGCCGTTGTGAGTAACCTGGCGCTTGTTGCTGCCATCAGCATCCATTACCCATATCTCCAGATTGCCGGGACGTATCAACCCCTGGGCGTAGAGAGCTTTGTAGTCGGCAATCTGCTCCGGCGTCGTAGGATGCTCTGCTCTATAGACAATCTTCTTGCCATCATAGGACCAGAACGGACCACCGTCGTAGCCTAGCTCATGGGTAAGCTGTTTAACGTTGCTGCCGTCAGCGTCCATGGTGTAGATGTCGAGATCGCCATTGCGGGTGGAGGTGAAGACAACCTTCTTGCCATCGCGGGTAATGGTAGCTTCAGCGTTATAGCCCGGGGCATCGGTGAGGAGATGTAGGTCGCTGCCATCGAGCATGGCAGTGTAGATCTTGTAGCTGCTATAGATAGGCCAGACGTAGCCATGGGAGTAGTCGGGCTTAGGGGGACACTGCGAGCTGCTGGCGTGGGTAGAGGAGTAGAGTAAGCGATCACCGGAGGGAAAGATGTAGCTGCACGTGGTCCTGCCTTTGCCGGTGCTGACCAGCTTTGGAGTTGCCGGCTTGCCGTCGGGAGTATCCACCGGCATGGTGTAGATCTGGTCGCAGGGAACGCCTTCGCCCTGATGCTGGAAGGACAACATCTTATCGTCGGCGGAGAAGTAGGCTTCGGCATTCTGTCCGCCGAAAGTGAGCTGACGGACATTGCGGAGGTGCTTCTGCTCCTGCGGCAACAGGATGGAGTTGCTTTCAGCGGGAGCTGCGGCCTGCTGCCCCGGCGAGAGCGGTAAAACTGCCGCAGCTGCGGCGATGAGCAACACCGCAGTTACAAGAGCTTGGATTTTCATGGAGATAAAGCTTAGCAGAAAGCTGGGGGGCGAGGCTTCCGGCTCGGCCCGAATTTCCCGAATCGGGAAATCGAAGCTAGGGGCCTTCGGCCTTATGACACATAAATACCACACGAACTAGCACATTAGTGCAATTAAACTTATCGTTGTACTAAGGACGCCGGACTTTACCAAGTGGATTCTATTCAAAACGAATACTCCAAAAGTGCTATTGAGAGCCTCAGCCTTCTGCGCGAAAGTTCCTTAACCGTCCTCACCTTGCAGTCAAGACCATCTGCATTTCGACTCGTGACGGCATTCTCAAGCAGAGGGTTGATCAATGAAGATTTCCCTGTTGCTCGCAATTTGCGTGGCAGCTACATTCTCGGCGGCCCAAGGCATTGGCGGCGGCTTGCCCATACCGCCTCCAAGTGCAACGGTATTTAACCAGATCCAGGAAATGTCGGGATGGCAATGGTGTAACAGTCCGGGATGTGCCGGCGGCAGCGGTAACGGCACCTACTGGATGGCGCAGTTCCAGCAACACCCGTCGATATCCGGCGCCAGCACTCAGCTTTACAATTCGGGCATCTGGGACAACGCGCTATGGTATATGAAGTTTGGCAGCGGCCACGACGCAGCCACCAACCTGTTATGGGACTTCTGGGTGCAGGTAGATTCCAATGCGGCCAAGGGCGCACAGGCGCTGGAATACGATTCCTTCCAGTTCGTGAACGGCTATAACTACATGATCGGCAGCCAATGTAATATAGCTGCCGGCTGGTGGGACGTTTGGGACGAACTGAATGGCCACTGGATCCATTCCACTGTCCCCTGCCACGGATTCCCCGCTAATACCTGGCATCACATCCAGTGGTATGTCACCACAAATCACAGCAGCAATACCTACACTTACCACACACTGGTGGTGGATGGTATGGCTCACAGCCTAAACCTGACCTACTCCGCCAAGAACATAGGCTGGTACGCCAACATAGGGGTTCAATATCAGCTGGATGTTAATGCCACCGGGCAGGGTTATAACGAGTGGTTCGACTTGTCCAAGCTGACGATCTGGTAGCGAGGTTTACTTACTGGTCAGTTCAGCTTCAGGCCCATGTCCATGCAGAACGGGCCAAGGAGGTTCGGTCTGTGATATGCTCCTCGACCGGATGCAGGTCGGGACGAGCAGTTAATCCCACCACTGGGAGGCCATCATGCGTATGCTGATGCACATTCACCTGCCGCTTGAGCCGTTCAACAGCGCGGTTCGGGATGGAAGCGCAGGGCAGAAGATGAAGCGAATTCTTGAGGCCAACAAGCCGGAGGCCGCCTATTTCTGCGAACACAACGGCCAGCGCGGCGGCACGTTGGTCGTGAATATGAACGATGCGTCGGAAATCCCGGCGCTGGCCGAGCCGTGGTTTCTAACGTTCAATGCGCAAGTCGAATTTCGGGTGGCGATGACGCCCGAAGACCTTGCCCGTGCGAATCTGGACGCGCTTGGAAAGAAGTGGGGTTAGTGGAGCCGGGCGCTGCCACCAGGAGGCGAGCTCCCATCCAAGCAGAACCGGCTTCCAGCCTGCCTTGAGCGTAGTCGAAGGGTGGGCATCCGCGCAGAGCCGCCCCATTACCCGTATAATTTCCACCTGCTAAGGAGGTCCTGTATGGCTACGAGTCCTGCTTCCCCAGAATTGAAACTGGAAACGGTAAGAACTCCCGAGGAAATCACCGTCCACTGCAGCGGGAGAATCACGTCAGCTACCACCGGCTTGCTGCAGACCACTGTCCGCGACCTCCTGCCGGAGACCAAATCGCTGGTGCTGGACCTGACCGACGTGAACCACATGGACAGCTCCGGACTGGGCACCATCGTCGGCCTGTATATCTCGGCGAGGCGTCAGCGTTGCGCGTTGAAGCTGATTAATCTCAACCAGCGGCTGCAGGACCTGTTCCGCATCACCAAACTAGCTACAGTGCTCGAGGGCCATCAGGACTTTTCCGGCTATACGCCGGAGTAGAGCGGATACCATTTTGCCTAGAATCCCCGCCCCGCAGGCTTCGGGGTGTAAAGTATTGCGAGTTCCGGAGAACCTGTGTGCGATATTCATGCTTCTGTCGTCGAGCGGCTGCGATGCTTTTCACAGCATTTTTCGCTGCTTCTTTCCTTGCTTTAGCGTACGCGCAGAACTCAGAGGGGCCCCAGCCTGCACCGCTGCCTCCGCCCATCGCCGCGCCTGCCGACACCTCATATTCCGGCACGATTTCTTTTCTGGTCGATCTCACGAACATCAACGACCGTGTGCTGAATGTGCACGAAACCGTACCTGTAAAGGCCGGCGACATTGTTCTGCTTTATCCCCAATGGCTTCCCGGAACGCACTCGCCGTCGAACCCGATTGCGAATATGGCCGGACTTGTGATCGCGGCGAACGGCAAGCGCATCGACTGGATCCGCGATCGCGTAAACATGTACGCCTTCCACATTCAAGTGCCGCAGGGTACATCGGCGCTGGAAGTCAACTTTCAGTATCTGGCGCCGCAGAAGCCGCAGGAGGGCCGTATCTCGTCCAACTTCGCCAACCTTACCTGGAACAGCGTGCTTCTCTATCCGGCGGGATATTTCTCACGCCGCATCACATTTGCACCCTCGGTCCGGCTGCCGGAGGGATGGAAATTCGCGAGCGCGCTGGAGCTGAAATCGCAGGATGGAAACCTGGTCACGTTCAAGGACACGACCCTCAATACGCTGGTTGACTCGCCGCTCTACGCAGGCATGAATTTCAAGCGCGTCGATCTGTCCACGGGCCCCGACAACAAGGTCTTCCTCGATCTCTTCGCTGACAAGCCTGAGCAACTGGAGGTCACGCCGGAAGAACTGCAATATCACAAAAACCTCGTAATCGAGGCGCATAAGCTTTTCAACTCGCGTCACTACGATCACTACGATTTCCTTTTTTCACTCAGCGATTCAGTTAGCGGCAAGGGTCTGGAGCACCATCAGTCGAGCGAGGACGGCACGCGCGCCAACTACTTCACCGACTGGGCTGCAGGAGTTGGCGGCCGCGCTCTTCTGCCCCACGAATACACGCATTCGTGGAACGGGAAGTTTCGCCGGCCGGCTGACTTGTGGACACCCAACTTCAACGTTCCAATGCAGAACGATCTGCTATGGGTTTATGAGGGCTTGACAGACTATTACGGCAACGTGCTGACAGCGCGTTCCGGAATGCGTACGCCCGAGCAGGCCCGAGATGAGTTCGCCCTGATCGCTGCCAACTTCGAGATCAGCCCGGGACGTACCTGGCGCCCCCTGGTGGATACTACCAACCAGCCCATCATGTCGTCTCATGGCCGCGTGTCGGAGACCTGGCCAAGCTGGCAGCGTTCGTACGACTACTATCCGGAATCGGACCTCATCTGGCTCGATGCTGACACGAAAATCCGCGAGCTGAGCGGCGGCAAGAAGTCACTCGATGATTTCGCGAAGCTCTTTTTTGGGATGGATAACGGTAGCTACGTCACCAGGACTTACACCTTGGAAGACATCGTTTCGGCTCTGAATACAGTTCAGCCCTACGATTGGGCTGGATTCCTGCGCGCGCGGGTTTACGATCTCGAGCCGCAGGTTCCGGAGAACGGAATCACCCAGGGTGGCTACCGGCTCATTTACAACGACAACCAGCCGGACTGGCTGAAACACCAGGACAGCTCTGTGGCAACCAGCTTCGCTACTTCGCTGGGATTCTCGGTGGACAAAGACAACAATCTTGCCAATGTGCGGTGGGATAGTCTGGCGTTCAAGGCAGGCATCACACCCGACATGCAACTGCAGGCCGTCAATGACCAGAAGTACACCCCGGCGCTACTGCGTGAAGCCATCCTGTCTGCGGAAAAAAGTAAGGAGCCGATCAAGCTTCTGCTGAAGCGCGGCGACGAGTTTGTCACCGTCATCCTGGACTACCACGGCGGAATGCGCTACCCGCATTTGGAAAGGGTAGAAGGTACGCCCGCTCGCCTCGATGCGATACTCGCACCGTCGAAATAGAACCAATCGCCAATGCCTCTACGCCGCTGTCTTCTTGTACTGATCGAAGGCCGCGAGGTAGCGGTCGATGTCCTTCTTCTGAAGATAATATGGTGTTGACAAGCGCAGCTTCGAGGGGTCGCCGCCGCGGATGCGGATCTTCTGCGTCTTCCACAGCCAATTTTCCAGCGCAGCCCGCTGCAAGGGCGGAACGTTCACTGTGACGATCGCGCAACGCAGCTCCGCATCGGGCGAGGTCCACGATTCCGCTCCGCGCTTCGTCATCTCTGCGAGCATGTAGTCGGCCAGTTGACGTTGGCGGGCCTCGATGCGATCCATCCCAATGTCGTTCGCCATCTTGATGGAGGCCCGCAGGCCGCACAGCGCCGGCACGTTCGACGAGCCGATGCGCTGGAAGCGCTCTGCGCGAATCTTGGGATCGTCCCATCCTTCGGTTACTACCGTGCCCCACATCCGATCGATGACCTCGTCGCGCACGTACAAGAAGCCCGAGCCCTTGGTGGCCTGCAGCCACTTGTGCGGACTGGCCGCGTACATGTCGCATCCGATGTCGTGCAGGTTAAGGCGCATCATGCCGGGCACGTGCGCGCCATCCACCGCCGACAGAATGCCTTTGGAGCGCGCCAGCCCGCACAGCTCCTTGGCCGGAAGCACCACGCCGGTGACGGTTGTGATGTGGCTGAAGAACAGCACCCGGGTGCGCGGAGTGATGGCATCATTGAACAGGTTCAGGACCTGCGCCGGAGTCTTCACCGGCCTGGGCAGCGTGACCTTCTTGACTACCACTCCGTAGCGCTTGGCCTTCAACTGCCAGGGCTGCTCGCCTCCGGGATGCTCTTGGTCGGTCATCAGCACTTCGTCGCCCGGCTTCATGTCCACGCCGTTGGCGATGTAGCTGTTGCCCTCGGTGGCGTTGCGCACCAGCGCAATCTCATCGCGACTGCATCCCACGAAGGCCGACAGGGGATCGCGGAACTCGTTCCACGCGGCGTATCCCCAGATCGGATAGTCCTCGGGATCGGCCTGATCCATCTTCTCCGTGGTGGTGTAGCCGTCGAAGATGGCGCGCAGCACTGGCGCCGGACTCGATCCCACGGTGCCGTTGTTCAAATAGACCTCGTCCTCCGGGATCAGGAACTGCTTGCGGATTTCGGCCCAGTAGGCATCCTGGTTGTCGGCGAAGCGTTTCGGATCGGGCAGCGACGCCGGGAGGTTCGACAGTTGCGCAAATAATTGACTACGGGCCGCAAGCGCTGCTCCGAAGCCTGCTGCCGTGTGGGAGAGAAACCGCCGCCGATCGAGCACCGTTGCCTCCTGACGTGGAAGTGCGCATGTTACGACCTGGCACGGGGCAGGCGCAAGTTTGCCTAGGGCTCGGCTTCCTGAGCTGTCTCTTTGACCCAGGCAGGCGCGGGCTTCTTCGCGGGAGTAGTGGTAATCACAACCACGCTGACCAGCACTAGCAGCGTGCCCAGCAGAGCTCGCGGGCCCACAGTTTCGCCGCCCAGGAAATATCCCAGCGCCACAGCCACCACGGGATTGACGTAGGCATACGTGCCGACGCGTGTGGGCGACTCGTGGTGGATGAGCCAAACGTAGGCGGTGAAGGCAATGATGGATCCGGCCACCACCAGATAAGCGAGCGCAGCCCACGCGCCGCGCGAAACGGCCTGCGGATGAAATCCGCGGAACTCGCCCAATGCGGCAGCCGTCAAGGTCAGCAACACGCCGCCGCAAAGCATCTGAGCCCCCGAACTGACCGGCTTGGAGGCGGGCAGCGGCAGCTTGCGGCTGAGCGCCGCCGCCACTGACCAACTGATGGCCGCCACCAGCAGCGCGATGGCGCCGGAGGTGTCAATGGGGACTTCGCCGAAGCTCAGCGTGTGACTTACCAGTACCGCTACTCCGGCGATGCCAACCAGCAGCGCGACCGCCAGGCGCAGGGTGAGCCGCTGAGTCCCAAGAATCAAGATCTCAGACAGGGCCATGAACATGGGAATGGTCGCCATCATGATGGCGGCGATTCCTGATGGCACCCGCCGTTCGGCCCAGAAGAGCAGTCCATAATCGAGGACGAAAATCAGCAGCGCCAGCAGCGCGGCAGAGGCCCACTCACGTCCGGTTGGCGAAGCCGCGCCTCTGGCGCGCATGAACGCGTAGAGAGCGATTCCGGCCAGGAGGAAGCGCATGGCGGCGAGCAGAAACGGTGGGACTTCGCTTACGCCAATGCGGATGGCCAGGAAAGTCGAGCCCCAGACAAAATAGATGATGCTGAATGCCAGTAGCACTTGCCAGGTCGGCGGGCGGTGGTTGGCATCCATGGGAGACTCACTGCGGGCCGAAGGCATCAGGCCTGTCGTCTGCAATAGATCACCGCAAGCGCCCTGCCGACACAGGTTTCAGCCATAAAAAGTGCTTTGCGGGGCCATAAGAATTGTTTATGCAACGGGCATCCGGACCGTAAGATTGCGGCAACACTGAGAGCTCGTCGGTTTCCGATCCGAGGAGAATTGGCTTGGAGCTTGCCCTCAGCGCAGCCGCAGGGTGGGCCATCCTCAGAGTGACAGCCTGAACCACCTGTCCAGGGGTTTTTGCAAATCTTTGACAAATCTATGACATGAGAGAAAGGGTCGCTGATCTAGATTGGTAGCGCAATCCCGGGTGATGGGGTCATTCTTAGCAACAGGCCCCGGAGGAACATGATGACAAAGCGGAACAGAGGGAATGCATTATCCACTTCGATTCTGGCCACTGGCGGCACCGTAGAGCCGATCCCTCGTCGACAGAAAGTCTTGGCGCCTTCTCCCGTTGCCAGGTGGGCGTCATTCTGTTTGCTACTTTTCTATAGCGTCCTGGTGTTCGGTCAGACGAATTCATCGCAGCCGAATTCCTCGGCTGGCGCAGGGCAGGTCCTGGTTCACAGCCAGTTTGGCGGACAAATCTTTGGCTTCGATATCGATCAGAACGGCACCGAAGGTTTGTTGAGCGAGGCCAAGCAGTTCTCCAACGGTAACGTGCTGGCCGCGGTCGAAACGTTCGACCAGACGACGGGCAAGATTCTCAAGGTCGTGGCACTAACCCAACCAATATACCCGGACGATGATTTCATAACCATGGGAGTCGTCGGCAACAGTGTTGGACTGGTCGAGCACGAGCACGTACAAAACGGATTCGTCGCCAGCCGCACATTCAGCACCTTGAATCCCCTCAGTTCCAATAGTTTTACCGGTGTCTGGACCCCGCCCATCGGACCGCAGCACATCATTATGCCGGCCGGGGTGAGCCGCAATCAGGGAGAACCTCTAAGCGCGGTGTTTGCCTACGACAACAGCGATCAATTTATCCCCTACGTTTTCTCTTCTAATGTCGCCGCCAATACGTTTGGGCCAGTCGTCAAGATCACAGACTCGTACGATTTTGGCAGCGTGCCGCCGCCCATCGGGTTCGATAGCAATACCAACCAGGCGATCCTGGGCGGAGGGCCCGGCTGCTTCGGCTGCCTTCCTGTCATTGGCCTGGTCGATACGGTAAAGGGCACCTTCAGCGAATTTGTTGGTATTGGATTTGGCTTCGTCAACGGATTGGCGGTGGACGCAGCCGACGGCATTTTCTGTACGACGACGGAAGACGACGCTCGCGTGGAGTTCTACGATCCTGGCGACCCAGAACGGCTTCACAGTGACGTTGCCGGGATCAGGTGGACAGCAATTCTACAGCGGCGCGGATGTCGAGTTTGATCCCATTCATAAGCTGTTTCTGATCGCCCAGCCCAATTCAAGTTCAGCGCCCAGCGGCAGCACCATCTACGTTTACGACACGAGCGGGAACCTGCAGGAAACCATTAACGGATTCAATTTTCCGGGTGGCAATGTAGTTCCAGTGCATATTGCGCTGCACCCCAGCCTTCGCTCCGGCTACGTGGACGGTCCTGACCTGGGCGTGACCCAAATTCAGTCTTTTACGTACTAAGTCTGCTTAGTGCCGCCGGGCATCGCGATCCACTACTTGGCGCTCAACCCTCTTTGGGTTGGTTGGAAACGGGAGCGGGCGCTCCGCGTAGCAGGCCTTCGGTGCTGATGTCCTCGTCAATGTCCGGCCAGTGGATACCATACCCGCCGCCGGCGATCTTCCAATTGCGGCGCTGCTTTTCGGTAGCATGGAACAGCCTGGGGTACCAGGCGAGTGGGACCGAAATCGTGCGGCCATCCTTTAGCCGAACACTCAACGTGTCTTGATCGAAACTTACGTCCACAACTCGTTCATCTGCCGCTACCGCCAAAATACCCATTCCAGGCCTCCAAAAGCTCCTGCTGATTTGCCTGCACGATTGATTGTAACGTGTTCACCTCGCGGGCACCGAAACCCAGGTTCCGAGCCAGTCCCACGGGAGTGAGCCAGAACTTCGCGGAGAGGTCGTCGCGGTCCACGTGGACATGAGGTGGCTCATTGGGCTCGTGGCTGTAAAAGTAAAACCTGTACGGGCCGGACCTGAGCACGGTTGGCATAGTGCGCTTCGCAGAATTGTACCGAACGCCTTCGCTGGAACGTCCTAAATCAGCGATAGTGCGTCCACATCCACCACCACATTATTGCGCGGGATTTTTTGCTGCGCAGCATGCTCCAGCATCGCGCGCAGCGCCGCGTTCATGCGCTCGCGGCTGCGCGACTTCAGCAGAAAATGATAGCGATACTCGGTCTTGAGGCGCACGATGGCTGCCGCCGCCGGGCCCATCACGCGCACGCCATCAAGCTTGGTGCCGTGGAACCACTTGCCCAGAATGCCCGACCAGGCCAGCGCTTCGTCAAGCTTATGGCTGCGCACCAGCACGTTGCTGACGGCGTCGAACGGAGGGTAGTGCATCCAACTGCGAAAGCGTATCTCCTTCTCGTAGAAGCCGCGGTAGTCGTGCGCGGCGGCGAACTGGATGGCGTAGTGGTCGGGGAAAAATGTCTGCAGCACAACCTTGCCCGGCGTATCGCCGCGGCCGGCGCGTCCTGCTACTTGGGTGAGTAGCTGAAATGTGCGCTCGGCGGCGCGGAAGTCGGGAAAGCTGAGTGCCGCGTCAGAGCCGACGACACCCACCAGCGTCACGTTGGCCACGTCGTGACCCTTGGCGATCATCTGCGTGCCGACGAGCAGGTCGATCTCGCCCGCGTGCAGCGCGGTCAACATGCGCTCGAAGTCGTCACGGCCGTGCACGGTGTCGCGGTCGAGCCGCGCAATACGCGCCTGCGGAAACAGCCCGTGCAGGATGTGCTCCAGCTTCTCCGAACCGGTCCCGAGATACTGCACGAACTCGCTGCCGCACTTGGGACAGGTCCTGGGCGCGGGGCGCGCAAAGCCGCAGTAATGGCACATGAGCCGGTGCTCGCGCTTGTGGTAGGTCATGGCGATGGCGCAGTTCTTGCACTGCACGCTCTCGCCGCACTCGCGGCAGAGCACGAATGCGGAGTAGCCACGCCGGTTCAGCAGCACCATGACCTGCTCGTGGCGCGCCAGGCGCTCGCCGATTTCCTCCACCAGCTTGCGCGAGAGCACTTCGTCCTTTTTGGTGCGATGAAATTCATCGCGCATGTCGAGGATTTCTACCTCGGGCAGAGGACGCTTCTCGATGCGCTCAGGCAGCTCCAGCAGGCGATACTTGCCTTGTACCGCATTGTGGTATGTCTCCAACGAGGGCGTAGCCGAGCCTAGCACGACAGCCGCTCTGCACATCTTGGCGCGCATGACGGCGACGTCGCGGGCGTGGTAGCGCGGCATTTCCTCCTGCTTGTAGGAGTGGTCGTGCTCTTCATCTACCACAATGAGAGACAGGTCAGGCAGCGGCGCAAAGATGGCTGAGCGCGTGCCTACCACAATGTGAGACTCACCATTGCGAATACGCTTCCACTGTTCGGCTCGTTCGTCGTCGCTGAGCGCGGAATGGAGGATGGCGACCTCGTCGCCGAAGACTTGGTGTAGGTCGGCGGCCATCGCAGGCGTGAGGCCAATCTCCGGGACGAGCAAAAGAGCGGAGCGGCCCTTGGCCAGCACGGACTGCATCGCTGACAAGTACACGGCGGTCTTGCCCGAGCCGGTGACGCCATGCAGCAGCATGGGCAAGAACTTGCGCTCATCCACGGCGCCGATGATTGCGTCGAGGGCTGTCTTTTGTGCGGGGGTGAAGAGAAATTCCAGCTTGCGCGGTTTCAGACCGGAGAGGCGGAACGTCGCTGGCTCGTCGCTCAGCTCGACTATGCCGCGGCGCTCCAGCGTTTGCAGAGTAGTGCGCGGGACATTCAACTCGCGCAGGGCTTCGACTGGCGCTCGCTGGTTCTCCTGATTGCGCAGGTAGGCCACGATGGTCTGCTGGTTGGCGTTAAGTCTGCCCTCGACTTTACTCAAAATGGCGACCTGGATGGTGCGGCTGGCGTCCCGGACATCGCTGAGGTCGTCGCGGCCGATCCACTTTTTTCGCAGCATGGACTGCAGCACAGATTTGGTCGCTCCACAGGCCGAGCGCAGCGTCGCCTCCCGCATCACTTCGCCGTCGGCGAGCCGATTTAATGCGGCGTATTCCAGCATCTGGTGCTCGCGGTCCTTTTGCGAGCGCAGCGAGGAACCCGCCGATGCTGCAGCATGAAGTGCAGCAATTCCTTTGTCGGTGATGTGGTATCCGGCGACGCGACGGAACTCGGCGGAGAGCGGCAGCATGGTGCGAAAGACTTCGCCGATGGGCGCGATGTAATACTGTGCGATCCAGCGGCCCAGTTGCATCAGGTCGGGCGTTAGCGCAGGAGTGGAGTCGAGCACCTGGCTCAGGCGGCGGGTTTCAAACTTGGGTTCGCGGTCGTGCAGTTCGGTGACGATGCCGCTCAACCGCTTCTCGCGGAAGGGCACGATGACGCGGCCGCCGATGCACGGTTCCGGCGCGTCCTCAGGCAGGCGATAGGTGAAGACGGCTTCGAGCGGAACAGGCACGGCCACATCGCAGAAAAGCGGCATGGCGAGCTAGCCGCCCTCGGGCGCGCGCTTGGGCGCGGGGAGCTCGAGGTAGCGCATGACCATCTGCAGGTCCTTCCAGGCTTCCTTCTTCTGCCGTGGATCACGCAGCAAAAAGGCCGGATGGTAGGTGACCGCCAGCTTGCACGCGAAGGGCTCACCCGCATCCGTCAGCGTCCGCAGAGGCGAGAAGTCGTAGAAGCGGCCACGCAGGGAGTTCATGGAGTCGTTGACGCCGAGCAGGTTCTTGGCAGCGGTCGCGCCCAGGGCCACGATGACCTTGGGGCGGATGACGCCAATCTGGCGCAGCAGGAACGGCGAGCAGGTATCGCACTCGTCGCGCTCGGGCGTGCGGTTGCCCGGCGGACGGCACTTCACGATATTGGCGATGTACACCTGTTCGCGCTTCAGGCCCATGGCAGCGATCATGTTGTTGAGCAGTTGTCCGGCGCGCCCGACGAACGGCAGGCCTTGCGCGTCTTCGTCAGCGCCCGGGCCTTCGCCGATGAACATCAGCTCGGCGTGCGGATCGCCGGTGCCGAAGACGATCTGCTTGCGGCCCAGCTTGCCCAGCTTGCAACGCTGGCAATCGGGGCCGATTTCGTCGGCGATGATTTGCAGCATTGTGGCGCGATCGCGGCTTCGCGGCGGCGGACGGAAGATAGACTTCCTGCGCCTCGCCTCCGCGTACTGCGTGAGTTCGTCGGCTGCCTCGGCTAGTTCTTCAGCAAGTTGCACGCCGAGATCGTTGCTGCCGAAGTCCCGGCGATAAAGTGGGCCGATGCCCAGCTCGCGATAGAAGTTGAGGCGCTCGCGCAGTGCAGATTTGGTGTTGGGGTCAAGGGTCATGGATGGTGCGATTCTACAAGCAGTTTGAACGCTGCGATGTCTCGAAAATCTGTAATTCACCTATTTGGGATGATGACGACGATAATGCGCATGGATATCCGGCTTGGGTCTGCCTACCGTTGTCCAGCGGCGCAGCAGTTGGTTCGGAATGAATGCTAAGAGGCATAGCAGAATGCCTCCCAGCGCAAACCCACCGCCAGAAACACCGCCGCGATAAGTAAAGTCCAGCGGTCTGTCTTGATGCAACATTCCGAATCCGTACACAACGGAAACGAGGCCGAAAGCCAACACAAATATCCGACTTATGATTCTCATTGCTTGTCCAGCCTAATATGCAGGTCCTTCGACTCCTCGGTCACCCCGCTGCCCGGGACGACCTCGTCGCTCACGATGACAGAGCAATGTCAGTCGGCGGAAACCTTCTCTTCCGCCGCCGTTCGTTGCCGGCGGATGCGAAGCGCGGCCTCAAGAATCTTCTGCGCTATTTCCAGCTTGCTGGACTCGGGGACTGCGACGGCATCGGTCGGAGTGACGATGGTCACTTCGTTGCGGTCGGCGTCGAAGCCGATGCCCGCACGCGAAACATCGTTGAGGACAATGGCATCCACGCGCTTGGCGACGAGTTTGGCGCGAGCGTTTTCCAGCAGGTTTTCCGTCTCGGCGGCAAAGCCGATCAGCACCGGCATGCGCTTGCCGGTGGCGTGGCGCAAGCTGCGCAGGTCAGCGAGAATGTCGGGGTTGGGTTCGAGTTCCAGCTCCATCGCGCCAGTGCGCTTGATTTTCTCCGCCGCGACATTCTTGACGTGGTAGTCGCCGACGGCAGCCGCCATGATGATAAAGCTGGTCTGTTCCCAGCGGTCGAGCACGGCAGTCCGCATCTGCTGCGCCGTCTCGACGAAGATGGTCTCTGCCGCGGATGGGGGCTGCAGCGCGGTCGGGCCGCTCACCAGAATGACTTTGGCACCGCGCCGCAGTGCGGCTTCGGCGAGCGCGTAACCCATCTTGCCGCTGGAGCGATTGCCGATGAAGCGCACGGGATCGATAGGCTCATGCGTGGGGCCAGCGGTGATGAGCACGGTTTCGCCCGCGAGATCCTGCGCGACGCCGAGACGCTCAAGCGTAGCCGCGACAATCTGTTCCGGCTCAGCCAGGCGCCCAGCACCGACCATGCCACAGGCCAGATATCCGCTGCCTGGCTCGACCACGTGCACGCCGCGGCGGCGCAAGATGTCAAGATTCGCCTGCGTGGCTGGATGCTCCCACATGTTGACGTTCATGGCGGGCGCTACGATGACCGGCGCGGTGGTGGCAAGATACAGCGTGCTGAGAAAGTCGTTGGCAATGCCCTGCGCGAACTTGGCGATGGTGTCGGCGGTGGCGGGGGCAACCAATAGCGCGTCGATGGATTGCGCAACCGAAATGTGCTCGACCGCGGAGTCGAGGTTGGGCTGCTCCGCGCCCGAGCCAAACATGCTGGTGATGACCTTTTCGCCGGAGAGCGCGGCAAAGGTCAGTGGGCGGACGAACTCCTGCGCGGCCGCGGTCATGACGACCTGGACCGTTACGCCGCGCTCTTGCAGTTGGCGGACGATCTCAGCGGCCTTGTAGGCGGCGATGCCGCCGCTCACACCGAGTGCGATTTTCATGCGTGCCTAATTAGATGATGCGCGCCGCGAGCCAAGGGCGCCATGCCTAATCGTCGCCGCCCTCGCCGACCGATTCCAGCACTTCGCTAGCGATCTCCAGCGGCGTTTTCGCCTGTGGCGGGATCTCCCACTTCACCTTGCCGGCCTGGATCTCTTCCTCGGCTATGCGGCATGGCTTGCGGGAATGCGAGTCAACAACTGGGCGAGCGCCATTCTGTATCTGACGAGCGCGGCGCGCGGCCACCAGAACATAGCGATAATTGCTGTCGAAGCCTTCAACCAATTTCATCGTTTCACTCCGTAACGGTGGGGGATCGGAAAACTTCGAATGTAGCAAGGATGGTTTGCACCTGCTGCATCATGTGCGCACGCAAGGCACGATCAGCGGCGGCCACCACCGCATCGTCCCTCGCAGTAAGGTCAGCGCCGAAGCGCTTCAGGCGCTCGGCTTCAACAATCGACTTGAGCGTGTCGATGGACTGCTCCAGGCGATCGTTGACCAAAATATAGTCGTACTGGGAAAAATTCTCAATCTCACGTGAGGCGGTGTGCAGGCGGCGCTGGATGATCTCCTCGATATCGGAGGATGGCGGCGGCGGGCCCTGGCTATGCTGCGGATCGTAGTCGGCTTCGCTGCGCCGGCGCAGCCGGCGCTCCAGCTCCTCGCGCGATGGGGGCAGAATGAAAATGCTCACCGCCTCCGGCACTCTCCGCTTCACCTGGGCAGCGCCCTGCACGTCAATGTCGAGCAGCAAATCGTGGCCGCGAGCGCTCGCCTCGCGCAGAAAACGCCACGCCGTTCCGTAGTAGTTGCCGAAGACCTCAGCGTATTCGAGGAACTCGTCGTCGCGGATCATGCGCTCGAACTCGTCGCGACAGACGAAGAAGTATTCGCGGCCTGACTGCTCGCTGCCACGCGGCGGACGCGTGGTATAGCTCACGGAAAAGTCCAGCCTGGGCACGGTGCGGCGCAGCTCGTTGGTCAAGGTGGACTTGCCCGAGCCGGACGGCGCCGAAACAATAAAGATAGTGCCGCTCATTCGATGTTCTGCACCTGTTCCCGCGCCTTCTCGATCTCCGATTTCATGGCCAGGCCGAGGCCGGTGATGCGCAGGGCTTCGCCGGCGACGCCAGTGGTCTTCGACATCAGCGTGTTGGCTTCGCGGTTCATTTCCTGCAGCAGGAAATCAAGCTTCTTGCCAACTTCGCCGCCGGCCTCCAGCAGAGCCGAGAAGTGCTGGATGTGGTTTTTCATGCGCACCAGCTCTTCCTGAATGTCGCTGCGCTCGGCCAGCATGGCCGCTTCCTGCAGGATACGGTCGGAATCGATGTGCGTGCTCAGCAGCTCCTGCATGCGCCCTTGCACCTTCTCATGATAGGCCTTAAGCACTCTGCCACGCAGTTGGTCCAGTTCGTGGGTGGCGGAGGAAAGGTGCGTCATGCGATTGCGCAGCTCGGCGGCCGCGCTGCGGCCTTCCTCCTCGCGCATATGGTTAAGGCGCTCGACGCATTGCCCCAGGGCCTCGGTTACATGCTTCTCCAACGTCTCGAGGGCATCGCCGTCCTCCGACACATTCAGCGCGCCAGGCAGCTTCAGGACGGCATTGAGGTCCGGCTCTGCGCTGACGCCGAATTGCTCCGCAACCTGGCGGAAGGTGCGCAGGTATCCGCCTACGAGATCGCGGTTGACGGCGAAGGCCGCACCGCCGCTGCGCTCCAGAACCAGCGTAACCTCAATGTGGCCGCGGTGCAGCCGTTCCTTCAGCACGCGGCGGACCTTCATCTCGATGGGATCAAGCTCCACCGGCAGGCGCAAATGCAGATCGAGGAAGCGGTGGTTCACCGACTTCAGGCTCAGAGTCAGCGTGAGCGTGTCGTCCACGTGCGCTTTGACCTGCGCATAGCCAGTCATGGAACGAATGTTCATGGCGCGATTATTTTGATTCGTATCAGGGCACGGCTTCAGCCGTGCCGAAAAGTCTCGATTCTCGGCTGGGCTTCAACCCCTGTGCTCAGCGGCTAAAGCCGTTGTTTTGGGGCGTGCGGCGGCACGACTAGAAAGCCTGCCCTGAGCGCAGCCGAAGGGTCGTGCCCTGATACAAATCTATCCCTCTTGCTCTGAGACCGGAATTTACTCCGAACCTATTCGGCTCCGGATGCAGCTTCGACATCCTCGAACTGCAAATCATACAACCGGCGATAGGGGCCTGTATGTGACATCAGATCCTCATGCGAGCCCTCATCGATAATCATGCCGTTGTCGAGGACGAGAATGCGGTCGGCGCGGCGCACCGTGGACAGCCGGTGCGCGATGACGAAAACGGTACGACCGGTCATCAGGTTTTGCAACGCCGATTGCACCAGCGATTCGCTTTCCGAGTCGAGCGCAGAGGTGGCTTCGTCGAGAATCAGGATGGGCGCGTCCTTCAGAATAGCGCGCGCGATCGAGATGCGCTGGCGCTCGCCGCCGCTCAGACGCAAGCCGCGCTCGCCAATCACCGAGTCGTAACCTTCGGGCAGCGCCATGATGAAGTCGTGCGCCAGAGCCGCGCGCGCCGCGTCTTCCACTACCTGCGGCGAGACATGCGGCTGGCCGTAGGCAATGTTGTTGCGCACTGTGTCGTTGAACAGGATAGTGTCCTGGGTGACAATGGCGATCTGCGAGCGCAACGACGCAACGGTGAGATCGCGCACGTCCTGGCCGTCAATCAGCAGACGCCCGTGCGTGACATCGAAGAAGCGTGGCAGCAGATGCATCAGCGTGGTCTTCCCTGCTCCGCTGGAGCCGACAATGGCCACCACTTCTCCCGGCCTGACGTCCAGATTGATGTCGTGCAGCACGCCGCGTGCGCCGTCGCCGTTCTCGTAGGAAAAGTAAGCATGCTCGAAAGATATGCTGCGCTGGAACGGAGGAAGCTTCATCGCGCCGGGCTTCTCGCGCACGTCGTCCTGGGCGTCGAGAAAGTTAAAGATGGCCGACGACGCGCCCAGCGCCTGCTGGAAGTTGTTATGGAATTGCCCAAACTTACGCACCGGCTCATACAGCTTGAAGACTGCGATTATGAACGCCAGAAACACGCCCTCGGTGAAGACGCCATGCTTGATGTACTCGCGGCCGATAAGGATGAGCACCGCGATGGCGATGGCGCCGAAGATGTCCATCATGGGTGAGCTGACGGCGTAGGCGCTCACTGAGCGCAGGTTCGCCTTGAACAGCCGCCGCGCGGCCTCGCGGAAGCGGTTCGTCTCCCAGGCTTCCATGGAGAAGGCTTTCACGATGCGGACGCCGGTGATGGTTTCCTGCAGGATGTTCTGGATGTCGGCGACTTTGTCCTGGCCTTTACGAGTGGTGGTGCGCACACGCTGGCCGACTCGCCTCGCCGCCACAATAATGACCGGGACGAAGACGGCCAGCACCCAGGTCAGGCGTCCACCGAGCAGGATGACTACCGCGGCAGTGAACAGGAAGGTAAAGAACTGTTGCAGGAATTCCGCCACTACCGTGGACACTGCATACTGCACGCGGTCAATGTCGCTGATAATCGCCGACAGCAGCGTGCCGGTGGAATACTTCTGGAAAAAGGCGACCGAGCGCCGCAGCGTGGCCGTGTAAAGCTCGTTGCGCAGGTCGGTAATCATGCCGAAGCCGGCGTAGTTGGCCAGGTAGGTGCCGAGATAATCGAACAAGCCCTTCAGCACCGTGGAAACGACCAGCGCGAAAGCGACCATCGTCCACACGTTGTGGAAGTGCTCAGGAACGAACCAGGCCAATTGGATGGGCTGGCCGGTAATGGGCATCCGGAACAACGGCAGGTCGCGGGAATGAGATGAAGGATTGAGAACGCGGTCGAAGATGGGCCCAATCAGCAGTAGCCGGAAGCCTTCCAGCAAGCCGACCATCGCCATCGCAAGCACCGAAGCGAGGATGTAGAACCAGAATGGCCGGAGGTAGCGGAGGAGCCGGTTCAGTTCGCGCATAATCCCCGCAGGGTGCAGAGGTGCTTAGAGATTAGAGGCGACCACGTCGTGGAGAAATTGTAGTGCAATGCTCGATTCTACTGGAATTGACGGCGGGGATGAAACGTGAAATACCTGGGGTAGTGATGCAGTTTCAAAGTTTAACCCGCTTACTGGCAGTTGGCTACTCTGAAAGTAGCAGTCGAATACCAAAGAACAGCAGCAGGAATCCCATTCCGCCTGCAAACAGGCGCATGTACCACGTGACAGGGTATCGCTTCCCCTTACCCCATGACCGGCTGAAGCACGCGGAGTAGAGCATGAACGCGCCGAGCAGGATGGGCGCGCATAAGCCAGCAAGGATAACCACGCGGATAGCCTTAGCAATCATGCCGCTCTTTCAACCCTCCGTTCCACCAATAGTGCCACAGACTCTTCCAAACTCTAAACGTGGTCTGCGGTACCAGCTTCCACCCCTGGCGTCACCCGCATTGTCCGATGTACTCGGCAAAAGTTGTAATACATGTAGTGCGATGCCACGGGACGGCAGTCCAAACCAGCCCGTCAGATTTCAAACTCCATCACTACCATACCTGGGCAGTGCCCTCCATATTAAGCTCTGCAAGAGACCTGCCCTCTTTTGGGTGGAAGCGCCGGACTGTCAGCGCGGACGGAAATGGGCCCTCTACCCATGGCTAGAGCCACGGAAGGCGCGGCCGCCGGAACCGGGCCGGGGATGTAACAACTTTGGCCCGCCTGAATCACGCCCCCAATTTACCGGGTTGAATGCGTTCCATTTTGGGACGCTTTACAAAACTTTACACAAAAACCCTGTGACGCTTTTTGGCCGAATTGCGTTTATTTGTGTGGCCCCAGTTGTGGCCGTTAGCCATTGCCTGCTGCTGGGCATTCGCTTTGGCTAAGTGCTAACGGCTGACTGTGGCTTCCTCCGCAGCAGATGCAATTCGTCCAGTTGTGCCTGTTCCCGCCGCCGTTGCGTGAGTCGGTAATCCCGTAGTTGCGCCTCACGTAACGCCTCCAGTGCCTCGCGGTTGCGCCGTTGCTGTTGGTAGCGCAATCGTTGCTCCACGATTGCGCTCTCCAGTTGGCGTAACTGTTCCCGCAGGAGTTGTTGCCGGCGATCGAGTCCCTGCAGCCGGGCCATGGCAAAGTGGATCTCAACTGCCGGGGTTGGCCGCAACAGCATCGCCTGCTTGGTTTTCTGCTCAAGATTGAGACTGCTCTGGCGCAACTGCTCAACTTCGCTGAGCAGCGCCGCCCGGCGTGTCAACAATGACTGCAGCAGCAGCAGTTCGCGGTCTTCCAGGCTTTGCCTTAGGCGCAACACCGCTTCGAGGGTGAAATGGAAGGCCATGTTAGCAGGGGAGGGAGTTGAGGCGAGCCACGGTATCGGCGAAGGGAGCCTGCTCTTCAGGCGTCTGGCGGAGAAAGGCCTGCAACTCCGGCAGCACCGCGATGGCGCTGTCAAGCAACGGGTCGGTGCCCTTGCTATAGGCGCCGATGCGGATGAGGTCTTCCGACTTGGCATACGCCGACAGCAACGCCCGCAACTGGTGGCTCCTGGCCAGGTGCTCCCGCGAGGCCACCGACGGCATCAGACGGCTGAGGCTGTCGAGGATGGAGATCGGCGGATACTGATTTTGCATTGCCAGTCGCCGGTCCAGGACGATGTGTCCGTCAACCAGCGAGCGCAGAGCGTCAACCAGGGGATCCTGCTGGTCGTCACCTTCCATCAGCACAGTGTAGAAGGCGGTGATGCTGCCGGCGGCAAAGCGTCCGGCGCGCTCCACCAAACGCGCCAGCATACTGAACACCGATGGCGTATAGGCCTTCGCGGTGGGCGGCTCACCTGCCGCCAGTCCGATTTCGCGCTGGGCCATGGCAAAGCGCGTCAGCGAGTCAACGACGAGGAGAACATCGCGGCCGGAGTGACAAAAGTATTCCGCAATGCTGGTCGCAGCCAGAGCAGCGCGAATGCGCAACAGCGGCGACTGGTCGGAGGTGGAAACGACGACAACCGAACGGCGACGGCCGTCTTCGCCCAGCGCTTCGAGGAACTCGCCTACTTCGCGACCGCGCTCGCCAACCAGCGCCAGCACGGTCAGGTCGGCGGCAGTGCCCCGGGCCATCATGCCGATCAGCGTGCTCTTGCCGACGCCGCTGCCGCCAAAGATGCCCAGCCGCTGTCCCCGGCCGCTGGTCAGGAAGGCGTCAATGGCGCGGACTCCGCAGCCCAGCGGCTCGCGAATGGGCAGGCGTTGCAGCGCCGGCGGCGCCAAGCTGTCCAACGCCCAGCGCTCGCGCGCAGCATAGGGAGCACGGAGGTCAAGCGGCCGTCCGGCGCCATCGATGACGCGGCCGAGCAGGCCCTCTCCAACCGCCAGCGATGGCCGTTCGCCACGAGCGGATATGGCGTCGCCATAGCGCACCCCACTCGGTTTTTCCAGAGGCATGGTCAGGACCGTGTTGCCGCGAAAGCCCACCACCTCTCCGGAATACAGCCGTCCGTGGCAGTCCTGGATTTCGCAACACTCTCCCAGACAGCACGGAGGCCCAACGGATTCCACCAAATTGCCGACGACTTGTGTCACTCGCCCCTGCCAGGAAAGCGTGCGCTGCTGTTCCAACTGGCTGAAGTAGGGAAGCAGCACGCCGCTGGTCATGGCTGGGCTCCGGGAGGCTCACGCAGGAGATCGAAGAAGCCGCTCTCGATCTCTTGCAGTTGGCTGTCAAGGCTGATTTCGCTCGTGCCTACCTCGGCTTGTAGCAGGCAAACGTGTCCTTCCAGCGCGCTGTCGGCTACAACCTCGACGGCATGATTGCTCTGGCAGTGCTGCTCGCAGAACTCGCGCCAGAGGTCGGCTGATTCTGGAGAGCTCCGCAGCACAACGCGCGATCCGGCCTGCATCTGGTCGAGGGCTACGCGCACCACTCCCGCCAGCAGCAGGGGGTCCATCTGCGCTTCGCGATGCAGCACCTTGCGCGCGATGGCCAGCGCCAGACGTACAATCTCGCTTTCAACCCGGCGAAAATACTCCTCCCGGCGGATGGCAAAGTCCTCGAGCGCGGATAGCACGGCAGCACGTTCCTCCCCGATCGCCTGCTGCGCGGCTGCCTGTGCCTGCGCCTCACCCAGTCTGAAGCTTTCGGCCCGCGCCGTTTCTACGGCGGCGGCAAGTTCCTGCTGCATGGCCAATTCGCGCGCTTTCAACGCGGCTTCGCTGGCCGAGTCCTCGGCCGCCTGCCGTCTCAGCACTGCCGGTGGAATCACCGGATAATGAAAATTCTCCACCCGGCGCTCAAACGATGTACTCATCGCCACTCTCCTGCTTGAGGATGATCTTGCCTTCGGCCTCCAGCTTGCGGGCCACCGCTACCGCTTCCTGCTGCGCCTTATTGACTTCCCGCGCACGGACTGGGCCCATCACCTCCATGTCTTCCTTCAGCATCTCGTAGGCGCGGGCGGAAATCGCTTTCATCAGGTGGTTGCGTAACTCCTCGGAAGCTCCTTTCAAGGCCAGAGTCAGGACCTTCTTGTCGAGCCGGGCCACCAGTTCGCGAATGCCTGCCTCCGGCACGCCCAGCAGATCGTCGAAGGTGAACATCAGGTTGCGGATGTTCAGCGCCAGCTTGGCGTCTCCCGCTTCGATTTCGTCCAGCACCGACTTCATCGCCGCCGGCTCCAGGCGGTTCATCAGGTCGGCCGCGCTCTTGAAGCCAGGATAAGCCCGCCGATTCTGCTCACCCATACGCTGCAGCCGTTTCTGCAAAACCTGCGACACCTTTTGCGCCATCTCGGGAGAGAAGTTCCGCAGCGTGGCCAGCCGCTTCACCGCTTCTACGCGCACCGATTCCGGCAGCTTCATCAGCAAGGCCGAAGCCGGCTTGGGTTCGAGGTAGGCCAGGATCAGGGCAATGGTTTGCGGCTGTTCGTCTTCCAGAAATCGCGCCAGCTCCTGGGGATCGGCCTTCTGCAAAGCATCCAGCTGGTTGGCGCTGAGGTCCTGGGCGCGGCTGACCTGCTCCAGCAATGCCTTGGCGCCCTCGTTCCCGAAGGCCTTCACCAGCAGGTTGCGTGCATACGTGTCGCCCCCCTGGGCCAGATAATCCTGGGTCAGGCTCAGCCGGTAATACTCCTCCAGGACTTCGGCAGCGGTCTCCGGCTTCACCCCGTTCAGCTCCGCAATCTCCTGCGTCAGACGCTGCACCTGCGCCTGGCTGAGATTGCGGTACACCGAGGTCGCAGCTTCCTCGCCCAGCAGCACCAGCAGTACCGCCGCCTTGCGCAGCCCGCTGAGGTTCGTCGTCGCCAGCGCCTCAGGGTTCATTCCACGCTACCCTCCCGCAGCCAGTTCTGGACCAGCCGTGAAGCGCCGGCCGGTTCCGTCTTCACCTTCTCCACCAAGTGGTTCTTGAGAATGGCCAGCTTCTTCAACCCTGCGTCACCGTCGAGGCCCGCCGCTCCCAGCATTTCTTCCAGCGCCTCGGGCTGAGGCGCAGCCGCAACTTTGGCGCTGGCGGTTTCGCTGATGGCGTTCCGGTTGGCGATGCGCGCCGGCAGTTCCCGCAACATGGTCATAAATTGCTTCTTTACCGGACGGAGCAACAGCATGTACACGCTGCCAAACAGGCAGGCCAGCGCGAGATAGCGGAAGACCCATGTCCAGTTGTGCAGCGTGCGCTGCAGCTTCTCCAGGAACGTCAGAGGCGCCGGCAGGTCCGGTTGCAGGTTCTGGAATGAAAGGTTCTCCACCGCCAGCAGATCGCCGCGCTTCAGATCGATGCCCAGCGTCGCCGCAGCTAATTGCTCGATCTGCTTCATCTCGTCCGGCGAACGCTTGCGGCGAGTAGCGGTGCGCTGATTGTTCTTCTGCTCGATCTCGACCGCATCGTCCACCAGCAGGGCCGCCGCAATCCGCTTAATTCTGCCCGCCGGCTGCAGGGTGCGCCGCACCAGTTTGTTCACCGCATAGGTGCCGCTCTCCGCCTTGGAGGTGTGGCTCTCGCTGCCCGATTTCGCAGGCGGAGCAACTTTGGCATTAGGCAGGTTGCTGCTGGTTCCGGGAACGCCACCCGGCGATTCGCTGCCCAGCCGCTCCTCGCTGCGGGTAACGCTCAAGGCCACGCTGCTGGCCGGATCGTAAGTCTCCTGGGTCTCCTCGCCGGAGCTGAGGTCGTACTCCACGTGCACGCTGGCGCGCACCCCTTGCGCGCCTACCACCGGCTCCAGGGTGTCGACCACGCGCTTGGCCAGCTCCTGGTCGATCTCGGAAGCGCCACCTGCGGCGCCACTGCCGCCGAAACGGCCCAGCGGCAGATTGGTCTCGGCATCGACCACCACGACGTTTTCCGGACTGAGCCGGTCCACCGCTCCCGCCACCATCTGGCGGATGGCCATGTCCGATTGCTCGGGTAACCGGCCCTGGCGCAGCTTCACCATCACCGAGGCTTTGGCCGAGCGCTCGCGCTCGCTGTACAGCGATTCAGCCGGCATCACCAGATGCACCCGCACGGCCTCAACCTCGCTGAGGGTGGCCAGGGTGCGCTCCAGCTCAGCTTCCAGCGCCCGCTGATAATTCACCTTTTCGCTGAAGTCGGAGCCTGCCCAGTTCGGTTTGTCGAACAATTCGAAGCCCATGCGCCCGCTGTGGGGCATGGGCTGAGAGGCGATCTCCAGCCGTGCGCTGTCCAGCTTGTCGGCGGGAACCAGGATGCTGGCCCCGTCCGGCGATTGCTCGAAGGGGATTTTCCTGGCATTGAGGCTGGCGGTGATCCCCTGGGCGTCGCTGGGGGTCAGCCCGGAATACAGGACCTTGTAGTCAGGCTTGGCAATCAATTGCACGAAGACGCACAGGGTGGCCGCAACCAGCACCGCGCCGCCGGCCACCAGCGCCCGCTGCTTGGTGGTCAGGCCAAGGATGAATTCCCTGGTCTGCTGCGTCATCTGCGCCAATGTGAGATTGCCGTTCAATGCCGCAAAGCCCCGTTACCTCAGAACTGCATGCCGGCGATCTGCTGGTAGGCCTGCACCACTTTGTTGCGCACCTGCAGCATAAGTTGAAACGAAAGATCCGCCTTCTCCACCGCAATCATGGCGTCGTGCACGTCAACCCCGTTGCCTTCGACCAGGCCGCTAACCTTGTACTGCGCATCCAGGTGGAGGTTGTCGACTTCCGATACTGCTTCGCGCAAAACTTCGCCAAAGCCGCCGCTGGGCGGCAGCGGAATGGCAGTCTGCCGCAAACCGGGTGATGGAATCGGCAAATTTGGATTAACCGCGTTCGTGCTCATGGTCTGAGGCCCATGCTTGTACGCCTACTTCAAAATCTGCAGCGACTGCTGGATCATCTGCTTGGCTGCCTGCACCGCGCTGGCGTTCAGTTCGTAGGCCCGCTGCGCGCCCATTAAGTCCACCATCTCCTGCACCGGATTGATGGCGGGATAGTCAACGTAGCCGGACGAGTCGGCATCGGGATGACCCGGCTCATAGCGGCGCTGCGGCGGAGTGGGATCGTCTACCACCTGGCTGACCCGCACTCCTCCCGCCTCCTGCAATCCGCCTTGGTTGAACGAGCCGGCCAGCAGCAAACGGAATTGCGAGGCCGGGCGGCTGTTGAACACCACCATGAGCCGCCGGTAAGGTCCGCCTTCCGGAGTGCGCGTGGTCTCCGAATTCGCCAGATTGCTGGTGGCCACCTCGGCCCGCAAGCGCTCGGCGGTCAGGGCCGACCCGCTGATCTGGAACAATCCAAACAGGTTCATTGTCCGCTGCCTCCATTGATCGCCTGCTGCAGGCGATTGAACTCGTCGCGCAACAGTTGCACATCCACCTGGAAAGCCAGCTGGTTCTGCGCCATCAGCAGGCTCTCGCGGTCGAGGCTGACGTTGTTCCCGTCAGGACGCTCGATCAGCCCTGACACCTCGCGCACCACCGGCGCGCTTTCCGGAAGCAGCTCATCACCGAGAGCGCGCTGCAACTCCTGGCGGAAATCAATGTCCCTTGCCTTGTAGCCGGGGGTATCGATGTTGGCGACGTTCTGGCTCACCAGATTCTGCCGCGCCGAAGTGAGATCCAGCGCCCGGCTCAAGGTATGCATCAGTGGAGTCTCCACCAGGTTCATGACAACCTCCTGCGGGGCGGCAGCCCATGTTCGCGAATCTTGTTGCGGACGGTGCGCAAGCTCACGCCCAGCAGCGCTGCCGCCCGGGTCCGGTTGCCCGCGGTTGCCTCCAGCGTAATTTCCAGAAGCGCCTTCTCGGCTTCGCGCAGCGACAGCCCAGGCTTGAGCCAGGGCGCCGGTCCCAGCGCCGGGGGGGCGGCCAGGCGCAGGGCATCGGCATCGATTTCATCCCCCGGGCACAGCGCAACCGCGCGCCGGATGGCGTTGGCCAGCTCGCGAACGTTGCCCGGCCAGCAATGGCAACGCAAGGTCGCGCGGAAAGGCTCACTCATGGCGGGCGGGGGCTTGGGCGCGGCAAACTTCGCCGCAAAATATTCGGCCAGCTCGATCACGTCCTCGCCGCGCTGACGCAGCGGCGGCAGGCTGAGCGGGATCACGTTCAGGCGGTAATAGAGGTCTTCGCGGAAGCGCCCGTCGCGGACCAGGCCTTGCAACGGCCGATTGGTGCTGGCGATGACCCGCACATTCACCGAGGTGGCGCGGTTGTCTCCCAGGCGATAGAACTCGCGCTCCTGCAGTACCCGCAGCAGTTTGGGCTGGAGCACCGCAGGCATTTCGCCAATCTCGTCCAACAGCAGGGTTCCGCCGTGGGCCAGCTCGAACTTGCCGATGCGATTGGCCAGAGCGCCGGTGAACGCGCCGCGGACGTGGCCGAACAGTTCGGCCTCCAGCAGCTGCTCGGGAACCGCGGCGCAGTTGATGGCGACAAAAGGCTTGGCGGCGCGCGCACTGTGCTCGTGGATGAACCGTGCCAGCAGTTCTTTGCCGGTGCCGCTTTCCGCCTCTAGCAGGATGTCGGCATCGCTGCGGGCCGCCTGCCGCGCCTGCTCCAGCGCCGCCAGCAGCGCCGGGGAACTTCCGATCATTGACTTGGAGCCGGTCATCTCGGGCCGCCGCAAAGACGGCATCCCCGGAAAGTTATCGCGCAGCTTGGGCGGCAGAGCGGGGTTGGCGAATTGTGTGCTGGGCAACATCTGCCTAGCGCTCCTGCACGGCGTTTGCCGATCGCGACGGCTGCAGATTAGATCGCACTTACGCCAGGTGACTGCCGGCGGCGGTCAGTTGCGCGATCTCGCTGCCCGGCAAGCCGAGATGCTCAGGCAGGATAGGCCCGCCTTCAGCCAGTATCGAGGCCCGTTCGATCACGTGCTGCAGCTCGCGCACATTGCCCGGCCAGGAGTGCTTCTCCAGCAGCCACACGGCTTCCGGCGAGAGCGTGACGCCGGTGTTCTCAGGCTCGAACTTGCGCAGGAAGTGGCGGGACAGCGGCTCGACGTCAGCGCGCCGTTGCGCCAAAGGAGGCAGCGCGATGGGGAACACGGACAGGCGATAGAACAAGTCCTCGCGGAAGAGTTTGCGCTCCGCCAGGTCAGCAAGATTGGCGTTGCTTGCCGCCAGCACCCGCACATCGACCCGAAACACGTCCGAGCTGCCCAGCCGTTGTACTTCGCCCTGATCGAGAAAGCGCAACAGCTTGGCCTGCATACCCAGCGGCAGCTCGCCGATCTCGTCGAGGAACAACGTTCCGCCGTGCGCGCTGTGAATCCTTCCGATGCGCGACTGTACTGCACCGGTGAAGGCGCCGCGCACATAGCCGAACAGCTCCGACTCCAGCAGCGCCTCGGGGATGGCCGCGCAATTGATGACTACGAACTCTTTGTTGACGCGCGGGCTCAGGCGATGGATTGCCTCGGCAACCACTTCCTTACCGGTTCCGCTCGCTCCCGTGATGAGCACCGGCGTGCGGCGCGACGCCACCAGGCGGGCCATGCGATACACCGCATGCATGCAGGGCGATTGCCCCACCATTCCCGGCAGGGGCTCAATCAGCGGCGGCGCTGCTTGCGGGGGAGGCGTGTCCGGTGAGGGAGTTGACCAGCGATTGATGCTCTCGAACAGATGGTGCGCGCCGGCACTCCGCCATTGCGACGGAAGCAACGGATGCCCGGCGTCGTCGAGCAGCAACACATCAATACCAGGGAAGCGCCGGTGAATGATCTGCAACAATTCTTCGGCGTCGAGATCGGGCAGGCTGCGGTCGAGGAACAGAAGCTGGCATTCGCTACTTTCCAGTTGTCCCAGCGCATCAGCTCCGCCCAGCGCCTCGGCGGCAGAGATACGCGACTGCAGCAGGTTTTGCACGAGTTGCTTGCGAATGCCGGGATTGGGGCTGGCTACGATAACGGCCGGATCGGGGATGTAGGGGGATTGAGCTAAGGTCGTCATGAGGATGTTGTAATCCCACAACGTTAGAACGGCCTTAGTAGCGAATTAGAATTTTCTTGGAAACTGAAGAAATTCGCGCCAGACGACGATTGCGCCGAATCGAGTTTTCCGCGACTCAACCGGCAACTAATAGGGTGATAACGCAGCCCGTGGATGCACCCCTGGGTTCGACCAGTGCCAAGTCTCCTCCAACCGCGCGAAAGGTCCGGCGTGCGATCTCCATCTCGCCCGTCGCCATGGCATCCGAGGTGTCGTTGATGGGAACGGCCGCGAGCTTAGCACCCGAGAAGCTCATTCTGATTTCGACTCGTCCCTTCGCAGGCTTGACAGTAATACTGAGGCTTCGCGACTCATAGCTGCGCAGCAGGTATTCCAGCAGATAAAAGAAGGCCCGCCGCAGCTTCGCTCCACTACCTCGAACTTGCACGGGCCCGCAACGGACGGTGAAGAATCCGCCGGCAGACTCGCAAACGGGAAGAAAATCCTGCTGTGCCTCCTGCAATAATTCCTGCAAGTGGACTGGCGCCGAGATGTCTCCGGGATCGTCGGCGTCACTCAGCTCGCGCAGCAGCACAATGTTTTGCCGCAGACGTTCCGCATTCTGCAACGCAGCCTCTACGCTGGCGCGGAACTCCTCAGAAGTTTGATCGCGCACCAGAGAAAGCTGGAGTGAGCAGTGCAATGCGGTGAGAGGCTGGCTGAGTTTGTGAAGGACGTCAGAGACAAAACTGCCGTGACTGGACATGTTCTCTGCCGGCGATTCCTCAGCCGGACTCACACTGTCGCCTCAGCGTGGCAACTCAGTTCGTAGCCCACTCCGCGAACGGTGTGAATGAGATGGGGCGAGTGCTCCCCATCCACTTTCTTGCGCAGGTAATTAATGTAAACGTCAACGATGTTGGTGGTGGTGTCGAACGAAAGGTTCCACACGTGCTCGACGATCATGGCGCGAGTGACGCGGCGCCCCGCGTTGCGCATGAGGTATTCCAGCAAGGCGAATTCTTTGGAGGTCAGTTCGATGTGCTTGCCTGCCCGCTCCACTTTTCGCTCCACCCGGTCGAGTTCGAGATCGGCGACCCGCAATACCGTTTCCACCGTTCGCGGGCCTCGCCGCAACAGGGCACGCACCCGCGCCGAGAGTTCGGTAAAGGAGAACGGTTTGATCAGGCAATCATCGGCGCCGCTGTCCAGGGACTGCACGCGATCTTCAACCCGGCTGCGCGCCGTGAGTACCAGAACCGGCAGCGAGGGCTTCTTCGGCCGGATCGAGCCGAGGACGCTGATGCCATCGAGTTTAGGCAGGTTCAAATCCAGGACGAGCATGTCGTAGTCGCTCTCCAGCGCCATTTGCCGGGCCCGTTCGCCGTCGGGTGCAACATCGACAGCGTAGTGCTCAGCTTCCAATCCCTTGCGCACGAAGCTCGCCAGAGGACCGTCATCTTCCACAACCAAGACGCGCATTGCGGAACTCCCGAAGGTAACCAGTTAATAGTTACCTCGATTGTTGCCCCGTAATGCGTCCCGAGTCAACGGGACTTCGCTCCTGGAACAAGCAATCCATTCCAAATCGGGAAATTCCCTGCCGATCCTGATTTGGGTGCGAGATTGGCTAACACGACAGACGGGTAGCCCACCATTTCGACACACACAGGTGTTAATAATGTGGGTGCCCCACCCTTGTCGCCCGGTGTTGGCGAGAGGGTGGGCACAAGACGGTGTGACCCGGGTCACAGCGCAACGCCTGAACCCGGTATTACCGTGGCCCTGTGCCGCGAGGCCTAAAACGCTACCAGCAAGCCGGCGACCTCCATTTCATCACCTTCAGTTGCTACCGTCGCCAGCCGCTGTTAGGGGCTCCGCAGGCCCGACGTGTATTCGAGCAGACCCTGGAGCGCGTGCGCCGCTGGTACGGATTCTACGTCACCGGTTACGTGGTCATGCCTGAACATGTCCACCTGCTGGTGAGCGAACCCGAGCGAAGCCGTCTGGCGGTGGCCATCCAGATGCTGAAACAAATTGTGACGCAACGGCTGCGCTCCCGTGCCGGTGGATTCCCCTTTTGGCAAGCGCGGTATTACGATTTCAATGTCTGGACGGCCAAGAAGCGGGTTGAGAAGTTGCGCTACATGCATCGCAATCCCGTGAAGCGGGGATTGGTCGAAAAGCCGGAGGATTGGGCGTCGAGCAGCTTTGTTCATTATGCGACAGGAGTTGACGGCGTGGTGGAAATCGAGTCGGAATGGACCGGTCGGCGGCGAGAACGGATGGGAATGCCGCTGCGGGTCAAGGTTCGGGAAGCGGCGCCACCCTCTCGCCAAAAGCAGGCGAGAAGGATGGGGCACCCCATGTTTAAGACTCAGGTCGAAAGGGTGGGCCACCCGTCCGCGAAGCTGGGGCCCCGGGCTGGTAGGGGAGAAGTTCAGGAGAATGCCCATGTTCGATTACGAATCGCCGAAGCCGAAAGAACCTGTCGACTACACAGGCCTCAAAATTGGGGCTGTGACGGTGCCGGTATTCATTATCGTTACTTATTTTTATAACGCCGACGCAGCTCTGGCCGTCTGCATTGCTTTAATTGCGATACTCTTCGCCATCAAAATCCGCTGGAACTTGAGGAAGCACCTCTGGTTCTGGACGATCATCGCAGTCGTCTTGGCGCTTCACATCCCATTAATTTTTATGGTTCAATGGCCGCAAGGAAACTTGCCTACGCTCTTCTATACGATGCCGGTTGGAATCGCGGATTTTTTGATTATCTCGGGAGCGTTGGGGCTCGCAGAAAGATTTCTCTCGAAGGATTCTAATAGTGAACAAGGATAATTTGATTCGAGCCCGGTGCCCGGTGCCCCAGGTTCGCGTCCTTCTTTTGGACGCTAACCTGGGCTGACTATACTGTAGAGCGGAACACAGGTTTTCTCATGCCACGTGGCCTGCGGCGGTATCAGGAATCCGGGCAGTCGCATTTCGTCACTTTTAGTTGTCATCGCCGCCAGCCCAATTTCGTCAACGCCGCAGTTTACGACTTGTTCCCGGTGTGTCTCGAGGACATGCGCCGTCGCTTCGACATGCGCATTTACGGATATGTCGTGATGCCGGAACACGTTCACCTGCTGCTTAGCGAGCCCGAACATGGCACGCTGGCCGAGGCGATCCACTACCTGAAGCTATCGTTCACCAAACGGCTGCACAGCCCAAAGTTCGGTGCCCCAGAGCCTGCCCTGAGCTTGTCGAAGGGTTCACCCTTCTTTAGGGCTAACCTGGGGTCCGAGAAATCGGGTTCGTTCTGGCAAAAACGATACTACGACCGCAACGTAAGGAATGCGCGGGAGTTTGGAGTGAAGTTACGATATCTCCACCGGAATCCCGTGAAACGCGGACTGGTGAAAGAACCGGGAGGTTGGAAATGGAGCAGTTTCCGCCATTATGCGTTCCGGGAGAAGGGAGTAGTGGAGATCGAGTCGGAGTGGACGGCTCGAGATCGTGAGTTGAGAATGTCCGGTGGTCCACCTCGAGTCTTCTTATGCCCAGAGCCTGCCCTGAGCTTGTCGAAGGGTTAGCGCCCAAAAGACGGGCGCTAACCTGGGCCACCGGGCAGACTAACCTCAACGCTACGTGCATGAACTGCTTTGGTTTTGTTTCGAACATCATCCAAGCGTGCTACAACGAACAGTATGCTGGGAGGTGAGCTGTGACGAACAGGAAATGGTTGAAACGCTGGGTGATTACGGTTAACAGCCTTATAATCTTGATTCTTATTGGCGCAGCGTATGGCCAATATCGAGACTCAACTCAGCTTCGAGCTCTTCTTGATGCGGGAAGGGTTCCGGTACAGCAACTGATTCGCGACAACGCTTCAAGACTCTGCGTGGTTTTGATAATGCTTGTAGGCATCATAGCTGAGATGAAGCGATCTTGGCTCTCACTTTTGATAAATCCCGGTTTTTATCTTGTTACCTTCATCTGGGGAATTTGGTGGGATATAACGTATCACGGTCCACACCCGGATGAGCGGGTAATAGGAAGAATTCTGGTGCTTACTCCCCTTGGCATCATCGCCGCAGTTACAACTTTCCTGTGCTTGCTCTACCACAGGAGGGAACGGGCGGTGGCCCACCCTTTCGGATGAGGATGCCCCACGCTTCTCGCTTGCTTTTGGCGAGAGAGTGGGCACAAGCATGACGCGGAGTGACGGCGAGCCTCGGTCAACAACCAGTTATCACGGCCAGCCTGGTGCCGGTTGAGTCACAAAAAAAGAGCCACGCAGCAGCGCATGGCTCCAATAACAGTCAAATGATCCTCACGAGAGTCTCTTCCGCCCGTCGCTTGTCTCCCATGCACAATGGCAGGAAGTCGCAGTAGGCGCAGTGTTTTCCCGGACGTTTGTAGAACTTCCCGGCTGCGATGTCCTCAGAGACGAGCCGGATTTTCCCAACGTATTCGGCTCGCTCATTCGCGCTCCGTTTGGCGAAGTGCCATTCGATGCGCGGCTCTTTGGTCTTGACGAACACGCAGTAGGCGACCTTCGTGGCATCCGGTTCGGCCAGTGAGTACGCCGTCAGTTGATCGGAGAGCGTGACTTCGTGGTCATCGTAGGCCGACGCCGCAGTCTTGAAGTCGATGACGGCAATTCCGCCATCAACTTCTGCGACGAGATCCATGATTCCTACGAAGGGCAGCGGGAGTGACGCGATGATGAGATCGAATCGCTTCTCGACTTCACGCACTGCCCGAAGTTTAGGGAGATCCTTCCAGACCCCAGAGTCTCGTCACCAACGGCTGTGACCTGTGCACTTGCCGAGCCAAACCTCTCGGTATTGACTGTTTGTGAGGAGAGGGCTTTTGTGTGTCTCCTCCGCCCGCGCCTAGTGCGCGCCCGGAAGGTTCTTTGACAAACACCCGAAGGTTCGCGGCCTAGAAGTCGGCCTCGTCAGAGTTGCCAGGCAGGCATAACTCTAAGGGAACTGTAGGGGCGGGATTCATAGCACAGACATAAACCACTGTGGATCAAGAGCTTACGTGTAACCTATTTGCATTCAATAAGTTGCACAGATCTGCATAACTTCTTGGAACCATTAGACTTACATGGAAACTCTTGATATCACGCGACTTAGGAGCGCAAGATTTGTCGTAAGTTATTGAAAGTTGGTTAAAATTTCGCGTTCGGACGAGACTGTAGGGGAGGGGGGTCGGGCCTGGGCACGGCTAGTGGTCTATAAAGCGGAGCATATCGCACCCTCATCCCAGATACTCTGGATCGCGCTTCCATCCCGTGACCATGGAGTAGAAGTTGTTCCAGCCGTGCGCCGCGACCATGATGAGATGACCGGGAATGAAGGCCACGAATCCGCACATCGCGATGAAGTGCCAGATGCGCGCGTAATGAAATCCGCCCATTGGCCAGGCTAGCCACCAGAACTGTACCGGCTTGTAGAGCACCAGCCCGGTCAGAATTGACACTACGCCAAGGAAAATCGTTGAGGTGTAGGCCAGCTTTTGCAGTGGATTGTAAGCGGCGTCAACCCCGGGTTTGGGACCGAACAGGAAATAGTGCCGCGCCATCGGCCAAACGCCTTTGATATCACGCGGCATGAACAGCACCTGGCGCCAATGCCCGGTGACAATCTGGTAGATGACATACATCAGCCCGCTGCCAACGAAGATCCACATAAAGGTAAAGTGCCACTGCAACGCGCCGCCCAGCCAGCCTCCGATGGTGAGCTGCCGGGGAATGTCGATGAAATCCTGCTGCGGGATTTTCGGCCCGAAGCTCGGAAACGCGATGAAGATGCGCAACCCGCTGCCAATCATGACGAGCAGTGCCACCGCATTCAGCCAGTGAGCGAGTCGAACCACCCAGGGATGCTCGTAGGAAACGGTGACTGTTGCGGCTGTTTCAGTTGTCTTGATTGTCGTCGCACTCGTCGCCATTGACTCACAGACCTCCGTACCAGCTATAGCCCTGATCTTCCCAGTAGCCAGTCTTGTCGCCCTGCAACACGTTGGTCACGTTAATGGCAACCAGATACTTGGCCTGCTTGTAGCCGATCTTGGTGGGCATCTGCAGGCGCAGCGGCGCGCCGTGTCCGCGGTCGAGTGGCTTGCCATACATCTCGTAGCAGAACAGCGTCTGCGGCTGCAGCATCGTCGCCATGTCAATGGACTCGTAGTATGCGTCCGCGCATTGCACCTCCAGAAAGCGGGCGCTGGTGTCAGCCCCGATGAGGCGCAAGAAATCGGAGGCACGCGCTCCGCCGAAGTTGCCAATCACGTCCCAGCCTTCGACGCAGACGTGCCGGGTGTTCTGCACAATCTTCGGCAGCGCCTGGATTTGCTCCAGCTTGTACTCTCCCGGCCGCTGCACCAACCCCCCGACGGTGAGCTTCCAATTTTCCAGGTCCACCCCTGGGTCAGCCACGTCGTAGAAGTTATAAGGAAAGCGATCGAAGGGAACGACGTCGCGATCGGAGAACGTCTCCGCCAGCCGGTGACGGCTGAAGAGCTTGCCCGAGGCCCAGTCGCTGAAGCGGAGACCTTCATCAAGGAGCGGCTGACGGAACTTGGGAATCGCGAAAGCCCCTATTGCCACCACGGGAACCAGTTTCAGCAGCTCGCGGCGATTCATCCGCCGGCGTTCTTTTTGGCTGACGGCCCGGATGGGTTCACCCGCCGGGCCAAAATTCGGCGGCGCGACCGGCGCGCCCGCTCCTGAGTCCTGTGGCTCAGAAGCTTGGACTTCCGGCTGTGGCAGCGCTGCAACCTGCTGCGGCCCTTCCTCCCTGGAGCGCTGCTCTTCTTCCCGACGGTCTTCCGCCATCCCTCACCTCAATCTAGCTGCTTCTAATAGGACTCCCGAACGCAGGGAAAGTTGCACGGAGTCGCTACCGGTCCATGCGGAGGATTGCCCGGAGGCTCCCCGCAAGAAGTACGTTGCAACAGCAACCTGTGGATTCAATGCTCCTAAGGAATTTCAGTCTGTGAACAAGCCAGCGATAGCTGGCGGATAGAAATAGGAGTTTTTGGAACACAAGCAGCGCAGAATTATGAGGCCAGGTGTTTGCTGATTGCGGGCAAAGAGGTTCGGCTCGACGTAGAGGGGAGACCGCTCAAACGAAATGCTGAGCCACGTGGTCTGTCAGTGACAGCTATGGGTGCCAGCAGGAAAACGTTTCTTAAGCGATGTGTTTGCCACCGGCCTTGGCGGGCTTGGGCTGGTCGCTCCAAGTACCGCTGAAGAGCGTCTTGCCGCGGTGCTCGGCGACCATCGCCGTTATCCCCATCACGCCCGTGACGAGGAAGATCGCGAAGAAAACGATTGCAATTAACAGGACTGGCATACAGCACCTCTAAGCTCATTGTGCGGCGCGGGTGAACACCGCTTCCGTGACGGCGGTCACAGGTGGGTGTGAGGAAGGCCGCTGTTAGCCCTGGGCACTTGGCAACGGCTAAGTCATGCAGAATTGCGAGGTGCTGTGGACCGCGAGCCGCCCTTGAAGAGGCTTTGGCCAGGTGCTCAAAGCTAAATGCTAACTGCCAATTGCTGCAATTTGCGCATCCAAGTCGGCCAGTGTCCGGCGAAGCAGCTCGGAATAGCGGTCGTCGGCGCTGCGTTCGAGTTGCTGAAGCACGTGCTTGCGCGAAAGCATCAGGCCAGCCTTGCGGTTCCTGGATTGCATATCTTCGGCAGAAGCAGGAGGCTGGTTGTGTGAGGGTTCCGAGTTGGATTCTTCGATTTGAGCTTCTACAGACTTACTTTCCCAACCACGCGCCATGAGTCAATTGTAGCTTATCGGAGCGGGGTCACTTAAGCTTCGCATACTCCGCCTTGGCTTGCTTGCAGATGGGAATATCGGGGTCGGCGTCTTTCCAGAGGGTGAGGAAATCCTGGTACGACTTGCGCGCGGCGGCCTTGTCGCCCATCATCACCTCCGCGCGGGCGAGTTGAAGGCGTGCCACCGCGCCGTGCATGGAAACCAAAACAATCCCAGGGTGTTCGATTATCTTCTGGAATTCACGCGCCGCTTCCTGCCCTCTTCCCGCCCGAAGGTAAGCCAGCCCCCTTACATACACAGGCTCAAGATGCCACTGATACTTACCACCCAACTCATAGGGTTTTACAGGTTCAAGCAGAGCAATCGCACGCGCTGGGTCCTCGTCCATCACTGCGGCGGCCCTGATGGTCGGTATCGAATAGCTTTGCATCATCGTGTCAAGCGGAAACGCGCCGTTAAGCTGATCGGCGATGATTCCTGCTTGCGCCGTTCGACCCGCTACTGCCAAGGATATGGCAGTCTGTGCTTTTACGCTCGGGTTTGCTGCTGCAGACAACGATCCTGTGGCAGCTTGCTGCGTCCTTCGGACGTTGCCCGCAAGACCTTCCCACCAGACTGCAGTTGATGATGGAAACTGTCTTACTGCTCCGACTTTCCCCTGTTCGGCGAACGCAAGCAAATTTCGTAGCGATCTCCGCGCCTTTGTAAGCTGGCCATGATAGGCATAACTATCGCCCTCAGCATCGAGTACCAGGTATGCATCGCTTTCATTATTTCTTGCCCACACGAGTTGCTGGTCCATCATCGCAGTGTCGCCCTCGATACAGGCCAGCCAATACCTGTTCAAACGGAGGCGTGGGGCATCAATCCCGCGTTTCTTCGCCAATTCAAGCGCACTTCTTGCATCGTCGAAGCGGTTCATCGCCAGGTTGGCCGCACTTAGGTTGGCGTAAGGTTGGTAGTTGCCAGGTGCTAGTCGGATCGCACCCTGCGCCGCCACCGCTGCCGCTGGGAACTGGCCCAGTAGTCGCAAGTAAAAAGCTAGATCGGTAGCTGTTCTTGGGTATGTTTGTTGTAAGTCTCTGATTGCTTGGACTGCCTTTTCCAGTTCGCCAGTCCCAACTCCATAGTAGGTCTGCTCGATGACGAAGCGTTGCCGCTGAGTGACACGATCGCGCAACTCGTAGGATTTACGAGCATTTTCCGTAGCCCGAGCCACGTAAAATAGATTCCAATAACAGCCCGCCAACTGCTGATACGCCATAGCAAAGCCAGCATCTAGTTGAACTGCCTGCTGGAGAAATGGAATGGCTTCCCGATCTCCTTTTTCACGAAGTCGGTCAAGCCCCGAGGCGTATGCGTTCAGGGCCTCCGGCGACGGAGTCAATGCAATGTCGAGCGGCTTGTTGAACTTTTCCAACGAAGCTTTCGGCTCGCCCAGCTTACGACGTAATTCATTGCCAGTATTGCCCAGCGTCTTGACTACCTGGTTGCGGTCCTGGGCTTCCATTCTTGTTCGGACCAACGTCTCTCCCGTCTCGCAATTGATGGCCCTGAGTTCAATTGCATACTGATTGCCGGCGTCGGCAATCGAGCCGGATACTAGTGCTCTGCTGTTGGTGTGCAAGCAGACTTTTCTTGCCACTTCCGGTGTTAACCTCTCGTTCTCTGGGAGGTTGATCTGTTGGAGTGCTCCACGCACTTTGTTGGGGGTCAGGACGTTGAGAAATGGGGTCTGCTCCAACTCGACACGCAGACCAATGTTCAGCCCACTGTCAAAAATGGGGTCGCCAGTTGAGTTGGTGAAGTCTGCGCGCACGATGGTGTCATCCGCGGTGAGCTTGGTTCTGCCGCGTGAGCGCCAATACAGCCACGCGCATGTCAGAACAATGACCAGTGCTGCGGCCGCCGCAATCCATCGCCAGCGAAGTCGAAGCGAGCGTTTGCTACCGCGAAGTGACTCAAGGTCAGCCTGCATTTCCGCCGCGGATTGATAACGCAACTCCATTCCCACCCTCTCGCCAGCAGCGGGTGAGGATGGTGGTGCGGCCGCTTTTGGCAACTGACCACCGGCAACTGGCAACTGCTCTACCGGAACAGTAAGACGGTAGCCGCGCCGCCCTACGGTCTCGATGTATTTGGGCTGTTTGGCGGAGTCACGGAGCGCCCGCCGCAGATTGCTGGTCGCAGTATTGATACCGTGCTCAAAATCCACGACGGTGTCGTCGGGCCAGAGCCGCTTCTGGAGGTCTTCGCGGGTAATCAACTCGCCGTCGTGCTCTATCAAAGCCAGCAGCACGCGGAAGGGTTTTTCCGTTAACAGAACCGTTTTGTCGCCATTGCGCAGTTCGGCGGTTGTCAGGTCGAGTTCGAACTCGCCGAGGCGGACGCGAGATGGTAGGGTGCCTTGCATTATCGGATTGGGCAAGTTTACTACCTCGGTTGCGGTGGCCGGATGGCCGCGCAGCACGTCAACTAAGGGTCACATAATGAATAACTCGCAAGATTTACCAATAAATTATCTCGGGTGCATTGCTCTCGATACGATCCTGATGCACACTCCGCTGCGTTGTGGGGTGTCGGCGCATCGCGCCGCTGTCCCTCGAATCTCGCGTTTGAAAAGGAGAAAAGGAATGAACGCCAGGAAATGGGCACTATGCGTAGTTGCGTTGATGGTCGCTCTGGCGACCGTCGTTCTACCGGCCCAAACCAACTCCAGCCAGTTCTCGAAGCAGACGCCCGGGAGCGGTCACTCGGAGATCATCGTGTACAGCGACAGCCTGGCCGACAACGGCAACATCTACAAGCTGTTCGGATTCCCCGGTCCGCCCTACTGGAATGGGAGGTGGTCCAACGGCCCGGTAGCCATCGAGGACACGGCAGCCCTCCTGAACATGCCGCTGCTTGATTACGCCTATGCCGCCGCAACCACCGGCCTGGGAAACCTGATTGACGGAGGCACGCCGGAGCAGATCGGATCGCTTGGACTGCCCGGAATCACAACCGCCTACAACACGACGATTGGCTCTATCCCGCAGGAGACTATTCGCCACTCGCTCTTTGTCGTTTATGGCGGGTTCAACGACTTCGCCGCCGACGGCCTGACGACTGCGACCGCCGACCACGCCGCAGCGTACCTTCTCGCGATTGTGAACGACCTGCAGAAGCGCGGCGCGCAGAAAATCCTGGTTCCGGGCCTGTTCGACATGGGGATGGTGCCTGCCTACAACACGCAGGATCCGCAGACCATTGCGGCAGCGACTTACCTCAGCAAATACCTGAACCAGAAGTTGCGGGCCGCGCTCCCCCGGGGTGTCATGTATTTCGATACCTTTGGCAGGTACCACCTGATGCGCGACAATCCTCGTTTGTTCGGCCTGACCGACGTGGTGGACCAGTGCTATGACCCTGACACGAATACAGCATGTCCGAATCCGGACCAGTACCTGTTTTGGGACTTCGTTCATCCGACCGCGCACGTTCACTTCATTGTCGGGGCCGGGTACGCGCTGACGGTCGCTGGTTTCGACCAAGCCTCAGCCACACCCGAAGTCCAGCCATGATGAAGCATGAATCCGAGCAGCGAAAAGGGGAACGTTTCCGCTCCCCTTTTACTTTCCTTGGGCTGAAGCCCCTATTTGATGATGTCCGGCGACGCGGACCTGAAGGTCCGCTCTACCCACCTAGTTGCTGTACAGCAGCACGCCCTCGGTCTTCTCCTCGCCGACGGGGCGATAGAAGAGCTGGTTATTGTCGAGGTAGACCTCAATGAACGTTGGCCGCTGGGCGAATGTGCCCTGAATGAGCGCCTCCGACATCGGGTCTTCGATGTATTTCTGCAGCGCGCGGCGCAGCGGGCGCGCACCGTAACTGCGGTCCGTTACCGTCTGATCGAGGATCCACTTACGCGCGTCCTCGGTCACCGTGACCGTGATGGAGCGCTGCGCCAGGTGCGTGTTCAACTGCTGCACCATCAACTCCACAATCTGGATGAGGTCCTGCTCCGTCAGCGCGTTGAAGATAATGACTTCGTCTAGACGGTTGAGGAACTCGGGATTGAAGGTCCGCTTCACCTCGCTCTTCACCATGTCCTCGACCTTGCCGGAGATCATGTCTTCCGCTTCGGACTGGAAGCCCATGCCGGTGCGCTTCTGCAAATGGCGCGCGCCGATGTTGGAGGTCATGATGATAATGGTGTTCTTGAAGTCCACCGTGTTGCCCAGCCCGTCCGTGAGCTGGCCATCCTCAAACACCTGCAGAAGGATGTTGAACAGGTCGGGATGCGCCTTCTCGACTTCGTCGAGAAGGACGACAGAATAGGGCGCGCGCTTAACACGCTCGGTCAACTGGCCACCCTCTTCGTAGCCGACGTATCCTGGAGGCGAGCCGATGAGCTTCGAGACCGAGTGCTTCTCCATGAACTCTGACATATCGAAGCGGACAAGCGATTTCTCGCTGCCAAACATGAACTGCGCCAGGGTGCGCGCGACTTCCGTCTTGCCGACGCCGGTGGGACCGAGGAAGAGGAACGAGCCGATGGGGCGGTTCGGGCTCTTCAGGCCGGCGCGCGAGCGGCGGATAGCGCGGGCCAGGGCCGTGATGGCCCGGTCCTGCGAGATCACGCGCCGGTGCAGTTCTTCTTCGATGCGCAGCAGCTTCTGGCTCTCTTCTTCCTTGATGGACGCGATGGGAACGCCAGTCCAGCGCGAAACTACGTCTTCGATGTCCTCACGCCCGACAACGCCAGTCGACGATTCATCGAGATGGTACTTCTCGCGCAGGGCGCGCAGGTTCTCGCGCTCTTTGCGCTCCTCGTCGGAATAGAATCGGGCCTTCTCGAACTCGTGGTTGGCAATGGCGTTTTCCATGCGGTGCACGATGAACTTGATCCGCTTCTGCACTTCCGTGATGTCTTCGGGTAGCGACGTCTGGCGAAGCTTGACGCGTGCGCCTGCTTCGTCCACCAGGTCGATTGCCTTATCCGGCAGGAAGCGGTCCGGCAGATAACGATTGGAGTGCGACACGGAGAATGTTATGGCGTCGTCGGTGTAACTGACGGCGTGGAACTTCTCGTAGCGCTCCTTGATGCCGAAGAGAATCTTGACCGCATCCGCCTCGTTGGGCGGTGGAACTTTCACGGCCTGGAAGCGGCGCTCCAGCGAGCGGTCCTTCTCAATGGACTTGCGATACTCGGCCGGAGTGGTCGCACCAATGCATTGAATCTCACCACGTGACAATGCCGGCTTCAGGATGTTGGCGGCGTCAAGCGAACCTTCTGCCGAGCCGGCGCCGACCAGAGTATGCAACTCGTCAATGAAGATGATGGAGTTCTGCGACTCCATCAGCTCTTTCATGATGGTCTTGAGACGCTCCTCGAACTGCCCGCGATACTTTGTACCGGCAACGATCAGGGAGAGATCGAGCGCGAGGATGCGCTTATCGGCCAGAAATGACGGCACTTCGCCGTCGGCGATGCGCTGTGCGAGGCCTTCGACGATGGCCGTCTTGCCGACCCCGGGCTCGCCTATCAGTACCGGATTGTTCTTGGTGCGGCGGCACAATATCTGGACGACGCGCTCCAGTTCGCCATCGCGGCCGACCAGCGGATCCAGCTGGCCGTCCATTGCGGCCTGAGTTAGGTCGCGGGAAAACTCCGACAGAAGCGACGACTCGCGATTGCGCTGTGAGGGCTGTGACTTTTCCTGCGAGGTGCGCGACAACTCCTCGCGAATGGTCGAAAGACGCAATCCGCGCTCGTGCAGAATTTCAGCCGCGAAGCACTTCTCTTCGCGCAACAGCCCCAGCAGCAGATGCTCGGTACCGATGTGCTTGTGCGAGAGCCGCTCGGCTTCCTCGGCAGCATAGGCCAGCACACGCTTGCACTCGTTGCTCAGGGGCAGGTCCACGGAAGTGGAGACCTTCTCCCGGATGGTCGTGTGACCCTCTATCTGTTTACGAATCGATTCGACCGAAGCATGGGACCGAAGGAACCGATTGGTGAGCGCCTTGTCCTCGCGTAGCAGCCCGAGCAGCAGGTGCTCCGTCTCGATGTAAGGAGAACCAAACTGGCTGGCTTCGTAGCGCGCGAAGAAGATAACTCGCCGGGCCTTTTCCGTGTACCGTTCAAACATTGAGCCTCTCCAGGAACCCGTCAGGATGTCTCTCCCAATCGAGCTCTGTTACTTGCCTCTCCCCTGTCGCCGGCCCTCGCTAAAACCGGGACCGAACCAAAAGGACCCTTTCGAAGTCCTCAACAACTACAAACCCGCCTTCTGCAGCGTCGTTGCCTACACCAGCAACGACTGCGGCGACACCTCGACCACCTGCCCGCGCTCCAGCCGGAGAACGCGGTCACACCTGCGCGCAAACCCAAGATTGTGTGTAACGATGAGCGAGGTAAGACGATAGTCGCGATGTAACCTGGCGATCAAATCAAAAACCGCTTCCGCTGTCCGGTTGTCGAGGTCTCCGGTCGGTTCATCGGCCATGAGAACCTTTGGCTTAGTCACCAGCGCCCGGGCCAGCGCCACCCGTTGCTGTTCCCCACCTGACAACTCGCCGGACCGGTGACTGGCCCGGTCCGTCAATCCCACCTCCTGCAACAGCTGCAGCGCCTGGCGTTCTGCTTCGTCTCGGGCGACGCCTCGCATCAGCAGTGGCATGGCGACATTCTCGGCGGCAGTAAACTCCGGCAGCAGATAATGGAACTGCCAGACAAACCCCAGCTCTCGACTTCGAAATTCCGCCGCCGCGTCATCCGACAGCTTCGCCAAATCAACTTGGGCGAAGTATACGTCACCAGCGGAAGCCGTATCAAGAACTCCGAGTATGTGCAGGAGGGTGCTTTTCCCGGCACCTGACTCGCCGACAATGGCGAGCATTTCCCCTGTCTGCACGTCAAACGACAGATTTTCAAAGAGCACGAGATCGGACTTGCCCGAGCGAAACACCTTTTTCAGGCGTTCCACACGCAACAAACCATGTTGAGCCATTGGATGCAGCCGCGCTCCTAGGCGTTACAAATTCCGGCCAAATCGCGGCAACGCCCATCTCGGGCTCGCGAATCAGCCTGCAGGAATTAGAACATGTCTTGAGAGAGAAGTCAGTGACTTTACGATGTACCGGCGCACGCGAGGTTCAGCGAATTTACGATCGTCAAAGGCGTGCCTCCGTCAATTCAATTTCAACTGCACAACATGCGCCAGTGCGCGCTGTCGTTTATCAAAGCTGTAAAGAAACTCCGCGCCCATTTCGAGTGCGGCAGCGACGTGCAAAAGGTCTGCCGTCCTTGTGCCGAGTTCCCCTGTAGTCTGCCTGGACAACTGCCATGCACGGTCAAAGCTTCGCTCAGGTAAAGGGCGCGGCTGAAAAACGCCAACAGTTAAGTCTTCCTCGAAATTCCTCAGAGACCGCTCCCGTTCTTCCGCCGACGCGTGCCCACGAAACAACTGCAAGGCAAATGCATTTACCACTTCCAATTGACTTAGCGGAGTGATCAGGAAATCGCCGGTGGAATTTTGGAGGGTCTCGACGGCTGATCGGAGATTCGCGTCCGAGCCGTACAAGGAAACGAGGAAGCTGGAATCAAGGTAGATCGTCAATAGCGGTCTCGATCTTGCTCAATGATCTCAGCGCCACTCACCGGCAATACCCTGTCACCATAAATAGCGCGGACCCGGGCTAGGAAATCGGGAAGCTGCGGACGGGGCTGTGTGTTCTCCGGAACCAGGCGAGCGATCACTTTACGGCGCTTAGTGATCTGTATCTCTTCGCCCTGATGCAAGAGGCGCTCAATCTTCTTGAACTCATAGCGAAGATCGCGAACGGAAGCTTGTTTCATGTGATACATATTAGCATCACATTGCAGGAGGGGCAATAACGACAATCGCTACTCGTACCTTAGGGCTTCCGCCGGCAGCACGCTCGCTGCTGACCATGACGGATACAGCGTGGCTATGAATGAGATGGCGATGGCAACCAGCGCTACCAGCAGACCGTCCCAAGGTCGTGGAGCAAAAGGAACATAGTCAATGGAGTAAACCTCGGCGGAGAGCGAGACCAGGTGATAGTGACCACCGATCCACGAAAGCGTATAGCCCGCGATCAGCCCCAGCACCGTTCCGATGATCCCAATAAGCAGACCCTGGTAAATGAAGATGCGCCGGATCTGCCGCTTCTTCGCTCCCATTGAAACCAGCACGGCGATGTCGCGCGTTTTTTCCATGACCATCATGATCAGCGAAATCAGAATGTTCAGTGCGGCGACGAAGACGATCAGACCAATGGTGATAAATGTCACCACTCGCTCCAGCCGTAATGCACGGAAAAGCGCACGGTTCTGCTCCATCCAGTTGGTGGACATGAAGCCCTTGCCGGCTTCGGCTTCCAGCTTCTGCGCAATCTCCGGTGCCCTGTAGATGTCGTCCACCTTGAATTCAAGCACGGAGACAACATCAGTGAGATCGAACAGCTTCTGCGCGTCAGAGAGGCGAATAAAGGCCCAATTGTTGTCGTAGTCGTAGAAGCCGGATGAGAAGATGCCGGCGACTTTGAAGCGCTTGTACTTCGGCACAATGCCGAAGGGCGTGAGTTCGCCCTGCGGACTGGTGATGGTAACCAGCGATCCGACAGGCGCGCCGAGTTGGTCGGCCATGTCTTTGCCGAGAATGATCGGAGGCGGAGGAGCTGCTTGTGGGACGCTCTCTTCCCCGCCCTGCTCAGAGCCGGTTGAGGCCAGCGGCGGCTTTTCTTCCAGCGCGTCAGCCGAACCTTTTTTCACCGAGTCCAGCAGGTCGCTGACCTTGCGTTCTTCCTGAGGATCAATTCCCTTCAGCACAGCACCCTGAGCGCGCGCCCCGCGCGAGATCAGCACCTGCTCGTAGATGGCAGGGGCTCCCGCGATAACGTGTGGCTGCCGCTCCAGGTGGGCCAGCAGCTCCTGCCAGTTTCGAATGCCGTCGCTTTCCACGCGCAGCAGGTTGATGTGTGAGGTCGAGCCGAGCAACCGGTCCTGCAGGTCCTGGCGGAATCCATTGTTGATGGCCAGCGCGATGATGAGCGAAGCAACGCCCGCCGCGACTCCGACGATGGAGATTACGGTGATGATGCCAATGACGGCCTGCCGCCGTTTGGCCCGCAAGTAGCGCGCTGCTACGAAGAGTTCGAATTGCATACGGAGAGGCGAAGCGAAAGTTCATTGTAGCGAAAGGCAATAATCAACCGCGGATTTCGCGGATGGAAGCGGATTTTCGGCGTGGTTTGACTCAACACTTATCCGCGTGATCCGCGATTGGTAACCGAGGCAGAACAGCAGGCACTCGCGCGCGATAGCGTCGATACGCCTCACCGAACCGCGCTTCGAGCTCGCGATCTTCCGTGCGGATCATCAGCGCGCCGGTGATAACAGCAAATACTGCCAGCGCGTAGAGCGCGACAAGTCCCGTACCGACGCACCAGCCAAGAATCTCGCAAAGATGTCCGAGATAGATGGGGTGGCGCACGCGCGAGCGGATGCCACTCGTAACCAGTTGCTGGCGATGCCGGCCGGGTTCGATTTCCGCCAAGCCCGAGACCTGCGTGTGATGGAAGCTGCGAAACGCGGCCGAATAAATCGAGAAGCCGAGCAGGAAGAACGAGGCCGCCGGCGCCCACGCAAACCAAGTCACATAGAAATGCGCAGATCGGAACGGCCACACGATCATAAAGGCAATCGCAATAATCACTGCCCATGCCGGCACAAGGAACAGAAACGCTCGACGGCCCAGCTTGCGCCAGCGTTCCACAAAGGGATGCGTCATCAGCCAGAACAGCGGAATGGTGCAGTATCCCGAGCAGACCAACAGCGCGAGAATGTCCAGAGCGGCACGAAAGCCCATGGGCTAACAATTTACTTCACGCGGCCTTCGCGAAGTTGTCTAATGCAGATGCTGGTGGAAACGCCGGACTTTAGTCCGGCGATCAGGCCTCCAGTCCGGCGGGCTTTTTTTATATAGCCTCTATGCTAAGCGCCCGCTACAACCCTGGAGTCGGCGATGCCATCGATTCGTTTTCTTCTGTCTCTGGTCTTGATACTGTTCTGCGCCGCGATCGGCAACTCGCAACTCCGCGAGACTCTGCTGCAAGGCCAGATCGTGGATGCGGCCGGCGCGCCCGTGTCAGAGACACGGCTGCTCGTCGTTAATCTTGACACCCTCGAGGAACAGAGGGCCGTGGTCAAGGACAACGGTAAATTCTCGTTTACGCAATTGCCGCCGGGAGACTACGCGCTGATTGTTGCGGCTCCAGTTGACACACCTTGCTTCAGGCCGGTTGTAGAAAGAGTAAAACTGGAACCCGACACGACGCGTAACCGTCCGCCTGGTGATGATCGCGAATCCGGGCGCGTGTGGCGCACAGTAGGCGGCCAGTGAATTGACTACCTGGGAGTTCGCTCTTACCATCACCATGCCACTTCGATCGTATGGGCAGGATGATCGAAACAACCATCTCGCACTACCGCATTCTCGAGAAGCTGGGCGGCGGCGGAATGGGCGTGGTGTACAAAGCCGAAGACACACGGCTGCACCGCTTTGTCGCGCTCAAGTTTCTGCCCGATGACGTGGCCCAGGACCCCCAAGCCCTCGCCCGTTTTGAGCGGGAGGCCCAGGCCGCCTCGGCGCTGAACCATCCCAACATCTGCACGATTTACGACATCGGCGAACAGAGCGGACGCGCCTTTATCGCCATGGAGTTTCTGGACGGGCGGACCTTAAAGCATTGCATCGCCGGGCGGCCGCTGGAGCCAGAGCGACTGCTTCCCATTGCGATCGATATTGCCGATGCGCTTGATGCAGCGCACGCGAAAGGCATCATTCATCGCGACATCAAGCCAGCCAACATCTTCGTAACCGAACGAGGCCATGGCAAGATTCTCGATTTCGGATTAGCCAAGATGACGTTCAAGGGCGCCCCCGAATCTGAAACCGTCACATCAGGCTCTGACACCGAGCACCTGACCAGTCCGGGAGCGATGCTGGGCACGGTGGCCTATATGTCACCGGAGCAGGTGCGCGCGAAGGAACTGGATGCACGTACCGATCTGTTCTCATTCGGCGCGGTGCTGTACGAAATGGCGACGGGCAAGTTGCCATTCGACGGCGGCAGTTCGGGAGAGATTTGCGGCGCCATTCTGCATAATGAGCCACGGCCGCCGTCACAAGTCAACGCGCAGATTTCCGTGGGACTGGAGACAGTCATCAGTAAGGCGCTGGAGAAGGACCGCAACCTGCGCTATCAGCACGCCTCAGAGCTTCGGGCCGATCTTCAGCGGCTGAAGCGCGACAGTGATTCGTCTCATCACTCGGTTGCTGATGTCCCGGGAAATGCAGACGCGGCGAAGCCCGGAGTCGCAAGCAAGGGTTCCGGCTCTAAGCCGCGAGTTGCGCCGTCGAATGTAACTGGAGCCGAATCTTCGCCTGACGCGCAACAACCTGGCAGCTTTCGCTGGAAGGTGGTCGCGTCGGCACTGTTGCTGGTGTCGGCCATCGTCGCGGGCGGATTGTACTGGCGCTCGCACCGGCCCCCGATCCTGACGGAGCAGGACACGGTGGTGCTGGCTGACTTCAACAACACCACCGGAGATGCCGTTTTCGACGACACCTTGAAGCAGGCGATCTCGGCGCAACTGGGACAATCTCCGTTCCTGAACATCCTGTCGGACGCAAGAACTCGCGCCACGCTCAGGCTGATGGCCAAGCCGGCGAACACCAGGCTAACGCCTGAGGTGGCTCGCGACCTTTGCCAGCGTGCCGACGGCAAGGCATACATTGCGGGTTCGATTGCAAGCCTGGGCAGCCAGTATGTGATCGGCCTGGATGCCATCAATTGCAAGACGGGCGACTTTCTGGCGCAGGAACAGGTGACCGCGGAAAACAAAGAACACGTTCTCCGCGCCCTGGGCGAGGCGGCGACGACGCTGCGCAAGAAACTTGGCGAGTCCCTCAGCAGCGTGGACAAATTCGACGCTCCTCTCGATCAAGTCACTACCCCCTCTCTTGAAGCCTTGAAGGCGTTGTCGGTGGGAAGAAAGATCCTGCAGGAGAAAGGCCCGGAGGCGGCGATCCCGTCGTTCAAGCGCGCGGTCGAACTTGACCCGAATTTCGCTGCTGCGTATTCGGCGCTGGGAATCTCGTATACCAACCTGCGAGAGCCGGGACTAGCCAGTGAGAATCTGCAGAAGGCTTATGATCTGCGCGACAAGGTGAGCGAGCGGGAGAAATTCCGCATCTCGGCGAACTACTATCTACTGGTCACGGGTGAACTGGAGAAAGCGATCCAAACCTATGAGACGTGGGCCCAGACCTATCCGCGAAACAATGAACCTTTTGGCAACCTGGGCGTCGATTACACCTACCTGGGCCAATACGAGTCAGCGGTGAACGCCAGCCTGGAAGACCTGCGTCTATTTCCCGGAAGCGCTGCTGCCTTCACCAACCTGGTCGGTCTCTACACCGCGCTGAACCGCCCGGAGGACGCGAAGGCCAAGTACCAGGAGGCCATCGCGCACAAAGTTAACAACCCTTTCCTGCACGGCAATCGCTACGGGGTCGCGTTTTACGAAGGCGACGTGGCGGAGATGGAGCGGCAGGTCAGCGGGCAGAAGGACAAACCGGGAGAGGACGTGCTTCTCTCTTTCGCATCCGATACCGATGCCTTCTATGGGCGTCTGGCCAGCGCCCGCGAAAAATCGCAGCAGCGCCATTGAAGCGGCCCGTCGCGGCGACGCCAAAGAAACGGCCGCTGAATGGCAGATGAACTCCGCCCTGCGCGAGGCCGAATTCGGGAATACGGTGCGCGCGCGACAGGAGACTGCCTCCGCGCTGGCCACCGCCGCGACCCAAGATGTACAGACTCTTGCGGCTCTGGCCTTGGCGCGAACCGGCGATGCCGCGCAAGCGCGGAAAATTGCCGACGATCTGGCGCATCGCTTTCCGCTCAATACCATGATCAATCGCTATTGGCTGCCGGCTATCGACGCTTCGATCGAGATTAGCCGCAACAATCCGGCGAAAGCCATCGAACGATTACGAACCGCAACAGAGTACGAGTTGGGAACACCTACTCCCCAGTTCGAGGTTGGCGGCTCGCTTTATCCGGCATATGTTCGCGGCCAGGCGTATTTGTCGCTGCATCAGGGCGCGGAAGCGGCTGCGGAGTTCCAGAAATTCCTGGACCACCGGGGCATCGCAGTCAATTCGCCCTCTGGGAGCCTTGGCAAAGCTGCAACTTGGCCGCGCCTACGTCCTGGCGGGAGATAAGACCAAGGCTCGCCATGCCTACCTGGAGTTTCTTGAGCTCTGGAAAGACGCCGATCCTGACATCCCTGTCCTGAAGCAAGCCAAAGTTGAGTACGCGAAGTTGCAGTAAGGTCGACCGATGCCGCCTCGCAACGCGGGACGACGACACCTGCTTACGCTGGAAAGGGTTAGCGAGCTGGCGCTTTCATCACAACCTTGCTGATCCCCATGTTCTCGAAGCGGTCATAAACTCGGACAACGATCGTGTGTTCCCCGCTTTGCGCGATGCTCCCCCCGCTAGAGTTTGCTGACGCGCCCGAATGGCCTCCACTGTTACTTGCAGAAATTGGCGCCTTGAAATCGTAGCTCTCGACTTTGTAATCGGAGATCTGCCCTACCGGCTCGACAAGCTGCCAGTCGTCGGCATCAATCGAGTACTCAGCGCGTTTGATGGGCGAGTAGTTGTCCACCGCCCGGAAGCTCACATGCACGTGATTGCCTTCAACCTGCGCATTCAGCGACTCGATGCGCGGCGGAGTGTTGTCCACCTCGAAGCGCGGACTGACACCTTCGCCGGTCAAGGCCTCTTCCGGCGAATGGGACGGAGCATCGGAAGCAACGACTCGTATTGTGTAGCCACCATCGGGGAACAGGTCAGATTCGAGATTGACGAAGCGTTCGTCCACTCCTTCGCGCAGCAGCTTCCAACGCGTCTCGCCGTCGCCGCGATAATAAATGTCGTATTCCAGGGTGTCGTCATTGTCGTCGTGAGCCTTCCACTTAACAACAATCGAGCGCCGATCGCGGACCGTTGGGACCGGCGCCTCGTATCCAGTCGATCCGATGCTCTCACCGCTACGCGCGCCCGATGGAACACGCCAGCCGACCATCACCGTAACGTCATCCACTTCAGGCGCAACGTTCTTGGGCAGGTAGTTGAGCGTAACGCCGTCGATGACGGGAGTGCTGCCGGAATGGAGCACCGCTTTCCATTGAATGAATCTGGCCGCAGGCGCGTTGATGGGAAGCTCTTTGGCGAGGTCGATTTTCTTCCATGGGCTCCAGTTACGGTCGGGATTGTCAACGTTCCCGCTCCGGGCGAAGAGGTCGAAGCTGCCGCTGCCACGTACTTCGGCGCGTCCCCAGCGAGAGAAATTCTTCGCATCGAAGACGTCGCTCTCATACGTGCCTTCCGTCACTGGGCTGGGACCTAAGAGAAAAACCTTCCCCAGGTTGCTGGTGGCAGCGTAGAGTCCGCCGTTCGGTGCGCGGGCAAATGCCGTCACCTGGTTGGCGCTGGCCTTGGCGAGATCGGTGTATTGCTTGCCGCTAATCACATAAATCTTTCCGCGGTTGCCGGTGCCCGCCAGCAAGCGTCCGTTCTGATCGAAAGCAAGGGCATATACCAGGTCTTCATGCGATGCCCAGATCGTCTTGGGTGAGCCATCCGCAGAAATACGATAGACCTCTGAGCCTCCGACGTTGGTCACATTGGGATAAGGGATCGCACTGAAGGGCGGCGAAGGCTGCGCAGCGCCTGATGAACCACCTTGAGGTCCGATGACGATAACGGGTGCACTGGCCGGTGGCGCGGGGGCCGGGACGACTAAGCTTGGGGGCGTGCTGGGGCCACGCTTCTCGCCTGCTCCGGAGGCGAAGATGTTGCCCTGTCCATCAACCGCGAGAGCGGTGATTTCCTTCTTAGGCGCGCTATAAAGGACGAAGCCGTCACCCTGCGGCGAGATGCGATAGATCAGCCCGCTGCCGTCGGTTCCGGCGATGAGATTGCCGGAGTTGTCGAAGTCGAGGGCGCGAATGTGCGCCTCGTCGCTCTTGAAGAACGGGCTGCCATTGCCGCTGCGGTCCACGCGGAAGATCTCTCCGCGATCGCCGGTACCGACATAGAGCCGCCCCTCGCGATCCAGAGCCAGCGCCCAAATGTACTTTGTTTTGGGATCGAAGAAGACGCCGGCACTGTAGCTGGAATCCACCGCCACGGATGTGCGCGGCGTCTCGCCCGGCGAAGCAGGTCGTGCACCTTCCTGTGCCGCGGCAACTTCCGCGGTGCTGTGCGAGCTCTCCGGCGCTTTGCCGGGAGTGGGCCCACCGTGGACGATTTTGTACACCTTGCCGTCAGGCGAAGTGGCGGCATAAATGGCGCCCGCGTTGTCCACCACCAGCGCCTGCACTTGCAGCTCCTGCGGAGCGAAGATGATGCTGGCTTTGCCGTCGGGGGTCAGCTTGTATACGCGCGCCGGCGACCCCGCGGCGGCATAAACGTTACCTTGCGGGTCGGAGGCGAGACTCCACAGGTAGGTCGAAGGCGACGTGTAGAGCGCGTCGAAGGCAGGCGCCAGCGTGAGATTGCCATCGCTGCTGATGGCCACCCCGCGTGCCGTGCCCTTTTCGAAGTCGTCGTACTTGGTTTGTTCCCAGGTGCGCGTCCCTTGTGCCCAGCCGAGCGTGGAAAGGAACAGGCACACGAATACGCGTTGGAGATTCATCATGGGTCCTGATTGGCTGCTTTGCAGAGGTAAGAAAAGCGTAACACAGTGAATTCGAGAGCTGGGCGTACGATGCCTGGGCGTACCCTGCCGCATCCAAAGTGCGGTTCCCCATGCATCGCCTGGCCGAAACTTGCGAGCGTATCGCCGCCACCACCAAGAAGCTGGAGAAAACCAGCATCGTGGCGGACTACCTGTGCTCGCGCCAGCTTGAGGAGGCTGCGATCTCGGCGGTGTTCCTCTCCGGGCGGGCCTTTCCGGCGTTCGAAGAGCGCACGCTGCAGATTGGCAGCTCGCTGTTGTGGAAGCTGGTGGTAGAACTGGCCGGCGGACGAGCGGCAGCACTGACCACGGCTTACCGCAAACGCGGCGACCTGGGTGCGGCGGCCGCTGATGTCTTGGCGGCGACCGCGCCAGCATCCAGCACCATCACGCTTTCGGAAGTGCGCACGAAGTTCGATCAGATCGCCGCAACCCGCACCGCAGCCGCCAAATCTGCGCTGCTGAAGTCGCTGCTGGAACGCGCGACTGCGCTTGAAGTTAAGTACATTCTGAAAATCATCACCGGAGAGCTGCGCATCGGGCTGAAGGAGAGCCTGGTAGAGGAGGCCATCGCCAAAGCCTACGACGAACCGCTCGACCGAGTGCAGCGCGCCAACATGCTGCTCGGCGATATCGGCGGTACCCTGCAATTAGCGGCCGGGCACCATCTCGAGCAGGCGCGGATGCGGCTGTTTCATCCCATCGGATTCATGCTGGCCAGCCCGGCGGCAGACGCGGAGGAAGCGTTCCAATACTTCGAGCACGCGCTGGTCGAGGACAAATACGACGGAATCCGCGCGCAGGCACATTGCGGCGGTGGGCAGGTGCGGCTGTTTTCGCGCACCCTCGACGAGGTAACGGCCTCGTTTCCGGAACTGATTGGCGGTCTGAGCGAGTTTGCCGGTGACGTCATCCTCGATGGCGAGATCGTGGCCTGGCGCGACAACCCGGAGGGTGGACATGCCATGCCGTTCTCCGAGATACAGAAGCGGCTGGGACGCAAGCAAGTCAGCCAGAAGATGATGGCTGAAGTTCCGGTGGCATACGTCGTCTTCGATGTCATCTATGCCGGCGGTGAGCTTATGCTTGACAAGCCGTTAAGCGAGCGTGCAGCCGTTCTTGATCGCGCGTTTGCGGGCGCGAAGCGATTTGCACCGCGGCCTGTGGTGAACCCTCAGGGCAGTCTGCTCTTTGAGCCGGAGATCGAAGGGGCAGGCGCCGAATCAGGTTGGATCATTCGCGCGCCGGCTATGCGCGCGGATTCGGCGCAGCAACTCGAACAATACTTTGAGCAGGCCATGGCGCGCGGCAACGAGGGGCTGATGATCAAGGACCTCGAATCGCCCTACATGCCGGGACGGCGCGGTCGCTGGTGGCTGAAGCTGAAGCGTGAACTGGCGACGCTCGACGTGGTCGTAACTGCCGCCGAGTTCGGGCACGGCAAGCGCATCCACGTGCTTAGCGATTACACCTTCGCCGTTCGCAAGGGCGAAGAACTGGTCAACATCGGCAAGGCCTATTCAGGGCTCACCGACAAGGAGATTGCCGAGCTGACAGAGTGGTTTCTGGCGCATACTACTGCCGATCACGGGCATCTGCGCGAGGTCGAGCCGAAGGTTGTGCTCGAGGTGGCGTTCAATGCCATCATGCGCTCCGGACGTCACGACAGCGGCTTCGCGCTGCGCTTTCCGCGGATCGTTCGCATCCGCCAGGACAAGTCGCCGAGCGAGATTGATACTGTCGAAGAGGTGGAAAGGATTTATGCGCGGCAGCATGGGAGAGACAAATCGGCGCTCTAACTGTCATCCTGAGCGACGAGGTCATGCGCGCTGGCGCATGACCGAGGAGCGAAGGACCCCTATAAGCGAAGGATTAGTCCTTTTAGAATAGGGGTCCTTCGGCGCCGGTTCGGACGAACCGGTGCCTCAGGATGACACAGTTATTTGCTGCTTCTCCCCGGTGCTAGAATCAAGGGTTTCCTATCCCATTCCTAAGGACTCCTTCATGTCACAAGCTACCGTACAAACTCCTTCCTCGTCCGCACCTGCTCCCCTGGTTGCCCTCACCGAAGACGAAATTCTTTTTCGCGACACCGTTCGCCAATTCGCTGAAGAGTCCGTCCGCCCGCACGTGAAGGAGATGGACGAGAAGGGCGTGTTTGAGCGCTCGATTATTGATCAGTTTTTCCAGCTTGGACTGATGGGTATTGAAGTTCCCGAGCAATACGGCGGAGGCGGCGGCACGTTCTTCGAGGCCATCCTCGCGGTGGAAGAGCTTTCTGCCGTCGATCCGTCGGCGGGCGTCGTGGTTGACGTGCAGAACACGCTGTTGAACAACGCCTTTCTGCGCTATGGCACGGACGAGCAGAAAAAGCGTTATCTGCCGCGCATGTGTAGCGACACGGTCGGCGCTTATGCACTGAGCGAAGCCGGTTCCGGTTCGGACGCCTTCGCGCTCCAGACGCGGGCCGAGTTCAAGGGCGACGAGTACATACTCAACGGCCAGAAGCTCTGGATTACCAATGCCAAAGAGGCCGGGGTCTTCATCCTGCTGGCGACTGTCGATCCATCAGCGGGATACAAGGGCATTACCGCGTTCATCGTGGAAAAGAGTTTCCCCGGTTTCACTGTCGGCAAGAAGGAGGACAAGCTCGGAATCCGCGCCTCCAGCACCTGTGAGTTGATTCTGGAGGACTGCCGCGTGCCCAGAAACAACGTGCTAGGCGAGGTCGGCAAGGGCTACAAGATTGCCATCGAGACACTGAACGAAGGCCGCATCGGCATTGGCGCTCAGATGGTTGGCCTGGCGCGCGGCGCGTGGGAGTACGCAATGAAATACGCGCAGGAGCGCAAGCAGTTCGGCAAGTCCATTGCCGAGTTCCAGGGCATCCAGTTTCAGATCGCGCAGATGGCCACAGAGATTGAAGCTGCGCGCATGTTGCTCTACAACTGCGCCCGCATGAAAGACGCCGGCATGAATTTCGTGAAGGAAGCCGCGATGACCAAGCTCTTCTGTTCGCAGGTGGCCGAGCGTGTGGCCTCGCTGTCGGTTGAGATTTACGGCGGCTACGGTTTCACCAAGGACTATCCGGTGGAGAAGTTCTTCCGCGACTCGAAAATCGGCAAGATTTACGAGGGCACCTCGAACATGCAGTTGCAGACCATTGCCAAGCTGGTCATCAAGTAAGGCGCGGCGATTACCTGTCCAAGGTGTCATTCTGAGCGAGCGTGGTCGCGCAGCGGCCTCACGTAGTCGAAGAACCCCTATAACAGCAGGACCCCCACTTTTGCAGATATAGGGGGTCCTTCGACTTCTCGCGCGTCCGCTGCGCGGACGCCCTCGTCGCTCAGGATGACAAGAAGTAAGGTTCGTTGGCGGGCGGCCACCCGCTCGCAGTTTAGAATTCCCTCTGTGCCCGATCAGGTCATTGCAGTCGAGGAACAGCGCGCAATTCGTCTCGGCTTTTTGGAACGCGTGCAGATCAGTATTGTCTCCCGGCTCGCCTCGGCCGTGGTTGGCCTGATCGGCCGAACGCTGCGCATGAGCATCACCTTTGAGGAAGGCTCCATGCCCGGCCTGCACGCGATCTCGCCCGGCATCTATCCTTTCTGGCATCGCTGCGTGCTGCCGGCGACGTGGCTATTCCGCAATCAGGGCATCGGGGTGCTGACCAGCCTCAGCCGCGACGGCGAATACATAGCGCGAGTGATTCGCCGCTTTGGTTTTGTGGCGGTGCGCGGCTCCAGCTCGCGCGGGGGGCAGCGTGGCCTGCGGGAAATGGAAGCAATGGTGAAAGCCGGAGGTGCCGTGGCGTTCACCATCGATGGCCCGCGCGGGCCGCGCTACGTCGCCAAGAAGGGGCCGGTGCTACTGGCGCGCACTCACCGGGATTCCGATCACGGCGTTCTATGTTGCCGTCGAGAAACCATGGGTGCTGAAGACGTGGGACAAAATGGTCATCCCCAAGCCGTTCTCGCGCGCCTACGTGCGGGTGGCGAAGTTCATCCATGTCGCGCCCGATGCCGACGATGCCGCGCTGGATCGCCATTACGCCGAGATGCAGACCGCGCTGGAGCGTGTGACCGAGTTCGCCGAGGGGCAGTTTTCCGCGCAACCCAATTCTTGACACCGGCCAGGGCTGCCATTACAGTACGAGTCCTATCCTGGACGCTCGAAGTTCAGGTCGTTCCTTGCCAATCTGTGTTCGCGCGTTCCGCATGGGCGGAACTGGGAAGCGGGTGTAAAGCCCGCGCTGCCGCGCAACTGTAAGCGAGTCGTTGGCGCCAGGCCACTGTGTAAACGGGAAGGCCCCGCCGCTGTCCGCGATGCAAGTCGCAACTCGCAAGCCAGGAGACCGGCGCGAACAATTCACCAACCCCTTTCGCGTGTGAAGGAGGCGTGTCATGTTCATCGTTCGCGTCATTCTGGCCGCGCTGCTTTCGTGCACAGCAGCTCTTGCGGCCGATCTCAAAGTTTCCGTCCAGAGTCCATCCGGCGAGCGCGTTTCCGGCGTGCAGGTTAGCCTGTTTCGCGCAGCCGACAATACCGGAGTGGGAGTGCAAACCACCGCCGGCGACGGCACCGCGACTTTCCCCAACCTTGCGGACGGGCAATATCGTGCCGTCGTGCTTGCGCCGGGATTTGCTGAGCAGTCACTGCAGGTCGCTATTCCCGCAACCCAGACGCTCAGCGTGGAACTGAAACTTGCGACCACGCCGCAGACCGTGGTTGTCTCCGCGACGGCGACGCCTGCAACTGCGGAGCAGACGGGCACTTCGGTCGGTGTGCTGACCAACGAGCAGCTCACTGCCATCAATCCCATCGCCGCTCCCGATGCCCTGCTCTACATTCCGGGAGCAATCATCAGCACCGCTGGCCGGCGCGGCAACATCGCCAGCCTGTTCGTGCGCGGGGGCGAATCCAACTACAACAAGGTGTTGGTGGATGGCGTGCCAGTCAACGATCCTGGCGGCTACTTCGACTTCGGCGTACTGCCGATGAACAACATCGACTACCTCGAAGTGGAGCGCGGACCGGAGAGCACAGTGTACGGCTCGGACGCTATGACCAGCGTGGTGCAGCTTTGGACAGCCACCGGCGGCACGCGCACCCCGCTCGTCCAGTTTGGCGCGGACGGGGGAAACTTCTCTACTGCGCACGGCTATGCGTCGCTGGCGGGAGCACGCGGAATCTTCGACTACAACGTCTTCGCCGATCAGTTCGACACCCAGGGCCAGGGGGTGAACGACGCGTATTCCAATTCGCTGCAAGGCGGCAACGTGGGAGTGAAGCTCAGCGACCGCGTCGCCTTTCGCGTGCGCATGCGCCACTACAACAGTTGGACCGGTCTGCAGTCGAACTGGTGGTTCAACGGCAATCCCGAGCTTCCGCCCGATCCCAACCAATACGCGCACCAGAACAACTTCCTCGCCAGCGGAGAGCTCACAGTCAGCGGACCGGGAGCATGGCAGCACCAGTTCAGCGGCTTCGAGTATCACCACGTTGACCTCAACGTCAATCCGGTGGACGACCCCGACCGTCCCTTCGACACCGCCTACAACAGCCTGACGAAGTACAACGTCGCTGGATTCTCCTATCAGGGCATCTACAGTCCGCGGCCGTGGGCGCAGACCACGCTGGGCTACAACTTCGAAGACGAGAACGGATATATCAACAACAATTCCGACGCCGGCATCAGCACGACTCATGGCCTGCGCTACAACAACTACCTGTTCGCACAGCAGACCGTGGTTTGGCGACGATTGTCGGTGCTGGCGGGAATTGGTTACGTCAACAACACCAGCTTCGGCGGCAAAGTCAGCCCGCGCGCTTCGGCCACGTTTCTGGCGTGGCGTGGGAATTCGACTTTCAGCGGCACGCGCCTGCACTTTGGCTACGCGGAAGGTATCAAGGAGCCCAGCTTCGAGCAGACCTTTGGCATCACCGGCACATTTCCAACCTTGCCCAATCCCAACCTTCGGCCAGAGCAGAACCAGGCGATAGAAGCCGGCTTTCTGCAGTCGCTATTCGACAACCGCCTGTCGCTCAGCGCCGTTTACTACCACAACCAGTTTCGCGATCAGATCGAATACGTTTACAACTCCGACAACAACACCAGCCAGTACGTCAACTTCAATCGCGCTATGGCCCAGGGCGCCGAGGTCGTGCTGAGCGGACGCGTCGCCAACCATCTGTCCTTCACCGCCGCCTATACCTACACCTCAACCCAGATTCAGCAGGCGCCGCCCTGCGATCCTGATGCTGGTTGCGACCCGCGGATTTACGGCGTCGGCGCGCCGCTGCTGAGGCGTCCCAAGCAGGCGGGGATGCTGTTGGCAACCTACACCCGCCAGCGCTGGGGTGGATTTCTCGGCGTCACCGCTGTCGGGCAGCGTCCGGACTCCGACTTCCTCTTTGGCTACATCACACCCATCTACTACGCTGCGGGCTATGCGCGGGTAGATCTTGGCGGCTGGTTCGCCTTCAACCGCCACGTGACGACATATGCCAACGTGAACAACGCTCTCAATAATCATTACAACGAGGTGCTGGGTTATCCGGCGCTGCGAGCGAATTTCCGGGCTGGGCTGCGGTTCAGCTTTGGAGGAGAATAAAGCGGGCCTTTCCGAACCGTCACTCGCCCTTGTGCCGAACGTCACTGACACAGATAGTTGCGCATTGTAGTTTGTTTAATGGTTGGAGGTGTTCCCATGGCCAGGGCACCAACGATCAGTTCCGTAATCCCGCCCGCGAAGCCTCCTGAGAATCCCCCTCACAGATACGTCAAGTTGATTGATCGCTGGCCTGCTCGAGCACACGGCTCAGCCTCGCCGAAAGCGCCCGGTCTGTCTGCGGCATCGGTAGCAGTTTGTCGCGGAAACCATTGTCCGGCGCCAAACTCCCAATTGTCTCCTTCGAATAGCATCCTCGCAGGATTGCCAAGGGAGGAACTGAATCACCTGAAGCCGCATCTCCAGCCCACTTCGTGGCACAGCGGCGAAATTCTGCGGGACGTTGCCGCCCCTCTCGATTGTCTCTATTTTCCCGAGTCAGGGATGATTTGCACGCTTGCCATCATGGACGACGGCAGAACCGTAGCCCTGGCCGCGATCGGACGGGAAGGTTTCCTTGGTGTGTCGGCCTTCCTGGGAGCCGAGCGCGCGCAACTGCGAGCGGTTGCCTTCATTGCCGGGGACGCTCTCCGGCTAAGTCGAGACAACCTTCGGCGCATAATCCCTGTCAGCCCGCAATTCGCCGCTTCGCTTCGCAGCTATAGCAGCAGTTTTCTGGCGCAAATTACGGCCCTCGGAGGGTGCCACGCTCTCCACAGCGTGCAGCAACGCGCTGCCTACTGGCTGCTCATGGCTCACGACCGCGCCAACTCTCACACGCTGCCGCTCACGCACGAATCTCTCAGCGAGTTGCTCGGCTGCAGGCGGGCCTCCATAACTGAGGCGCTGTCGTTGTTGCAGAACGCCGGCGTCATTCATTGCGCGCGAAGCCACATCAGCATTCTCGACCACAGCCAATTGGCACAGCAGACCTGTGAATGCTATGGGGCACTTAAGCGGCGTACAACCTTCGGGTGAGCCTCTTATTTGCTCCTTTGTACGGTATCGGACTGACATACGTTAGGGTCAAGCTTAGTTTTCTCCGCAGTAGGTGAACTGCCATCGCGCAGTTGCCCAATCCCACCGACGACCGTCAGAGTCGAAGTGCAAAAATCTCCGCGGTCGAGGAGGACTCGATGAAAATTCGGAATTCTTTGACCGTACTCCTGCTGATTGGTGCTGGTATCCTCTGTGGTCAAACGGCAACAGCGGGCACAATAACCGCGGAGTCGACCGGGGGCGTGGATTGGAGTGAAACGACCGTACCAAGTTCAGGCTCCGGCAGCGTCGGCGTGGCGGTTAGATCGCCGGACGGGATACCCACTTACGCTGCCTCGATAAATGGGGTCCCGGCACCTTGGAAAGGCGGTTTTATCTCGGTTTCATTCGGCCCACCAGGATCGTGGATCAATCTTTTTGTATCTCATTTCGGTGCGATTCTCTCGGCTAGTCCAAAAACCCCCGGGAACAGCTACCACATTGAGGGTACGGTCACTGGCACCACCCCTCCAAGTCCTCCGGGTTCTTCCGCCAACGCCTACGCTACGATGGGGGTAGTAAGTCCCACCACTGTGAATCTTCTCACCTATGCCAACGTGGTGAATTCCCGGTATGCCTTGGGACAGGCGCGGGATCCCTTGACATTCGGACCTGGGACAACGACTTTTAATGCTACCTTCGGTGGTATCTCCTTGACCAGTACCGGCGGGCAAGCGGGATTTCTCGCCACCGGTAGCTCGACGATACCGGGGCTCCAGAACCTCTTCAGCCTGGTGCTCTACGCTCCGGGGTCGATCAGCTCAAAAGGCGATATCCTCCTTGCTTTTCAGAGTAACCCGTTGCTCGGCCTCAACGATTCGAGCATCTTGTCCCAAATCCAAGGGGACCTATCGCTCTCTGGGAACACGATTTCACTCACCTCCCCGATAACGATTACCTACTCGCTCGATTCGGCAACCTCGTATGATACGGAAGTAACGGCTAACAGTGAAGCCGAGGTGCGCGAGCCACCTGTCCTCGCTATGCTGTTCGGTTCTGGCATGTTTGGCCTCGCCACAGTTCTTCGCAGGTTTCGAGCACCTCATCGCGGCGGGATGGCCTGACGCGCGGTGCCTCACTTATTTTGGAGTGGACCACCCTTCTCGCTTTTGGCGAGAGGGTGGGGTGGACCGCTCCTTATCACACGCAAGCGTGACCTGTGCACTTGCCGAGGGTCGACCGGCGCGGTATTACGATCGAGCAGCGGGTTGTTGTGTTTCTGGTGACCGCGCCCAGTGCGCGGGCTGTAGAAGGCTCTTTGAAAATCAGGGGGCAGGTGCCAGGCGAGGCCGGTCGAGTCTCTAAGGACAGGCAAAGCTATCCTTTCGTAAGTCCTTGCTCCACAATCAGATACGTATAAGTCATTTGTAATCTATTTGTTGCGCCGAAAGAGGGCATAACCCTAGTATTCTCAATCGCAGTGGGGAGGGGGGGTACCATGGCAGGTCGTCAAAATTTCCCTCGGCTGTGAGATGCGATCTTGAGGCAACTCGCCGCGCCTAAGTTCTTTAGAATCTGGTACGCGCCGCTAAGTCTCTTGGAATCTATCATGTGGAGGGATTTTCGCTCTAAGTTATTGATTTCACGGTATGGCTCGGAGGGGGTCGGGACTACCTGCACTTGCATAGCGCTCGCTGACGAGCCTAGTGCTAGTGCCCCCACGCCAACGCAGTCTGTGCCGTCCCTGGAGGGACTCTCATCCTGATGTAACGGGCACCCGACGCTGCAGCGTGGGTCATCATCTCTAGCTGTTTCTAGAAGTCGTGAAAGTCCAGCGGCAGCGGCTGGCCGTCTTCGTCGAGCGCGATGATGGGCTGGCCGGTGGAGAGTTCCGGCCGGGCGGCCGGTTTTTCTTCTTTGCGGAGGGATTTCTTCTGCAACTTTTCGGCCCGCCGCTCCTGGCGGGCGCGCTCTTTGGCGCGCTTGGTAAAGGTTGTTCGTGAGCCGGCCATAGGCGTTCCCTCCTATTTGATAGATATGAAGACAGCAAACCCCAGGACTTCCGTCCCAGGGTTTCCGATTCTGTAAAACTTACGCCAGTTGGACGTTCTCGGCTTGCAGTCCCTTGGGGCCGGTCACGACCTTGAACTGAACGGCCTGGCCTTCCTGCAGGCTGCGGAAGCCGTCGGCCTGAATCGCCGAGTGATGGACGAACACGTCGTCTCCGTTCTCCCGGCTGATGAAACCAAAACCCTTGGCGTCGTTAAACCACTTCACTGTTCCTTTTTCCACGTTGTTATCCTTTTGATCTAATTTGTTCTTGCAGAGCGTGTCAGGAGACTTGGAGTGGCAAACGCGGACAGAATCGGCGGGCGAAACTCAAAATCGCAAGTCAAACTTTGCGAGATACTAATTGGATGATATCACACCGGCGACGATTCAGAAAGAATTTGTCGCACAAGGTTTTCGTCCGCCCCTTACTGAATCGGCTCCGGCTTCTGGGCCATGAGTTCGGCGAAGCGTTTGTCTTCCCGCAGGCTCGCGAACTCGGAGTCCGTGTAAACCTTGTTGATGTGCTTGTAGCCTTCTTCCATCGCCTTGCGCAGATATTCAATGGAGCGGTCGAAGTCGCCAGCCTGAGCGTACATTTTGGCAATCATGAAGGAAAATGCGCCCCGGTTCTCAGGCGTGGTGGTCTGCGCTATTATGCCAGTCTTGGAAACGCGATTGAAGATGTCCGGATCGAGCTTGTAAGCCGCGTGAAACTCCTGCGCGGCCCGCGGGTAATCTTTCATGGCGAAATACGCCGAGCCCATGTTGTAGTGGAAGACAGCATCCGTGGGCCGCAGCGACAACGCCTTCCGGTAGTAATGCAGCGCCTTATCGTACTTCTGGGCCCGGTATTCCATGTAGCCGCGATTGTTGTAGCCAGCGGCGTCGTGCTTGTCCAGCTTGATGGCCCGATTGAAGCACTTGGTGGCTTCGTCGTAGTTCTGCATCAACAGATAGGCCATACCTTCTTTGTTCCATAGCAAGGCGGACGGCTGCTTTGCGATGGCTGCTTTGTAGAAATCCACGGAGTCAAGATAACGTTTCTCGGCACGCAGCAAGTCACCCTCATCTTCCAGTTCTTGCGCCGACGCTTTGGGACTTGGAACAGGTGCAGGAGTTGTGGACTGCTGCTCACCCACCGCCCGCAGGCAGAGCACGAGCAACAAGCAGAATGCGAAGCCGAATTGCGGCAGCGACCTTCTGGGCGCTGGAAGACGTGCCATCGCCAGACCTTAGCTTAGGAGTCCCCTGATTTGACAATAATAGACCTATTTTGGCGGGGAATTGTTCCCGTCGTCGGCCGGAGCCGTCCCATTATTCTGCTGCTGGTTATTATTGTCGTTCCCTCGGCCAAAGAGTCTACTGAAAAAGCCCTTCTTTTTCTTCGCCGGAGGTTGCTGGCTCGCGACGGGCTGGCCATTCGCGGTCTGGTCCTCGGTACCGTCCGCGCCGCTCACGACGGCGCCATTGGTCGTCCCCGGCGGCGGAGCGACAGGAGGCGTGCCTAACCCGAAGATCTTGGAGAAAGCTCCGCGGCGATCGGTGAAGGCTTCCTCGCAATTTTCCTTTGGCTCGGTACCTGCAATGAACGCGACCGTGTAATCCTGGGGACAGGTCGGGGTTGCTAGGCGATTGGTGAGCTTGTCCAGCGTGACCTCAACTACGCCAGAGGGCGCTGGAAAGTTCTTTGTGCCGGAGTATTGCGGCAGTTTCACCGCCCGCTTCATGAACTCCGCCCAGATCGGAGCGGCGGTCGAGCTGCCACTCAGCTTCAGGTCCGTGTAGTCGTCATTGCCGACCCACACGATGCACAACAGGTTCGTGGTGTAGCCGGCGAACCAGGCATCGTGCGATGTACCGGTCTTACCGGCCGCAGGAGCCTGGAAGCCGCGCGCCCGAACTGTGTAGCCTGTGCCATTGTTGACGACACTCTCCATCATGGTCGTCAGGACATAGGCCACGCGCGGATCGAGCACCGGCTTGCTTTCGGTCCCATAGTTCTCAAGCGCCTTGCCGCGAGAATCGCGCACCGACTTCACCATGATGGGCGAAAGCCTCGTGCCGCCATTGGCGAACACGGTGTACGCTCCGGCCATCTCCAGCGGAGTGGCATCGTAAGCGCCAAGAGCGATTGCAGGAGTTGCCCTCACACTGGTGATTCCGGCCGCCTTGGCGAGGGATGCAACCTTGGGAAAGCCGACTTCCTGCGCGACCTTAACGGTGGCATTGTTCAGGGACATGGCCAGCGCATAGCGCAAGGTCACTTCGCCGTGATACTCCTCTTTGTAGTTGCGCGGTTCATACATCTGGGTGCCGTACTCGATGGCGACCGGAGAGTCGTCCACCAACGAGGCCGGAGTGAGAACTCCTCCGCCCGCGCCGGAGTCAGCATCCTCGGAGGCGGCTGCCGGAGTTCCTCCCTTTAGGGCTGTGTCGATCGCAGCGGCATAGACGAAGGGTTTAAAGATGGAGCCGGTTGGCCGCTTGGCGATGGCGTGGTCCAACTGGCTCATGCCGTAATTTCTGCCGCCCACCAGTGCAAGCACCTCACCGGTATGCGGATCGATAGCCACCAGTGCGACCTGCGGCATTGGCCCGGAATCGATCTTCGTCTCAGTCTGGGCGTCCTTGCCGGTGCCGATCTTGGTCTTATGCGTGCGCCGCTTTATGACCTGCTCATCCACCAGCTTCATGCCCTCTTCCACCGCTTCGGCGGCGGCGCGCTGCAGCTCGGGATCGACGGTGGTGTAAATACGAAAAGCATGCTCGTTCAGCTCGGCCTCACTGTACTGGTTGGAGAGCTGGTCCTTCACCAGGTCAACGAAGTAGGGCGCGTCGCTGGCTTCCACGTTGGGCGTAGCCAGTTTCAGCGGAGTAGCCTTAGCACGGTCGGCTTCCTCGCGGGTGATGGCCCCTGTTTCCACCATCGAGTCGAGCACCAGGTTGCGCCTCTCCAACGCGCGCTTCGGGTTCTTGTAGGGCGAAAGATAATTCGGCCGCTGGATCATTGCCGCCAGCAAGGCAGCCTCAGGCAACGTTATGTTCTTGATGTCCTTGTTGAAGTAGGCGTGCGAAGCTTCGGCAAACCCCGCTATGGTGAAGGAGCCGCGCTGGCCCATATAAACCTGGTTGGCGTACATCTGGAAGATGCGCTGTTTGGAGAATTTTTGCTCCAGCTCCAGGGCAATCAGCATCTCCACGATTTTTCGCTTCACCGTCTTCTCCGGCGAGAGAAAGAATCCGCGCGAGAGCTGCATGGTGATGGTGGAACCACCCTGACCGTGACGCCCGGCACGCAGGTCAGCGGCCGCGGCTTCCATCAGGCGGAAATAATTGACGCCACCGTGCTGGAAGAAGCGGCGGTCTTCAATCGCCAGAACAGCGTCCACCATTACTTTGGGGATGTCCTCGAATGTGATGAGTTCGCGTTTGGAACGGTCCTGGCCTTCAAATAACGCAGTTACCAGTTGCGGCTCCAGTTCGTAAGAATTGGAGTTCTCTTTCCCGGTTTCGGAAATGGTGGCGACCTTCCCGCCATCAAACGTGATGAGGGCGTTGTTGGACGCCTGGAACGATTCCGGCCCAGGATTTATCTGAATGGAATGCGACGTGAGCCGAAAATGGCCGAGCGGCGAATCGCTGTCCTTGCCGTCCTGAGAGTAGCCGGCCCGGCGCAATTGGGCGGCAATCTCCGACGGCTCAATTTTGTCGCCGACGGCTACAGTTTCGGGACGGGCATAGATCTTGGCGGCATTGCTGAAGATTGGCCCGGCCATGCGACGATCCACGATCCTCTCGTACTTGACGTAGAAGTAGGTGAACATCGTCAGAAAAATGACCGCCGCGACCACAAAAGCTGTGGCGAACAGCTTCACTAACGGATCGCGCAGTGAGAAGTGGTGCACCTGAGCGGGCTTGGCCGAGGCGGCGCGACGCCCGGTTTTGGGCGTGCGACTGGACTGAGGCCGAGGTTGAGGTAGCTTGAGCTTGATTGCCACGGTTGTGAATGCGCAGAGATGCCGCTCTGTGTGAGACGACGATGCAGTTGCTTCCGTTATCTAAGATGCCGCTCAGGGGGAAATCCTCCCTGCTTTTCAGCATCTTAGTGGCGCAATCCAAGCCTCGGCGCAACGATCCGCGCCTGGGCAGACGAGGGAAACAATCTACGCCAAAGCAGTACTTATTGTAATCCAGAGGGCGATGTCAAGCGCGCAACCGTGCTGCGCCGACGGGTCCTGGCACGGTCGTAGAATTGCTATCCTGCATAGTTACCCGAGTACTGCCATGAAGCCTTTCATCTCTGCCCTTGCATTAGCGATCTTGGTCACAGTTCCGGCCTTCACCCAGACCACTGACCTGGGGACACAAACCGCAAAGCCAGACCAGACAGCAAAGTCTGCCGAGCCTCCCGGCCACGCCACGTTAATTGGCTGTTTGAGCGGACCAGATGTGTCCGGTAAGTATGTGCTTCGGAGCATGGAGCATCGCACCGGAGTGGAAGTCGTCGGGTCAGACGACCTGAAGAAAGGCTCGGGCACCAAGGTGAAACTGACCGGCTTATGGAAGCCGGGCGACAAGCCCGCAGCGAAGGGCAAAGAATCGCGCAAGTTCCAAGCCAGTGAAGTCGAAGTGATGTCAGAAAATTGCAGCGCCCCCAGCGAGCAGACCCCCGCCAGCAAGGAGAAGCAACAGAAGCAGCAGCAGAAGCAAGGGAACAGCACACCCACCGCTGCGGACACGACACCGCCGAAATAGCGCGATCGGCTGGGATTTGAGCGCCACGCCAACCCAAGCGGTAGTCCAGTCAGACCGCCTGGTCAACCTGTTCGATCTCAAACTCAATCCTGGCCGTCTTCTCCAGCATGGCCGAGACCGAACAGTATTTCTCCTTTGAAAGGCGAACGGCGTCCTCGATTGCTTTACGCGCCACGTTGCCGCCCACGCGATAAACCAGACGAATGGCAGTGAAAACCTTAGGGAAGCTCTCCGCACGTTCGGCGGTGGCGCGCACCTCCACACTGGTGAACGGCTCGCGTTTCTTACGCAGAATGCTGACGACGTCGCTCGCGGTACAGGCGCAGAGGCCAATCAGCACCAACTCGACCGGACTGTTGGCCGCCTTCTCGACACCGGCGTCCACCGTCAGGGGGTGGCCGCTGCTCGCCTGACCGGTGAAGCGGTCGTGGTCGGTCCAAAGGGCGTGGGCTTCGATCATGGCTTACCTCGTCAGAGAGCTATTAGCTCTTGGCCCTTAGCTCTTAGCAAACGCGAGTGAAGTTGATCGCGCATAGCTAACGGCTAACCGCTAAGAGCCGTCGTTAATGCTTGTCCTTTGGCTGGTTGCCGGGGGTATCGTAAATCGTGTATTGGTCCTGCGGTCTCTTCAGCCGAATGACGACGTTCTGCTCGGGCTGATTGACGGTGTAGTCATCGCCAAAGGTCTGAAACCCCGGTGCAATCACCTGTACCCGCATCAAGCCGTAGGGGACGCCCTCGGTTTCGGTTTTACCCTCGGCATCGGTTTTTAGCTGGAATCCTCCCTTGCCTTGCTTACCGTTCTGCCCGACCGGATGCAGGATTACAGAGGCGTTTCGCACTGGCTTACTGTTGTCGTCCTTGAGCACAACAAACTTCATCTCGGATGTCAGGCTGGAATTCTTTTTTTGCCCATGGACAGTCAACACCGCAATGCTTGTCAGCAGGACAAAGATAGTGAGCAGCGGGCGCGGCATCCTGACATTCTAGGCAACGGCTACGTATGCCGCAACCGCAAGGGCCACTGGAGTGCGCCATACACAAATGGGACATCGACTCTTCTAATTGCAGCCGTTGAACCGAAAGTGGCTTCCGTTCTAGTCCTGAGACAGATTCTTAACTAATATCCCCCAATCTTGACTGTGAGTGGACGTGCCACTGATTCGTCGTATTGGGAGTCGCCCGAGTAGACCGCCGTGATGGTATGTGGACCACTATCCGAGAAAGAGGCGGTGAATCTGGCGTGCCCTTCCGAGATCGCCACCGGCGTCCCAGTCTGCTGCCCATCCACCACGAACTGCACTGTGCCGGACGGCCCTTTCCCCGCGGTAGTTTGGGAGGTAACGGTAGCAGTGATGGTCATATCCACAGCCGCACCGACCGTCCGCGACGGAGCACTGAGGGTTGTGCTGGTCGCAACTCCAGGCGGCAGTACCTCAATTGAACCCATCATGCCCATATCTTCATGTTTGAGAATATGGCAGTGATACAGGAATGTGCCGACGATATTAGGATCGCTAAAATCCAGGCGCAACTTCACGCTCGGATAGGGACCTGTTCCTGACCAATAGGGTAGATCGACGGTGTCCCTCATGGTCGGGTCTTGGACAGCCTTTCCGTCGATCTCGAGCACCAGAAAATGTAGCTGATGAATATGGAAAACATGGTCTTCGCGCGCCCGGTTTTCCACCACCCAGTCCTCAACATCGCCTTGATGGACGACGATGTTGGGTGGTGCATTCATCCGGTAAAGCGCGGGCTTCTGGCCCTCGACTGTCAGGTAATAGAACACAGACACGTCAGCCGATTCAGCATTGGGACTACCGGCATTGGGTAAGACCTCCGAAAAGTAGAGCTTCCGTTGGATGACTGCCGTGTCGCGGTTTACCAGCTCTAGATAGTTAGCCTTTATGGGCCCATGTTGCGGCGACGTGATTTCATCCTGGTTGCCGGAATCCTGGGCGATGATGCTGGCAATGGGCCGACGGGGATCGTTGTCGCCGTCAGGACCCGTGTCCCATTGTCTGGTTACAAGCTGAGCTTGATCGCCAGGTTTGGGAGTCGCCACAATAAACTCTGCACGGGCGCCTGGGGGAAGCAGAATGCTGGTCTTCTGCGGCCATGGCGAATCGCCATGCGTAGCAATCGGGACACCGTCCACTGCCACCATTTGCACGGCTTGCGGCACCTGGTTGATCAGCACCTGCAAATCGAAAATGGTATTAGCGGCTGCATTCACCACTCGCCAGAGTTCTCTTTCAGAGGCTTTGGTCCGGATCAGGGCCGGCTGGTATTGCGGATAGGTGACGGGAACGTAGTTGATGGAGATGTCCCAGGCGGGGGTTAACAGAGTCGCCACGCTCACATGGGAGACCGGCTGATCGCGGAGGACAAGCACGCGATGGCGGAGGCCCCGGAGGGACGAATCCAGGTCCTCGATTCCCTCCACGATGAGCGCGCCCGAGGCTCCGCCCTGCACTTGCCGTTCGCTGTATCCATGCGGATGAGGGTGGTACCAGTAAAGGCCGGGCGGCTCGTCCCGCGGTATCTGCACCCGGTACTCAAAATTCTGGCCCGGCTGAATGAGCGTTCGGATGACGTCATCCTGATGGCACACGGGAGGGACAGTCAAGCCGTGAAAGTGAAGGTTGGTCACGAAGGCGCTCATTGGGCCGCCGCTGCAATCACCCTCGTCGGTGGCTTGCCCTCTTGCTCGGGACGATGGCATCTGCATGCCCGGCGAAGTGGCCGTGTTCGGCGGCGGATCATTCTGGAAATGAATGATCAACTGATCGCCGGGACGAACCCGCAGTGTGGGAGATTCCAAACCTCCCTCTGTGATATAGCAATAGCGCGGGGGCCCCTCACCCAATAGCGTCATCTGGTACTTGAAATGTAGGGTAACTTCCAGCACTCCATTTTGGCTGCGCAGCTCAGGCGGTTCCGCAACTACTGAGCCGGCTAGAGGACGGGGACAAGCCGAACTCTTCGCTGGCACTTGGGCTGCAACCCGTCCCGACAGCAGGCAAACTAGGAGCGCGAACGCCCCCAGTGCCCACCGGCGAGGCCGACGGAACTTATTAGGTCCAGAATTAACCGCCATTGGAGTTCGGTAGCCGGACGTTAGATGCACTTTCAGCAGACAGGGTACGCGATTTTAACCATAGGTGTTGACGCCGGCTAAAGTCCTCGGCCGGAGTAACAAATCCGCGGATTGCGGTGGGACGGGTCAAGAGTGCAGCAAAATGGGGCTTAAAGCCCCAAATGATTTGTACGCTGGCACGCCGGCCTGAAGGCCGGCCCTACCTTAGTCGTGCACCCCGTCCATGAATGCCCGCAGCTTACGCGAGCGCGAAGGATGACGCAGCTTGCGCAGCGCTTTCGCCTCAATTTGGCGAATGCGTTCGCGAGTGACGGCGAACGACTGGCCAACTTCCTCCAGTGTGTGCTCGGAGCCGTCCTCCAGCCCGAAGCGCATCTTGATCACCTTCTCCTCGCGAGGCGTGAGAGTGCGCAACACATGCGCCGTCTGCTCCTTGAGGTTGACGTTGATCACTGCCTCGGCCGGCGAGACAACAGCGCGATCTTCGATGAAGTCGCCCAGGTGCGAATCTTCCTCTTCGCCGATCGGCGTCTCCAGCGAGATGGGCTCCTGCGCGATCTTCAGCACCTTCCGCACCTTGGCCACCGGAATATCCATGCGCTTGGCAATCTCTTCCGACGTCGGCTCGCGACCGAGCTCCTGCACCAACTGCCTCGAGGTGCGGATGAGCTTGTTGATGGTCTCGATCATGTGCACTGGAATGCGGATGGTTCGCGCCTGGTCGGCGATGGCGCGGGTGATAGCTTGACGGATCCACCACGTCGCGTAGGTGGAGAACTTGTAGCCGCGCCGGTACTCGAACTTATCCACCGCCTTCATCAGGCCGATGTTGCCTTCCTGGATGAGGTCGAGGAATTGCAAGCCGCGGTTGGTGTACTTCTTGGCGATGGAGACCACCAGTCGCAGGTTGGCTTCGATGAGCTCGCGCTTGGCATACTCGGCGTCCACGTCGCCCTGCACGATCTCGCGCTGGGTGCGCTTCAGCTCGGCAAAGCTCGCACCGGCGTCACGCTCCATACGCTCCAGGTCGGTATGGATCTGCCGCACCTGGCGGCGGAACTCCTTCCTCTGTTCCTCGGACCGGGTCTGTTCGGCGCGCTTCTCGAAGTTCACCGCCTGCCGGTCGAGCCCGCGCATGCTGTCAACCGTCTTGTTGACACGATCGATCAATCGCTTGCGCTCGACGTTGGTGAAGCCCAGCTTGCGGATGACCTGCGAGATGGCCACCTGCTCGCGCCCTAGCGCCCAACGAGTCCGGCGAAATCCCCGCGGATTTTTCTTCTGCGGAATATCGGCCAACTTCTCCAGGAGCTGACCCGACTTCCGATAGTGGCGGGCAAGTTCGTCAATCTTTCCGGTGATGTCGTTGAGCCGGTTCTGCACCACCTCATCGGTGATCTCTTCTTCGTCGAAGAGGACGACTTCCTTGATGGAACGGACGCCTCGCTTGAGGTCCTCGCCGATGGCGATGATTTCGCGAATGACGATGGGGGAACGCGACAAGGCCTTCAGCACGCGGAGCTGGCCGCGCTCGATCCGCTTGGCGATTTCCACTTCGCCCTCGCGCGTAAGCAGCGGAACCGTGCCCATCTCGCGCAGGTACATGCGGACCGGGTCGTTGGTCTTCTCCAGCGCACCCGGGGTCAGGTCGAGCTCGAGGTCCTCGCCGGCCTCCAGATCGCCGTCGAACTTCTTGTCCAGCGAACCGGGGAGCTTGGGTCCCTCGAGCACATCGATGCCCTGCGTGCCAATGGTGGTCAGCAGGTCCTCGAGGTCGTCGGGGGAATGCAAGTCATGCGGGATGAGTTCGTTTACCTCGTCGTAGGTGAGGTATCCTTTTTCTTTACCCGCATCGACCAATTTCTTAATGTCGTCGAACTTATCGTCTAGAGCCAAATTGGAATTTCCTTACGCGCGCCCTTAACGGCGGCGCTGAATCTTGTGTGCACACTTAGGCGGGACCGGACTGGGACTGCCGGCAAACATGGAAAACCTTTCAATGTTAGCATAAGCCAGGCCCGCATCCTAGCTTTTTCTTGCATGGCCGAGAACCTTCGTAATCAGCACAATGGTCACGGATCGGAGCCGGACCATTCACAGTCCCTCAAAAATTAGATGTTTCGCTTTCAGGATTCGGTTCACCCTTGGGGCTCAATTACTTGCGATTGAAAGGGCGCGGCTTCAGCCGCGCCGATGCGCGCTACCAACAACTCGGCCTTTAGGCCCTGAGATACGCCCCTCAGCGGCTAAAAGCCGGTCACTTCCCGCTATGTTTTCGGCACGCCTGAAGGCGTGCCCTTTCAAAGCGGATACAGCCACGTGGAATCGCTTTATGGGGTGTTTCAAGAGGCTGTTCTAGGCCGGAACGGCTCTCTCGCCAGCGAACCAGCTTATCCGCTCTGCTGCCGCCGCTTAAGGTCCTCGATGAACATCTGCTCGACCGGCTTGTCGTAGATGCGCATCACATGGCGTACGCTGTGTCCGCTCACCAGGTGGCAAACCTCCTCGGCAAGGTTCTTGGCGTGGTCTCCGGCGCGCTCCAGGGCTTGGGTCATGAACAGCACCTGGAAGCTCTCCTGGTGCTGTACGCCCTCATGGTTCTCCAGGTGGCGCATAAAGACAAGATTACGCACGCGATCGAGTTCCGCGTCCGACCGCAGCACGGCGAGCGCGCGATCGATGTCCCGCTGGCTGAATGCGTCGTGCACATCTCCCAGCATCTTCTCCAGCCGCGAGGCCATCAAGGTGAGATCGCGAATGTCCTGGAGGTCAATGCGGCTGCCGACGGCAGCGGCGCGGTTGCTGCAATTGAGCAGCAGATCGCCAATACGCTCCAGGTCGATGATGAACTTCAGGCAGGCCAGCAATTCGCGCGCATGGTCCTCGCTCACTTTGGTGATGACCGAGCTCACGCCCTGGTCAATCACGTGATCCAGAGTGTCGAGTTCCTTCTCGCGCTCGCGAACACCGTCCAGCAGGGAGGAGACGCCGGTCGCAATGCCCTCGGCCACAATGCCGGCGGCGGCCCGGGCGACACGGCAGGCCTGCAGCGTCTGCTCATGTAGTTGAGCACAAATTGCTTCGGGATTGGGCGCCACGTCGGCTGAACTCATGGCTGTCTCAAGAAGTGGGCAAGGACACTATTAGTGTATTACTGGCACCCATGTTCCTGAGCCAGCGCGGTAAGCGAATGGGATGACAAGTACTTCGCATCATAATCGCTATTTGTGAATTTGGGATGAAAAGTCGGTGAACCTACATTGAAATCCACCGGCAAGCGATGGCGAATTGCGAGCCGGCTCTGATTAGACCTGCACCGGCTCAGGCTGCCGTGGCAACGTAAAGTAAAACACCGAACCGTGGTTCAACTCGCTCTCGGCCTTGATGGTGCCGCCGTGCGCCCGGACAACGTGTTTCGCAATGGCCAGTCCGAGGCCGGTCCCGCCCGATTCGCGGGAGCGCGCCTTGTCCACGCGGTAAAAGCGCTCGAAGAGGCGGGGGAGGTGCTCGCTGGGAATTCCCCCGCCGAAATCGCGCACATAAAACTGCACCCCCTCCTCGGTCTCGCCCGCGCCCACTAGGATTTTCTTGCCGCCGTCGCCATACTTCAGGGCGTTGTCGATCAGGTTAGACAACACCTGGTGAATTGCATCGCGATCCACCGAAACCGGTGACTCTGCCATGTTCATCACCGAAATGTCCACTCCTTGGCTGGTGGCAAGATCCTGGAAGGTCTGCACGGCATCGTCCAGTAATTCCCGCGCTGTGGTGAGTTGAAAGTTGAAGTCCCGTTCGCCTGACTCGACCCGCGCCAGCACCAGCAAATCTTCCGTAAGGTGCGACATCCGGGTCGCATTCTTGCGGATGATCTCGATGAATTCCCTCACGTGATCCGGCACATTGTTATGGTCGAGCAGGGTCTCAGAGTAACCCTGAATTGACGTGAGCGGAGTGCGCAGCTCATGCGAGACGTTGGCGATGAAGTCGCGTCGTGTCTTCTCCACCCGCTCGATATCGGTCTGATCATGCAGTACCGCGACCGCTCCACCCCCTGGCATTGGCGCCGCCGTAACATCGAAGACCCGCCCGGAAAAGATCTTAGCGGCGTGTGCCGTGGTTACGTCACGCCGCGCCAGCGCGTGCTCCACCGAACGGAGGATCTCAGGATCACGCACCGACTGCACCAGCGGCTCTCCCAGCCGGATTCCGCTCGGCAGCAGCCGCTCCATTCGCTGATTCGCCCACAAGACGTGCCCCTCCTGGTCCACGGCCAGCACAGCTTCCTGCATGGAGTTCAGCAGGGCTTCCAGGGTTTGCCGGCTGTTATCCAGCGCATGGAAGCCATCCTCCAGCTTGCGTGCCGTCTTATCGAGCGCCGAAGCAACATGAGCAATCTCGTCAGTCGACTCCTCCTCGATGCGCGCCGTCAGATCACCGGCAGCGACCCGTTCGGCGAAATCGGTAATGCGCATCAGCCGGCGGCCAATGGACTGTGTCGCGATGAACGCCAGCAGCATCGCCACCAGGGCCGCGATGCCCGAACCTTCGAGCAAGTCGCGCCGAATGCTCTTGTTGGCCTGCACGATGGAAGAGAGTGGATATGCCATACGCACTGCGCCGCCGGGAATTGGAACGGCTACGTAGAGCAGTTGTGTGCCGATGGTTTTGCTCAGGCGGGCCGCGCTGCCCACCTGGCCGTGCAAGGCCGAGACGAATTCCGGCCGAGTGCTGTGGTTCTCCATCTTCGCCGCGTCGGCCTCAGAGTCAGCCAGAACCTTCCCGGAGGAATCAATGACTGTGACCCGCGCGTCGGCGGCGCGCGCCGCCTGGGTGGTGATTTCACTTAGCGATGAAGGAGGAGAACTTTCGACGCGGGTGGCGAACATCTGCGTCTTTTGCCGGAGCGAAGTCTCGATCTCGCCCCGCAGCATGCTCTCCCAGGAGTGCCGGATGAGTACATCCAGCGTCAACGTACAGGCCGCGATGATTACAAGCGCAGCCAGAAACAACTTGAGGAAGATGCGACTTCTCACCGTCGGCTCTTCAGCTTACGTTTTCGGCACCTCGAAACGGTAGCCTGCGCCCCGCACCGTCTTCAAGTAGCGAGGCTCTTCGGGATCCGCTTCGATCTTCTCACGAATGCGCCGAACATACACGTCCACCGACCGCGGCGTGACGTAATGGGTGTCACGCCAGACCGCGTCCAGCAGTTGATCGCGCGTGAATACGCGCCCCGGATGTCGCGCCAGATATTCCAGCAGCCGGAACTCCGTGGCGGTGGTCTGGGTGAGTTGCCCACGGACCACCAGCGTCATGCCGCCGCTGTCAATCTCGATGTCGCCGGCCTTGACGATGGCAGGCGCCAGCGGACGCTCGAAGCGGCGGAGCACTGCGCGCACGCGCGCCACCATCTCGCGCGGGCTGAAGGGCTTGGGGATGTAATCATCCGCGCCCAGATCCAGTCCCACCACGCGATCCGACTCGCTCACCTTCGCGGTCAGAAAGATCACCGGAGTCATGGCCAGAGCCGGCGACTGGCGAATGCGTTTGCAAAGCTCCAGGCCGTCGCCTCCAGGCAGCATGATGTCCAGAAGAAAGAGCGCTGGAGCCTGCTTCTCTGCTTCCGCGATCACGCCGTTAGCGGTGGCGAAGGTGCGCACGGCGTAGCCGGCAGTTTCCAGATGGTGACGAACCAGCCGTGAAATGTCGGTGTCGTCCTCCACGGCAAAGATGGTCTGTTTCACGGCTGTATTGTAGCCGAGCGTCGGCGATGGGCTTTCCTGTGCAGGTATCACACCCCTAAGGTACACACATACCTGTTACAGGATGATGAAACAAATCCAGCAACCTCCTGCCGGGAACCAGCATCGAAAACGGCAATTTTGTAACTGGTGTGGGGTCGCACCTTGCAGCGCCCAGAGCTGCGACCGGTGTATTTCGCCGGGCCAGGCGCAGCTGCTGCTACATCGGCGAAGGGCAGTATCTGCTCACGGGAATGGGCGGCCGTCGCGCGCTCTGTTCTCGCACGCGGAATTCTGTCCTTTCTCAAGCTCCTCTGGCGCATCGCCGATAACCCAATTGTGCAGAAATCGGCGCTCATCTATGGCTTATTACTGGCCTTGAGCGCGGCGACGCTGGCGGGAATCGGGGAATGGGCTTCCGGCGGATTCGACAGCTCTACGGGTGGATACGACAGCTCCACGGCAGCGCCCGATTCATCCAGCTCCTGGGCATCGCCCGGAGAATATGGCAGTAATCGGCCTGCCGCGATTCTGCCCCCTGCTGTCCTGACCCCTGCCGTGAGCAACCTTTCTCTCTCCGTGCCGGGTTACACCATCCGCCGCACCGTCCCTGAAGTCCGCCTTCAGTTCACCGTCGCCGATGAGCACGGCCGCCCCGTGCAAAACCTTTCCCAGGACGACATCCAGGTGCTTGACGATGACTCGCTCGTCCCCAGGTTCCAGGACTTCGCCCGCGATGAGAACCTGCCGTTGCGGCTCGGCATCCTGCTCGACGTCAGCGATTCGGTGAAGCGTGTGCTGCCGGAAGAAAAAGCCGCTGCGCTGGAGTTTCTGGGACGCGTCCTGCGTCCGGAAAGCGACCGCGCCTTCGTCATGTCATTCGCCGGCAATGTCCAACTCTGGCAAGGCGCAACCAGTGATCGCGATGGATTGATTCAGGCGGTAAATCGCGTACACCAGCCGGGATGGGCCACGGTGCTGTTCGATGCGCTGTTTTCGGCGTGCCGCGACCAGTTATCCGAGAGCGACGGAGGTGCCCTCGTGCATCGCGCCATTGTGGTGCTCACCGATGGCGATGACACCAACAGCCTGCATACTCTTGCCGATGTTATCGGCGCCGCGCAGCGCAGCGAGATTCAAATCTACGCCCTTACCGTGCACAAAAAAGGCCTGCGACCTGCAGGGGACATAATCCTGCAACGACTGGCCGACGAAACCGGCGGCGGACTGTTTGTGGCCCAGTCGGCGAAAGAGCTGCAAGCAACCTTCGCCGCCATCGAGCAGCAGATGCGCACGCAATACTACGTTTCGTTCCCCCCGCAATCCACTCCCGGCTTCCACGCGCTGCAAGTGGAAGTCCGCACGCCGCAGAACGCGCAGGTCCACGCGCGACGCGGGTACTACGCGATGGCGCAGTAGACTCGGACTAAAGTCCTCGCTCGGGATTACAGGCAATAGTAAGGAGGCGTTCTTGAGCGAAAGGCGAAAAGCGAACCGCGAAGAGCGCTCACCGCCCCGTGTACGTTGACCAGGCGCGCGAGATGTAGTCCGTCATGGTCAGCGAAAACAGGATGAACAGCCAGAAGAGGGATGCGATCAGGGTCACCATCGTCAATTTGGTGCTGTAGCGCAGGTGCATGAAAAAGAGCACGACCAGGGTACCTTTGATGGTGGCAATCACCAGCGCCACAACGATGTTGAAGACGCCCAATTCAACGGTTGCGGCGTAAACGGTAGTCAGGGTCAGCGCGATCAGGACGGCCCAAATCAGCACGTAGAATTTGGTCGGTATGATGTGCCCAACGTAGTCGGGTTCGCTGTGGTTCGCCATGTGTTCCTCTAGCCGCCGCCGTGTTTGTGACTGATCAGGTACAGCAGCGGGAAAAGATAAATCCAGACCAGGTCAACAAAGTGCCAGTAGAGTCCTACATTCTCCACCGGGCTGTAGTATTCGGGAGTGAACCTCCCCATGGCGCCGACCGCCGCAATCCAGGCGACCAGGCCGAGGCCGATGGTCACGTGCAATGCGTGCAGACCAGTCATGGCCCAATACAGGGAAAAGTAAATCTCCGTGTGCAGCGGATCGGTTGCGGGATGCTCGGGATCACCGGTCTCGAAGTGGTAGTTCGGACCGGGAAATTCATGATTGACCCAGTGCTCGTGGTACTCGAATCCCTTGATGCCGAGGAAGCCGAAGCCAAACAGAATGGTGATGAGCATGAGGATGACCATAAGCTTCGGCTTGCCGGTTTGGGCGGCGCGCACTCCCAGCGCCATGGTCAGGGAGCTGCAAATAAGGACGGCAGTGTTGATCCCACCGGCCCAGATGTTCATCTTCTGGCTGCCTTCGACGAACGCCGTGTAGTACGAGGAGCGATACACCAGATAGGCGCAGAACATCCCGCCGAAGAACATGATCTCCGTCAGCAGGAACATCCACATGCCGAAGGAGGAGGTTTCCTTCTGCTGATTCATGTCAGCGAAGTGGTGCTGCAGAGACCGCTCCGCGACCTCGATCTCATGCGCGGCCAACGGCGGCCCGCCCATCTCGCTAGTGGCCAACGGTGACCTCCTCTTGCGGCTGATGCTCGTAGTCGTAGGCCTCCCAAGTGACCACGGGAGTTTCGTCAAAATTGTGCGTGGGCGGCGGCGACGGAGTCATCCACTCCAGACCGACAGCGTTGTAAGGATTCGGTCCGGCGGGCTCTCCGTAACGCAGCGACCACAGGAAGTAAATCATGGGCAGGACGTAGCCCACCGCCAAGATCGAAGCACCGGCGGTAGAAAGTACGTTCCATACCTGAAATTCAGGCGGATAGGCATGGTAGCGGCGCGGCGAGCCCAGATAGCCAAGAATGAATTGCGGAAAGAACGTAGTGTTGAATCCCACGAACACCAGCAGCGCCGAAAGTTTGGCCCAGGCTTCGGGATACATGCGTCCGGTTATCTTGGGCCACCAGAAGTGCAGTCCTGCCATGTAGGCCATCACCATGCCGCCGACCATCACGTAATGAAAGTGCGCCACCACGAAGTAGGTATCGGTGACGTGCACGTCAAGGCCAAGCGAAGCCAGAAATACGCCGGTCAAGCCGCCCACGGTAAACAGGCCGATGAAGCCGAAGGCATACAGCATCGGTGTCTCGTAACGGATGGAGCCTTTGTACAAGGTCGCGGTCCAGTTGAAGATTTTCACCGCCGACGGAATTGCGACCAGGTAGCTCAGCAGCGAGAACACCAGCGCGGCATAAACCGAGATGCCGGCAACGAACATATGATGCGCCCAGACCAGGAATCCGAGCACAGCGATGGCGATGGAGGCCAGAGCGACGAACTCATATCCGAAGACCCGCTTGCGCGAGAAGCAGGTGACGATCTCGCTGATGACCCCCATGCCCGGCAGGATCATGATGTACACCGCAGGATGGGAGTAGAACCAGAACAGATGCTGGAACAGCAGCGGATCTCCGCCGAGTGCCGGGTTAAACACGCCAATGTGGAACGCGCGCTCCAGCGCCACCAGCAGCAGGGTGATGGCAATGACCGGCGTTCCCAGAATCATGATGAGTGCAGCTGCGTAGTTCGACCAGCAGAACAGCGGCAGACGGCGCCATGTCATGCCGGGGGCGCGCATGCGGTGAATGGTGACGATGAAGTTCAGTCCGGTAAGGATGGAAGAGAAGCCGGCGATGAAGATGCCAAGTGCCGCGCCAATTACGTGGGTGTTGGAGTACGTCGTGCTGAAGGGAGTGTAGAAGGTCCAGCCGGTATCCACGCCGCCCGTGATCATCGCGGTCAGGGCAGTCGTACCACCGATGATGTACAGATACCAGCTCAGCAGATTGACGCGAGGAAACGCCAGGTCCTTGGCGCCGACCATCAGTGGGATGAGGAAGTTGCCCAGCACTGCCGGTACCGACGGGATCAGGAAGAAGAAGACCATGATGATCCCGTGCATGGTGAACAGCTTGTTGTAGGTGTCGGAGGAAACCAGATCGCCGGCAGGCGTAAGGAGCTCCAAGCGGATCATCATCGCGAAGAAGCCACCGATCCAGAACATTACCGTGATCGAGATGAGATAAAGCACCGCGATCCGCTTATGGTCGGTGGTAAGCAGCCACGACTTGATGCCGTAGTTGGAGTTCAGGTAGTTTTCGCGCTCGACGGTCTGTACTGCGGTAGCCATTTCACACCCTCATGGTTCTCAACAACCTCACTGCGCTCTCGACAGATTGGAAGACGACGCCACTCCGCTCGGTTGCGGTTGCGACAAAGATTTGATGTAAGCCACAAGCGCCATCAAGTTCTCCTCCGTGACCTGGCCCTGGTAGGTCGGCATGATGGGCTTGAATCCGGAGACGATCTTCGCTCCCGGGTTCAGAATCGATTCACGGATATAGTTTTCGTCGGCAGTGACGGTCCGCCCGTCATCCAGCAGCACCGGCCTGCCGAAGATGCCGGCCAGGTTGGGGCCGCGTCCCTGGGTGTCGGAGCGATGGCAGGTGAGGCATCCCAACTGCTGGAAGAGTTGCTCGCCGTTCGCTGCCAAAGAACCGGTTGTGGCCCCGCTGCTCGTCAGCCACGCCTGGTACTCGATCGGCTCCATGACGATGACCTGTCCGATCATGCCCGAATGGTCGGTGCCGCAATACTCGGCGCAAAACAAGTGATAGACGCCGGCTTTAGTGGGACGGAACCAGGTTTCCGTGAAGCGGCCGGGCAGCACATCGGCCTTGATGCGAAATGCCGGCACGTAGAAGCTGTGGATCGCGTCCTGCGAGCTCATGATCATCCTCACGTCGCGGCCGACCGGCACGTGGAGCTGGTTAATATCACGCTGCCCGCCTTCGTACTCGAACTTCCACATCCACTGCTTGGCCACGACATAAACTTCCATTGCACCTTTCGGCGGCCGCGCCTCTTCGAAGAAAATCAGAGATCCCCAGGCAAAGAAGATCATGCAGATGCCGAGCGGTATAAGCGTCCAGGCCAACTCCAGCGGCAACGAGCCCTCAATCTGCTCCGCGTGCGGATGCGCCGACCGCCGGTACTTGATGGCGAAGAAGAGTACCAGAAAGAAAATCAACAGTGTGAAAAACGCCGACACTGCGATCAGCAGGAAATAAAGTCCGTCCACCTGCCACGCCATAGCTGAGGCACGTTCAGGAAAGAGTGGGAAGTTCTTAAACATAGTCGTTCAGGCCCGTCGTGTCCCCTTGTTGCCGTTATGAGATTCCCGGCGGAACATCACGATAAGAAAACCGCCAAGAACCAGCATGGTGGCCGCTCCCGCCACGCGAATGATGTTGGTGACCACGGCCCCGTACCGCCCGGTCTTCGGGTCGTAGTGATAGCAGTACAGCACCACTTGGTCCACCAGTGTCCCTATCTTGTCCTGCGACGCCTCAATCAGGCCCAGGCGAATGTCCTTGGGCGAGAACTCGACCCCGTAGTAATACTGCGCAATCTTGCCCGTCGGCGTCACGATCATGATGGCCGCGGCATGAATGAATTGGCCGGTGCGCGGGTCCCGCCGGTAATGGAAGCCGGCCGCATCGGCAAGCTGCTTGATGTTCGCCTGCTCGCCGGTCAGAAAGTGCCAGCCGTCGCCGTTGGTTTTATGCTCCAGATGCTCGTTCAGACGCGCGATGTAAACCTGCTTCTTCTCTGCTGCGTCTTTCGGTGTCTCATCCGGATTGAAACTTACCGAGACAACTTCGTATTCATTTCCCGGAGTAAATCGGAGGACGCCTAATGCGCTTGCCTCACCGGCCAGTTCTTCGCCGCACAGCATTGGGCAGGTGTAATACACCAGGTTGAGAATGACTGGCCGACCGGCATGAAAGTAGTCACCTAGCTTCACCGTTCTTCCAGTCTCGTCCTTGAATTGCAGATCGAGCGGCACCTGCTGGTCAAGCCGCTGGTCAATGCCGACGTTCGCCAGATCCGCGGGATTGACTTGCGCCGAAGGCTGTACGTTCTTGTCCTGGAAGGCTGATGGCGGCTGGGCAACGGCCAGCGAGCACATTGCCACCAGTGTTGCCATCGTCAATGCCTTAACGATATGTATTTGCGAAACCATCACTGCACTACATCCACTTCTCGCGCCAAGCGCGTTTTGGTACCCCTTCTCACCTAATGTTGGGTCTCGCTCTTCGCCTTGCTCTCCGGCGGCGAATTCGGCCGTACCGGCAGACCACGCTCCGCGATAATCTTCATAGCCTGCGAAACCGGAATGTGTATCGTTCCGTTGGAATCTTTGAACGGCTGCGGCGGATTCAACAACTCGTTTTCCGAGGCAAGGAACCGGTTCATATCGCCGGCATCATTGACCTGCAGACGCGGCTCGGGAAAAACACCCAGGTCAACGCTGGGCGCGTTCTGAAAGATCGAGCGAGAAACGGTTGGCGGAGGGGCAGGCCGCGAAACCGCCATGGGATTGCTCTGCGGTTGCGGAAAGAGAACGTCGCTTTTGGCCATAAATCGGAACATGCCCCATAACACCAGCTCGATGAATGCGCCGCATATCAGCAGCCCGATCAGGAACAGCAAAATGCCGCGCGGGCTGAGGTCGGTGCGGTCAAAGTCAACCAGCGGATTCCGCAAGGGATCGTAATTGGAATTCTCAGTGGCCATGGCCCCCCTGCTCGAGCAAGAGTGGTATTTGCGGTTCGTAGGCTGGCAACAGCGGCCGCTGCTGCAGGTTGTAAAAGAAGAATGCCAGCCACAATCCGCCGACTCCGATCGGCGCGACGATGTACCAGATGCTCAGGTAAAAGTGCCCCTGTTCGTGGGCGAAGTTCGGTACCACGTACCAGTAGATGTCCACCAGCCGCATGAACATCAGCAGCAGCGCCAGTCCAATCATCCGCCTGCCTGCGCGTTTGAGCTCGCGCGACAGCAGCAGCGAAAATGGCAGAGCGAAGTGGAACAGAATAATGGCGAGCGCCACTATGCCCCATCCTCCCCGTATGCGGTGCAAGAACCAGTTGATTTCGTCCGGCAGGTTGCCCGACCAGATAATCAGCCACTGCGAGAAGGAGAAGTAGGCCCACAACATGACGAACGCCAGCATCAGCTTGCCGATGTCGTGGAACTGCATCGGCTTGATGATCTCGCGGTAGGGACGATAACGGGTGAAGATGGTCAGCAAAATGATGTTGAAGGCCAGCGCCGACAATCCCTGTCCTGCGACGAAGATCAGGCCATAGATCGTCGAGCCCCAGGTGGGATCGAGTGACATGACCCAATCGAAGGCGGCGAACGAAACTGTCAACGCATACAGCACCAGGCCCAGACCGCTCAGTCCCTGGAAGCGCGGCTGAACGGCCAAGGGACGGTCCTGCGTATCGCCACGCTTGTTCAGGACAAATGCAAACCCAATCCAGATCGCGAAATAGATAAGCCAGCGAATGATCCAACCTGGCGTGTTCAAGTACCAGTGATTCCGCTCGGTCAGCGCGGGATTAGTCATCCATGAATAAAGGTGGGTGCGCAAGACGAGGATTGGCAGGAAGAGCACGAACATCAGCGGCAGGCACTTGGTCGCGGCTTCCAGGGGCCGGCGAATCACCAATCCCCACAGCCCCCCTGACAGATATTGCAACATCAGAGCCGCCATGCAGCCCAGGCTCAAGCCAACCCAGAACACGTAAGCAATCAGGTAGCCGCGCAGAAACTGGTCCAGCGAAGTGACGGCGCCGGCGATGCACAGCAGCGCACCGACGATGCCTACGATCAAGGCGCGCTTTTGCCACTGTCCGGCCTCGGCGGGAACCGGGTAGTCAGTCGCCTGGCGATACATGGTCTCATTGCTCATCGGCTGCGCTGACCTCCTCCTGCCGCATCGGTGGGCATTGGCGAGGTTGAAGGGGCCGGGTTAGCGCTCTGGGTGTCATACAGAGGCGGGACCGTTGTACCCGCGGGCGGCGCGTTGGCGATCTGCTGACCAGGAGCAACATCGGATGGGCTGGCATTCTGGCTCAGCTGTAGCGCGCGAATGTATGAGGCGATCGCCCAGCGGTCCGCCGGCGAAACCTGCTCCGCATAATCCAGCATGGCGCCGTAGCCGTTGGTCATGACGTCAAAAAAGTGACCGATGGGCGCGTTGCGCAGGCGTTCAATGTGATAGGAGGGTGGGTGTTTGAAGCCACGCTGCACGATCATGCCGTTGCCGTCACCCACTTCGCCATGGCACGGCGAGCAGTAGATGTTGAAGCGCTGCTGACCGCGAGCCAGCACCTCTGCGGTCACCGGAAACGGCATGTAGTTGCCGTCGTTGATGCCGATCTTGCCGGTGTAGAAGTAAGTGTCGGCGTCGAGATGCTCGCGCGACACAGTTCCCCCCACCAGTGGCCGGGCGGAACGCTTGTCGGCATAGAAGGTGTTCTCCGTCAGCGGCCGGTAATAAGGCTGCTCCTGCATGTCCTCGCGGCAGCCGGCCAGCGTGAGCAACGCAGCTACCAGCAGAAAATACACGGCAGCCTTGCCGAGGGTGTTCCACGTGGAACAAGTAGCACCTAAGTGGCGAGTTCCCGGAGATTGAGTTGCCCGATTAATGTGGCACCTCCTCAATCGAAACCGGTTCCAGGGTCTGCATAAACCGTTGCGTATCAACAATATCGAACTTGGGATCGGCGGCCTCCACGCATAAGAAGAACTTGTCCCGCGTCACCCGCGAGAATCGTTCCACGTGGAACAATGGGTGGTATGGCATCGGTAAGCCGTTAAGGGCAAACATGCCGAAGACGCCGCAGAGGCCAGCAAACAGGATAGTCAACTCAAAAGTCGGAACAATGAATGCAGGCCACGAGTCGTACGGTCTTCCGCCGATATTGAGCGGGTAGTCTATGACGTTAATCCAATATTGCAGAAAGAAGCCCGATAGTCCCCCCAGCAATCCGCCGAGTAAGACCACCAGCGGCACCCGGGTCTTATGAAACCCGACCGCCTCACTCGCCTCGTCGATGGGAAACGGGCTGTAAGCATCCATCTTGCGGTAGCCGGCGGCATAGGCCGCTCGCGTCGCCTCGACCAGCTCAGTGGCTGTGTCAAACTCTGCTATCAAGCCGTAAATTGCCGGTGAGAGCGCCCTACTCATTTCGCTTTCACCTCCGACTCAGGCAGCATCTGGCGTATCTCGAAGATGGAAATTGACGGCATGATGCGGATGAAGATATACATCGCGGCCGCAAAGAAGCCGACGGTGCCGGCCAGCACCGCGTAATCCCAGCGGGTCGCCACATAATGTCCCCACGAGGATGGCAAGAAGTCGCGGCTCAGGCTGGTGATGATAATGACGAAGCGCTCCAGCCACATGCCGATCAGAATGTCCAGCGAAATCAGGAAAAGCAGCTTGATATTGGCCCGGACCTTAGGTATCCACAAAACCTGAGGCAGCGCAATGTTCATCAGAATGAGCAACCAATAAAAAATCGCATACGGCCCGAGCCAGCGGTTCTCGACCATGAAGCGCTCATAGGTTGAGCCGCTATAGAAGGCGATGAAAGTTTCGAAGAGGTAGCCGTAGGCCACAATCAACCCGGTCGCCAGCATGACCTTGGCCGAGTTCTGCAGGTGGCGCATGGTGATGATGTTTTCCATGTGATAGTACTTGCGAATGGGAATCGCTATCACTAGCACCATGGCGAAGCCGGAATAGATGGCGCCGGCCACGAAGTACGGCGGGAAGATGGTGGTATGCCAGCCTGGAAGAATAGCGATGGCGAAGTCGAAGCTCACCACGGTATGGACCGACAGCACCAGGGGAGTCGCCAGACCTGCCAGCAGGATGTACAGCGACTCATAGCGCTTCCAATGGCGGGCCGAGCCGCGCCAGCCCAGGCTCAGGACTCCATACAGAGCCTTAGTGTAACGGTGCTTGGCTTTCTCGCGCATAGTGGCGAGGTCTGGCACCAGGCCGACATACCAGAAGATCAAGGAAATCGTGAAGTAGGTCGAGACTGCGAATACGTCCCACACCAGCGGACTGCGGAACTGCGGCCACACCCCCATGCTACTGGGATAGGGGAACATCCAATAAAACAACCACGGGCGGCCCATGTGCAGCAGGGGAAACATGCCCGCGCACATGACCGCGAACAGAGTCATGGCCTCAGCGAAGCGGTTGATGGAGTTTCGCCAGCTCTGCTTCAACAGCAAAAGAATGGCAGAGATCAGCGTGCCGGCATGGCCAATACCAATCCACCACACAAAATTGACGATGGCAAAGCCCCACGCGCCGGGGATTTGAATGCCCCAGATGCCAACGCCCACCAGGAACAGGTAAGTGACCGCTGCCCCCAGCAGCGCCACCAAGGTCATGGCTATGAAAAGCCCAGCCAACCACCCCAGCCCGATGGGACGCGTCAGGACGGCGTCGGCGATCTGGTCGGTGACGCCGCCGTAGGTCACCCCCGGCAGCATCACCGGCGGCTCATCTGGCCACTGCACGTCCTGCAGAATCGTCTTTTCTTCCGGTCCCTGCTGCATGGTTAACTAAGCTCCCCCTCAAGTTCGGGGTTGGGGTTCTGCACCACCGCCAGGTAGGTGGTGCGAGGACGCGTGTTCAGGTCTTCCAGCAGCTTGTAATTCCTCGGCTGTTGCTTGATCTGCGTCACGCGGCTCTCTTTGTCGTTCATATTTCCAAAAACAATTGCGCCCGCCGGACACGCCTGTTGGCAGGCGGTCATCACTTCTCCGTCTCGCACAGGGCGATTCTCCTTCTCCGCCGTAATGCGCCCGTGGGCAATACGTTGAATACAGTACGTGCACTTCTCCATCACGCCGCGGCTGCGAATGCTGACTTCTGGATTGCGCATCATCTTGAACTGCGGCGTGGTAAAGTCCTGGAACAACAGAAAGTTAAATCGCCGCACTTTGTAAGGGCAGTTGTTGGAGCAATACCGCGTGCCCACGCAGCGGTTGTAGATCATGTCGTTCAGGCCCTCGGTGCTGTGCACCGTGGCGCCGACGGGACAAACCACTTCGCAGGGCGCGTTTTCGCACTGCTGGCAGGGCACCGGCTGGTAGTACATCGCCGGATTCTCCGTCCCGCCCTCGTAGTACACGTCTACCCGCAACCACTGCATTTGGCGGCCACGCATCGTCTCCAGCTTACCGACGACCGCGATGTTGTTCTCCGCCTGGCAAGCCACAATGCAGGTCTTGCAGCCGATGCAGGAGTTCATGTCGATCGTCATCCCCCACTTCAGCTCGGTGTACTGATAAATGGTCTCTCCTGACGGAGTGGCGTAGAGCGTCATCTCAGGAGGAATGGTTTCTTCCTGTTCGTGTGCGAAATTCGGGTTCTTGATGAAATCTTCGAGCGTTGCTTTGCGTATGATGTGCCGGTTCTTCAGCGGCTCCGTGCCCTTCGGCAGGTCGGAGTAGTCGATGTACTGGAAACCTTGCGGATGAGCCAGGGGATATCCCGAACCAACCTTGGTGATGCTCGCGCTGGTGATCCACAGAGCATCGCTGGTCCGGATAGGGTAGGCATCGAAGCCGACACCGTCAGCCACGCGGCCACCCCTGGTGCGTCCATAGCCGAGAAAGACCGTGATCGAATCGTTAGGATGGGCCGGTTGCGGCCAGATCGGCCCTTTTACCTTGCGCCCATTGACGTCGATTTCAATGACGTCCCCAGTCTCCAGACGGCGCTTCTTCGCAGTCGCCGGGCTGATGAGTATGGCATTGTCCCAGCACAGGTTTGAAATCGGCTTCGGCGTCTCCTGCAGCCAGCCATTGTTGGCGCGGCTGCCGTCATAGACCATTGGATCCCGGCGGAAGATGACTTCCATGTCGCCACCGGCTACGGATGCCCCACCCTTCTCACCCGCGGCTCCTTTCGCCGATACGTTCTTGGCCGGAAATGCCGTGTTAGGAACAAATCCATCATGTACCGCCTTGCGCCAGGCAGCGTCGAAGTCGCCGCCCTTCATCTGGTCTTGCCAGTACTTGCGTACGATGTCGTAGCCCGCCATGTCGGGGGAACCGACCAGGGCGAAAATAAACTCATACGGACTCTTAGCGTTGTAGAGCGGCGCAATCAGCGGTTGGGTGATGGTGGCAGTTCCGTCGAAAGCCCGGCAATCACCCCATTGTTCCAGGTAATGAGTGCCATTGACGTGCCAGTGCACGTGGTCGTACGTCTCATCGTGGTAAAGGCCGTACATCAGCCGCAGCGGGACCTTGTCCATCGCCTTGGCAAAGTCGAAATCGGCGGGCGCGTCGTAAACCGGGTTGCTGTCAAGGATGACCAGCACGTCCACCTTGCCGGCGTTCATCTCGCCCACCAGGTCCTTCAGCGCGTCGGTCTGAATCGCCGGTTTGACCTGCACCGAATCGGTATAGATAACCGTGTTGCCGACTGCGCCCAGCGCCTGGTTCATGGCGTGCGCCAAGGCGTGCACCGCCGGCGGCTGGTTGTCGCCGGGTATCACCACCGCCGCGCCCTTGTGCGCCTGAAGGTCCTTCACCAGCGCCGCGACAAACTTCTGATGCTCCGGCTTGGCTGCTTCGCTGCCTCCCGCGCCCAGCCCGGCAGCCACCGCGCGCGCGACCTGCTCCACCTCCGAAGCACGTACCGGCAAGCGATGGTCGGCCTTTCCGCCGGTATTGGTGGGCGTGCTCTCAACGGAGTAGAAGCGCGACATCTTCTCTTTGAGATCCGGATTGCGCCGCTCGGCAAACTTCCGCGCGTAATAAAGAAATCCAGGATAGCCGCTGGAGAGAAAGTCGCCATCCAGCGAAAGAATGATGTCGGCCTTCTCCAGGTTGTAGCGGGTCTCGACGAACTGTCCCAACGCCATCTGCGAACCGGCGCGGACATTGTCGCGGTTCACCGGCTCGTACTGCACCCACTTCGAGTCGGGATAGGAGGCCTGCACCGCATCCATGAGTGAAGCCATGGTGGGAGAGCTGGTAGGGCGGCTGAGGATCCGCAATCCGCCGCCGTTCACCGCCTTCTGCGAATTTGCCGCACCGTTGAGGTCCAGGATGAAATCGTGCCAGGTGCTCATCACTCCGCGATAGGTGATAATCTGCGCGCGGTCGGGATCGTACATGTCAAGAATGGAAGCTTGCGCGAAGACATCGCTGCCGCCCAGACCCGCGGGATGGTCCGGATTACCTTCGACTTTTGTCGGACGTCCCTCGTGGCTTTCCACTAGCACCGGTGTGGCGTAAGCGCCGAACGGCATGGCGCTGGCGTAGAAGAGCGGGTTGCCGAGAACGATTTCATCCGGCTGCCGCACGTAAGGCACGATGGGTTCGAGCGGCATCTTCACGCAGCCCGACAAGCCCGCCAGTGCCATCGAGGCGCTCATCAGCTTGAGGAAGTCGCGGCGCGATGAGTCCTCCGGCCACACCGACGCCTGGCGCGGAAACTCGCGGTGCAGCATCTCGTAGAATCCGTCGGTCTGCGCCAGCTCTTCCAGGCAGCGCCAGTATTGCGGGCCGCTCTTGGCGCGCGCCAGCTTCTGCTTCACCTCGGCCAGTTCCAGCTTGCCGGGACAAACAGCTTCAGACTTGTTTGGGCTCTCGTTTTCCATTCCTTCTCAATTCGCCGGGCTAAAGCCCGGCGCTTCCACCGCTTTACCGGTGGCACGTATTGCAACTGGTAATGCCTTGCTCACTGCGCACGTTGTAGCGGCGTTTCAACTCGGTACCCAGCGCGATCTGGTCGGTGAATACGCTGCCATCCGCCAGCTTCACCGGACGATCAGAGCTGGGCTGCTCATACTTCATATTGAAGACCTGGTCGCGTGGACGCAGAAACTTCTCCGGCGCGCGGTGGCAGTTCAGGCACCATTCCATCTGCAAAGAGTTGGCGGCAAACATTAGCGGCATCTTGTCCACCGCGCCGTGACAGCTAAAGCAACCCACGCCTTTATTCACATGAATGCTGTGATTGAAATAAACAAAATCGGGGAGGTAATCCACTCGCGTCCAGATCAGCGACTGGCCGCTGCGATAACTCTCGCGCACCGGCTCCAGTAGCGGCGCATTCGTCCAGATTTGTGAGTGACAGTTCATGCAGGTCTTGGTGGGAGGAATGCCGGCAAAGCTGGAGGTCTCCACCGAGGTGTGACAGTAGCGGCAATCAATGCCATCGCCGGACACATGATGCTGATGGCTGAACGGAACCGGCTGCGCCTGCGACACGTCCTGGTAGGTCGCATAAGGGGAGCGCTGCACCTCCAGCGCTGCCCACAGCAGCGCCGACACTACGATGACGACGCCGATGATCGACGCCCGCGCAATTGTATTCGCACTGCGATGAAAAACCTGGGCCATGTACGAAGCATTCCAGACGGTTGCAGGTTCGGGCCCGATTACCCCTCTCGGCGCCCAACTCGGTACGGATGCTCAATCACGCAGGGGTGTGATGCTAATCACCCAAGCGTGTGATTATAGCAACTCATCTCGTCTGCGTGGCAAGTGCTTCCTGAAGCTTGGCAGTACGAGTAGCGCGACAAAATACGCCGCCGCGCCGCAGGCCAGGGTGAGGTTCAATCCGAACTGGATGGCAATCACCATTGCCAGCACGGAGCCGAGCACGCTGGAGGCTGCATTCATCGCCCAGGCCCATTCCACCGCCCCGTGTTTCGCCTCGCTACTGCCGAGGCCGGGGGTGTGCGATAAAGCACGCAATCCGCTGGGAAATGGCATTCCCATGGCGATGCCCAGTGGAACCAGCACGAGTGCACTGATTAGCAGCTTGGAGGTCAACGGCAATCCGACCAGCACTTCCAGCCCACGCGGCAAGGCAACGACGCAGACCAGCAGGGCCGTGACGATGACGGCTATCGCCCAGACCACGTTTACCGGCCGGTGCAACCAGCGGCGCGAGAGCAGGCTGCCAAGGCCGCTGGAAAGCAGCATAAGAAAGATAACCACGGTAAGCGCATAGGTCGGATTTCCCAGGAACAGGACGAAGCGCTGAATGAACGCAATCTCGACCAGAATGTAACCTAAGCCGATGGCGATGAAGTAAAGCAGGTGAAGGCTGCGTCCCGAGCGCACCTGCGGCGAAATCGCCAAGGGCACTACCAGAAAGAGCATCACCGCCGCAATGGAAATGATCAGCAACAGGCCGAGGATGGCAATGCCCATGTTGACTTTCCAGTCGAGGCCGCCCTGGTTCAAGTTGCGGAACACCTGCTCGGGCTTCAAAGTGAAGAAGAAGAAGGGCGCGTTGTCAGTCACCGGCGCCACGTTGTAGGCGTAGCCGGCCGAGAATGTCCGCGCGTCCTGGCTGCGAATCAGACCGGCAAACGCCGGATGTGCCATGCCTGGTTTGTCCGCCGTCGCGGGGAGATAGAGCACGTGCAGGTTGAGATGGGCATCAGTCGGCGTTGCGCCCTTGATGTAGCGCAGGATGGCCATTTGCTCATCGTCGGTAAATGGCGACTTCTTTGCCAGCACCAGCACAGGACGGCCATCTGCGTTGAGTGGGCCGTCACTCACGACGATGAAATTCCCTCGGCTGTCTTTAACGCCAAGCTGACTTAGCGCCTCCATAGCTTGCGACACCACGCGCAGCGCCTCGCGCGGCTGGGCGAACTCCCAGCGCGTGATGGCGATCATGCCATCCGGCTTCAGGTGCTCGAAGTATTCGCGGAAGGCTTCCACGGTGTACAGGTTGTTCTCGCTGAGCGCGAAGGCGCCCGCGGCGGTGGAGGCCCAAGTGTCAACCAGCGTCATCTGCACCACGTCGTACCGGTCGCGGCTGTCGCGAATGAACGAGCGGCCGTCGCTGACGTGGATGTGTACTTCGGGAATCTCGTACAGATGGAAGGCGTAGTCGGCGAAGCGGCCCCGCATGATGTCGTTGGCGATGATGGGATTGATCTCGATTCCGGTGACGCTCGGGCTGCCGTTGGCGATGGCGCGCTGTACATCGACTCCGCCGCCGGGACCGATGATGGCGTAGTCGCCCTTGGGGCGCAGCACGTTGACCAGCGCCGGCGCGCCTGACATGAGATCTCGCTGATACGCGGCATTCCAGTGGTGCGGATCGGTGTTCATCAGGTAGGTGCTGGCGTCGGCGTCAATCACAATCACCTTTGCCCATCCCTGCTCATCTACTTCCACCCGCGACAGTGCATTCCACTTCGCGAAGAGCGGTGTCGCGCGCTTCATGCCCTTGGCATACACGATGTCAATCAGCCTGCCGCGAAAGTTGACCGCGATCAGCGCCAGCAGCAATGCAGCCAATATCGCCGGCATCCAGCGCAGTCGCGGGCTGGACCATGCAACTCCAGCCAACGCCACCGAAAAGGCAGCAAAGAGTATGGTGTTTGGTCCGCCGATAAAGTTGAGCAGCGGAACCAGCGCCAGGCAGGCCAGCGATCCGCCCAGCAAATCTGCGCCATAAAGCTGCGTGATGCGCGCCGGATGCCGGGCAAAGACAGTGGAGAACAGTAGGCCAGTGACCAGAAATGGCATGGCCGACGCGAGATAAAGCAATGTAAGCCGCCCGAAATTGCCCCAGTCGAGGCGCAGCGCCACCGAGGAGTGCAGCACAATCTCCAGCACCGCGAGAATGATCAGCGCGTTAGCGACACACAAGGCGGCGCCGAGTTCGTTTATCGTCCAGCGCTGCAGCCACTCGCGCCGGAGATAGGCAAACACGGCGCCTGCGCCCAGTCCAAGCAGCGCAATCGAAATGGCCAGGAATGCGAAGTGATAGAACAGGACCACGGAAAAGAGGCGTGTCAGTCCCAGCTCCAGCAGCAGGGCCGAGAAACTCATCAGCCCGACGGCCAAGGTGGTGGCGCTGCGCGGCGAGACAGATATCGCAGCTTCGACCGCGATGGCTGGTTCGGCTGTAACCATGAAGAACTGAATGTACTACGAAGGGCGTTCTAATCTGGAGCGGGGGCTCACTCTTCCTCGGATTCCAGTATGACCTGGGCCATGGCGTTTTCTTTAGTGTGAGTGATCGAAAGATGGGCGTGAACCGCGCCTAGCCTGCGGAAGAACTCGGCCGCCTTGCCGTGGAAAGCTATGGTCGGGCGTCCGCCCGGGATTCGCTTGACTTCCACATCCTGCCATGTGACGCCATGGTGCCAGCCAGTGCCGATGGCCTTCATGGCCGCTTCCTTCGCGGCGAAGCGGCCGGCATAGCGCTCAGCCTTGTTCGCTTTGGACTCGCAGTAGCGGATTTCGTCTGGCGTAAAGACTCTCTCCAGAAACCGCCGCCCGAAGCGCTCAATCGAGGCCGCGATGCGCTCCACCTCTGCAATGTCAATGCCGGTTCCAACAATCATAGCTTGTAGTATGGGTACCTTCCACCGGCGTCAGGCGTGGCACGCAAAGTACATTTACACGAGTCCGGCTACTGCAATCCTAAATTCGAAGGTCAGATTAAGAAGGTTGGTCGCATACCTTGTGTGCAACTCGGGTCGGCCGGTTCGCAAGGCAGGCCGGAAGTTCCGGGCTAGCCGGCCAGAGAAGCCAGCTTGGCGCCAACCTGTACAGCCGTTGTAATGTCGTTTAAGAGCTTCGTCACATCGGCCATGGTGTCAACTTCCTTCTTGATGACGGCCTGCTGCTGCTTCATTTGGGCACAGAGAGAAATGATCGCCGGGTCATCGTCGTGGAATATCTTGTTGATACTGTTGAAGTAGTTCCTTCGTGAGTTCACATACTGTGTCATGAATTTGCTCTTCTCGGGCTCCGCTGGGTACTTTGCTTGCAGGTCCGACAAATGACTCGTCAGGTAGAAGTACTGATTTTCCAGAGATTGTAGAGCGTCACTCATCTTCGTCGTCTCCGATCTGTCCCGAGGTTAGGAATCTGCTGATATGCTGACTTGAAAGCCAGAACTCTTAAATAAAAGCAGCAACTAAGCCTTTCCTTGGCTTGGCTTCTTGCCGGTTACAATCTCCGTTAGGTCCTCATCCACACTCTTAAGCGCTTTAGACATGGATTCGGTCTTTTGCACGGCCTCCGCACTTTCTTCCTCGGCCTTCTGGTCGATCTCCACTTTAGCCAGGTCTTTATACTCGGGCGGGTAACTTCCTGGTTGTAGCTTTGGGCCAAAGTCGAACGGTTTCAAGGCGGGCGCCAACACAGAATTGAGGTCCACCTGGTCCTTATCAACGAGTTTTTTGGCAAGGCTGGCAGCCAAAACGATACGGCCCTTGGAGATGGACTCATAAGCAGGCGTTTCGCTGTCGTAGAGTTGCCTGATGCCTGCGACGGTCTTCTGCAGCGCCTCCGCACCCTTCTTTAATTCGAGAGTTTGAGCAAACTCGAGAACAGCTTTCGCGGCCTGGGTCATCGCATCCGGCACCGGCGATGACTTTGGAAGCGCCTTCACACTTTGTAATTCTGTGCCCAGCTTGGTCGCTGCGGTTGATGCATCGCCCGCAGCTTTTGAACCAGCTAAGGTTCCGTAGGCTGATGCCAGGTTTGATAGCGACTGCGCCAAGTCCGCACGCTTCTTGATCTCTGCCTTCATATCAGTCAGTTGCGCACGATCCTGGTCCTCGAATGGCACCCCAAACACGGCATGTTGTATTTCGTTGAGGACGATCGTGTCATCAACCTGCGTTGACAAGTCTTTGTAGTAAGAGCACAGATCGCTGGAGGTAGTAGAGAGTTTTTTGGCGGCGGCGGCAGCTTCGTCCGTCGTCTTGCAGGAAGACAGCAAAACCGTGCACATCACAGCCGCGAGCAACACCACGTGCGAATTTGTAGGCCTTCGTTGCAAATCCTTATCAATCATGCCGCCTCCGATGCGCATGAACATGGAGTATACCTGGCGTTTCCGATGCGCGCATTGTAAATCAGAGGCGATGACTGTGAGCGGTGCCTTCGCCCCTGGGCCCCATCCATCGCTTTCTTTAGTTATCATCTTCTGATAATCTTCTGCTGTGGAACACCCCGAGCAGGACCATACACTGGAGAATCTGCTCGATCTGGACGGAGACATCTACGTCATCGATGAGACCGCTGGATATTGGGTGAAGTTTGCAGTCAGGCGCGTGACTCCCAGTCCGGGCCGTCCCCACGGGGTCGAATATTCGCTGACCATGCACGATTCCAACAATCGACGGCTCGTCGGCTTCGACAATGCGCATCCTGTGCCTCAAACAAAACGGGCCCGGCGAAGTGGGAGCCGTGCTTACGATCACCGACATCGATTGGGGGCGGTCAAGCCTTACAAATACGAGAATGCTGCAAAGTTGGTTGCGGATTTCTGGGAAGTCGTCGATGACGCGCTCAAGCTGAAAAGGCGGTAAGGGATGACAACTTTAAGAGTGGGAATAGCCACATACCAACAGATGAAAGAGCGGACCTTGGCCATCGCTCAGGGAAGGTTGAAGTCTGGACCACATGATCCCAAAGTGTGGTTTACCTCAACGGAGAGCATGGCGCGGATACTGTCCGCGAAAAACCGCGAGCTGCTGGAGATCATTCGCAAGAACTCCCCGCAATCTCTAACCGAACTGGCGGAGCGTACCGGACGCAAGAAGCCCAATCTGTCTCGTACGCTCAAGACCATGGAGCACTATGGCTTGGTGAAGATGTCGCGACGGAACCGGCGGCTCATTCCCAAGGTCGACTATCGGAGGGTAGCAGTTGTCATGGAGCTTAGCGCCTAGAATCCCTACTTAAACAAAGCGCCTGAGCCACTGCTCTACTCTTCCCCTCTCGGCCTCATGCTGCCGGTTCGCAGGTAGCGATTGTGCCACCCCAGGGACTCGCCGAGCAGGTGCGGCGTGTGGCGTCCGTACGACAGGCGCTCGGCGCGGTTGAGGTAATCGAGCAGCAGCGGCTTGAACTCCGGCGCGGCGCACTTCTCGATGATGAGATTAGCGCGCTGGCGCGGCGAGAGTCCGCGCAGGTCGGCCAAACCCTGCTCGGTGACGACGACCGAGACGTCGTGCTCAGTGTGGTCCACGTGCGAGGCCATGGGCACGATGGTCGAGATGCTGCCCTTCTGCGCCGTCGAAGGCGCCATGAAGATCGAAAGATATCCGTTGCGGGCGAAGTCGCCGGAGCCGCCGATGCCGTTCTGGATGCGCGAGCCCATCACGTGGGTGGAGTTGACGTTGCCGTAGATATCGGCCTCGATCATGCCGTTCATGGCGATGACGCCGAGCCGGCGAATGATCTCGGGGTGGTTGGAGATCTCCTGCGGACGCAGCACAATCTGCTTGCGATACTTGGCCATGTCGGCGTTGACCTCGGTCGGC
>CAWGMV010000010.1:0-98396 GCA_963823635.1 uncultured Acidobacteriaceae bacterium | reverse complement strand
TGGTGTTCTCGCAGATGGTCGGCGCGAGCTGCCTGGGCACGGCGTACGTCACCGCGAACCAGATACCCGATCTCCTGTACCAACTCATCCTGGGTGGTGCGAGCGCAGCGCGATGGTCCCGGTGCTGGCCTGCTGAGCCGAGCGCGCGGTCAGCGACCCGGCAGAGAAGGCGCGAGTCAGCCAGATCACCTCGCGCTGCTGACCTGGACCGTTGTCATCACGGTGCCGCTGGTCCTGGTCATCGTGGCGGCCGCCGGACCGATCGCCTCGCTGCTGAACCCCAGCAACCCGAACGCGCACTGCGTCCACGCCGACGTGGTCGCCGTTACCGGCGACATGCTGCGGGTGTTTGCTCCCCAGGCCCTCCTGTACGGGCTCTCGGTCGTCCTGTTCGGGCTGTTGCATGCACCCATCCCGACAGCAAGGAAACAAACGTTGACTCCGGAACATGGGTTTTGACCGGTCCGTTCTTTACTTCCCTAGGCATGATGACGACCTCCCTTTGCTGCATCGCAGCATACAAGTACAATGTAGTATTCATTGGAAAACTTGTCAATAGCCGATTAGAATTATTTGCGTTGCACAAAAGAGGGCGATGCCGTGAAACCGCGAACCGTGGTCATCAGGAAGTACGCAAACCGCAGACTCTATGACACTTCCAGCAGCCGCTACATCAACCTGGAAGACATTGCGGCAATGGTCCGAAATGGGAAGGACCTGCAGGTGGTGGACGCCGACACCGGCGAGGATTTGACCCGCGTGACCTTGACCCAGATCATCGCAGAGGATGCCAAGGAACAGCCAACCGGTCTGCCCCTGGAGCTCCTGCGTCAACTTATCGTCGCCACCGATCGCGTGGGTCAGGAGTTCATCATGTGGTATCTGAAGTCCGCATTCGACGCCTATCAGAATGTGCAAAGCTCAGTGCGAGACCGTATGAGCGAGGTGCAATCCGCGGCGCTGTCTCCTTTACACATGGTGAAAAATCTCGTTACCGGACCCTCGAAGGAAAGTCCCGCCGAGTCCACAGACGAGCTGCAGGCGTTGCGTGCCCGTATCTCCGAACTGGAAGGCCGCCAGCAGAAGCCAAAGCCGCGCAGGAAGCGACGCTCCGCCAAGAGGTAACAGGTTGCTCTCGCTCGCAGCTCGATCATTTTTTTGTCAATTCAGTTGACATCTATCCATTCGCGGCCCACGATTTTCTAACAGGCCAGAAGTTCATGGCACAAGCTGTCAACACCGTGCAGTTGAAGCCTCGCACCTTGCAGGCTTTCGAGACCTACATCCGCGACGCCGAAGCAGCCATGGAGCCTGCCTTACGCGGCCAGCGGCCGTTCCTGTGGACGGATACACATTCGGACATCGCGAAGCAGGTCAGCAAGGGTGAAATCGCGGCGCAATTGTGGTCAGGTCAGGGCCCTGTCGAAGTGCCCAATGGATTGATCCATGACTGGATCGGAGCAGTATTCGTTCCGCAAACCACAGTCGAAGCGACCCTGGCGCTAGTGCAGGATTACGACAATCACAAGAACATTTACAAGCCTGAGGTGATGGATTCGAAGCTGGTCAGCCACGACGGCAACAATTTCCAGATCTTCCTGCGTCTGCTCAAAAAGAAAATCATCACCGTCGTCCTCGACACCGACCACGATGTGCACTATCAGCAGGTGGACGGCACACGCTGGTTTTGCCGCTCCCACACCACGCGCATTGCCGAAGTGGACGATCCCGGAACTCCCAAGGAGAAAGTGCTGCCGCCGGACACCGGTTATGGATTTCTGTGGCGGCTGTATTCCTGCTGGCGTTTTCAGGAACGGGATGGCGGTGTATATGTTGAATGCCGGGCCATCTCGCTGTCGCGTGATATTCCAACCGGCCTGGGATGGATCATCGAACCCATCGTCCGCAAGTTGCCGCGCGAATCGCTGATTAATACCCTGAGGGCCACGCGCGACGCCCTGAAACCAGCTCCCTGATTAGAGAAACACCGCACAGAGACACCAAGTCCCTCCGAAGACGCCAATGCTCTGAGATTCTCCCTTTCGCGCTCTCCCTAAGGAGGCAACACTTGATTGTTCCTAGGGCCTCCCGCTCAACCTGTTCAACAGGCTCCCACTACCACACTAGTGCCAAACTCCAAGCTCAATCGGCAGCGGCAGTCATCATTCTGCACCCGTCACGCATCCATTTTCATGCTTGATTGTGACGGGCACCGTCATGCTGCACCTGTTCTTGCCAACCGACTGCAACCAGAACCGATAACACCCATAGAATTGAGTGCCTAAGCGAAATGATGCATAACGATTTCAAGCTGAGTTTGCTGTTGCATCTGCTCGGTGTTTGTATTCTTTCTACTGTTCTCGCAGCGGGTCAGACCCCAACCACGCTACCCATAACGCAAAGAGTCAGGCCGCGAAAAAGTAGGCGTCAGGAATCGATTCGTCTGAAAGAAACTATAGCGATAGCTCACTCCGAGTGGCTGGGCTGGGCCTCTTAACGTAGCACATCAGAACCCGCCAGACGGCGGGTCTTTCATTGTAGGAAATCTGTCGCACTTCTGTTCTGTATCGGACCACAACGATGCCGGTGCCTCGCGGGAGTCCAGCAAAGCTAATGGTTGTTCAGCTGAGCCGCGACCTCTGTGATACTTCGACTTCCGGATTACCAGTTGCCTGGACAAGGTAAAAAGGGTGACGCGGGCAAAGGCCGCGTCTTGACCAGATCGAACTGGGAATCCGGGGAGCCTCGTTGGTTACTTGCCGGCGTAAGTCTTGGGGGAGCCAAGGCCGGTGCACAGGTCCCAACCAATTTTGCAACGCGGGTCACCCATCGTGATGTCGTTGAAATCAGCATGGTACTTGATTGGACTGGACAGCGCGTTGTACATCATGGTGAGCTCTGCCGAGGACGACTGCTGTCGGCTGCCGGCCGCGTTCACGATACCAGCAAAGGTAGGAGACGACCAACTCGTACCTCCGACCGAACCCCAGCCCTGGAGGTAAATGGCCGTGCAGCAAAAGTCGGAAGCGACATCAGGATAGCCGCGCTGGCTTCCTACGATGCTCGCAATGCCATTCTGATAGCTGGGACGCGGCTCGTATGGGCTAATGTCTCCCCCTCCGCCGCCAGTGTAGTACTGCTCGTAGGTGAAGTTTCCGTTACTGTCGCGGTTAAAATAGGTTCCTCCAACCGCCACAACGTTCGGTGACGCTGCCGGGTAGGCGCTCACGCCAAGTCCCGAATCGCCGGCGGCTGCAAAGTAGACGACTCCCGGGTGAGTAAAGTATTGATCAAGGCTAATTTCCTGAGGAATCTCCGCATCGGCAAAGCTCATGCTCACCACACCGCCGCCGTTCTCAGCCACGAGAGTTCCGGCGAGCTGCACCGCTGCCCAGGTAGGATCGGTCGTGCATGTTGGGTCTTGACACAATGCCGACACCACTAGGAACAGCTTGGCCTGTGGCGCCATGGCGTGAGCCCACTCAATATCTAATGCCTCCTCCACCTCCCAGTCCTGGTAAACGGGAGGGCGGGGGTTACTGAGGGGCCAGACCTGCGTAATGGTCGTGGCCGGAATACCAAAGTAGGAGTCAAAAGCGTCCAGGTCAGACTGTGCGGTCGGGTAGTAACCGGCGTCCACGATGGCAATAGCGCCAATACCACCGTCTGGCACTGTTGTGCTTGTGGCAATCGGACAGCCGGCCGGTCCAGTTACCAACTTATAGACGCAGGCCAGTGACCCTGGGGTTTCATCACCCGGATCGGGATTCGCTTTCGGTTGGTCCGAGTCGACGAAAAAGTAGTTCGTGTGAATGCGACCGGGCGAGGGAATGCTGGATTCTGGATAGATAATCCTGTGTCCGTTGTAAACGGACTCGTAGCGGGTTTGTGCAGATGCTGGGCACAGGGCTGCACCTGCAAACAAGACAACTGCAACCGTCGTTAACATTACAATCTGGATGTCTCTGCGGAAAGTAGTCATTCATTGGCTCCTGCGTGACGCCCCGGAATCATGACGGGAGTTCATGGGAAATGCAAGCTCAAAAACCCATGCGAGTCGTTCTGTCTGCAAAAAGTGTGGCATGCGCGTTGACACCGGTCCGCACTACAAGCACTGGACAGGGGAGCAGGTTGTGCAGTATTTCCATGACCATTCGGCAGTCTACGAGCCCAATGTCCAGGCGGAGACAAACCGGTACATCGCGTGGCCGGCGCAGGCGCTTTCCTACAAGATGGGCCAGTTGAAAATCCCGGAGCTACGTGCGCGGGCCCAGCAGCAACTCGGCGCCCAGTTTGACATTCGCGAGTTCCACGACCAGGTAGTTGACTCTGGCGCGTTGCCGCTGGATGTGCTGGAGGAACAGATCAACGGCTGGATCGCCCAGAAGAAGACGATGGCAAAGGCGCAATAGGGAACTTACTACAAAGACACAGAGGTGCAGACAAGCGCACAATAGTCGTCATGGACATCTACCTTCTGCGTCACGCCAGCGCCGGCCAATACAGCCCCGGCACAAACGACGATAAGCGCCCTCTCGACAAGACTGGTGAGCAGCAGTCCCACGATGTTGGCGGTGCGCTTGCCGCGTTTGATCTGAAGCTTGACGTCATCATCTCCAGCCCGCTGACGCGTGCCATGCAGACTGCGGAGATTGTTGCCAGGGAGCTCGGCCACAAAGACAAAATCGTCACCGACGAAGCACTGCGCCCGGAGGCGAGTTACGAAGCCTTCGACGGCTTACTGGCGTGTTATGCGAAGAAGAAGGCCATCCTGTTGGTCGGCCATAATCCCAGCATGACGGAATTCCTCATCCGAGTGGTTTCGGGCAGCAATTCCGCAGAATTCATCGACTTCAAGAAGGCTGCAGTGGCGAAGGTCGAGAAGGGAAGCGGGCCAGGCGTTCTGAAGTGGTGCCTTACGCCGAAGGTAATCCGCGCCATTCAGAAGGCCTCGGCGAGCAGCTCCCGGCCGAAGACGGTTTCGAAGTAGTCCTTTTCTTTATCGACTGCCCACAATTCGAGCTCAATGCCTTCCGGCGAACTCGGCTTCAGCATCAGACGGACTCGGCCATCCTGGTGAACGCGCACTTGCAACTCGCGAACCGCGGCGCGTCGTCCCTGATCTAAAGCACGCGCCAGACGCAGAAGAGCCACGGCCTTGGGCACATTGATCTGATCTGCGCCGGGCAGCAAGCGAAGGATGCGGTCGCTGGCCGATGGCAGTGACTTCCCGATATAGCGTGTGATGGCGGCAATGATGCGGCGCTGAACCGGCGTATATCCGAAGATTTCGGAGTGCGCGATTATGTAATACGTGTGCCGCCGCCGCCCGGAGCGATTGATGTACGCGCCCACCTCGTGCAGCATGGCCGCGGCCTCGAGCCAGTCGACGTATTGCGACGGTAACTGATGCACCGATTGCAGGCGGTGAAAGAGTTGCATGCTGATGCCGCGAATACGTTGGGCGAAGGTGAGGTCGGCGCCGTAGTGCTTGGCCGCGGCGATCAGGGCGTCGTGCCGCTCTGATTCCACCCGCTCACGCATGGCGGCGCTGCCGTTGTAGTCGGCCATCATCTGTGCCAGCAGGCCATCGCGCAAACCCAGCGGCAGGTAGCGGAAGCTGCGCAGATGGCAGAGCTGCATGAGTTCAGCGAAGACCATGGCGCCGGCGATGATGATCTCGGCGCGGCGTGGTCCAATGCCCGGCAGGGCCCGCCTTTGCGCCAACGTGAGCCGGCTCAACTCCTTCAGCCACTTCACCACAGCGGCTTCCGGCACAGTTTGTGGCTTGCTGTCGTTGTAGCCCGGGATCTTGGCGGCATGGAGGCTGGCAAGTGCCGCCGGCGTACCCGAGGTTGCAATGCTGATCTGCGGCCTCGCTTGCGTGATGCGCTTACGAATACGTGAAACTTCCCGTTGGATGGTTCCCCGCATCTGCTCCAGCTCCGACCTCTTCGGAGGATCGTGATGCAGGAACGTCTGAGTGAGCCGAACGGCGCCGATGGGCAGGCTGATCATGTCGTCGATGTGGCTGTCCAGCGAGAGCGTTAGCTCGCAACTGCCGCCCCCGAGGTCGATGAGCAGCGCGCGGCTATGGGCGATGCGGGCGCTGGACAAAATCCCCAGATGGATGAGGCGGCCTTCTTCCAGGCCGGAGATGACTTCAACCTTCCAGCCCGTGGCGGTGCGGACCCAGTCAACGAAAACGCGGCTGTTCTTGGCGTCGCGCAGCGCGCTGGTGGCTACGACGCGCACACGGTCTACGGCGTGCTCCTGTACGGCGCGGTGAAAGCGCCGCAACACTTGCATCGTGCTCGCCATGGCCTGCGGGTCGAGCGTCTGGGTGGCAAAGACACTCTCGCCAAGGCGCGTGACCTCGCGGTCCTCATGCAGGGTCTGCAGACGGCCGCGATTGACCCTCGCTATTTTCAGGCGGACGGAATTCGAACCGATGTCAATGGCGGCGAATGTGGGCATGCCCAGTCAGGGAGAGGATATCAGCCAGTAACGTGGCGTTAACAAACGGGCTCCGCGAAGTCTGAAGATTCGTGCTGCTATAGTCGAAATATGCCTCCCAGTGCTCCAGTCGCGAACCATAATGCACGAGTAGCGACCGGCACTAACTCGGCGCAACCTTCGCGCAGCGTGGTATGGCTTTGGGCGATCATTGCGGTGGGAGCGATTTTGCGGCTGGTGGCGCTCGGCCGCAAGAGCTTCTGGCTGGATGAGATTGCCAGCGTTGCCATCGCGCGGCTGCCGGGCCCGGCGTTCTGGTCGATGCTGTGGCACGCGGAAGGCAATATGGGGCTGTATTACGTTTTGCTGCGTCCGTGGCTGCATCTTGGAGTGAGCGAAGCCACCGTCCGCGTGCTGTCTGCCTTGCTGGGCATCGCATCTATCCCCCTGATGTACGTGCTCGCCAAGCTTCTGGTAAGTGAGACGAGCGCTCGGCTGGCGACGCTGTTCCTGGCGCTGAACGCATGCGCTATTGCCGTCTCACAGGAGGCGCGCGGGTATAGCCTGCTGATTTTGGCGGTCCTGGTTTCCACGTACCTGTTTGTTCGCCTGGTTGAGCGGCCCAGCATTGTGCTGGCTTGCGCTTATGGAGTTGTCACCGGCCTCGTCCTTTACTGCCACTATTTCGGCCTGTTCGTTCCTGTTGCGCAGGCGATTTCGCTGGCTGCGCTGCCGCGCGGGAGACGGCCGTGGAAGCAGTTGGCGATTGCAGCCTCGATTGTCGCGGTTGCCGCGCTTCCCGTGCTGTGGATGATTCACATTCAGGACATCGGGCACATCACCTGGGTAAAAAGACCGTCTTGGCTGGAGCTGTACCATCTGGGAGCTTATCTGGCGGCCGGCAGCGGCAAGGTTGTGGGTGCGGTGCTGCTGCTGCTGGATCTTCTGCTGCTGGGGTTGTTTCTGCGGGCGCTGAAAACGCCGTGGCGCGAGCGCGAGCAGGATCTTCGCTGCTGGCGGTACACATTACTCGCCAGTTGCCTGTTCGCGCCGGTTCTCATCTCTCTGATGGTGTCGGCAGTGAGGCCGATCTTCTATCACCGGTTCCTCATCATTGGCCTGCCTGCGTGGATAGTGATGACCGCCGCGGGAGCAGAGGAGATTCGCGGCCGCATATGGCGAGTGGCTGCCATTACCGCAGTCTGCGGACTGTCGCTGGTTAGTGCCGTCACCTCCTATTCGCGAGTCCAGGAGGATTGGCGCGGTGTGACCGGGTCTTTGATCGCCCAGGCGAGTGCCGAAGACCGAGTGTTGTATTACCAGCCCGAGGGTTACTTTGCAGTGGAAAATTATCGCAACTGGCTGCCGGGTGGCAGCGCACCGCGTCCACAAGGCATCGCCGTGAAGCCAGGCAACAGCGACTGGGCGAAGCAGATCGACGACGCTCCGCGAGTGTGGCTCGTGCTCTATCGCGCTACGGTGAACGACTCGGTGGCACGCGAGATCGACGCAAGCTTGCGCAGCCGATACAAGCTGGAGCAGGAGATTCCGTTCCGGGCAGTGACGGTCATTCAGTACCGTGCTGAACGGTGACACTCGCTACAGTAGGCAGCGGCATCCAATAACGTTTATGGCCAGGCAGGTCGAAGAATCCGAACTTGACAGCTTGCGTTCTGCGCTTGAGGAGGAAAAGCAGGAGTTTGCGCGGCCAGCCTCACGCAGTTCCCGGCTGTCGTTGGCGGTGCGCGCGCTGCAGCACAGGAATTTCCAGTTGTTCTTCGCCGGTCAGCTCATCTCCCTGATCGGAACCTGGATGCAGACTGTGGCCCAGTCCTGGCTGGTCTATCGCATGACCGGTTCGGCATTGTTGCTGGGGACGGTTGGGTTCGCCAGCCAGATTCCGGTCTTCATTATCGCGCCCGTCGGCGGCATCGTCGCCGACCGTAACAACCGCCAGCGGGTTGTAATCGCCACGCAAACGGCGTCCATGATTCTGGCCTTCGTCCTTGCGTTTCTCACCCTGACGGGCCGCGTACAGGTATGGCAGATCATGGTGCTGGCGGCGGGACTTGGCGTGGTGAACGCCTTCGATATTCCCGCCCGGCAGGCGTTCCTGATCGACATGGTGGGCAGGGAAGACCTGCTGAATGCGATTGCGCTGAACTCGTCAATGTTCAATGGCGCGCGCATCATCGGCCCGGCGATTGCCGGAATCCTGGTGGCCTCGATCGGTGAAGGCTGGTGCTTCTTCGCCAATGCGGTCAGCTACATTGCTGTGATCGTTGGCCTGCTGCTGATGCGCATCACGCACCCTGCAAACCTGGCCAGCCTGGGTTCGCCACTGGAAAACATCATCGAGGGATTTGCATTTGCCCGCAACACCGGTCCAATTCGCGCGATTCTGCTGCTGCTGGGGCTGGTGAGTTTTGTCGGCATGCCTTATGCGGTGCTGATGCCGGTGTTCGCCGACCAGATTCTGCACGGTGGTGCCCGAGGGCTCGGTATTCTGATGGGTGCGACTGGCGTCGGCGCTCTGCTGGGCGCGGCCAGCCTGGCGGCACGGGTCGGCGTGAAAGGCCTTGGCAAGCTGATCGCAATCTGCGCAGCAGGGTTTGGCTTCAGCCTGATTTTCTTTTCTTTCTCAAAGATCTTCTGGTTGTCAACTGTGCTGCTGCTGCCGGTGGGCTTCACCATGATGGTGCAGATGGCGTCGTCCAACACCCTGATTCAGGCGATGACGCCGGACCGTCTGCGCGGGCGCATCATGTCGGTATACTCCATGATGTTCATGGGACTGGCGCCCTTCGGCGCACTTTCCGCAGGCGCTGTTGCGCATCACGTCGGCGCTCCGTGGACGGTCGCACTGGGAGGAGTGGCGTGCATTGCAGGCGCCGTCCTGTACGGCACGCACTTGCCGCGTATCCGCGCCGAAGCTCGCGAGTTGATTCTGGCGCAGGGAATGACCGCGGGCACTCCGGCACAAGGGGCGACCAGCGAGGGATTATCGTAAAAGGAATCTGACCAATATAGTCACGTTAGCCTATAATGTTGGCATGAAGACCGTGAAGATCAGCGACCTGAAGGCGCGCCTCAGCGCCCACCTCCAGCACGTGCGTGATGGAGAAGAGATCCTGATTTGCGACCGCGATAAGCCGGTGGCCCGCATTGTGCCTGTCCGCGTGGAAGATTATTCCGAACGAGAACAGCGCCTGATCGCGCGTGGCATTCTCAAGCCACCATTGAAACCACGGCCTCCTCGAAGTGTGTGGCCGAAGCCAGTGGGAAATGTGTCTCGTGAGGTCATGGAGCAGGTGTGGCGGGAAGAGAGGGAAGGCCGTTAACTGCGGCCTTCGGCGTTTTGGGACGCGAGTGCCTTAGTCCCTCTCTTTATTGCAGACGAATCGGCAACACGTCGTCGTGCGTATTGCCGGACTTACAACGTCTTGTGAGGTCGTTGATCTGGTGGGCCAGCCAAGTCGGGTCAGAGGAGATCTCCAGTGCTTTCGCCCGTTTGGCCTGCTGCCAATGGACCTGATTGATCACCGCTCAAGCTGGCAACGAACTCCGGGCCGACAGGCTGACGAACCTGCCGTAGACATCCAGATGCGCTGCCTACGTTATTCAGCCCACGGAATCACATTACGCGAAAAAGGCAATCGATGCTGTCGTAGGCCTACAACTTGCGTGCGGCGGATGCTCTACAGTTGGCGGCTGCGCTCGAGTGGTGTGGGGGATGCAACCCAAGGCCAAGTCTTGCTTGACACTCGTACCAGAAACTAGGCGCGACGCCGCGCTGCTGAGCGGCTTCGACGCTGCGGCCCGAATCGTAGAATGGCTAGTTGCTGGTCGCTAGTTGCTCTACTGTTGCGGCTGGGTGGTCCGCGGGTGGCTTATGAACGGTGCCCGTGCTGGTGACTCCCAGGCGACGCAGCCGGTCACGTGCCTGCGACGCCTCGATCGAGCGCGGGTAGCGCGCGATCAGGCTGTTCAGTTCACGAACGCCGGCATCGCGCTGTCCAAGCTCGAGCAGAGCATAGCCTTTCTTCAACTGTGCCGCTGCGGCTTTGCTGCCTCCCGGATACTGCTCCAACACCTTGTCGTAATCCTTGGCTGCGGCTTCGAAGTTGCCCTGGCGATATTCAATGTCGGCAAGGTAGAACTGGGCGTTCCCGGCCAAGTCAGTATTCGAGTAGTACTTTAGGTAATCGCCGAATTCTCCTGAGGCCAAGTCATATTTGCCGGAGTTGTAGTCGCGCAGAGCATTGTTGTAGAGGGTGTCCGGAGGGGGAGCATTCAGATTGGCTCCCGCGCCTGAGTCCGGCGAGCCGCCAGGCGCGGCTGCCATGCCCGGTTGTCCCGCGGCCAGGTTCTGACCGCTCTGCTGCATGGTGTCGAGCTGCTTGCTGACCTTGGCCAGACGGGACTTCAGCTCATCCACCGCATCGTGCAGCGACTGGATTTGTGAGGAGAGCTGCTCGACGCGGCCGTTGCTATCGGTGATCTGGCCCTGCATCTTGTTCTGCAATTCGCCGACTGCGGCGTTCATCTTGTTGACACTGTCGGCGCTCTGCTCAATCAGATTGCGCATGGCGCCCATGTTCATGTCGATGGACTGCTGCATGCGCGAGACCTGGTCTTGCAGTGCCTGGACCTGGGTCTGCAGCTGGATGATCTCTTTGCTGACGCCGAATGCTGGGCTACCCGCCACCAGAATCAGCACGACTAGCAGCCAAGATAAGTTGTTCCGAAATCGCATAAATAATGTCCTGTTTCCAAATGTTGCCTGATGAAGAGACTACACCAGCCCGAACAAAGTCACCCCGGCCTGAATGTTGTCAACCCGGGAGTAGAGCGGGCCTTCAGGCCCGCGTCCGACTGCGCTTTCCAAAACCCCAGGCTTCAGCCTCACTGCACAGCAGTGAGGCTGAAGCCAAAAGGGACAGCAGCATTAACGCGGCGCTGAAGCGCCGCTCTACCCGTGCTCCGGATGCGGCAGCCCAGTAGCTCCAGCTTCCCCCTGATCAAAGGCCGCCCGCTACTGCTGATACACGAAGTGTGCGCGGCGATTCTGCTGCCAGCACGACTCGGTGCTCTCGGTGCAGAAAGGTCTCTCCTTGCCGTAGCTGATAGTCCGCATACGGTCGCCGGAAATACCTAACTGTGCCAAAGCCTGCTTGGTCGCGTTGGCACGATTATCACCCAGCGCCAGGTTGTATTCGATAGAACCGCGCTCGTCACAGTGCCCCTCGATGGTGAACTTCATATTGGGATGCGCTTGCAGGAAGCGCGCATCCGCCTGCAAAACCTTCTGATATTGCGGCTCGACGTCATAGCTATCGTAGGCGAAGAAAACGTCCTGCATGCTCTCCGCAAACAACTGCGCGTCGCCCTGATTTGAAACTGGAGCCGGAGGGGTAGGCGCTTGCACCACGGTCACCCGGGCGGTTGCTTCCTGGGTGCCGAGCTGATTCTTCGCAACCAGGTGATAGGTGGTCGATTGATTGGGCGTCACCGTTTGAGTGCCGCTGAGGTCAACCTTGCCGATTTGATCGATGCTGACATCGGTAGCGTTTTCCGTCTTCCACGTCAGGGTTGCGGCCTGTCCGGGATTGATGGTGTTGGGATTGGCCGTCAACGATGCCGTGGGATACAGTTGCGGTGGCGGCGGAGGCGGTGGCGCGGTCGCAACCTGCTTCTTGTGGCAGGCGCTGACGACGAGCACGGTTACAACCAGCGCGATGACGACCTTCATCCATTGCTTTCCTGTTGGCTTCAACTCTTCCTCCAATCAGATTGCGAGAGCACCCGCATCAAGTTCACAAGAGGGCCGAAGTGTGCTCCTTCCGGCGCCCTGTAGGACTACTTGAAACTCCAGTTCGGCTGCGTGTTCTCACCACCCGCGGTGAGTTGCCGCACCTCGGTGCCGTCTGCCAGCATGCTGTAAATCTGCGTCCGGCCGTGACGGTTCGACTGAAAGACAATATGCCGTCCATCGGGTGACCACGAGGGGAAGTCATTGCGTCCGCCATCGTGCGTCAGTTGTGCCCACTGCTTGCTTGCGATGTCCATTATGTAAATGTCACTGGCTCCCGGCTCGCCCGGCCCATAGTGCCGCACCCAGGCGAAGGCCAGAAACTGCCCGTCGGGAGACCAGGATGGAGAGACGGCATAGCCCTGATCGGTAACGCGCACGGCGTTGGTTCCGTCGGACGCCATGGTGTAAATCTGCGGCAGCCCAGTGCGCCCGCTGACCCATGCAATCTGCGCGTTCGTCTTCGGGTTCCATGTCGGTGAAACATCCGGCCCTTTGTTCTCGGTCAAGCGACGCGGCGTTCCGCCTGCCGCATCCACAGTGTAGATTTCGGTGTTTCCGCTACGCGAGGAGGAGAAGGCAAGGCTGCGTCCATCCGATGACCAGGCCGGCGAATAGTTGTCGCCACTGAAATGTTGGAACGTGACCAATCGGCCAAGGTCAAGCGAGTACATCTCGATCTGCCAGCCTTCCTTCGTCACGCCGGAAAAAGCGACGCGGGAGCCATCAGGCGAAATGTGCGGCGAAAGCGCAAGCGAGCCGGTGTGCGTGAGCTGCTTAGGGTTGGCGCCATCGTAATCCATCTGCCAGATTTCCTTTGAACCGCTGCGATTGCTGACGAAGTAAATCTTGGTTTCGGCGACTCCGGCAATGCCGCCTCCAAGGCGGAAGATGATCTCATTGGCGAAGCGGTGCGCGATCAGGCGCGCATTGGCGTTATTCGCGTCCTCGCGATACTGCTTACCCAACACCTGCGGCGATTGCGCATTCTTGGTGTCGTACAGCCAGCCCTGAACGTTGATCGAGCCGCCCTGTACTCCCACATTGCCGAACGCCAGCATGTTCGCGTTGGGCGGTGGATTGCCCCAGTCAGCAAGATGTACATCCTGCGGAGCACCGGGTGTGGTGAGAGGGTAGAAGCTCTTCGAGACCATGTCGAAGATACCGGCGAACTGCAGGTCGTTCCACAGCGTCGTGTTGAAGGTGGAGGCCAGGCTCTGAGTTTGGGGATCGTTGGCCACCAACTTGAAGTCGGGCACCGCCAGGCGGATCTTCTCGACTCCAAGTCCGGTTCCGGTGCGAATCCAATCCTGGGCAAACAGAGCGGAAGAGAAGAGAAGGCACAGTGCGACGCAGATTGCTGTAAAGCGTTTAGTCATCAGTAATCCCATAAAGGCGGAGCCCAACCTAGTCAGATGCAAGGGGCGGTAAACGCGAACGCGAGTTCGCGTTCGTGTTCCACGTGAAACATTAGCGGCGATAGTCAAACCAGAACTCCACGGCGACATAGTTTCCCGCGTACTCCGGCGGGAGTGGCCCAAAGGTGTCGATGCGCTGCAACGCGCGCATCGCAGATTGATCAAGCGACGGAATGCCGCTCGACTGCTCGACGCGAATGCTGACCGGCTGACCGGAGCGAGTGATCTCAAAATAGATATACACGCGGCGCGCGGTGTCGATGCGCGGATCGATTTCGTATTTCAGCCAGTTCTCCTGAACTTTGCGCCGCACCCCGTCCACATACCAACCGAAGCGGCTACCAAAATCTCCTGAACCTCCGGTAAAGCTGAGGCCACCCTTGGTTCCGGCCACCGAGAACGCCCCGTAAGGTCCGCTTACTGGACCACCCTGGCCAAACGGAATTCGGTTGTCTTCAACCTTTGCTACTTCCTTAGGCGGCGGTTTCTTCTGAGCAGATTCTCGCGGTCCGATCCGCTTAGCTTCGCGTTCCGGAATGGGAATCGCCTTCGGTTCCACTTTGGGAATTTCCTTTGGCGGCGACTGCGTCAAGCCTTTGGACTCGTTGGCAAGCACGTTCTGGGTTTCCGTCGGTGTCGTGGGAAGCGGAATGCTGCTGACGAGCGTCGCGCTGATGGCGCCGCCGCTACCCGACGTGGCTCCCCAGCTTTCACCACGCCCGCTGGGAATCAGATTGCCGAACAGGGCCAACGCGAACAGAACGCTGTGCAGTGCCACCGAGCCGATCAAGGGACCACGAACATTGCCCTCAGTCGGAAAGATGTCAACGTCGGCTGCCATTCTTCTCCAGCGGTTGGGTCACGATGCTCACGTTGGTGATACCGGACTGCTTCACGGCATCCATGACAGTTGCGAATGCGCCAAACGGCACGTTCTCATCGGCGCGAATAAAGATTGACTGGCCTTCGGGGTCCCGAATCTTCTGATGCAGTTGAGGGCCAATTTGATTGATATTGATCGGATCATTATTCAGGAATACCCGTTGCTCGCGGTCAATGGTGATTACCAGCCGCTCCTCGGTGATTTGCTTGACGGTTTTGGTGTGTGGAATGGCAACCTCGATGCCCGACTGCAAGATCGGCGCCGTCACCATGAAGATAATCAGCAGCACCAGCACCACATCCACCAGCGGCGTGATGTTGATGTCGGCTAGTGACGTCTGGGTCCGTCCCTGTGCGTTGGTGAAGGCCATCAGCGCCGCTCCACGCTCTCGACGGCGCGCGCGCTGCCGCTCTGGGCACGCTCGACCTCGTTGATCAGCTCCAGGCTGAAGTCGTCCATGCGAGCGCCGAATTCGCGAATGTGTTGAGTGAACATGTTGTACGCGATGACCGCGGGGATCGCGGCGAAGAGTCCCGCAGCGGTGGTAATCAAGGCCTCCGATATGCCCGGAGCGACGGCGCGCAGAGTGGCGGCGCCGGCCGTTCCCAGGCCGTGGAAGGCATCGATAATTCCCCAAACCGTGCCGAAGAGTCCGATGAACGGCGTCACAGCGCCAGTCGTAGCCAGCCAGGGCAAGCGGCTTTCGAGGCGCGATAGTTCTTCGGAAGCCGCGATCTGGGTCGCGCGCTGCAACGCGGTCACGCGGATCGAGTAGGGCGCCTGCTTGCGCAGCTCATCGTAGGCGCCTTCGAAGATCGGGATTAGCGGGCTGGGCTTGAACTGCTCGGCGACGGCAGCCACGTCCTGCAGGCGCTCCGACTTGCGAAACGCCCGGATGAACCGGTTGCTTTGCACACGGGCGCGGCGAAACAGCCCCCACTTGGAGAAGATGATGGCCCACGAGGCAAGGCTGAAGAGTAAGAGGATGACGAGAACAGTCTTGGCGACGAGACCGCTGGTTTCGATGAGACTGGAGATTTCACCGCCGATGGCAGAGGCAAGCAACGAACAGTGCACAGTCATTTGGATTGCAGATCAGGCCTTCCCACTACTACTTCGATTATAAGCATTAGACGCGTGAAAGGCAGATCAGAGACAGGATGTTCCTTTTCAGTTACGAGATTGTTGGAAAATGAATTGCGAACCAGCGCGCCGCGAATGTTCAAAAATTGCAGGATTGCAAACGACGATGCATCGCGGGAGAACGTAAAGCGCCGAGCAGTGTGCCGAGTTCGCGTGCGGGTTTTGGACGCGAACCTAGTCAGAGAAAGGTCACTCCCCGAGCAGTCAACGCACAAACGTCAGCACGTTCCAGATCAGAATCAGTTCAATACCGCGAAAGACCGAGCCCCGCAGGGGCGGAAGTGCAGTTAGCCCAGGACGAAGCCGCAGGCGGAGTCCTGGGTAGGATGGTTTTATTATCCCGAGCCGGCTTTAGCCGGCGGCACAAAATGTGCCGTCCCTGAAGGGACTCGAAGTCGATTAAAAACGCCTACCCAGGACTCCGCTGCGCTCCGTCCTGGGCTATCATTGTTCCGCCCTCCGGGCTGGGATTACGGCAGTTCGCCATCAAAGCTGGCTACCACATTGTGGGATAACCCTCTGGTTTGTTTACGAACCCAGAGCCGGCTTCAGCTGGCGACACAAAGATTCCGGTGCCGCCCCTACTACTACGGGGCTCATCCTCTCAAATGAATGCGCACCCAGCGTTTCGCTTCGCTCCACGCTGGGCTATCCTGATTCCGCGCCTACAGCGCTCGGCTTTCGGCAACTCGCCTACCAGATCGAATCCCACAGTGTGAGATGCGGGGCGCGCGCGGGTGCCCCCACCCCTCGGCTCCGGGCAGGCTCTTGTCCGCTGCCTTTGCGGAGTGTGCATCATGGCTCCTCCAACGCCTCGACGATGGCATCGTGCACCAGCGGCCGCACCTGCCGGATGGCCTGCGACGCGCGTTTCGGCCACGTGCGGTTAGTGAGAAGTGTCACCGAGAGCTGACGGCCTGGATCAATCCAAAGCGATGTACCGGTGAAGCCGAGATGGCCGAATGACGCCTGCGAGAAGTTCCTGCCTGATGAGGATTCGTGAAGCGATGGAGTGTCCCATCCCAGCGCTCGGGATGTGCCGATCGGGGCTTCTTCACGGCGGGTAAAGAGCTTGACGGTTGCCGGCTCGAACAACGCTGCGCCGCCGTGCAACATGCATTCGGCAAAACGGGCAACGTCGGTTGCCGGGGCAAAGAGACCGGCATGTCCTGCGACGCCACCCATCACGAAGGCGTTCTCGTCGTTGACTTCGCCTTGAATCATGCGCCTGCGAAACGCATGGTCGTCTTCGGTGGGCGGGATCTCTAACTTCCACTCCGGCGGCGGATTGAATCGCGTTCGCATCATGCCGAGGGGGGTAAAGATTTCCTGCCGCGCAAAGAGGTCTAGCGGCAAATCAGCTTTTTGCGCCAGCACTTCGCCCAGCAGGATGAATCCAATATCGCTGTACTCGGCGCGCGAGGCGGGTCGGGCGACGAGGCGGATGGTGAGCGCCGCGCGAATCAAATCCTCGCGAGACTGCGCGAACTGGAACAGCTTCTCGTAGGCGGGCAATCCGCTGGAGTGCGAGAGCAACATGCGAATGGTCACCGCTTCGCGGGCCGCCTGCTGATGCCGGGGAGCGAGGGATAAGAACTCGGGCAGGAACTTCGCCAGTGGAGTGTCCAACTGGAGTTGATGCCGTTGGTAAAGCAGCATCGCGACCGCCGTTGTCGCGACAACTTTGGTGACCGAAGCCAGATCGAAAACCGTTTCTGCCTTCACTTCTGGACTGCCGTCTTCGTAGGTAAAACAGCCAAATCCCCGGGAGGCGACTAGCGACCCGCGATGCGTGACTGCCAGCGATGCGCCAGGGAAGGCATGCTGCTCGATGCCTTCGCGAATGATGGCAAAAGCTCGCGCGAACTGCTTCTCCTGATCTGCAAGAGCAGGACGAGGTGCAGCGCGCTGTTGTGATGTCTGCTCCAGAGCAACCTCACAGATGTGCAGGATGCAAGCGCCACTTATAATAGCTTGCTCGCCAATACTCAGCATGTTCGTCGAACGGGAAAGGGTCCTCATCCATTGAGTCTTCGTCTTCGCTGGGCAGCCATCGCCCTGCCTTCACTTCTTTCTTTGTTATTTGTCGGCACGGTCGCGGGGGCGCAGAATCCTCCGGCAACCGGCAGTGCACCGGCGACTCCCACGGCTACAGATCAGGCTCGCTTCGCGCCGCTCGACGCGCTGCTTCGGGACGCGGTGGAGAAAGGAGACGCGCCGGGGGCCGTTCTGCTGGTTGGCCACAATGGAGCCGTGGTTTATCGCAAGGCGTACGGCAATCGCGCGCTCGAGCCTTCCAGAGAGCCCATGACGCCGGACACCGTCTTCGACGTGGCGTCGCTGACCAAGGTTGTGGCCACCACCACCAGCGTGATGCGCATGGTGCAACTCGGGCAGGTGAAGCTGAACGATCCGGTCGGGCGATACATTCCCGAGTTTGCGCAAAACGGCAAGGGTGAGGTCACGGTCCGGCAACTGCTGACACATTACTCCGGCCTGCCTGCCGACCTTGAGTTGAAGCCCTATTGGCGCGGGCTGGACGAAGCTTACGCGCGTGTCAACGCCGAGAAGCTGGTGAATCCTCCAGGCTCGACGTTTTTGTACAGCGACGTCAACTTCATCGTGCTGGGCGAGCTCGTACAGCGTGTCAGCGGCATGCCGCTCAACCAGTACGCACAAAACTACGTCTTCGGGCCGCTGGGCATGAACATGACGATGTTCAATCCGCCGGAGACCTGGAAGCCGCGCATCGCTCCCACCGAGCACGATGATCACACCGGAATGATGTTGCGCGGCGAGGTCCACGATCCCACGGCACGCGCGATGGGCGGAATTGCCGGCCATGCCGGAGTATTCTCCACCGCGGATGACCTGGCGAAGTTTGCCCAGGCGTTGCTGAACGGTGGCGCGCCCATACTGTCGCCGCTGATTGTGGAGAAGATGACCACGCCGCAACAGCCGCCGAACCTGACCAACGTCCGCGGCCTGGGCTGGGACATTGACTCACCGTTCTCCTCCAACCGCGGCGATCTGCTGCCGGTCGGCTCGTTCGGACACACTGGCTTCACCGGCACTTCGCTGTGGATTGATCCCACGACGAATACGTACGTGATTCTGCTGACCAATGCTGTCCACCTGAAGTACGGGAACGTGATTTCCCTTCGTACTGAAGTAGCAACGGCGGTTGCCGCAGCGCTTCAGTTGTCGCCCAGCGAAGAGCAGAAGACGCGGGTGGCGCGCATCACTGGATATAACGAGGCCGCGGTCGCCAGCCGCCGCGTAGTTGTGCGTAACGGACGGGTTCTGAATGGCATCGACGTGCTTGAGCAACGTAACTTCGATGCGCTCAAGGTTTCCGGCTCAACTCCGCCGCGGGTTGGGCTGGTCACCAACCAGACCGGGGTGGATTCGCGCGGACAGCGCACCATCGACGTGCTCTACCATGCTGCGGGTCTGCAACTGGCGGCCATCTTCAGTGCTGAACACGGAATCTTCGGAACCGCCGATACTACCGAGATTCCCACGCTGAAGGACGGGGCGACCGGCATACCGATTTACACGGTTTACGGAGAAACCGATGCCAAGCGCCGTCCTTCGCTGGCTGCCCTGCGAAACCTGGATGTGCTCGTCTACGACATTCAGGATGCCGGCGCTCGCTTCTATACCTACGAAACCACGCTCGGCTACTTCCTCGAAGCGGCCGCCAAAGCAGGCAAGCCCATCGTGGTGCTCGATCGGCCCAATCCGATCACCGGCGCTTACGTTCAGGGGCCGATGTCAGATACCGGGCAGGAGAGCTTCGTCAACTATCAGGCGGTTGCAATTCGCCACGGAATGACAGTTGGCGAGTTGGCCAAGCTCTACAACAGCGAGCGGCACATCAACGCCAATCTCACCGTAGTGCCGATGAAGGGCTGGCTGCGCGGTGACTGGTTCGATTCCACCGGGCAAGTGTGGATCAACCCGTCGCCCAACTTGCGCAATCTCGAGCAGGCGGTGCTTTATCCCGGGGTTGCGTTACTCGAACGAACCAACGTCTCGGTCGGCCGCGGCACGGACACGCCGTTCCAGTTGATCGGCGCGCCGTGGATCGACGCCGTGGAACTGGCAAGCTACCTCAACGCACGCAACATTGCGGGCGTGCGCTTCGTGCCGACGAGCTTCACTCCGACCAGCGGGACCTACGCTCGCCAGCAGTGCAGCGGCGTCCACATCATGCTCACAGACCGCGAGACTCTTGACGCGCCGGAATTAGGGATTGAGCTTGCGGCGGCACTGCACAAGTTGTCGCCGTTGGGGTTCGACATGGACCGCATAAACCAGTTGCTCGTGAACAAAGCAGTTTTCGCAGCCCTTCAGGCGGGAGAAGATCCACGACGCATCGCCGATGATTGGCGCGACTCGCTCGACCAGTTCATGCTGCTCCGCAGCAAATACCTGCTTTACTGATACTCGGCTTGCTGCAGCCCGATAATCAGCTTGGGAATCTTGTCCTCCGTCAGCGTCAGGCTACGCTCCAGCACCATCTCGATGGAATCGCCCACGCCGAGATGAATTTCAGGCCCGCGAGTGAACAGCACCGTGGCCAAGCCGATCGCGCCTCCGGTTCCTGCTCCGATAAGCGCGCCCTTGCCGCCCCCGGCGATGGCCCCAATTCCAGCTCCCGGAATTGTAGTTTCGGCGATCCTCGCGGCGTCCTTTCCCTTTTCGCTCGGGCCCTGAATGGTTCCTTCGTCACCCTTTACATTGTTATCGTCGGAGCCGGGCGTTCCATGGACTGCGCCCGGAAGCACGACCGTGTATCCGTTGGGGTAGATCATCGAATTGAAGCCCAACAGCAGTTCGGCGCGGCCCTTGACGTGGCCCGGCCGCTGCACCCGTTTAATCTCGCCCTGCACGAAGGTTCCCGCCGGAATCACCATGTGATTGTTCTGGGTGATGGGGAATGCGGTCTGCGCATAAACCGGGTCGCCGACGCGCGCGTTCTTGGTGGTAATGCCCTGCTTCAAGATGAGAGGAATCCTGGTACCCGCAGGCACGGTTACGAATTCCGGAGGAGGCGCATTCTCCTTTGCCGCGGGCGGATTCTGGACGGTAAGCTGCGGCATGTCTTTGTCCTGGACTGCCGTCGAAGCCCCGGCAGGAGCGGCAGGCGCAGTCTTGGGAGTAGTGGAAGTGACAGCCGTGGGACCGGCCGCGCCGCTGGCTTGCGGTTTGGGCGCTGGGCGCGGCGTGATCTGCGGTTGCTCGTCCTGGGCCCAAACGGTGGCCGAGCCTACGGCGAGGACTACGCCAACCACAACCATCGTGAGCTTCATGTTGCCTCCCAGCCAGCGAAATCTCTTCTCGCTCAAACGCGAGAGGGAGACGAAAGTCGCGCGATTATTACTTTAGCGCATACAGGGCGTTCACATGCGCCGTTATGGTTATCTTCTGCGCTCCAAACTCGGCGGTCGGAGCTTCGGGCGCGGCGGCTGCTGCCATCGGCGCAGCCTGCTTGGCGAATGCCATCGGGCGGATCGGCGTTGGCTCGAAGATGTCCACCGAAGCGTAGCTGAGCTCGCCCAGGCTGCGTCCGCCGGAGCGAGCGACGGCGTCGGCCTCATTGTGGGCGCGACGCAGCGCGTCTTCCACGGCTTTAATCTTGGCGGTGTCGATGTCCTCAAGCTCATAGCTGATCGACTGGTTGCTGGTCACATCCATGTTTGCCAGGCCTTCGGCGATCGGGCCGACCTTGGAGAAGTCCTTAAGCTTGACACTGATGTCGGTGTCAACGCGATAGCCGACCAGCTTGCGCTTTGCGTCCTTGTAGTCGTAAACCGGCATCACGGCAAAGCGACCGACCTGCGCTTCTTTGGGATCGATTCCGTTGGAGCGCAGCAGTTGACGCACCTGTTCGGCAGCCTGCGTCGCGCGCTGATTGGCGTCGGCCAGTTTCGGCTCCTGCGCGGAGATGTTGAACTGCACCAGCGCGGTGTCAGGTTCCGATTCGAACTTGCCATCAGCGCCAACCCAAACCGTGTTGGGCTGAGGAGCGAAGCTGCGGTCCTGCGCCAGCAGGGAAGAGGCAAGGAGGACGCAGCTGCTTAACGCGAACAGGACGAGAGATTGCTTCCGGTTCTTCATGCTGTCTAGACGAAGCATGGCAACGAGTGTAAACCGTTTAGCGGGCATGAGAAAGCCGGACCTGACAGCTTTCGATTGTCAGCTTCCAGCGGTCAGCCAAATGTCCAAATCCGACGTGTTAGATCAGGAAGCATGGCCGAGCCGATTTCGTTCGGCCGTGCAATCGACGGGTCTTTTAGCTGATTGTTACTTGCCAAAACCCCCGCTGCAATTTCTTGCGAGAATTGCCGTTAAGCACGACAGCAGGAACAAGGAAGCTGGGTCAACCGACTGCGGGGGAGTGGAATCGTCGATCCTTAGTCGGCGTGATGTGTCATGGCCGACTCAACTCTGCTGTCACATCGCTCTGTGGCGGGCGTAACTTGCCAATTGTTTACAAAAGGCGGAAAATCCTCGCGAGTTGGCGAAGGACCCCAGCCTTTGCCACTCTTTGATTGCACGTCGGGGCCCACCGAACTCCAGGAGGGACGCCATGCGCGGCAAATCACAGTTTCGCGACTCTATTTCATTCAGCCTCACATTCAGCGCGGCCACGGCCCTGATGCTATTGCTGGGGGCCGTTCCTGCCTGGACGCAGAATCCGGTTCCGCCCACAGCGCGCGGGGCCGCAACCTCACCCACGTACGCTGGCAAGTTGCATCCTGTGACGCGGCCAGCGGTGAACAAACCGCGGACTGCGGGTGGCGGCTTGGGAACCGGCAATCACTATCGAGCAGCAAGCGGCCCCAAGAGCCAACGACCCCAATGTGATCTACGATAACGATCCGGTCAACGGCACAACTGACGCATGGACCATCAACTTCGGTTACATCGTCAGCGACACCTTCGAGCCTAGCAGCTCGCCCGTCAGTGGTTTTGACCTCTACGTCTGGGAATTCCCCGGCGACACTATGAGTTCGGTGGAGCTGGTCCATCACCAGCGGCCCGAACAGCGGAACGGTCTTTGGCTCCGGCACGGTCAGCGGCGCCAACCTGACCGACCAGTTCATTTCCACCAACCAGTTCGGCTACGACATTGACAAGATCTCTGCTACCGGGCTGAATGTGCCCGTGACTTCCGGCAGCACCTACTGGATCAACGTTCAGAACGCGGCCGTGCCCAGCGGCGACCCGGTGTTCTGGGATGAAAACAGCGGCGTGGAATGTCAGTCCCCAGGCTGTCCGTCGCAGGCATACGAGAGCTCTGTCGGGACCATTGCGTCCGAAGCGTTTGACATCACCGGCAACTGCAACTTCTGCCCTCCTCCCCCCTGCTTCGAATCGGGTGGAAATATGGAGATCATCCACAAATTCAGCGGTCAGGGTGACGAGAGCGATCCCACCGGGGCGGTGGCAGACGCCGCGGGGAACGTTTACGGGTCAGCGAGCGGGGGGGACACTGGCTTCGGCCTGGTGTACCAACTCGCCTTGAAGGGCCAGGGCTGGGTGTTCAATACCCTGTACAGCTTTGCAGGAGGCTCTGGCGGGTCCTCGCCCGGCACGCCCATCGTCGGGCCCCAAGGAACGCTTTACGGGACGGCAAACGGAGGTGTACAAAACTGCGGCCAGCACAACACCGACTACTGCGGCCTGATCTACAACCTGCGACCGGCCCCTACCCCCTGCGCCACTTCCTCATGCCCGTGGACTGAAAGTGTGGTGTATCAGCCCACCGGAAACAGCGACGCATATGATCCGGGCGGTCTGGTTTTCGACGAGGCCGGCAACCTCTATGGCACGTCAGGGTCCGGTGGCGCCTATGGTCAGGGTGCTGTGTTCGAACTGACGCCTTCCAATGGAGGCTGGACGGAGACGATTCTTTACAACTTCACCGGAGGGAGCGACGGAGCCGGCCCCAACTCATTGGCCGTGGGCGGCGACGGCAATCTCTATGGAACCGGTGGTGGTGGCAACGCATATCCATATGGCATGGTTTTCCAGTTAGTGCGTCCGCCCGCAGGTAGCGGTTGGACGGAGAATGTGATTTACAGCTTCACCGGCCAGCAAGACGGCCAATGGCCTGGAGGCCTCGTTCAGGGCGGCCTGGGCAGCCTGGTCGGGATCTCCATCGTAGGAGACATAGGCGTCAACGTCTTCTTGCTGTCGCCGTCGCAGGGAAGCTGGGAATTCAGCGTGATCGATGCTGTTTACAGCGACGCCGTTCAGAATAGCCTCCTGGCATGGTATCTAGGTGACGTGTACTTCGCCGACGGGTTCTGCGCCGGGGAAGAATGTAACGAAAGAGGAGGTGGGGTGGGCGTGTTGCGGCTTCCGAGCAAGGGGTTTTCTGGCCTATGGAGTACCGCTGACGAGTTCTTTCCCAGTGGCCAGTTGGGGGTAGATGCCAACCGCAATGTCTATGGCGTGACCCCGTTGCCGGTGGGATTTTCTTGCCCGGCGACTGTCTGGAAGGTATCGCCCTAGCAATCCTTGACTGACATTTGCGGCTTTGCGTGGCCGGCATCCGGAATGGGTGCCGGCCTTCTTATTTGTGCGCGGCAAAGGGAATTTCCGCGAACCAAACTCGACATTAGTTGGCGTGATGTGTCATGGCCGACTCGACTCTGCTGTCACAACGCCCTGTAGCAGGCGTCACTGACAGAGCTCCTCACGCGGTGGAAAATCGTGGCGTTTCCTGGGCGAGGACTCGCGGCCCTTGTCCCCCCTTCCATCGCAACTTGCGCCCGCAAGCAAGGAGGACGCCATGCACGGCAAAGCAGCCATTCGCGGTTCTGTTCTATCTCCGTTCCTAACCGCCGTCGTGGTGGCGCTGTTCGTCTTGTTGGCCGTAATTTCCGCCCGACCGCAGAATCCGGTTCCACCCACGGCGCGCGAGGCTGCAGCCTCGCCGGAGTTCGCTGCCAAGCTGCATCCGGCAATGCGGCCTGCAATGAACAAACCGCGGGCTGCGGCTCGCGCCCGAGCCGGTCGAGCTTCGCCGCAGGACCTGGTGCTTTACGAGAACGGCCCGGCCAATGGCACAACCGATGCCTGGACGATAAACTTTGGCTACATCGTCAGCGACACCTTCGTAGCCAACGGCAACTCAGGCGTCAGCGGTTTTGACCTCTATGTCTGGGAGTTCCCGGGCGACAGTATGACTTCGGTGGACTGGTCCATCACCAGCGGCCCGAACAGCGGAACGGTCTATGGCTCGGGTACTGTCAGCGGTGGCAACCTCAACGACCAGTTTATTTCCACCAACCAGTTCGGCTACGACATCGACAAAATCTCGGCTACCAGCCTCAAAGTAGGCCTGAATTCCGGCCAAACGTACTGGATCAATCTCCAGAACGCGGCCGTACCGAGCGGCGACCCAGTGTTTTGGGATGAGAACAGCGGCGTCGGCTGCCACTCCACGGGCTGCCCATCACAAGCCGTGGAAAGCGCCATAGGAACCATTGCTTCCGAAGCGTTCGACATCGGCGCCGGCGGTAGCTACCCGCCCTGCTTTAGCTCGGAGGGGAATATGCAGATCGTCCACGATTTCGCCGGCAAGGGAGATGGAAGCCAGCCCTCTGGAGTGGCGGCGGATTGGGCAGGCAACGTTTACGGAGCCATGGGTACCCGCGACACCGGCTACGGAATGGTATACGAAATCGCCTCGAAGACCGGAAGTTGGCTGTTCAATATCCTGTACAGCTTTACCGGTGGTTCTGACGGCGAGTACCCCAGTATTCCTATTGTCGGGCCGAAAGGAGTCCTTTACGGCACGGCAGGCGGAGGGAACTACGGCGAGGTTTTCAGCCTCAAGCCTGCCCCGACTGCCTGCCTCACCAGCCTGTGCGGTTGGACGGAAAACGTTCTCTACCAATTTGCCGACGGCGCCAGTGCCGGCGGCCTAGCAGCGTTCGACGCGGCGGGCAATCTTTATGGCTTTTCAGGCTCCGGGGGCGCGTATGGGAAAGGTGCTGTCTTCGAGTTGACGCCCTCGCCCGGCGGTTGGATGGAGACCATCCTTTACAGCTTCACCGGGGGAAGCGACGGAGGCGGCCCTGACTCACTGCTGGTAGGCCAGGATGGCAAACTCTATGGAGCAGCGGCAGGCGGCGGAGCCAACAACGCCGGCGCAGTCTTCCAGTTGGTCCGTCCGCCCTCTGGAGGCGATTGGACAGAAAATGTGATTTACAGTTTTTCGGGCCAGAGCCCCGACGGCGGCGGCCCCTATAGCCTCGTTCAGGGCGGCGGTAACCTCTTCGGGATTTCCAGCCACGACAATGGTGGCACAGAGGACATCCTCGTCTTCATGCTCTTGCCTTCGAACGGAACCTGGGCATTCAGCGTGATTCTAGACCAACTCGTCTACTACGGCTACGGCGAGTTTTGGTCGAATTCCGACCTGACCACGGACACGACGGGAAATGTGTACTGGGCCACCAGCGACTACCACAAGGGCTGTCAAAACTGCAGCTCGCCTGACGACTGGGAGGAGGGCGGCGTTTCTGTGTGGTCTCCGAGCGGGTGGTACACGCTGTGGGAGACTCCCAACGTGCCGCCTGGAGAGATTTTCACTCCAGGGGCCGCGCTCGCCACCGATGCTAAGGGCAATGTCTATGGCGCAACCTGGAATTGCGGAAAGAACGGCTTAGGTACCGTTTGGAAGGTATCGCAGTAAGAACTTGAACTGACATTTTGCAGCCGGCATCCGGAATGGGCGCCGGCCTTCTCGTATGCGCCAGTCCGGAGAATGTTGCCGGAACCAAACTCGACAATGTTTTGTGCAAAGGTGAGCGATTCTGCGGTTGGAGAAAGCGCAGCCGCGGAGCTAATGTGCTCTCAGGCGCCGAGGGTGCGCCGGTGAGGAGCTAGCGATGCGCCGCTGGTTTGTGCCACTTACCTTACTCGGGCTGGGCAGTGTTGGAATAGTGTTGCTGAGCGAACGGGGTCGACGGGCACTGCGCTCGCTGCTGGCAAATTTCGGCCATGCGAGCGGCAGATTCATGGAATGGAACGACCTTCAGCGTGAACTGGATGGCATACAGGCGATGCTGGATGGAATTGCCGATTCGCTGGGGCCGCATCCCGAGACGGGACATTGAGTTTGTGCCGCCGGCTGAAGATCATCGCGACAAGCGCAACGGCGGCTCTTGTTGGGGCTCCCACTGACGGCTCAGGATTCGTATAACACGCCCACCCAGGACTCCGCTCCCCACCCCACCCGCAATTCGCGCAAGGGCCGCGCGAGTCGGGGCCCCGGTTTGCTCCGTCCTGCATTTCCACCCCCTGCGGGGTCCGTTTCTGCCCGTTCTACTTCACCGGGGTGAGGCATATTCAAAAACCGCGCTGGTAAATAGACAAGCTGTTCGCCCTTTCGCAACAAAATGCAACCGTGAACTTTTGTTGGGGTTTGTAGCATGCAAACCGGTGATGTGGCACGCTGTGGTGCGTTTGCTACGCATCTGAGGAAGAATAATTCAGTGCTCGAATTCGCGAGGGATCGTGATGAGAAAAGTGGCTTTGGCCGGCGCCGCACTCTGTGTGATGGCAATGCTGTCGGCCTGCGGAAGCAGCAACAATAACAACAACACTCCCATGGTGACGGTCTCGCCGGCGACGGCCAACGTTGCGGAAGGCTCAACTCTACAGTTCACCGACACGGTGATCAACACCAGCAACACGGCGGTGACCTGGGCGGTAAACGGCATCGCGGGCGGTAATGGGACCATCGGGACGATCAGCAGCACAGGGCTCTACACCGCGCCCGCGATCATTCCCAGTCCGGCCAGCGTGACCGTGACTGCTACCTTGCAGGCGAACAACGGCGTTTCCGCGAATGCGGTGGTCACCATCACGGCCGTCACCTTCAACAATGCGTCGCTGAAGGGTACCTACATCCTCAGTCTCACCGGTATTGACGCGAACGGCTTCACCTTCTACGCGGTGGGTGCAGTCAAGGCCGACGGCAACGGCAATATCACCGGCGGCGAGGAAGATTTGAACGATGTTTCGTCAGGATATTTCAGCGCCAACTCGGTGACTGGAACCTACAGCCTGGGTGCGGACGGTCGCGGCACGCTGAACCTGAACAGCTCGATCGGCAGTTTCTCTTATGCTTTTGCCATGCGTGCGCTGAATAACGCGGGCTTGAACGAAATCGACAATGCGGTGATCAATGCCACCGGCAATCTGGAGCAGCAGGCGGTCACCGGAGTTGTTGCGCCTTCCGGCAACTACGCATTCGGATTGAACGGGACGGGGTTCGGCTGCTCTTCCTTCAACTCGGCTGGGATCTTTAACCTGGCGAGCAGCGCTGTAAGTGGAATGTCGGACGTAAATTGCGGCGGCAACATCACCCAGAGCCAGACCCTGAGCGGCTCGTACACCGGAATTGACGGCCTAGGGCGGGGCAGCGGTTCGGTGACGGCCTCGACCGGCAATTCCAATTTTGTGTACTATGTGGTGTCAGCCAGCCGCTACCGTTTTCTGTGTCCTGACTCGTCCACGTTCTACCTGGGCACTGCCGACCTGCAGACTCAAGCGTCATTTGCCAACACCGACTTCAATGGCAGTTACGTTGTGAGCACCGGGGCCAACACGGCGGCGGGAGTCTCCTACACGTTGATCCAGTTCAACGCTTCGGCCGGGAGCGTCTCCAGCGGCTATTATGACGTAAACGATACCGGCAAAACGGGACAAGCGTCGCTGACCGGCGCTTACACTCTGGCGGCGAATGGGCGTATCAGCGGTTCGTTCACGGTCAATGCATCGGCATTGCCTTTCAGTATGTATCTGGTTTCGCCGACTCAGGCGTACTACCTCGACGAGCGCACGACTGCGGTCGGCGGAGGTAATGTCTATGCGCAGAATGCGGCGGTGACCACCAACGTCGCCTGGGCGGGTAGCTACGCTACCAAGCAGTTCGGATACTTCGTGGTGGCCGGCGCGGTTCTGCCGGGCAACAGCACCAGTGTCAGCGGTCAGATTTCGGCGGACGGCAACGGAACTTTGGCGGGCACACTGGACTTCAACGATCCAATCAGCGTGTTTCCCGGACAAACTCTGCAGGGGACCTACAGCGTTGGCAATGTTGCTCCCGGCCGTACCACAGTTGCCATCACGACGACCGCGGACGGCACGCGCAACTACGTGGCGTACATTGTTGACCCCACCCGGGTGCTGTTGCTGGAAATCGACAGCAACCTGGTAGCCAGTGGAGATGCGGTTCGGCAGTTCTGAGGGCCGGCGCTACAGGGTGGCGATTTCGTTGATCTTTCCCGCCATGCGAACGTCTCGCTGGGTGACGCCGCCGGAGTCGTGCGACACCAGCACCAGCGTGACCTTGTTGTAACTGATGTGAATGTTGGGATGATGGTTGACCGCCTCAGCCGCTTCGGCGATTTGATTCACGAAGTCCATGGACTGGATAAAATTGCCAAACTGAAACGTGCGCTCGATGGCGTTGCCATTTTTCGTCCAGCCGGGAAGGCTGTGCAAGGCCTGCTGAATTTCGGCGTCCGATAGCACTGTGCTCATCATCGCCTCCTGAAAAGACAGTTTCGAGTTTCTGGTTCCGAGTTTGAGAGAAGTTCTTTGTTCCACTCGAAACTTGAACCTACTTTCGCATATCGCTTTGTATCAGGGCATGGCTCCAGCCGTTCCGCAAGCCGCCCGCTTCTCTCAATTGCGAGCAGTCTTGGTCAGGCCGTAGCGCCGAGTGCGCGACTGGGCGTCAATCTCAGCGCGGAGGTCCTGCCAGATGCGGTCCGGTATGGACTGAAATACTTTAACAATCTCGGGATCGAACTGCTTTTCCGAGTGGCGTTCAATCTCGCGCCGGGCCGAGGAGATGGATTGCGCCGCGCGATAGGGCCGGTCGGAGGTCATGGCATCAAAAGTGTCGGCGATGGCGAATATTCGCGCCCCCAGCGGAATTTGCTCGCCTTTCAGACCGCGGGGATAGCCGCTGCCGTCATAGCGCTCCTGGTGGGAATAAACGATATCGGCAGCCTCGCGCAGGAAGGTAATCTTGCGCAGCATCTGGTAACCCAGCTGGGCATGCTGCTGCATGATCGCCTGCTCTTCGGGACTGAGGCGCGAGGGTTTTCGCAGGATAGCGTCGGGTATGGCCATCTTGCCGACGTCATGCAGGAAGGCGCCACGCGCGATGACCCGGACGCGGTCTTGAGGAAGCCCCATGGCGCGAGCGATGGCGATGGTGAACGCGGTCACGCGCTTGGAGTGGCCTTCGGTTTCGGCGTCCTTGAGGTCGAGCGCGTCGCCCAGAGCTTCGAGGGTGATGTCGTAGGAGCGCTCCAGATCAGCCAGGGCTTGCCGCAGCATCTCGGTGCGGGCGGACACCAGCGACTCCAGTTTCGTCTGGTAGGCAAGGTTCTCTGCCTTGAGACGGCGGTTTTCCACCGCCCGGCGCACGCTGGCCAGCAGTTGCTCGCGCTCGAACGGCTTCAGCAGATAGTCATAGGCTCCGTTGCGCATGGCCGCCAGCGCGACTGAAATATCGTGCACCGCGGTGACCATGACAACGGGCATGTCCGGGTAATCGCGCTTGATCTGGGACAGAAGGGTCAGGCCATCCATGCCATCCATGACCACGTCGGACACCACAATCGAGTACTTGCCATCGGATTGCAGAACGGTCAGCGCCGCTGGTCCGGAGTTGACTGGCTGGCACACGTAACCTGCCTGCTTCAGGATGGAGCAAATGATCTCGCGCATCAAATCTTCGTCGTCCACCACCAGGATGCGCTCGTCGGCCATAATACGAGTTACTCCAGGGACGGGTGGAAGAATACGTTCCACCGTGTCTCGGTAGATTCTATCTATTCCAGGTGATTATGTAACAAGCAAATTTAGGCGGGACGCAAGACACCACGCGCCAGTCGTCCGAAAGTCTGACGTCGACGCTGGCGCTCCCGAGAACAGCGCTCGCACAACGTTTTCTAACTATTCGCCGCCCCCGCATCTTCGAGTTCCTTTTCCTCCTCACGCTTCAACGGCCGCAGCAGGGGAAACAGAATCACATCGCGAATCGAAGGCGAATCCGTCAGCAGCATGGTTAGGCGGTCGATGCCGACGCCTTCACCCGCGGTGGGCGGCAATCCGTACGACAGCGCGCGGATGTAGTCTTCGTCCATCTGGTGAGCTTCTTCGTCGCCGCGGGTGCGTTCGCTCAACTGCTGCTCGAAGCGGCGGCGCTGCTCCTCCGGATCGTTGAGCTCGCTGAAGGCGTTGCCGATCTCCAGGCCGCCGACGAAGATTTCGAAGCGCTCGACCCACTCGGCGTTCTCTTCGGGCTCGCGCTTGTTCTTGGACAGCGGCGAGATGGCGAGCGGGAAGTCATAGATGAACGTTGGCTGAATGAGGTGCGGCTCAGCCACGAACTCGAACAGGTCCGCGATGGTCTTGCCATTTGGCGCGGATGGATCATACGGGATGTGGGGGTTGGATGCGTTGTAGCGATGCACCATCGCCGCGAGCTGTTCGGCGCTGGAGAAGTCGCTCATCAGGGGCTTGGGGCCGGCATTCTCCGGCCAGAACTTGATGATGGCCTCGCGCATGGAGAGCCGCTGGAACTGGCTCCAGTCGATTTCGTGGCCGTTGAAACGTACGGTGGTTGTGCCGCTCACGTCGCGTGCCACCTGCTCCAGCATTTCGGCGGTGAAGTCCATCATGTCGTGGTAGTCGGCGTAGGCCATGTAGAACTCAAGCATGGTGAACTCAGGATTGTGCTGGGTCGAGATGCCTTCGTTACGGAAATTGCGGTTGATCTCGTACACGCGATCCATGCCGCCGACCACCAGCCGCTTCAGATAAAGCTCCGGCGCGATGCGCAGATAGAGGTCGGTGTCGAGCGTGTTGTGGTGGGTGATGAACGGTTTGGCCACCGCGCCGCCGGCAATGGGATGCATCATCGGCGTCTCAACTTCAATAAAGCCGTTGGCGTCGAGGAAGCGGCGTAGCGACTGCACGACCCTGGCGCGCTTGATGAAGACCTCGCGCACCTCGGGATTCATCGTCAGGTCAACGTAGCGTCGGCGGTAGCGTGTTTCCACGTCCTGCAGGCCATGCCATTTCTCCGGCAGCGGAAGCAGGTCCTTCACCAGGAATGTGAGCTCCTCCACGTGCACTGTTAGCTCGTCGGTCCGCGTACGGAAAAGATAGCCCTTCACGCCGATGTAGTCGCCGATGTCGAGCAGCTTGTAGAGCTGAAAGGCTTTTTCGCCGACGTTGTCGAGCCGCACGTAAATCTGCAAGCGCCTGCCAGCCTGCTGGAGATGTGCGAAGCCAGCCTTGCCCTGCACACGAATCGACATAATGCGCCCTGCAACCCTAACGTTGACGCGCGAGGCTTCCAGCTCTGGCCCAGTCTTCGACAAATGCTCGTCGAGGATTTGGGGGACGATGTGCGACGTTTCGTAGCGGTAGGGATAGGCGAGCTGACCGAGTGCCTCAATCTGCTTCAGCTTGTCGCGTCGAAGCTCGTAGATTTTTTGGTCAAGGGCCACAATTGGTTCCTGGTTCACCGCTGCTTGCGGGCGATACGTAGGGAAATCCGATTATAGATTGTGAGAGAATAAGGGGAAACGAAAGACAATTGAGAGACACTTTGCAATCGGTTTGTTTGGGTTAAGCGATGAACTTCGAGAGCATCACTAAACTGAAATGAGAGAAAAGAAGAAGGGTGCACAAATGACGAAGGGCGCAGTCAAGCCGAAGACTGCTATGGAATCATTGATAGCCGACTTCACGGAGCATGCTTTAAAACGCTCCAAGCAAATGAGTGACGAGGAATTCGAGCAGACGGTGAAAGAGTCCCACGAAATCATCGATCGCCGTGTCTCTCCTTCACGGCGTCGCGAAACAGCCTGATCCTACCGATCAGTTCTTGCGGCGTCATCTCAGAAAACCACTTCTTGAGAAGCTGCACGTAACCCTCCTCATCACGGTTCTCAACAAGCGCTGGGAGCCTCGCCCCGATTTCGGAGATGGCCTGTCGCCTGTGCTCGTCGAAGAAGTCAGGCGGAGGTCGCCAGTATTTCTTGACCATTGAGTCTTCGAAATGATGCCGGAATATGGCGGAGAGGGAGGGATTTGAACCCCCGATACCCTTTCAGGTATGTCCGCTTTCGAGGCGGATCGTTTCAACCACTCACGCACCTCTCCGCGCGAAAAACGTGGTCAAGTTCATGATAGCAGACGTTTCGCGGCACCCGCTTGGGCGAGGAGTGACACATTGAGGACGCCTATGTGGTCGACTCGGCGTTCCGCTTCTCACGGAAGAACGCCTGCACCAGGTCCATGCAGCGCGCCGCCAGTACTCCAGAAGTGACCTCGACTTTATGATTGAGCCCGGGATGGTTTAGCACTTGCAGCATGGAATGCACCGCCCCGGCCTTAGGATCCTCCGCGCCGTAAATGAGCCGCCGGATGCGGGCGTGCGTGATGGCTCCGGCACACATAGCGCAAGGCTCGACCGTCACATAGAGATCGCAGTCGAGCAGACGATAGTTGCCGATGGCCTGCCCGGCTTCGCGCAGCGCGAGTATCTCGGCGTGCGCCGTGGGATCGTTGTCGCTCAGGGGACGGTTGCATCCGCGGCCTACGACGCGCCCGTCGCATACAACGATAGCTCCGACCGGAACTTCGCCCAGCGCAAGTCCTCGTTGCGCCTCGCGTAAAGCTTCTTCCATCCAGAGCTCGTCGGAGTGCGACATGAAGGCAGCCGGTAGCACTTAGCCCTTAGCAGTTAGCAATCATCGCTTGGTTGCCAATAATTTCGGTCCGTACTGGCGTTTCTTGATAAAGGCTAAGTGCGAAATGCTAACTGCTGCTTTGTTTCAGCATAATCCGCTGTACGGTGGTCGCCCGTCCCGTACTTGCGTCGCATTCGACCAGGGTGGCGCACAAGCGCACATCACCGGTCGCAGGCTCAAACCGCAAAGGCATATTGGTGAGGAAGCGCTGCAGGATCAAATCCTTTTGCACGCCGATGACGCCTTCGAACGGCCCGGTCATGCCCACGTCAGTTTGCACTGCGGTGCCGCCGCGCAGCACTTGTTCGTCGGCTGTCGGAACGTGGGTGTGAGTGCCCAACACCGCGGTCACGCGGCCCTCCAGATACCAGCCCAGCGAAAGCTTCTCGGAAGTGGCTTCGGCGTGCATGTCCACCAGAATGACCTTAGCTGTGATCTGCGTCAGCAGCGCGTCAGCGACACGAAAAGGGTCGTCATTGCTGGTCATGAAGACTCGTCCCTGCAGATTGATGACGGCATAATCCACACCGCTTCGGGTGCGTCCCTGATACCAGCCGAAGCCCGGCGAACCAGCAGGATAATTTGCCGGCCGCAACAGCCGGCGTGCCAGCGAGGCTTCATTGCCGTTGGCCGAGTTCATGAACTCGATGATTTCGCGCTTGTCCCAGATGTGGTTGCCGGTGGTGATGACATCGATGCCGAGTTCGAACAGCTCTTCGGCGATTTGCGGCGTAATGCCGAAGCCGCCGGCGGCGTTCTCGCCATTGGCGATGGTGAGCTCCACCTCGTACTGCTTCTGCAGCTCAGGCAGGCGCTCATGCACAATGTTGCGCCCCGGGCGGCCGAAAATGTCTCCGACAAAAAGTATGCGCAAGGTGCTGGTTGTCCTTTGTTAACGCGCTGGTTTTCGATGGTAACACGCAGCCGGGGGGTTGCTGCTCAGCGCGCGAGCTGGGCCGTGCGCAGGAAGTCGTAATTGCCCGACGGGCTTATCTCGATGCCGCGCACGCGCCTGGTGTGCACCAGCACGTTGTCAAGATACCAGAGGTTGATGTACGGCAGATCTTCCGCCAGCGCGTACTGAATTTGGTCGTAGATGGCCTTTCGCGTCTGCTGGTCGAGCGTGCCGCGGCCTTCGCGCATCAGTTCGTCAACTTTCGGGTTCGAATAGAACGTACGGTTGGCGCGCCGGGGCGCAAAGCTGCTGGAAGCGAAGATGTGCTCGAAGATGTCCGGGTCGAGGTTTCCGCCCACCCAGCGCAGCGAATGGAATTGGTATGCACCTTTGGTTATGTCTGCGAAGAAGGTCGCGAATTCGAAGCTGCGGATGTCGAGCGCAATGCCGACCTCGCGCAACTGCTGCTGCAACACCGCCGCCAGCAGGCGCGTGGACTCCTCCGTCGAAGTCTTCATCGTGATATGAAACCGGATGCCGTTCACCGGGCGATAGCCGGCTTCATCAAGCAGGTTTCGCGCCCGTTCCGGATCGTGCGGATATTTCGCCACATCTGCGTCGTAAGCCCAGTGCTGCGGCGGCAAAACGCTGTATGCCGGCCGCGCCTGATCGCGCAGCAGGTAATGAATGATGGGCTGCACATTGATGGCGTATGCGATGGCGCGACGCACACGGACATCTTTCAGGATGGGATCGCGCAGGTTCATGGCCAGATAGGCGTAGATCGTTCCCGGTGACTCCATCACCGTAAGGTCGCGATCGTGCCGCAGTGTGACGACCGTATCCGCGGTGAGCGCATTTATGGCAATGTCGGCACTCTGCTTGCGAAGCTCCAGGGCGCGTGTGGTGGCATCGGGAATAACTTTGAATTGCACCCGGTCCAGCCTGGCCGGTGTAGCCCAGTAGTCTGGATTGCGTTCGATTACGACCTCTTTGTCCTGCTGCGCGCTGACGAAGCGGAATGGCCCAGACCCGACGGGTTGACGATTGAAATCCTCGCCGCTGCCATAAGGCACAATGCCGATTGCGCCGTCGGACAGATTCCATAACAATGGCGCGAACGGCTCCTCCAGGTGAAAGATGACGGTGTAATCGTCGGGGATATCGATATGGTCAAGCGGAGCGTAGGTGCTGGCTTTGGCGCTGCGCAGTTTGCCGCTGATGAGCGAGTCGAAGGTCCACTTCACATCGCGCGCGGTCAGTGGCTGGCCATTATGAAAGCGCACGCCGCGGCGCAGATGAAAGATGTAGGTCTGTGGATTGGGGATTTCCCAAGTCTCGGCGAGCCACGGCTTCAGGTTGAAGTGCTCATCGCGCCGAACCAGGGAATCGAATAGCAGCTCGTCGATTCGTTCGGATTGCGCGTCAACTCCAACACGAGGGTCGAGGTTGGTGGGGCTGCTCTCGATGATCATGACCAGCGTGTTGGGGTCGGGCTTACGGGAGCAAGCGGCGAGAAACAGAACCACAGAGACACAGAGACACAGAGAAAAGCTGAATTTGAAATTGTGGTCATGCGCACTCTGCAGGCGCACTCCAGGCTTTTCTCCTTTATTTTCTTTTTCTCTGTGTCTCCGTGTCTCTGTGGTGAACAGCAGTCTACGCATAGCTCACTTTGCCCAGAATCGCTGGTCGCGCGGCCCCGGTGGCTGACGGAACGTTCGACGGCAGGCGGCGCCAGGTCTGATAGGCCAGCAGGGCGAAGGCTGCGGCTTCCTTCGCTTCAGCGGGCAGTCCAAACTCATCGCTGGTGCGGACCCGCAACTTCAGGGGCGCGAGTTCCTCGCGGATCATGCGCATCAGGGTTGTGTTCTTTGTCCCACCGCCGGAGATAACGAATTCGCGAAACCGCAGAGGCGGTTCCAGCAACGGCAGGACAAATTTGCGCACGGCAACTTCGATGGAGCGAGCTGTGAGCGCCGTTGCCGTGGCGACGACGTCATTCTTGTCGGCGCGGCGGCAGAGGCGCAGGAACTCGCGCACAAACTCGCGGCCAAACTGCTCGCGGCCGGCAGTCTTTGGAGGTCTTCGGCCGAAGAATGGATGTCGAATGAGTTGTTGCAGCACGCGCTCAATTGGCTCGCCACGCGCGCTGAGGCGTCCATTGCGATCGTAGGCTGGGCCGAACAGGTGCTCCGTCACGGCGTCAATGACCATATTTCCCGGACCGGTGTCGAAGGCGACAACGTCCTGGGGCTGTGCGCGCGGCGGAATCGCAGTGAGGTTCGCGATTCCTCCAAGGTTTTGCACAATTCTTCCATAACGGCGATGGCGGTAGAGCACGTAATCAAGGAAGGGAACCAGCGGCGCGCCTTTACCGCCAGCGGCCATGTCGGCCGGACGAAAATCCGAGACTACAGGTACGCACAGCTCCGCTGCGATGATGGCGGCTTCACCCGTTTGCCAAGTGCAGGCAATGCGACGGCCGAGGAATGGCTTGGCATCGCCCTGGTGATAGAGCGTCTGACCGTGGCACCCGACCAATTCGCACTCCAGGCGCGCGCGGCGTTGCGCGGCGCGCACGGCATCAGCATAGAGTTCGCCCAGCAGAAAATTCAGGCGGCAAAGATCGGCGGCACTGGCCGCCTTCGCGTTCATCGCAGCCAGCACAGCGCGCCGCACATTGTAGGGGTACGGGAATTGATAATTCGCCAGCAGCTCAAGTCGTGAGCGGAAGCCGCGTCCCTGGATGCGTACCAGCGCAACATTGATGCCGTCGGCCGAGGTGCCGCTCATGACGCCGGCAACAATCACGCGAGGCGCTCCAAGCATTTGCTTTGATGGGGCACGCCTTCAGGCGTGCCGTAAGGGGGCGAAAGGAAGACGGCTTTAGCCGCTGAGGTGGTGCCTCCTGCGCTGCGTGGCAAACGCAGGATTCTAGATGTCCGGGTCATAAACGTTCCCTCAGGGGCTAAAGCCCGCTGGTTAGTTGCACGATGCGGCACAGCTAAAGCTGTGCCCTTTCAAAGCCGAGCGTGTTGGCGCGTATCTCTTCGCTGAACTCCCAAATGTTGCGGCGCAAGCGGTCCACCGTTTTATGCGAGGGAGCGGGGGACATGCGTGCCTTCAGCGCACGCGATCTCTTCTTCGCTGCCAAAACGCGACGTGATCTTTCCGCGACGAGTCGGGCAAACTTCTTGTCGGTCTCGGCTTGCCTGTACACGGCTTCGAAGGCCCGCCACACGCTCTCTTCCTTCTGGCACACGAGAAACATGTCAGCTCCCGCACGAAGAGTCTCGACGGCGGCGTCTTCGATGGAAGCGGCTGCCAGCACACCGCCCATATCCAGATCATCAGTGATGACGAGCCCGCGATAACCGATCTTCTTGCGCAGGACGTCGGTCATCCACTGCTTCGACAGTGAAGCGGGAGTCCGGTCGCCTGTCACCTCGGGATAGGCAGCGTGCGCAACCATCACGAACGGCAACTCACGGCGCAGCTCACGATAGGGGAGAAGATCCTCGCTCCGCAGCCGCTTCCACGGCTTGGCGATCAATGGCAGTTCGCTGTGCGAATCGAGATTAGCTTCGCCCAGGCCGGGGAAGTGCTTGCCACATCCGAGAATCTTGCAGTCGCGCAATCCGCAGAGAAACTCGCGGGCGTATGCGATGGTTTTCTTTGCATCGGCCGAAACCGTGCGCGAGGTTAAAACACTTCTCGAAGCCTGAAATTGAAGATCGAGCACCGGGGCGAAATCGATGTTGAATCCCAGCGCGCGGACTTCCTCGGCGATGATGCGCCCATGCTTGCGGAACAGCTTTTTCGAACCTGCCACCGCGACCTCAGCGACGGAAGGCACGGGCGCGATCACATCCCGCAGACGGTCAACCGTCCCGCCTTCCATGTCCACACATAAAAACATCGGACTTGAAGCGGCTTTCTGCACGTCACGCAGCAGTGCGTGGGTCTGTGCAGCCTCCTCAATGTTGCGCTGGAAGAGGATGATTCCGCCGGGAGAGAGCGTCGCCAGCATAAGCCGCAGGCGCACCGAAAGGGCCGTCCCGTCGAAGCCCATGATGAGCAACTGGCCGACCTGCTGGCGAAGATCGAGCGTGGATTTAGATGGCATGAGGAACAGAAGAGTGTAACGCGAGGGAGGAGCCGTCGAGTCAGGAATTCAGGTGCATAGAAAGGTGCGGAGTTGTGGGGCTATTGACCTTCCATTTTCTCCAGCCGCCGCTCGTGCGACTCCACAATGCCCACCAACTGCGTGACCGTCCCGGCCAACGTCGCCACAGTTGAGGTAAGTCGATCGATGCGCTCCCCCACTTGTGCCAGCTGGGCATTTACCTGCTGCTGTGACTCCTGCAGCTTGACGATATCGCTGTACAACCGCCCCAATGCCGCCCACACTTCTTCGAAGTTTTGGAATGCCACGTTGCTCGCCTTTCTCCGCCGTTGATTCGAAGATACCTTAGGATACTTTGCAAGTCTATCGGTGGAGGCCTTCTCGCTCAGCGGCTGTCACTCCATCTGCTTCTTCAACTCATGCAACAGGTTCAGCGCTTCCAGCGGGCTAAGGCGATTCAGGTCCGTCTCTTTGATGCGGTCCACGATCTTTTGCGATAGCGGCGTGAAGATGGTCAACTGCATCGGGCCCGGCCCATGTGTTTCATCATGCGCGAGGTGGCTGACGGCGTTCTGCTCGGCGTTCTCGTGTTCGGCCAGCACTTCGCGCGCGCGCGTAACCACGTCGGCGGGCAGTCCGGCCAGCTTGGCTACCTCGATGCCGTAGCTCTTGTCGGCCGCGCCCTCCTCCACTTTGCGCAGAAAAACAATTCCGCCGCCGCTCTCCTTCACCGACACATGGAAGTTCTTCACGCCGCTCAGCCGGTCGGCTAGCTCGGTCAGTTCGTGATAATGCGTGGCAAAGAGCGTCTTGGCGCGCGTGTTGGCATGAATGTATTCGATGGCCGCCCAGGCGATGGCCAGCCCATCATAGGTCGCGGTGCCCCGCCCGACCTCATCAAGCAAAATGAGCGAACGCGGCGTGGCCGTGTTGAGAATCGCCGCGGTTTCGGTCATCTCAACCATGAAGGTCGAGCGGCCACGCGCCAGGTTGTCAGAGGCGCCGATGCGGGTGAAGATGCGGTCCACCAATCCCAATCTCGCCGAACGCGCAGGAACGAACGAGCCCATCTGCGCCATGAGCACGATTAGCGCCGCTTGCCGAAGGTACGTTGACTTCCCGCCCATGTTCGGGCCGGTGATGATCAGAATCGAGTACGTGGTGCCGTTGAGGAAGAGATCGTTGGGCACGAAGCGGTCGGCGCCGGTGATCTCCATCTGCTCGATGACGGGATGACGTCCTTCGACAATCTCGATGTCGCTACCTTGGTCGAGTACCGGACGGCAATAGCTTCGATTTGCCGCCAGTGCGGCGAACGCAGCCAGCACGTCGATTTCGGCCAGCGCCAGCGCGGTCTGGCGAATGCGGCGCGCCTCGGCGGTGATGGCGAAGCGCAATTCGGCGAAGAGTCGCCGCTCGATCTCGACCATCTTCTCCTGCGCATCCAGCACCTTGGCCTCGTATTCCTTCAACTCCGGCGTAGTGAAGCGCTCAGCGTTGACCAGCGTTTGTTTGCGCTCGTAGTCGGCGGGCGCAAGATGCAGGTTGGCTTTCGAGATTTCGAGATAGTAGCCGAAGACGTTGTTGAACTTCACCTTCAGCGAACCGATGCCGGTGCGCTGCCGCTCGCGCTGCTCGATCTGCGCGATGTACTGCTTGCTGTTGCGGCTGAGGTTGCGAAGTTCGTCGAGGCCGGGGTCGACTCCCGACCGGATCACACCGCCGTCAGCTAGCGTCAGCGGCGGTTCGTCTTCCAGCGAAGTGACGATACGCGTGCGCAGATCGCCAAGTTCGTCGCATTGTGTGTGCAGCGCTTGCAGGCGATCGGCAGGGAAGTGAGACAATGCGGCTCGCACGGCGGGCAGCTTGGCCAGTGAACTCGCCAAGGCGAGCAGGTCTCGCGGATTTGCCGTCTCCAGCGTAACGCGGCTGAGGAGCCGCTCCAGGTCGAGGATGCCTTCCATCGAGCGGCGCAGCTCTCCGCGCCCGACAAATTCGCGCACCATGCCTTCCACGGCATCGAGTCGCTGATTGATCTCGCCTGCGTCGATTGACGGCCGCAGTATCCAGGCGCGCAGCAGGCGCTTGCCCATCGGCGTCACCGTGCAGTCGAGGCAGCGGAAGAGCGTGGCACCTTCGACCGCTCCGGCGAACAGAGGCTCAATCAGCTCAAGGTTGCGAACGGTTACCGCGTCCAGGACTAGGCAGTTTTGGCGCTCGTAGAAGCCGATTCGGTCCACGTGGTCGAGCGAGCCACGCTGCGTGGTGCGAACGTAATGCAGGATGGCGCCCGCGGCAGTTGCTGCGGCCGAACGGTTCGCCAGTCCAAAGCCCTCCAGCGATAGCACGCCGAAATGGTTCTCAACTTGTGGGATCGCGTAGTCGGGAGAAAAGACCCAATCCTCGAGCGGGGTCTCGGCCCAACTCGCGTTTTCCAGCGATGCGATGCGCGGGGCGGCAGCCGGCGCGGGCACGGATGCGTTGCTTCGCGGCTGGTCAAACAGCGGCAGCGAGGAAGCGAACAACACTTCGCGCGGGCGCAGCACCAGCAGCTCCTCGCGGACCCGGCGGTCGGCGTCTTCGCCCTGGAATTGAGTCGCGCGAAACTCACCGGTGGAAAGGTCGAGCGCCGCGAATCCAACGGCATTTCCGGAGCCCGCGACGCAGCCTAGAAAGTTGTTCTCCTCGGAGCCGAGATGGGCGTCGGCGGCGGTTCCAGGGGTCAGTACACGCGTGACCTCGCGCTTGACCAGCTTCTTGGCCAGGCGCGGGTCCTCCATCTGCTCGCAGACGGCCACTTTGAAGCCCTTGCGGATGAGCTTGGCGATGTAGTTCTCGGCTGAGTGATAGGGCACGCCGCACATGGGAATCGCGATGCCTTTTTCCTTGTTGCGCGAGGTCAGAGTAATTTGCAGCTCGCGTGAGGCGACCACCGCGTCCTCGAAGAACAGCTCGTAAAAGTCGCCGAGGCGGAAAAAGAGAAGCGCGTTGGGATGGTCTTTCTTGACCGCGGCGTACTGCCGCATCAGGGGGGTGGACGGCTCAGTCATGGCGGGAACTGCGCGGATTATAGCAGTCGAAAAGAACGATCCTTCGGCGCTTCCGACCTTCACTTCACATTACACCCAGCGAATGCGAGGGCCTGTTCGATGTCTCGCACAATCTGCTGGGCTGCTTTGGCTGGATCGGTGGCATCGAGGACGGGCCGGCCGACGACGAGATAGGTGGCTCCGGCGGCGATGGCGTCCTGCGGTGCGACGACTCGCGCCTGATCAGCCGACGGAGACCCGGCGGGACGAATTCCGGGCGTGACGATGGCAAAACCTTCGCCCAACTCCCGTCGCAGCTCGCGGGCTTCCTGTGCGGAGGCGACCAACCCTCCACAGCCAGCGTTACGGGCCATTGCTCCAAGTCGTAGTACTTGGCTGAGGACGTTGCTGGTGACTCCTACTTCCTGGAGGTCCAAATCCGACAGGCTGGTAAGCACTGTGACGGCGAGTATCATCGGCCGGGCAGCAGACCGGGATGCCGCTTCGACCGCTGCCTTCAGCATCTTGCTGCCGCCGGAGGCGTGGACGGTCAACATCGTGACGCCCAGGCCGGCTGCCGATTTGACCGCTGCGGCTACAGTGTTGGGGATGTCGTGGAACTTGAGGTCGAGAAACACCTTCCGGCCGGAGAAAACCAGGTCGCGCACGACTTGGGGCCCTTCGGCCGTGAAGAGTTGTTTCCCGATCTTGTACGTGACTGCGGCCTCGCCGATGGTTTGTACGACTTGGCGAGCCTGGGCGGCGCTCGGAACATCGAGCGCCACAATAAGCCGATCCCGTGGTTGCAGCATCGGCTCCCAGTTTAACGCATTAGGACAGGATTACTGTGGACCTTCATTCTCGGCTACGGTGGTTGTGTCGATCAGATCCAACCTCACGGGGTGAACCCCGCGGTCGCCGATTTCCAGCATTTTGGCAGCACTGTAGGACAGGTCAATGATCCGGTTCTTGGGGACAGGGCCGCGGTCGTTAATACGAACCACAACCGAGCGATTTGTCTTCAAGTCGGTGACTTGAACCCAGGAACCGAGGGGTAAAGTCCGGTGCGCGGCAGTGAATTGGTACATGTCGTACGGCTCGCCGCTGGCAGTTTGCCTGTGCTGAAAGATGCGGCCGTACCACGAGGCCTTTCCGACCTGAAGCTTGCGGGTCTTGAAAGGCTTAATAGTGTCCTGAGTCTGTCCTGGGGTCCCTTGTCGCGATTCCGGTGTGCTATTACCGGGTGCCGCACCGAGCGCGGTGGTGAAAACCAATACCGCCGCAGCCTGGCTTAGTACTCGTAACATTAAACACCTCTCATCGTTTGAGTTGGTCCTCCCGGTACGAGTTGTAAGTCTATTGGTGTCAAGCTGCAGGAGTCAAGCCCCAAAGGTCGTAGAACTAACTAAGTCATTTATAAACAATACATTACAAACACAAATAAATGTCGTAATTTGGCCTTTCCCGGCGTTTGGCGGCTCGGTTGTCGTCATCTCCTACGGGGGTATTTTGCAGAAGGGGGGCCCAGTTTTCAGCTACCTGAGCCTTCGTGTAGGTTCGAGGCGTGGCCAGGTAAAAGCTGTTAGAGTCAGGCTACCGATGGCGGTTACCCACGCGGCAATCCGGTCATTCTTTCTTGAGGGTCCAGCGGGGCGCCTGGAGGCCCTCCTGAACGTCGGCTCGCCGACCGCCAGACACTCGGGGCTGGTCTGCCACCCCCATCCGCTGTTGGGCGGGACAATGCACAACAAGGTGGTCTTCCATGCTATGAAGGCATTGCATTCGTTCGGCTTCCCGGTCCTGCGTTTCAACTTTCGCGGAGCAGGACTGAGCGCCGGTGAGTACGACGGCAGCGCTGAGGTCGCGGACGTAGAAGTCGCGCTGGCATGGCTGAAAGCGGAATTTCAGCTGCCCGTTGTTTTCGCCGGCTTTTCCTTCGGCGCCGCAATCGGCCTGCAGGCGGGTTGCCCTGATCCTGACGTGCGGGCGCTGATCTCGCTGGGCACTCCCGTCGACGCCGACGGCCGTACCTATTCATACCGGTTCCTGCGCGACTGCCACAAACCGAAGCTCTTCCTCAGCGGCGACCAGGATCAGTTCGGCCCACATGAAGAGCTGGAAAAGGTGGTGGCGGCAGCCGCTGACCCGAAGGAGCTGGTGTTCATTCCCGGAGACCACTTCTTCGAAGATCATCTCACCGAAATGCGGCAGACGATCGAGAGTTGGCTGCGTGAGCAGGGGTTCTAGCTTTAAGCCGTCAGCCCCGTCATTCACACTTGTCAGGCTCGGCGGGTACACTAAAGCGCCACCCATTCGCAGAAGGCGCGAATGTGGGAGGGCCCGAGCTACGTCTGGCCGGTTAAAGTAACATCTGTACTGCTCGCCGAGCAGAGGAGAAATTATGCAGAAGACGTCCCATTGCTCAGTCATCCTATTGGTGCTTGCCGCGATTCCGCTGCTGGCTCAAGTTCCCGACCTCAATGACATGCATGTCCGCGCACCAATTCGGATCTCCGATGCGCCGCCGGACCCCGGCACCCCGAAGGGTATCCTGCCGGTGCAATTCAGAGCCGCTTACGGATTCAATCGCATCCCCAGCCAGGGCAAGGGGCAGACGATCGCCATAATTGACGCTTATATCGATCCTTATATTCAGTCCGATGTGGAGTCCTATCTGAGCTATTTCCACTTGCAAAGCTGTAACTTCCACGTCGTGATCGTGGGCAATCCTTTGCATGGCCAGGGGTGGGATCTGGAAGAATCGTTGGATGCCGAACAGGCGTGTGCCCTGGCACCGCAAGCCAACGTCCTCCTCTTCGAAGCCAACAGCGACAGTCTCGCCGACATGCTGATGGCCGTCCAGGTAGCGACCTCGGCGCCTTACAATGCCACCGTCGTTTCCATGAGCTGGGGGTATCACGAGTTCCAGGGCGAGCAGTCCCTCGACAGCTATTTCTGCAATATCTTGAATGCCAATGGGGCAGTGACCTTTGTCGCTGCCAGCGGGGATCTCGGCCATCAGCAGGTACCGTACTACCCTTCGGCTTCGCCTTGCGTGATCGCCGTCGGTGGTACCACGCTGGTCCTGTCCACTGCCGTGCCGCTAGCCAATCCCCTTGCGCTCGATTACGGCAACGAGACTACCTGGAGCGGAAGCACCGGCGGAATCAGTCTGTACGAGAGCGGTCCGCCGTGGCAGGACGGTATCTTCGCAGGGTGCGGCAGCGCCGGGATGCGCTGCATTCCCGATGTCTCCTCGCACTCCAATCCGAGCCCGGGCGTACCCGTATATGACAGCTACGGCTACGGCGGGTGGGTGCAGGTGGGTGGAACCAGCATCGCCAGTCCAGACTGGGCCGCGTTCTTCACCCTGGTCAACGCGATGCGCGCCGCAGCGAATCCGCCCAAAGATACTTTGAGTCAAGCGGTACAAGATCTGTACGCGATTTACGAATCTCCCAGCTACCTGACGGATTTTCACGACATAACGCAGGGCGACGATAACGGGAACTGTGGCGCGCCATGCATTCCCAGTCCAGGCTACGACTTGATTACTGGTATCGGAAGCTATCAGGCGAATGTCCTGGCGCCGGCTTTGGTTGCCGCGCCGAATTGATCGCCCGCAGGTCGAATTCACAATGTAATTTTTGATGGTTGCCGGATTGGGCGAAAGGTAGGGCATGGCGCACGCGGCATATAATTTCCCTAAATGCCCCACTCGTCTTTTCCGCCCGAGAATGACGGGGCGGATGCCGTGCGCGAAATGCGAGATCGCGCCCGGGAGATGTTCGATCACGCGCTGCAGGAGTGCAGCATTGCGCGCGCCTTCTCGCGCCAGGTGCTGTACGACGGTGAACATCTGCGCGTTGGCAAAGATTTGTACGATATCGGTGCCTTCGAGCGTGTGGTGGTGGTCTCCATCGGCAAGGCCGGGCACACCATGGCGGAGGCGTTGAGCAACATTTTGGGTACTGGCCTGACGGGAGTCGTGGCTTGTCCCAGCGCGCCGGCGGCAAAGGTTTTCGGCTTTCGGTACTTCATCGGTGGGCATCCCTTGCCCAACGAAGATTCGCTACGCGCAGGCGATGCCATCCTGCGGCTGGTGGCGGATTCGTCGCCCCGCACACTGACGGTTTTCCTCATTAGCGGCGGAGCTTCGGCCATCGCCGAGAAACCGATTAGCGCTGACATCTCGCTGGCGGATGTGGTTCAGACTTATAAGGTGCTGGTGCATTCGGGAGCGCCCATCGCCGAGATCAACGCCGTACGCAAGCACCTTTCGGTTTTGAAAGGTGGACGGCTGGCGCGGGCGGCTGGGCCCGCCTCTCAGGTGTCGGTGCTGGTCTCCGATGTGCCGGAGAATTCGCTCGATGCCCTGGCGTCGGGACCAACCATGCCCGATACCACTACGGTTGCCGACTGTTATGCCATTGCCGAACGTTATGGCTCGAGGGAAAGTTTTCCGGCGAGCGTCCGTGGCTTGTTCGACAGCGGCCGGTTAGAGGAAACGCCGAAGCCGGGCGATGCGGCATTTGAGCGCTCGCGCTACGCCACCGTGCTGTCGAACGCCACCGCCATCAACGCGGCAACTGGCAGGGCCAGGGCGGGCGGTCTTGCAGTCGAGGTGGACACCAGTTGCGACGATTGGGATTACCGCAGGGCAGCCGATTATCTGTTGCGCCGGTTGCGCGAGCTGCGGCACATCCTGGGGCGAGTCTGCCTCATTTCGGGCGGCGAAGTTACGGTGGAGGTAGGAGAGAAGTCTGGGGTCGGCGGGCGCAATCAGCAATTCGCTCTTTACTGCGCGCAACAGATTGCCGGCGACCGCATCACGGTGCTGAGTGCTGGGACCGACGGCATAGATGGCAATAGTCCGGCGGCAGGCGCAATCGTGGATGGCAGCACCGTGGAACGGGCGAATCAGCGTGGCTTGGACGTGGCCGCCGCGCTGGCGGGCTTCGATGCCTATCCTCTGCTGGATGCCATCGGCGATGCGATTGTCACCGGACCTACCGGCAACAACGTTCGGGACCTGAGGATCCTGATGGCGTACTAGCGGGAGAGACCAGACTCTATGATCAGCGCTGGGACTATTCTTGCTTCCGACGGTCTCTCCGAGTCCGAGCGGTTCGGTTGTATCGCCGGTTGGCCCGGCCGTATAGAAACAGTATGGCGAAGAACGCGTACACAAAGATGGAGAGAAGAGGGTGCCCAAGCTGGGTAAAGTAGGGCAGTCCCCAGACGCTGAAAGCCAGGACTCCAGCCAACACCCCGAGCAACCAAACAATATCGCAGCGCTGCATATCGAGTATGGATTCCTTTCAGTGGCGCCGGGCCTTGACGCGTGAACTGAGTACTAGATGGTTAGAAGAAATGTCCCGGCGACAGGTTTGCCCGCAAGAAAAACATTTGTACGGTCGTGCGTAGTAACCATTCACCACAGAGAAACAGAGGCACCTAGCAGAAGAACCATTTCCACCAGGGAGAACACAGAGATGACGTGGAGTTCTTGATTTCCTTTCTCCGTGCTCTCCGAGTCCTCCGTGGTTTATGAAAACTTTGTCCTTCTACGAGCCTCTGTGCCTCTGTGGTGAATAAGGAGAATGGAATGATTCGCTTTGGCATTGTTGGATTTGGCCTGCACGCAGTGAAGCGGCTGATGCCGGGATTCCAACATGCTTTGCGCTGCCGGGTTGTGGCCTTATCACGCCGCAACTTACGGCAGGCGGAAGCGTCGGCCCGGCAATTTCAGATCGAACATGCCTTTGCATCGACCGCCGACCTATGCGCTTGCGACGAGGTCGATGCGGTGTTCGTGTGCAGTCCTGATGCATTGCACTGCGCGGACGTGCTTACGGCGGTGGGGTACGGTAAACCGGTGCTGTGCGAAAAACCCATGGCGATGAACGCTGCCGAGGCGCAGGAGATGGTGGCAGCCGCGCGCACAGCCGGAGTGACTCTCGGGATTGCCCACGTGATGCGCTTCGAAGACAGCGTGAAGCTGGTCCGCGAGCGCATTGCGGAAGGAGTGATTGGACGCCCGCAGGTGTCACGCTGCGACTTCTTCGCGCCCATGCTGACCAGCGCGCGCACGTGGGTCAACGATCCCAGGCTGGCGACAGGCGGACCTCTGGCCGACATCGGGGTGCATTGCATTGACACCCTGCGGTTTGTGCTGGCCGACGAAGTGCGCGCGGTGGCGGCGCGGGCGCATTATGACTCTCATTCAGTTCTGGAGGCGTCGGCATCGGCCGTGCTGGAATTTGAGAGTGGAACGGTGGCGACTGTTTCCGTTTCAGGGCGCACACCCTACCAGACTTATCTCGAAGTAGCCGGCGAGACCGGCATATTGTCGGCGGTGAACGCGCTCACGATTGAGCGCCCGGTGACCATCGAGTTGCGGCGAGGATACGAGGTTGCCGAAAGCAGGGAAGTGTCGAACGCTGATGCCTATGCAGTGCAGGTGGACGCGTTTGCAGCCGCCATCGAAGAGGGCAGAGATTTCGAGATTCCTGGCGAAGAGGGACTGAAGAACCAGATGATTCTGGACGCGGCATTTCGCAGCGTTAAGGTTGGAAAGACAGAATCTGTGTGATCACCACGCTTCGGTGTCTCAGTGCCTCTGTGGTGAAGTTCTCAATCCATCGGCGTCGCAGGCGCCTGGTGCGGCAGTGCCTCCGGCATCTCGGAGACGTTCCACGCCCAGGCCGCGATGAAGGCCGCTCCCTCGTTGATCTGGTCGGGAATCACCTTGTCGAAGGTGTCGGTCTGGCTGTGATGAGCCGCGCCATAACCGGCTGGAAGCTGCACGCAGAAATATCCCGGCACACCACGGTTGAGGAAAGGAACGTGGTCGGAAGAGCCGAAGTAGCGTGTGCTGAGCGGCTGCAAGTCGAAGACTTCCTGTAGCGGCTGATAGATCTCCTGCATCAGCGCCGCAGTCTCCCACAAGTTATCCAACGAAATGCTGAAGACTTTTCCCGTGCCTGTGTCGTGAATGAGGACAGCGTCCATCTTTGGGATTTCAACGGCGTGGTTCTTGAGGAAGGTTTCCGCACCGATGCCGCCCTCCTCTTCCCCAGTGAACAAGATGAAGGTGATAGTGCGCTTGGGCTTCCATCCCAAGGTCTTCAGCGCGCGGGCTGCTTCCAGCGTAGCCATGGCGCCGGTGCCGTTGTCGAGCGCGCCCTGACCGAGGTCCCACGAGTCGAGGTGCCCGCCGATGATGACGCGCTCGTCGGGATGCTCGCTCCCTTTAATCTCCGCCACTGTAATGGAAACCGGCACAGGTTTTTCGCTGAAGGTCTCCGGCAGATTGGCCTTCATCGTCACCGGTCCTGCTTGCAGCAGCCGATACAGCAGGTCGTAATCTTCGTGAGTGAGAAACGCCATCGGAGCCTCACTCGGCGAGTAATTGCGAAAGCCGCCGCTCATATTGAAGAGGCTGTCGACTTTACCGCTGTCTGTCAGTATCAGAGCTGGGTGCTCGGAGGCGACCTGACGTACTAATTGCATGCGGGCGCGATATCCGCCTTCCGCGTCAGGTACTCCGCGGGAAGGCGGAATGACAGCGTCATATGCGTTCTCGGGATTGGGGTCTCTCTTCGACATATCAACCGGCTTGCGCATCATGACGACGGCCCCCTTCAACTTGCCTTTGTACTGCTCGAAGTCGGAAGCATTCTTGAGGTCGAGCAAAACGACATTGCCGGAGATTTCGCCGTCCGTGGCTTTGCTCCATCCGCAAGCGCGAATTCCAATACGCTGCTGGATGGGACTGGTGATCTCTGCGGTCTCGGCGCCACGAGTCCAGGAGTGAGCGATCTTTGCGGTCTCAAGGTGGGCGTCCACTCCGTAGTCGTGAAAGCGCTTGAGCGTCCAATCGCTGGCAGCCTGCATTTGCGGAGACCCGGTGAGCCGGGGACCGATTTGCGTCGTGAGGTATTCCAGGTTCTTGACCAGGTCAGAGTGCGCCTTTACTTCAGCGGCAATCTTCTGGTCTGCGTCCTCCATGGCTTTGCGATAGGCGTCGCGCTGTTGGGCCGTCCGTTGCGGAGCGGTTTGCGGGGTTTCTGGTGTGGTGGATTCTGGATACTGCGCGAGCGATAGCGTGCTAAAAAGAACTACGGCAACATACGCCAGCAAAGGGCGGCTTCGAATCATTGCACCTTCCTCAGAGATAAAAGCAAAGAAAGTCATCATAGCGGCTGGCAGTCGGGTTGTGCCAGTCGCGTGCGGTCAATCTAGATCTTCAATATCTCGTTAATTCGGCATGAGGCACGCCAGACTTGTTTGCGAACCGTGGGGAATGAGTTGTAAACTACTGCGACAGCGTTCATGGAACTCTTGCTGAATCTGGTTTGGCTGGCCGTTGCCGCGGGTGCCCTGTTGGCATTTGCGCGAAGCCGGCGCCGGTCTGCCCGAGTGGCGGACGTTCCCTACGGCACAGCCCTGATTGCGCTGGCATGCGTCCTGGTGCTGCTCTTCCCGGTTATTTCCGCGAGCGACGACCTTCATCCCGCGCAGGCCCTTGTGGAGGACGCGTCGAAGAGAGTGCAAATGGCAATCGCGCCTCAGCACCCGCAGCGAACCAACCTTCCGCCATCCATGCTGCCGGCAATGCTGGCCCTGTGCCTGATGTCCGCCGTGATCGTTTTGCAGCCGTTGCACCCGGTTGCACTCACAGCGCGGGCGCTCGATGGCGTGCTCGTTCCAACCCTTGGACGGGCGCCTCCTTCCCGTTAGAACTCGATCTACGCAACGTGCCCAAAAGAGGCGCGAATATCCCTTCAGATTTCTTATTGCAGGTCTGGTACTGATTCCGTAGCGGAGAATTCCGCTCGTCCAGGCCGAGCGCACCGGGCCCAGAAGAGGGTTATCGGAATGACGAAGCATCATTCAGCGCAGACAAGCGCTGCCGCATGCGCAGCGGTGGCTGCTGCTGTTGCCGGTAAATGCCGGCGGCAGCCCAGGAAGTACTCGGATGAAAATTAACTTCGCATGTTTGCCAGTGGGAGGAGCGTTTTGCCTGCTTTTGAGCCTGCTCCTGCTTGGCTGCAATCAGGGCAAAGCCAATCCGCAGACCGAGGCGCCCCCGAAGGCGGAGGTGGTACCTGCCTTCGATCCCAACAACTTCAAAGTGGACCACCCGGAATTGTTCCCCTTGGTTCAGGCCACAGAGCGCCAGGTAGTGCCGGAGCTGAATGTGACCGGTGTGGTACAGCCAGACATTTCGCGCGCGGTGCCGGTAATTTCTCTGGCTACTGGACGCGTCGTGGAGATCAAGGCCCGCCTTGGCGATGTGGTGAAGAGAGGCCAGTTGCTATTGAAAGTCCAGAGCAATGATGCATCCGGCGCTTACCAGACGTATATCAAGGCCGAGAATGACGAGCGGCTGGCGCGGACGCAATTGCAGCGGGCGCAGCTTCTTTATGAGAAAGGCGCCATCGCGAAGAGCGACCTGGAAACCGCCGAAACCAACGAAGCGGATGCCAAAGCCGACCTGAATGCGGCCAGCGAGCAGTTGAGGCTTCTCGGCATCAACAAAGAGCACCCCTCGGGCATCGTTGACGTGCTGGCTCCCATCTCCGGCGTGATTACCGACCAGCAGGTAACCGGCGCATCGGGGGTACAGGGTCTGTCCGGTCCCAATCCGTTCACGATTTCTGACCTTTCTTATGTCTGGATTATCTGTGACGTTTACCAGAATGACCTGGACTTCGTGCATGTCGGCGAGACTGCAGACATCCGCATGAGCTCTTATCTTGAGAGGGTATTCAAAGGCCGGATCGACAACATCCTGCCGATCCTTGATCCCAACATTCGCACGGCGAAGGTAAGGATCGAGGTTGCTAATCCCGGCCTGATGAGCGTCGGAATGTTTGTTACCGCGACCTTCTACGGGCGGCTTCCGGTTACAAGGGCGGTGGTTCCAGCCACGGCAATTCTGCATTTACATGATCGCGACTGGGTTTATGTCTCAATCGGGGGCGGACACTTCAAGCGGCAGGAGATCGTCAGCGGTGGAACTCTTCCGGGCAACATGCAGGAGGTCGTGTCAGGGTTGAAAGCCCGGGACCAGGTCGTAACCAATGCGCTTGAGCTGCAGAACACGATGGAGCAGCAATAGATGATTCGCCGGCTGGTCGATTTTGCGCTCCACAATCGCCTGCTGGTTCTGGCGCTGGCGTTGATCATCTTCGCCGGGGGCATAGTCGCTTTCCACAATCTGCCGATTGAGGCTTACCCCGACGTCGCCGACAACTATGTTGACATCATCACGCAGTGGCCGGGCATTTCTGCCGAACAGGTCGAGCAGCAGGTCACCATCCCCATCGAAATCATTATGAACGGCGTGCCGCAGGTAGTGCACCTGCGCTCGTGGACGCTCTTCGGGCTCTCCTATGTCGAACTGGTCTTCAGCGATGACTCGAACAACAATTGGAACCGCGAGCGAGTTCTAGAGCGGCTGAGCCAGGTGACCTTGCCGCCGAACGTTTCTCCGCAGATGGGCCCTGACTACAGCCCCGCCGGCCAGATCTACTTCTACACATTGCAGAGCACCAACCCGGCCTATGATCCGATGGAGCTGAAGACGCTGGAGGACTGGGTAGTCGAGAAGAACCTCAAGTCCGTGCCGGACGTTGTCGATGTAAACAGCTTCGGCGGTCCCACGCGCGAATATCAGGTACGGCTCGATCCCAACAAGCTGATCGCCTACGGGCTGAGCCTGTCGCAAGTCGAACAGCAGCTCGCCAACAACAATGCCAATGGTGGAGGCAGCTTCATCCAGCAGGGGCTGCAGCAGGTCAACGTGAGCGAGGTGGGACTGGTCGGCCATGTTCAGGACATCGACCAGACGGTCCTGTTCGCCAAGAACGGCACGCCGATCCACATGCGGGACATCGCCGTTATCGAGCAAGGTCCCAAGATCAGGCTGGGCCGAGTCGCACGAGCCTATCACCGGGAGGATGGAAAAATCCTTGACGAGAGTGATGCGGTTGAGGGCATCGTGCTGCTACGCAAAGGCGCGCAGGCCGATGCGACCCTGCGGGCCCTACACGCGAAAGTCGATGAGCTCAACCGTTACATCTTGCCTCCGGGCGTCAAGGTGGTTCCTTTCATCGATCGCAGTGACCTGGTGCACTACACCTCGCACACCGTCCTGCACAATCTTAGCGAAGGGATGATCCTGGTCACGATCATCCTGTTCCTGTTTCTTGGCAATGTGCGGGGCGCGCTCATCGTCGCCGCCACGATTCCGTTCTCACTGCTGTTCGCCTCCATATGCCTGGACTTGAACAAAATTCCCGCCAACCTGCTGTCGCTGGGCGCGTTGGACTTCGGCATGGTGGTGGATGGCGCGGTAGTGATGATCGAAAACATCGTGCGCCACCTAAACCGGCAAAATGGAGACACGCGAACGCCCCCCGAGAAAATTAGCGATGCCGCGCATGAAGTCCAGCGCCCCGTCTTTTACGCGATCGCCATCATCATCACCGCTTATCTGCCGATTTTCACATTGCAACGCGTGGAGGGCCGCCTTTTCCATCCCATGGCCTGGACAGTCGCGTTTGCGTTGCTCGGCGCGCTGATGTTCTCCATCGTAGTAGCGCCGGTATTAGCCAGCTTCGCTTTCGCCAAGGGGGCGCACGAGTGGCACAACCCCGCCATGCTGTGGTCCATAAAGCACTACCGTACGGCGGTACGCTGGGCCATTCGCCGCCGGGTGCTCACCGTCGGGGTTGGGATCGTTGGGTTATTTCTGGCGCTCTATCTCGCTTTCAGCGGGGTGATTGGCTCAGAATTCCTGCCTCACCTGGATGAAGGCGCGTATTGGGTGCGAGGTACGCTTGCGCCCAGCAGCGGCCCCGAGGAAGGAATTCGGGTCTCGGACCAGGCCCGAATTGTGCTGTGTTCGTTCCCTGAGGTTCCGCAATGCACCAGCCAAACTGGGCGCCCTGATGACGGGACCGATCACACCAGCTTTTTTAATACGGAATATTTTGTGGATTTGAAGCCCAAGGAAGAGTGGCGGCCCACGTTTCACAAGGATTCAGATGAGCTGATCGCCGCCATGAATCGCGAGCTAAGCAAGATTCCCGGTGCTGTCTGGGGCTTTTCGCAGCCGATTGAAGACAATATGGAGGAGGCAGTCAGCGGCGTGAAAGGCGAACTTGCCACGAAAATTTACGGCGACGACCTGCGCCTGCTGGAGGAAAAAGCCGAAGAGGTGATGGGCATTATGCGCGGGATCAACGGCATCACGGACCTCGGAGTGCTTCGCGTGCGCGGACAACCCAACTTGAACTTGGCGGTTGATCGCGCCGCGGCCGCCCGCTACCAGATCAATGTGGCCGACGTGCAGGATGCCATCCAAACCGCGGTCGGCGGCGGCGCGCTCACGCAGGTCCTTATCGGCGAGGCACGTTATGACTTGGTGCTGCGCTACCTGCCGAACTACCGAGACACCAGGGAAGCGATTGAAAACATCCGCCTCCTGTCGCCGACGGGAGAGCGGGTCTCGCTGGCGCAGCTCTGCAAAGTCACTGAAGAGGAGGGCGGTTCGGAAATCTATCGCGAGGGCAACCGGCGCTACGTTGCCATTAAGTTCAGCGTCAGGGGGCGCGACCTGGGCAGCACGGTGGAAGAAGCGATCGACAAGGTGAACCGCCTGGTCAAGCTACCGCAGGGCTATCGCATCAACTGGGAAGGCGAGTATGAAAGCAAGAAGCGGGCGGATGAGCGCCTGCTGATTGTCCTGCCCATCACTGTGTTCATCATCTTTGTCATCCTGTACACCATGTTTAAGTCCTTCAAATGGGCCTTCCTGATCCTGGCCAACGTTGCCATGGCGCGTATCGGCGGCCTGCTGGCGCTGCTGGTCACAGGGACGCACTTCAGCGTTTCATCGGGAGTCGGCTTCCTGGCCCTCTTCGGTGTGTCCGTGCAAACAGGAGTCATCATGGTGGACTTTATTAATCAGCTTCGAGCAAGGGGCAACTCCATTGAAGATGCTGCAGTCGAAGGCGCTGTATTGAGGCTGCGGCCCATCATGATGACCATGCTGGTCGCGACTTTGGGCCTGCTGCCGGCCGCACTCTCCCATGCCATTGGTTCCGATTCCCAGCGCCCCTTTGCGATTGTGATCGTTGGCGGACTGATTGCAGACCTGGTTCTGAGCCTCTTCTTGCTGCCTACGCTGTATGTCTGGGCGGCTCGAGTGGGCGATGTGCTGCCCGAGGAAGTCGCGGAGGTCACGGAATGAGGTCTCTGTTTTCCCGGAGATTGCGGCTCGTGCTTCTCCCAATGATTGGTCTTCTGGAGCTGGCGGCTCCAGTCGCGTTGCGCGCCCAGGTATCTGCTCCGCCGCAAAATGTTCCAACCGCTCCAGTCCAGCCGCAGGTGCCTGGTGTTCCGCAACTACGGCCGGAAACGCAGCCTCCGCCGGCCGTGCTGATCACCATCGAGCAGGCCATCGAACTGGCAAAGAAGAACAACCCCACGCTGCAAGCGAACCGCACCATGATCTCGCAGAACAAGGAGATGGAGGTCACGGCAAACCTACGGCCCAATCCGGTGCTCTCGTGGGATGCGCTTTATCTTCCCATCTTCCAACCCGACCTCTTCTCCGCCAACTACATTGATAACACTGCGGAATTCGATGCTGGCATCGGCTACCTGTTCGAGCGCGGGAAGAAGCGGCAACGCCGATTAAAGGCGGCGCAAGATGCCACCGCCGTAACCGAGTCGCAGGTAGCGGATGCGGAGCGCACGACTGTGGAAGGCGCAGCGCAGCAATTCATCACGGCGCTGCTGGCCAAGGACAACCTGGAGTTTGCGGTTCGCCTGCTTGACAGCTTTCAGCACACCGTGGGCATCAGCCAGGAGCAGTACAAAGCTGGCGGACTGAGCAAGTCCGATCTGCTCAAGATCCAGTTGCAGACGCTGCAGTTCCAGAATGATGTCTCCGCTGCGCGGATCGCCAAGGTGCAGGCACTGGGCTCGCTGCGGCAGTTGATGGGGTTCGATTCCGTTCCGCGTGACTTCGATGTGGCGGGCGATCTCACGTACCGGCCGCTGCGGCTGCGGCTGGAGGACTTGCAGGCACGCGCCCTGCAGTTGCGCCCCGACTTGCAGGCGGCGCAGCGCAGCATCGAGGCCGCGAGGAGCCAGATCGGGCTGGCCAAGGCCAACGCCAAGCAGGACTTGACCTTCACCTTCGACTACACTCACCTGAATGCATCCAACCTTGGTTCCTTCTACTTCAGCATTCCGCTGCCTATCTTCAATCGCAATCAGGGCGAGGTGGCACGGACGTATTTCGTGCTTACGCAATCGCAGTTTCAGGAGAAGGCAGCCGAGCAGCAGGTGCTCACCGATGTCAGGAATGCCTACGAGGGGCTGGTTAATAGCGAGGATGTAGTGCAGTTGTACGAGAGCGGGTACCTGCAGCAAGCTCAACAGTCTCTGGAGATCACTCAGTTTTCGTACCAGCACGGCGCCGCTTCGCTGCTGGACTTCCTTGATGCCGAACGCAGTTATCGCGCCACGGAGCTGAGCTATCGCCAAGCGCTTGCTACCTACATGAGCGCCCTGGAGCAGTTGCGGCAAGCGGTGGGAACAAGAGACCTGCAATAAATACACTGCGGCGAGTCGCCGTGGCGAGTCGCCTCCGCTCAGAATGACACCTGTTAACAACGGCCTGTACTGTATCCTTGAAGTTTCTGCATGCACGAGACGTACTCAGCTCATCCCATAGCAAACCGGCGTCGGACGATTGCTGCCACGCTACTGCTTCTCTGCCTGCTGCCCGGTGCTGTCTGGAGCCAGAGCACGCCTGCTCAACCGGCCGCTCCGTCTGCGCCACACACGCCAAATCAGCCTTCAACTCCGCAAACGCCTGGTAACCAGGGCACGACGCCAGTACCCGGTGCGGGCGTCAGTGTCCAGGACCAGCAGCAGGAACAGGCTCCTGCTCCGTCGTCCGAGCAACCCGAGCCTCAGACCCGCATCACCAAGGCGCAGGCGAAAGAGCTCTTCCGCTCGGTGGACGTCATATTGCGCTTCGCCAGCCAAGACACAGGATTGCCAATCGAGCACCAGGTCAAGCGCCATCTGATTACGCGCGAGTCAGTCGAGAAATACATTGACAAGCGAATGAAGGACGACAAGGACGCTCAGCGGCTCGAACAGTCACGGCTGGTGCTGGAGAAGTTTGGGCTGCTGCCGCCAGACTACGATTTGCACGGCGAATTCCTTCGTCTGCTGGGAGAACAGGTCGCGGCCTACTACGATCCAAAGACCAAGAGCGTGAATCTGCTCGACTGGGTACCGCCGGACACGCAGAAGCCGGTCCTGGCCCATGAACTGACGCATGCTTTGCAGGACCAGAAGATCGGTCTCGAGAAGTGGGAACGTGCCGGCGCCAAGGACGACAACCCGCTTCCAGATCAGCAGGAGTATGTCGTGGAAGAAGCGCAGGCAGCGCGCCAATGCGTCGCCGAAGGGCAGGCGATGATCGTCCTGCTCAACTACAGCCTGGCGCCGCTAGGCAAGGACGTTGTGTCGGCGCCCGAGATCTTTAATGCCATGCGCGCGGGCATGGCTGACGACACGGACTCACCGGTCTTTGCCGCTGCACCCATGTTCCTGCGCGAGTCGTTGATGATGCCGTACACCTGGGGAACCGACTTCGTGCGAACAGTGCTCGCCAAGAAGGGCAGAGATGCAGCTTTCGGCGGCATGCTGGAGAACCCTCCGGTGGACACCCGTCAGGTCATGGAGCCGGAGACTTATTTGTCAAACCAGGCCGTAGCACCGCTGACGGTCCCCGATCTTGACCAACTGGTAGCGCCCGATTACAAGCGCTTCGACTTCGGTGGGATGGGCGAGTTCGACGTGTACCTGCTGGCGAAGCAGTATGGCGGAGACAACGCTCTCAAGGGGCACTATCCGCATTGGCGCGGTGGCTATTACTTTGCGGCGCATGCCAAGGACGCCCCAAAAGAGCAGATTGCCATGTTGTATTTCTCACGCTGGGACTCGCCTCAGGCGGCGCGCGCTTTTGCGAAGATGTACGGGGATTATCTTCCGAAACGCTACAAGAAAGTCAGTTGGATCGTGCCATGCCCGATGGAATCAACTGCCCCCGCTTGCAATCGCGCGGAAGCCATGACGGACCAGGGAAAGGTTGTCCTGCAACTCAGCGGCAACGAACTGCTCATCCTGGAAGGATTTGACGACAGGGTCAGCCAGCGCGCAAGCAGCGCATTGCTGAATGTGATGTCAGGTCAGGTGTCTGCGGCCAGCAGCAACTAGCGGAGATCCTCAATGATCGCTGGGCAATTCTGCTGCGAACGAGTTCCTTTCCGGCTGGCGCACAATGTGTGGCGTGATGACGATCATCAACTCATCCTCCGTGGCGTTTGTGTCATGCTGCGATGCGCCATACGTGAGGCCCGGAACCTGGCTGAGGAATGGGTAGCCCATCAGGCTGAGTTCATCGGAGCGCGTTAGTAACCCAGTTACAACACTGGATTCGCCGTCTTTCACCGTGATGGTGCCGTTATATTCCTGATTATTGATGATGGGCATGCCGTTTACCGTCTGCGTGCCGAGGGAGCGAATGGCCAGCTCCAGCTTCAGTGTGACATCACCTGCCGCATGGATCGAAGGCGTCGCCTTCAAAATCAGGCCGAGGTCCTCGAAGTAAAAAGACGGGAAAGGCGCCTGGTAGCTGGCATTGCCGATGACCTGCGCAATCGCCGGTGTGTTGTAGATGGGCGAGAAGGTCGCATTGACCAGCGGATAGCGCTCGCCAACCTTCAGCGTGGCTGGATCGTTCTGCCCTGCCCGCAACGTTACGTGCTCCAGACTGCGCAGGTTGGAGTCATTCACGCTCAAGGTAAAGGTGATGCCGGTTCCGCCGCTTGTCAGGCCGAAGAGCGTGAGACCTCCGCCGAACGTGGCGAACGGCTGCGTGAGAATCGAGCTGGATTGGTTGGCCAACTGCGCCAACAGGGCTTGAATGGCTGTCGAATTGGCCTGGTTGATGCCGCCGGAAGCAATCAGCTGATTAATCAGGTTCTGTGCGTTTTGACCGAGCCCTGCTATAAGCGATGGATTGATATTGAACAGGGTGAACTGCGTTGGGAGGGCAGTTCCAATCTGCCGTGCCAGCATGGAACTTACCTCGTACACTTTCATGTCCAGCAGGACTTCGGGGCCGCCGGTGCTGAGGTTTTCCAGCAGGCGGGCAGCGGCCTCCACCACCGGCTGCTCGGCGCGAATAGTAATCGTCTGCTGCGACTTTTCCGCGCCAATAAAGCGCAGGTTCAGCAGCACGCGCAGCGAGTTCATGATCTCGTTGAGCTGCTGGTCAGAACTTACCTCAGGCAAATAGAAAGTGCGCAGCGACATTCGCTCCAGGTTGCGACGGTTCTCGACGGTGTCAGCGGCAAACAGCATCTGCCGCGATGACAGCGGCACCCAGAACGTTTTGGTCACCTTAGTGGCTGCATCCATGGCAGTGGCGAAGTTCACGTCCTCAATGTCGAAGTGCACACGCCGCTGTTGCACCGAATCGTCGAATTCGGGGACGACTGCGTAGGCTTGGGCGATCTGCGTCAGCAGCGCCCGCGCATCGCCGCGAAAGTGAAAATCGTGATGCGCGTTGGACGGCATGAGATCGATGGGTGTGGACTGCTCCACCACGCGCATCGGTTGGGTTTCCGGCTGCATGTCCTGGGGCAGGGAATCGCGGAGTCGCTCGATGGCAAAATCGTTGGTCGGATCGTATTCGACCGCGCGGCGGAAGTCGGCCATGGCCTCGATCTCTTTGTTCTTCGCCATAGCTTTGTTGCCGGCCTGTAGCGCCTGCATCACCATTTGCTGGCGGGTGAATTCGCGGGCGGTAATGTAGTCCACATTGTAGGGGTTGAGTTCCGCAGCGCGGTCGAACTTGTCGTAGGCCTGGTCGAGCTTGCCCTCCGACTTAAGCTTCATGCCTTGTTTGAAGGCGCGGGCCGCTTGCGCCCGCTCTTTTGGCGCCACCTGAATCACAATCGATGTTCCGGGCGGCATGGTTGACGGGATTTCGCCCGGTTTTGCGGAGGGCTGCTGCGCAGGCGGTTGAGCAGCCGAAGTACCAGAGCCCGACTGGGTTGCTGCCGATGACTGATTTGGTGCTGCCGGTTGCCCGCTGGTCTGAGCGGCGGTGGCAGCGTCCTGCGGATGACTCGCAGGTGGTGGCGCGACAGGCTGCTGCGCGGCCACTGAGAGAGCCATAGCCAGCCAGAACACCGTCACCGCACCAACGCGCATGAATGAAGAAATTGTACGGCAGGTTGGCGCCGGTTGTCGCGGGAGGTACCTTAAACCGAAGATCTGTGGTGCGACCCCTACCCCCTCCCACATCTTGTAAGGTATTGAGAACAGGAAGATTAGCTGTGGATTGATGGCAGTTTTGATGCAAATTATTGATCTTGAACGACTTATCGCAAAATATTCCATACACACAACTTACAATAGGCCGACAGCAACCTCAGGCTTGCACGTCCGGCTCACACGGCATGTGCTGTCACACTGCTTTCCTGACCGCTCAGCAGCGAACAAATTGTGAAAGACCTGACCCGTCGCCGGGGCCTCCTGAGAGGCACTTCCAAGGCGACCAACCATTCAACCGTCTCTTCGCCCTGTGAGCGAAGTGAGCGACACGCCAGCTCAAGCCTGCCGGGGCAGTCCCAGTTCGAAGCGTAACAGGAAATCGCCCGCTGTCAAGATAACGAAAGTCGTATTTTAGTAACCTGTCTGGGCCGAGGGTAACCATCGCCTCTGGAAGCAGGTGGACACAACCATTAAAACCCGTGGGCCGGGTCCTAAACTTCTCGATCAGCCGAGCGCAAGTCGGAGTCGGATCGCTTGTGTAACGGCGATATTACGCCAGTAATCTATTGGTGCGAGTGCATCTCGGTTTCAAGTCGCACGGCAACGGGGACGCCGTCCTTCGTTGCGGGTTCAAACTTCCACTTGCTCACTGCATCAACTGCATAGTTATCGAACTCCGGAGTGGACCGTTTTAACAGCTTTACATCTGTTACGGAGCCGTCTGGCGTGACAATGAAAGAGATTTTCACCTTGAGCTGCTTGTTCACGCTATCGGGTGGGGCTGGCACTCCCGTCGAAACTGGTCGGGGTGCCTTCACATCGCCGCGCACCTCATAGACCGTGTACTTCGTTTGCGGCGTTTGATTTTGCGCGGCAGCAAAGGACACCGTAAATAGCAGAAGAAGCCCTATAACTATATGCGGTTTCATCGCGTTGATTTTGGCCTCAGGTGCTAACTGGCGCGAACAGGCCATTACACCACCAACCCAGAAAACCGGATGTGACTGTCGTCACCGGCATCGTGGTCGATGCTCGCACGTGCCGTCGTTGGCCGGGTGCCCCGGGTCTCGCGGTGTTCGAGACCCGGGATTTCGTCCCGATCAACCATCACCCTCTGCCCTTCATCAAGCACAAACCAATTTCCTGTTTCTGTTCTGGTGCCATGCCCATCGTAATCCGGTGAGGCGTGGTCTGGTGGACGTACCGAAGCAGCGGCCATGGAGCAGCTTCCGGGCATACGCGCACCAGCAGAGGGGACCGGTCAGCGTGAACGAATGGAGCGTGCTGAAGCTTGTCCAACCAACAGCTTTTCCCACACTGATGTTTCGCCCGGGTTTCGAAACCCGCGAGACCCGGGGCACCCAGCGGGCAACAAAGAGAGCACTAAAGTGCTTCTGCAAACGTTTCGGGATCGATGTGCGCCTGATTCAAGATGCCTCGGAGGGTTCCCGTAGCAAGCTCTGAGTGCAACGGAACAACACACCCAATCGACCCGCTCTCGGTAATTTTCTTCAAGACAACGTGACTGCCGCGTTGCCGGACCCTTGAAAAACCAAGTCTTTCAAGGGCGCGAATCGCTTCTGCGCCTGAAACGCGAGGAAGCTTAGGCATACGTTACATCGAATGTTGTCATTACCGCGCGCTGCGAAGCCGGAGGCGCGAACTCTTCGAGGTAAAGCTCAGTCGCCTCTTTCAGATTGGCGACAGCCTCCTCGATCGTCTTGCCCTGGCTGACAACGCCGACTTCGGGGCATTCGGCAACATACCAGGTGTCTTCCTTGTGAACGATCGCCGTGTACGTTTGAATAGGCATCTTCGTACCAATATAAAACAAGACGGAGCAAGAGTGCCGTGTTGGTTAAAATCGCTTCGTCCGTTTCCCTCGTCAAATGAAGGCTTTGGCAGTGTCTCTGTTTTAGCTGTTGACAACAGTCACTTATAGTCACGTTCCACGGCAGGCACGTGCCAGATACTTATGCAATGCCGATTTATCAATAGTCAACACTTCAACACAGAGGCACAGAGAGGCACAGAAACACACTTCTCCAGTGTCTCTGTGCCGGAGCCTGCGCTGAGCGAAGCCGAAGCGTGGTGAACGCGTCTACGTTGTTACGTACTTGCCCGTCTCCAGCACGCGTGCAGCGATTTTCTCCTGCAAGGCGATGACGTTCAGCGGTTCGTGCTTGGCCAGGCGGCGGACAATCGCCATCTGGGTGCGCAGCATGTCGCCTTCAGCAACGGCAGCGACAACTTTCTTCGCCGCAGCTTCCAGCTTCGCGAATGCACCTTCCAGATACACCTGCGTCATGGCGACGACCTGCGCGGACTTGGCTTCACCATTGGCCTCGACGCACTTGCGCGCGCGCAGCAACGCGGAGTCCATGGCGAAGGTTTCGATGACCATGTCCGCGATCGCGCCCATGATCTCCTGCTGATCGGCCAACTTCTGCATGTACTTCTGCGAAGCCGCGCCCGCCACCAGCATGGCGAGTTTCTTGGCGTTCTCCACCAGCTTGCGCTCGGCGGCGAGTGTGCCCTCGAGCTCCTCACCCGATGGGCCTGCCATGACCTCGTCCATCACTTTCTTGATCGCTGGCAGCAGAGCGAGCTGTCCGCTCATGGCGCGCTTCAGCAGCCATCCGGTGATGATGAGGCGGTTAATTTCGTTGGTGCCTTCGAAGATGCGGTTGACGCGCGAGTCGCGATAAGCGCGCTCGGCGGGATACTCCTCGACAAAGCCGTAGCCGCCGTAAATCTGCACCGTCTCGTCCACCGCGAAGTCGAGCATCTCCGACGCCGACACCTTGATGATGGAGCACTCGACCGCATACTCCTCGATCGCCTTGCGCACGGACTCGGGGTTCTGGTCGATGAGCGAGAGCGCCGTATCCATCATGCCGACGGTGCGGTACACCATCGATTCGCAGGCGTAAAGCCACGCTGCCATCTGCGCCAGCTTCTCGCGCACCAGGCCGAATTCGGCGATGCTCTTGCCGAAGGCCTTGCGCTCTTTGGCGTAAGCGATGGCGTGCTGCAGGGAAGTGCGCGCGCCGCCCACGCAGCTTGCGCCCAGCTTGAACCGACCGACGTTCAGGATGTTGAAGGCGATGACGTGGCCCTTGCCGATGTCGCCCAGCACGTTTTCCACCGGCACCTTGCAGTCGTTGAGGATGAGCGGCGCGGTCGAAGAGCCGCGAATGCCCATCTTCTTTTCTTCGGCGCCCACCGAGAAGCCGGGGAAATCCTTCTCCACCAGGAAGGCGGTAAACTTTTCGCCGTCAATCTTGGCGAAGATGGTGAACAGGTCGGCAAAGTGAGCGTTGGTGATCCACATCTTCTCGCCGTTGAGGACGTAGTGCTTGCCGTCAGGCGCGAGAACGGCACGGGTGCGACTGTTCAGCGCGTCGGAGCCGCTGGTGCTCTCCGACAGCGCGTATGCGCCGATGATTTCCGCCGTAGCCAGCTTGGGTAGATACTTCTTCTTCTGCGCTTCCGTGCCGAAGAAGACGAGGGGCAGCGTGCCGATGCCGCTGTGCGCGCCCAGGCTCACCATAAAGCTGCCGGACTTGGCCATGAAATCGGCGATGATGGCGGATGAAACTTTGTCCATTTCGGAGCCGCCGTACTCGGCCGGAATGTCGGCGTTGGTCAGGCCCATGCCGGCGGCCTTCTGCAGCAGCTCGCGGGCCACTGACCATTCCTTATGCTCCATCTTCTCGGCGTTGGGCACGACTTCGTTAGTCGCGAACTCTTCCGAGAGCTTCACGACCATCTGCTGGTCTTCGTTGAAATCTTCGGGAGTGAAAACGTTGTCGAGTTTGTGATCTTCAAGCAGAAAACTTCCGCCCGTGGTTTTGGTCTTGGGAGGTGCAGATACGGTCGTTGCCATAGGTCCTCGTTTCGCGCTTTGAAGGGGCACGCCTTCAGGCGTGCCGGAGAGATCGTTTCAATTTGTCATCCGAGCCGACTTTAGTCGGCGAGGGATCTGCTTTTGTGCCGTCCCTGAAGAGACTCCGGTTCAAAATTACTGCTGACCCAGCGTTCCGCGCCAAAACAAGGCGCTGCACGCTGGGCTATCCTGTTTTCGCCCCTTCGGGGCTGGTTGGCTCGCAATTCAGCCGGTTGCCTCTAACCTTGTGAATTCTGAGTATCCTCCAGGCATCAATTCTGATCCGTGTTCATCTGCGAAATCCGCGGTTGCTTTTCCTCTCGAATTTCTCTGTGACTCTGTGGTTAATCTCCACTGCAAGTTTTCGAAGATGCCTGCTGCTCCCATGCCGCCGCCGACGCACATCGTCACCATGCCGTAGCGCCCATTTCGGCGCTTGAGCTCCCGGATGACCGTGGCCGTCAGCTTGGCGCCAGTGCATCCCAGCGGATGGCCCAGCGCGATCGCGCCGCCATTGACGTTAACGCGAGCGAGATCCAGATGTCCTTCTTGGATGACCGCCAGGGACTGCGTCGCAAATGCTTCGTTCAGTTCGATCACCTCAATGTCGTCGAGTTCGAGTCCGGCCATCTTCAGCGCCTTGGGAATCGCGTACACCGGGCCCACGCCCATCTCTTCCGGCAAATAGCCTGCGGTGGCAAACGCGACGTACCGCGCGAGCGGTTTCAGGCCGAGTGCTTTCGCACGCTCCGCCGACATGACAACCGCGGCCGCAGCGCCATCCGACATCTGCGATGAATTGCCCGCCGTAGTCGTGCCCTTCACGTGGAAAGCAGGCTTCAGCGCAAGCAGAGCTTCCATCGAGGTGTCGGCGCGCGGACCTTCATCCATCTTGAAGACGATGTCCAGGCGCTTTGGCTTGCTGCCGTTCGGCGTGGTGAAGCTGACCGGCACGGGAACAATCTCATCATCGAACTTGCCGGCCTGAATTGCAGCGATAGCATTCTTGTGGCTGCGCATTGAGAACTCGTCGGCCATCTCGCGAGTGATGTTGTAGCGCTTGGCTACGCCGCTCGGCGGTGAGGCCCATGGAAAGATATGAGTCGGGATAATTCGCGATCAGCCATGGGTTGGCTGAGACCTTGTGTCCGCCCATGGGAATCATGGTCATCGACTCGACGCCGCCGGCGACGATGGTCTCCGCTCCGCCCGCCATGATGCGCTCGGCAGCCATCGCAATCGCCTGCAGACCGGAGGAGCAGAAGCGGTTGATGGTCATGGCCGAAATCTCGACCGGCAGGCCTGCGCGCAGCGACGCAATGCGGGCCACGTTCATACCCTGCTCGGCCTCGGGCATCGCGCAGCCGAGGATGACATCCTCGATCTCCTTGGGATCAAGCTGCGGCACGCGCTCGAGTGCGCCCCTGATGGCAACCGCGGCTAGATCATCAGGACGCGTCGCCCGCAACGTTCCCTTATAAGCCTTTCCTACCGGCGTACGCACCGAACTGACGATTACGACTTCACGCATGTTTGAATTCTCCTTAGTTCCTCAGCGTCTTGCCCGTCTTCAGCGTGTACTGGATGCGCTCCTGCGTCTTCTTCTCGCCGCACAGCGACTTGAAGGCCTCGCGCTCCAGATCCAGCAAATACTGCTCGCTGACCAGCGTTCCCGGCGTGACGTTGCCGCCGCACAGCACCTCGGCGACCTTGTTCGCGATCTTCACCTCGTGGTCGCTGATGTACTCACCCTCGCGCATGATGTGCACGCCAAGCTTGAGCGTCGCCAGAATGCTCTCGCCCGGCGCCGGAATATCCGAGCGCGGGCTGAGGCGGGCGATAGCCTTCGTGCACCAACTCCAAGGCGCGCTCCTTGGCGTCACTCAGAACGCGCTCCCGATTCATAGTGATGTTGTCACCGGTCGAAAGGAATCCAAGATTGCGAGCTTCCATGGCCGACGTGGACACCTTGGCCATGGCGACCGTCTCGAATGCCTGCTTCATGGCCTCCATCAGCTCGACGCTCTCGCCGCGGCCGTGCGGCCGAATGTGCGTGGCTTTGTGGATGGCGCGGATGGTCATCTCCTTGCAGCCACCACCGCCGGGCAGCAATCCGACGCCAACTTCGACCAGTCCGCAGTAAAGTTCAGCGTGCGGCTGGCGAGCCGCAGCGTGCAGCGTGATCTCAGCGCCGCCACCGAGCGTCATGCCGAATGGCGCAACCACGACCGGCTTGTGCGAAAACTTTATAGCCTGCGTCATGTTCTGGAACTGCCGCACAGCGAGGTCAACTTCGTCCCACTCCTCCTCCTGCACCGCCATCAGCAGCATCATGATGTTGGCGCCGACGGAGAAGTTCCCGGCGTCGTTGGTGATAACGAAAGCGTCGAAATTGTCGCCCGCGCCGCCCGGCTTCAGCGACTGCGTGATCATCTGCACGATGTCGCCGCCCAGAGAGTTCATCTTGGAGTGGAACTCGATGCAGCCGACGCCATCTCCGAGATCGACCAGCGAGGCGCCCGCATTCTTCTTGACCTCACCATTCGCCTTCTTCGCGACCGTCACTGACCACACGCCTTCGGGCACTTCTTCCGGCCGATAGTCGCTGCTGCGCAGATCGAAGTACACACGGCCACTCGCAGTCGTGGGCTCGTCGGCGTACCAGCTCGTCTTGCCAGATGCCAGCAGCTTCTCGACGTTGGCCGCAAGCGGCTTGCCTTCCTTCTTCATCCGCTCGACGGTTTTGGCGACGCCCGCGACGTCCCACAGCTCGAACGGCCCAAGCTCCCAGTTGAAGCCCATCTTCATGGCGCGATCGATTTCAACCACAGAGTCGGCGATCTCCGGGATGCGGTTGGCAGCATAGGTCCACAATTCGGAGAGGACGGTCCAAAGGAACTGATTGGCTTTGTCTTTGGACGGCGCGAGCAGCATGGCCAGGCGCTCCGGCAGCTCCTCGACATTCTTCGCCATCTCGATTGAAGGGAACTTGACTTTCTGCGCCGGGCGATACTCCAGTGTCTTCCAGTCGAGTGCCAGGCGCTGCTCGCCATCGGCGCCTTTCTGCTTCTTATAGAACCCGCCCCTGGTCTTGTCGCCCAGCCACTTGCGCTCCAGCATGGCTTTGAAGAAGTCGGGCAGTTTCAGGTCGCCGCGTTCGTCGTGAATGTTGGTCATGGCGTTGCGGACGACGTGCCCCAAAACGTCGAGGCCTACGAGGTCGGTGAGCCGGAAGGTCGCCATCTTCGGCCAACCCACGGCGCTACCGGTCAGCGCGTCCACTTCCTCAATGCTGAAGTCCATCTCTTGCATGACGCGCATGACGTTCAGCGCGGAGAACGTTCCGATGCGGTTGGCGATGAAGTTCGGCGTGTCTTTGGCATGAACCACGCCCTTGCCGAGGTACAGATCGCAGAAGTGCGCGACGGTCTGCATCGCCGCAGGATCGGCATCCGGCGTCGGGATGACCTCCAGCAGCCGCATGTACCGCGGCGGATTGAAGAAGTGCGTCCCGAACCAGCAGCGGCGGAAATCCTCGGAGAAGCCGTCGGCAATTTTGGCGACGGGCAGGCCGCTGGTGTTGGTGGTGATGATCGTGCCCGGCTTGCGGACGGCATCGACCCTGCGTAGCAATTCGCGCTTCAGCTCGAGGTCCTCGATCACCGCCTCGATAATCCAGTCGACCTCGGAGAGCTTGTGCAGGTCATCCTCAAAGTTGCCGATGGTGACCAGGCACTCCAGCGACGGCTTGAAGAAGGCGGCAGGCTTCGACTTCACGGCCGCTTCCAAGCCGGCGGCGGCGATCCGGTTGCGCACTGGACCGTCGGCGTCGGGTGGAACGATGTCGAAGAGATAGGAGGGAACACCGGCGTTGGCCAGGTGCGCGGAGATGCGGGCGCCCATGGTGCCCGCGCCCAGGACGGCGACTTTATCAATCCTTCTGTGCATGAGTGCGATTCACTCCAGCGCTAGAAAACGTGTTTGTGTTTCAACCGATGGACAGCACAGCTCACGCGGTGCCGTCAGGAAACATTATCGTCCTGAAAAAGGTTGATGAATAAATGAAGGTGATTGCTTTTAATTCAGTCCGGAGGCTGGAGGCCAACATCCGCACGACTCTCCTCGACGATGAACAACGGCAGTACAAACGGCCCTGAGATGAAAGTAGCGCGCGCCGTAAGATGTGGGGTGAGGATGGCAACGACGCGCGCCTATTAAGTTGTAACCAATGTTACTGAATGAATCCTCATTCAGTCAAGGGAATTCTTCCAAAATCCTTTGCCGCCGCGGCCTTTAGGAGATAAGCTTTGCCAGCAGGAAGGCGGCGGCTAGCGGCAAGTCCCCCAATCACAATGGTTTGCGACGCAGAACGGCCGGGCCGCGAACCCGTGAACCGGCCCTTGATGTAGCCAAAGATGCCCAGAGCAGCCAGTGTGACCAGAACCGACCAGAGGAGCGCCACGCGTGCGCTGTGCAGCGCCATATAGGGCGCAAGAGGGATGATTCCTCCACCGATATACGACGCCGCGATGGTCATGGCGCTTTGCAGCGCGCGTTTGGGATCGGGCTCTTCCAGGCCGAGCTCGAAGCGCATCATGAAGTCAACCCACTCCTTTGGCTTACGCGTGAGCGCCTGCACCACGGGCGCGCTTTCGTGCGGCGGGAGACCGTAGTCGGCAAAAACGTTCTGCACCTCGCGCGCCTCTTCATCGGGGATCTCTTCCACCTCGCGCACCTCGCGCTGGCGTTCGCTCGCGTAATGCTCGGCGTCACTCTTGGCAGCCAGATAGCCGCCAAGTCCCATGGCGATGGAGCCGGCGGCGATCTCCGCCAGTCCGGCGACGACGACGATGTGGCTGTTGTCCACCGCGCCGGAGAGACCGGCCGCCAGCGCAAAGGGGACGGTGAGGCCGTCCGACATGCCGATGACGACGTCGCGGACAACCTCTCCAGCCGTGAAATGACGCTCAATGTGTGGTGTTTGCGGCATGGGTTTCTAACTCGGGATGCAGTTTGATATATTGCTGGGCGCGTTCCACGACATCGCGCTCGCCCTGATAACTGAGGATTTTCGACGCCCCGTCCAGAGGCAGCCAGTAAGCTTTGTGAACTTCAATGCGCATTTCGGGCGAGATGGTGTTCAACCGCCCCGAGCGATACAGAAAGAGATAGAAGCTGACGATCTTGAAGACCCGGGCGTGGTCGCCCCAGTTGCGGACGTAGAAGTATTTGATGTCGGCCAGGTTGCCGACCAGCTCGGCCTGCACTCCGGTCTCTTCGTTGACCTCACGCAGCGCGGCCTGTTCGGGCTTCTCGCCTTTGTCGATTGTGCCCTTGGGCAGGGCGACGATAGAAGCCGACGGCTTGGCGATGGCTGTTTTTCGCGGCGTAGGCTTCTTAGGCCGCTCCATATGTGGCTCGATCACCGCCAGAAACCAGCGGCCTCGCATCTTCCGCAATACCACACCGCCAGCCGAGAACTCGCGCTCCATGCCGCTCCCTACATCGAACCGGATAGTTTCGCAGAGAGCCGGGAAGTTGACAATGCCGGAGAAAAAGCGAACCGCGGATTTCGCGGATGAACGCGGATTTAGGAGAGCTGTCATGTTGAGCGAGGCTCAATGTGACGCCAGACCAGTAAAGGCCTTAACTCTGGGTATTGGAATGAGGAAATTCGCTACCAGCAGTGTCCTGGGCGACTCATAGTTTCCCAATGCGGTCGGAAAAAACAAATCTGATTCGAAGTTTTGCGAATTCCGCTTGCAGGTTCTTCCATCGCTTGTCAAGATCAAGGGTGAATTCCTTGACTTCAGCCTGGCAACGCGCGATGTTCGACTGGTATTGATGATTCAGTATGTATTTCCTGAGCTTCATACCGATGTCCACTTTGCTCGTCTCATCACGAATCCACTCTTCGACCAGGTACTCCAAGTATGCGGACATGCTTTCCTTAGATGCCTCGGAATAAAAAAATGAAGCGAGGCCATCGAAGAATGTCTTGAGTTGTTGGTCATCCGAGAGTTCAGAGTACGTTTTGGCCAAAGACTCAACGGCGCGTCAGGCGGGATAGAATTTCAGTCTATCGTGTCGGAACTCCCAGATCGACCGGCGAAACTCCTCTTTATTCTGTGCCTTCGCAGCCCTTTCCATGTATTGGAAAAGTCGGATATAGTCTTCAGCAACCGGCTCGAAGCGCTCGAACATGGGCTTGATCAGTTCACCGAAAACTTCCTTGTTCAGAGCTTTTCTTTCCCTCAGCAAGCTGATGAGGCGATCAACGAGCGGAATTAGAGCCCCGGCAATCAACCCGTTCATTTGTGAACAGAGTATCACCTTCTTATGCGAGATCAACGATACCAATCTTCATAGTGCGGCTGACTCTTCCGCTCGCTGCTGAAAATAGCTCCAGTCGGGCGTGAATCGGTCTCGCTCTGCTCGCGCCGCCCGGTCGGCCTTCTGTTCCTCGTTTCCGGCCCTCCACCAGATGAACACCGACAGCGCCGACAGGAAGAGCGGCAGGTAATAGCTGGGATATCCGATGTAGGCGCTGAAAGCCGCAAGGCACAGCACCAGCCATGAGCCGAGGTAATAGCGATATCGTTTCTCCGTCTTCGATTTGAGCTGCTCAAGCTGGTTCCACTCCCAGAGCTGGGCTTTCGCGAATTCCATGCGCAGGCGCTCGGCATCGTCGGTGTTCAGCACGATGGGCGCCATCAATCTCTTGCCATCTGAGGTCAGCAGTAATTGCGAATCAGCCAATTGGATTTCGAGGCCGTGCACCTCGGTGCGTATTGCGATGGTTCCGTCGGACATGCGTTCCCCCGCGCGATTCTCTCACTTCGCGTGTCATCCTGAGCGCAGTGAGGTCTGGTCGCAGCGGCGACCGATCGAACGGAGTCGAAGGACCCCTACGTGAGAAGGCTTGTGGAGTTTGCCAAGTAGGAGTTCTTCGACTCCGCTGGGCCGTATCCCGTCCTCGCTTCGCTCAGAGTGACAAAAATTAACGTTACAGGTCTTTCTTTCCCACCACCGCAATCCCCAACTCCTTCAATTGCCGGTCGCTGACCGGCGTGGGTGCGTCCACCATCAGGTCAACGGCCTTGGCGGTCTTGGGGAAGGGAATCACCTCGCGCAGGCTTTCCGCGCCGGCCAGCATCATTACGATGCGGTCGAGTCCGAGTGCGATGCCGCCGTGCGGCGGTGTGCCATATTGCAGCGCCTCAAGGAAGAATCCAAATCGCGACTGCTGCTCCTCCGGCGACATGCCGAGTGCCTTGAAGATTTTCGCCTGAATGTCCTGGCGATGAATACGGATCGACCCCGAACCCAACTCCGTGCCGTTAAGCACCACGTCGTAGGCGAGTGCGCGCACCGCTCCGGGATCGCTCTCCAGTTTGTCCATGTCCTGCTCGTGCGGAGAGGTGAAGGGGTGGTGCGCTGCGTTCCAACGGCCTTCCGCTTCGTCCCACTCGAACATGGGAAAGTCGGTGACCCACAGCCAGCGAAAGTTGCCATGCTTGAACGCGCCGTGGCGTTCGGCATATTTCTGTCCGAGCGCGAGACGCAGCTGCCCGGCGGCGACATAGACGCTATACGCTTGTTCGCGTGCTTTGACAGCGGTAACGGCTTCTGCGCGCTTGGGGCAGGCAACAACGACCAACAAGTCCTCGCTATTTGCCTTGGCAAGTTCGCGGATCTTCGCACCCGCTTCAGGGAATGATTTTTCCAGCCGCTTGATGTCCTCGAAGACCTTGGCTTCCTGGCGGTCGCCGAACAGCGTCTTGATCTCGTCGCGTTCTCTGCGCGAGAGTTCGCCAACCTTGGGGATGACAATCGCCAGCACTGGAAGCTCGGAATCTATGTGCAGCGTCGCGAGGTTTTCGGGCGTGAAGGCCCCGCCAACATAGGCGAGCGCAGGCAAACGCATGTCCGGTTTATCGATCCCGTATTCCCGAATTGCCTGGTCGTAACTCATCTGCGGGAAAGGCGTCTCAAGATCATTGCCAATCGTCGAAAACGCCGCCTTCAGGAAGCCCTCGACTACGCGGAACACGTTCTCCGGCCGCGGAAAGCTCATCTCCAGATCGATTTGCGTGAACTCGGGCTGGCGGTCGGCGCGCAGGTCTTCGTCGCGGAAGCAGCGCACGATTTGGAAATACTTGTCAAAACCCGAGATCATCAGAATCTGCTTGAACAGTTGGGGCGACTGCGGCAGCGCGTAGAACTCGCCCGGATACACACGGCTGGGCACGAGGTAGTCGCGTGCGCCCTCGGGCGTGGAGCGGGTCATGAACGGGGTTTCAATTTCGCAGAAGCCCTGAGAGTTCAAGTACTCGCGAATGGCGATCGCGACGTTGTGCCGCAGCTCGATGTTGCGCTGCATGTCGGGACGGCGCAGATCGAGATAGCGATGTTTGAGGCGAACCTCTTCGTTGGCCAGTACCGTGTCGGCCGGCGAGAAGGGAAGCGGCTTGCAATCATTCAGGATGCGCAGCTCGTCGGCAACGACTTCGATCTCTCCGGTGGCGATGTTCTTGTTCACCGTGTTGGGATCGCGCAGCTTGACGTGGCCGATCACCGCAACGACGAACTCTGAACGAATATCTGTCGCCTTGTCGTGCGCAGCGCCGGCGTCAGAAGTGATAACCGCCTGCGTGATGCCGGTGCGGTCGCGCAGATCGAGGAAAATGAGGTTGCCGAGATCGCGCCGCTTGTTCACCCACCCCATCAGCACAACCTTGGAGCTGGCATCGGAGGCGCGCAGCTCGCCGCACATATGAGTACGTTTCAGGTCACCGAGAAAATCAAACATGATGGTCCTTATGAGAGGAAAATCGTTCCAAGTCTTGTCATCCTGAGCGCAGCGCGAGTCCGCATTGCGGACTCGTGCGAAGTCGAAGGGCCCCTACGATAGGCTGGAGCGTGTGAATGAGCTGTCACGGTTCCGGCGGCTTGCTCGTATAGGGGTCCCTCGACTCCTCGGTCATCCCGCAAAGGCGGGATGACCTCGTCGCTCGGGATGACACACATTTAGAATGACAACTTAATTATGGCTTAAATGCATCGCTAATGCGGATCGTGGTACCTGCACTTGCTGGCCGCTGGCGAGGTCCTTGACGGTGAACTGATCGGTGGCCAGTTCATTCTCGCCTACAATTACAATAAATCGCGCGCCTGCCTTCTCGGCCTGCTCGAATGATTTCTTCAAACGGAATGATTCATCGCCAAGGTCGGCACTAACGCCTGCGCGCCGCAACTCGCGAGCCAGCTTCAAGGCGTGGACGTTCATTCCTGCCCCCAGCGGAGCGACGTACGCCTGCACCTTCTCCGCTGTCGTTTCGCCCTGCGACTGCAACGCGAGAATCAGCCGGTCCTCTCCTATGGCGAATCCGATGCCCGGAGCGTCCGGCCCATCCAGCGATTCGGAAAGTCCGTCGTACCGTCCTCCGCCCAGAACCGAGTTCTGCGAGCCAAGCCCGCCGTGCGTGAACTCGAAAGTCGTCCGCGTGTAGTAATCCAGCCCGCGCACCATGCGCTCGTTAATCGTGTACGAAATACCAACAGCGTCAAGCATCGCGCGTACTGCAGCGAAGTGCTCGCGGCACGGTTCGTCAAGATACTCGCTGATCTTCGGCAGCTTCTCGATGATGGGCTGGTCTTCCGGCACTTTGCAGTCGAGTACGCGCAGCGGATTGATTTCGGCGCGGCGCCGGCAATCAGCGCACATCTGATGCACGACGGGTTGCAACGCCTCGCGCAGCGCCTGGTTGTAGCGCGCGCGGTCTTCCGCGCAACCGACCGAATTCAACTGCAGCTGCCAGTCGCGCAGGCCGACTTCATCCAGCAGCGTGGCGAGCATCTCCAGCAACTCGGCATCGCGCAATGGAGACTCGCTGCCTGCGCTCGGCGGGCCGATGATCTCCGCCCCGATCTGATAGAACTGGCGATAACGTCCCTTCTGCGGCCGCTCGCGGCGAAACTGCGGCCCGATGTAATAAAGCTTCTGCAGCGTGCCTGTCTTGTACAGTCCGTGCTCGATGTAGGCGCGCACCACGCCGGCGGTGTTCTCCGGTCGCAGAGTCAGCGACTGCGCCTTGTCACTCTGTGCGCGCCCTCGATCCTCCCATGTGAACATCTCCTTCGAGACGATGTCCGTCTCTTCGCCGACGCTGCGCGAGAACAGTTGCGTGTCTTCGAAAATGGGCGTGCGGATCTCGTGATAGTTGTAGCGCGCGAGCAGATCGCGCACCTTGCCCTCTACCCGGTTCCACAGGTCGGTATCGGGCGGGAGAAGGTCGCGAGTTCCGCGGACGGCCTTAATCACTAGAACGGTTGTCCGTTGTCGACGTCCGTTGTCAAGCCGTCGCGGCGGATAACCTCCGCTCTCAGGACTGACAAACACATGACTCTACTTCTTCATTTCCGCCAGGTACTGCTCCCTGTAGCCCAGGTAGTTCCGTGCATACCGCAGTATCATCTCATCGCCTTCGAGCTTCTTGCGGAACTTGCCGGGGACACCTGCCCACAACGAGTCCGGCTCGACCACCGTGCCCTCGGGAATCAAGGTACCTGCTGCGATGATCGAACCCGCGCCGATACGTGCTCCGTTCAGAATTACCGCTCCCATGCCGATCAGGCACCGCTCCTCGACTACGCAACCGTGCAGCGTGACCGAATGTCCAACCGTCACCCAATCACCCACAACTACTGGCCACTGCCCCAACATGCCGTGCAGGACGCTGCAATCCTGAATGTTGCTGTTGGCGCCCACGCGGATGTAATGCACGTCGCCGCGCAGCACCGCGTTCATCCAGACGCTTGCGTTTTCGCCCAGGGTCACGTCGCCGATGAGTTGGGCCGACTCGTCCACGTAGCACGACTGTGGAATGGTCGGGATAATTCCTCTATAGGAGCGGATCATCAGATGCGTCTGTTAAGTCTTCGAAAATAACACGGCGCGAGCGGGAAGCGAAAATCGTGAGTTCACGCGAGGAGTAAACGCAACTGCCTTCGGGTACCTGAGTGCCACGTTTTGGTTCGCGGGAAACATCCAAAGGACAAGCATGCTTAATTGGACAATGCGACTGGAGGGCACGACAGGGGTGTTCTACGAAGCGCTAGTAGTTCGTTCCGCCGTTTTCATAAGTCATTACCAGTCAGTGTATTGTCGGCATCTACCACGTTTTCGTCATAGTCAGAACTGACGATTCTCGGTAATAGTTACGTAGCGCTACTTTCGCCGTAAAGTGGCTACGAATGTCGATCCTGCAGAACGGGCAGCACCAAGCAAGGACGTATTGGAAAACTCGATGCAATTGGAAACAACGGTGAGCTGGATGAATGGCGTCCTGCCCAAAACCGTACTCTGCGTGGACGATGAGACCATCGGTCTGCGCGTACGCAAGCTAATGTTGGAGGGCCATGGATTCAACGTGCTGACCGCCACCAGCGGGCAGCAGGGCCTGGAAATCTTTGACCACAACAACGTCGACGTCGTCGTGCTCGACTACTATATGCCGGGCCTGAATGGCGGTGACGTGGCGGCCGAATTGCGCAAGCGACGCGCCGACGTCCCGATCATCTTCTTCTCAGCCTATTTCTCTTTGCCGCCTCAGGCGCTGGAGTTGGCCGACGCGTTTATCACCAAGGGCGACCCGCCGGAGGTCCTGATCGAAGAGATTGAGCGCCTGGTGTAAGGGGGTTTCTTCCCCGCCTTGAGAATGCCCAAAGGAAGGCTTGTTTCTATCCGAAATCCGGACGGGCCGGATGGTCCACGACAATCAGATGCCCGTCCGTCAACGCTCTGACGGAATGGCGGCTGTTTGCGGGCACAATGGCAACGACGCCTGGCTTTGCAATCTCGGATCTTCCGTCGATGGTTACCTCGAGTTCACCCTCAATCACTTCGTAGACCTCTTCCTCAGGATGGAAGTGCTCGTGAATCTTGGATCCGGCTGTGAACTCGTAGTGCGCGAACGTCATGCAGCGGGAGTGAAAATAGCGTCCTTTCCACCCCGGTAGCCGTTCGATGACCTTAAGTCCATTCGTATCCACAAAAGGCATGGCCCCCCTTTTCGCTGCTGTCTGCACCCAACCAGAAATTGCGTTTGCCTCTACATCCTAGCAGGATGCCAAAAAGCTGGAAAATTGCATCGAACAAGTTATCCACAAATGTTTGGAACCTCTAACTGGACTGAAAAAGGCACACCAAGGGCGTGCCTGCTCTCTTGCTGAAGATGGCTAGCGGCCGAAGTATTTGGCGTTGCGCTCGGTGTACTCCTTCCACTTCTCCGGCAGATCGTCGAGCGCGAAGATCGCCGAGACCGGGCAGACGGGCACGCACGCCCCGCAGTCGATGCACTCGACCGGGTCGATATAGATCATCTCTTCGGCCGCAAACTTCTCGCTGTCCTTCTTGGGGTGGATGCAGTCCACCGGACAGGCATCGACGCAGGCCGTGTCCTTCGTGCCGATACAAGGTTCCGCGATCACGTAAGCCATAGAACCAAACTCTCCCAAGACCTCTTTAAGTGATGTTGCCCTGGCGGGGATGGATATAACGATAGTATCAAAAACATCGGCCCAATGCAGGCCTACGCAACGCTTGCCGGTTCATGTTGGCTGGCCGGTTCATACTCCACAATGTAACCGGCGATGGCGCTCGCCGCGACAGTCAGCGGACTCGCCAGGTACATCTGGCCCGGGCCGCTGCGTCCGGGGAAGTTCCGGTTTTGCGCGCTGATGACAATCTGGTCGGGACGTGTGGAAACCCCCGGCCCGGCGTTGATGCACGCCCCGCAACTCGGCTCGATCACAATCGCTCCAGCCCGGCGGAAGATATCGAGATAGCCTTTGCGCACACAGTACTCGCGAGTTTCCTGCGAGCCGAATTGCAGATAGAACCTGCAGCTGTCAGACACGCGCCGTCCGCGCTTCAGCGCGTCGCCGAGCACCGCTGCGTACATGTCCATGTCTTCGTTCTTGCCTGCCGTGCAGGTACCGCCATAAGCGATTTCGACGGGCACGGGCGTATTCAGCTCTCGCACAAACTTGCCGTTACCCGGGTCGCCGGGTGTTGCCACCATGGGATAAATCTCCGTCGCGTCAAGTTCAATCACGTGTGAGTAGTGCGCATCGGGATCGCTGTACAGCCCTTCGACCAGCGTTTCCGCCTCATTGCTGCTCATGCCGCGCCGCTCGACCAGGAAGTCCACGACCTTCTGGTCGGGCGCGACGATGCCAGTAAAGCCGCCAATCTCGGCCGCCATGTTGGTCATAGTGGCACGCTCGTCCACGCCCAGCGCCTCGATGGCGTCGCCCGAATACTCGATGACTTTGGCCAGAGCCTTGCCGGAGCGAATGTATTCCAGCGAGAGAAGCTTAAGGATGAAGTCTTTGGCGGTCACGTTATCGCGTTTCTTACCGCGAATGATTACCTTAACCGATTCTGGAATTTTCACGCGTACATCTTTGGTAAACCAGGAGTTAAACACGTCCGTTGTGCCGATGCCGAAGGCCACGCAGCCCATCGCGCCCACGTGCGGCGTGTGTGAATCGGAGCCGACATTGAGCTGACCGGGCAACGCGTAGGTCTCGGTCACGATGGAATGGCAGATTCCTTCCGAGCCTTTGCGGTCGCGCAACTCGCCATGCAGCTTGATGCCGCGTGATTTGGCGAACTCCTCCTGCTTCAGCTTCAGTTGGCCAGCCAGGTCGAGCAATCCCATCTTGCGCTTTTCTTCCGACAGCACCTCGTCCAGGAACGTGAGGTGGTCACGGAAGAACATCACGGTGCTGGGATCGGTGACAGGCGCGTCCTTGCCGAGAAAACGCTCGAAGAAAATGGCCGCCATGGGCGTGACGTATTCGTGGCTGAAGCGCAGATCGGTACGCGCGAAGCCGGTGTCTCCGGGCTTTACCGCCTCCACGCCGACATGATTTGTGCCGTGGAGCATGTGACGGGCAAAAATCTTTTCCGCAATCGTCATCGGCCGTGGCTTGGTTGTGATCGGTGGCAGGAAAACTTTGCCCTGCATGCGCGCGACGTTGAATGGGAAGAGGCCGCCATACTCAATTACCTGGCGCGTGATCTCGTCTTCGCCCTGCGTGAACTCCGCCAGCGGAATCTCCTCGCCTCGGCGAATCTTGTCGATGATGCCAAAATCCGTGGAGGTCAGCACGCCAAGGTTCTGGCAATTCTGCTTGTAAATGCGCTCGATGTTCTCCGCTATCACCAGCTCGATGCCCGCCGACATCTCGGCGTACGGCGACTGCTCGCGGCTGGAGCCTTTGCCGCGCCGCTTGCCACTGGCAGCGCAGACAAAGCCGCCGCGCTTCACGTCCTCGCGCTTGATGGGCAGCTCGTTGCCGCACTTCAGCCCGGTGTAGGGGAACTCGCCTAGCGTCTCATCGAAGAAGAAGCAGATGTGCGCCGGCGTGATCTCGTCGGTAGAGATGTCGTCGCGCAGCTTGGGATTGCGCTCGGGACGCTGCGTGTCCCAGGGCAGGTCCTCGCCAGCAAGCTGGCGCTTGATAAGTTCCGGGTCTTCAGTCAGGAACAGAATGCGCCCGGTGAGACGAACCATGTCAGGGCGCTTTTCCACGGCTCGGTCCAGAAGCGAATTGTTCACCACACAATTTTATCGCAGAAACAGTGGTGTTTGCGCCGCGTAAACTACTGCTGCGCCGGTGGCGGTGCCTTCTTAACTTCGGCGAGCACGCGATTGGCGACCTGGTTCAACACCTGCGAAACCACAGCCTCGTCAGGCCCGGCTTGCTGGCCGGTCACCGAACTGCTGGCAACCGGACTTGCGTCCCCGGCGCGGTACAAGCGGTATTCCATAGTGGCCCTATACCCCTGGTTCATTCCTCCCGCTCCCTGGCCCATCCCTCCAGCGTTGGGATTGCCCGCATTCGGCGGCATCCCCAGCCCCCCGCTGGGATTGGGCTGCATACCGCCAGGCTGAGACTGCGGCTGCTGCATAACATTCCCCGTGGATGCTTGTTGCAAGTCCACCAGGCTCGTGTAAACCACATAATCGCAGTTCTGCTGCTTGGCTTCGGCGCTTACCTCCTCAGGAGTGGTTCCCTCCAGCGGAACACCTTGCAGCTTGAGGTGGTGCTTCTTGTCCTTCTGCTGGTCCAGCGCCGACACCAGGCGATTGCGTCCAGCGTCGCCGGGCATAACGTGGCTTGTCTGGCTCTGCATGATCGCCACTCCGACCTTGACGACGCGGTTCTCCTCGGCGAACGCGTGCAGAGCAAACAGGCAAACCGAAACCATCAACAGTCTAGTTACCAAGCGATTCATATGAGAACACCTCCCATGGCGATATTAAACACGGCCAGCAATCATAGGATGCGCTACTTTCGAGATTTGGCGTATTCCACCGGCGAGGGCAACTCCTCCAGCCCGCGTCCGGCGAAGATCTCCCGGAAGTTCTTCATCAGCTTCTCATGAATCAGGCCGTTACTGGCCAGCACTTCACGGCTGTCGAGGCGGTATGGCGAGCCGTCAAAGCGAGTCACAGTCCCGCCCGCCTCCCGCACCAGCAGCACACCCGCGGCAGTGTCCCAGGGATTGAGATTGAACTCCCAGAAACCGTCGTAGCGGCCGCAGGCGACGTTGGCCAGGTCGAGCGCTGCCGAGCCCGCCCGCCGCACGCCATGCGAGCGCAAAGTGATCTGGTGATAGAAGTGGATGTTGGGATTCAGGTGCCGTTTGTGGCTGGGGAAGCCGGTGCCGAGCAGCGATTCCGACAGCCGCGTAGTTTTGGAAACGTGGACGGGTTTCCCATTCAGCGTCGCGCCCTCGCCGCGCTCGGCCGAGAACATCTCGTCACGCGTGGGGTCGTACAGAACGCCAACTATCAGTTCTTCATCCTTATGAACAAGGGCAATCGAGACGCAGAACACCGGGAATCCGTGGGCAAAATTCGTGGTGCCGTCCAGGGGATCGACGTACCACCGATAGTCCGCGCCAGCACCCGTGCGCGTCCCTTCCTCGCCGACAACGCCATGCTCCGGCCAGCGCGTTCGCAAGCGCTCCACGATCAACTTTTCCGAAGCGCGATCGGCCTCGGTAACCAGGTCAACGTCACCCTTGTATTCGAAGCCGATGTGGCGGGCGAGGTAACTCATGAGCAGAGTGCCAGCTTCGCGCGCAATCGCCTCGACCTCGCGCCGATATTGCATTATTTGGCCGCGCTGGTGGAGTTGCCGTTCTTCACACCGGGAAGATTGCCAGGGCGCGACTGGGATGGCGGGTCCTGGGCGATATAGGCGATTTCGTGCTTGAAGATGAAGAGGTTGGGTTTGCCTTGGCGCGTCAGCCGCACCATGCGCCGGTCATAGTACTCAATCCAGCCGCTGACGACGTTGCCATCCAGCAGCTTGATACTCACAGGATGCTGCTGCTCGCCGAGCATCTTGAGGTAAGCCGCTTCCTGGTGAGTCTCCTCCGGAGGCTGAGGGTTCTTGGGCACCGGGGAACTGGAATCATGATTAGGGCCGCGGAAAGCCATGGGTCGATATTAGCACTTGGCAGTTTAGCACTTGACATTTGGTGATTAGTCACGCGACAAGAAGGGTATCCAGCCAGCTATCTGATAAATCTGTCGAGCGCCGGGTCTGTTGCCCCACCCGCTTCGGGGCAGGCGGGCGCAAGTCAGGGGACCTGCTGTTTCCGCCCGTTGCTTGGGGCATCGCCTATCAGTTTCCCTGTGCTTCTCGTGTCTCTGTGGTGGAGGCTTTGCCATCCGCAAGGTCTGCTCTCACGATCTTCTATCGAATCAGTCTAAGATTCTGTCATGTCTTTCCGGTGCGTCGCATTCTTCATTGCTCTTTTATTGACCCTGTGCGTTTCTGGGCTTGCTCAGAATTCCGCTTCCTCGCAGCGCCAAACCAGCACTCCCTACACCGGCGACCTCTCCATCTTCGAGACGCCGGGGCGCGACCAACGACTACACATCAATAAGGTGATGGACATCCTCGATATCGTTCCCGGGCGGAACGTGGCCGACATCGGCGCCGGCTCAGGATGGTTTACCGTCAGAGCTGCGAAGCGGGTCACCGACAGCGGGACGGTTTACGCCGTGGATATCAACCCGGAAGCCATCGAATACATTGACCAGCGAATCAAGAAGGAACAACTGCACAACGTGAAGACCGTCCTGAGCAAGCCGGATGACCCGGAGCTTCCTGCCAAGAGCATCGATTCCGTGCTCCTGCTGAAGGTCTATCACGAGGTTGCCAACCCGGTGGCGCTGTTGCGCAATCTACACGCGTCGTTGCGGCCGGGAGCTCGCATTGGCATTATCGATCGCAACGGAAACGGCGCCGACCACGGCGTGCAGAAGGAGGTCGTGATTCGGGAGGCCGGGCAGGCCGGCTACGGCTGCTCGAAGAGCACGACGACCTGGTGAAGGCAGATCACGTGGACTACTTCCTGGTGTTCATGGCCAAGTAGTGGTCGGCCATACTCTTGAAAATGTCGAAGCGTATCGTACGATTGCCGCGCGCTAACTTCGTTTTCGGCGATAGCGGTTGAACTGGTGATCACCCACCTTTCTGCAGCTCAGCCAGCTCCAATGTGTGACAGCCTCGCGAGTGAATCCCGGGCCGCCGAAAACGGTTGGCCGCATCAGTTGGGATATGTGAGCTTCACCCGGCAATCGCTCCTGCTCCGGCGGCACAAGCTGCCCGACCTCGACTGGCGAAACCGTCATGAACTTCTCATCCACCAGATCGGCACGCGCGAGGCTGCCGTACAGCGTCGGACCGCCTTCGCATAGCAGATACTCGATACCGACTTCCTCGCGCAGCTTCCGAATCCCCTGCGCTAGATCGAACGACTCGCCATCGCCCGCCGCTACGATCGCCACATGTGGATGGCTGCTTTGCGCCCGCAGGCGTGCCGCGCCGGCAGGCGAGGTGAGGACTGCCGCTTCCACTATGTCGCCGTCAAACACCTTGTAGCGCGAGAGATGAAGATCAACAGCGCGCGTGACAAAAATGTTTCGCTCGCGGCCTTTGCCCAGCCGCCGGCGCAGCTCGCGCAACCTGGGATCGGCAACCTGAAAGACAATTCCCCGGCTTTCCGGCCCGCGGCTGCGTTGCTCCTCGAGCATCGTGTTCATGCCCATCAGCAGACCGTCGGCATGCGCCCGCAGCAAGTCCATCAGCCAGCGGTCTTCACGCGACTGCGAAATCTCGCCGCCCGAGCCATGCTTCCCTAGCAGCGTGGTGATGCCGTCGAGCGACTGCACGAAGTTGGAGTAAATCCACGGTCGCTCGGCGGGCGGAGCAGGGAAGCCAAAATTGCCGTACGGCGCGTATGCTGCGTCTTGGAGCGGACTCGGCTCAGCGTGGTCAAACAGCACCTCAAACGGACGAATTGGGATGGGGTTTTCCACGCGATACAGAGGCGATTCTATCCGATAGCGCATTCGTATAAGGAGAGCTCGGCTTCGGCCGCAGCGACAGCGGCCTTACCTCACATGCGCCCGATACAGCAAGTAGCTGAAGCTTTCGCGCAGCGCCGCCATCCAGCGTCCAAAGGCAGTCTTCGGAACTGAGCCGGGGCGCGGCGAAATGTACACCTGCACGCCTGCCCGCACCATCATTTGTTTGGCGCGGTACAGGTGATAAGCATCGCTGACCAGCAGGGCGCTGTGCATATCGTTGGCGCGCAGGATGGTGGTCACGCGCTGCACAGATTCTTCTGTGTTGTCACCCTGGGTTTCGGCAATAAGGTTGACGTCGGGCACGCCGCGCGATTCGAGGTAATCGCGGCCAACCTGTCCTTCACTGTAGCGCGGGTCCTTGCCAGCGCCGCCGGTGGTGATAATGACCGGCGCCAGTCCGCGCTCGAACAACTCATACGCGTGGTCGAGCCGCGCACGATAAACCGGCGAAGGATGGCCGACATACTCGGCTGCGCCGAAGACCACAATGGCGTCCGCATCGTGGAGTTCATCCACGCCAGCCTCACGCATGATCTGGGCCGTGTTGTACAGGAGCAGACTCGCGGCCACGACCGCGGCAACAACGACAATCCAAACTTTAAGAGGCACCTTGGAATTACCCGGAGTCGTGACAGCTACTCCCGGCCGCCCAGGAGTTCAACGATCTGCTCTTCGGGCACGGCGCCGTGGCGCAGCACTCGCCAGCTTCCGTCGTCGCTGGTTAGATCGACGATGGTGGAAGGCATGTCACGCGGCGACTGACCACCGTCCACGATGACCGGCAGGCAGTCGCCCAGTTGATCGCGGACTTCCATCGCAGACGTGCATTCCACCTCACCGTGAAGATTGGCCGAGGTGGCCGTGATGGGCAGACCGGCGGCGCGAATGATGGCGAGGGGGATCTCAGCGGCCGGCACCCGAAGGGCTACGTTGCCCGTGTTGGCTGTGACCTTGAGCGGCAACTTGGGATCGGCCTTGACGATGATGGTAAGAGGTCCCGGCCAGAATCGTCGCGCCAGCAGATAAAAGATTTCCGGGACCGGCCAAGCTAGGTCCGCAGCCTGATCCACCGATTCGATCAGCAGGGACAGCGGTTTGTGCCGTGAGCGGTTCTTGATCTCGTAGACCCGATCGACGGCATGCAGGTTGAATGGATCGGCGGCCAGTCCGTAGAAGGTATCCGTCGGCATGCCCAACACCAGGCCGGAGCGAATCTTCTCCGCTATGTACGTGACCAGCGAGCTTTCCGGCTGCTGGCTATCGATCTTGACGATTTCGGGGCGCACCCATGCCTCTTCTTGATAATGAGGAGATGATGGGGCGAACCGTAGCACATCGCCCCCTGAAACGGCAACTGAGCAGATTACCACGACGTGGTCTGAAACGCAGTAAGGCAAGCACGGGCGGTGTAGGATAAAGCCCGGCCGTTCGCTTGTGATGCACCATGCAAAGTGACTTCGACGATCGTCTGCGCCGGATCAATAGCCGCCAAAATGCCCGCGTTAAGGAGCTGCGGCGTAGCTTTTCTGACGCCGCGTCGAATCAGCAAGGTGAGGTTGCCGTCGAAGGTATGCACCTTGTAGAGGAGGCGATTCGCAGTGGGCTGCGGCTCAGCGTGGTGTTCTTCAGCGATTCGGCGCGCGAGCGGGCACATAAGCTATTGCCACAACTGTCGGCTCACACGGAAGCGCTGCTGCTGCCGGATGACCTCTTCTCCTACGCCGTCCCGAGTGACACTCCGCAGGGAATCGCGGCAATGGTGCGGCCCAAATCGTTCACCTTGGACAATGTATTTTCTCCGATGCCGGCGCTGCTGGTTGTGATTGCAGGTTTGCAAGATCCGGGAAATCTGGGTACGATCGCGCGCTCGGCTGAGGCGTTCGGTGCGACGGGCCTGTTGCTGGGTGAGCGTACGGTGAGTCCGTGGAATTGGAAAGCCGTGCGTGCGTCGGCGGGATCGCTGTTTCGAGTGCCTACGCTGAAGATCGCATTGGCGAGAGCGTTGCAGGAGCTCAAATCGCGGGGCGTCAGAGTGCTCGCGACCTCGTCGCACAAGGGGACATCTCTCGCCGAAGCTGATCTTCACGGCCCGGTGGCCTTGCTGATCGGCAGCGAAGGAGCGGGGCTTCCCAAGGACGTGCTAACGCAAGCGGATGAGATGGTTGCAATTCCCCAATCGCCACGAGTCGAGTCTCTCAACGCAGGCGTCGCGACATCTATCATGCTGTATGAGGCGGCGCGGCAGAGAAGGGAAGGCGTACTGCAGTGAACCTGTTCCAGCAAATCCCGCACGAAGATAAAGTTGACAAGACCCGCCCGCTGGCGGACCGCATGCGTCCCCGCTCGCTTGATGAATTTGTCGGGCAGGAGCACATCCTCGGACAGGGTAAATCCTTGCGAGTGCAGATCGAGCGCGATGACACCGGCTCGCTCATCTTCTGGGGCCCGCCCGGTTCGGGCAAAACCACCCTGGCCAAGATCATCGCGCGCATGACTCACGCCGACTTCATCGAGTTCTCCGCCGTACTGGCCGGCATCAAGGAAATCAAGCAAGTGATGGCCGACGCCGAACGCGCCCGGCAGTACGGCACGCGCACCATCGTTTTCGTGGACGAAGTACATCGCTTCAACAAAGCGCAGCAGGACGCCTTCTTGCCGTACGTCGAGAAGGGAAGCATCCGCCTGATCGGCGCGACTACGGAGAATCCATCATTCGAGGTCATATCGGCTCTGCTCTCCCGCTGCCGGGTTTATGTGCTGAACCCCCTGACCGAGGAGCAGGTCGTGTCCCTGTTGCGGCGTGCGATAGGCGACGCTGAGCGTGGCTTGGGTGAACTTCATCTGGAGGCGGACGACGAAGTCCTACGTAAGATTGCGGCCTATTCCAGCGGTGACGCGCGCAGCGCCTACAACGTGCTCGAAGTGGCGGCGACGCTAGCGCTTGAGCAGCAGAAGAAGGGCGCGCAGCCGCGCATCACCGACGCCATCGTCACCGACGCGCTGCAGAAGCGCGTGCTGATGTACGACAAGGCCGGCGAAGAGCACTACAACCTCATCTCCGCGCTGCACAAGAGCGTGCGCAACAGCGATCCGGATGCGGCGCTCTACTGGCTGGCGCGCATGCTGGAGGCCGGCGAAGACAGGCTCTACGTTGCCCGTCGCGTGGTTCGCATGGCCGTGGAAGATGTTGGACTGGCTGATCCGAACGCGCTGGCCGTAACGCTGGCGGCGCGAGATGCCTTCGACTTCCTTGGCATTCCCGAAGGCGATCTGGCACTCGCGCAGGCCGTGGTCTATCTCGCGGTTGCGCCCAAGTCGAATGCGCTCTACACGGCGTATGGCGCAGTCCAAGAAGATGTGGAACGTACCGCTCAACAGCCGGTGCCGCTGCATCTGCGTAACGCGCCGACGGGACTGATGAAGTCGCTGGGTTACAGCAAGGGTTATCAATACGCGCACGATCTGGAATCGAAGGTTGCCGACATGCAGTGCCTGCCTGATAGCTTGAAGGACCGTGTTTACTACCATCCGACCGACGAAGGCGTGGAGAAGCGCATCAAGGCGCGGCTGGAAGAACTAAAGCAGACGAAGCGAAAGAGCTAGGTCACCACGGAGGACACGGAGCGCACAGAGAAAAATCACCCCTGAAATTCACTGCGATATTTCCTCCTCGTCAGTTGTGGCCATTTCACCAAGAACAAAACAAATCTGCTCCGTGGTCTCCGTGTCCTCCGTGGTGAAAGGTTTTACTGCCTCTTGATGTGTTCTTTCAGAATGCACCTGTCCATAATCACGAAGATGCCTGCCTGGCGCGCTTTCTCGGCGGCTTCTTGATGAACGACCCCTTCCTGCATCCAGATCACCGGAGCATGAATCTGGATCGCCTGATCGACCACTTCGGGCACGGCATCGGGACGGCGGAACACATTCACGATGTCAATCTTCTCCGGCACATTGAGCAGTGACGGATACGCTTTCTCGCCCTCCCATTGCCTGATGTTCGGATTCACGGGAATGATGCGGTAACCCTGCGATTGCATGTAATGCGAGACGCCGTAACTGGGCCGCGTGGGCGTGTCGGTGAGCCCGACAACCGCGATGGTTTTCGCAGTTTGCAGCAGTTTGGTGATGCGGTCGGCTTCTGTCGTGGACAACCCGGACTCCTAACGTCTCTTCAGCCTGGTGGTCAGCCGGCGATGCGGGTCGGGCGAGGTAGCCAGCACCCCGGAGAGGTGTTCAACCTCCAGCACCACGCGGTCCAGATCATCGAGCAGCGGCTTCAACAGGTGCGTCACACCGCCGGCGCGATACGCATGCACCAGCGAGCGGTAATACCAGATGATTTTCGCCTTGGGCGCGGAGAAGCGCGCAAATGCCGCGTCGCCGTTGTAGCGCAGATCGCGCAGCACAGCGCGCGCGTTATACAGCTTGTCGGCCGCTGAAACAAAGCGCGTCTCCGCATCCTCATGTCGCACCCGTTTCAGATAGCGAAACTTTCGCGTCTCCCAGTCCTCCTTCTTCTTCGGATCCTCGGCGTACGAATCGGTGCAGCCGTCTACCATCTTGGCCACCCGCGGCCCGAAGATCTGCTCAATCGCTCGCAACATGGGACGTCCACCATGGTCTTCGACCGCATCATGCAGCAGCGCCGCGATCCCCATTTCCTCGTCGCCACCGTAGTCCATCACGATCGACGCGACGCCGAGCAGATGCGAGAGATACGGAATGCCGCTCTTCTTGCGGTCTTGATTGCGATGCACCTGAGCGGCGAACAGCAGCGCGTGGTCGAAGCGAATGGAGAGCGGAATAAATTTGCGGGAAAAGGAACCAGGCTGTCGCGCGGCCATACCTCAGGATAGCAATGGAGGCGCCTTCGGGAACAGTGGAAAACTCGGCACAAACTTCGGCATCAGGCGCAGTTGTCGCAGGCTTTGCCGCGCAAGCCCTGGACGCCCTCGTGCGCGACGATGGGCACCATCGCAAGCGCCGCGACAGAATCCGCCCACCACCAGCCCAGCAGAGAGTGCAGCAACAGCCCGGCAAGAAGGATGACAGAAAGCCAGGCGCAGAAATCGGCCTGACGGGAGTCCGCTCGCAGGGCGCGGCTGCCGAGTTCGGCCGCGACGCGGCGTTTGGCGCGCCCCAGAAGCGGCATGACAATCATGGCTGCCACGGCGATCGCAATTCCCGGCCAGCTGCGTTCCGGCTGAGCTCTGATCCACAGCGCACGTATGGCCTCAGCAGCAACGTAGCCGGCCAGAACCAAGAAGCAAATTCCCACCATCCGGTGTGCGCTTCGCTCAGCACGCTCGCGCCGCTCCGTGTCTGCGTCCGCGCGTAAACGCCACAGCAGAATTCCGGCCGACGCCGTCTCGATCACTGAGTCAAGACCGAATCCAACCAATGCTGTGCTGCGGGCCAGCGCTCCTGCAATCAGCGCAACCGCAGCCTCAAAGCCGTTCCAAGCCAGCGTGAAGTACTCCAAACGCCGTCCCCGCGCGACTAGCGCGCTGCGCTCCAAGGTGGTTGGATGGTTATCGAAGCTGGCCGCGTCGGCCTTCATCATTCCGTAAGTATAGAGGCTCCTCCGGGGAGGGAAGCAGTCCCTTGTGCTGAATGCTCAGCTCACGCGTGTGCGCCGTTGCCTTCGGCGGCAGGAGAGTAACGCAGCGCCAGCAGCGTCTCGTCGTCGCCGCGGTCACGCGTTCCGCGAAAAGCTGCCACTTGCTGCTTGCACGCCTTCACCAAATCCGTGGTGCAGCACAAGCGCTGCTCCGCCAGGAAGCGGCCAAGCCGCTCAACGCCGAACTCGTCGCCCGCGTCGTTCTCGGCCTCACTAACACCGTCGGTGTACAGCACCAGCGTGTCGCGGGGTGACATGTGGGTGCAGGTCACAGTCACCGTATCGTCAGAGAAGAATCCCAGCGGTTTGCACATGCTTTCGAAGGTGCGCACGCCCAACTCGCCCGCCAACAGCGCCGGCAGATGACCGGCATTGGCCAACTCAAGCTCGCCCGTGCTTGAGGCTTTGCCCAGAACAAGCGTGGCGTACTGGTTAGGCAGCGCACTCTCGCGGAAGAGGCGGTTGGCGCGCACCATCAGCTCTTCAACCGGCAGCCCTAATGGAACCAGCGAGTGGAAGACCGCGCGCAGGTTGGAAGCGAGCATGGCGGCGGCAACGCCTTTACCAGACACATCGGCCATGATGAAGTAAAGATGTCCATTTTCGCGGATCAGATCACAATAGTCGCCGCTTACCATTCCGGCGGGCTGATAGTGATAGGCAATGTCCCATCCCGCGAATGTAAGGTCGCCCGGCGGAAGGAGACCCTTCTGGATCTGCGCTGCCAGTTCCAGGTCATATTCCAACGCGCGCTGCTGCTTGGGCGTCAGACACTCCAGGCAAACTCGCGCCAGCGGATTCTCCAGCAGGCGCTCGCTCTCCACTGTGCCCAGGCATGCTTCGCACACGCCGAACGAACCGTGGTCAATGCGATGCAGCGCGCTGTCCACTTCCTCCAGCAACCGCAGCACGTGATCGCTCTCGCTCTCCGCCAGCACGTCGGCCAGACGCGCTCGCCCCGCCAGCAATTGCTCGCGGACGCTGTTCGCGTAAACCGTTTCACCAATCGCCATAGCTAACCACCTTATAAAAATTAGAAGGTTATGGGGTACCGCCGGATTCAGTCTTTTTGGCTTTGCCCCGTCCTTTTAAGGACTCTAATTGTGGGCTCGCTCCGTTGCCACTCCGCTTCTTGCGGCCAAAAGAAACAGTCAGGGTTTGGTCAATCACAAGACTTTCGCTGAGGGCCAACCGCCTTTGCGAAGCGTCAACGTGAAACTCGATATCAAACTAGTAAGGCTTGCAGTTATCCGCTGTGCGTTTGACGCTTTTCACTTCAAACACGTATTGCTGGATTACGCTGGAGGCGCCACCGGGCGGCGTGTTGTCGATGGTCCGCGAAGAGGGCTTGCCGGTCAGCTGGACTTCGTGATCAATCTGCGGCTTAAGCTGCTTGCCTGAGCCGACGAGACGGTGCTTCGTTCCCTCCCCATCGAGCAGCCAAAACTGGCCCTCCTCATAATGCAGGCAGCCTTGAATCGTAGTCGGTCCGGAAGGGTTGGGTGCTTTGTTGTCCGCCGGCGATGGAGACTGGAGTGCCTGCACCCAGGTGGAAGAAAGTAGCAGCAATAGAGCAAACAACAGCGTCTTATACATAACCGTCCTTGGCGAGGCCAGGTGCCGCGTTCACAGTATGTCGTAACCTCTCTTGCTGGTTGAGAAAATGCTCTGCCAGCGTTACTTGGGTCTGCAAGCATCCGCTATTCGCTTGACGCTCTTTACCTCAAAAACTGGGATCTCTTCTGCGCTTGATGCCGCGCCGTAGCTCGTGGAGGCTTCGGTCCTCACTGAAGGCTTGCCGGTGATTTCGACTTCATGGCCAATATGGGCCTTGAGCTTATTGTCAAGGCCCGAAAGTTCATGCCTGGTCCCGCTGCCGTCGGTGAGGAAATACTGACCGCTCGAGCTGGACAGACACCCCTGCATGGTCGCCGGTCCAGCGGTCTTGGCGACGGGCGGCCCCGTCTGCCCCCGCTGCGCCCGCAGGCAGACGGATAGCACCAGCACCAGGCCCAGCACCCTGCCCACAGCACTCCCCCTGCGGCGTTCGGGGTGGCTCATTTGCCGAGAAGCGCAGCTTTGGTTCAGGCGATGCCGTACCACAGCAAAACTCACATACCCGTTTTCGTGCAGGTCTCGGCGACGTGCTGCAGGCTCTTCACCTTGAGCACCTGCATTTCCTTCGCGCTGGACGCAGCGCCCTCCACGGTCGTGTCTGTAGTCTTCTCCCCCAGCATGCCGGTGATTTTGACCTCGTGGCCAACATGGCCCTTCAGCTTGTTGGCTTCACCGGAAAGGAAGTATTTCTTCCCGCTGCTGTCGGCAAGGTAATAGTGACCGCTGGAGCTGGAAAGGCAGCCCTCGATGGTCGTGCCTGCGCCGGAAGACTTGCCCATGTTGTCCTGGGCCAGCAACCACGCAGCAGAGAGCACGAGTACTACAAGCAATGCGATCTTACGCATAGAGATTCTCCTTTGAACGGGACAGCCTTCAGGCCGTCCGCAAGTACTCTAAAATGCCCCGGCCTTAGCCCCTGAAGGGACTAATCGGGAACTGCACTAGAATAATAAACCTTCCACGATGTATTAGAGATTCCTCCCTGGCTGCGGCGCATCCCCAGCCTAGCGGCTGCTTCCCGCCGCTGCCTTGCACGAATCCCCTACCTGCTGGATGCTCTTCACCTTTAAGTACGCGATTTCTTTCGCCGTCGATTCCAGCCCCTGCTGGGTTGTGTCGATGGTCCTCACCGAAAGTGTGCCTGTGAGCTTAACCTGTTGGCCAACATGTTTCTTGAGCGAACTGGCAGAACCGGAAAGGTGGTAGCGCCTGCCATCACTGTCAGTAAGGTAGTAGAAAAAATGGTCACTGCTGCTCGTAAGGCAGCCTTCGACGGTGGTGCTGGACGCGCCAGAAGACTTGGCCGGCAACCAGGACGCGCACAACAGTAGCACCAGAAGAAAGGCGGTCTTGCGCATGGCGAACGAACCTGATGGATTTTGGTTCGAACTGCACTAGGATAATAAACCTTCGACCACGCGATAGCTATCTGCCAACGCCGAATCCAGCGCCGCCGGGTCTTTGCCGCCCGCCTCGGCCATGTCGGGACGCCCGCCGCCGGAGCCGCCGACCTTCTTGGCGACTTCGGCGATGATCTTGCCGGCCTGCACGCGCGAGGTCAGGTCTTTGGTAACGCCCACGGTGAGTGCGACCTTGCCGTCGCTGACCGACCCCAGCACCACCACGCCCGAGCCGAGCTTGTTGCGCAGGTTGTCAATGAGCGTACGCAACTGCGGACGCTCCAGGTTGTCGGCGCGTGTCGCCAGCACCTTCACGCCCTTCACCTCGCGCACGTTTTCCGCCGCCGCCGACTGCACGGAGCTTGATGCCGACTTCATGCGCGCCTGCTCCAGTTCCTTGCGCAGCTTCTTCAGCTCTTCCTCGCGCCGCTCCAGCTCGTGCTTGAGCGCTTCGGCAGGCGACTGGTCGTCACCGCCGCGCACCAGAGTCGAGACCACGTTCTCCAGCGCGTGGTCTTTGCGGAAGTGGCGCAGCGAGCCTTCGCCGGTCACCGCCTCCAGCCGTCGAACGCCACTCGAGACGCTGCCTTCCTTCAGGACTTTGATCAGCCCGATCTCGCCAGTCGCGCTGGTGTGCGTGCCGCCGCACAGCTCGGTGGAGAAGTCGCCGATGCGGATGACGCGCACCCGGTCGCCATACTTCTCGCCAAATAGCGCCATCGCCTTGTACTCGTTGATAGCGACGTCGATGGGCACGTCGGGGATCTCTTCCACGCGGTCGTTGCGCAGGACTTCTTTGTTCGCAAGGTCCTCGATGTCCTGCAGCTCTTCGTCGCCGACCGAGGCGAAGTGCGAGAAGTCGAAGCGCAGGTGCGACCGGATCAACCAGCGAGCCCGCCTGCTTCACGTGCTTGCCCAGCACCTCGCGCAGCGCGGCATGCAGGAGGTGCGTGCCGGTGTGGTTGCGCATGGTGGCGCGGCGCACTTCGTCGTTGACCACGGCGTCCACTTTGTCGCCGACGTGGATGGTTTGCTTAGCCACGACGTGGTGCGCGCGCACGCCCTGCACAGGATAGGTCACGCCCTCGACCTCGGCGACCAGCGTGTTGTGATCGTCAGCGTAGAGCCAGCCAACATCGCCGACTTGGCCGCCGGCTTCAGCGTAGAACGGGGTGTGGTCGAGCACGATCTCGCCGCGCTCGCCGGGCTTCAGCTCCTGTGCGCCAACGCCGGTGCCGTTGTGCGGCTTGATGATGGCCAGCACCTCGCATCCGGTAGACAGCGTCTGGCGATACCCTTCGAACTCGGTGCGCGGCAGGGATTGGTAGAGCGGGCTCGCCGTGGCCTTCGCGCCGCCCTTCCAGGACGCCTGGGCGCGACGGCGTTGCTCTTCCATGGCATTGTCGAAACCAACAGAACCAAAAAATATTCCAGCATCGCGACAGGCGTCTTCGATGAAGTCACGGGGCAGTCCGAATGTGTCATACAGGCGAAACGCACCCTCGCCTGGATAGGTTGCCACCTTTCCCATTGCTGTGAGCGCATTCACGCCAGCCTCGAGACTCTTCACCCGGACGACGCCAGCAGCTCCGCCTCTAGCGAGGCTAAACTCATTGAGGTGCCCTTCCTCATCCCGCAACGTCGTGGCTGCGGCGTCGGGGAGCGCTGTAAGCTCTGCAAGCACGGTTTGCATCAGGTCGGTCTCTAGAATCTTCAGCCCCTCGCTAAGCGTGTGCGCGAAGCGCGTCTCCTCGCCTTTGATCACCTCCGCGACGCGGTTCGAACTCTCGACCAACTCAGGATACCCATCCTTCATCAGATCGCGCACGGCGAAGACCATCTCGAACAAGAACGGTTTGTCCTGACCCAGCAACCTGCCATGTCGAATCGCCCGCGAATGATCTTGCGCAACACGTAACCGCGACCTTCGTTCGAAGGCAATACGCCATCGGAGATGAGGAATGTTGACGCACGCGCGATGGTCGGCAATCACCCGCAGCGATGCGGCTTGGTCAATAGCTTATGTGTCCGAATCAGCTTTGCGTCAGCGGTCACTTTCGCCGGATCGGGAAGGGTCATCCCAAACTTACCAGGTACGATACGTCCCTTTGCAACGTTCTGCCGCACGTTGATCAGCAGGCACGAAACAAATCCGTGTCGTAGTTCGAGATCACGCCCTGCAGCACCGCAGTCACGCGCTCCAGCCCGGCGCCGGTGTCGATCGAGGCTTGGGCAGCGGCGTCAGCTTGACCGTCGGGCTGCTTGTCGAACTGCATGAAGACCAGGTTCCACAACTCGACATAGCGGCCGCACTCGCAGCCGAACCGGCAATCGGTGTGGTCCGGCGTCGCTGGCGGCGGGGCCCATGTCGTAATGGATCTCGCTGCACGGGCCGCACGGGCCGGTGTCGCCCATCATCCAGAAGTTGTCCTTCATACCGAACTCATAAATTCGGTCGCGAGCAACGCCAACGTCGAGCCAGTGTTGGTAGGCCTCGTCGTCGCGGGCGATGCCTTCTTCACCCTTGAAAATCGTCGCGTAGAGCTTGTCTTCGGGGATGCCGAACCACTCCGGCGACGTCACCAGCTCCCACGCGTAGGCGATGGCTTCCTTCTTGAAGTAGTCGCCGAAGCTGAAATTGCCCAGCATCTCGAAGAAGGTGTGATGGCGATTGGTGAAGCCGACGTTCTCCAGGTCGTTGTGCTTGCCGCCGGCGCGCACGCACTTCTGCGACGAGGTGGCGCGCGAGTAGTCGCGCTTCTCGATGCCCAGGAAGACGTCCTTGAACTGGTTCATGCCGGCGTTGGTGAACAGCAGCGTGGGATCGTTTTGCGGCACCAGGGAAGAGGAATGCACCTCCTTGTGTCCCTTGGAGACGAAATAGTCCAGGAACATGCGGCGCACTTCAGAACCGGAGAGCTTGCGGCTGGGCATAGGGATAGGAAAATTCTAGCAGCAGTCGCGGAGATCAGTTGTCCGTTGCGCTGTCATCCTGAGCGAGGAGCGAAGCGACGAGTCGAAGGACCCCTATAAGCGCATCGATCATCGCGGTATAGGGGTGCTTCGACTCGCGGCAAAAGCAGCCGCTCGCTCAGCATGACACCTCGAGAGCCCTTTCCACTTCCTCCCGGCACCTCTCTTGCCAATTGACCATCGCCGCAATCCCCCGCATAATCTTTGTGCCTGACGATTAACGCTACTCACAAGGTGGCCGACCGTGAAAACAAAGAGCACGGCCCGCCGTCCATTCACGACGGCAGGCGAGCGGCTGGACGACATGCTGGGCGATACCACCAAGCGCGTCGAGGAAGAGACGCAGAAGCTGATCGCCTACATCAACGACGAAGTGGTGCCGGCGATCCGCGAACACTCCACTACGGCGCTGCGCATTGCCAGCGAGAAGCTGAACCAGGCCGCGGACATGATGGAAGCGAACACGCGGCGGAAGAAGCGCTGAACCTGACACGCTTCCCGATTTTTCCGGGGTTGAAGCCCCGGGGTGTTTATGCGCGCGCGGACGCAGGCCTAAAGGCCTGCTCCACCCGTGCGCGCACTTGTCCTGATTATCACGGCAACATTACTGCTTGCAGCCTGCGGACATCACAAGACGGCGCGCAGTCAGCCGGTGCCACCTCCGCCGACGATTACTCCGCCGGAACCGACACCCAGCACGACGGCGGAAGCCAAGCCACCACCCTCCGTCCCGCAGGCGACCAAGCCAGCGGGCAAGCCCATCTACGTCGAGACAGGGCTGGCCAGCTGGTACGGGCCTCCTTACAACCACCATCGAGGTTCGAACGGCGAGATCTACGAGCAGAACGCGCTGACCGCCGCGCATCGCACCCTGCCGCTGAACTCGGTAGTGCGCGTGACCAACGTGGAGACGAAGCGCTCCGTCGTGGTTCGCATTACCGACCGCGGGCCATTTATCGAGGACCGCATTGTTGATCTGTCGCTGGCCGCAGCCAAGGCGGTGGACGTGTGGCGTCCGGGCACAGCTCAAGTAAAACTTGAGGTATTGTCGGCGCCGGCGCCCATCGCCGAAGGCGGGCGCTGGTGCGTGCAGATCGGCGCCTTCCAGAGCGAGCACGAAGCCCGCAAGCTGAAAGAGAAGCTGCAGAGCCGCTACGAAACCGCCAACGTCGTCCAGTTCACCGGGCCAACCGGCGAGTGGGTTCGCCTGCGTCCCCAAAACGACGACAAGCGCCAGGCGCAGGAAGTCGCCGGCAAGACGCACGTGAAGGAGGGCGGCGTGTTTCTGGTGCGACTGGATTGAGCGAAGAATGCTCGTATCACCACAAGGCTGTCATCCTGAGCGCAGCCTGGGTCCCGGCGGGACTCAGGCAAGTCGAAGGACCCCTCTAACAGCAGGATGTGACAACCACTTCGCAAGACCTGTGCTTATAGAGGTCCTTGGACTCGTCGGTCGTCCGCTGCGCAGCCGACCGCCTTGCTCAGGATGACACAACAGAAGCGAATCGTCGCCACGCCGCAGTCAAGACAGAGTATGATTTCCGATTCTGCCACGTGAGTGCGATTGCCGGCGTCGTCGCGCTACGCAGTGCTCTGGACAAAAAACTATGACTCTCTTCGATCGACGTGGGGGCGCGCTTGCCCTCTGCCTGCTGACCACTTGCTTCACAACCAGAAACTCTCCCGCGCTGCAGGAAGACGTTCCAGCCGCGCAACATGCGGGGCAGGCCCGCTCGTCTGCCGGAACGCAGACGGGCAACAAGGCTATGCCGCAGAGAGAAGAAAGCCAACCGGGGGCAACCTCCACGGCCACCGAGGCTGGCCCGCAGAAGGCTGACGACGAAGGCCGGACGCGTCTGCCAATGGAGGTTCGCAAGAGCGTCAGCTTCCGCGAGATTGGGCCGGCAATTTCCGGCGGCCGCGTTCCTGCAGTGGTTGAAGTCCCTGGCAATCCCGATCTTTACTATATTGGCGCAGCCGATGGCGGCGTGTTTCGCACCAACGACGGCGGCATCACCTGGAAGGCGCTCTTCCAGCATGAGAGCGTCATGGCCATCGGCGTGCTGGCGGTCGATCCGCTGAATCCGAATATTGTGTGGGCGGGAACCGGTGAGGCCAATGTCCGCAACACGGTGTCGCCCGGCAACGGTATTTACAAGTCAACTGACGGTGGCGGACATTGGAAGCGCGTGGGACTCGATGGGACCTACCAGATTTCACACATTGTCATAGACCCGCATCACCCCGACACCGTGCTGGTTGCAGCCATGGGAAATCCCTGGGCAGACAGCGCCGAGCGCGGCGTCTATCGCACCACTGACGGCGGCGTGACGTGGCAGAAGGTGCTCTACATCGGCCCCGGCGTCGGCATCGCCGATCTGGTGATGGACCCGCAGAACCCGCAGGTACTGTATGCGGCGGCGTATCGCTTTCGTCGCCAGCCGTGGACTTATTCCGGCGGCGGCCCGGAGGATGCCATCTACAAATCCTTCGATCAGGGACAGACGTGGAAGCGGCTCAGCGGCCACGGCCTTCCCGAGAAGCCGGTCGCGCGTATCGGTCTGGCCATCGCGCCGAGTTCACCCAGCACCGTGTACGCAACCATGGGTTCCACCGAAGGCGTGCTGTGGCGTTCCGACGACGCGGGCGAACATTGGAGCCTGGTCAGCAAGGACGAAGAGGTCAACGTCCGGCCGTTCTACTTCTCACGCATCGAAGTGGATCCGCGAAATCCCGATCACATTTTTGCGCTCTCCAACAACCTGCTGGAGTCGAAGGACGGCGGCAAGAACTTCTCCATCATCGCCAAGCAGATACACGGCGACCATCACGCCATCTGGATTGATCCCAGCGGCAGCGGGCGCATCATCAACGGCAATGACGGCGGCGTGGCCATCTCGCGCGACAACGGTGAGCACTGGGCTTTCATCCACAACATCGCGATCGCGCAGTATTATCACGTTGCCGCCGACGACGAGCGGCCGTACGTGGTGTGCGGGGGCCTGCAGGACAACAGCGCCTGGTGTGGGCCCAGCCGCAGCAAAGATCCGTCGGGGATTCTCGATCGCCAGTGGTTCAACTTGAACCTCGGCGACGGCATCTATGCCATTCCTGCGCCCGACAATCCCAACCTCATTTACAACAGCACGGAAGACGGCGTCTTCATGATCTTCGACCGCGTGGCCGAGCACGTGCATGACATTCAACCGTATCCCCGCGACCTGGCCGGCGGCGGCATTGCCGATTCGCCCTATCGCTTTCACTGGAACGCCGGCTTCGCGGTTTCGCCATTCAATCCGCAGGTGCTGTACGCGGGCGGGAACGTGCTCTTCAAGAGCGAGGACCGTGGCCGCACCTGGAAGCCGATCAGTCCTGATCTCACGCTGAATGACAAGAGCAAACAGCAGTCCGCAGGCGGACCGGTGGTGAAGGACAACTCGGGCGCTGAGGCCTTCGATGCGATCCTCCGCATCTCGCCTTCGAAAAAGGACCAGAACGTGATCTGGATTGGCACCGACGACGGGCTGGTGCAGCTTTCGCGCGATGGCGGCGCAACTTGGACGAACGTAACTGCGCACATCCCCAACCTGCCGCCGTTTGGCCGCGTCGAGTGTATCGACCTTGCGGCGGACAATCCCGGCGAGGCCGTCATCACCGTCGATCGCCACTTCAATGGCGACTTTAAGCCCTATGTTTATCGCACCAGCGACTACGGCGCCACCTGGCAATCCATCGCCGGGGACCTGCCACAGACCTACGCGCATGTGGCGCATCGTGACCGGCGCAATCCGCACATGTATTATGCCGGCCTGGAGAATGGCCTCTACGTCACCTGGAACGACGGCGCGAGGTGGTATCTCTTCGGGCTTGGACTGCCGAGCGTGTCAATCTACGATCTCACCGAACAGGAGCGCGACAACGATCTGGTGCTGGCCACTCACGGCCGCGCGGTCTGGATACTTGACGACCTGACCCCGTTCCAGCAGTACACGCCGGAGATCGGCAGGGAAGCGCTGCATCTTTTTCAGCCGTCTGCGGCACTGCGCTTCTGGCCATGGTCGCAAGTAGAAAATCTGGGTGACGGCGTCTTCTACGGCAAGAACCCAACGTATGGCGCTCAGTTGAGCTATTTCCTCGCCAAGGAGGTGAAGGAGCCGGGGCAGTTGGTGATTACCGACTCGCAGGGCCATGTGGTGAGGACGATGAAGGGAACGCGTCAATTGGAAGAAGGCGAGAAGCCACCTCCCGACGATGAAGACGTTCCTCCGTCTGCAATGAAGACCGCAGGGCAGAGAACGGAAGAAGCTGGCGTACATCCGACAGAGGCTGCGACGCCTTCGCAAGCGCAGCAACAACCCACTCCGCCGAAGACGGGATGGGAGACAGAAACCGAGCTTGGCAAGCCGAAGAAGTATCCCTGGGTCCCGACCAAGGCTGGCTTGCAGCGCGTGTACTGGGACCT
>CAWGMV010000009.1:0-37343 GCA_963823635.1 uncultured Acidobacteriaceae bacterium | reverse complement strand
GGAGCAGTTCAAAGCCAATGCCGAGTCGCTGGCCTCTTTTAAGAGCTACGGCTGGAGCTATGCGGTGATCGACGAAGGCTGGTATCTGGCGAATCCCCTAGCGCGAGCCGGCGAGTTCAAGTTTTCCTGGGATTCCAACGGCCGCCTGATTCCGGACCCGGGGCGTTATCCCTCGGCCGCGAATGGGGCCGGGTTCAAGCCGCTGGCCGACTGGGTCCATGGGCTGGGATTGAAATTCGGCATCCACATCGTCCGCGGCATTCCCCGGGAGTGCTTCACGACAATCTCCCGGTGGCGGACTCCAATTTCCACGCCGCAGACGTTGCCGACACCAGCGACACCTGCCCCTGGAACGCGGACAACTACGGCGTTCGCGACACCCCCGCCGGCCAGGCCTATTACGACTCCGTGATGCGCCTGTACGCCAGGTGGGGAGTGGATTTTCTCAAGGTGGACTGCATCTCCGATCATCCTTACAAGGGCGCCGAGATCCGCATGATCGCCAACGCCATCCGAAAGTCCGGCGGAAGGATTGTGCTGAGTCTTTCCCCCGGTCCAACGAACCTGACCCATGCCGCCGAGGTGGCGCAATACTCGCAAATGTGGCGCATTGCCGATGACATTTGGGACGGATGGGCGTTTCCCGGGCAGCAGTTTCCCAACGGCCTCCTGTCCGCATTCGACAACCTGGCGAAATGGGCGAAGTATGCCAAAGTCAGGCGGGATCGCGCGACCAATTTGGCACGGGCACTAGGTTCCGTAACCCCAGTGATCGTGAATGGTAAAGTCTTCGTGGGCACACCATCGGGAGTTGCGGAGTTCGGATTGCTGCAATAGTCCGAACACCGGTTGAACGCGATATCTGGCGGGGCCGCCGCAGAGAGCGCAGGATCCCTTCGATCCCGTCTGGGGACTACGTTCCGCCCTGACGACTGTTGCCTCCAAGGTTTATCATGAAGGTTTGGCTGGAAGCTGAGGGCTGAAAGCTAAGAGCTACCGACATGTCCCCTGAACGCAAAATCCGCGTCCTAGTCGCCAAGCCCGGGCTCGACGGCCACGACCGCGGCGCCAAGGTCATCGCCCGCGCCCTGCGCGATGCCGGCATGGAAGTCATCTACACCGGTCTGCGCCAGACCCCGGAAATGATCGTCAACGCCTCGCTGCAGGAAGACGTGGACGTCATCGGCCTCAGCATCCTCTCCGGCGCGCACAATGCCATCGTGCCGCGCGTGATGGAGTTGCTGAAGCAGAACCAGATGGACGATGTGCTGGTTCTGGTTGGCGGCATCATTCCTGACCAGGATGTCGAGGCTTTGAAGCAGGCGGGCGTCGCCGCCGTCTTTCAGCCGGGCACTCCGATGGATTCCATCATTGAATTCATCCGCAGCAACGTGAAACCGCGCAGCGTGACAGCCGGATAAATCGGCCCGCATTCTGGGTCAGAATCTTTAGTCCTCCCTTCGCGTTGGTCTTCGCTCCTTTTTCTTTGCGCCTGTGCGCACCTGGCGTATGATGCTCGCTGTTCCTTTACATGCCAGACCAGAAACCCAGGATTGTGACTCGCAAAGAATGGCGCCAGGCTGGCCGGTCTTGCCGTCACAAGGTCGGGCGTGTTGACCAGGCGAACTGGGACCCCAAAACTCGTAAGCACGACGTAATCGACCTACTGCTGGCGGCACAGCGCGGACGTATAGCCTCTCTATTGCCCATCAAATGGGGCCGCATGGCAGCTTCGCCCTTCGGATTCTTTCGCGGGGCTGTACCTCTCATGGCGGCCGACCTCGCGCCTCTACCGCATAGCGGCTTGACGGCACAGATTTGTGGTGACGCGCACGTGCAGAACCTCGGCGCCTTCGAAGCGCCTGACGGACGGCTCATCTTCGACATCAACGACTTCGACGAAACCATCATCGGGCCGTGGGAGTGGGATGTGAAGCGCATGTCCGCCAGCCTGGTGCTGGCTGGGCGTGAAGCCGGCAATTCCGAAAAGCAGTGCAAAAATGCCGTGCTGGCCTTTGCCGGCAGCTATCGCGTGTACATGCGCCGCCTTTCCCAAATGCCGGTCGTGGAGCTTGCCCGTTTTCAGGTCTATCGCGAGATCGATCCGGTGCGCTCCGTCCTTCGCAAGGCGGAACGCGCCACTCCGCTGCGCAATCTGGAGAGCCTGACCGTCTTGAGCGGAGGCCACCACGTCTTTCGCGATCGAAAGCCGACGCAATATCACGTGTCGCGAAAGGAGGCTGACGCAGCCGTGGCGTCCTTGCGCCCTTACATGCATACGCTTCTGCGGGAACGTGCCCACTTCTTCGGGCAATATCAGGTCGAGGACGTTGCCTTTCGCGTGGTGGGTACGGGCAGCGTGGGGGTACGCGACTACGTGCTGCTTATGTTTGCCGGAGCTGTCTCCGACCCACTATTCATCCAGATCAAGGAAGAGCCGCGAACGGCCTACGCTTTGTATTTGCCCCACAGTCGGGTTGCGAAACATCAGGGACAGAGGGTCGCGGAGGGCGGCCGCGCCATGCAAATGCAGTCCGACATCTTTCTGGGATGGACCTCTATCGCCGGTCGCCACTATGTGGTGCGCCAGTTGCGCGACCACAAGGCGGGCATTGAGGCAGGCGACCTCAAAGGCAACGGGCTATTGGAGTACGCGAGGCTGTGCGGTGAACTGCTCTCCAAAGGGCACGCGCGCTCAGGTGATTCCTGCGCTATCGCAGGATACCTGGGCAACAACGATAAGTTCGACCAGGCCATGGCCACCTTCGGGATCCACTACGCCAACCAGACCGTCAAGGACTGGGAAGAGCTGAGAAAAGCCATCCGCGCCGGCAGAATCCATGCTGCGAAATCCGAGCTTTCCGCCAAGCCAGCGACACACAAATAACGCCCAGGCTGTTTGGCCGCAAATGGCCAAGCCTCTAACTGGAACTATTCCGACGTGAAGTAATCGATGGTGACTGGGTTCTCGAACATCGAGTAGTCGCGCGTGACCACCGTGATTCCCGTGTCGGTCACGTGGTACTTGGCGCGGTCGGCCTCGGTGTCATAGCCGATAACCGTTCCTTCCGGGATGTGAACGTCACGGTCGATGATCGCCTTGCGGACGCGGCAGTGGCGGCCGACATTGACGTGAGAGAAGAGAATGCTGCTGTCAATTTCCGTGTAGGAGTTCACCCGCACATCGGGGGAAAGTACACTATTGCGCACCGAACCCCCCGAGATGATGCACCCCATGGAAACGATGGAATCACGCGCCTCGCCGGTACGCCCGGGATCGCTGAAGACGAACTTGGCGGGCGGATACTGCCGCATGTGGGTGCGGATAGGCCAGGCCTCGTCGTAGACGTTGAACACCGGGGCCACTGAAACCAGATCCATATTCGCTTCATAAAAGGCCTCCAGCGTACCTACATCGCGCCAGTAAAGCGCTTCTTTCTTGTTCTCGTCAACGAAGTTGAAGGAATAAACCTTGCAGTGGTCCACCAGGCGCGGCAGGATGTTGTGTCCGAAGTCATGACGCGAGGCCGGGTCTTCGGCGTCCCTCAGCAACGCGGGGATGAGCACATCGGTATTGAACAGGTACACCCCCATGGACGCCGAGACCATGGCCGGATTGTAAGGGGAGCGCAGATCAGTCTGTTCCGGCTTCTCCTGAAAACCGACAACCAGGCCGGTGCTATCAACCTCCACCACTCCAAAATTTCTGGTTTCTGAAGGATCAATCAGGATGGTCGCAATCGTAACATCCGCGCCCGAATCCTTATGCTGCCGCAGCATGCGGGCATAATTCATCTTGTAGATGTGGTCGCCCGAGAGGATGAGCACGTACTTCGGCTGTTCGGAGCCGATGGAATAGATGTTCTGGTATACCGCGTCAGCCGTGCCGATATACCAGTTCTCGCTGACCCGCATCATGGGCGGCAGTACCTCGATGAACTCGCCCAGTTCGTGGCCGACAATGTTGCCCCAGCCCTCGCGAATGTGCCGGTTCAGAGACAACGCCTTGTACTGTGTCAGGATGTAGACCTTGCGCAGATCGGAGTTGATGCAATTGGAAAGAGTGACGTCGATGATGCGATAGATGCCGCCGAAGGTGACGGCCGGCTTGGCACGATCCCGGGTCAGCGGATAGAGGCGCTCACCCGCTCCTCCGGCCAGCAAGACTCCAAGTGTTTCCCTCATCCTGTCGATTTCCCCACAGCGAATTTCCTGGCAGAGGGACGTCTAAACCCTTTGCCCAGAGGCTGTCCGCAGTTAGCGGCGCAAGCCGGCCCAATAGAGAAGTCGAATGTTAGCACACCGCAAGACCCTCGGGCGGTGCACATGCGGAATAGGAGTCTAATGCTTCTTAACGTCGTCCACGCTGATGCGCATCTGCTTCAGAAACCTGATGTCCTGGGAGGTCATCGAGTAATCGCGAGACGAGCGCGGGGTCCTGATCGGCCTTTTTTCGACAACGTCCTCGCCGCGCTGATTAAGCCCAATTGTCGCCTCCAGTACCAGAAAGACATCGTAGCCGCCGGCCTTGATCCGGGAGATAACCTCGGCAATCTCATCTGACTCTGATAGCGAGCTGTTGATCGCTTCCCCCAGTTCCTGCATTAGGCCTTTGAGTCGGTTGTCCACGATGTCACCTGGTCCCTTTCCCGGCACGCGAACGGAGCCCCGAATGCGCACGCGAAACTTGCTCCGAGCACTTTAACTCTTTCGCAACCCCGGCGTCATTAGCTTTGATGCGAATCCATCGTCAAAGTTTTGTAAACGCTTAACAATTGCGGCGTGACCCCATCCCGCCCAGCCAGAAGCGCCGGCTGTTAGAATACCGTTTTTCGGCACCCAGTGCAGCTGCCGACGAGGTCAACCGTGCCATCCCGCGATTTCGGTACTCAGGGCCGTGCCTTTCTACGGGTCGCGGGACGAAAGAGCGGCGAGAACCGTTGGCTACGCGCCTTTTACCACGCAGGCAGAATCACTGCTGGCACGGTTGGACGTGTGCTGCACGTGCTCTGGCTGGAAGTCACGGGATTGCTCTTCCTTTTTCTCGCCATCGTCGGCGGCGGAGCGGCCGTCCGGCAGTACCATCGGCATGAGGCCGGCACATCCGGCGTGGGGAAAGTTGCATTGGCAGCCGCATTCGCGCTCGCCTTTGCCTATTTCGGCGTAAGCTCGTTCTGGAGATCGCGGAAGAAATAGTTGCAGCGACCCCGGGTTTCAAGGTTCCAACTCACAACCGGACCTTGAAACTCGAAACTGCTTTTGTGACGCATGTCATAGCGAATGTCTCGCCTCTGGGTGGATAGTTGGATCATCTCGATACTGAAGGCGCACCACCATGCCAGAAACCAAGCAAAGCACGGTTACCAGCAAACCAGCGGACGAGCAAGAGACTTCCTCGCACATCAGCGTCCATCCTCTGTACACTCCCGCTGACCTCGAGGACTGGAACTACGACCGCGAGCTCAACTATCCAGGCCAGTTTCCCTTTACTCGCGGCGTGCAGGCAACCATGTATCGCGGCCGCTTATGGACCATGCGGCAGTACGCCGGCATGGGCGACGCCGAAGAGTCCAACCGCCGCTACAAGTATCTGTTGAGCCAGGGCACGACGGGGCTGAGCGTCGCCTTCGATCTGCCAACGCAGATCGGCCTCGACTCCGACAGCCCGTTGGCCGTGGGCGAAGTCGGCAAGGTCGGTGTGGCCATCGACTCCATCGAGGACATGATGCGGCTCTTTGACGGCATCAATCTGGAGGAGATCTCCACCTCGATGACCATCAACGCAACTGCGTCCATCCTGCTGGCGCTGTACATCGTTACCGCGCGGCGCACCGGCCGCGACGTGCGCAAGCTCTCCGGCACGGTGCAGAACGATGTGCTGAAGGAATACATTGCGCGCGGCACCTACATTTATCCACCCGCGCAGGCCATGCGCATCATCACCGACATCTTCTCCTACGCCAACGAGAATGTGCCCGATTGGAACACCATCTCCATTTCTGGCTACCACATGCGCGAAGCGGGATGCACCGCGGTGCAGGAGGTCGCTTTCACCCTGGCCAATGGCATGACCTACGTGCAGGCCGCGATTGATGCCGGCCTCGACGTTGACAAGTTTGCGCCCAGGCTCTCGTTCTTCTTCAACGCGCACAGCAATTTCCTGGAGGAAGTGGCAAAGTTCCGCGCCGCCCGCCGCATGTGGGCCCGCATCATGCGTGATCATTTCGGCGCTAAAAACCCGAAGTCTTGGATGTTGCGCTTCCACACCCAAACCGCCGGCTCTACCCTTACCGCACAACAGCCGGAGAACAATATCGTCCGCACCGCGCTGCAGGCTTTGTCCGCCGTGCTCGGGGGAACGCAGTCGCTGCACACCAACTCTTTCGATGAAGCACTGGCCCTGCCCACCGAGCAGTCAGCGCGGATCGCCTTGCGCACGCAGCAGATCATCGCCTACGAGTCCGGAGCGCCGCAGACCATTGACCCGCTGGCGGGCTCCTACTACGTAGAGTCGCTGACCAACCAGATCGAGGCGAACGCTCGCGAATATCTGGACAAGATCGATGCCATGGGCGGAACGTTGAAGGCCATCGAGCGCGGCTTCGTGCAGCAGGAGATCCAGAACGCCGCTTACGAGTATCAGCGGAAGGTCGATCACCATGAAGCTATGGTGGTCGGCGTGAACGCATTCGCACTTGACGAAGAGAAGGCGATACCGCTGCAACGGATCGACGAATCGCTGGAGCGCAAGCAGGTGGAGCGCCTTCGCGCTCTTCGTTCCAAGCGCGACCAGGCTAAGTGGCAGGCTGCGCTGAAGCAGGTAGAAGACACCGCGCGCGGCACCGGCAACCTGATGCCCACGATTGTCGAGGCAGTCGAGTCCAACGCGACCGTGGGCGAAATCTCCGATGCCATGCGTCGCGTGTACGGGGAGTACCAGGAGACCGTCGTGATCTAGCCGCCTCGCCGAGCGGAAGCTAGTTTTTCACCACGGAGCGCACGGTGTTCACGCAGATAAAACCAGATAGACTCCGTACTCTCCCTGTTGTCAATGGTGAAAACCCCAAGAAAAACGGCCGGTGCATGAAGACGCGGGTCACAACTTCAAGAGCTCGGATCGGCAATGCTCAGTGCTTGAAGACAAGTACCCGCGCGTCCGGGATGCATTCCTGCTAATTGACTCGCTCCGTCGCATCCGATAGGCTTTCGCATTTCCCGCGATGTTGCGAGCAGGAGTAAGGACTATGCCAAAACCACCGCCTACGCTAAACCCGGAAGTTAGTGAACCGGCCAACAAACTTTCTCGCCGCCAATTCGCCAGCCACGTTGCATTGGCCGCGGCAAGCGCAGCAATCTTGCCGGGAGCGCTGTTGTCGCAGGAAAGCGCTCCCAAGTCTGCGGCCGCAGCCCCACCGCAGGCTTCACCACCCCTGTCGCCTGAGCTCCAGGCCCAGGGTGAATTGAAGTACCAGTGGATCATCCAGAATTACGGCAGCCGCCTTACCGACGCAGAAAAGAAAGACATCCACCGGCTGGTGATAGAAGGCCAGAAGCCGCTGGCCGCGTTTCGTGCTTTCCCGCTGGACAATGCCGATCAGCCCGCGACAGTGCTCAAGTTTACAGATGCCGAGATGTCGAGCGCAGGGAGTGGCAAGTAGTTGCCCAACATCAACCACAGAGAGACAGAGTGACAGAGGAAAATGGTCTTTATTTCTTCCCTATGTCTCTGTGCCTCTGTGGTGACGACGCCGTCTTATCAGGAGAATTGGTGATGATCACCGAAGACGTGCTCTACCTCAGCGTGCGCGAGTTGGGCGAGCGCACCCATGCCCGCAAGCTGTCGCCGGTGCAGTTGACCGAAGCTTATCTGGAACGCAGCCGGAAGTACGGCCCCACGCTGAACGCGTACGCGACCCTCACGCCCGAGCTCGCCATGCAGCAGGCCCGCCAGGCGGAAGAGGAAATCAGCCACGGCCACTATCGCGGGCCCCTGCACGGAATTCCCTATGCCGCCAAGGATCTTCTGGCGGTCAAGGGATATCCCACAACGTGGGGGGCCAAGCCTTATCAAGACCAGCACTTCGATTACAACGCGACCGTCATCGACAAGCTCAATGAGGCCGGCGCGGTGCTGCTGGGCAAAGCCGCAATGATCGAGCTGGCTGGTGGCCTCGGCTACCGCTTCGCCGCGGCTTCGGCGACCGGTGCGGCGAAGAATCCCTGGAATACGAACTGTTGGACCTGCGGCTCGTCGAGCGGCTCGGGAGCAATTGTGGCTTCAGCCATGGCGGCGTTTGCCATCGGCACCGAAACCTGGGGCTCCATCGTCTGCCCTTCAGCCTTCTGTGGTGTCTCAGGATTGCGTCCGACCTTCGGGCGCGTCGGCCGCGGCGGGGCGATGGCGCTCGCCTACTCGATGGACAAGATCGGACCTCTGTGCCGCACAGCCGACGATTGTTCAACCGTACTCGCCGTTATCAGCGGACATGATCCAACCGACGCCGGCTCACTGCCCGAGCCGCAAGCCCGCTTCACCTATGCTTCGCCCGCAAGTTCTCTGCGCATCGCCACCATCCAGAATGCATGGGAGAAACCTGATCCTGAAATCGCCGCTGCCTTCGAGCAGGCCATCACTGTTCTGCACAAGGCCGGGGAGAATGTGAGCAGCATCGCGTTACCGGAAGGGCCGTGGGAAGCTGCTGGCGGAATCGTGATCAATGTGGAAGCGGCGTCGGCCTTCTCCAAGCTGATCGAATCGGGAGGTGTATCGCAGCTCAGCGATCCGCTCAGCCGCATTGGTGGCTACGTCGCCCAGACGGTTGACTCGCAGGACTTCATCCGCGCGCAGCGCATCCGCCGCGTGCTGCAGCAGAAGATGGACGCCATCTTTCAGCAGTGCGACGTGCTGGTCGCGCCATCATTGCCAACTCCTGCGACCACGCTCGACACCAATCTTGAGACCGACCTGTCGTTCGCCGATCCCATCGGCGGCATCGGGAATCTCTGCGGGCTGCCCGCAGTGAGCGTCCCCTGCGGATTCACCAGGAGCGGCTTGCCAATCGGCATCCAGTTCCTCGCTCGGGTGCTGAATGACAGCGCTCTCGTCGCAGCCGCCGGGACGTTCCAGGCGCACACCAACTGGCACGAACGGCATCCGCCGCTGCAGTGAGTGTGGTCTGGTCGCAGGTTAACGTCCAGGAGAAGGACACAAACCTCGGGCGCCGGGCTGGCGCCCAAGGCAGATAGCCGTAATTCCTGTGTGATAGGATTTTGGCTATGGATGCCGATCTCCAGCGGTACCTGGAAGGAATGGAGAAGCGTCTGCGCGAGTACATTGACGAGCGCATACTGGATCTGCGCGAGTACATTGACGAGCGCACGCATGATTCAAAGACTCGCATCGTTCGGGCGTTCGGAGCTTATCAGGAATCAGCCGGCGTGCGTATGCGCAAGATTGAAGCCGATGTCTCCAACATCAATTCATCCACCACTCAGCAACTTGATGCCATGCAATCCAAGCTCCTCGATCTGGAAACCAGGATCATTAGCCTGGAAGGACCGCAGGGGAGCACCGCCCGAAACTGACCTCTAAAACGAGAGAAATCCTTCCCCGCTGATGCACTTGGCAGTTCGGATCAAGAAATAAGACTTAAAGCCCGGACCCACCTTTTCGCCTTCGTTTGGCGAAAGCTGGGGCAAGATTGTGATAGGCCGTCGTATGGCCATCAACGCAGATTTCAGGCAGTACTCGGAACTATGGCGTAGGCGTTCACGCTCTGTCTTGGTGCCGAATCAGTGAGGTGCGGAAATGACCGAGCGCCGTAGGTGCGGGCGTTTCGGCTACTACTCTGATTCTGCTCAAAACGCTGCGAGGTTTGTGTACTGACTGGGCGGAATAGCGTGGGATGGGCAGCGGTGCTCGAAGATCACAGAGCGTCAAAGCCGTGGGGACGGGCCCGCCTCTTTATTGCTGCTCGACACGGGCCTGATGGCCTGCTCTACCCGAACATCCCAAAACGAGAGAATGCTCTAGCTCGCCACCGATATGAGCACCATGGTCGCGTCATCGGCAAACACGCCATTGGCATGGTTGCGGACTTGCTCCATGATGCTTCTCCACCGTTCCGGCAACGGTTGCACTCCGCCATCGAGGGTTTTTGCCAGCCGCTCCGCGCCGAACTCCTCACCCCCCTCATTCGCCGCTTCGCTCACGCCGTCGGTATAGAGCAACAGATGATCTCCGCTTGCCAGGCGCAAGCGCTTGGAGCGAAACGCCGCGTCCAGCATGAATCCCAATACGGGCCGCGTCGGAGCCAACGACACAATAGTCCCGTCGTGGTGACGTACGATGGGCGGACAATGCCCGGCGTTCACAAAATGCAAGACATGGGTGTTGAGATTGAGCACACCGTAAAAAATAGTGATGTAGTGTCCTTCGCCCAGCTGGTTGCGCAGGATTGTCTCTACCTGGCCGAGAATTAGTTCGGGACTATTACTCGACGACGACAGGGTGCTCACTGAGGCGTACAGCATGGAAGCAATCATGGCGCCGGGAGTGCCTTTGCCCGAGACATCCGCCACGCAGAAATGCAGCACGTCCGGCGTCGGCTGCCAGACTCCGAAGTAGTCGCCACCCACCACTTCCGCCGGAATGCTGTCGCCGAAAATCTCAACCCCACCCGCTATGAGGTGGCGCTGCGGCACGATCCGCGTCTGTAATTCGTGCGCGTCATGGCGCTGGAACTCTGAGATGCGCTGCGACGAACGCGCCCGCTGTGCGCGCTTCGTCAGTGACTGCACTTTCTCCAGCAGTGCATCGTTGCGCCACGGCTTCTCGATGAAGTCAGAGGCACCGTTTTGCATGGCGCTGACCGCAAGCTCTACGTTCCCCCATGCCGTCAGCGCGATGATCGGAACCGTCCCATCCACCTCCCGCAGGCGCTGAATCAGGTTCAGGCCTTCGATGCCCGAGGTGCTGTCGCGCTGATAATTCATGTCCAGCAGGGCAACATCGGGCGTCCGCTGTTGCGCCGCCGTCAGGGCCTCATTCGGCGACGCGCACAGCGTGACCGAATAGCCTTTGCCGCGCAGCAGCATCGCCAGCGCTTCCCGCACATATTCCTGATCTTCGGCGATCAGGATGACCGGTTCCTCTTGCTCAAGGACCATATCGCCCCCGCAGGACGAGGTGCAGATAGAGGGCCAACGGGGTGAGAGGACTATCCCTTGCTGTAACAGCGAGATACGGGGATTAAGAGCAGGTTGTTCGCCCGTAGGCGGAATGCGATGTCCGAATATGGACATGGCGTGGTGGCGTTTGCGGATGAGTCGGGGAGTTCCGTTTTGGGAAATTTACAAAATTTAACAGAAAAATCCTGTGACGCGCTTGGGCCTAATTGCGTTCATTCATGTGGCCCCGTTTCTGGAGCTATGGCGTCACCTCTAACGTAATCCCCTGTCCCTCATAGACTCGTTGTCCGGCGGCAGGGATTGTCCTTATTACCATGCGCGTGCCGGAAGTAGAGGTCGCCGCAGCATTGGCGTTCGCGTTGGTGTCGGCTGGTGGTGGCTGGCTGGTGATGCTTCCAACACGTAGTCCAGCGCCAACGATCTCGTTGATCGAATCGTCCTCGCTATGGCCGACGAGATCGGGCATGACGAACGAAGCGCGCTCTTCAGGAGCAGCCAGCAGCACACTGATCCTTGGGGCGGAGACGTTAACGGCATTAGCTGGCGGGCTCTGAGCTACGATCTGGTCGGCGGGAGAGCCGGGGATAGTAGCGGTAGCAGTGCTGCCCAACTCCAGGCCACGCCGGCGGATGTTGATCTCAGCTACGCGCTCGCTGCCGCCGACCAGGTCAGGTATAACGACGCGTTGCGGCCCCATGCTCTCGGCTACCCGTACATGCCATCCTCGCCGTACCTGTTCTCCCGGAGCGGGAGCCTGGGACATGATGCGCCCCGGAGGTACGTCAGAGCTGAAGTAGCGATCGCCAGGATCGAGAATAAGACCATGATCAGCAAGGGAGCGCTCGGCTTGCGATGTTGTCATACCGACGAGTTTGGGAATTCTGGTCTGGCGGCCATGGATGGCAAAGCGCATCGCCATCAGTGCCGACGCCATGAAGACGACCATCAGAATCAGCACGCGCACCACGTAACGGAAGAAACGCCGCATCAGTGCGCCTCGCTGTCGTCAGCAGGGTGATCCTGCATGTCAATTTTTTGCCCCACTGCTGCCCGCGCTGTAGGAGGCGGCGCAGCAAAGTCTTCTGCCTCGCGTCCCTGAAGCGCCACGCGCATGAAGTCAATCCAGATGGGCAGCGCTGCCATGGCGCCGGTTTCCTTGTTGCCCAGGGTTTTCTTCTCGTCATAGCCGACCCAGACGCCGCAGGTCAACGACGGCGAGAAGCCGACAAACCAGGCATCGGTGAAGTCGTTGGTGGTGCCGGTCTTGCCTCCCAGCGGATGGTCGAGCTTGCTGGCAACGTAGCCCGTGCCATGCTTGATGACTTCCTGCAACATGCTGACCATGATTCGCGCCGTACGCGCGCTGATGACATCCCGTACCTCGGGATAGTTCTCCTCCAGGACGCGGCCGTCATAGTCGGTGACTTTGCGAATGTAGCGTGGTATCACCCGCACGCCGTCGTTGGGGAAGGTGGTGAATGCCGAAGTCTGTTCCGTCAGCGTAAGGTCAGCGGCGCCCAGCGCAACCGGCAGGTAAGGCGGTAGCGGAGAGGTGATGCCGAACTTACGCGCGTACTCGATGACGGTCTTGATGCCGCCGACTCGCTCCGTAACCTTCAGAGCAGGAATATTGCGCGACTCAGCCAAAGCGTGGCGGAATGTAATCACGCCTTCGAACTTGCCGTCGTAGTTGTGCGGCGTGTACAGGCCCGATGGCGTGCTGAAGCTGATGGGTGCGTCGAGTACCGTGTCGTCCGGCGTTAGTCCCTCATCGATGGCGGCGGTGTAGACGTAGGGCTTGAACGACGAGCCGACCTGCCTCTCGGCCTGGACAGCGCGATTGAACTTCGACTCTTCAAAGTCGCGCCCGCCCACCATGGCCTTGACATCACCAGTGGAGTTGTCGAGCGCAAGCAGTGCGCCCTGCACGCCCGATTCCTGCTCCAGCGTGACGTGGCTGTCGCTGCCGTTCAGGTCAACGATCTTGACGTACACCAGATCGCCCACGGTGAGAAACTGTTGCGCCGAAGCATGGTGCGTCCACTTCAGCTCGGCGGGCCCGAGCCGCGCCTGGTAGCGGCCGAACTTCACCGTCGCCGCTTGCGGCTCGACCTCCGTCACCAGCGCGTGAAGGTAATCGCCGGGCACGGGCGTGCTGTCCCAGTCGACGTGGTGATAACTGGCTAGCGAGTCGCCATTGGCGACGATGTTCAGCAGATTGCCCTTCCAGCCGTGACGCCTCTCATAGGCGGCCAGACCGTCGCGCACCGCCTGCTGGGCCGTGCGCTGCATCTCTAGATTGAGCGAGGTATAAACCCGCAGTCCGGCCTCGTGTACCTCCTGAGTTCCGTACTTCTTCTCCAGATACTGGCGGACCTCCTCGACAAAATACGGCGCAATGTCGTTGGGCTCAGCCGCCACGTTGAGCACAAGCGGCGCGCTCTTGGCGAGTTGCGCCTCGGCAGCAGTAATCTTGCCGTCCTCCAGCATGTTGTTGATAACAACATTGCGTCGGCGGAGGGAACGCTCAGTATTGTTAATCGGCGAGTATGCATTCGGCGCTTTAGGCAATCCGGCCAGGACTGCGGCTTCGTCCAGCGTCAGGTCTTTGGCCTTCTTGCTGAAGTAGTAGTTCGCACCGGCCTCGAAGCCATACACACCGTGGCCGAGATAGATCTGGTTGGCGTAGAGGGTGAAGATTTGCTGCTTGGTGAAGCGGCGCTCGATCTGGATGGCCAGCATCACCTCCTGGATCTTGCGCCGGAAGCTGCGATCGGGCGAAAGAAACAGGTTGCGTGCCAGTTGCATGGTCAGCGTTGAAGCTCCTTGCGCGCGGCTCTCCTGCACGATGTCCCGCCAGGCTGCGCCGAACACGCGCCACACGTCCACGCCCCAGTGGCTTTCAAACTCCTTGTCTTCGGTGGAAATCAGCGCATCGCGCAGCACTTTGGGGAAATCGTTGTAGCTGTCGATGACGCGCCTCTGCAGCGCAAACTGCCCGATGACGCGGTCCTGGTCGTCATAGAGCTGGGTGATGGTAGCCGGGCGGTAGTGCTCCAGTTCAGTGACCTGTGGAAGGTCGGTGGAATAAACCAGCAAGAATCCCGAAGCCGCACCTGCCGCAGCGGCAACCACGATCAGCAGGACAAAGAGGGCATTGCCGACGAGCCGCAGACTGACGTGGCGCGGCTTGGCCACTGGCTCTGCGGCAACGGGAGGGTCTTCTACATCACGCTTCATCGGAATTTGGCGCGGGAGCTGGATTCAGCATAGCACTGAACTGCTGGACCAAACGGCTGCAGGAGTAGCCAGCTCGGCGCGCGCAACGGTTCGAGTGCCTTCGTTCGGCCATCCAATCGACAGGCTCTGGCGAATGGCGAAAAGCGAACGGCGTTCATCCAAATGCCGTAATCTGATAGCTGACGGCTGATAGTCGACTGCCGATTCATGGTGATCCACGTCTTCCATCTCGGGTTGGTGCCTTACGCAACGGCGCTGCAACTGCAGCGTACGCTGATGGAGCTGCGCAAGGCGGGCCGCGTCGAAAACACTCTGCTGCTGCTGGAGCATCCGCCGGTCATCACCCTCGGCCGCAACGCCAAGCTGAGCAATGTAATTGCTCCGCCAGAGTTCCTGGCGCAGAAGGGCGTGGAGCTATTCGACATTGATCGCGGCGGCGACGTGACCTTCCACGGACCGGGCCAACTTGTGGCGTATCCCATCTTCGACCTGCGCAGCTTTGACCCCAAGATTGGCGCGGTGGAATTTGTGCGGCGACTGGAGGAAGTGCTCATTCGCACCTGCGGCGACTTCGGCATCGGCACCCAGCGCATCGAAGGCCTGACCGGCGTGTGGACCTACGCGCTGCGCAATAAGCCCGAAGCCAAGATCGCCGCCATCGGCGTGCACATTTCGCGCGGCGTTACCACGCACGGGTTCGCGCTCAACGTCAGCACTGACCTGGATTTCTTCTCCCTAATCGTCCCCTGCGGCATTACCAGTAAGCCGGTGACCTCCATGCAAAAAGAATTGCAAAAAACGCTGGACATGGAAGAGGTCGCCACGGCCGCCTCGCGCAACTTTGGGCGCGTCTTTCAATCGCAGATGCTTTGGCTGGAGTCGCTCGACGACCTGCTCGGCGAAGCGGCCATGACAGCACAAGCGCCCGCCAATCAGGACACTCCGGCGCGGCCTCCGAAGGAACTGCGCGAACTGCACGGGGACGGTAGCGAGTCGGCGTAGCAAAGCCTGAGACTTGCCTGTAACCTCGTGGGCTACCATGCCAGCCTTGTAATTCCCCGTACGGCGTCAAAATGGCGGTCGCGGCTGATCAGCGGCAGAGAGTGCTGGCGGCACAACGCCGCAATCCAAACGTCGTTGGCAGGAATCGGCGTTCCGGCCTTCTTCAGTTCAGCGCGGATGGCGCTATAGGAGATAGTGGTTCGTTCGTCAATGTCGAGGATGCGGAATTCGGGTAAGTATTCATCGAGCCATCGTTCGTAATGCTTGCGGTGGCGAGATTGCGAAATGTCGTAGCGGTATTCGCCTAGGACGATGACGGGAATGGCGACCTGCGCTGCTGTGCGGAGGATGGGTTCAAACGCTCCATCTCCCTCTGCGACGGCGGAAAGTCCGTTCGTGTCCAAAATCACAGCCGGTCCTCGGCTTCAACCTGCTCGAATTCTTCTTCGATCCGGCGATTGATTCTGGCCGTCTCCTTGCGCAGGCGCCGCAGTTTGCCGAAAGCCGCCATCCAGGGCTTGTCTGCAGCCTTGCCGGCGTCAGCGAGTTTGTCCTTCACCGCCTCGGTAACAAACTCCCGGAGCGGGATGCCACGCTGGGCAGCTACGGACTTGGCGCGGCGAAAGACGGCGTCGGGAATTTCCAGTGTGGTCTTCACCCCATGATGCTCCCATATTTATGGGAGACGGTCAAGAATCAGAGGCTCCCGCTGCGCTCACGCCCGCAAAGCGGCTCAACTTGCCTCGCCCGCGCCGTCCGTTTATCGTTCTTCTGCAACCTATGGCTCACAAGAAGCGCCCAAAGCACGGCAATTCGCCCAAGAAATTAACCGAGAACGCGCGCCCGATTCCGATTGAGACAAAAAGTCCTGCGAAACTAGCGTCTAAAGCCAGGAGCGACGGTTCTCCATCGTCTTCCGTGCGCACCTACAACATTCCCGACTACCGCCTCGAGCATCCCGAGTTCCGCATCTTCATGTCCGGCGAGGGAGCGAATCTGGAGTACCGCGTCGAAGGCGACCTGAGCGCCCCGCCGCCACCCATTCGCGAATCGAAATACCTCTCGCGCGAGCAGTGCATCGCCATCTATCGCTGGATGCTGCTCAACCGTCGCATGGAAGTGGCGCTGGAGAACCTGTACAAGCAGGGGAAGGTGGTCGGCGGCGTGTACTTCGGGCTGGGCCAGGAGGGTTGCTCGTGCGCGTCGGCCTACGCCCTCGGGCCGGACGACTGGCTGGGGCCGATGATCCGCAACCAGGGCGCGATGCTGGTGCGCGGCTTCGCCGCGCGCGACATCATGCGGCAGTACATGGCCAAGGCCGACTCGCCGACCTGGGGACGCGACGCGTCGTCGCACTTTGGCGACTGGCAGCGTCGCAACGTCTGCGCTCCGATTTCGATGCTGGGCGAGCTGATCGGCGTCATGGCTGGCGTCTGTCTGGGCGCGCGGCTTCAGGGCAGGAACATCGCCGGCTTGACTTACGTCGGTGATGGCGGCCAGTCCACGGGCGTGACTTACGAGAGCCTGAACTTTGCCGCGGTGCAGAAGCTGGGGTTGGTGCTCATCGTCGAGAACAATCTGTGGGGCTACTCGACGCCCGCCGATATGCAGTTCTGCGTGAAGGACCTTGCCGAGCGCGCCATTGCGTACGGTATTCCGGGCGTGATTGTGGACGGCACGGATGCCTGCCAGGTGTACGACGCCACGCACGAAGCTTGTGAGCGCGCACGCCGTGGTGAAGGGCCGACGCTCATCGAAGCCAAGATGATGCGCATGAAGGGCCACGCCATCCACGACGCTGCGCAATATGTGCCGGCGCCGCTCTTGGAGTATTGGCGCGCCCGCGATCCCATCGCCCGCTTCGAGAATTACCTGGTCAACGTGAAGAGTTGGCTCGCAGCCGAAGAGAACCGCAAGCTGATTGAAGACGTTGAGCGCGAACTGGAAGGTGACCGCGACGCGGCCGTGGCCTCGCCGATGCCCGATCCCGAGACTGACAAAACGCATCAGGGCGTGTACTGCGACCCATCATGCCACCAGATCAAGCCGAAGTATGGGCCGGTGGTGGCCAAGCCTCGCGAGGGAGCGGCTAAGAGAAAAGAAGCTGAGGCGGCAGTGCATTTGAAGTGAGGGCGACGCCTATCCGACGATCTCCTCAAACTTCAGTGGGTCGGGCGCGACGGGCACGGGCGGCGGCTCAATCGTTCGCAGCACTTGATAGGTATAGCTGATGCGGTGGATGACCGTGATCGTGCTCAACACAGCGATGACCCATAGCACAGGCGCCATCTTGTTGAACAGCGCGCCGATAATCACCAGCACGACACGCTCCGGGCGCTCCATGAAACCTACCTTGCAGCTTGGAATGAGCGATTCGGCGCGCGCGCGCGCGTAACTCACCATGACCGAGCTGGTCATGACGAAGGCGGTCAGCACCACGTAAAAGAAGCGGTTAGCACGAGCGTAGTAAACCAGCAGCCCGAAGAAGAGCACCACGTCACTGTAGCGGTCGATGATGGAATCGAAGAAGCCGCCGAACTGGGTGACCTGATTGGTGGCGCGGGCGACGCGGCCGTCCACCATGTCGAAGATGCCGGCGCCGATGATGACCAGGCCGGCATAAAGGAACATCCGGCGCTGATTTTCGACGTGCGCGTAGCCGAACAGAATACCGGCTACAAGGTTGATGCAAAGACCGATGAAGGTGAGCGCGTTAGGCGAAATGCGGGTGAGCGCCAGGCCGTGAACAATCTTGTACAGCAGCCACTTGCCGGAACGCCCGACTGCGCTCGTCCAGGTCATACAACCTCTACGCCTCGTCGTGAATGGTGGTCAGCTTCAGCACCTCGAGCTCGCGCTTGCCTGCGGGAGTAACCACCTCACTGACGTCACCCACCTTCTTGCCCATCAGCGCACGGCCAATAGGAGAACTGGTGGAGATCAATCCCTTGGTCACATCCGACTCCTCGCTGGTCACTAGCTTATACTCAATTTTCGCTTCCTTGGTGGAGTCGTAAACCACGACGGTCGAGCCCAGTGCCGCGCGGTCCCTGGGGATGTTGGCCATGTTGACCAGCGAGAGGTCGGCCATGCGCTTCTTGAGCTGGCCCAAGCGCGCCCGGACGAACTCCTGCCGCTGCTTGGCCATGTGATACTCAGCGTTCTCGCTGAGGTCACCCATCGCAACCGCCTTCTTTAGCTCCTTGGGCAGTTCGTGGTTCAGCTCGCGTTCCAGGACCGCGATTTCGTCTTCCAGCTTCCTTCGGATGTGTTCGGGCATACTGCTTGTGAGTTGATGCCTTCGAGCGGATGAGGCCGCCCGAAGGCATGTACAGATTATACGCGAGGCTCAGCTCGCTGCCCTCGTAGCTGACAGCGGTGCCATCTTGTCCAGCCGCTCCCGGCGTGACGCGAAATGGCACGTTGGCCGCAAAACCGCGCTGGTTGACCTGTTTCGGCGGGGAGGCGTACAATAAACTCATCGTGTAAGTGGTTCTCCGCATAAGATCCGGATGGCGCCCAGGGGAACAGTAGTCCGGCCTTCATGAATAACCACGGCTTTAGTATCGGCGACAAAGTCGTTTACCCCAATCATGGGGTGGGCGTAATCGAGCAGATCAGCAGTCGCACGATCGGCTCCCAAATCGAGCGCTTCTACCTCCTCAAAATCAAGGCCAGCAGCCTCAAGGTGATGGTGCCGTTTCATAACGTGGACAGCGTCGGCCTGCGCAAGGTCATCCGCAACGGCGAGATCCAAAAGATCCTGGATTTTCTCTCCGATGGCAAATGCGAAAACAATGCTGACTGGAAATACCGGTACAAGGAAAACTCCGACAAGATGCGGACCGGTTCTCTGCTCGACGTTGCCATCGTCTTGAAAGGCCTGCTTCTCCTCGCTCAATCCAAGCCGCTCAGTTTCCGCGAAAAGAAAATGCTGGAACGAACCCGCTATCTGCTGGTGAGCGAGCTGGCCATGGCCAAGAACTGGCAGGAGACTGAGATTGAGGACCTGCTGAACCGGGTACTGTCGAAGTGCAAGCTGCGCTTTCCCGAAGCTTCGATGATGGAAGCCTGATTCTGCCTCTCGGCACGTTATCTCTAGCTGATTTTGGCCTCTCTCTGCCTTAGGCATTGGCCACTCTCCAACCCATCGTCTGTCGTGCTATACTCTCGCCTCGTCAATCGCAAAACTTATGCCAGGAACGCTACACATCTTCCGCCTCAAGCCTGATCCACTGCAGTACCAGGTTAACTACAACATCGGTGCCAACTCCTACGTTCAGGTCTTCGACGCCGCCGGGCTGGAGGAGTTTCTGCTCCACAGCTCCGCGCTGCCAGTGAGCGAAGTGGACGCGCTGCTGCAAGAGCTGCGCTCCAGCGGCCACACCACCGAGGCCATCGTGGACCTTCCCGAATCGCACCTCGGCGAGATGGGCTTCGCCGAATCGCCCAGCGACGAGTAGCCGTCAGCCACTGACTACTCGCAGAAGACCCGCACGTGCTTGCCGTCGCTGCTGTCAATGTTGATGTTCAGGGTGTTCAGTGCCTCGTTCAACTCGTCGCCCTTCAGGTCTTTCAGCGCAAGACAAATTGAAGCCCTTGTCGTTCAGCTTCTCGGCGACGCGCGGCGGCAGCACGGCCATCAGTCCGACTCCAGAGCGCACGAAGGCTAGTGGCACGCGCACGTTAACGTCCTTGGCGTCGCCATCCTGCACCAGAATCCTCAGATATTTCGCGGGCGGGCGTTGGGCCCGAACCTTCTTGATTCTCCGCAAGCGTTGTTTTCGGCCGACTCCTTCGCTGCGGCAAGTTTGTCGAGCAGCCGTTCCGCGTCGTCGGAGGTAATCTTTCCGGCGGCAAGCATTTCAAGCACTTTTCTGGTTTCCACTGACATCGTCGTTCCTCCTGGGCTCAGCCCAACTTCTCCAGCGCTTCGTCCACGCCGATTTCCCCGCGCGAAAGCTGCTCCAGCACGTACTCCCGAGGTGACGGAGCTTGCATGCTCTTGTCCAGTCGTGCAGCGATCGCATTCAGCCGGTTCTTCACCGTGGGATAACTGATCCCGAAAAGCTCCTCCATCTTCTTGATCGAGCCGTGGTGACGCACAAACGCCATTACAAACGCCTGCTCGTCGGGCGAGAGCTGGTCCAGCGGCGATAGCTCAATCTGACCTTCCATCGCCAGATTGCACGTTGCACAAGCCAGTCGCGTGATCTTGAAGGGCTGATTGCATTCCGGACAGGTTGTTCTGGAGATTGCCATGGGTTCTGAAGTTCCTGAAGAGATAATCTCCTCATAAATTGATTTTGTCAATAGCAAAATTAAATAACTTAATTTATTTGGCGATATTTGTTCACTATCCTGCATCTCCTCGCCTCGGTCCGCTCTGTGCAGCCCGGTGGGGTGTAAATACCAATCCGGATCCAAGGAGCGTGGTTTACTTGGCACCCCTCCCCTGTTACGACTCTTTAGAATCATCAGGTTGCGCAGGTCATCCCGGTAGCTTATTGAAAAACAATGGCTTACTGATGACCTCTTTGTTTGCAATGGCATATCAACTGTAAGTGGCCAGTGGTCACTGGATAATGGATAGGAGTTACACACATGTTCCGTGCTGTGTGCGGCTGGGATCGAGTTGGGTGCCGGCTTCATCAGAATTTTCGCCTCGGCCATGGCGATTTCCCTTCTCCAGAGGGACTTCGGCCTTCGCATCGGCACACCTCGCCCTAGTGCCGCCGGCTAAAAGCCGGCTCGGGTTCATCAAACTAGCCTACCCAGCGCTGAAGCGCTGGGCTATCATCTTTCGTCCCGCATAGCGGGACTCCGGTCGCTGGCGCTACCAACGACCAACGTCTATCCACTAACCACCGACCACTGCTTTTTGCGGCTGCTTCCGCGCCTCGTCCTCTGCGGCCTGTTCCTGCGCCGCCCCATTGTGCAGACTGCCGTCGACCATGCGCTCCCGCCACTCATGGGCGCTGGCAACGGCTCTCAGCAACGCCGGTGCCGACTTCCCGACCATTTCTCCGTCCGACTTGGGGGGCACTACCAGTCTGAATCTCGCCTCCACAGCGTTTCAGCTTTGCTTCCGTTTCCAGGATGAAGAGGTCATCGGCCGGAACTTGACTCGAAGTGGGTGCATGATTCTCCGCCAGGGCGTCGCGAAGTTCAGACCTACTGACGTACAGCTCGACTCTATGTTCGTGCACGATAACCTTTTTGATCGCGCTTTTGACAAGTTTGTGAACCTCGGCGGGTGCGACCGAATCCCACTCGCGCGACCATTTCCTTGCAGAAGTAACCAGCTGCTGAGTAAACGCCGGGGTGTCCGATGCGAGACCCAGTCGATCCATGATCTCGTGATCGGATTGCAGAGCGGATCGCAATCTCGCCAAAACCAGAGCTTCGATCTCGCCGGCGGGCAGCCTAGCGGTCGGACCTGTAGTGCGGCCGACACCGCCCTTGTTCGACTGACAAACGTAGTAGCGATACCGTCTGCCGTTCTTTACCGCATGGGACGGAGTAAAACTGTTGCCGTTGGCATCCTGCAGTAAGCCGACCAGGAGGCTTGGTGAGGTGGCCCGGATGCCATTTCTGCGTCCTTGATTGTCGCTCCTTAGTTGGGCTTGCACCCGGTCCCAAAGCTCTCGCGGCACGATGGGTTCGTGTTCTCCAGCATAGACTTGATCGCGGTGGACGATTTCACCCAGGTAAAGGCGATTCTTCAGGATCTGATAGAGGGCTCCGCGGGAATAGGAGTTTCCTCCTGATCGCTTTCCGGCCCCGCTGATCCTTACTTTGCTCTTAATTGCTTCCCGGTCGAAGTGGGTCTTTAGCTTGGAGACGCAGCCCGATTCCAGATACAGGCGATACAGATCGCAGACCAGCTGTGCTTCCTTCGGGTTCACGATCAGCTTCCGGTCCTTGAGGTCATAGCCAAGCGGGGGCACACCGCCCATCCACATGCCCTTGCGCTTGGAGGCCGCGATCTTGTCCCGAATCCTTTCCCCGGTAACCTCCCGCTCGAACTGGGCGAAGGACAGCAAGACGTTGAGGGTCAGCCGCCCCATAGAACTGGTGGTGTTGAACTGTTGGGTGACGGATACGAAAGAGACGCCCCGGGCATCCAGGGCCTCGACGATCTTGGCAAAATCGGCCAGGCTGCGGGTCAGCCGATCCACCTTATATACAACGATGGTATCGACCTTGTTGGCTTCAACATCTGCGAGCAACCGTTGAAGGGCGGGGCGCTCGAGATTGCCGCCCGAGTATCCGCCATCGTCATAACGTGCCGGAAGCGCTCTCCAGCCTTCCTGTCGCTGACTCAAGACGAAGGCCTGACAGGCTTCGCACTGAGCGTCGAGGGAATTGAAGGACTGCTCCAGCCCCTCCTCCGACGACTTGCGAGTGTAGATGGCACAGCGAACCACGGGTTTGTGTTCGGTGGTCATTTGGACCTCGGGGAACCTGCCTTGATTTTGTTGGGCTTCAGGCCGAAGAATAGGGGCCCAGACCATCGGGTTCCGGTGATGAGACGGGCGATTTCAGAGAGACTCTGGTATCGAGAACCCTGATACTCGTAGCCTTTCTGTGTGACGGTCACGACGTGAGTTTGGTCTCGCCACCGTCGGAGAAGGCGGGTTCCGGGTTTGAAGGCAGGGACAGCGCCGACCTCTGCCGCAGGGTCCTTCTCCACTGCTCGGGCAATCTGGCTGAGTCGTTTACGAGCGCCGGCACTGAGCCCCCCGAACGCCTGTTCCTGGATCCTGTAGGCCAGGATACGGACTACAAGATGACGACGAAGCTGCCGAGGCGGATCGGTTTGAAAGAGCTGGTGCCAGAGGGCGGATAGGGCATCGTTGCTCATGGAGGGCAAGGAAGCAAGCCGAGTTGCAAGATTGTCGGACATGTTATCTCCTCAAATACCCCGGGAGTAACCCACCAACATTCACGCTCTGTTTTGAGCAACAATCAAGAGAATTGAGGGCGAATTAGCGCTGGACGAGAGGATGGCGCTCCCTGGGCAACAAAGGCGATCAACCGGGACCGTTAGCCGCATCCCTTGTCATATTCGGAAACCACAGGAGACTGACCCGTGCCCGCGCAAAGAGCTGGATGTAAGAAGGTCAAAAGGCAACCATTTGGGCTGTTTTGTCCCGTTTCAGTCCCGAGAGATGCACTAATCTCCGCAGCGCTGATCAAGCCGTCCGTAGGCCTCAATTTCCTCTATTCGGCGACGTCTGTACCTAGCCCGTCAAAAATTCGAACAAACTCATTCCGCTGTCTTGTAGACCCCTTAGAGTGCCACGATCTGAGCGCGGACAAATTTCAACGACGTCTGTAAGGTCCTGCAAATACAGCACCCTCTGCCCTTCTTTCTGTCCGGACGTTCACTAAGAACAGTCCCAGAGGATTGTCCCGGCTGTCCACCTTCGCATACAACCGAGTTGTTCAAGCGGTGAGTAGGAGGATTTATTTTCCGCACCGCAACTGAGGATTCAACAGGAGCTCTTGTGAACAATGGCGATGCTGCAGAGTTGCTAATTACCTATCAGCCGGTTGGCGAACTGAAGGAACACCCCCGCAACGCGAGAACACATTCGAAACATCAGGTCCGCCAGATTGCTGACAGCATCAGAACGTTTGGCTTCACCAATCCAATCCTGATCGATGATGAGAGCACCATTATCGCCGGCCATGGTCGAGTGGCCGCCGCCAAGCTGCTGAATATTTCACTGGTGCCGACCATCCGGCTGGGGAATCTGTCTGCAGATCAGATTCGAGCCTACGTCCTCGCCGACAACCGGCTGGCCGAAAAGGCTGGCTGGGGCCAGTCGATCCTGGCTATCGAGCTGCAGCATCTGCTGACGATCGATGACGATTTTGATGTCACCATCACCGGCTTTGAAGTCCCCGAAATCGACCTGATTCTGCAAACAGTGGCCGACAAACAGGATCCCGACGATTCCTTCGAGGTCGCTGTAACCGACCCGGCAGTGAGCCAACTGGGCGATCTCTGGCTGTTGGGTAAGCATCGCGTGTTTTGCGGCAACGCACTCCGACAGCCGTCCTATACACCGTTGATGGCTGGCCGACGAGCCGATGTGGTGTTCGTCGACCCGCCCTACAACGTGGCCATCGACGGTCATGTCAGTGGAAACGGCTGCGTCCGGCATCGCGAATTCCAGATGGCTGCAGGTGAGATGAGCGAAGCCGAGTTCGTGTCTTTTCTGACCACCAGCCTGCGGCTGCTGGTTCGATACAGCACGGGTGGTTCGGTCCACTTTATCTGCATGGACTGGCGGCACATGGGAGAACTGCTGGCCGCCGGCAGGCACATCTATGACTCGCTCCTCAATCTATGCGTGTGGACCAAGGACCGTGGGGGAATGGGATCGTTCTATCGCTCGCAGCACGAGCTGATCTTTGTGTTCAGGAACGGCAAACGGCAACACCGCAACAACGTGCAACTGGGTCAATACGGTTGCAACCGCACCAATGTCTGGGAATATCCCAGCGTCAATACCCTCTCCAAGCAGGGTGGCGAAGGCAATCTCCTCGCCCTGCATCCGACCGTCAAACCCGTGGCCCTGGTGGCCGACGCTTTACTCGACTGCTCTGCCCGGGGCGAGCTTGTCCTGGATGCCTTCCTCGGTTCTGGTTCGACCTTGATCGCTGCCGAGCGAACTGGTCGTATCTGCCATGGTATCGAGATCGACCCACTCTATGTCGATACAGCTATTCGGAGGTGGCAGCGCTACACCGGGGACTACGCGATCCATGGCGTCACCGGAAACCGCTTCGACGACCTTGCTGCCAGCAACAAGAAAATGGAGGCCCGGAATGGCTGATAACAACGATTCCAAGTACCCGGTCGGTTACAAAAAGCCCCCGTGCCAGACGCAATTCAAGCCGGGACAATCGGGTAATGCCAAGGGCCGTCCGAAAGGTTCCAAGAACTTCGCAACGGTTTTTGAAAAGGAGCTTCTTACACCTATCCCTGTCACCGAAAACGGCAAGCGCAAAAAGATGTCAAAGCTGGAGGCAATTATTAAGGGCACCATCAATAAAGCCGTGACCGGCGATCCCAAGGCCACAGTCGTTGTGTTGGACGAGGCCAGGCTCCATGAGAGCCAGAACCAAGTTCCTGTTCCCCAAGATACGATCGTGAGTCCCGAAGACCAAAGGGTCATAGACAACATCGTGCGGCGGATCCGGCAATCGGACCCAGCGGTTTTCGATTCTCGCCCTCCTTCAGACCCACCGACTGAAGACGAACCCGACACGTCCCCTGACTCCGATGATGAAGGAGAGAACTGATGCCGCCTAGGATGCTGTCACGCGAGGAGTATCAATTCGTCCTGCGTCGCGACTTCACCGGCTTCATCGAACGCTCATTCTATGAGCTGAACCCTCAGACGCCTCTCTTCCTCGGTCACCACATCGAAGTAATAGCCACGAAGCTGGAGGCCTGCCGCCAAGGCAAAATCAAGAGACTCATCATCAATTTGCCCCCGCGCCATTTGAAGTCCCATTGCGCCTCAGTCGCCTTCGTAGCCTGGTATCTCGGACACAAGCCAGCCGGTCATGTCATCTGTGCCAGCTATGGCCAGGATCTGGCAGACAAGCTGGCGCGCGATTGCCGCAACATCATGACGAGCGCCTGGTACAAGCAGCTATTCCGCACGCGGCTGGCCGAGCGGTCGGCGGTTCATGACTTCATCACCATGGATCTAGGCACGCGAATGTCGACATCGGTTGGTGGCGTCCTGACCGGCCGCGGCGCCGACCTCATCATCATCGACGATCCACTCAAGCCCGACGAGGCCCTTTCCGAATCGAGGCGAAAGGCCGTCAATGATTGGTACGACAATACCCTGCTGAGCCGTCTCAATGACAAGGCCCAAGGCTGCATCCTTATTATCATGCAGCGCTTGCACCAGGAAGACCTGGTCGGCCACGTGCTTGAGCAGGAGCCATGGGAGGTTCTCTCTTTCTCGGCTATCGCTGAGCAGGATGAGACCTTTGCTATCGAAGACTCCCTGGGAAGACGTTGGCTCAAGCGCAAGGAAGGGGACGCTCTTGATCCCGACCGCGAGACTTTAGCGATGCTGGCAGGCATCCGCGGACGGATGGGCGAATACAATTTCTCCAGCCAATACCAGCAGAATCCGATTCCGCTGGGTGGGGCCATGGTGAAAACCGACTGGCTGCGATATTACGAGCCATGGGAACTACCAGAAAGATTCGACATCAAAGTCCAGAGCTGGGACACGGCTAACAAATCCACCGAGCTCAGCGACTACAGCGTATGTACAACCTGGGGTCGTGCACACCGACAACTCTATCTGCTCCATGTGTTTCGCCAGCGGCTGAATTATCCCGATCTGAAACGCAGGGTGATGGAACTGGCGCGTCTTCACAGTGTCAATAGAATTCTGATTGAGGACAAGGCGTCAGGAACCCAACTGATTCAAGATCTGCAGGCCGAGCGCGTATTAGGGGCCACTTCCTATCAGCCACTTCCGGGCAACGACAAGATCATACGTCTTCATGCCCAGACGGCATGGCTTGAAAACGGCCTGGTATTCTTACCACGGAACACCCCATGGCTTGCGGCCTATGTGACCGAGCTGACAGGTTTTCCGGGAGCAAAGTACGACGATCAGGTGGATTCGACCACGCAGGCGCTGGATCACTTAAGAACTCGGAGTTCGGTGGAGATGTGGGCGGCATTGGGGCGCTGAGTATCGGCCATGTAGCGATGAACGACTCGACGCGAATGGCGTTGCCAGGGCGGCTCAGGCGGCTTGATTTCTTGATCGTTGCCGCTCCAAATTGGGGTGGATTTGAACCACCAACCTTTGGGTTATGAGCCCAAGGGGTCATCATCAAGTCCCGTTGATTTCATTGCTCTTCCCCGCACCAAACCGCCAGAAAACCAGCAAGAGAAGGCCGATTCTGCACGCTAGTTGCACGTTGGCGAAGAGCCCGTCATTTGGAGCTCCTGGTGCTGTCACTGCAACATCCTGCCCGAAGGGACTGTTTGCGAATCCTCTCGGTACATAATTGGCCACCTTCAAAAACCAAGTGAGGCTGCGGCTTGGGCTGGCCGATCTTGGCCCATGCCGAAACCAAAACCTCTACGCCCGCCTCTTCACCGGAGTTGCCTGTGCACGACCTTACCGCCGAATTCGCCGGCTACCGCACCGAGGTCCTGCGCGAAATCGACCTCGATCACATCCGCCCCGAGGGCTACGCCTTCCTCATGGAGATGAAGTTCAACCTCCACCGCAGCGGCACCACCTTCTGCGAATTCCCCATCATTTTTTCGGAGCACGAATCCGGCAAATCGAAGTTCAGCCGCAAAATCCTCTACGAAGGCATGCGCTTCCCGCTCAAGGCGCCCGGGAAGAGGATCGGCGGCGCGACCTAGCTAGACAAGAAAACGGCCGACACCCTAACCCAGGATGTCGGCCGGTGTGTACTGTAGCCTTCAGTTCTTTACGAGCTCCCAGACGACACCAACACCCTGTAAGCCACCAGCCGAGGCGGTTCCGTAGAGGTTACCGTTCCCATCCAACGTCACTTGGGTGATCGGATATGCCCCATCGTTGCCGCCAGTGAAGTCGTACAGGTCGTGGTACGCCCAATTGGGGTATGTCAGTTCGAAAACGTTGCCGTACCCGTAAGCTCCGTCGCAATACGTTGCGCCGTAGAGATTGCCCGCACTGTCCATAACGAGGCTGTGATAGGGACCGCACTCAGAGCCTCCGGCAAGGCCGTAAATTGGGGTGTACGACCAGTTGTTATTTCCTATGTCCGTCATCTCGAAAACCTCACCACCGCCACCGCCGCCGCCCGTGCCGCCAGCAGTGGTGACGCCCCAGAGGTTGCCCGACGGGTCAAATATCAGCCCCGCTTCGGGATCAGCTCCGTCGTTTCCATCAAAACTGTGCAGGAGATTCTCTGTCCAGGGCGGGGGCCCGTTGGGGGGCATCAATTGGAAAACCGTCCCGGAGCTGTGTATGCCGCCGTTATCGGTGGTTCCGTAGAGGTTACCGACGCCGTCGGGGATCACGCCGCCATCCGGAGCTCCCCCGTCACTGCCTCCGCCGAAGCTGTAAATAACGGTTTCGGTGTAGCCGCTCCCCGAGGGCGTTAGCTCGTAAGCAGTGCCAACGTTGTCGTTGCCCCCTTGATCCGTGGTGTCGTAGATGTTACTCGCCAAGAAAAGGAGGTCACCATATAGGGGATAAGCTCCGTCAGGACTTCCCTTGAAGGTATAAAGCACGGTTTCCATCCAGGGGCAGATTGTAGTTTTGCAGACGGTCGGATAAGGTCTCAGATTGAAAACCGTGCCGTACCCCTTGCCGCCAAATTCTGCGGTGCCGTAGAGAGTGCCGTCCGGGCCGAAGATTACTCTGGCTCGTGGATTGGCCCCGTCGCTGCCCCCGGTAAAGGCGTAGAGGGGATTCAGGGTAGGTCCCTTGAGCTTCAACTCGTAGACCACACCGGCATCGTGAGCACCGTAGGAAAGTGTCGTGCCGTAAAGGTTCCCTGCCTTATAAGTCACGCCGGCCCAAGGGGCCCCCCCATCCAGTCCGCCGGTGAAGTTGTGAAGGTCTTTGTAAGTGTAGGTTTGCGCCTGCGCCGCCGGGCTTGCGGCGACCGTCAGCACAAACACAATCGCCAGCGCTACGGCCGCCGCACCCATGCTCGGGCCCGATATCAAACTCCGAATTTGTCTTGCGTTAGCCATTTAGGTTCTCCTCGCAAAAAGCTAAGGCTCGTTCCGGCAGCTACCCGATGGGAACGCCGGTCGTAGCACGATTGAAATTCGGGCAAGTGTAACCATCAAGACAGCATGGAATCCCACTTGCACTTTGAGTTGTGCCGCAAGGGCCGACGTTACTGCTCGATTGGAAAAAGCGCTAGGTGAGTCGGCCAGATACTTCCGAACCTGGAAAAACTATCGTCCAGGATTAACGACGAAGCCTAAGAGATTCGCACACAGGATTCTGATGTGGCGCCGACCCTGTCAAGGATGCGAAGCAGTTTGCTCCTGTCGACAACTCAAGTCAAGCTAAAAATCAATTCGAACGATTCCTCACCCGGCGCCCGCCCTTGCCTTTATTTCCTTCCCCTCCGGCCTTATGCCTTCTTCGATTTCTTGCCTGCATCCCCAAGGAACTGCACCTCCTTGCCGGTATGAGCCGGCGCCGCGGCGACAATCTTCTTGTATTCGTGCTTGTCCATTCGCAGAACAACGGTCTTGGGTGCGTTCTGTTCGTGGTAGTCGATGTACAGCCAATGGCTCTTCGACTTTGTCATCATGACCACCGCGCCCGCCCCTAACGAGGCCACCATCACGATGGCGCCTTGGGTAATGCGGTGCTTCTTGGTGTACTCGTAAGTGAACTTGTCGAGTTCGTCATAGGGGATAGTTACGACATCACGGTCGGCAACCCGCACGACGAGGTCCTTGCCTGTGTCGTGGAAGATCAGGTCGGCATCGGCCTGTTTTCCCTTCGCATCCGCCAACTTCACGCCGCGAAAGTCGGTATCTTCGGCAAAGATAAGGCTACCTACGACGAAGATCACAAGCAGAATAGAAATGGTTCTTTTCACCTGTAGGCTCCTCCTTTTAGGTATCGGTAGCGAACACGCCGGATGTTCGGTCAGAACTGTCCGCGCCACAAGTAGCATGTGAGTGCGCTACGGTAGCATTGGCAGTAAGTCGTTGACTTAATTTAGTTATTGCTGGCTGGTCAAAGCAGGGCTATACTTCCGCCTATCCTCTCGAATCTGGCTGCCCACCACTAAAAGGCAGGCGAAAGTGGAGCGTCCATGCAGGATCGGACCTCACAAAATTCACCGGACGAGCAACCTCAGTCCCCCGGTGTGCCTATCCCGCCTGAAGAAGTCAAGGCTGAACTTCAGAGAATCCTGTCTTCGCCAACTTTTCGCAACGCCCCCCGCCACAGCGAGTTCCTGAAGTTTGTTGTGGGGAAGGCCCTGGCCGGCGAAGCGGAAAACGTGAAAGAGTACCTGATCGGACTGGAAGTATTCCACCGTCGTTCCGACTACGATCCTGCCACCGATCCCATCGTTCGAGCCGAAGCCCGGCGGCTTCGCGCGCGTCTTGCGGAGTACTACGGGACGCTCGGCGAGCATAACCAGATCCGCATTGAGCTGCCCAAAGGCACCTACGTTCCGGTGTTCGCCCGCAATGGGGTTGAAACGCCGCCAGCAGAGACGGAACCCGAGCCACGCTTAGTGAAACCGGCCGCCGGCGCGCAGGCTCCTGCCATCGTGCCTCCCGCTGAAAGGTTCCCGCGCCGATGGCTCGCGGTTGCGGCGGTGGTCCTTATTGCCCTGGTTGCGGGCGGCCTCTACTGGAAACGCTCGCACAAGACGACAGCCAAGCTTACCGATAAAGACAGCATCGTTCTCGGCGACTTTGATAACAATGCCGGCGATGCCGTCTTCGACGATGTGCTGAAGCAGGGGCTTTCAGTACAGCTTGAGCAATCGCCCTTTCTTTACCTGGTTTCCGACAGCAATGTGAACCAGGCCTTGAAGTTGATGGGCCGTCCCGCCGGTGACCGGATGACACCGGAGGTCACACGCGAGGTGTGCTTGCGGACGAACAGCACGGCCATGTTGACGGGCGCGATTGCCCGCTTGGGCAGCCAGTACGTGATCGGCCTGAAAGCAGTGAGTTGCAACACAGGCGACGTATTGGCAGAAGCGCAGGAACAGGCGGCGAGCAAAGACGAGGTGCTGAAGGCGCTGGACGCTGCGGCAATCGGCGTGCGCGGCCGGCTTGGAGAATCGCTCAGCTCGGTGGAGAAGTACTCCACACCGCTGGAGGAAGCGACGACGCCATCGCTGGAAGCGCTGAAAGCCTATAGCCTAGGGCAGAAGACGAGCTCTGCGCAAGGGGGAACCGCAGCGCTACCCTTCTTCAAGCGGGCGGTGGAACTCGACCCGAATTTCGCCAGGGCATACGTCTCGATGTCGGCGGTCTACGGCAACCTCAACGAAGCCGGGCTGATGGCGGAGAGTGCACGCAAGGCTTACGATCTGCGGGCGAGGGTGAGCGAGCGCGAGCGGGTCGCTATCGAGGCAAGCTATTACACGTACGCGACCGGTGAGCTGGAGAAGGCAGCGCAAGTGTGGGAGCTGTGGCAGCAGACCTACCCAAGAGACACTGCGCCGTACGCAAACCTGGGATTCATTTATGCGACTGAGGGAAGCTACGAGAAAGCATTGGCGGAAAATCGGGAGTCAATGCGCCGGGATCCGAACAGCTGGGTCAGCTATGCCAACCTCGCCGCCGCCTACACAAACCTCAACTGCTGGATGAGGCGGAGGCGTCGTACAAGCAGGCGCACGACCGCAACTTGGAAAGCGAGAGCCTGCTCTCGATCGGTTACGCGTTGGCTTTTCTGAAGGGCGACAAGGTCCAGATGGCGCAGTTGGTCTCGGCTGCTGTGGGCAAGCCGGGCACGGAAGATGTGTTGCTGGCCGCGCACGCGGACACGGAGGCATGGTACGGGAAGTGGAAAAATGCGCTCGATATGGCGCGGCGGGCGATGGATTCAGCCCGGCGCAACGACACTAAAGAGACTGCCGCAGCGTATCAGGCAGGGCTGGCGCTGCGCGAGGTGGAATCAGGCAACCGGGAACAGGTGCGGGTCGATGCCAATGCGGCAGTGAAGCTGGCGCCGATCAACCGCGACGTGCGGGCGATGGCGGCGCTGGCTCTGGCTCGGGCAGGCGATACCACAGGAGCGGAAAGGCTGGCCACCGAACTTAACAAGGCATTTCCCCTGGACACGCTGGTCCAGAGATATTGGCTGCCCACGATCCGAGCGGGAGTCGCTTTGAAGCGCAATGATCCGAACCAGGCAATCGAACTACTGAAGGCGGCGAGCCCGATCGAACTCGGCCAGCCCACCGAGGTCAACGTATTCCTGTGCCCAGCTTATTTGCGGGGAGAAGCCTATCTCATGCTGCATGACGGCCACGCGGCAGCAGCGGAATTTCAGAAGTTCATCGACCATTGGGGAGTGGTGGGAAACTTTCCCTGGGGAGCACTGGCCCGTCTCGGCGTGGCTCGCGCTTACGCCCTCGACGCAGGCAAAGACCCTGCCGCTCGCGAGAAAGCCCGCACTGCATATCAGAATTTTCTCACCCTCTGGAAGGATGCTGATCCCGACATCCCCATCCTGAAGCAAGCCAAAGCCGAGTACGCAAGACTCCATTGAAATGTCCTATCAATAAGCCTTCAGAAGCCTGCTTCCCAATAAATTGAGATCTGACGGATGTGCCATGAGCGCCTCCCTCAAAACGTGTGGTTGCTGGTGAAGGTGTCGGTATAGCGCCCGTTGAATTCGAGCTCGACGGTGCGCGCGGCGACATCGAGGCGGAATTCGCCAAAACCTCCGTCGTTATTTTCCCAGCCGCCATGCGTGTCTTCCAGATAGTCGTAGCAGAGCGTTTCAATCGCCTCCTGGAGGGCGACCTCCGCCGTTGCGGGTTCGGAGCAGACCCACTTGATCTGCTGCATGGGGACGGTCGTCGCGGGGAGCACAACGGCCTTTTTCTTGCGGAAGGCGGCGACGCCCGTGATCTGCCCGCTATCGCCCTCGCCGTCGAATTCGACGAGCACGCGGTCGATCTTTGCGGCGGCCAGGACATCGAACACCGCGCCCTTGTGCGCCTCGCTCAGTTTCGCACGGGCCATGCGGTCGCGTTCGATGTTGCTCATGAGTGTTTCTGTATCGGTCATGACGGTCTCCTTTCGTGGTTTGTCGATACGCGGCGACCAGGCGGGGCGAATAAGCCGGGAGGGTTACAGCCCATCCTTCGTAATCTGATGGTCCTCGACTGGGTGCTGAGAGCGGACGTGGCGCAGCGATTCTCGCTCTCGCGGCCATGGATCGGGGAAACGGAGCCGATTGATTGCATCTGGGAGAGGTGGGCCGGGCAAGACAGTATGAGGCTGGCGCGCGATTCATTGCTGCGGAGGCTGGGGCAGCGCGAAGGTGAAAGACTAAGCGGAGTCGTGCATATAGACACGATCCCGCCGGACGAGCTTCCACTCCTCGGAGAACTCGCCCAAGAGGGGTTGATCCAAGTGAACGGGCCGTCGGTACAATTTGCGCACGATTTAATGGGCGACTGGGCGAGGTATCGTATCCTCAAGTTCGCAGAGAATGACGCGGCGCAGAGGATTAAGACGTTAGCGCACATTCCTCGCTGGGGCCGCGCCATTCGCTTGTATGCCCAATCTCTGGCCGAGCATGGCGGGGGACTTGATAATTGGAAGGTTGTAAGTGCCCAGCTCGCGGGAGAGGACGCGGAATCAAAACTTGCATCCGATCTCTTTCTGGACGGGTTGCTGTTCGCGGCGAACTCGGAATCTCTGCTTGAGCAGGTGTGGCCGGACCTCATCGCCGACAAAGGCCAGATTCTTCACCGGCTTCTGAAGCGCCTCCAGCACGTCGCGTCGTTCCCGGATTGGCGGTTTCGCGGTCTGATTGATCCTAAGCTCGCAGAGCAATCAGAAGCTTGGTTTCGCATTCCGCATCCCCTCTATTGGGTTCCCGTGCTTCGGGTCCTAAGTCAGCATTCCCGAGACATTGCCAAGCATGCGCTGCTGCAGGGCGCTGAGGTGTGCGCGCTGTGGCTCAGAACGATGCCCGTCGGGATGCCGGGGAGGGGTGAGGCGGGTGTGGTCGCGTTGGAATTGGGGAAGGAAGCGCAGGGATTAATCGCCGAAGGCGTACATTTTGGCGGCAAGGACAAGGTTGTTTACGAGGCGGTGTTGTCCGCTGCACCAGAATTTCCGGAGGAAGTGACCCAGATCGCCCTCGAACTCGCCGCGCGCCGTGACGATCCCGAACACGCCGTCGCGCGGGCGCGGGAGGAAGAAGATCGGCAGGCAAAGGCGAGGGAGGAATGGCGGACGAATCACCCTGAAGAGAGCCGGAGAGAACGAATTCCAGTGCCGGGAGTGACTTTGTATCGGCGGGGACCGATGCGGCCTCCGGCCGCGGACGGCCCGGAACGGGAGGTGTCCGAGGGTTTTCGGTCTGCGGTGCCGGAAACACCCGCACTCAATGGGCTTATTGGGGTGCGCCCGGAAGTGGCGAGAGAGGTTTTGCTTGCGGTTTGCATTGAAGAGCCGAGGCGTTCAGAGCCGGAGGACAGCGGCAGGTTGTTTTGGCGCGACCGTCTTGGCCTCGCGGATTGGCGACACGGCTATCCGGCCATGAATTGGAAGGGGCCTTTCCTGAAATTCCTGCAAGACGCCCCTGAGCAGGGACTTGACGCGATTGTTCGGTTGGTGAACTACGCGACCATGCGGTGGCTCGAAGACGGTCTCGGCTCGAATGTCCCCGAAGAAGAACGCAGGAAATACGGACTGGAGTTCGTGGTCGGCGGCAAGCCGGTCTTCTGGCTAGGCGACGGGAACGTGTTCGCCTGGAATCGCTACCTCCAGATGCATGGCGACACCGTGCAATGCGCGCTCATGGCACTGGAAAAATGGCTCGACGACGAGATTGAAAGTGGCCGTAGCGTCGCGGAATGGGTGCAATACCTCTTCGATCATGGAGAGTCTTTAGCGTTCGCCGGTGTGCTCGTCTCGGTTGGGTTGAGGTACCGCGGCCTTTTTACCAGGGAGCTGCAGCCGTTGCTGGGAAATTTTTATGTCTACCGCTGGCAATCGAGTTTGGCCGTAAGCGAAGGAAATGAGAGCTGGAAAATCTCGTTGGCTGGGCAGCCGGAGGCGGTCATAAAAATCGCCGCGGACTGGCACCAGATGCCGCATCGGCGCTCTATTCTTCACAGCGTGGCGCCTTATTTGATGCTTGAGGATGAGGGGACACTGAAATACCTGTCGGAGCGCAAAGCGGAGTGGGCAAAGCTCGTTGAAGGTGGTGGTGATAAAGCCCGCCTGGACATGGAATTTTTTCTCGCCAGATTTGATCCTGCGACTTACACCATAACCCCGCAAGGGGACGGGCAGATATTGATAACGATGCGCTGGCCCGCTCATTTGGAAGCGATAGCCCAACAATCCGGAGAAGAAAGCATACTGAAGATGCTTTCCGATCTGCAGGCCGAGCGCGTATTTGGGATCACTCCCTATCGGCCACTCCCGGGCAACGACAAGATCATACGTCTTCATGCCCAGACGGCGTGGTTTGAAAACGGCCTGGTATGTTTGCCCCGGAGTGCTACGTGGCTTGCCGACTATGTGACCGAACTGACCGGCTTTCCGGGGGCGAAGTACGACGATCAGGTGGATTCGACCACGCAGGCGCTTGATCACTTGAGAAGCCGAAGTTCGGCGGAGATATGGGCCGCGTTGGGGCGCTGAGCATTGGTTGCATCGTGGGTTGCAGCAGTGTCTATCAGCATGCACCTCGATTGAGGGGTGGATTTAGACCACCGACCACTCACCTTTGGGTTATGAGTTCGCATGAACTAGGCTAAGTCGTTCATTTTGCGGTACGCATAGCAATGTAGAGGGAGGTTGAGAAAGGCTCGGTAAGGCTTACAGCACCCAAATCGAACCTAAATTCTGTCATTGGCTCGAATCAAACCGGGGTCCGACTGCGGTGCCAGAAGGCAATCTTTTCGGCGCAGTTTCCGGTTGCTGTCAACCCCCAAAGGAGGCGACGACGGTTTCCTGGAGGTCCCGTAAGACTGGTGTCTCCAATAACTGATAAGAACCCAAAACCCGCAACAAGAGCCCAAAGGTGCGTTTACTGTGCGAAATAAGTGCGTTTTTTGTGCGAAATACGAGCGTTTTTTTGTGCAAAGGTGTCTGAGTTGACGCTCTCTCTGGCCGTTTATGAGATAACTTGACGTTGTGGCGAAGCAATTATCCATGCCGGCACCGCAGCGAAGTCCGCATGCCGGCGCAGCCCACTGGTTGGATAATCCGTGGCCCGAAAGAACAATTCTTCGATAGTTCTGGCACAAAACCGCTCGCCACGCCTGACAACTCAGAAACGGGCCGCGGCTGCAACAAGATCCGCGGTGCACAGTTCCGCGGTGTACAGTACAGTACTGTATTGTACCTTCGTAAAATCCTAGCCCGCCTTGCTTTTCCGTGATGGGCAGTATAGTCAGGGTTGTCCCCGGGGAAGAAGTTCCACTTCTTCGCAGTGGCGAAAATCTTCGACATCAGGTTGCGCAAGTGACTGCAGGACTCCCAGCCCAAGCCGTGCTCCATCTTCTGCAGAACAAAACGCTGAAGATCGAGGGTCCCGATGTCGCAGAGCCGTGTGTCGCCAAAGGCAGGTAAGAGGTGAACGTTGAGGGTGCCGTGGTACCGCCTTCGGGTGGAGAGTTTGAGGGTGGGAAGAACATTGGGAATGAAATGCCGCTCGACGAATTCCCCCAACTTCAGGTTCGACAACGGCGTGACCTTGCCCATGTTCAAGGGACGGAGATGCTCCCCGGCAAGCTTGTGTGCCTGCCGCCGCGTAAGCTCGGACGCATAACCAAGAATCGTCGATTCCCGTCTGCGTCCGAGGCTTCCGTCCGGATTGATGTAATCTGCCCACCACTGCAGCTGCCATACCGGATTGCGTTTGCCGCGCTTCCGGATACTTCCTTTCTGATAACGTCGGCGAGCCATATCTTGCCAGCCTCCTAACTGGGCTGTCCGACCGGCGTGGGCAAGAGCTTTATCGCATCGGCTCTGGCAGAGAAAGCCTGTCGCGACGGCCACTCAGATCTCTACCTGCGGGCTGCCACCTTGCTTCGTGAGCTGGCCCTAGCCCGAGCCGACGGGAGCTTGCGCCACCTCCTGGCACGACTGGGCCCATCGATGTTCTGATCATCGATGACTGGGCCATGGCGCCGCTGAATGAAAGCGAGCG
>CAWGMV010000008.1:0-44804 GCA_963823635.1 uncultured Acidobacteriaceae bacterium | reverse complement strand
GCGGCTACAAGCAGTCGGGATGGGGCCGCGAGATGGGCCACGAAGTGCTGGAGATGTACACCGAAGTGAAGACGGTGTGCGCGGCGCTGTAGCTCGGATTCAGTGACGGCAACAAACCCAATGGTTGTCATCCTGAGCGACGAGGTCGTCCGCAAGGGCGGACGACCGAGGAGTCGAAGGACCCCTATTAGCCGAGGGATTGTTTCGCAGCGGCCCGAACTTGGGGTTTCCTTCCTGTATAGGGGTCCTTCGACTGCGTTTGGCCGAGCGCCGGAGGCGCGGAACTGCAGTTAGCCCAGGGTGAAGCCGAAGGCGGAACCCTGGGTACGCAGATTTTGTAATTCCCCGAGCCGGCTTTCAGCCGGCGACACAGAAAGACGTGCCGTCCCTGAAGGGACTTGACCTTTATAAAAACACGTACCCAGGGCTTCCGCCCTGGGTACAATTGTTTTGCCCCTCGCTTGCTTCCGGGATGCTACGGATGATCTTGAGCTGATTGGTTGACAGGCCACACTCTATGCGACCCTCCTCGCCCAGTCAACGCACGACCGTCACGGCACATCACTATCATGCGTGACCGCGCTCACAGACATTGGCGCGCCAATCTGTACACTGGCGAGCAGAGGCTTAGTGTCTCTACGCCCTCAACCGGGCGGGAAGGGCTGCTCTACAGCCCGACGATATTTGAAAATTATCACGCAAACGCCATTTATCAGGGTCAGCTTCAGAGGTCCATCGCGGAAAAGGTAACCAACTCGTTGGCGACGGCGGCAGAACGAGGTAGCAAGCTAACTGTAATGTTTTGAAGATTTTGCTTTAACCGCCATGTTTTGAAGACTTTGCAGGGTAAATTGCAAACTACGGATAATACAGTAGTTATCTATGATGTTAAGTCCAATGCTCTGAGGACTTTGGAGGTAAAGTCGTCAAAGCAAGGACTTTGCAAGATGCAAACATTTTGGTTTAGTAGCTTGACAAGACGCGTGTCGCAGCGAAATTCCGCCATGAAAGTGTGGTTACCTTTTTGGTGAAATTTTCGTTCGAACTCATTCCGAGAGCAGCTTCTCCACTGGGGATTGTGCTGAGATTTTGGAACGAACAGCAGGCCGGTTGGGATGACTGCATGGAAGGGTGAACGACCCTAGGAACCGCGCTTTGGCCGACGGCCGATGGCTGATAGCCGACAGCCGACAGCCAAAGGCGAACAGCGAAGAGCGAACGGCGAAAAAGCGTTATATTCTCCCCATGCAAACCGCAACTATCCACCGCCCGCAAACTGAGTTACGCCTGCGGGACCGCAGATGTCCCGCTGCTGGGCAAATGCATCGGCGAAGTGCTTGACGACACTGCCGCGAAGCATCCAGACAACGATGCGCTGGTGGTGCGGCATCAGCGCAAGCGCTACAGCTACGCGGAATTGCGTGCCGAAGTGGAGCGTGCCGCTCGCGGTCTGCTGGCGCTGGGAATCAGGCGAGGCGACCGCGTCGGTATCTGGGCGACCAACTGCGCCGAGTGGGTGGTGACACAGTTTGCGACCGCCAAAGTCGGAGCCATTCTGGTCAACATCAATCCCGCAAACCGCTCCGTCGAGCTGGAATATGCGTTGCACCAGTCGCAATGCCAGACGTTGGTGCTGATCCAGGGATTTCGCGATACGGACTACGTGCAGGTAGTCCGCCAGATCTGTCCAGAGAGCGAACACTCACAGTTCGGACAGCTGCGTTCCTCCAGGCTGCCGGAGTTGCAGCGCCTGATCTTCATCGGGGCAAACACGCCTGCCTCCGCCGAACAAGAGCCGGTCGCTGTACCGCATGGAATGCTGGGCTGGAATGAGTTGCTGCAAATGGGAGACACCGTTCCGATCGAGCAACTGCGCGAGCGCGAGGCCAGCCTCGATTTCGACGATGCCGCGAACATCCAATACACATCAGGCACGACTGGCCTGCCCAAGGGCGCCACGCTCACCCATCACAACATCGTGAACAACGGAATGCTGACCGCCAGCGCCATGCGCTTCACCCACCGCGACCGGCTCTGCATTCCGGTGCCGTTCTATCACTGCTTTGGCACAGTGCTGAGCAACGTGGCATGTGTCACGACGGGTGCCACCATGGTGGCTCCCGCTCCGTATTTCGACGCTGACGCCACCTTGCGGGCGATTGCGGAGGAGCGCTGCACCGCGCTGCATGGCGTTCCAACCATGTTCATTGCTGAGCTGGAGCATCCGGAATTTGCCAGGTTCGATCTCAGTTCGCTGCGCACCGGGATGATGGCGGGCTCGCCGTGCCCCATCGAGATCATGAAGCGCGTGGTGTCGCAGATGCACTGCGGCGAGATGACCATCGCCTATGGACTGACGGAGGCTTCTCCGGTGATCACCCAGACTACGGTCGATGATCCCATCGAGCTGCGGGTCACAACCGTCGGCAAGGTATTGCCACATACCGAGGCGAAGATCGTGAATCCGCTGGACGGCAGGACCGTGGCGCTCGGCGAACATGGCGAGCTGTGCACACGCGGCTATCACGTCATGAAGGGTTACTACAATAACGCCTCGGCCACAAAGGCGGTCATTGACGCCAATGGCTGGCTGCACACCGGCGATTTGGCCGTCATGGACGAGAACGGCTACTTCAAGATCACCGGCCGCGCCAAGGACGTCATCATCCGTGGCGGCGAGAACATTTCGCCGCGCGAGATTGAGGAGTTTTTATATAGCTGTCCGGGGATCAGCGCGGTGCAGGTCATCGGCGTGCCTGACCGCAAGTATGGCGAACAGGTGGCGGCGTGGATCAAGCTGGAACGGGGCGCAACGCTAAGCGAAGATAAGGTTCGTCAGTTCTGTGAAGGCAAGATCGCGCGCTTCAAGATTCCGCGCTACATCAAGTTCGTCGAGGAATTTCCGCTCACCGTCACCGGCAAGATGCAGAAGTTCAAGATGCGCGAGCTGGCGATCCAAGAGCTGGGGCTGGAGGACGAGGCTAAGATTGAGACGGCGTGACTACACCTGCACCCAATTTCTCCTGTCAACGAACGTTTTCGGCTCGTAGGTCTTGCCGCGGGCGAGGCGCTTGTCTTCGCGCTTGGACATCCAGAACAACACTGGGCCGACCACAGTTCGCAGCAGGCGCGTGGCCGTTCCGAACTCATGTTCAACATCCCGTCGCAGGTCGCGAATTCGCGCCGAAACTGAGGCGTTCGTCCGCTTCAGTCGCTTCTCCATCACCCAAAGTGCGGCGTCGTAGGTAGTGCGCAGCTTGGCGGCGTCGTTGGCGATGCGCTCGCGCACGCGCAGGTCCGGATGGTCGTGGTAGCGCTTCCATCCCTGAAAGATGGTGTCGCAAATGCGAAAGAGGCTGGGCCCGTTGCGCTCGAGATCGAAGCGGAAGGCCCAATCGAGCCAGCGCTTGGAGTCGTCGCGCGAGATGGCCGCGTGCTCGAAGTTGAACTTAAACTGGCCGTGAATGTCGGCGAGGTCAATGCCGTCGAGCATCCGGCCTTCTTGCTGCATCTGCTGGAAAAGCGGCGTCCCGGGTACCGGCGTGAACAGCATGAACTGATGGAAGTCAGTGCAGTGCGAGACCGCGTATTCGATCTCCTGCTGTATGTTCTCCGGCGTGTGATGTTCGAGTCCGACGATGGTCGAACCCAGCAGCTTGATGCCATGCTGCCGCAACTCGGCGGCCAGCGACTGCGTATCGGAGTTGCGCAGCTTCACATAACTCGAGTTTGGCGACTCAAGCCCGAGCCAGATCCAGGAGACGCCAAGCTGCACCAGCTCCTCCGTGGTGTATTTGCGGATCGCGTTTACGGAGGAGAAGACGTAAAGCGACCAGGCTTTGCCGCCTTCCTTCATGCGGGCCAGCAGTTGCATGGCGCGCGGACGGTTGAGCAGGAAGTTCTCGTCCATCATGAAGAATGAGCGCACATTCAGGGAGTGCTCCATGTGCTGCATGACTTCGAAGAGCTGGTCTCCCGATTCGTAAAAGTGCACGCTCTTGCCCTTGCCGCCGAAGAATGCCGATGTGGTGCAGAAGTTGCAGCCGATGGGGCATCCGACCGAGGGAATGATAGTAGCCGCTGTGTCACGAGAACTATCGGGCAGGCGCATGCCGAGCACTCGCATGCCGAAGCCCGACAGGATTTCGGGATGCTCGATCGGCGCACTAGGGTCTTCACCGAGATAGCGGCGCATCCACGCGATGCCTTCACCGCGCACGATGTAGTCGGCATCAATCAGCTTGTCGAGGGCGGGAATGGCGGCGACGTGTCCGCCCACAATGATGGTGGAGTTGGGTGACAGGCGGCGCACGCGGCGGCACATCTCACGCACCTTGCCGAAATTCGGGATGATGCCGGAGATGCCGACAACGTCGTATTCGGTCGATCTCAGCTCGCGCTCGAAGCGCTCCAGGGTGGGGAAGTCGAGCAGGGTGCAAGGAGCAGAGATGTTGCGCTGGATCATCATCAGGCCCCAGGAACGATGAAACATGCGCAGCGAGAAACTGCCCTGCTCGCGCGTGACCTGGTTGTGGTAAAGCTCCATGGGGTTGATGGAGCGGCTGCCGAATTCGTCGTCGCGCGCATACGGACCGAAGACCGAGCTCAGCAGAACACGCGCCTGGGTGGCTTTGGGATGGGGAGAAATCGGATCAATGTTCGCTGTCGAAACCATGAATCAATCGTAGGCGGGCAGGTGCGCAACTTCTGTGATGTGCATCCTATTTAAGTCGAAATGACAGAACTATTACATAGCTGCCGGAATTGGGAAAAGAGGGACCGCGAGTTCTGTTCCGCGAGCCGGAGCATCCCTCCGTTATAGGGGTCCCTCGAGTCGCCCGCGCAAAAACGGCGCGGGCTCGCTCAGGATGACAGGTTTGGGAATTGGCTTGCGGTGCTCGACAAAGTGAAGGGCGGCCCAAGATGGACCGCCCGTGGAGCGGGCGACAGCGAACCCTATTGTTACTGCACCAAACTGGGGTTACTCTCCCGAAGTCTCGCTTCCCGATTGCGACCACTTCTGTAGCCGCTGGTTAATGCGGCTTATCTGCTTCTGGCGCATCTGGTCGGCGGTGGTGCGCTGCTCGGGCGTCAGCACCTGGTTGTAGATCTCGCTCTGGATGGACTGCCTTTGGACCGACATCTGCGCCATCAGTTGCGCCTGCTGGTTGGCCAGAGCCGTTACCTTGGCCTGGTCGAAAGCGCCGCCGGAAGTGGCCGTCAGCATGGCCACACGGTTCTGCGCCATCTGCTGCATAAGCGGGCGCATAGTCGTCCGGTTGCCCTGCATCATCGACTTAATCTGGGCTTTCTGGGCGTCGGTCAGGTTCAAGGCCGTGGCCATGTACCCCATGCGGTCGCCATGACCATGTCCGGCCCAGGCAGGTTTAGGACTGGTGTTGTCCGTCTGCTGCGCGTAGCTGATCATCAGTGCGCCACACAGGACCACGGCGAGAAGCGCCACAGCAAACTTCCAAGAACTGCTCTTCATTTTCAATTCCTCCTCGACAGTTTGTCTGTCGTTGGTTAAAACCCCGATTGCGCTTCCTTGACCGTAAAGTCTGGTAAAGCAATCGTAAAGTTTTGTGACACAACCGCCCGCCAAGGGTTTTGCCATTGGGTTCGGCAAGCCGGCCAGGTCATCGGTATTTCCCTCACGCTGTCCCGTGAGTTCCCGAAAACTTTGGCTCTCAGGTCGCTTGCCTATTCAAGGTCGCCACCTAATTGTGAGCGATATCACAAGCTGTGGTGACTTCAGTCATACTGTTCCCGTTGGCTGCCGCCGTACGCTGACAGGGCACGGCAGCTATTTGCTGGCAGCACAAGCTTTTAGCGAAGGTGAATCGTGAAAAGACTTAGCTTCCTTTTGTTTATCCTCATCACTCTCTTCGTCACCTCAGGCTCAGCCCAGAACATCACGATCGGAATGACGGTATCCAAAACCGGCGCGATGAACGTGGACTCGCTGGAGCAGTATCGTGGATTCGAGCTGTGGCGCGACCAGGTGAACGCAGCCGGCGGCATCAAAGCGGGGGGCAAAAGCTACAAAATCCAGTTCGTCAGCTACGATGACGAATCCAACGTCAAGCGAGTGCAGCAACTCTATTCCCGCATGATTCTGCAAGACAATGCAGATTTCCTGTTCAGCCCATATTCGTCCAGTCTCACCGCAACTGCCGCTATCGTGACCGAGCAGTACGGCAAAATCATGATCACTACCGGCGCGGCTGAAGGCAAGACCTACACCCTGGGGAATCATTACCTGTTTCAGATGTTTGCTCCGGGGACGGAATACCTGAAAGGGGCCCTGGACGCACTGAAGAGCAAGGACCCCAAAGCCACAGTCGCGTTCGTTTACGAAGACGCCTCATTCTCGAACTCGGTGGTGGATCCGGCGAAGGTCTATGCCCAGCAGATCGGAATAAATGTCGGCTTCAGCGAGCGGTACGCGCCCAACACAACCGACTTCAGCGCGCTCACTGACAAGGTGATCGCATCCAAATCCACGGTGCTGATGGGCGGCGGTCACTATGCCGATGGCTCGACACTGGCAAAGCAACTCTACGAACACAAGGTCCCGTTGAAGATGATCACCTTGCTGGTTGCGCCCGATAGCGACAAGTGGCCCGAGCTGGGGGATTCGGCGGCGGGCGTGAGTGTACCGTCGCAATGGGAGCCGCAGGTGACATTGAAAGCGCAATATGGACCCATTGGCGCTGATTTTGCCAAATGGTATAAGGCGAAATATAACGCTGAACCGAGCTATGAATCAGCGGGTGGGTATGCCGCCGGTTTGATCCTGCAGCGGGCCATTGAACAGGCTGGCGGCACGGACACGGCCAAAGTGGCTGATGCGCTGAACAAGACTGACATCACCACCTTCTACGGGCGGACGAAGTTTTCCACCGCAGCCAACGACCACGGTCTGCAAGTGGGACACACCATGGTCCTGGCGCAGTGGCAAAAGGACAAATCAGGCAAGCTGGTAAAGCAGGTGGTTTGGCCGTTGGCAGCCAAAAGCGCAAACCTGGTATATCCGATTCACTAACGGGCTGGCAGTGAAACAGAATGAAGAAGAGCGCGCATCCAGCGCGCAGGGAGAAAAATGTCCGGCGTTTTAGCCTCCATGATTGATGGCCTGCTCATCGGCGCCGTGTATGGGCTGGCGGCCATGGGTTTAAGTTTGATTTGGGGGGTGATGGATGTCATCAACCTCACCCATGGTGCGGTCACGGTTCTAGGCATGTTTGGCATGTACCTGCTGTTTTCCGCCTTCCCGGTGAACGCCTACATCCTGCTGGTTCCTGTGATCGTAGCTGGTCTGGTTCTCGGACTCATCATTTACTGGACTGCCGTCCATTGGGTCATTGACCGGCCGCAGTTGGCGAGCCTGCTGTCCACCTTTGCGGTCAACATGATCATCATCGGGGCCGGCACGGCCATCTGGAGTACGAGTCCGTACAACGTCAACTACACACTGCGCGGTATCACGATTGGCGCTTACACATTTACCGGCAACCACATTGCCGCTGCGGCTGGCGCGGTCATTATCGCGCTGGCGCTGGAACTGTTCTTGAACCGCACCCGGCCAGGGAAGGCCATCCGTGCGGTCGCTGATAATCGCGAGGCGGCTGAGTTGATGGGTATCTCTTCGACCATGGTGCTGGCCCTGGCGTTCGCCATTGGCATCGCCTTGGCCATGGCTTCCGGTGCCCTGGTCTCCACTTTATTTCCGTTCACCATTCTCTCGGGCGCGACGTACCAGATGAAGAGCTTCGTGGTGACCGTATTGGCTGGTCTGGGCAAGCCCATGGGCGCACTGGTGGCGGGCATTCTGCTTGGCCTGCTGGAAGGGGCGTTGACGCCGTTCATCGCCGTGAGCTGGATCCCACTGATTGAGTTTGGGCTGTTCGTCGTGGTGCTGGTGGCCTTTCCCAAAGGGCTGTTTGCGAGGGCCAGCGCATGATCTTCCGCCATCCGGTGTTCTGGCTGACCCTCATCTTCGCCGGACTGATGATTTGGATTCCCTTGCACGGCAACAATGTTTCCCTCCGCGAAGATCTCATCCTGGTCGCAGTCGCCATCATCCTGGCCAGCAACCTGAATCTGATGATCGGCTACACCGGTTACGTAAACTTCGGCCACATCGTTTTCTATGGGCTGGGAGGGTATGTCGGGCTGTACCTGGCGACGGTGAAGGGCTGGAACCTCGTGCTGTCGGCACTGATTGCGGGAGTGGTGGTCAGCCTATGCGCGCTGCTGTTTGGGCTGGGCATCCTGCGCTTGCGTGGCGCCTACTTCGCGCTGGCGACCATTGGAATTCTCCAAGCTGTCCAGTCATTCGTCTCGAATTTCGATCCATTTGGAAGATCAACCGGGCTGTACGTTTCTTTCGACGCCTACCAGCCGCTGGGTGGCGCCCGTCACGCTTTGTGGGTCGCCTATATTCTGGTCATTGTGGTGATGGCGCTTTCCATGATTCTGAGCTTGGCCATCAAGATTTCCAAGTTTGGCCTGGGCCTGTTCGCCATCCGCGAGGACGAAGATGCTGCGGTTGTGCTGGGAGTAAACGCCACTGTCTATAAAGCCATCATCTATAGTGTGTCGGCATTCCTGCCCGCCGTCGCCGGAACCTTTATGTTCTACAAGAACGGTATGGTCGATCCCTCCATCGCCTTCGAGTTCATGCTTTCGCTAGAGGGAATCGTGATGCTGATGCTTGGTGGCAAAGGTACCGTCATCGGCGCCGCGCTGGGGGGAGGCCTTTACGAAAAGCTGCGTTCCTATCTGCTGACTTCCCCCAAGTTGTCCAACTTCCATCTGGTGATCGCCGGGTCGCTGCTACTGGTGGTGATACTGTTTGCTCCCGGCGGGTTAATTGGCTGGCTCTATCGCTTCGTGCCGCGCTCCGAGAAGGTGATTGAATGACCGCCCTGCTGGAAGTGAACGGCGTGACCAAGCGCTTTGGTGGCCTGGTCGCGGTGTCGGACGTGAGCTTCACGCTTTCCGAAGGCGAAATTCTCGGGCTGATCGGTCCCAACGGCGCGGGCAAGACCACGCTCTTCAACATGGTCAATGGGGTTTACAAGCTGGACAAGGGTACGATCAAGTTTGCCGGTAAAGACTTCACGAACCGTCCGCCCAATGAAGTGGTCCATCTTGGAATTGCGCGCACTCACCAGATCGTGAAACCGCTGTACGGCATGACCGTCCTCGAGAACGTGACCGTGGGCGCTTGCTTCGGGCGCGATTATCTGCCGCTGAAGCCGTCGCGCAAGGTGGCGATGGAAGTTCTGGAACGAGTCGGCCTTGCGGACCGCGCCAACACCTCGGCGCGTTCGCTCACCATCGCCGGCAAGAAACGCCTAGAGGTGGCGCGTGCGCTCGCGGCGCGGCCCAAACTGCTCCTGCTTGACGAGGTCTTGGCCGGACTGAACCCGACCGAAGTTGACATGATGATCCGAATGGTACGTGCCATTCGCGACAACGGTATCTCGGTGCTGATGATCGAGCACCTTATGCAGGCCATCATGAGCCTTTCCGACCGCATTGTCGTGTTGAACCTGGGCGCCAAGCTGGCCGAAGGAAAGCCTGAGGAGGTAGTGCAGGATCCACAGGTGGTCGAGGCCTATCTGGGCTTCCCGGACATCGTGGACAAGCTGAGGGGCGCGCAATGAACGACAGCGTCCTACAACTTGACAATGTTGAGTCCGGCTACGGTGAGGTACAGATACTCTGGGGCATATCGCTGCAAGTACGGCCCGGGAAAGTAACGACCATCATTGGGGCGAACGGGGCAGGCAAGACAACCACTCTGCGCACCATCATGGGCACGGTATCCCCCTGGAGCGGTCGCATCCTAATGAACGGGCAGGATGTGACCAGACTCTCGCCCCACGCCAAGGCCAGTCGCGGCCTGGTTCTGGTGCCCGAAGGGCGACAACTTTTCCCTGACATGACCGTGGAAGAGAACCTGGAGATGGGTGGGTATTCTCACCGCGCGCGCAAGCAGTTGAAGGACAACCTGGCGCGGGTCTTCGAGTTGTTCCCTCGTTTGAAGGAACGCCGTACGCAGAAGGCGGTCACGCTCTCGGGTGGCGAGCAGCAAATGCTGGCGATGGGTCGCGGGCTCATGCAGCAACCGGTCGTCCTGATGATCGACGAGCTTTCTCTCGGCCTCGCCCCGGTATTGGCCCAGCAGCTTTTCTTCACTCTAAAGACTCTCAAGGAGCAGGGAATTACTATTATTCTGGTTGAGCAAAATGTGCATCTGGCCCTGGCGGTGAGCGATTACACGTATGTGTTCGCCGAAGGGCGCATTCCCATCGAGGGCGAATCACAACAGGTCGCCAATATGGACAAGGTACGCAAAGCGTATCTGGGGATGTAGCTCATGTCCACCACTGTACTCGCGCCCGCGCAACTTTCTTCTGAACAAATCAAATCGTCGCTGGCAACTGCAATTGCAGCGGACCGAGTTCTTATTCGTCCCATCGACCTGATCGCTTACGCTGCTGATGCCAGCTTTTACCGGCTGATTCCCAAAGCCGTGGTGCAGGCACAGACCGTTGAGGAGGTTCGAGCGCTGTTTGCTTTCAGTCAGCAGGTGCAAATCCCCATGACCTTCCGCGCCGCGGGAACGAGCTTGTCGGGACAAGCCGTCTCGGATGGTCTGCTGGTCGAGGTTGCGCGCAACTGGCGTGGATTATCGGTGGAGGATGCTGGCAGGAAAATCCGCGTGCAGCCGGGCGTGATCGGCGCGCGCGCCAATCTTGCGCTGGCGGCTTATGGCGCAAAGATCGGACCTGATCCCGCTTCCATTGCGACCTGCACTCTCGGCGGCATCCTCTCCAATAATTCCAGCGGCATGTGCTGCGGCGTCGAACAGAACGCTTATCACACGTTGCACTCCATGAAGTTCATGCTGCCCTCGGGAACCATTATCGACACGTCGCAGCCCGATGCCGACGAGCAGTTTCACGCGCGTGAGCCGCAACTGGCGCGTGGCCTCCTGGATTTGAAAGCGCATCTGGAAAGTAATTCGGCTTTGCGCGAACGAGTGCGCAATAAGTATCGAATGAAGAACACCACCGGCTACTCGCTGAATGCATTCCTGGACTTTGACAAGGCGGTGGACATCTTCCAGCACGTGATGATTGGTTCCGAGGGGACGCTGGCGTTCATTGCCGAAGCGGTGCTGAATACGGTCCCGGATTTGCCGGTGAAATATACCGGGCTGCTTCTGTTTCCCGATTTGTACGCGGCAGCGGCTTCGATCGTGCCGTTGCGGCAAGCCGGCGCCAAGACGCTGGAGATCATGGATCGCGCCTCTCTGCGCTCAGTGGAAACCCAGAGCGGCATACCGGCTTCGATTCGCACTATGCCAGACGGCGCTGCGGGATTGCTGGCGGAGTTTCAATCGGCGGAGGAGAGCGAGCGCACGGAATTAGAGAGAGTCGCGGCCGACGCGGTGGCTGATCTGCACCTGTACGAGCCGGCACAGTTCACCCATGTGGCCGCCGAACAGGCTTTGCTATGGAAGATTCGTTCCGGCTTGTTCCCGTCCGTGGGCTCGGTGCGCAAGAGCGGCACGACAGTCATCATCGAGGATGTGGCATTTCCCGTCGAACATCTGGCCGATGCGGCACAGGACCTCACGGTCCTGTTCGGCAAACACTGCTACGACGACGCCATCACCTTCGGCCACGCCAAGGACGGCAATCTGCATTTTGTTATCACCCAAAGCTTTAACAATCAGGCTGTTGTTGATCAATACAAGCGCTTTATAGACGATGTGGTGGAGCTTGTGGTGGGGCGCTACGATGGCGCGCTAAAGGCCGAGCACGGAACCGGGCGTAACATGGCGCCGTTCGTTGAGACCGAATGGGGCAGCGATGGTTACGAAATCATGCGCCGACTGAAGGAGCTGGCCGATCCGCACAATCTGCTGAACCCCGGAGTCATCATCAATCCCGACCGGCTGGCGCACCTCGCGGACCTGAAGCAGTTGCCGTCGGTCGAGCCCGAAATTGACAAATGCATCGAGTGCGGCTATTGCGAGCCCAAGTGTCCCAGCCGGGAGCTGACGTTGACGCCGCGGCAACGCATTGTGGTGAGGCGCGAGATGGCAAGGCTGCAAGAAGGTAGCAGCAGTCCGAGTCTCTATGCCGCCCTCGACCGCGAGTTCCCCTACATGGCGCTCGATACCTGCGCCACCGATGGATTGTGCGCGACGGCATGTCCGGTAAGCATCGACACTGGCCAACTGGTGAAGCGCTTCCGCAATGTCCGCGCCTCTGCCGGAGCCCATGAATGGGCAGTCCGCATCGCTAACAACTTCGCGTTCACGGAACGGGCGCTGCGTTGGGCTTTGCGGCTGGGTCACGGCACGGAGAAAGTGATCGGCGTGGGCGGCATGCGCGCGCTCACCCAGGCGGTAAAACGCGTCGTGGGCGACAACTTCAGCGAGTGGATGCCCGACACACCGTACGCTGCTGGCCCGATACCCAAAACCCAGCGTGCTGGAGCGCGGGCAGTTTATTTCCCTTCGTGCATCTCGCGTGTGATGGGACGGCTTCCGGGCGAGCCCAAGGATTCTTCGCTGATGGAGGTTACCGTCGAAGTGGCGCGCCGTGCAGGACTTCCGGTCTTCATCCCAGATGACGTTGCAGGTACCTGCTGCGGAACGCCGTTCTCCTCGAAGGGCTTCAGCCGAGCTCACTCCATCGCCATCAACACGGCGGTCGAGCGCTGTTGGCGCTGGTCGGAGGAAGGGAAGCTGCCTATCGTGATTGATACCAGTCCCTGCACCTACGGCTTCAGGACTGCGCGCGGTTACCTGACGGATGAGAACCGGGAGCACTTCGATCACATGACATTTCTCGACGCCATTGAGTTCACGCATGACGAATTGTTGCCTAAGCTCGCGATCAAAACGAAGTCGCGCTCGGTCGCTCTGCATCCCGTGTGCTCCGTCACCAAGATGGGAATCGGGGCGAAGCTGGAAGGCATCGCGCGCGCCTGCAGCGAGCAAGTGACGGTTCCTGTGGACGCGGGATGTTGCGCCTTTGCCGGCGATCGCGGCTTTCTCTTTCCTGAACTGACGCAGTCGGCGACCAAGCATGAAGCGGCCCAGGTGAAAGCCGCTCGGCCATATGAGTGCTACTCCAGCAGTCGCACCTGCGAGATCGGCATGACTCGCCCGACCGGGCAGATCTACCGCTCCTACATGTATCTGCTGGAGAAGGCCACGCGCTAGATCCAATCCATCACGATGAAAACTGTAGGCATACTCGGCGGCATCGGCCCAGAATCGACCATCGACTACTATCGCTCGATAATCACAGGCTATCGTCAACTGCGGCCGGACGGAAGCTCTCCCGCGATCCTCATCAACAGCCTCGATGTGAACAAGCTGCTGGATTGGATGGGCGCGAACCAGTTGAACGAAGTCACCGATTACTTGCTGGCTGCGCTGCAACAGCTCGCCCGGGCCGGAGCCGACTTCGGTATCATCGCTGCCAACACGCCGCACATTGTCTTCGATGAGCTGCAACGGCGCTCGCCGCTTCCGCTCATTAGCATTGTCGAGGCAACGTGCAACGCCGCGATGAAGCGGGGGATTCGTCGCGCGGGACTACTCGGTACGGGCTTCACCATGCAGGCCTCGTTCTATCCCGATGTTTTCTCCAGGAAAGATATTGCGGTGGTCGTCCCGCACGAAGATGAGCAGATCTACATTCATGAAAAATACGTTGGCGAACTGTTGAAGGATGTGTTCTTGCCAGAGAGCCGCGAGAGGCTGCTGGCGATCATTGATCGCATGAAAGAGCAGGAGCAGATTCAGGGAGTCATTCTGGGCGGGACGGAATTGCCATTGCTCCTGCGCGACGCCGCGATGTCTGCCATTCCTTTGCTGGATACGACCCAAATTCACGTACAGGCGGTTGTGGCGGAGTTGCTGCGGTCGTAGTCCGTCGTTGGCGTCTCTCTCCAGTGCATGTTATCCTTAACAACGTAACAACAAACGATTAGAGACTAGGAGCGCAACCGATTCAGTGTTAGCACGAGAGAAAAAAGCCGCCCTGATTGCAGAAAACCGGAGGGCCGATAATGATACCGGTTCGCCGGAGGTTCAGATTGCCATCCTGAGCACACGGATTGGTGAACTGACGGAGCATTTCAAGACGCATGGCAAGGACCACGCCTCCCGGCGCGGCCTTCTCATGATGGTGAGCAAGCGCCGCAGCCTGCTCGATTACCTCCGGAAGTCTGATACCGAGCGCTACAAAGCCGTCATTCAGAAACTGGGCATCCGCAAGTAAGCTTGCCAGCCACTGAACTATCACGCTTCGAGCGTAACGCCAATTCTCGACTTGCACCCGCCGCGGGGCGGTCAGGAAAGGGCATTTCGGGCAGAACGGGCCTTTGGGGGCTTTCAGCTTCTCTCGTTGATTCACTCCATCTCGCATCGTCAGGAGATTGTGCCGTCCCCCTGAAAGGGGACTCGCATGCTTAGGGTTTGTGCCCACCCAGCGCTTCCGCGCTGGGCTAAATTGAGTCGCCCCTACGGGGCTGCATCGTCGGTTGTGTTCGGAACGGAAGGAACTTAGAAAATGAACGAAGAAATGACTGCCACATTGCACGGCGTCAACAAACAAGAGATCAGTGTTCAACTCCACGGCGGAAAATCCATTCACTTTGAAACGGGAAAGCTGGCGAAGCAGGCGCATGGCTCCTGCATCGTGCGCATCGGGGACAACGTGGTTCTCGCTACCGCGTGCGCCAATCCTGAGCCGCGAGAGGGCATCGACTTTTTCCCCCTCACGGTTGACTACCGCGAGTACACCTATGCTGCGGGACGGATTCCCGGCGGCTTCATCAAGCGCGAAGGGCGGCCCAGCGAGCGCGAAATTCTGACCAGCCGCCAGATTGACCGGCCCATTCGGCCGCTGTTTCCCGAAGGCTTCCGCTGCGAGACGCAGGTGATCGCCATGGTGCTCTCGGCGGACACGGAAAATGATCCCGATGTCGCCGGCATCAACGGCGCGTCGGTGGCGCTGAGCGTCTCCGATATCCCATTCCACGGCCCCATCGGCGCGGTGCGCGTCGGCCAAGTGGATGGAAGCTTCATCATCAATCCGACGTACGCCGAGCGGCGCGACGGCGATCTCAATTTGATGGTGGTGGGAACGGCCGAAGGCATCGTGATGATTGAATCCGGGGCACGCGAAGTAACGGAAGAGACCGTCGTCCAGGCCATCGAGTTCGGTCATGAGGAGATCAAGAAGATTTGCGCCGCCATCAGCGACCTCGCCCGGAAAGTCGGGAAGCCGAAGCGCGCGGTCGAGCCGGTCACGATTGACGAAGCCTATCTGACCGAACTTCGCTCCAAAGTGGGCGAGCGTCTGCTGGATGCGGTCAACACCGAGAAGCACCCTAAGAACGAGAGCTATACGCTGATCAAGCAGCTCAAGGACGAGATTAAGGGAACGATCCCGGAAGAAGACGAGGAAGGCCGCACGAAGGTCGGCAAGTACTTCGACATCCTGCGCGAACAGATTTTCCGCGAGCAGGTGATTAAGGAACACCGTCGTCCCGATGGCCGAAAGTTCGACCAGATCCGCGACATCTGGATCGAAGTTGGCGTTCTGCCGCGCACGCACGGCTCAGCGATCTTCACCCGCGGTGAAACGCAGGCGCTGGTGACAACAACGCTAGGGACCGGCGAAGATATGCAGCGCCTTGAGGCCTTCGAGGGCGAAGCCAAGAAGCGCTTCATGCTGCACTACAACTTTCCGCCGTTCTCGGTTGGCGAAGTTGCGTTCCTGCGCGGAGCAGGCCGTCGCGAAATTGGGCATGGCGCATTGGCCGAGCGCGCTCTCTCTTGGGTATTACCGTCGGAAACCGACTGGCCCTACGCCATGCGCGTGGTGTCCGACATCCTAGAGTCGAACGGGTCATCCTCGATGGCGACGGTGTGCGGAGCTTCGCTCAGCATGATGGATGCGGGCGTCCCCCTCTCTGCGGCGGTCGCGGGTGTGGCTATGGGGCTGGTGAAAGAGGGCGACGATTATGCCATCCTCAGCGATATTGCTGGCGCCGAAGACCACTACGGTGACATGGACTTCAAGGTCGCCGGCACACGCGACGGCATTACTGCGTTGCAGATGGACATCAAGGTCATGGGCATCACTCCGCAGATCATGCGCGAGGCGCTGGAACAGGCACGCCATGGACGGCTGTTCATTCTCGACAAGATGGCGGAGATCATCGCTGAGCCGCGCACCAAGATCAGCGAATTCGCTCCGCGCTTCTACACTTTGCAGATTCCCACCGACAAGATCCGCGACCTCATTGGGCCGGGCGGCAAGGTCATCCGCGGGATCATCGAGGCGACTGGCGTCAAGATCGACGTGGAAGACACGGGCAAAGTGAACGTCTCTTCGAGCGACCAGGTGGCAGCCGCCAAAGCCCTGCAGATGATTGGCGACATCACCGCGACCGCTGAAGTAGGAAAGACCTATCTCGGCAAGGTCACGCGCCTGGCCGACTTTGGCGCTTTCGTCGAGATCATACCCGGCACCGACGGCCTGCTACACATCAGCGAAGTGGCGGAGCATCGAATTAACGATGTTCGCGACGAACTGAAGGAAGGCGATCAGGTGCTGGTGAAGGTGCTGGCGGTGGAAGGCAACCGCATTAAGCTTTCACGCAAGGCTATCCTGCAGGGAGCAGCGCGCCAAGATGGGCGGCGGCGAAGCGCCGGCGGACGCCTCAGGCGCGGTTACCTTCGAAGGCGGACACGAAAAGGCTGACGTGCCGAGTCCTGAGACCAACTACAACCGCGACAGCGAGCGTAGGGAACACGCGGGCAGCCGCCGCGATGGCGGGCATTATGGCGGACGCGGCGGTCGTGGTGGCCCAGGCGGGCGCAGCGGAGATCGCGGACCGCGTCATGGCCCACGCCGGTAGGATGTTCGTCAACGAAAAGATTACGCAGGGAGAGCGCGCCACGTTCTCCCTTTTCTTGTTGTGGCAGAACTTTGGCCCTTGCAACAATTGTGCCGAGGGCGAGATTATCTAAGGCGAAACGTTGATGTCTCGCATTCCCTTCGTGAGCTGCTGAATGGCCCTCTTGCTTTATTGCGTGACTCAAGCAAACGACAATGTCAGCATCACGGACGGCATCTGTGATTCTGTGTTGCAGTCGTATGAGTTCGCGGGATTGCGGTTGTATTGGAGTGAGATCGCGAATCCTGATGCATGCTTCGCCGATGCAGAGTTGATGAAGAAATCTGCGTCCCAGTTTCAGCAAGTACTGCGGCACATCCTGTCAACGATAACGCTGCTGCCGTTTCCGTTTCCTACGCTTCTCGCGGGCGTCGTTGAGATCGAGGATCATCTCAAGGCCGAACAGCAGCTGTATCGATCGACGTTCGAGACAATTGGCGATGCAGTGCAATACGAGATCATCGCCAGCTGGGTAGCCGATGAAGAAGCCGATCTGGCGACGCCCATTAAGGGACGGGAATACGTCAGGCGCCGCCAAGAGGCGACCCAACGCGTCGCAGCCGTTGACAGCAAATTGAAGAGCGTGACGGGCGATTCGGTCCGTGCGTGGCGACTACGCCAGGAGCGCAGAGTACACCGATGGTTTGCGCTGGTGCCCCGACAAGATCGGGAGCGCTTCGTCACATCCCTGCGCAGCGCCGGGCCTTCCCAAGGAGTTCGACTGCGTCTCAGCGGGCCATGGCCGCCAGGCGAATTCATTGCCGCTGCAGATAACAGTCGCTAGGCGAAAACGCCGTCCGGCGCACCGCGCGACTTACATTGTGCTGATCTTGATATAGCGCTTGATGTCGGGCGCCGCCGACCAGATAGCTCCTGCTACGGCAAGAATCACTGCGGTCCAAGCCAATGTCTTTTTCACAAAACCTCCCTAACACAAAAGGGTTAGAAGGCATTTAAGAACTGAGGGTTGCCAGCGGTGGAGCGGCGCGCTATAAGTGACATTCACCCCATGGGACAACTCGGTCAGGACTTTCGCTACGGACTGCGCATACTGCGGAAGAGCCGTGGCTTCACCACCGAGTCATGGGCAGCCTGCTCTATGGGCTGAACTACAGTGTCTGGATGGTATTTGCGTTTGTGGCTATTGTTCTAGTCCTGATCGCGACCGCTGCCTCTTACCTTCCCGCCCGGCGGGCTACCAAAGTTGATCCCATCGTCGTTCTGCGCAACGAATAGTCCCCGCAGTGGAGTTCCAGTGTCCGCTCGCGTAGGATGGATAAATAGTCCAGTCAATTATGAGTCCAGTACTGACGGGCCTTTTTCTCTTTATTCAGGCGCTGACCCTGCTTACGCCGCAACAGATGCCGGCCAAAAGCTCCGCGCAGGCCGCTCCCGCAAACAGCAGTCAGCAACCGGGAACCGCCCAGGGGCAAACCGGAGTGGGCCAGTTACCTCCGCCTCCGGACTATTCGCAGGAAGCCTACGTCATCGAGCACTATCGCACATCCATGCGGTTCGAGAATGACGGAACCGGCCGCGAGCAACTCGACGCCACGATCAGAATCGTCAGTGAGAGTGGAGTGCAGGCGTTGGGCCAGCTCAAAGTAGGGTACAGCGCGTTCAGCGACAAGCTGGATATCGTCTATGTTCGTGTTCGCAAGCCGGACGGCACGGTGATAACGGCGCAGGAATCCGCAATCCAGGACCTCACGACGACCCCAAACGCTCCGGTTTACACCGACTATCATGAAAAGCACGTCAGTGTGCCGTCACTACGCCCGGGGGACGTGCTGGAGTATCAGGTGGTGCGCACCATCTTCAATCCTCTCGCACCTGATCAATTCTGGGCAAACTACAACTTCGCCGAGACTGGTGTAGTGCTGGACGAACAGCTGGAGATCAATGTTCCGAAGGCCCGCCATATCAAGATGAAGACGAAGCGTGGCTACGACCCAAAGGTCACGGACGAGGGAGACAGGAGGATTTACCGCTGGACCCGCACCCACCAACCGAGCGGAGATCGGCAGAAGCCACCCAACCCGAACCAGACGCCCTCGGTGCAGTTGAGCACCTTTCAAAGCTGGGAGGATGTGGGGGCTTGGTATGCATTCCTGGAAAGAACACGGCGCCAGCCTGATGAGGCGATCAAGGTTAAAGCGGCTGAACTGGTCCAAGGCAAGAGCAGTGACATGGAGAAGGTTAAGGCGCTGTACGACTATGTTTCCCGCAACATCCGCTACGTCAGCCTGTCCTTTGGGCTGGGGCGCATCCAACCGCATTCGGCGGGTGAAGTGCTGGCCAACGGATACGGCGATTGCAAAGACAAGAACACGCTATTGGCCGCCTTGCTCCAGACACAGGGAATACAGTCTTCCTCGGTGCTGATCGGCCTTCAGCGCAAGCTTGATCCTGACGTACCGTCACCGTCGCAGTTTGACCACATGATCACCCGCGTTCCGGTCGGGGGCCAGGAGATCTGGCTCGACAGCACTAGCGGGGTGTTGCCTTTCCGAATGCTGATGGCCGCGACGCGAGATAAACAGGCGTTGCTCGTTATGCAGGATGGAAAGTCAGGCCTGGTTCGTACTCCGGCTGACCTTCCATTCCAGGCTGTCGATCAAACTAACATTGACGCTTCCCTCGGCGAAACCGGGAAGATGACCATGCAAATCGCGGCCATCACACGAGGGGACCGTGAAGTGGGCTTCCGCTTCGCGTTACGCCAGATACCGGGGAATCATTGGAAAGACCTTTTCGAAGCGATGCTGCAACGGATGGGAATGAAGGGTGCCGAGATCGACAATCTGCAGGTCAGCGATCCGAGCGACACCGACAATCCTCTGCGGATCAACCTGACTGCTACTGTCGGCAACTTTTTTGATTGGTCGGCGCCTGAGCCGAAAATTAAGTTGCCGTTTATGCAGATGAGCCTTGGCGGAGAGCCGGGACTCGATGAGGACGAGAAGACCCCGGAAAAGGTGATCAAGCTGGGCGCGCCGGCGGACACCCAGGTGGAAGTGGTCCTGAAGGTGCCTGACAAGTTCACCGTTCAAGCCCCGATTGGAGTGGATATCCGACGCGATTATGCGGAATATCATTCCAGCTACAAACTCGAGGGTGATCAGCTTACTTCGGTTCGCGAATTGAAGCAGTTGGTCCGGGAGCTTCCATACGAGCGCCTGCAAGAGTATGAAGCGTTTCAGCGGGCCCTTGCCGCAGACCAGGCGCAGGAAATTGTGCTCGAGAACAAGTCGCCGGGGATTGCTGGTGCAGGAAACCAGTCAGCCAACGACCTGAACGATGCTGGGATACAGGCGATCAAGAACGGCAACTATCAGTTGGCGGTTGAGTTGCTGCAACGCGCGGTGCAACAAGACCCCAAGCATAAACTTGCGTGGAATAATCTCGGCCACGCCTATATCGCGCTAAACCAGAACGAGCAGGCAATTGCGGCTTTGAAGAAGCAGATTGAAATCAATCCCTATGACCAATTTGCCTACAACAATCTGGGTCTCGCTTACGAAGCTGAACTGAAATACGACGACGCCATTCAGCAGTTCCAGAAGCAAATCGATATAAACCCGCTCGACCCGTTCGCCCACGGTGCTCTCGGCGAAGTGTACATAAAGCAGAAGAAATTCACCCAGGCTTTGCCGGAGTTGGAGAAGGCCGTCTCTCTGCAACCGCAGAACGCGTTGCTGCAGATCTCGTTGGGTCAAAGCTACATTGCGACCAATCAGACGGAGAAGGGAATGGCAGCATTCGAGAAAGCCATCAGCCTGGCTCCGGTCCCAGTTACCTGGAACAACATCGCCTATTCTCTGGCGGAGCAGCATGTACAACTGGAGCGGGCAGACCAGTACGCCGATGCGGCAATCAACGCGGTAGAAACGCAACTGCGCGACGTCAGCCTGGACAATCTTCGCTTTCAGGACTTGGGGACGGCGGCCTTCTTGTACAACGTCTGGGACACGAAAGGATGGATCGAGTTCAAACGCGGGAACCTGGATTTGGCAGAGCAATATATAGGGGCAGCATGGCTGGCGAGCGGTGGCGGAAGCATTGGCGAGCACCTGGGAGAAATTTACGAGAAGCGGGGCGATAGGGAGAAGGCGATCCATTGCTACGTGCTCTCACTGGCCGACACTACTCCCAGCGATGAGGCGCGGGCGCGCCTGACTGCTCTCGGGGTCACCAGGGACATTGACAAGATGGTCGAGCAGGGCCGTCGCGAGCTGAGACAGCGGCGTACGGTTGCCCTAAACAAAACCGACACGGGCAGCGCAGAATTCAATTTGCTCATTTCGCCATCCAAGGTTGAGCAAGTGAAATTCCTCAAGGGCGACGATGCCATAAAAGGATTCACCCCTCTCCTGCAAAGCAGCGTCGTTGCTATGAAGTTTCCGCCGGGCTCGTCAGTGCATGTTCCGCGGCGGGGCGTTGTTACTTGTGGAACGACACAGGCCTTGTCGGCGAAGAGCGTCAAGACAGCCAAAATGAACGCCACGGTGACGATGAAGGAAAAACCGCTGGCCATTTCTGGCCCATGTACGCTGGAGTTGCGTCCCGCCGACTCGGTACGGAGCCTGAATTAGAATGTGCTGAGCGAGGAGCACTCTGATGGCTGATTTACGTTATCCCATCGGCAAGTTCGAATGGATACCTCCGGAAACAGGAGAGCAAATGGCCAAGAGCCGCCAGCACTACATTGAGGTGCTTGCCAAGCTGCCTTCCAACATGGCTACCGCAGTGAGAGGCCTCAACGCGGAGCAACTTGACACGCCCTATCGTCCGGAGGGCTGGACAGTGCGCCAGGTTGTGCATCATGTGCCTGACAGCCATCTGAACGCATATGTACGGTTCAAGCTTGCGCTCACCGAAGACCATCCGACCATCCGTACCTACGATGAAGCAAAGTGGGCGCAACTCCCCGACAGCGCGATTACTCCCATCGAAGTCTCTCTGCAATTGCTCGGCGGATTGCAGTCACGCTGGGTTGACCTCGTACGCTCCATGCGGCCCTCCGACTTTGCCCGTACCCTTCTTCACCCCGAACGTGGGACTCTGAGCCTCGACCAGATGCTCGCCATGTACGCCTGGCATTCGGCGCACCACACCGCGCACATCACGTCATTACGCCAGCGCATGGGATGGAATTAGTGCACTTCGTCAAACTTGGTTGCACCGAATAAAACCAGCTGACCGTGATGAATACACTCGCTGCGGCGATGTATGCATGGTTTTCAAATGCAGGCCGCAATTACTGGCTATGCTGCCATGTGCGCTTACTTCGCTACCTACAACGCGTCGAATACCCGAAGCGGAAGAACTTTTGTGACCCGTCAGACGTATATCGGCGGAGGACCGGGGCGAGGGTGGCATCGCCCGCTCCAGTGACCACATCAAAAGTGATATCGGGGGCAAACAGAATGTTTCGCCAGCGGTTTGGCGGCCCAGGCGAGACAATTTCAAGGGAGGCTTTGGAAGGTTCCCTCTTGCTGTTTGACCCCGGAGCGAAATTTTATGCGACCTGGCAGGAAACGCAAGCCTTTTTTGCCAGGTGGGCCGCCACAACGAGCAAAGGAGATGGCAATGACTCGTATAGTGGCACGTGTAAGTGTGTTTCTCTTCGCTTTAACTATGTCAATTGGCGCTTTCGCTGCTTCCCAGTCCCAAACCCTGGTCTTGGCGCATGACACGCAGCTCAACGGCGCAACCTTGCGTGCTGGTGAGTATAAGGTGAAAGTTGACGTGAGCGGATCAACATGCGTGGCGAAAGTACTGGACGGTGCGAAGGTAGTAACAACCGCCAATTGCGAAGTGAAGCAGCTTGACAAGAAGTCGAGCGACAATCTGGTTATCGAAAATAATGCTGGCGGCGGCGTTCCCTCCATCAGCGAGTTGGACTTCCGCAACAGCACCAACGCGGTAACCTTCAGTCCGGGTGCGACGACAACTGCGTCGGGACAGTAAGGCTGCGTCAAACGAAAATCAAGGGAGCCTCGGTGGCTCCCTTTCTTACTGCAGACCGCTACAGCTATCTACGCCGAAACCGCCATGCGCGTCGGCTCTTCGTGGAAGCGCACCGACACCAGCTTCGATACCCCTGGTTCCTGCATGGTGACGCCATAGAGCACGGGCGCCATACCCATCGTTTTTTTGCTGTGCGTGATGATGATGAACTGCGTCTGGGAGCTCATCTCGCGTATCAGTTCGGTGAAGCGGCCGATGTTGGCTTCGTCGAGTGGTGCATCCACTTCGTCGAGAATACAGAACGGACTCGGCTGATACTGGAAGATGCCCACCAGCAACGCGAGCGCGGTCAGTGCCTTCTCGCCACCTGAAAGCAGCAGCACGTTTTGCAGTTTCTTGCCCGGAGGAGAAGCAACCACGTCAATACCGCTCTCCGCGGAATTCTCCTGATCGGTGAGCCGCATGAATGCCTGGCCGCCGCCAAACAGCTTGCCGAACGTCACCCCGAAGTTCTCGTTGATGATCATGAATGCCTCTTCGAACTTCTGCCGCGAAATCGTCTCAATTTCCTTGATCGTGTTCTGCGTGTTCTCGATGGATTGCAGCAGGTCCAGCCGCTGCGTCTCCAGGAACTCGTGACGTTGCGCTGTCTCCTCGTATTCCTCCAGCGCCATCATGTTCACCGGCCCCATGTTCTCGAGGCGCGCACGCATGTCGCGATAGGCCGCTTCTTCATTGACTAAGTCCTCGCCGGAAACGCGGCCCAGCGCTTCGTCGGCCATCAGTTCATGGCGTTGTTGTCCCAGTTCCTGCACGCAAGTTTCGGAGATATGCTGGGCGTCCGACTGCAAGCGGGCTTGCGCCGCCGAAAGTTCACCGCGCCGGTCGCGGGCCGCATCGAGCGCTTCCCGCGCCGTCTTCAGCGTCTCCTCCAATTCTGTAATGCGCATGCGGACAGCTTGCAATTCCTCCTGCAGCTCACGATCGCGCGTCTGCGCCAGATCGCGCTCCGAAGTCCAGGCGACGATCTGCTCGGCAAGCCGCAGGTTTTCAACCTCCCGCTGCTGCTTCTCGGCAACAGCCGACTCCAGTTGCGCTCTTAGCTTGGCCAGATGCGCCGCGACCTCGGAGACCATCGCATCAATGCGCTCAACCGCAAGCGCCGCCCCGCGCCGCCGCTCTTCGAGAGTCGCCGCTGTAGCGCGAACTTCGCTGGCGAGCTGTGCTGCTTCATCACGGCGGAAACGCAGCGATTCCAGGCTGCTTTGCGCGGCCTGCATCTCGGCTTCGAGTTGGTGCTGCCTTTCCTCGTGGGAGAACAACTCGGTGATTTGTCCGGCGCCAAACCCGATGCGCTCCGCACGCTCTTCCATAACGCGCTGCAATTCGCAGTCGTAGGTCGAGAGCCGCTCACGCACCCGCGCCATCTCGGTGTCGAGTTGTTGCAGGGTGTGGCCTGACGTCATCGCCTGCCGCTCGGCTTCGCGCTTATCGTCTTCCAGCCGCTGCAGCAAGCCCGTCAGATCGGCAATCTCGCGGCCCAGAGCGCCCACCCGCATTTCCTGTTCGGCCATGGCGCGTTCTAACTCGCCCATCTGGTGCAGCACTTCGCGCAGGTCGCGTTTCATCGACAGCGGTCCCTGGTTGCGCTGCTTGCCGCCAGTGACGGTCACGTTGTGAAAGCACTCGCCGGATTGCGACAGGAAAAATGCGTCGGGGTTTTCCAGCGCCAGATCGCGGCCGGCCGCCGGGTCGGGCACGATATAGCCGTTACCAAGCTTGGGCAGAATCACTTCCAGCGACTTTCCGAATCCATTGAGGACGCGAATGCAATGCTTGAGCGGGACGACGCCGTCACCGTTGGAAAGCCGATGCGATGATTCATCGAAAAGGAACGAAAACTTGGCCTGCGAGTCTTCCGGGTGGACGAGAAACGTGGCCCGGCCATCCACATCCGTGCGCAGTAGGCGCAGGCCCTCGTCCGCCGCGTCCCACGATTTCACCACAATGTAGTTCAGTTCCTCGCGCAGGAAGTCGTCCACCACCGGCTCGTAACGGTCGTCCACTTCGAGGAAGTCGGCCAGCACGCCCACCGGCGCCAGCCCGTCTTTCATCACTCCCGACGTGAACAGCTTGCGGACTGATTCGGTAGCGTATCCGTGCTCGGCGATGACCGCTTCTAGTGAGCCCTTCTTGCCCATAGCGCCGGCGTATTCGGCGCGCAGCGAATCCAGATGCCGCTTTCCATCGGCTTCGGCCCCACGCTTTTCTTCGAGCTGCCGCCGGAACTCGGCGATCTGAGCCGTGAGCGCGTTCACCCGTTGCGACGCCGATTCGAACTCCAGTCCAAGCTGGCCGCGCTGTCCTCCGAAGCCCTCGAGCTGCTGATTGGCAACAGATGTCTCATCACGCAACCGCTGCGCTTCGCGGTCCAGCGCGGCCATCTGCTCCTCCGCCTGTGTAATTCGATTGCGTACTGCGGAGGCTGCCGAGACCGCCTGCAGAATCGCATCACGCCGCTGTTCCTGCTGGCGCTCAACATCCGCGAGCAGGGCAGAGGCTCCCGTGGCTTCCTGCTGCCGTCGTTGGAGCTCCTGTTGTGCACCGGCCACCTCCGCGTTGGCTGACTCCAGCGTGGCACGGTTTGTTTTCAGTTCCTGCTGCAAGCGAGTGAATTGCTCTTCGGTGTTTCCGATCTCCGCCTGCGCCCCAGCCGAACGGGCGTCTAGTTCAGCGCAGCGCTCCTCGTTGGTGCGGCAGCGCGCGGTAGCCCGGTCGATCTCCAGCGCGAGACTGTTCAGGTTCTCGCGGTTTTGCTGCGACTCACCCTCTATGGCATAACCACGCTGCGTGCGCTCTCCGTGCTCGGCCTCCATCTGCTGCACTGCCGCGCCTTTGGCCCGTAGCTCCTCGCCAACGTCGGCGAGTTGCTGCTCAAGGGATGATGCTTCGGCGTCCAGTTGCGCAAACCTGCTGGCCAGCAGCACCCGCAGCCTTGCCCGCATCTCGTCGCGCAGCCTGGCGTAGCGTTCGGCCTTAGACGCCTGGCGCTTCAGCGAGTTCATCTGCCGTGTGACTTCATCAAAAATGTCATTAATGCGCGCCAGGTTCTGTCTCGCATCTTCCAGGCGCGCCTCCGCCAGACGCTTGCGCGTCTTAAACTTCGTGATTCCCGCCGCCTCTTCGATGATGGCGCGGCGGTCGGTCGGTTTGCTGCTTAGGATCTGGCCGATGCGTCCCTGCTCGATGATGGCGTACGACTCCGGCCCCAAGCCGGTGCCCATGAAGATGTCCTGGATATCACGTAGGCGGCACATCTTGCCATTCAGAAGATATTCGCTCTCGCCGGAGCGGAACAGTCGGCGGGTGATGACAATCTCGCCTGCTTTGAACGTACGCTTGAACTTACGGCGTCGAATCTTGAGCACGACGTGCGGAGCAGTGGAAGGAGCAGTGGTATCTTCCTTCTCCGACCCTCCCGCCGAAGCGGCCGGGAGGGTGGGGCACGCAGTGGATGTCGTCCCCTCCTCCTCGGTCTGGCCCGGACGTATTTCCTCGGCGTAACGTTCGGCATCCTCGGCGCTGGCGGCACGCAGGGCCGATTCATCCCACTCATCCGGTATGTCGTCCTGAATGTCAACTTCGGGCTCAGCGACGTCGCCATATACCTGCGGATCAACTAGCGTCAGCGACACCTCGGCCATGCCCATCGGCCTGCGCTCGCGTGTACCCACGAAGATAACGTCCTGCATGTTGACACCACGCAGCAACCGCGCCGATTGCTCGCCCAAGACCCACGAGATGGCGTCCGAAATGTTCGACTTGCCGCAGCCGTTGGGGCCGACAATGGCCGCAATACCTTCGCCCTGAAAGCGAAGATCGGTGCGATCACAGAACGACTTGAAACCGAGGATTTGCAGCTTCTTCAGTTTGAGCAACGTTCACTCCTGCGAGCGCCCTCGCGGGGAAGACGCCCAGATCAAAGCAACTTTACCGTCGAAAACGGGGGCTGGTCAAGGCATTCGACCACTATATTTTGGGCCTTGCCTGTGGAAACCACAGGATATTGCACCCTAGACGCAACATTTGCGCGAACTTGCAGACGGTGAGGAAAGACTGCGAGGGAGGAAAATCACAAGAGCAGCTAAGAGTTTAGACAGCCCAAATACGTGATTCAAGCGCAAAAGCTTGGGGGTATCTCAAGCGTACCTAACAACCGCTCCCGCCCTAGCTCTGGCTAGAGCGGGTGGCTATCATACCAAACTGCTACTTTTCGTCTCCCAATATCTGGAAGAAGCGGATGATCGACTCGATCCCGCGATAGAAGTTCGGGATGTGGAACTTCTCATTCGGCGCGTGCAGGTTGTCGTCCGGCAAGCCCATGCCCATCATGATGCTGGGAATCTTCAGGTCCTTGTCGAACTGGGTGACGATGGGAATGGAGCCGCCGGAGCGGATGTACACGGTATCCTTGCCAAAGACCTCGTGCATGGCTTCCACTGACGCACGCGCGTACGGATTGTCCGTGTTCACCACGCAGGCCGGGCCTTTGCTGTGCACCTTGATGTTGAGCTGAATGCCCTTGGGCGTGAGCTTCTTCACGTAATCAGTGTACTTTTTCAGGATGTCGTCCGCGTCCTGGTTCGGCACCAGGCGCATGGAAACCTTGGCTGTCGCGCGCGCCGGAATCACGGTCTTCGCGCCCGGAGCGGTGAAGCCTCCGGGAATGCCGTGGACTTCCAGCGTCGGCCGCGCCCAGGTGCGATAGAGCACCGAATAGCCAGGCTCACCGGTCAGCACCGTCGAACCGACTTCGTTCTTGCGATATTCCTCTTCGTTGAACGGCAGGCTTGCCCAGGCTTTCAGCTCGTCGTCGGTCGGCTTTTGCACGGCGTCATAGAAGCCGGGGATGAGAATCTTGCCATCGGCGTCCTTTAGCTTGCTGATGATCTCCACCAGAGCAAATAGCGGGTTCGGCGCCGCGCCGCCGTACACGCCGGAGTGCAGATCGACCTTCGCGCCCTGTGCTTCAATCTCGGTGTACAGCAGCCCGCGCAGGCCGACACACAGCGTAGGCATGTCGGGCGCGAACAGCTCCGTGTCGGTGACCAGCGCGAAGTCGGCCTTGAGCTTTCCGGTATTCGCGTTCTTCAGGACGTAGGTCTCAATGCTCTCGCCGCCAACTTCTTCTTCGCCTTCGATGAGCACGCGGACGTTGATGGGCAGCTTGCCGTCGCCGCCCTTGAACAGCGACTCGAAGGCCTTAAGCTGCATCCAGAGCTGGCCTTTGTCGTCCACGGCGCCGCGCGCGTAAACGTTGTTGCTGCGCTCGGTCGGCTCCCACGGCGGAGTGATCCACTCGTCCAGCGGCTCGGCCGGCTGCACGTCGTAATGCGAATAGCAGAGCGCCGTCGGCTTGCCGGTAGCATGCAGCCAATCGGCGTAAACCAGCGGGTGCTTTGCGGTCGGGATGATTTCGACATGCTCGAAGCCGATGCGCTTGAGGTCGTTGGCCACGACTTCAGCGGCCTTGCGAACGTCGGCTGTGTGCTCTTCGGCGGTGCTGACGCTGGGAATGCGAAGCAGGTCTTTCAGCTCGTCGAGGAAGCGCTTCTGATTTTCACGGGCGTATGAGATAGCGGAGGAAACGGCTGCAGTTGCCATAACAGGACTCCTTCGTTGAACCATTAGAAGATGGGCAAACAGGCAAGTATAACGCAGGGAAGTGACTGTGGTTTTGCTGTCTGGCGCGCAGATAGAAGATAGAGGAAGGCGTAGGACGATGGAGAGGACAGGCGAGAACCAAGGTAGGAGGACTTTGGGGACTTCAGCGCGAGCCTTTTCCGAGCAGCGGACGAGTGGCTGTAATGGCGCGAGGCGCGCCGCGAACCAGCTGAATCGACGCCCAAAGCCGTTACTAGCGTCGCTGAAGTGTGCTGCCAAAACACCCCCCCCGAAAATTTTCGATTCAAGTGGGTCATTGCCAGGTAGATTGGAGTAAGTAACAGATTCAATGTAAGTTACGCAGGTTTAGAGATGTGATAAGCTTGATAATCAAGATAAGCAATTATGTGATAATCTTGATAAACTTGATAAGCTTAATAATCAAGATAAGCAAGGATGTGGCTTTCTTGACATGTTTACGGTTTTGAAAGGGCACGGCTTTTAGCCGTGTCGTCTGACCAACGTCAAAGACGGGCTTTAGCCCCTGAGGGAGCTCGACTTTCCAGCCTATCAAAGCGAATTCCCTCCGCGGCTAAACAGTTTGCTGAAAAACTAATTTCGTCGCAGTTCGCGTAATTCGACGAACGAAGAATCAACAATTTACGACGCGAATTTCGGACGGAGATCGGTCAAAATTACTGTCTCGGTTCCTTTTTCAGCAAACTGTAAAGCCGGCTGCAATTCTACTTCTTTTCGGCACGCCTGAAGGCGTGCCCTTTCAAGGCAGGATGTCAACAAAGCCCAAGGATGGATAACATGAACAGCAAACTTGTCGCGGAAGCTCAGATAAAGCCCATGTTCGTCAGGTTGACGGAAGCCGAGAGGCGACGCATCAAGACTCTGGCCGCGAGTCAGGGTCTGACCATGCGGGAGGCGATCCTCCAGGCATTTGAAGCCTGGGCCTCCCAGCTTCAGTCCGGAGGCCGCACGGCCAGGCCGCAGCGGCGTGCCGCAGGCACGGAAACCGCCGCCCGGGCGTCTGCGGGCGCGCGGTCCAACCCATGGCGTCAGTCAGAGTATGCCTCGGCCGACCAGCATGTCGGGGATGCGGCTGATATGCGGTCTTCTGACGCAGGGCCTTCACTCGGCGACGCTTCGGTTCCCGGCGCGGCAGACCTGGCGGGGGACTGGGTCAGCAAAACAAAGCAACTGGATTGGTCAAAGTGTCCCGCAGCCGAGAGCGTACAGACAAAAAGGGGAAACATCTGGGTCGCTGCCGGAACTCTGACGCCGCTGTTGCATATCTTCGAAGCCATCGCCGGAGGCGCTCGCCAGGCCGAGATCGTCGAGGTTTACGAACTCAGCGCGCAACAGCTCATGGCCCTACTGCAGTTTGCCGCCGAAGGCACGGCGCGTGCCGCTTCCGGTTAGCGAGTCCTCGCCGGGTGGCCCACGTCTGCATCTCACCGGGCTTGATCCTACAATCGGGTTCCCCGGAGCCTGCCCGGAGCGGAGCCGAAGGGTCTCACGGGTTTTCAAGACCCGGGCCAGCCGCCCAGCAGCCTTCCCTTTCGAGCACCCACTCATCCGAAAACCGCGGATGAGTAGGGCACCCTGCAAGTGAATGCGTCGGCCATGCGCCGGACGGTTCCGGTTGAGAAAGAAATGGGAAAATTACTTGTATTCCAAGGCGAAGGAGCGCACAATTGCCAATCATCGAGGCAAAGTGGGAATCCCTCTGGCCCTCTTCTTTGGGATTTCCCATGTCGGCGCTGCGAACCCCAAGATATTTCCGCCTTTTCTTCCAAGTGAGGCCGAAACGAGGCACCGTGGAGAAACTTAGCTTATCGAAAATGGTCTGCATCGTCTTTGTATTTTGTGCCGCGACGGCCATTGCCTCGCCTGCGCAGATCCTCACTACGCTGCACAGCTTCGCAGGATCTCCGAATGACGGCAACACCCCTAACGCCGGGCTGGTGCAAGGCGGCGACGGAAACTTCTATGGGACAACCGTTAAAGGAGGGGCCAGCGCCAGCATCTGTCAAGATGGCTGTGGCACAGTTTTCAAAGTCACCCCAGGGGGCACGCTCACCGTCCTTCACAGCTTTTGCGTCAACTATCCATGCGCTGACGGCGCCTCCCCTTACGCCGCGCTGGTGCAAGGCGCGGACGGGAACTTCTACGGTACGGCCTACGGCCTGGGAAAGTTTAACGCTGGCACGGTCTTCAAAATCACCCCTCAGGGTACTCTGACGACGCTCTACAGTTTTTGCGCTCAAGCGAACTGCGCTGACGGCAGCCAGCCTTACGCCGGGCTGGTGCAAGCCAGCGACGGGAACTTCTACGGGACAACCTTGGAGGGCGGGTCCAACAACGGCTGTTCTCTCGGCAGCGGCAGCTGCGGCACGGTCTTCAAAATCACTCCAGGGGGCACGCTGACCACGCTGCACAGCTTTTGCTCCCAACCGAACTGCACTGACGGCGGCAACCCTTACGCCGGACTGGTGCAAGGCAGCGACGGGAACTTCTACGGGACAACTTTCGAGCGCGGGGCCAACGGTTCCGGCACGGTCTTCAAAATCACGCCGGCAGGCACGCTGACTACGCTGTACAGCTTTTGCGCTCAAACGAATTGCGCTGACGGCTCGATCCCTTACGCCGCGCTGGTGCAAGGCACGGACGGGAACTTCTACGGGACAACCACCCAAGGAGCCGGAACCTACGGTAACGGTGGCACGGTCTTCAAAATCAGCCCCCAGTCGCCGTACACGCTGACCACCCTCTACAGCTTTTGCTCCCAACCGAACTGCACGGACGGCGACGACCCTATCGCCGGACTGGTGCAAGCCAGCGACGGGAACTTCTACGGGACAACCCAGCAGGGCGGGGGCACTGACTGTGCCAACAACCCTAACCACTGTGGCACAGTCTTCCAAATCACCCCATCGGGTACGTTGACCACGCTGTACCGCTTCGACAGCAGTGACGGCAAATGGCCTATTGCCGGGCTGCTGCAAGCCAGCGATGGGAACTTCTATGGAACAACCTACACTGGCGGGGCGCAGGGCGATGGCACGGTCTTCAAGCTCTCGGGGGCGCTGACTCCGACGCCTTTGCAATTCGTTCCGGTGACGCCGCCGTGCCGGCTGGTGGACACGCGGAAGGTATCCGGCGGCAGCGGGCCGATTCAAGGCGGGACGTTTGAGTTCTTCGATCTCCCGCAGACGCCGCAAAAGGCTAAGAACTGCCCGACGCTGGATCTTTCTTCGGCGGCTGCGTATTCGTTGAACGTGACTGTTGTTCCGCAAGGGCCGCTGGGCTACTTAACCGTGTGGCCTGCGGGCAGAAGCCAGCCCAACGTATCCACGTTGAACTCGGTCGACGGCCGAGTGAAGGCGAACGCGGCAATCATTCCCGCGGGCGCAAGCCAGGCGATCAGCGTATTCGCCAGCAACACGACCAATGTAGTGCTCGATATCGACGGATACTTCACTACTCCGTCTCAACAGACCTTGCAGTTTTATCCGCTGACGCCCTGCCGGGTGGCGGACACGCGCGAATCCAAAGGGTATCCTCAGGGCCTGGGCCAGCCGCACTTGACGGGCGGGGTGGCGCGCGATTTCCCGATCTTAAAGACCACGTGCCAGGGGATCCCTGAGAACGTGGAGGCTTACTCCCTCAATTTCACAGTCGTACCCTATCCAGCCCAGGGCTATCCATTGGGTTATCTGGAAGTATGGCCGACGGGGCAGGAGCCGCAGAGTCCGGTGTCCACGCTGAACAACCTGACGGGAACGACCGTGGCCAACGCGGCGATTGTGCCCGCGGGCACGGGCGGCGAAGGTGACATCACTGCGTTTGCCAGCAACGACACGAACCTGGTGATTGACATCAACGGCTACTTCGCCGCGCCGGGCAGCGGCGGCCTGTCACTGTATCCGGTAGTGCCGTGCCGGACACTCGACACGCGCAAGGGCGGCGGCCTGTTTATCCATGAGCTGACGGTGAATGTAGTCGGCAGTCCCTGTGCGCCGCCGAGCACGGCGCTGGCCTACGTCTTCAATGCCACGGTGGTGCCGCCGGGTTCGCTGGGTTATCTGACGCTGTGGCCGGACGGCAGTCAGCAGCCGGCTGTCTCGACGCTGAACGCGGTGGATGGATTCGTCACCTCGAACATGGCGATTGTGCCCACCAACAACGGCTCCATCGATGCCTTCGCCTCGAATCTGACGCAGTTGATTCTGGACATCTCCAGCTATTTTGCGCCGTAAAGTTGGCCGGGTGGGCCGGGTCTGCATCTCACCGTGGCGCGTGGCCCAGGTCTGCATATCAGCGGGCTGATCATACAATTGGGTGCCTAGGTCTCGGGGTGTTCGAGGCCTGGGAGTTCGAGCACGTCCGACAGTATGCTCGCAAGTACACAGCCGCGCGGGCGCAGGTGATAACTTTCCCGGCAGTCACGCATCCTACTCCCAGGTCTCGAAAGGCGCGAGACCCTTCGGCTCCGCTCAGGGCAGGCTCTGGGCACCCGCCCCGGATGCCGCGTACTTGGGGTGGTGTTGGGGATAACGGTGCTGCCGGTGATGTAGAGAGCGTCGAACGCTTGGAATCAGAATTAGCGAAACGGGTCTTCGATACTGACCCCAAAGTAGCTTTGTCCTGAGTTCAAGTCCTCGGACCAAATCCGTGTGCAACCGCCACGTTCTGCTGCGGCGATAATCATTCCGTCGTAGAAATGGATCCCATATCGCGCTCGGACTTCGATGGCGCGTCGCACCGTATCGCCGTCGGTGGGGACGAGCTTGATCGGAGTAAGCACGTCCAGGATGGCGGTCACCTCCGCAGGGTGTGCCGCCGGGGACAACTTGTGGAGAAGGGTAGCCGCGAACTCCGCCAGCACCTGAGAGGAGGCAACGATGTCGCCAGCGAGGGCCTGCCTTACAAGGTCCTGCGCGATGTGCTGCTTGTGAGGGTCGCCAGCATCGTAGGCGTAAACCAGAACGTTGGTATCGAGAAAGTCAAGAGCGGGCATGGAGGTCGGCCCGTTTCCACGTGCGCTTTCCTACCTTGAACCGGAACTGTTGGAAGCTGCGTTCCAGCGCATCGCGCTCGCGACGTCTGCGGCCATGGGTTGCATTCTCGGCGGCAAGCTGTTGCAGATAATCGCGAACCATGCCGGTAAGTGTCGTGTCCCGATCAACGGCGATTTTGCGGACTTCCTTGACCAGTTGATCGTCGAGGGAAAGAGTGATGTTCATGTCTCACATAATAAGGTAAACCCGTAACCCGTGCAATAGGGGTTGTTCTTCAATTGAACAGTGCTGGGTGCCCCCACTGATCCGCGGTTTTCGGATGAGTGGGTGCTGCCCGCCCAATCAGTACTCAAGCTTCATGCGGCGGGAGCGGAGTACGATAGCTCAACAAAGCCGTTCTTGTAAGCGACCACGTTCTTCAAATTCCACCTCCCCTCGGTCAGGGAACCGCCGAACAGCCGGAGTCCTTCACCCAATAGGACAGGCGCTATCGTCAACTTGATTTCGTCCACCAGGCCGAGTTCGAGAAAACGCTGGCACAACATGGCCCCACCCACGAGCCAGATGTTCCGATATCGAGGCGCGAGTTTCACGTCAACTAATGTGTTGAGATCGCCGGAATAGAACTCGACGCTCTTCCTCGCCGGCGTCCGTTCTCTGTCGGTTACCACCATGACCGGAGTGTCGCCATAGGGCCAGCCCAGTTCAAGCGCGTGTTCATAGGTGCGGGAACCCATCACATAACAGTCTATGGCCTTGAGGAAGGTCGCAACTTCTTCCGCCGAAACGGAAACCCCGGCTTCGTAGACGCCTCCAGTGTCATTTAGCCAGGAGACACTGTTGTCCGGCTTCGCGATAAAACCATCCAGACTGGAAACCATATGCAAGGTTACGGTTCGTCCTTTTGCATTTTGTGCGTTGGGTGCCATAGTTCCTCCTCGCCGGGTGCCCGCTTGTATGCCCTAGAAACCTCCCCGTTTCCGGTGATGTTGTAACCACTGATTCCTGAATGCCGGGTGCCCCACTCATCTGCGGTTTTCGGATGAGTGGGTGCGTCGAGTCACAACCATCTCGTACCTTCCTCACAGACACCGATCGACATCTCCGCTAACCTCGATTCATGACTCAAGGCTTGGAGCGCTGGTACGGCGAGCAGGACCTCCACTTCATCACCTGCAGCTGCTATCACCGCCAGGCCGAGCTTGGAAGTCCCGAGCGGCGCGACCTCTTCCTGCGCGTGCTGGAGCACGCCCGGCTGAGGTATCGTTTCGTGGTCATCGGGTGCGCGTTATGCCCGAGCACTTTCACCTCCTCATCACCGAGCCGGATGTTGGGGACCCGTCGGTCGTGATGAAGGTGATCAAGGAACGCTTCACCAAGCTGCTACGCCGTCAACCCACTCATCCGAACCCCGCGGATGAGTGGGGCACCCGGCACTCGCACCGGGCCGATTTGGCAGAAGCGATTCTACGACTTTAATGTTGCGCGGTCCGAGAAACGGATCGATGAGGCGCGCCCGATGATCCGCTTCTTGCCCGCAAGGTCCAGCTTGCCCTGACAATCCACTTGCAGCACCCAGGAGCCTTCCGGATACTCCCAGCGCGGCGGCTGGGGATCGTAGCGGCGCGAGCTGGGCTGCCAGCGCGAAGCCGGCGTCGCCATGTCCAAGGCCTCATGCGGACGCAGGTGATTGTGTTCCCAACGAAATTCGTCCAGCCACTGCTGGCGCGGCTTGCCCTGCCAGCCGCGTCGCTGCAATGCCCGCTCCAGTTCGCCGTGAAAACGCTCTACCTTGCCCTGGGTCTGAGGATGCCCGATCCCGCTCCAATGCAGCCCAATCCCCTGCTTCATCAACCACAGCGCCAGCCCCGTCGGCGCCGCCTGCGGTCCGGCCCAACTCCACCACGGTACCCCGTGATCCATCAGCATGGCCTGCGGCACCCCACAGCCGGCAAAGGCGCTTTCCAACTGCTCGCGCACCAACTCCGCCCGCGTGCTCCCCAGTGCTTGCAGCACCATCACGTAGCGACTGTGGTCGAAAACTCCGCTACATGCACAGAAATCCGGTGAAGCGAGGACTGGTAACCGCTCCGGAAGAATGGAGCTGGAGTAGCTTTCGGAGTTATGCCTTTCATGAGGAAGGTCCGGTGAGGATCAATTGTCAGGAGTGGCCGCTAAAGGTCACGTACTCTCACGAGAAAGCTCAGTCGTTCCACACTCGTCCGAGAGCCCGTCTGTCCGAGAAAGGACCGAGTAATTGAGAAGCAGCCTTCCCTTTCGAGCACCCACTCATCCGAAAACCGCGGATGAGTGGGGCACCCGGCGGACGCCAGATCACTTGTGTAATGACGATGATGTACAGACTTTTATCCCCGCTTCTCTAGCACCGAAACCAGAGACTGGCCCGCGGGAGTAGGCTTGACGGCGTTATCGATTACGATCTCGCGTGCGCCAACGGTTTTGCCATAAAGGCGCTGGTCGGCGCTGGAGTCCGGCTCCAGACTGGCGCCGTTCAGTGAAATGCCGGCAAAAAGCCCCTTAGTCCGGGCATAGCTCAAAATGTCCGTACCGCCGACCGATCCGGTAGCGGTGGCGCCGCTGGGGCCCGCCGCCGCGGTTAAGTCGGTGCCAACTTTGACCTTGCCGTCGAGTACCTTATTCACTGCCGCGGGCGCCATAATAAGAAGGACAACATCGGTGGACGAGCCACCCACTTGGAGACCGGCGCTGGCGCCGCCAATGGTGTACATGGCAGGCGCTGACCATTCCTCGCCGCTAAAGTTCTTGCCCGTGCGGCAAATCATTGGGCCACGGCCGCCGGTCCCTCCAACCCCAACGGCGAACTTCTTCACGCTGGGCAAAACCAGGATGCAATTAGCGGTCACCAGCAGGTTGGCTGGAACGGCCTTGCCGTCGAGCATTGCCTGCAACACTGTGGTGGCGTTCTGGATGGTCTGTTCGTCTTTGCTCTTGTCGGCGCCCCACGCAGGCAGGGCGGAGATCAAAAGCACGGGTGCGAGTAAGCAAGATACAGCCGTTCTGATCTTCGAAGTGGGCATTCAGGGCTCCTTCATTGTGGCACAACGTGCCACACTATATACCCAATACTTGCCGTTCGAAGCCTTGTTACAAATTTTTCATAAAGCTCAAAAGGGCGGGGCGGCCCAGGTCTCGCGGTGTTCGAAACCTGAGAATTCGAGCCCCGCTTGTGATATTTACGCAGTATGAATGGGCGCTGGTGGTACGACGATTTCAACAAGTCCAGTAGACACATCATAAACGAGGCCGGAGACAAGCCATTTGCCCGGCAATGCGGGAATCGCGCGGAGCGAAGCAACGTCGAGGGCGACCGCTGCGCAGGGATCGGTGACCGCTTTTGTCTTGAGTTCCCCTTCCTGTATTTGAAAATAGTGCGTCAGCATGGCGGAGTCGCCCGCAAGACGAGTGATGCCGCAATCGGTGTGCTGAAGTACGACGATGTGAAACTCCCCGCCGCCTCCAGGAATCTCTCGGGCGACCTCACCGATTCGTCCGAGTAGACCCAACTGCTCCAACAACCCTGGGGTGATTCGACCGCCGATGTTACGAATCACGACGGCCTCGCCCGGCTTAATTCCAAGTACATGGGCCGGGTCGACACGCATATCAGCACAGCCTATGATGACCGCCCTTACGTTTGGCAGCGCCCTCGGAAGCGAAGGCATAAGTGTGCCCGCAGCGGATTGCTGAGCGGCAAAATCTTTGTTGCGTTGTAACAGGTCGTCGAAGTAGTTCATAGCATCACCTGCACCTTGGCCGCGGTAACTAACAAACTGAATTAACTCCCCAATCGGTGAAGACTCAAGCCCCTGCCTTGCTGTCCCGATTCCGATTGAATTGGATCTCTGATGGCATCAGATGCCAAAAGATTTGGTAAGAGACAATTTAGATGAGGGGATTAGCTTGGTGTCAGTCACGAACCCGCGGTGATGCTTTACCCGGGTCTCGAAACCCGCGAGACCCTTAGGCTCCGCTCAGGGCAGGCTCCGGGGCACCTAACGCGAATTTGTCTTCACGTATTACGCACGGACGCCCGGGTCAGCGTCAAAAGCCGGGCTCGAATCCCTCGACAAGCTCAGGGCAGGCTCTGGGGCACCGAATCTAGGGCTCTGTTACTTCCTCTTACTGGGGTCGTCTTGTGGATTGATGTAGTTGAACTGCAACGGTGACATGCCATGCACCTGCACAATGACTTCGCCCTCCGCCATGGCGTAGTGATGCATGTCCGGATCGAGATAAATAAAGCTGCCCGCCGGGAATGTCATCATCTTGCTCTGGTCGAAGGTGTCTCCCATCCCAGCCTTGAAGGTCCCAGAAATCACTGTGACGTTTTCCCGCTTGGGGTGCCAGTGCGGATTAATCTTGTAGCCGGATGGCATCTTCAAGCGGATAGTGAAATCGCCGGAACTGGCCGTGGGATCGCCCTCCAGCACGGCAAACTGCGCACCAGGTTCTACCACCGGCGGGGCCGGGCCCCACTTAATCTGATCAGGTGTAAATGCGTTCTGCGGCGCGCCTGATTGCGCCAACCCCAAAACAGCGCAGAAACAGACAGCAATGAACCATGTCTTTCGCATCGTCTCGCCCCTTTCGACCGAAATCGCCTCTAGAATGTCGAGGTTTATCCATGACACCCTCGTGGCTAGGTTCCGGCAACCATACTCCAAATTGCCTCGCTCCTCAAGCGAGATCGTACTGCGGACTTAGGCCGCCATCTTGGGTTTGCCAAGACAGATGGAACGTAGTCCATGGCTGCCTTTTCCTGCCGATTGTGAATTCCGCATGAATTTACCGCCGGCAATCACCCAATTCGTGCCGTCGCTCAGGACACGCGCTTCCATTCCGCGCCCATCGGTGATACTTTCGTTTTCGCGATCCCATGGCAACTCTTACGCATGATCAGCCGGCGGCGCCCTCGCGCCGGGCCGAGGCCAGCAGCAACAACACCTATGACCTGATCGTCATTGGCAGCGGCCCTGCCGGGCAGAAGGCCGCAATCTGCGCCGCTAAGATGCGCAAGAAGGTCGCAGTCATTGAGCGCAAGCGCACCATCGGCGGGGTTTGCGTTCACACCGGCACCATTCCCAGCAAGACCTTTCGCGAGGCGGTCCTCTACCTCAGCGGCCTGCGCCAGCGCACCTTCTACGGGCGAGGCTACGCGGTCAAAGACCAGATTTCAATGCCCGACCTGGTTTTCCGCTCGGACATGGTGATGGGGCGCGAGATCGAGGTGATCAAGTCGCAACTGCGGCGCAATCGCGTCACCGTTTACGAAGGCAACGGGCGTTTTTTGGATGACCACACCATCGAAGTTTCCAGCGAAGAGGGCTATACCACGCTGCGCGGTAACTACTTCGTCATTGCCTGCGGCACCCGGCCAGCGCACGACGCCGGTATTCCCATCGACGGCAAGCGTATCTTCGATTCCGACCAGGTCCACGAGCTGCAGGAGCTGCCGCGCGAGTTGATCGTGGTCGGCGCAGGAATCATCGGGCTGGAGTATGCGTCAATGTTCGCCGCGTTGGGGGTGAAGGTCACACTGCTCGACCAGCGGCCAACGCTGCTGGACTTTGCCGACCGCGAGATCGTAGAGAGCCTGTGCTTTCAGCTTCGCCAGCTGGGCACGGTTTTTCGTCTGGGCGAGAAAGTGGTTTCGGTTGGGTTTGACGAGGAGCGTGATCGCGTCTTCGCCAAGCTGGAGAGCGGGAAAACCGTTCATGCTGCGGCGCTGCTCTATGCGGTTGGAAGGCACGCTAATAGCGATTTGCTCAACATCGAGGCTCTGGGTCTGGTGCCGGATGGACGAGGCAAGCTGATCGTGGACGAAAACTTCCGGACTGCAATCCCGCACGTCTATGCTGCGGGCGATGTCATCGGCTTTCCCGCGCTGGCCAGCACCTCTATGGAGCAGGGTAGGCTCGCCAGCTCTCATATTTTTGGATGCGCCACGAACATTCCGCCCAACCTGATTCCCTATGGCGTCTATACGATTCCGGAAATCTCCATGGTGGGAGCGACGGAAGAGCAACTCACGTGCGACAAGATCCCCTATGAGACCGGCATTGCCCGCTACGCTGAGCTCGCCAAAGGACAGATGCTGGGCGACGATCAGGGCTTTCTGAAGCTGATCTTTGATCCTTCCAGCTTGAAGCTTCTGGGCGTGCATATCATCGGGGACCGCGCCTCGGAGATCGTCCACATCGGCCAGGCAGTGCTGGCGCTGGGCGGGACGATTGAATACTTCCGCGATACGGTCTTCAACTATCCCACGCTGGCGGAGGCGTTCAAGGTGGCGGCGCTGGATGGGCTGAACAAACTCTAGGCTGAGGAAATCCCGCCGATCAATTTGGAATCCAGGCAGGGAAGATGCCGATGGGACAGCCGTGTTTCCCGGCTAAAGAATCAAGGCCACATCCCGTTTGTGCAGAATGTGGCCTCGTCTGAGGCAGGTAGCGACCACCGCTCTAGTGCACCGTCACACGAATCGAGTTCGACGGGATGCCGTTTGTTACCGAGACCAGGTTGTACTGTCCCGGAGTTAAAGTCGGCAAGTCAAAAAAAGTGTGCCCGAAGGTGTGAGGAGCGATTGAGTGCGTGCTGTCGTCGTGGGTAAAGGCGTAGTGCACGGTCCCGTCGGCGATACTCGTGAGCTGAACCAGCGGGAAGTCGGTGTCGGCCTGGTAGTCGTCGCCGTAAGCGTTGTTCTGAGTGAGGCCGTTAAGCTGGTAGCCATACAGGACGTTATTGGTCGAGCCGCTGGTGAGGTTGGTGGAAGACACAAGGATCGTCGCTGCTACGCCTGCGACAACCCCCGGAGCCGGGGTGTAAATCTCCACTTCATTGCTGAAGTCGGTGAAGATGATCTGGCCGGTGGGAAGGATCATCAGGTGGCCATAGAACGAGGAATCAGTGTCCGGGCAGTTATCCGGATTGGCAGTATTGGCGAGGCTATTGGTGGTGGGGTTGTACTCGACCATCTGGCAGCCAGTGTTGAAAAGTCCAGGGCTCAGCATGGCGAGCACCAGCCCGTTGGGTTCCAGCGCAGACGGTCCGTCGGCCTGATCCAGGCCTCCGGCGGGAGTCGGCCCGGCCGACCAGGTGTTGGAGGCTACGTCGTAAACGGCGCTCGCCACTACATTCCCGCCCATCTGCCAGACCTTGTTGTTGTACATCAGGACGGCAGCACCCAACTCTTCGTCCCTGCTGTTATAGAGCTGGACCGGAGTTAGTGGTCCGCACGACCAGACGCCGGTAGTGTAATTGTAGAGCTCGGTAGCTTTAGTGGCGCCGCACAGACTGTCTCTCTTGGTATCCACGGTGAGCACCAAGCCATTAGTCAACAGGGTAAATCCGGACTCATCGTTACTGCTCTGGTGGACCGAGCCGGTTGCAATCCAGGAATTCGGACCGTTGTATAAGGCGTTCTGGGCAGTACAGCAGCTCGACTGCATGTACACGCCGTTGGGAAGCACGATACTCTCGGCATCGCCGATTCTGGTCCATCCTGAGGGCGGGCTGTTTGCTACCCAGGTCAGCGCCCCGCCGAATGGCGTCACAGTGCCGATCGCGCCCATGTTGGTGAAGGCCTCATTTCCGAAATTGTATTCTCCACCCTCGATGACGAGTTGTCTGCCGTTCAGCAGTAGTTGCGAGCCGAAGTAGTAGGGCCCGTAATTCGACGGCAGATGTCCGCCATCGCTCCACGTGCCGTTCACGTAGCTGCCGCTGGCGTCGGGGGTGAGGATGTGCCAGGCGGTGGCATCACCATCCTGTTCTTCGTGCGCAATAAGTCGACCGTCTCTGAGCAGGAGTATGGCCCCGAGGGTTACTCCGGGCTGGTTGTTGAGAGGTGTCCATGATTGGGCGCTGGCGAGTCCCGTCAATGCGAGCGCGACAATCGATGCTATTACAAGTGTTCGAAGCAGCGTCATATCTTCTCCTCAATTTCGTCTAAAGGACTGCGGTCTCGGTTGGCACGGCCGCTGTTAGAAGGCGCAGCTCCTCCGCCGACAGCGTTGGTTCTCGCAATTCTGAGAGCGCCATGCCCAGGTCACGGGCTTTTCAGAGCCGACCTACCCCAGCAGCTTGCGGCGCAGGGAGACGGCGAGTCCCAAGATTCCGGGAACCAGCAGAGCCAGCGCGCCCGGTTCGGAGACCGGGACATACAACCCGAATGCGAGGTCTGCCGGGTTATTGCCACACGCGCCGAAGAAGCACTGATAGGAGTTACCGTCGCCCTGCGATGAGGTCTCCCAGAGCCATTGTGGCGGGAACGCGAGATCGGGAACCACCGACATCCAGTACTCCGTGCCCGCAGCGGCCTTGAAGCCGGAGCCGAGGCTAAGAACATATTGATACGTCGGATTGCCGAGGTTGTCGTTTTGCGCGAAGGTCTCGCCCGCATTCCCAGCCACTACGTAGCTGGCGAGCAGGGAACTGGGGGCGTTTCCGGAGTTGCTGTAGAAGTTCACCGTGAAGCCGGTGATGCCACCCACACCGGTAACGTATGAGCCCACCCAGGAGACCTGGTTAATGTTGACCCCGTAGCCCAGGGTGAAGTTGTCGTACGTGGTGGCGAAGTTGCCGAGGGTAGGATCGTTTTGCGAAGCGTACCCGCCGTTGTAATCGGTGGCCTGGCCGTAGACTTGAAATTCACCCGCCCAACCCGGCGCGGAAAGAACAACGAGAAGCACCGCTACCGCGCACAGCGATAGACGGTGCACGAGACGAAGTGACATTTGTCCTCCTGCGAATTACCAACTATTTGTTACGGAACTTGCGTCTTACACCTGCAATAGCCGACACCATCGCAGACAAGACTGATCTGCGGGGAAACCCCGGTACCCTTAAGGCTTGACCATTCCCCTTGCTGGAGTGCAAAAACCCGGCTACAACTGCGCACGTAACCTGCCAGATCGCGAGCCTGTAAATTCAGTGCCTTACAGGGAGTGTGCCATCTCACTGCGCAACTATTTGCCTAGTAGTTGGGCCTGAAAGTTCCACTATTCGGGTCTTTGCACTCGCTAAGCGGCAACACATTTGTGCTACGCCATCGCGACGACCCTAGACCAGTCTGCGTGAATCGCTTGCCAAGCCCGGCGGGCATTGGCCGCGATTGGAGGGCAATAGCCCATCCGGCAGGTTCCATGCAGAATATGATGGAATCCGGATTAGCCGATGACCCTGGAGCAAATTCCGCAAATCGCTGCAGCAAGACGAACCACCCGCTGGGTTGGACTTTGCGCTGACCGGCTTGTGGTGGGATGCAAAGGACAACTGGACGAAAGCTCACGAGTCGGCGCAACAGGATGAAGGTCCGCGCGGGGCGTGGGTGCATGCTTACCTGCATCGCAAAGAGGGAGAGGCGACGAATGCCGGCTATTGGTACTGCCGCGCCGGACGGACTTTTGCCGGCGGCCCGCTCGCGGACGAGTGGCGGGCGATTGCAAGCGCACTGCTTCAGCCCTAGCCGGGATTATTCATCAGGCCCTGATGATTTGAAGGGGCACAGCCTAAGCCCTTAGCGCAGAGCTTTTGGGTGTCATCCCGAGCGACGAGCGGAGCGAGGAGTCGAGGGACCCCTATGCTGGCAAGCCCTCTCAAAGCGAGGCTCGCTCTTAGTTGCATGGATCCTTCCAGAGTAGTTGGTCCTTCGACTCCGTTCGCGCCGCGCTCATTCCGCTCAGGATGACATCTCCTGACCGCCGCCGACGAAATGCACAATCTCCAGCCGGTCGTCGTCCTTCAATTCAGTTTGTGCCCAGTCGGTGCGAGCGACAATTTCGCGATTGAGTTCAACCGCGACGCGATCGGCTTTCATTCCCAGATGCTCGACCAACTGCGCCAGCGATAGTGGCGCTTCGAACTTTTTTTCCTCGCCATTGATGAACAATTGCATGGCAATACTGTAAAGCAGTTTCGAGTTTCTAAAAACTAGCCACAGGGGCACAGAGTCACAGAGAAGATGCGGACGGAGACATCGGATCATCGACATTCACTAGCAGCTACATCGCGCGTCTTCAAGCGTTATAGATGTGTGTCTTATTTTTTTCTGCTCTTCCTCTGTGTCTCTGTGTCTCCGTGATTAATTTTCTGCAACTCGAAATCTGGGGCTCCAAAGTGCAGTAAAATGCTGGGGCTTTCACAGGAGCTGACATGGGACGTCCGGTGGTGCATTTCGAAATCGGGTGCCGCGACAAGGCGCGCACTGCAGAATTTTTCTCCAAGCTGTTCGAATGGAACATGCAGGAGTCCGGGCCTGCGACGATGATTGATACGGCGGCGGGCAGCGGCATCAACGGTCACATTACTGCGCTCGGGCATGAGCCGCACAACTACGTCAACATATATGTTGACGTGGACGATGTGCAGAGCTATCTCGACAAGGCGACCGGGTTAGGCGGTAAAGCGGTGACTCCCGTCATCACACTTCCGCAGGGGCAGTTCGCCTGGTTCTCCGATCCAGATGGCAACATCGTAGGACTGTGGAAGGCGACCATGTAAACGTCAGCAACTTAAACTGAAGCTTTAGTGTTTGGAGGAATGTGATGGCAGTTAAACCAATTCCTGATGGATACCACACCGTGACGCCTTACCTGACGGTAGCAGACGCTGCCGCGCTACTCGACTTTCTACAGCGCGGTCTTGGCGCCAAAGAGAAGTACCGGCACTCCGATGAAACGGGTCGCGTTCGGCATGCCGAAGTGCAGATCGGCGATTCCATGGTCATGGTTGGCCAGGCTCGCGAACCGTGGACGCCCAAGCCGACCAACCTTTACTTGTACGTGGATGATGTAGATGCGTGGTATGAGCGGGCCGTTGGAGCGGGTGGTAAGTCGATACAAAAGCCTGCGAACCAGTTCTATGGTGACCGCACTGCGGGCGTCGAGGACTCGCAGGGCAACTCCTGGTGGCTGGGAACTCACGTCGAGGACGTCACGGAAGAAGAGATGGTACGGCGCATGAAGGCCGCCGGTCACTAGAGCGGTTTAGGAAATTGTGTGGGGTAGAGCCGCCCTTCGGCGCAGCGTCAAGCCTATTTCTTCTGATGAAGCCGGCTTTGGTGCCAGAAATGCCGTCGGC
>CAWGMV010000007.1:0-84409 GCA_963823635.1 uncultured Acidobacteriaceae bacterium | reverse complement strand
GCCAAGGCTTGTTTCAAGAAGCAAAGGTCTACGAAGCCTGGATCCGGTTCTCGAACGGCAGCCAGCGTGATGACCGCAATCCCGACGCCCATGGCATGGCCGTCAAGCTCATGGGTGTCGAGGGACCGAAGGTTCTCGCCAGTGAGCGGGATGCCGCGACCCACGACTTCGTGTTGGTCGATCACCCGACCTTTTTCTGCGCGATGCCGTGGAGTACGCTCGGTACTCGGACGTGTTGCTCAAGGCTTCAGGGAAGGAGACCTCGAGCCTGTACAACGTCCTGGGGTTCTTCGTGAGCGGGCCGGTGCGGCGGCTCCTGGCGCTCTGCTCTCTTTCCCTTTTCCACTGGAGGCTCCTCACGTTTCTGCGGCTGGTCCGATTCGCCAGCAAGCGAATCGCCAACCCGCTCACGACTCGGTACTGGAGCACCACACCGTACAAGTTCGGCGATACGTGCATGAAGTTCTCGGCCGTGCCGGCTGAATTCCCCGGGGGGCCGCGAGCCGAGGGACCCGTCGACGACTCGTACGATGCGCTGGCCGATTTCCTCGGTCCGGCCGTTGCCGCGAGCCCGGTGACCGCACGACCGAAGGGGGATTCACCCGACTACCTGCGCGAGACGCTTTCGCGTCACTCGCCTCGCGAGGGGCCGTTTTCCTGTTCCAGGTCCAGCTCTTCAAGGACGACAAGACGACCCCGATCGAAGACCCAACCGTGGAATGGCCGGAAGATGCCGCGCCATTTCAGACGGTGGCACGGATCTGGATTCCGAAGCAGATGTTCGACACCCCGGGACGGATGGCCTTCGGCGAGAACCTGTCGTTCACTCCCTGGCATGCGATCGCCGCCCACGAGCCCCTGGGCGAAATCAACCGGATGCGCAAGGACGTTTACTCGCAAGCTTTCTGGACTTGCGCCACCGATTGAACGGTGTCGCGCCGCGCGAGCCCAATCCCGCGATCCCGACCCGGCCGACTTGCCACCCTGCTGGGGCGACGACTCGTCGGCGTTCTGTCACGTTCTCGAGGACGAGCTCGACCTGATCCGGTCAGCGGCGCCGGCATGTCGAAGGTCGGTCAGGCGAGGGTGACGATGCCTGGAATCAGCGACCATCGGAAGACGGCTCGGGTACGCAATCGCCACTCGCGATTGACGGCCGCTCCGACGCGCGGGCCGAAGCGGTACGGCCGCGCCATGCGATGTCGACAGCTTGACCAGGCGAGCTCGGCTCCGGGCCTTGAACGAGCACACGACGGGACTGGCGCTCGCGGGGCAGGGGCCTCGCGGCGCGACGTTCGCGGTCGGTTTCCTCCAGGGCCTGGCTTCCCTGGCGCTTGATACGGCGATTGGACTACCTCTCGGCGATCTCAGGCGGCGGATACGCCGCGGGCTGGCTGGCGGCCTGGCTCAAACGAGAGGGCGGTGATCCTGAGAACGTCGAGCGACAGCTTGCCCCGAGTCGCGTCGAGGAAGCACGGGGCGCACGGCAATACCTGGCGGCCGGCGAAGTCGTGGACGAAGAGCCCCAGCCCCTTGAGCACCTGCGATCCTACACCAGCTCTCTTTACTCCCGCCGCAGCCATCCTTTCGCTCGATGCCTGGACCATGAGCGTGAGCTGGGCGCGGAACGTCGATGATCCAATTCTGTTGGTGCTTCTTCCCTTGCTCGTGTTGCTCGTCGCCGGTGCGAGGCTCGTCGTCGCCATGTACGGACTTCTCGACCGGCCCGACACAGCTCGACGAGCTTGCAGCCGAGTTCGACAGCCGGCTGGGCGCGCCGGTGTTATGTTCTGGGCATTCTCGCTCTCGGGCTCATGTTCCTGGCCGGTGCCCTCGCTCTGGGATTGGCGCTCGCGTCGATCGCCAGGTCATTGCACGGCCTTCGCGGTGCCGACCCCCGGTTGCGCCGCCAGACCGAAGCGTGTCGATCCCGGTCTGCCCTGTCAACCGCCAGATCGTTAGCCGGATGCTCGCCGCGGCGCTCTTGTTCAGTTTCTGCCTGCCTCCGATCTGGCGGGGGCTGGCCGGGCTATTCGAGAAACCTGTCGTTCGGGCCAGACACCGGGAGCGTGTTCTCTGTCAGAACAGTCGTCGACGCCGCACTTGGTTACTTCACGCTGCTCGGTTGGCCCAACTTTCTGGCACATGCCCTGATCATCGGGGTGGGCTCTGGCGTGGTGGACTCGGCGGAGCTCGGCGCGCGTGGAAGCGCCGCTGACGGAAGTCAGTTCGTCGTCGGCGTCATTCGCGATGGGGGCAACCGGCGGTGTGCTGATCGTCCTCCTTGAGGGGCTCTTTCGCTGGTTTGTGCAGCTCGGGCGGCAGGACCTCGTCGCACGTCTTCGTTCCTGCACTGGCGCTTTTGATCGCGGTCGCTGTCCGTGGTCGTCGGAACGGCGGTGCTGGGCCGCGCCGCGGGCGATGCGGAGCGCGCGTGGTGGGCGGCATTGTGCGGACTTTTGACGAAACGAGCGATCTGCTGGATTGCCGGGATGGCGACGATCCTGTATCTCCCCGGTGTCTTTTTCGCGGCCGAGGGCATGTACGCAGCGGCGGTCGTGGTGGGGTGGCTCGGCGCGGCGGCTTTCGGCGTGCTCGTGGGCCGGAACGGTCCTGCCCGAAGCCGAGCATGCCCGTGCCGGCTGGCTGACGTGGCTCGCGTCAGTGGCGGCCCAGGTCTTTTTCGTCGGACTGCTCGGTGCGACGGCTCTGTTCGTATCACTGCTGGCCAACATGCCCTCGCTGACCGCACCCGGAGGCGACGACGCCGGCCCGCTGGCCTATTACCTCCGAGGGCGTCGAGGGGACATCGATTCTGACGTTGATCTTGATCGCGATCGCGTTCGGAATCGTTTACGCCCTGGTGCGACGGCTCGTCGATGTCAACCTCTTTTCGCTCGACCGCCCTGGACGCCGCGCTGGCTGGCACGCGGCTACCTCGGGGCCTCACGGCCGATCCCGGCCTGGCGGCAGCGGTGGTCGCAACCGCGCGACCAGCGCGTGAGAGTTGGGACACCCTCGCTTGACGGACCGGCCGGGCGAGCCCGCGGTCCCTGCTGCGCGAGCCGGACGCCCTGACCGGGTTTGACCCCGGCGACGATCTCGAGCTCGGCGCCCTCTTGATCGGCCGCAAGAACGGCAACGATCGCGCATACTGTGGTCCGCACCTGCTCTTCGGCACGACACAGGTCACGACCGAGCACGCCGCGGCCGGCCTGGCGCGCCGCGAACTTCAGTCGTTTTTGCTTTCACCGCTCTACTGCGGCTCGCGAGCGACTAGGCTATGCGCGGACCGAGAATTCGAAGGCCGGCCGGCAGCGCGATGCCGAACCTGTCGCTGGGCCAGGCTCTGGCCATTTCCGGCGCGGCCGGCGGCCGCGGCACGGGCTCGGTCCCATCACGCCCGCTCACGGCCTTGCTCACACTTTTCAGTGCCCGGCCCGGCTCCTGGATCGAGAAGCCCAGGCCCGACGGATGGAGCGCGGCGAGCCCCCGGGTTGGCGACCTGCCGGTTGCCGCCTCATTGGGCCTTGCCGACGGCGATGGAGACTTCGTGTACCTGTCGGGAGGAGAGGAATTCGAGGGGCTCGGTGTCTACGAGTTGATCCGCCGCCGTTGCCGCTATATTGTCGCGGTCGACGCGGGCAGGACGGCGCCGTGCGGGCGACGGCCTCGCGACCTTGATCGATCGCATGTCGCATCGACTTCGGCCTCCGCATCGAGATCGACACCCGGCCGCTCCAGCCGGCCGGGCCCGACCGGGCTCGCCGCGCCCACGTCGCCGTCGGCCAGGTCCATTATGGCGATGTCGACCAGGGCGGGATGCCCGGCGTACTCGTGTACGTCAGACCGTCGATGACCGGCGACGAGCCGCTGGACATCCAGCAGTACGCCCGGTACGAGCCCCGGTCCGCTCACCTCCCCCCCGGCTTCTGGCACGCCTGCGACGACAGGCAGTTCGAGTACTACCGCTATCTGGGCAACCACACCGCCTCTGTCGTGTTTGGCGACGTCGTGACGCGGCTGGGCGAGGAATTCCCCGACTTCGCTCGGCAATCCCACGTCGATCACGCCCCGCGGCTCTTCGCAGCGATCGCGCGGCGGTGGACCGAGGCGGTGAAGTCTGAGGAAGAGCTGCTCTCGACCCCGGCGCTCGAATGTAGTGTGCAACATGCGTTGGAACAGCAACGTTTCCAGTATTTTTCCAATCACACCGAACCCGACTTCGTATTCCACCACATCACGGACTAGCGTGCCGTTGCGGCCGCCGACTGACCTAGCCTCGAAGGAATGAGTGTGCTGCCAACGGCGGAACGGGCCTTGTTTCTGCCTGTCGATGAAGTATTCATTTAGCGAGAAGTCGGTGATGAGGGCCGTCCATTTCTCGTGCATTGGGAGGTGGGGAATGGGACGGAACTTGAAGACGATCTCCGTGCCGGCGCCAGCCATCTGCTCGACTTCGGGCGGAGTTGCGTCAGCGGGCGGCCGCGGTGGGACCAACTTCAATTGCAAGAGCTTTGCGCCTTGGGTTGCCGGCAGGATGCGCGGCAGATTGCGAGGATCGGCGAAAAACGCGAAGACGCGCGGCAGCGGTGCCGCGATCCACTGTTCGACTTCAAACCGCTGGCTCATTCGACCCTGGCTGCCTTCCCGAGCGAGTTGTTCCGACGTGGAACACTCTGAGTAAACGCAATCCGTGGTGTTGCCCCGTCTCGCCCCCCACCAGAAGTTGTATTTGGCTGATTTGGGTCTGCGCTCAGTAAGAAAATCAAACTTTTCTCTTGACAGACAACTGTTTAGGAGTAGGATTCCTCCAACAGAAGTGGTAAAAAGTGGTCCAAATGTGGGACAACTCCTGGCCTTAGGGAGCAAAGGCTCGAACGTGGTTTTATCGCCCAATACGCGCTGCAATCGCGTCGTGGCTGCATTTGGGGCCAGTAATGTTCACCTCCGTCGCAAGAGTCAAGTCGAACGTCATGTTTCGCGGCACGCATCTAACCCGGCTCGACGAAAAAGGACGCCTCAAAGTGCCGGCGGAGTTCAAGCGCCTACTCGACGAGAACGACGCGGCGCAATTCTATATCACGAGCTGGGATGGCAAGAGTGCCAAAGTATATCCCCTCCAGGAATGGGAGGAGGTCGAGCGGAAATTAAACGCCGTATCCCAGTTCAACAAGTCCAAGCAGCGGTTGTTGAAGCGGACCAGTTACTACGGCCAGTCGGTGGAGATAGACGGACAAGGCCGTCTGCTGCTGCCTTCGATCCTGCGCGAGTCGGCGGAACTGAAGGGCGAAGTCGCGGTCAGCGGGCGGGTGAAGTTTCTCGAGGTTCAGAACGCAGAAGCGCTGCGTAAGGAAGTCGAGGAGCCGCTTACCCCTGAGGATGAACAAGAACTGGACCGTCTGGGGATTTAGAGCGTGTCGGGTTTCAGGTTCCATTCGCGACGGAACGGGAGTGAATGGACAACGGGTTTTCAGAAGCGAACGACGCCCCTGGGGGCGCACATGGCGAGAGCAAAGAGTTTGGCCATGTGGCAGTTCTTTTAAAACCAGCGATCGAATTTCTGGCCGTAAGGCGCGGTGCGACCTATATCGACGCAACCGTCGGCCTGGGCGGGCACAGCTGGGAAATCGCAAAACGCCTCGGCGCACAGGGTCGTTTGATTGGCTTCGATAAAGACCCGGCGGCGCTGGAACAAGCGCGCGAGAGGTTAATTAGTCCGCCTCCAGAGTTGGTGGGCGACTGGCCGCAAGTTGAGATTGTGCACGCCTCCTTCGCGGAGGTGGCGCAGCATCTAGCTGCGGCAACTGCCGATGGCCTGCTGGCCGATTTGGGTGTCAGCTCCATGCAGTTGGAGGATGCGGCGCGTGGATTCAGTTTTCAGGCGGGAGGCCCCTTAGACATGCGGATGGATCCGCATTCCGGGTTGACCGCCGAACAAGTGGTAAATCGCTTCGACGAGCGCGAGCTTGCCGATGCGATTTACGAATTCGGTGAGGAAAGGAGGTCGCGGAGAATCGCCAGAGCCATTGTTCGGGCGCGGCCGATTACGACAACCGCACAACTAGCGGACGTGATTTCGGCCGCGGCCCGGCCAATGAACCAGGCGGAACGGCGTATTCATCCGGCGACGCGAACCTTCCAGGCACTCCGAATTCTGGTGAACCGTGAACTCGACGACCTGCGAGCGCTGCTGAGTAGCGGCGCGGCGCCGCAGGTACTTCCGGCCGCGCGCGGGACGGCTGGTGATTATCAGTTTTCATTCGCTGGAAGATCGCATTGTGAAAGATGCATTGCGAGATGGGGCGCGCGACGGTCTGTACCGTGTGCTGACCAAAAAGCCGGTGACCGCCGGCGAGGAAGAAATCGATCGCAATCCGCGGTCGCGCAGTGCGAAGTTGCGAGCCGCGGAGCGGATTTGAGTTTTATTTACAGCCGGAAAAGGGCCGCCATTAGGCCGTCCGGCAGGAGAGAGTGATGGCAGCCGGAGTTCTTTTCCCGACCATGCAGGCCGCTGAGTGGAACGAGCCAGCAGTAGCAATGGAGCCACGCGGCATGTTCATCGGCACACCGGAAATTTACTTTGCCAAACGGCTCGATAACTCGCGGGTGATGAAGGTCAGCGACCCTAAACGCCGCCGCGAGATGATCTCATTTGGCATTACGTTGTGCCTGCTATTCCTGTTTGCGATGGTTTACCTGTGGCAGCATTTCAGCGCCATCGAGTACGGCTACCGCATCGAGCAGCTCAAGGCCCAACAGGACACCATTGTGGAGTCGAACCGCGCCTTGAGCCTGGAGGCGGCGTCGTTGAAGGACTTGGCGCGCATCGAGCGTCTGGCCTTACAGATGGGTATGCGGCGGCCGGCGGACGGACAATGGCAGCCAATGTATTCCGCGACTGATCCTTCCATGCCGGTCATGGCCCAGGCAACCGGAATCGCAGTGGTTTCGCCCCAGCCGTAGCGGCGACGGGCGGGCTGAAGTTAGGTCAGGAAGTCCAAGCGGCGGTCCGTCAGCAGCGGGCCGCCTTCTGCATGTAAGCGGACACCTCAGGAAACGGAGAAAACCGGGAATGCGGGGGAGCGCTCCCAAGACGCCGGCTCGAAGGCTCTACATCCTTGCCGGGCTGCTTTGCCTCTGGATTCTGGCCATCGGTTTCCGTCTGGTGCGGCTGCAAGTCGTCAAATACGGCTTTTTCACGCAGCTTGCTCATCGCCAGCAAAACCGCACCATTCCGGTCGAGCCCCGCCGGGGCAACATTTTCGACCGCTATGGACATCCGCTGGCGATGTCCATCGACGTGGATTCGGTGTTCGCGGTCCCAAGCGAAGTCCACGATCCCCAAACTACGGCTGCGATTCTGGGCAAGGTGCTGAATCTCGATCCGCAGATGATCGTCTCCCGCATCGAGTCTTCGAAAAACTTCGCCTTCATCGCTCGCAGAATCGATGCCGAAACCAGCGATCGCATTCGTGAGCTGAATTTGCGGGGAATCTACTTTCGCAAAGAGCCCAAGCGGTTTTATCCCGATCGCGACTTGGCAGCACAGGTCCTGGGCTACGTCGGCATAGATGACGAGGGTCTGGGCGGCCTGGAGCGAATGTTTGATGACGATCTACGAGGCATTCCCGGCAAGGAAATCATTTCCGTCGACGCCCGCCGCAAGTGGTTTGGCCGCGTGGATAAACCACCCGATCCCGGGCAGAACCTCGTCCTGACCATCGACCAGACGATTCAATACATCGCCGAGCGCGAACTTGAACGCGGCATGGAAGACACCAAGGCGATTGGCGGCACGGTCATCGTCCAGAACCCGCGCACGGGCGAGATCTTGGCGCTGGCCAATCGGCCGACATTCAATCCCAACGTCTTCAACGACGTTCCGCAGGCGTCGCTGAAGAACCACGCCGTCAGCGATGTGTACGAGCCCGGCTCGGTGTTCAAGATCGTGACCTACTCGGCAGCGATTGACCAGCACGTTGTCACGCCGGAGGACAAGGTCGATTGCCAGCACGGTTCCATCGATGTCTTCGGGATGAAGATCCACGATCATGAAAGTCTGGGCGTCGTCACCATAGCGGAAGCGCTGGCGCACTCCAGCGACGTGGCCGCCATCAAGGTTGGCATGCGGCTGGGGGATGAGCGCCTCTACCACTATCTCCGCGAATATGGTTTTGGCACGCAGACCGGGATTGAGTTGCCGGGCGAGACTCGTGGTTTGACCAAACCCGTCAATCGCTGGTCGAAAGTGTCCATCGGCGCCATCTCGATGGGGCAGGAGATTGGCGTCAGTCCCATCCAAGTCATCTCAATGATTTCAACGATTGCGAATGACGGCGTATACACACCGCCCCGCATCGTGGCAGGCGAGCTTCCGCCCGATGGAACTCCGAAGCCGGTCGTGTTTCATCCCGCGCAGCAGCACCGCGTCGTTACACCAGTGACCGCTGCCGAAATGAAGAAGATGATGGAAGGTGTAGTGCTCTTCGGGACCGCCAGAAGGGCGATTCTCAACGGGTATACATCAGCGGGCAAGACGGGCACCGCGCAGAAAGTTGATTCGGCGACGGGAGCCTATTCCAAAACGAAGTACGTTGCATCCTTCATTGGCTTCTCGCCGGTTAGTAATCCGGCGGTAACAATCGCTGTAATTCTCGATTCGCCCATCGGTTTGCATCAGGGTGGTCAGGTCTCGGCACCGGTCTTCAAGCGCATCGCTGAGCAGGTGCTCGAATACATGCACGTGCCACACGATGCAGACGTCAAACGGCAGACTATGGTCGCATCGGCAAAGGATGAGGATGCAAACGACGAACCATCCGACCGGCTGGGTGCCGGACTGCAGATGACGGAAGCGGACGGGAGGACCAACCAAAAGCCGCCGGAAAGTCAGCCTACGGTTGCCGGTCTGTCAAGAACTGATGCGGCGCCAGGGACCTCTGCGCTGCCAAGCCAAGCGCCCGCGGAACCGGAAATAGCTCAAGCCATCGCGCCGAGACCAACGCCATCCCAGCAGGCCGCGACCGCAAACGGCACCGCCGTGCTGGATGTGGACAGCGGGATCGTAGTGCCCTCGTTCCTTGGCAAGCCGCTGCGCGTGGCGGTTGAGACCGCCCAGCGGTCAGGGTTGGAAATCAACGCCGTTGGTAGCGGGGTCGCCCGCGAGCAATGGCCGTCACCCGGCAGCCGCTTGACCTCAGGGCAGAAGATTACGGTGCGGTTTGCGCACTAAAGGACGGACTACAGTAGCTCGAACCTTGGAAGCCGCAGCGCCTTGCGATCGAAGGTGAGGGTTCGCGAGCAGCCGGCTTGGGCGTTGATCGCGCCGATAAGAGCATCCGCGAATGAGCCATGGCCCTCCCAGAGCGCGATCAAGGCAGTGGCGACTTCTGCTTCGTGTTCCACGACCAGCGAATCGGCCTCGAGTAACCGCTCGATAACAGCGGCAATTTCTTCCTTTCGGAGGCGGTAGAAGCGTTCCAGTACCCAAATTGTCTCGGCGAGCGCAACAACGCTAACGAACCCTGGCGTTTGCTCCGTCAGGTGCTGTTCCATCACGATCGTGGCTTTGCGCGACTGCACTGGGTCGTCCTGCGCAAAGTACCGAACCAGAATGTTGGTGTCGAGACCAATCATTTTCGTGCGACGGCCCGATACCTTTCAGTGGCACCCGCCGCGATAGCCTCATCCATCTCCTCAAGAGTCGCCCGCCGCGAGGATTTCACAATCCCTCGCAACGCTGAGACTGGAAGCTTGGGCAAGAGAAACACGGTACCGTTGGGGTGCACGAAGAACTTGACCCGGTCGCCTGGTTTTACATGCAGGTGCTCGCGGATAGCTTTGGGAATGGTTACCTGACCCTTGACAGTGATTGCAGACTCCATTTCTGCCTCCATTACTTTATCTCAAATGTAATACCAACTAAGTTGGATGTAAACCTTGCGGTAAGCTGATGGTGGATGTTAACGAAAGTCAGGCTCGCAACTGCCCGATTCTTGTTTATGCCTTATGAATTTTCTTGAGTTGCTGGATGGCGCTGAATACCTCGCGCAGCAAGGCAATCCGACCATCACCGGGCTGGATTACGACAGCCGGCGAGTGAAGCCGGGATGGTGCTTCGTCGCCATCCGCGGCGAAACTACCGACGGCAATCGTCATATTGATACCGCGCTGCAGGCTGGTGCTCTGGCAGTGGTTAGTGATTCTTTGCCGCCCCGGCCGGGCGTACCGTGGGCGCAGGTCAACCATGGACGCCGCGCGTTGGCGAGGCTCAGCGCGAATTTCTACGGACGCCCCGCGGAACGGTTGGCCATCACCGGCATTACCGGGACGAACGGCAAAACCACGACCTCATTCCTGCTGCACGCCATGTTGCGCGCCAGTGGCCGCACAGCCGCGTTGGTGGGCACAGTGGAGTATCGCATTGGGGATGAGATTGTGCCTGCACCGCACACCACTCCAGAAGCATTGGAGTTAAATCAGCTTTTCGCGCGCGCGGTGGACGCTGGTTGCACGGAAGTGGCGATGGAAGTCTCTTCTCATGCTCTGGAGCAACAGCGGGTGTACGGTGTTCCATTTGACGTTGCGGTGTTCACCAACCTCACGCGCGATCACCTCGACTACCACGGCAGCATGGAGGAGTACTTCGCATCGAAGACAATTCTCTTCGAAGGATGTGGCGCGGAGCCGCCAAGGGTCGCGGTGATCAACGTGGAAGATGAGTATGGCCGGCGGTTGGTGAAGCTGTGCAAGAAGCAAACAGAGTTGATTTCGTACGGCATCGATAGGGGTGACTTCCACGCCAAAGATCTCAACCTTGAAAATGCCGGGGTCAAGTTCGCTTTGGCGACTCCCCAGGGTGAGGTTCCGATCTGGAGTCCACTGCTGGGGCGGGTGAACGTTTACAACCTGCTTGCTGCCTCTGCGGCTGCCTACGCGCGGGATATTGAGCCGGGCGCAATCTCCGAAGCCGCTAGAGATCTTTCGCGAGTGCCCGGCCGCTTTGAGCGCGTGGATGTCGGCCAGCCTTTCACAGTTATCGTGGACTATGCGCACACTGACGATGCTCTCCGCAACCTCACTGCTGTAGCGCGCGATTTCCTGGCACAACGTGGTGCCCACGGACGCGTGATCACGGTCTTCGGATGCGGAGGCGACCGCGACCGCAGTAAGCGTCCGCACATGGGCGAAGCGGCGGGACACGGCAGTGATTTTGTGGTGCTCACCAGCGATAATCCACGAAGCGAGAATCCGCTCGATATCATGAATGATGCCCTGCCCGGCCTGCAGCGCAGCGGCGTCCGTTACACGATGGAGCCCGATCGCCGCAAAGCCATTGCTCTGGCGATTGCGGAGGCACAGCCCGGCGACATGGTGCTGATCGCCGGAAAAGGCCACGAGAAAATTCAGGTCACCAGTTCCGGCGCCGCGCCGTTTGACGACGTCAAGGAAGCGCGTAAGGCCCTGCAAAACGGCGGCTACTTAGCCACTCAGGCTCCGCGATCATGAAGCTGACTCTCGCGCGTGCGGCCGAGTTCATGCAGGTCTGTGGCGACTTCGACCTAAACGCCGTCGCCAGCGGTTATTCCATCGATTCGCGTACGTTGCAGCCGGGAGACATGTTCTTTGCGGTTCGCGGCGAACGGCTTGATGGTCACGCCTTCGTCGAAGCGGCACTCGCTAAGGGCGCGGTCGGCGCCGTGATCGGTAAGGACCACGCCGCCAAATATCCTGAGAAAGAAAGACTGCTGATCGTGGACGATCCGTTCGTCGCGTTGCAACACCTCGGCGCAGCCGTGCGCCGGCTTTGGGGAAGACCGCTGATTGCGGTCACGGGATCAGCGGGGAAGACTACCACCAAGGACGCCATCGCGCACATTTTGGCGACTCGGCATCGGGTGCTGAAATCGCACGGCAATTTGAACAACCATTTCGGCATGCCACTGCAATTGTTGAAGTTGGAGCCCGAGCACGAGCTGGCAGTCATCGAGATCGGCATGTCCCATGCGGGCGAAATCACGGAACTGGCCAAACTTGCGCAGCCCAACTGTGGCGTGGTGACCATGGTCGCCCCAGTGCACCTCGAGTTCTTCGATTCGGTCGCCGCCATTGCCCGCGCGAAGTATGAGCTCATCGAGGCGTTGCCACCTGGCGGGATCGCCGTCCTGAACGCCGACGATGAATACGTTTCGCAGTTTGGGCGCGACTTCCGCGGGAAGGTCGTGACGTTCGGTGTGCACAAGCCGGCCGATGTGTCAGCTCAGCACATCGAGCCGCGCGGGTCGCTGGGGTCGGCGTTTGAAATCGTCACGGATGGCGAGCGTGTGCTGGCGACGTTGTCGCTGCTGGGCGAGCACAACATCTACAATGCACTTGCGGCGGTTGCGGTGAGTTTGCAGTACGGAATTTCGTTGCCCGAGGCCGGCGCATCGCTGGCGGCGTTGTCCGCAGGTGACAAACGAGGGGAAATCCTCTTCTATGCCGGCGCAACCATCATTAACGATTGCTACAATTCCAATCCGAAGGCCCTAAACAGTATGATCCGCTCGCTGGCACAACTTCCGGGAAAGCGCCGGGTGGTGGTGGCCGGCGAAATGCTGGAACTGGGTCCGGCAGCAGAGGCCATGCACCGCGATTGTGGCACGCATATGGCGAGTTGCGGCATTGACGTGCTGCTCGGTGTGCGTGGGCTCGCGAAAGCCATGGTTGAGGGCGCATCATCTGCAGGAGTGCGCGCGGAATTCGTGAATACGTCGGAAGACGCGGGGGAATGGCTGCGGCGGGAGGTCATGCCGGGAGACGTGGTCTTGCTGAAGGCCTCGCGCGGAGTTCGCCTGGAGCGGGCGCTGGAGGGCTGGATGGGCAGGGCCGCGAAATAGCTCAAGCATTGAGCAGTTAGCATTTAGCACTTAGCATTCGGCCTCTTCTCGGACTTGCTTTTGCTAATTGCTAATCGCTAATTGCTAACTGCTAATTGCTAAGGACAGAATTTGCTCTATTGGCTGCTCTACCAGAAGGGTTTTGTCGTCTTCCACATCGGCCCGTTCCGAATCTTCCGCTATTTGACCTTTCGCACCACCTTCGCCAGCCTCACCGCATTATTCATCGGCCTCATCATCGGGCCGACTATTGTCCGCCGCCTACGGGAATTCCAGATTGGCCAGTACATCCGTGAAGACGGACCCAAGGCTCACCAAAAAAAGGCCGGTACTCCGACCATGGGCGGAGTGCTCATCGTGGTCGGCATGATTGTTCCCACCTTGCTGTGGGCCGACCTCAGCAACCGTTTCGTTTGGATTGCCGTGCTCACCACGCTGGCCTTCGGCGCCATCGGCTTTGCCGATGATTACCTGAAAGTTGTGCACCGGCGCAATCTCGGCCTCACCGCGCGGGCCAAGCTGGGCTACCAGTTCCTCGCTGCCATCGTGGTCGGCGCTGTGCTGAGCGCGCTGGAAACACACGACCTCTACTCGACGCGACTGATTGTTCCTTTCATCAAGTTTTTTCGGCCCGACCTCGTGATCAGCCGTCTGCATCACGGCTGGTGGTCGCCTTTGGCGTTTCTGCCGTTTATTGCATTTGTAGCGCTCGTACTCGTTGGCTCCAGCAATGCCGTGAACCTCACTGACGGCCTGGACGGCCTGGCGATCGGCTGCACCGTCATTGCCGCTGGGGCGCTCACCGTTCTCACCTACGTCAGCGGCCACGCGGTCTTTGCCGATTATCTCGAGCTCTCCAAAATGCCTCAGGTCTCGGAGCTGACCATCTTTTGTGGCTCGATGGTCGGCTCGGCCATCGGCTTCCTCTGGTATAACGCGCATCCGGCTGAGATCTTCATGGGCGATGTCGGATCGCTGGCCCTGGGAGGCGCAATCGGAACAGTAGCCGTCATCATCAAGCAGGAGTTGCTGCTGCCATTTATCGGCGGCGTTTTCGTGATCGAGGCGCTATCGGTCATCCTGCAGGTGGGCTCGTACAAGCTGCGCCGCAAGCGCATCTTTAAGATGGCGCCCATCCATCACCATTTCGAACTGTTGGGATGGAGCGAGTCCAAAGTGATTGTGCGGTTCTGGATCGCGTCACTGGTGTTTGCACTCTTTGCTCTCACCACTTTGAAGCTGAGGTAAGAGTGCTGAAAACGTGACACAATGGGCCGGGCGGAATCTGTGATGAACGTCAAAGGCAAGCGCGTGCTGGTGGTCGGACTGGGCAAGTCAGGCGTTGCCAGCGCTCTGTTTCTTGCGCAGAAGGGCGCGCGCGTGGCCGTTTCCGATGCCAAGACGGAAGAGCAACTCCCGCAGGAGATTCCGCTGTTGCTTGACCACGGAATCAGTGTTGAATCTGGACATCACGGCGAGCGCACGTTTCGCGATCAGGACTTGATCGTCATCAGTCCTGGTGTGGCGTTTGATGTGCCGCAACTGGTGCAAGCGCGAGCGCTAGGCATCCCCGTGATCGGCGAAGTCGAGCTGGCGGCGCGATATCTGAAGGGCAAAATCGTCGCCATCACTGGCTCGAACGGCAAGACCACCACCACGGCTCTGGCTGGAGAAATCCTCGCTGCCGGCAAAGGCAAGGTATTGGTTGGGGGCAACATTGGAACTCCGGCGATTAGTTTCGTCGAGACTTCCACTCCGGAGACATGGATTGTGCTGGAGATCAGCAGCTTCCAACTGGAAACCATCGAGAGCTTCCATCCCAAAATTGCCGTCGTGCTCAACGTTACACCTGACCATCTTGACCGGCACTACAGCTTCGAGAACTATGCCGCGGCCAAGGCGCGCATTCTGGAGAACCAGACGTCGGATGATTTCGCGATCCTTAACGCGGACAACTCACCTTGCGTCGCCATGGCTGCCAAAGCCAGAGCTCCTGTTTACTGGTTCAGTCGTCTGAACGGAGTCGAGCGGGGAGCTTTCCAACGCGGAGAGCAAATTTTCTGGCGCGACGGCAACACCGAGCGCGAAATTATGCCGGTCAACGAGATCTCGTTGAAGGGCTCGCACAACGTCGAAAACGCCCTGGCCGGAGTCTGTGTGGGAATGTTGGCTGGCATCGGGCCGGCGCAGATACACCAAGCAATCGCCGCGTTCAAGGCCGTCGAGCACCGGCTGGAATATGTGGCCACAGTTGCTGGAGTCGAATACTACAACGACTCGAAGGCGACCAACGTTGACGCCACGATCAAGGCGCTGGAGTCTTTTGCCGGCCGGATTCACCTCATCCTTGGCGGCAAGGACAAGGGCAGCGATTACAGCCTGCTGAACCCGCTGCTGAAGGAGCGTGTCAAGCGCGTGTACACCATCGGCGCTGCCGCGTCCAAGATCGAGTCGCAGGTGAAGGGCGCGGAAGTCGTCAGGGCCGTGACCCTTGAGAATGCGGTGAAGCTTGCCGCTGAATCTGCGACTCCGGGAGACGTGGTGCTTCTTGCCCCAGCCTGCGCCAGCTTCGACCAATTCGACAGCTACGAGCATCGTGGCCGGACCTTCAAAGAACAGGTGCGTCGCGTGGCCGCGAAAAAAGAGCAGGACCGGGAACCCGTGGGAAGCAGCACACGCGGAGGCAGCAAATAATGGCCAAGCGCGTCAGTGTGGACAAGTGGCTGTTCACCGTCACGCTGCTGCTGGTCTTTATCGGATTGGTGATGGTCTTCAGTGCCTCTGCGGTCATGGCGAAAGAGCGTTTCGGTTCGCCCTACGGCTTTCTGCTGCGGCAGATGGCTTGGGCTGCAGCCGGCATCGCGGCCATGGTCCTTATCATGAACGTGAATTACAAGAACTATCGCCGGCCGTCGGTGGTGTTCACCTTCCTCGGCATGACGTGTCTGTTACTGATTGGCGTCTTCCTGTTCCGCGACTCCCACAATACGCACCGCTGGATCAAGTTTGGCGGCTTCTCGTTCCAGCCTTCGGAGCTGGCAAAACCTGCCCTCATCCTCTACCTGGCATATTTCCTGGAGTCGCGCTGGCAGCAGATTACCGATTGGAAGCACGTCCTGGCTCCCGCGGCAGCGCCGACGGTGCTGCTCGCGCTGCTCATTGTGAAGGAGCCGGACCTCGGCACGGCACTAGCCTGCATGGCCATTTCTGCTTCGATATTGTTCGTGGCTGGCATGAATCTGCGCTATTTCTGGTATGCGCTCGCGGCATCGCCGCTGCCGTTCTACTTCCTCGTGGTGCGCGTGCCGTGGCGCTGGGCGCGCGTGCAAGCGTTCTTCGATCCGTTCAAAGATCCGCTCGGCAAGGGTTTCCACACCATACAGTCGATGATCGCCGTCAGCACCGGGGGCCTGACCGGCCTCGGTCTGATGGAGGGCAAGCAGAAACTGTTCTACCTGCCGGAGCCGCACACCGACTTCATCTACGCCGTCACCGCCGAAGAGCTGGGCTTGTGGGGCTCCCTGCTGGTGGTGGCGCTGTTCGGCATTTTCCTCTATCGTGGCATTCGCGTCGCGCTGCGCACCGACGATATGTTCGCGAAGTTTCTCGCCACTGGGATAACTGCGATGGTGGTGGTGCAGGCGCTGTTCAACATCAGCGTCGTGCTCGCCATGGTTCCCGCGAAAGGTATCCCCCTCCCGTTTATCTCCTACGGTGGTTCATCTTTATTCATCACTCTGGCCTGCGTCGGCGTCCTCCTCAACGTCACCCAGCAAACGGATTAGCCATGCGCGTGATCGTGGCAGGGGGCGGCACCGGTGGGCACGTCATTCCTGCCTTGGCCATTGCTCAGGAGTTGCGCGCGCATTACGGTGCGGAAGTGCTGTTTGTGGGAACGCAGCGTGGCATCGAGACGCGACTGGTGCCCGCGGCAGGGTTCGAGCTTCGCCTGATCGAAGTTGGCGCGCTGAAGCGCGTGGACTTCGCGACCCGGCTGAGAACATTGCTGGCACTGCCACGGGCGCTGGCCGCGTCGGCCAGTCTTGTGCGTGAGTTTCGCCCTCAGGTGATGATCGGCGTCGGCGGATACGCTTCGGGACCGGCGATGTTCGTCGCTGCCATGATGAACATTCCCACCGTCGCGTTTGAACCCAACGTGCTCCCGGGCGTGGCTAATCGCCTCGTCGCTCCCATGGTCAGTGCGGCTGCGGTGCATTTCCCGTCGACCTGCCATTATTTCCGCAATTGCATTGTGACCGGGGTTCCTGTGCGGCCGGAATTCTTCCACGTACCTCCGCGCTCGAAGGATGCTCGTCCGACACTTCTGGTCTTCGGCGGTAGCCAGGGTGCGCACGCCATCAACGAGGCGGTGCTGGAAGCCTTGCCAAAGCTGCTGGAAGCCGTGCCAGACATTCACATCATTCATCAGACCGGCGAAAAGGATTTCGCAGCGGCGCAGGCGGCGTACCTGCGAACCATGATTTCGGCCGAGGTTGCGCCCTTTATCGACGACATGCCTGCGGCCTTCGCTCGCGCCGACTTGCTCCTTTGTCGCTCAGGAGCCAGCACCGTCGCCGAGATCACGGCCGCCGGCAAGCCGGCCATCTTCATCCCTCTTCCCACCGCGGCAGACGATCACCAGACGCGCAACGCTGCCACGCTGGCGGAAGCCGGAGCGGCCCGGTTGCTGCCGCAATCAGAGCTTACCAGCGAGCGACTGCTAAACGAGATCACTACGATGTTGAGAGACCGCCCTCTACTCGCGAAGATGTCGGAAGCGGCGCGGTGCTTCGCCCATCCTGACGCAGCCGCGCGGATCGCATCCCTGGCCGCGCGCGTCGCTGGCGTCCCGGGGCGGCACGCGGTAGCCTAAAGACTTCTCTCTCCCATGTTTGCCAAGCTCCAACGCGTACACTTTGTCGGCATCGGTGGCATCGGCATGAGCGGCATCGCGGAGGTGCTGCTCAATCTCGGCTACAGCGTTTCTGGTTCCGATGTGAAGCTTTCGCCGGTTACCAACCGGCTAGCCGACATGGGAGCTGCAGTGTTTACGGGACATAATGCGGAAAATGTCGTTGGCGCCGACGTAGTCATCGTCAGCTCGGCCATCACCCGCGACAACGTAGAAGTCGCCGCTGCTCACGAGCGCCATATTCCCGTAATCCAACGCGCCGAGATGCTCGCCGAACTGATGCGGCTGAAGTACGGCATCGCCATCGGTGGCATGCATGGCAAGACCACTACCACTTCGATGGTGGCCGCAGTACTCGCCGCCGGCGGGCTTGACCCCACGGTGGTTGTCGGCGGACGCGTGGATGCGATGGGCTCTAACGCGCGGCTGGGTAAATCGCAATATCTGGTGGCCGAGGCGGATGAAAGCGACCGTTCGTTCCTCAAGCTTTCGCCGATTCTCGCGGTAGTGACCAATATCGATCGCGAGCACATGGACTGCTATCGCGACATGAAGGACGTGCGGAGGACCTTCCGTGAATTCATGGACCGCGTGCCCTTCTACGGCATGGTGGTGGCCTGCAACGATAATGAGGAGCTGCGTACTGTCTTGCCCTCAGTCCAGCGACGCACTCTCACCTACGGATTGCGCAAAGGTTCCGACTTCCAAATCGCAAGCGTACGTTGCGGTCCGCAGGAGAACAGCGCAGCGCTGAGCAGCTTCAGCGTGAGCTATCGAGGCAGCGACCTTGGTGAATTCGACCTGCGGGTTCCAGGCGAGCACAACGTGGAGAACGCAACCGCCGCGATTGCGGTCGGGATTGGGCTGGATGTTCCAGTGGAGAGAATTCGCGAAGCCCTGGCCGGATTCAACGGCGTGGATCGCCGCTTCCAGCGGACCGGTACCATAAATGGCGTGAACGTGATCGACGATTACGGACACCATCCCACCGAGATTCGCGCCACTCTGGCGGCGGCGCGGCAGTGCGGCTTCCGCAAAATACACGTGATCTTCCAGCCCCATCGCTACACCCGAACCCAGTTGCTGCTGGATGAGTTCACTACTGCATTCAGCGACGCCGATTCAGTCATAGTGGTCGACATCTACGCCGCGAGTGAACCGCCGATTCCGGGCATTACGGCCGAACTCGTGGCCAGCCGCATCGCCGAAGCCGGCGGGCGAACGGCGCTCTACGCCTCGTCCTTCGCCGAAGCAGTCACGCTCGCCGCGAATTCAGCAAAGTCCGGCGACATGATACTTACGCTAGGCGCGGGAAACGTATGGCAGTTAGGCCCGCGACTGCTCGAAGAATTGCACAGCCGCGCTGCGAAGGCCCCAGTCCGCGTAGCGGACGGAATAGTTTAGTTAGCCATCCAGCTTGACTGGCATGCAGTTCCAAATCTTAGGTGTTGCCCCGCCTGCGAACTGAAGTTGCAGCTCTTCTTGCACAAGACAAAGTCATTATCAATTGTGCTCCAGACCACCGCATCGGCGACGAAGCTGTAACCGTGGATGAGACGGTTCCGAAGCCCAATAATTTCGGAGCTTTGGCTGATGTGGGACCCGACGGTAGGGTATTGCCGCAAGAGTTGTGCCACGGCCTCACCGATGATCTCGAACTGACGCTCTACGGCGGATCGCAACATAGGATCTTGCGAGTAGTCGGCCAAGCTTCGACTCTCCATAAACTGCCGGATAAGATCGACGGAGTTGAGAATGTCCCAAAGATATGCCTTCTGATCACGCTGCATAGACGGCAACCTGGGTAGCTTCAATGTTGCGTCGAATGTAGGGATTACGAACAGCGGAAGCCTCCACCAGGTCGATCTTGCGTGCGAAGAGCAGCTCCAGTTCCCGGATCAGACCAAAATACGATTGAGCGTGCTGACGCGGCGGCATCGGCTGAAACTCCACCAGGAAATCGAGGTCGCTGGTTTCGGGATGAAAATCGGATCGCGCCGCTGATCCAAAAAGAGCCAAACGGAGCACACCGAATTCCTGGCAAATTTTTGCCAGTTCTTCCCTCCGGGAGTGTATGAACTCGACCATCGCGAACAAATCATAGCGCAGTAAACCGTTGCCGCGCACGAAATGATCGACGCCGACGCGACCATGCCCCGACGGACCCTCCGAGTTTACTCTTGTGGTTCAAGTTCGCCACTGAATCTCGCGTAGGCGATTCTCTCTCTCCGCACAACAAACAAAAAAGGTTATAGTGGGGCGATTGGCCGAATTCCTGGCCCTTGCGTCCGGTTTCATGCCACGGAAAAGCTTTGCCACAGCGTCGGAAGATGAGCTCGAAGTAACTGCCGGCGAGGCATCGTCCCGCAAGCGCAGCTACGACGAATCGCCGCTTGACGCGCGTATTCTCGACCTTGACGACGAGGCAGAATCACCCTTCTTGCGAGGTCAGAAGCGCGTTGCTGTGCGTCGTGGAGCGCTGCCTCGCAAAGCCGCCAGCCGGCTCAAGATAATCCTCCTGCTGCTCGCGGCTGTTGCATGTCTCGGCCTTGTCGGGTTCACCCTTCATCGCTACGCCACGCAGTCTTGGCGTTTTCGCATCGATTCCAGCGACAACATCGTGATTGCCGGCGCACGAAACGTCAGCCGATCGCAGGTGATGGAGGTGATGGCCAGCGACATCGATCGCAATATCTTCTTCGTGCCGTTGGAGGTCTCGCAAGCAACAGCTCGATCAGATTCCCTGGGTACAATCTGCGTCGCTATTGCGCCTCCTCCCCAATCGGCTGAAGATCGTCATCCGCGAGCGGGTCCCAGTCGCTTTTGTCGAGATCAACTCGCATATCCAGCTGATTGACGCCAGCGGCGTCATCATGGAGATGCCTGCGAATCAGCAGGCCAGCTACTCCTTCCCGGTCATCGTCGGAATGACCGACGCAGACCCGCTCTCAACGCGGGCCGCGCGCATGAAGATTTACATGCAACTGGTGAAGGATCTGGACTCCGGCGGGGCGCATTATTCGCGCCGACTTGAGCGACGTGGACCTTTCCGATCCGGACGACGTGAAGGCCACCGTCACCGATCCGCACGGAGCGGTGCTGGTGCACCTCGGCTCCTCGAATTTTCTGCAGCGCTTCAAGATTTACGTTGCCCACGTGCGGGAATGGAGAACCCAGTTTCAGAAATTGCAATCGGTGGACCTGCGCTACGAGCACCAGGTGATCGTCAATCCTGATGCGCTACCAGCCGGCAACGAAACTACTCCGGGGGCGGAGACGCAAACCGATACGGCGCCGAAAAAAACACTCCACCACAGAAGAAGAAGCACAAGTAATCCATGGGAAGTCAGACTGAAAACCTGCTTACGGTGATCGATGTCGGTAGCGCTAAGACGTGCGTTATCGTCGCCGAAGTGCATGACTACGCGCTGCACTATCGCGGACACGGCATCTCCGACACGCGCGGAATGCGCAAGGGCGTTATTGCCGATCTTGACAAGGCCGTTAAGTCGATCAGAAAAGCAGTGGAAGAGGCGGAAGACGTCGCGCAAGCCCCGGTGGAGCATGCACTGGCCGGCGTCGCCGGCTCGCACATTCGCGGCATGAACAGCCACGGCGGCATCTCGCTGGGCGCGCGTTCGCGTGAGATCAGCCGCGAGGATGTCCGCCAGGCCGTCGAGAAGGCGCGCAGCATCGCCATACCTGACGATCGCGAGCCGCTGCACCTGCTGCCGCAGGAGTTCATTGTCGATGGCCAGGGCGGCGTTCACGACCCAGCTGGCCTGATGGGCCGCAAGCTCGAAGTCCGCGTGCACGTCGTCACCGCCGGGCACCACCGCGACGCAGAACGTCGTCACCGCTGTAAATCGCGCCGGCATTCACGTGAACGATACCGTCTTCGAAGCGCTTGCCTGCGCCGATTCCGTGCTTCAGACCGACGAGCGCGAACTCGGCGTCTGCCTGGTTGATATCGGCGCCGGATCGACCGACCTCATCGTGTACTTCGAAGGAGTGGTCATCCACACCGGCGTCATCCCGATCGGCGGCGATCACTTCACCAATGACGTTGCCGTCGGCTTCAGCACTCCGGTTCTCGACGCCGAGAACATCAAGAAGATGTTTGGCTATGCCGTGGTGACCCGCATTCTCCCTGGGCAACGAAATCGAGGTGCCATCGGTCGGCGACCGGCCGTCGCGCATGATGCAGCAACGCATGCTGGGCGAAATTCTGGAGCCGCGCGCGCGTGAGCTGATGGAGCTGTTGCGCGACCATCTGCGGCAGGCCGGCGTCCTGGAATCTGCTGGGCGCGGGCATAGTCTTCACCGGCGGCGGATCGCGGCTCAACTCGTTGTTAGACGTCGCCGACGATATTCTCCGACGGCCAGTGCGACTGGGATATCCTGTGCCCATCGCCAAGCTGCCGTCGAACCTGTTGGAGCCGGAGTTCGCGACCGCCATCGGCATGGTGTTGTACGGGCATCGCGCCCGGCAGGCGCGCATGAACATCGATCGCGGGCTGGGAGCGAAACTTCGGGCACTGTTCGCCAGACAAAATGTGTAGGGTAGTGCGAGATTGGGTTTGTGGTTGGCTAGTGGCGCGAGGCGCACAGATTGAACCCCGAAGGGGTGGAAGTGCAGTTAGCCCAGGACGGAGCGTAGCGGAGTCCTGGGTAGAGTAAGCAAAGGAATCGAGTCCCGTGTGGACGGCACGGTTCTCATGCCGTCCACAGGGACAGCAGGGTTTAAGAGTTTACGTCGATTGACGCCGCTGAATGTAACGGAACAACGAGCCACACTGGCTCAACAATCCATTTGAACGGCGCCACAACGGGGAGTAGATCATGATCGAAGACTTCAGCAAGAACGGTGAACCCGAGGACGACATTCGCATTCACTTTCACGAAGAACTGCTGAACACCGCCAAGATCCGTGTCATCGGCGTCGGTGGCGGCGGCGGCAATGCCGTCAACCGCATGATCGAGTCGCGCCTTGAAGGCGTCGAGTTCGTCGTCGCCAACACCGATCTGCAGGCGCTGAAGCTCTCCGACGCGCCGGTAAAGATCCAGCTCGGCGTCAAGCTCACCAATGGCCTGGGCGCGGGCGCCAATCCCGAAGTTGGCCGTAAGGCCGCGCTGGAAGACGCCGACAAGATCATCGAAGCTCTGGAAGGCGCAGACATGGTCTTCATCACCACCGGCCTCGGCGGCGGCACCGGCACCGGTGCAGCGCCCATCATCGCCTCGCTCGCCAGCGAGATGGGAGCGCTCACTGTCGCGGTCGTCACCAAGCCATTCGCCTTCGAAGGCAAGCGCCGCCAGAACCAGGCGGAGCGCGGCCTGCAGGAGCTGATCGACTCCGTGGATACCACCGTCGTCATCCCCAACGAGAAGCTGCTGGCCGTTGCCAAGGACGCCGGCTTCTTCGAGTCGTTCCGCGTCGCCGACGACATTCTGCGCCAGGCGGTGCAGGGCATCTCCGACATCATTACCATTCCCGGCATCATCAACCGCGACTTCGCCGACGTGAAGACCATCATGGCTGGCATGGGCTACGCCGTCATGGGCACCGCTACCGCCAAGGGCGACGGCCGGGCCACGCGCGCGGCACAGGCCGCCATCGCCTCGCCTCTGCTGGAGGCCGGCGCCATCGATGGCGCACGCGGCATCCTCATCAACATCACCGGCTCCAGTTCGCTGCGCCTGGCCGAGGTGAACGAAGCCTCCACGATTATCCAGAGCGCCGCCCACGAGGACGCCAACATCATCTTCGGCGCCGTGCTTGACGAGAAGATGAAGGACGACGTGAAGATCACCGTCATCGCCACCGGCTTCAAGGAGGTTCCGCGCCATCGCGACCACGCCAACCCTTCCGTCGACGCCGTGCACAACGTCCGCGCCGCAGCCGCCAGCGTGCATGCTACTTACCAGGTGCCGTCGATAAGCCAACCAGGGATGTCCTCGCGAGGCGCTGAAACCCTCGTCGAGCGCGGCCGGACGCCGTCACAATCTTCGGGTGTCATCCCGAGCGACGAGGCCGTCGTGCAAGGCGGGACGGCCGAGGAGTCGAGAGCCTGCCCTGAGCTTGTCGAAGGGGCCCCCTATAATGGCCAGGGGGAGGGTGAGCGGCCTGCGATCTCCTATGTCCCCGATGACCTCGAGGACATCTCCGAAGTCGTGCGTCACGCCGCGCCGAAGCACGAGGAAGAACAGCCCGTCCCGATCGAGACCGTCACCAGCAGCCCCGACATCAACTACAACGCCGACGACCTCGAGGTTCCAGCGTTCATGCGGAAGAGGGGACAAAGTTGAGTGGCGATGCTGTGAAAGCCGGGCTGTAGAACAAACGCTTCTGCGCCAGCGTTATAGGATTCCCCTCAGCCATCGCGCGCTTAACGCCTGCGCTGATTAATTCTCTGTGAAAGATGATGCCTGCCCATTGTCCACCAAGGCGGGTGTCTCTACTATGCGGTGTTATGGACAATGCTGAATATGATCGTTTACGACAGGCGTACAAAGACTCGGTGGATGCGTGGGTGCAGGCCATCCGGGAAGAGGAAGCACTGGCCACTCCCAACCATTCCATGACAGCCATGGAGCATTGGGATGCGGCCGGCTTCAAAGAGCAGGACGCACAGAAGAAAGCTATCGCCGCGAAGGAAGCGTACAAGGACGCGCTGCGCATGTTCAATTACGGCATCTGACACCGGGCGTGCGCAATTTGCTCGGATGGGATAGTTCGGTATTTTTTTGTGCTCGAGCGCTTTTATGCTCGCTTCTCCTCTTCCGGCGGGCTGGGAAAAATTCGCACCTGCCGGCTCTTGGTAAGAAAGGCAAAGCTCCATTGCAAGAGCACGAAGAAGCGGTTGGCGAAGCCGATGAGGAAGTAAATGTGCACCACGGCCCAGACAAACCAGGCGGGAAATCCGGCGAAGCGCAGGAAGCGCAGATCGGCGACTGCGTACGTGCGGCCGACGATGGCGAGATCACCTTTGTCCCAGTACCAGAACGGCGCGGGCGGTTTCAGTCCGAGCACGCGGCGGCGGATGACCTTGGCCACGTACTGGCCGCCTTGAATCGCAGGCTGCGCGACGCCGGGCAGCGTCATTGGCTTCTTCGCCTTGATACCCAGCAGATTGCGGGTGTGCGCCACGACGTGCGCCGTATCTCCGATAACAAAAATTTCAGGATGACCGGGGACCGACAGATCAGGATTGACGATGACTCTGCCCGACCTGTCCGTGGCGGCGCCCAGCCAGCGGCCTGCGGGCGAGGCCATCACGCCGGCGCTCCACAACACGGTGCCGGCCAGAACTCGCTTGCCGTCGGCAACGATTCCTTCGGCGTCAACCTTACTGACGGGCGTGCTGGTGTGAACCTTGACGCCCATTTCTTCCAGATGGCGCTGCGCCTTGGCCGACAGCTCTTCCGGATAAGTCGGCAGCACGCGCGGCGCGGCCTCGTAGAGCAGAATCTGCGCCGAGCGCGGATCGATATGGCGAAAATCGTGCGCCAGCGCCATGTGCGACATCTCCGCCAGCGTGCTGGCCATCTCCACGCCGACTGTGCCCGCGCCCACTAGCACGAAGGTCAGCAGCCGCTGAATGTCGTCGGGCGCGGCCTGACCGAACGCGGCAAGCTCCTCAGCGCGCTCAAAGGCCACCAGGACCTTGCCGCGAATCTCGTCCGCGTCCTCCAGCGACTCCAGGCCAGGCGCGAACTGCTGCCACTCATCGTGCCCAAAATAGTTGTATTGAATACCCGTGGCGAGAATGAGAAAGTTGTACGGCAGATCGTGTTGCTGCAGGTGCACCAGCCGCTGCTGCGGATCGATGCCCGTGACCTCGTCCAGCAGCACCTCGACGTTGCGCTGGCGGCTGAGGATGGAGCGCAGCGGCCCGGCAATTTCGTCGGCGGAGAGCAGGCCCGTGGCTACCTGATACAACATCGGCCGAAAGAGATGGTAGTTGCGGCGGTCAACCAGCGTGATACTCAAGGGAGCGCCGGCCAGGGCGCGCGCGGCGTAGAGTCCGCCGAAACCGCCGCCAACGATGACCACACGAGGAAGAGCTGTGGGCAAAGCTGCCTCCAGAGGCCGCAGAGTGTAGCAGTGTAAAGATGCAGCGAAGTGGCGAAGAGAATCGTGAAGCAAGAAAAAAGGAAGGTTCGTTCGACAAGAAGAAAAACCGGCCAACCTGTCTTTTGCCGGGTCCCAAGTGCTAAGTGCTAATTACTCGCCGCTTTTTCGGCTTCTGCCTGCTTTTCGCTCGCCTGGAAGATGCTGCACGATTCCTTGCCCGACAAGCGGCCCGCCAGCAGGGCCCACTTGCTGTCCAGGGTGCACAGCTCCGAATCAAGCTCGGTGTGTTTTGCGGGCTCCGCTGGGACCCCCCGCCGCAGCTTGTAGTACTCCATGGCGAGCGTGTTATTAGCGTGGCTAAGAGCGTAAGAGACTGACTTGTCAGCTTCGGTCTTTACGCGAAAGTCCGCCTCGTCGATCTGGTGCTCGATGTCATCGAAGCTGGCGGCGGGAATCAACGCCCCCGGTTTCAGCGCCTGCGCCCGCAGAGCTTCGATCTCATCCGGAATACGCACTGCCGCTTTGCGGTAGCCGTCGGAAAGGTGCAGGGCGGCAGCTGTTTCTCCGCAAAGGGTCTCTGGTAGGGCAGGAATGCTGAGCACCGCGACCGGCCCCTGCGATACCACTGAACCGCCCAGCGCCCGCGACAGCGCCGGCAGGCTCACGTAAGTGGTGCCGTTCCTGCGTACATACAGGTCGTCACCGGTGATTTGCTTTCCCTCGATAGTGATCTGCGTTAGAGGGATTGACTTGCCGTGCTCCCCGACTGGTTGCTGCGTCTCCTGCGCACAGGCTACGCTGGCCAGCAATCCGTAAGCCATAAATGCGACGACATGACGCCTCACGTTACACCTCGTTGCTCCGGAAATCGGAGCGAATGGTCTATCAATAGATCAGGGTGGGGCAGTGAACTGAAGTCACTTACAAAGGCACTTGGATTGTTGTCCACACCACTGATTGATCTCACTGTCGCGCCCCGGCGTGCAGGTCGCCTGCTTGCCGCCGCTGCAGGTCACACCGCATCCCGCGCAGTAGGTCGTCGGGCCTACTCGGCAGGAAGTGGGCTGTGCATATACCGGTCCACCAGGCGCGACTCCACTCTGTGCCGCGGATGGAAGCACCGCAGCTACCGCATCCGCATAGGTGCCCTTGGAGTTCTTATTACACCAGTCGAGGACCTTCTTGGCATCATCCGCCAGGGCCGCGTCGCTGGTGGTGTAACGAGGGTCGGGACTGTTGGCGTTGGCATATCCTTCCAGGTAAGCCAGGTAGCGCAACTGCTGCGCCGGATCCCTCTGCGCGTCTTTGAAGCTGGCACAGCTCGACGAAGCAACCAATTGCGCGTTAGCAGCCGGAACCCGAATCAGTACGTTGACAGACACCAGGAAAAGGAGCACGAAGAAAAACAAGCGCCTCATATCAATCTCCAGAAACCCCGTGTTTCCGGGCGAGCGGTTTCGCCACCTGCCTCGTGTGAGCCTGTTGCATGGCATTTAGCCGGCCGGATTCGGCGGGGCTTCGTCGGCCTTCTTCACCGCGGCTTCGGCCGCCTGGAACCCCATTTTGGAATGGGTGCCGTCGCAGAAAGGTTTGTTCACCGAGCCGCCGCAGCGGCAAAGCGAGAACGCCGTCTTGCCGGTGAGGTCGTAGGCATTGCCGTCTGCGTCCACCAGCTCAATCGTGCCCTCCGGTGCCTCTACGCGGTACGGCCCATTCGGTCGGCACGTTATCTTGACTTGCGCCATCTATGTCCTCCATGAGTGCGCAGCACGCTGCGCCGTGCGTCCATTGTAAGCCAGCGCTCAACGGACACAGACAGCGCCACTGCCAGCCCGTTCAGAAATTGCTGTGCCCGCTGCCGAGATTGGTAGAGCCTCGCAAGCCCCGGGTCGAGCTTAGTTAGCGAGCGTTTTGTATCAGGGCACGACTTTAGTCGTGCCGATGAGTCGTTTATTTTCTGTTATCCCGAGCGGGCTTCAGCCCGCAAGGGATCAGGGCAAATGCGGATGCAACATCCGCGGAAACATACCGAGGTAACGGGGCTGGAACAGGGCCATATCTAAGGCGAAGAAGCCGGTTGTGAGGACGAAGGTGATGACAAACCCGGCGAAATCGCGGAGGGCTCTCGTTTGGAGCCGGAAATAGGCCCAGAGACATCCGATGACGACCAACAGATTGGCGAACCACGCCGGCACTGCGATGAGCAAATCCGGTCGCTCCAAACGCCCCGTGTGAAGCCACAACAACAGTTGCTGCAGGCCGTTTATGAAAAACGTATTGGCAAAAATGGTTGAGTACATCCACAGGCCTGCGGCCGAGACGCCGATGAAGTATCCCCAGCGATTCCCGCGAAGCCCCAGCCAGATGGTCGCGACGTACATCCAGGATTGAAAAAAGTGAAGCCAGCGGATATCGGGCTCAAAGAAAGCCGACACCGCCAGCATGAGAATAAAGCCACATCCCCCGATCAGAAGCAGCCACTCCGGGGCCTTGAAGCGCGGACTTACGCCTTGCATGACGTGACGATACGTGGTGGAAGATGGAGAAGTTCCGGTTGGCAGTGCAAACCCAGCCCAGGGGCTTGCTCTCAGACTACGTATTCACTTCCACTCGAGCGCGCAAGAGAAACATGGGCGCACGGAGACCAGACGGAAGATTGTGCCCTGGTTGTAAGCCCCGCCTTGGGAGGTTGTCCCGTAGAAGTTTCCGTCGGTGGCTTGCACCAGCCCCGCGACGGGGTTAGCGCCATCCGTGCCGTCGAACGTGTGCAGCGTGGTCAGCGTGTACGGATAATCAGGGCTGATCTTGAAGACCGAGTTATAGGTTGTCCCGTAGAGGTTCCCATCCGTGGCTTGCACCAGTACAGCGAAGGGCCACTGGCCGTCAGCGCCGCTGCCGAAGCTGTGCAGCGTGGTTAGCGTGCCGCTGGGGCTGATCTTGAAGACCGAGCCGAAATCGTTGGCCCCGCCGTCCGAGGCTGTCCCGTAGAAGTTCCCATTAGTGGCTTGAATAAGCCCGGCAGTAGGCTCAACGCCATCAGCACAGCCGCTTCGAGCAGCACAGAAGTCGCAAAGCGTGGTCAGCGTGCCGCTGGGGGTGATTTTGAAGACCGTGCCGCCGTCGCTGGCTCCGCCGTATGTGGTTGTCCCGTAGAAGTTGCCGTCGGTGCCTTGCACCAGCCCGCCGAGAGGGTCCCTGCCGTCAGAGCCGTTGAAGCTATGCAGCGCGGTTAGGGTCCCGCTTGGGGTGATTCTGAAGACCGTGCCACAGTCGTGGCTACAGTTGAGGATAGCCCCGCCTTCGACCGTTGTCCCGTAGAAGTTCCCGTCGCTCGACTGGATCACCCCAGCGCGGGGGGAAGCGCCGTCAGCACAGTTCGCTTGCGAGCAGAAGCTGTAGAGCGTGGTCAGGATTCCGCTCGGAGTAATTTTGAAGACCGTGCCATAACCGAAAGTCCCGCCTCCGCCCGTTGTCCCGTAGAGGTTCCCGTCGCTGGCTTGTATAAGCCCGGCGAAAGGGCCTCCGCCGTCAGTGCAGTTTTGTTGGGAGCAAAAGCTGTACAGCGTGGACAGGGTGCCATCGGGTGTGATTTTGAAGACCGTGCCGCCGTCGTTGGCCCCGCCTCCGAACGTTGTCCCGTAGAGGTTCCCGTCGCTGGCTTGCACTAGCCCGGCGAAAGGGACTGCGCCGTCAGTGCAGTCATTTTGGGCACAAAAGCTGTGCAGCGTGGTGAAGATTTGCGCAGGCGAGGCAATCGCCTTAGCAGCACAAAACACAAACACGACGCAGATCATGTTCAATAAGCCAAATGTCTTCACGATGCCACCTCGCAAAATACGCATTCATTTCCACTGGAGCGAGCAAGAGAAGCATGGGCGCACGGAAACCAGACGGAAGATCGTGCCGTCGCCGTTGGCCCCACCAGCGTAGGTTGTGCCATAGAAGTTCCCGTCGGTGGCTTGGACCAGCCCGCCATCAGGTGTAGCACCGTCACTGCCGCCGAAGTTGTGCAGCGTAGTCAGGGTTCCGTTCGGGGTGATTTTGAAGACCGTGCCACAGCCGCCACTACAGTTTCCGCTGGCCCCGCCTTGTGAGGTTGTCCCGTAGAAGTTTCCGTCGCTGGCCTGGATCAGGGCGCCGGCAGGGTAAGCACCGTCGCTGCCGTCGAAGCTGAACCCTAATGAAAACACCGTGCCACAGGAGAGGAAGCAATTGTTGTAGGACCCGCCATACCAGGTTGTCCCGTAGAGATTCCCGTCGCTGGCCTGTACCAGCCAGCCTGGTCCAATACCGTCACCGCCGTTGAAGGTGCCCAGCGTAGTCAGGGTTCCGTCTGGGGTGATTTTGAAGATCGTGCCATCGTCGTAGCCCCCGCCATACGCCGTTATGCCGTAGAAGTTCCCGTCCCTGGCCTGGATAAGCCCGCCGGGCGCAGCACCGTCCCCGTAGTCGAAGCTGTACAGCGTAGTGAGGGTTCCGTCCGGGGTGAGTTTGAAGACCGTGCCACAACCAAGGTAGGGACCGTAGCAATTGTGGTAGGTCCCGCCCCCGATGGTCGTCCCGTAGAGGTTCCCGTCGCTGCCTTGGACCAGCCCGTTCGGGTTCGCGCCGTCAGCGCAGCTGGCTTGGCTGCAAAAGCTGTACAGCGTCCCTGCCCCAATGCCGAAGACCGTACCCTGGTTGTAGGCCCCGCCGTCGTGGGTTGTCCCGTAGCCAGTCTGGGTAATCCCGGCGTCAGGGAACGCGCCGTCACTGCCGTCGAAGCTGAGCAGCGTAAAAACCGTTCCGTTTGGGTACATTCCGAAGACCGTGCCATAGCCGGCCCCTCCATAGTAGGTGGTCCCGTAGAAGGTTCCGTCACTGCCCTGGATAAGCGCGCCTTGAGGGTTCGCGCCATCGCTGCCGCTGAAGCTGTGCAGCGTGGTTAAGATTTGCGCCGGCGAGGCGATCGCCACCGCGGCGCAAAACACAAAGAGGATGCAGACCATCTTCAATAAGCTAAGTTTCTTCACATTGCCTCCTTTGCCGGGATTGCTGGGGCGCAAGACTGAACGACCGCGCTCATAGGAGACCTTCGCTGAGGAAACACGACCGCAATTTTCTCATTCTTGACTCTGCAGCATCCTCTGTCAGTGAATGCCGTCACAGCCGTTGGTGACATGGCCCGTCAGGTGGTGGCTACCGATAGGGCAGAAGGACGCCACAATTTTCCTTTAGTGCTCAGAACCGCGAAGAAGCGGTCGTCGGTGTTGCGATCCGCAACAAGGAAAATGTTTTCCTGTTGCGAAATGCAATGAGGCGCATCCCATTTCGGAACCAAATTCGCACGTAGCTGAACTACTGTCGAGTGTTTGCCGTGTAGTTTTTACGTGTCAATAGGGCGAAACACAACAGTTCGATGTAATCAATTGAAAACAAGTGGGATAATCTCTCAAACCATGGGTGATGGAAACCCCTCGAAATGTGCTATAGTTAACTTAGAGTTGAAATTGAGGAAAGCCCGGCCTTTTGGTCGGGCTTTCGTGTTTTCGATGCCTGAACTGAGCTGAATCCACCGTGTCCGCCAGCGGACAGGAACCTTGCGCTGCCGGACAATCGCACCAGCCGCCGTAAACTAACTCATTGAAAAAATTGCTTCTTAACTGGCCTCCGCCGTGCACTATTGCGCCCGAGGGAATTGATTTGCGGGTGCTCGAAACTCGAAACTTGAAACTCGGAACTGGAAAATTATGCACGCCATCCTTAGCGACCTTCGTTACGCCATTCGCCAACTGCTGAAGTCGCCCGGTTTTGCCCTCGTTGCGGTGCTCACCCTGGCGCTGGGCATCGGCGCCAACACCGCCATTTTTACGCTGCTCGATCAGGCAATGCTGCGGGCGCTGCCGGTCAACCATCCCGAGCAGTTGGTCAGGCTGCGCTACTTCGGCTCCAACACCGGACGCATCAGCGCCTTCGGCGGCGACGGGCACGATTACTTTTCCTACCCGATGTATCGCGACCTGCGCGACAAGAACCAGGTTTTTTCGGGCATGCTGGCCAACGTCGAGATGCAGGTCGGGGTGCAGTGGAACATCCAGTCCGACCTGGCTCCCAGCGAACTAGTCAGCGGCAATTACTTTGACGTCCTCGGCGTCCGTCCTGCAATGGGACGGCTGCTGTTGCCGTCGGACGATGTCCAGAACAGCAGTCCGGTGGTGGTGCTCAGCTTCAACTACTGGAACGCTCACTTCGGCGGTGATCCCCGCATCATCAACCAGACGCTCTACATCAACGGTCATCCGTTCACCATCGTGGGCGTAGCTGAGCCGAGCTTCCACAGCGCGATTGCTGGATACACGCCGAAGTTGTTTGTCCCCATCGTGAACAGGGCGATTGTTATGCCGGGCCTGAATGATCTGGAGGACCGGCGTTCAGCCTGGACGAACATTGTGGCGCGCCTGAAGCCCGGGGTTAGCCGTGAGCAGGCTGAGGCCGCGATGTTACCGCTGTGGCGCTCGATTCGCGCCGGCGAGTTGTCGAATATCAAGAACAAGACGGACCTCTTCGCCAAGCATTTCGTTGACGAGTCGAAGCTGCTGTTGCTCGACGAAAGCAAAGGCTTCTCACCGCTGCGCGAGCAGATACAGGCGCCGCTGCTGATTGTGATGGCGATGGTCGGTCTGGTGGTGCTGATGGCGTGCGTCAACGTTTCGAGCCTGCTACTGGTGCGGGCGGCGTCGCGCGTCAGGGAGATGTCGATTCGCTACGCCATGGGAGCGGGGCGCGGGCAAGTCATTCGCCAGTTGCTCGTGGAAGGACTGCTGCTGGGACTGCTTGGCGGTCTGATGGGGTTGTTGTTTGCGCCTCTGGTATCGGCGTTGCTGGTGCGCAGAATTGCCGGCGACGCTGCCACAGAGATGCCGTTCTCAGCGCACATCGATCTCCGCATTCTGCTGTTCAACTTCGGCTTGGCGTTCCTGGTGAGCGTGCTGTTCAGCCTGGCACCGTCATTGCGTTTCCTGCATCCCGACCTGGTGAATTCGCTGAAGCAACAGGCGACCACTGGCTCCAGCGGACATCTGCGATTCCGGCGTGTCTCTGTTGGGGTTCAGATTGGCCTGAGCTTGTTGTTGCTGATTGGCGCGGGGCTCTTTGTGCAGACGCTACACAATCTGCGCTTCCTGAATGTTGGCTTTGCCACCGACCATCTCCTGACCTTCGGCGTCGATCCGACCCTGGCAGGTTACGACCCGAAGCAGGCCGTACCTTTGCAGAAACATCTCCTGGAAGTGCTGGGGGCGCAACCGGGAGTGCGCGCGGTAGCTGGCACCGACGACCCGGAACTGGCGGGCAATAGCGAGACCAGCAACATCTCCTTCGCCAGCCATGCCCCGAAACCTGACGAAGACATTCACGCCGAGTGGGAAAAGATCACGCCCGGCTATTTCTCCACCATGAACATTCCTCTGGTTGCCGGCCGTATCTTCACCGAGCAGGACAGCGAGAACAAAGCCAAGGTGGCCATCGTAAATGCCAACCTTGCCCGCAAGTTCTTCGGCGATCCCAAGAATGCTCTTGGGCAATTGATGGCGGCTGGCAGCGGCACGGATGTCAAGTTCAACATCGAGATCATCGGTGTGGTGGGCGACTCGCGGCATCGCGATATGCGCACCGAGGCCGGGCTGGCAGTTTACCGTCCCTATTTTCAGGACAACGATTTTGGCTTTATGCAGTACTACGTGCGCACCTGGCAGGCGCCGGAAGCTGCTGAGATGACGATGCGGCGGGCGGTGCAGCAGGTCGATTCCAAGCTGGCGATCGACACCATGCGCACCATGGACGAGCAGATTGCCGACAACATATCCAACGACCGGCTGGTGGCGATGCTGGCCGTTAGCTTCGGTGTGCTGGCCACAGTGCTGGCGGCAATCGGTCTCTATGGCGTGCTGGCCTACGTCACAGCACAGCGCACGCGCGAGATAGGCATCCGCATGGCGCTGGGCGCTCAGCGCTGGGAGGTGGTGCGCATGGTGCTGCGTGACGTGGTATGGCTGGCAGGAATCAGCCTAGCGGTGACGTTGCCGGTTGCGATCTTCCTATCGCGGCTGGTTCGCAGCCAGCTTTACGGGGTGAGCCCGGCTGATCCGCTGGTGCTGACGGCGGGAACATTGCTGGTGGCTTTGGTCGCGCTGATCGCCGCGCTGTTGCCGGCGCGCAGGGCAGCGGCGGTGGAACCAATGCAGGCGCTGAGGACGGAGTGAAGAAAGTGGCTAGTGGTCAGTGGCCAGACCGAGTTTCGGGTTGTGGCAATGGAAGCTTTTTAGTCGTGTCATCCCGAGCGAGGAGGTCGCCGTGGCGACCGAGGAGGCGAGGGACCCCTATAGTAGAAGGATTTCGCAGTGGCTTCCTTCAGGTATAGGGGTCCTTCGACTCCGCACTAGCCCGCTGCGCGGACTCGTGCTCCGCTCAGGATGACACATATTGAGATCGAATCTTGACGCTCGAACTCGAAACTCGAATGTTGAGACTCGAAAGTTGAAACTTGAAACTAACTTGACACTCCGAAAACGGAGCGAACGTTATGCAAACCATCGTTCACGAATTTCGTTACGCGTTGCGGCAACTGCGGCATTCGCCGGGATTTGCCCTGGTATCGGTGCTGACCCTGGCGCTGGGCATCGGCGCCAACATTGCGGTGTTCTCCGTGACCAACGCGGTGCTGCTGAATCCCAGCGGCATTCCAAACGCCGGCGGGCTGGTGGCGTTGCGCGCCCGCTATCGGGCCATCCCCGATCTCAGCAACATCAACGTGTCGCCGCCAGATTTTGGGGATGCGGCCGAGGGCAAGGACATCTTCTCGTCGGCGGCGATCATGAATGGCGCAAGTTTCAACTACAGCCGCGAAAACGGGAACCCGGAGCTGCTGAATGGCGCGAAAGTTTCCTCCGGCTACTTCGACACGTTCGGCGTGAAGCCGATGATGGGGCGCGGGTTCACGCCGGAAGAAGACCAGCCAGGCGCCGAGCACGAGGTGGTGCTGTCCTATCGCACGTGGGAGAAGCACTTTGGCTCCGACCCCAACATCGTCGGCCAGACGCTGACGCTGAACAACCAGGCGTATCGCGTAGTCGGCGTAATGGGCCCGTCGTTCAACTGGCCGAACCAGGCGGAGCTTTGGGCGCCGATTGCGCTGCCGCCGGCGCGCTATAAGGACGCGAACTATCGCTACAACGAATACCTGTTTGCGGTGGCGAGGCTCCGGCCCGGCGTGACGCTGCAACGGGCGAACGCATATCTTGACAAGAAGGCGCAGGAGAACATCGCGTCGGAGAGCAACAGTACGACTCCCACATCCGGTGGCGCACCGAAAAGCTTTGGCCAAGCCAGCGGCTGGGGCATGTTTGCGATCCCGCTCACCGAATACATCGGCGGCAACCTGCGCAAGCCGCTGACCATGCTGTTGATCGCGGTGGGCATGGTGCTGCTCATCGCGTGCGCCAACATCGCGGGACTGCAGATGGCGCGGGCCACGGCGCGGGAGCGCGAGTTGGCCGTACGGGTTGCGTTGGGCTCACAACGAGGCCGTTTGCTACGCCAGGCGCTGGTGGAAAGCATTGTGCTGACCGCCGCGGGAGTCGTGCTTGGTTTTGTGGTGGCGATGGCAACCGCGCCCCTGCTGCTGCGCTATCTGCCGGCTGCGCTGAGCACGCAAATTCAACCTTCGTTCCGCGGGCCGGTGCTGCTGTTTGTGACCGGCATTGCGGTGGTCTGCTCTCTGCTGTGTGGACTGGTTGGGGCGTGGCAGCGCAGCAAGCCGGGTTGGTTCAACGCTCTGCAGGAGGGCGGCCGCACGAGCACCGGCGGAGCGGTGCATCAGCGGATTCGTTCAGCGCTGGTGGTAACGCAAATTGCGCTATCGCTTGTGTTGCTGGCCGGCGCAGGCTTGCTGCTTAGTAGCCTCAAAGCGCTGCAGCAGGTCGAAACCGGTTTCGTGCCCAGCGGGCTGCTGTCGGCGCGCTTTACCCTGCCGCAATCGGTATACGGCCCGGTGCCGGTGGCCAATCCTTCCTCTGACAAAGACATCGCCGCCAAGCAGGCGAAGGCTGCGTCGGATGCCAGTGATGCCAAGGTCGCAGCTTTCTACACCGCGCTCGAAGACCGGCTGCACAGCATTCCCGGTGTCAGCAGCGTGGCGCTCGCCGACTCCGTGCCCTTCGACAACAATGGCGGCACGTCAAGCTTCTTCATTCAGGGCCGACCCTACGGGCCGAACGATCCCGGGCCGCACGCCAACGTCCAAGTCGTTTCGCCGGATTATTTCTCCACTCTGAAAATTCCGCTCGTGATGGGACGTGCTTTCAGTCCTCAGGACCGTCAGGGCACGGAGCCAGTGGTGATGGTTGACACGGTGCTGGCGCACCAGTACTGGCCCGGCAAGAACCCCATCGGCGAGCACATCAGCATTGATGATCGCGTGAAGGGACCCTGGAGGGTCATCGTCGGCGTGGTGGCGCATGCGCGGGCTTCGTCGCTGGAGTCCGACACCAATGAGGGCTTCTATTATTTTCCGACGGCGCAAATCCCACAGTTGTCCACCGCCATGGTGGTGCGCAGTTCGCGCTCGGCGGAAGACCTGAAAAGCGATCTCGCCGCGGCAGTGCGCGCGGTGGATTCCAGCGTTCCCATCTACGACGTGAAGACCATGGAGCAGCGCGTGGACGAGTCGCTCCTCGGGCGGCGCTTTGTGGTGCTGCTGCTGACCACTTTTGCGGCGCTCGCCTTGCTGCTGGCGGCGCTCGGACTGTACGGCGTGATCAGTTATTCGGTGCGGCTGCGGACGCGCGAGCTGGGCGTGCGCATGGCGCTGGGCGCGCAGCGCGGCGAGGTAATGCAGCTTGTGCTGCTGCAGGGAGCGCGGCTGGCCGTGATAGGCGTGGTGCTGGGCGTGTTCTTCGCAGCGCTGCTCGGCCGAATCTTCTCCAGTCTGCTGTTCAAGGTGGGAGTGCTCAACGTTGTGCCGTGGATTGCGGCGACAGTGATTCTGGTCGCGACGGTGCTGCTGGCCAGCTACCTGCCGGCGCGCCGGGCAGCGTCGATTGAGCCGATGAAGGCGCTGCGGACGGAGTGAAGAGAGTGGCTAATGGATAGTTGCGGAGTCGTGAGTCCGAGGTGTTCTCGGTATGCGCTTTGTCACAGGGGTGCTATGCTCTAGGCTCAGCATGAAAGAAGAACTCCTAACGCGAATCACGATTGATCCCAAAGTTTGTTTTGGGAAGCCGTGTATTCGCGGCCATCGCATTTGGGTCTCTCTGATCCTCGACTTGCTTGCTGAAGGGGCCACAACGGCGGAGATTTTGCGCGACTATCCGCAACTCGAGGACGCTGACGTTAAGGCCTGCCTGGCCTACGGGGCGGAAATGGCGCGCGAACGTTTCGTCGAAGTTCCGATCGAAGCAAAGCCTTGAAACTCAAGCTCGACGAAAATCTTGGAAGCCGTCTAGTGCAACTATTCCAGGCCGCTGGCCATGACGCTGCGACGGTGACGGGTCAGCGGCTGGCGGGCATTGCCGACTTCGAGCTGATCCAAAGATGCCGTCACGAAGAGCGCGCGATCATTACCCTCGACCTCGATTTTGGAAATCCGTTGCTCTTCAGACCGTCTGAGCACCGTGGCATCGCCGTATTGCGGCCCCCGCAGCCCACATCTCATCGTGACCTCGAAGACCTCTGCCAAACGCTTCTTGGGGGACTGTCACACGAAAAGCTGGATGGCAGACTCTGGATTATCGAGCGCGGCAGGATCCGAATTTATCAAGAAGAAAAACGACACTAACACCGGACGATTCTTGCCTCCTGCAGCAGCAAGAAGGATAGTCACACTATCCGATCAGATAGTCCCAAGTTAGCGCGCAAGCGCAACGAGTCCGCTGCGGCCGTCGCCAAATCTCGCGGCTTCTTCTTTCTTCTCAATTGCATCCAGACGGCAATTAACTATGCGCTGACCGCGCCGGGGATTGGCGAGCCGCTTGCTCCTACCCTGCCCAATGAATCCTGTGGGGTTCTCAAATTCAGAGGAGAGGGCACGACCATGAAAAACATACTGAGGGAAGCGACTCGCAAGGTGGTCATCATTCTGGGGCTGGCGGGTTTAACTGCAACGCCGGTTTTCGCGCAGCAAAGCAATTGGAAGGTTGACGGCGGTCATTCCAGGGCTGCCATTTATCTGGGAAGCAGCTCGAATTTGCAGGAGGCCGGCATCGCTGGTGTCCGCGGGAATGCGGATTTCATCGCGGGCGACCCGAGCCAGTCTGTGCTGAACTTCAGCGCCACGCTGCCGCAGGACCAATGGATGACGTTCCGGTCAACGCGGGTTGAGGAGCGAGCCGACGGCAAGCTGCAGATCACCGGCGAAATGATGCTGGTTCGCATCGAGCGCGACGCCACGTACAACCCCGGTGAAGACTACCGCGGCCCGGTCTATGGCGACCCGGCCATCGAGACCGCTTCGCAGGAGATGACGTTCATTCTGCCGATGGTGAACAACGCCGAAGCGAAACAGGAAATCACGGCCGAGGCCACTCTGGGAAGAGAGAATTTTCCTGAACTGTTTGCCGCGCTTTATCAGGCCGCCTGGAAGCCGCTCGTGCAGGACGAGCATTGCCAGGTTGTGCAGGCGGGAGAGGACTATCGCGGTGCCGAGTGCAGCGGAAAGTTGATTGCCCCAGCTTACCGGGTCGCGGCGCTCAATCCTGGTGAAGATTATCGCGGCGACGAGTCACCCGCGCCTTCGGGCAACACGATGAAGATCGTCCTCCAGTTGCAGCTTAACCGGGTGAGTCTCGGGTAGGGAGGGACTGACGACAGTCAAGGGGCGGCTGCGTGAAACGGCCGCCCCTAAATATTTATGGCTTTATAAAATCCGCGCCTTTTGCGAATTCGGCTGGGAAACAAACCGCCGATAGCGCCGAAGGCACGGATTTGTTTACTTGATTTCGGACCGATCCGTGTTTATCCGTGCAAATCCGCGGTTGCAGTTTTCCTCCTCTGGCGCAGACCTTCCCGCACGTGGGACAATGGCAGCCCACGCTCGTCATTCCGAGGAGGGAATCCATGAAACGACTTTTGCTGGCGCTGCTGCTCGCGGCTTCGTTCCTGCCTGCGAGCTATGCCGCCGACAACAAACCTGACGAAACGCCGCAGCCCAAGATCAAAGTGGGCGATATGGCGCCGGACTTTACTTTGACAGACCAGAACGGCAAGAAGGTTTCGCTGCACGACTTCAAGGGCAAGAAGAACGTTGCCCTGGCGTTCTACATTTTCGCCTTCACCGGTGGTTGAACCAAGCAAATGCAGGCGTTCCAGCAAAACCTCGCCAAGCTGGAAGCCGCAGATACCCAGGTGCTGGGTGTAAGCATGGATTCTCCCTTCTCGAACCAGGCGTGGGCGGAAAAAATCGGCGTCACCTTCCCGTTGCTTAGCGATTGGGGCGGCGACGTGACCAAAGAGTACGGCCTCTACAACCCCAAGTACAAAGCCGCGCGGCGCGTGAACTACCTTATCGACAAAGACGGCAAGGTCATCGAGATGCAGTTGGACTCGGCGGCCATCGATCCGTCGAAAGTGGTGCAGGCGTGCGAGGCGCGGAAGCTGGGGCGGTAAAAAAACATAAGTCATGATAGATCATGACTTATGTTGACTAACGGGGATCCCGTCGTTTAATACTTTCCCAAGAGTGGGAAGGGATACGCAATCATGCGCAGCCAATTTGTTCTGGATGACGAGACTGAGGCGTTACTCAACGAGCTGGCGGCCGACCGAGCCGGCAATCGCAGCTTCGTGGTGCGCGAGGCCATTCACCTGTATGCCAATCTTGAAGACTGGCTGAATACAGTTGAGGCCGACCCTGGCTTGCAGAGAATGATGGCGCGCTCGTTGGCCGATATCGAGTCCGGCAATGTGATGAGCAGCCGAGAACTGCTCCAGCTTCGCTCCCACCCAAGCAAAGGAGGCTTGGGTGCGGCACCCAACCGTACGTCACGCAAGCAGAAGAAGGTTGGGCGGGGCGACCCGGCACGCAGGGGCAGGGCTCACCGTTGATGGCTGAGATTGTCTGGCCGCATAGCGTCGTTGACGCCATGCTGGCGCTGCCGGAAGAGGATTTTGGCGTAATCATCCGGAAAGCCGAGATGCTGCGCCGGTTCCCCGAAATGTATCCCATTCGCGGCAGAGGCCGCTTCCGCCGCTGCCGCTGGTTCCTGGCGGGCAAGTGGATCGTGTATTACCAGTTCGCCGAAGAGAAGGTCTTCATGCGCGCTGTCTCGCCCGCGCGAGCGCGCTTCTCTTGATTTCCGGCACCTGGAGAATTTCCTGCGTAACCTTGCTCGCTCTGGCTTTGTTATGCGGTTCGCTCTGGGCAACGCCGCCGCAGAAGCCCAAGAAAGACCCCGACCGGCCAACCCTCCCGTATGGCATGTTGTCGCCGTCGCGCCAGGACCTTTTCATCTATGACAGTAAAGCCGAGCCCGTGGCCACTGTCAGCGGGCCGCTCTGGGTCGCGAACCGGACCGGCTGGGAGCTGATTCGCAAGTACTTCCCGACGCTGGGCGTGATATCCGAAGAAACAGCGAAAAAAGTCCATCCGGGAGATCCGATGGATGCTCGCTTCTTTGGGCGCGTGGTCAACGAAGATGTTGCTCTGAGCCCCATGCCGTTGTTGTGCATGATCTGGTCGCTGGCTGAAAACCAGGTATCGGGTCCGCTAAAGAACCTGCGTGACGAACTGGCGCCCGCCATGGTGCTGGAGGATTATTCCACCTGGAAGCCGGACCAATTGCGGAAGGCGGTTGAGGTTTTGACTGAGCCTGGGAAAACCGGCAAGGCGGTGAAGTACCGCAGGACGAAACCGCGTCTCTCCTTCCAACAGGCATTGCAACTGTATGCCATGACGCTGGTGCTGGCGGGGGTAGAGCCGCAATGGCCAGGACCTGACAAGACCAATGCTCCCGCGCCGAATATGGCAGACTTCGCCAATCGGCTCAGGCACCAATTGCCCCTGCAGATTCCAGACGGTGGCAAGGCGTCGTTCTTTCTCTACAATCCCGGCACTCTGGGTCAGCCCCTTGCAAAAGGAGAGTTTGAAGAAAGGGCGGACGTGGTGGCGATCAAGAGGCAGGGCACAACGTACGAGGTAGAGCAGTTTCCCGTGTATCTGACAAACGATCAAAAGAAGTGGAACCCATCGTGGATTGAGCCTAAAGACGAGATGAAAGATACAACCCTGATCACGCGCAAATGGGAATGGGACTGGACGCGGTTCGACGGCCCGTACCTGTGGTTTCAGCCCGACCAACTTAATGGCGAAGTTCTGTATCGTGCGGTCGTAAAATTTCAGCAGGACCAGATTGTCATCGAAGCCGAACGGCAGATCGAGCGGCGTGGCGCGGTGAAAAAAGCGGAGCGTCCACGCGATTACGATCCGGCAAAAATGACTCCCTTCATGCCCGGCGTGGATGACGTTGCCGTGGCGGCAGTGCCGCGGTAAGGCCGCATCGGGTTAAACTATCCCATAGAAATGCATCAGAGTTGACCTCTGGACCGTCGCGCCGTCTATCGGTCGATGACTCACAGAGGTAGGAGTAGCGGCGCGCGGGGCCTCGCCCTTCGAGGAGTGCTTTCTGTGATCGGTCGCACCATCGGGCAATATACCATCCTGTCCAAGCTGGGCAGTGGCGGCATGGGTGTGGTGTACGAAGCGCAGGATACGCTGCTGGGCCGCCACGTCGCCGTCAAGTTTCTTCCACCTGACCTTAGTCAGTCCGCGGGCGCGCTGGAGCGTTTTCTGCAGGAGGCGCGTTCGGCCTCGGCGCTGAACCATCCCAACATCTGCACCATCTACAACGTCGAGCAGCATGACGGCGAGTGGATGATTGTCATGGAATTGTTGCAGGGACAGACGCTCGACGGCGTCATCCAGGAGCGGCCGCTGAAAACCGGCGAACTGCTGGACATCTCGGTGCAGATCGCCGAAGCCCTCGACGCTGCGCACCAGCACGGCATCATCCACCGCGACATTAAGCCGTCAAACATTTTCGTGACCACGCGCGGCGTGACCAAGGTGCTTGATTTCGGGCTGGCTAAACTGGCGCCGCGCAAGCAAGCTGTGGCCGAAACGGTGGGAGCCATGACGGCCTCAGACGCAACCCTGCCCAGTTATCTGACCACCCCGGGAGCGGCAGTAGGTACGGTGGCCTACATGTCTCCGGAGCAGGCACGCGGCGAGGAGCTGGATGCGCGCAGTGACCTGTTTTCCTTCGGCTCGGTCATGTACCAGATGGCGACCGGGCAACTGCCGTTTAAGGGCAACACGTCGGCAGTGATTTTTGCCAACATCCTGGAGCACGAGCCTCCGCCGCTGCTTGAGGCCAATCCCTCCTTGCCGCCCAAGCTTGTGCAGACCATCGAGAAGGCATTGGAAAAAGATCGCGACTTACGGTGCCAGACGGCAGCCGAGTTGAAGGCCGATCTGAAGCGCCTGCGCCGCGATTACAGTTCGGGCAAGAGCGCCGGCGTCGCGGCTTCCGGCCAGCACCCGGCGGCAGCTCATTCGGTGCAGGTTGTGGCGGCCCAGCCCAAGACGCCATCCAGCTCATCGGTGATCCTGGGTGAAGTTAAGCGCCACAAAACGGGCACCACAATCGCTGCCTTGGTTGTCGTCGTTGTGGTTGCGGTGCTGGGCTGGCTGCTCTATTCGCGATTACGGCAACGGCCATCGAGGACGACGGCGCAGCAGATGTCGATTGAGCGCCTCACCCACGACGGCAAAGTGAATGGCTCGACCAGTATCTCGCCCGACGGCAGGTATGTGGTTTACGAAGTCAGCAAGGATGGCAAACGAAGCCTATGGCTGCGCCAGATAGCCACCTCCAGTGCGGTCAAGCTGGTTCCTGATACCGACAACGGATTTGGCGGAACGGCCTTCTCGCCCGACGGCAACTTTGTGTACTACCAGCAGAACTCCAACGAAGAGCCGAACGGCGCGCTCTACAAAGTGCCCACGCTCGGCGGTTCGCCGCAGAAGATACTTTCGAAAATCAGCAGCCCAATCACCTTTTCTCCCGACGCCACGCAGTTTGCCTACGTCCGCGAGAACTCGCCCGAGGGCCCGACTTCGCAGCTTGTGGTGGCCAACGCAGACGGCAGTGATGCGCGGCCCATTGCGACCGGCAAGATTGCTGCCGACTGGTTTGAGACACACGGACCCTCCTGGTCGCCGGATGGCAAGTTCATTGCCGTCGGCAAGCAGCGGCTCAATGCCTCGGGGTTCACCAATGGAATTTCGCTTTTTGACCTGGCAGGCAAAGAAACTTCGCTGGTAGAAAAACTTCCCGGTCAGGTCGCGCGGGTAGTCTGGCTCAAGAGCGGCGGCGGGCTGGTGTTCTCGGCATCGCCTCGAATCGGTGCGGGCTCCAGTCAGCTGTGGTTTGTTTCCTATCCTGCGGGCGAAGTTTCGCGCATCACCAACGATCTGAACAGCTATGGACAGCTCAGCCTGGGAGTGACCGCCGACGGCTCGACCCTGGTGACCATACAGGGAGTACCGCACTCGAACCTGTGGGTTTCCACCGGCAATTACAAAGAAGCAAAGCAGATTACGCAAGGCGAGGCAGATGGCACGGACGGAGTTGGCGCGGCCGCCGGCAAGGCTGTTTACACCTCATTCGTGACCGGCGTTATAGGTGTTTCGGTCGTCAATTTGGATGGCTCCAGCACCACGCAAGTCACTCCAGCGGATGAGCTGTGCGATCAGCCTGCCATTTCACGTGACGGTAAGCACGTGGGATTCACCGGCTTCAAAGAGAACAAGCCTAATATCTGGGTTGCTAATGTGGACGGTAGCGACCTGCGACAGTTGACTTCGGGCAATGCCGATCTCATGCCCGAGTTCTCTCCCGATGGTAGTTTCGTTTACTTTCAACGCTGGTCTGAGGGCAAGGTGCACCTGAATAAGGTGCCACTGGCCGGCGGGCAGCCAGCGGCGGTTTCCGACTTGCAAATCCAAAACCACTCTTTCTCACATCACGGCGACCGCATTGTGGTGAGTTACTTCGACGACAAGGCGTCCCAATGGAAGGTGGGTATGCTGTCTGCGGCGGATGGCAAGTTTCTGGGCCCGGTGGACATCAATCTCATCACCCAGGGCTTTCCGATGTTCACGCCGGATGACAAGGCGCTGGTCTATGGCGAGACACACAACTCAGTGACCAACCTGTGGAAGCTCTCGCTCGACAGCGGTGCACGGACGCCGGTGACGAACTTTGACTCGGACTTCATCTTCAACTCGGTGATCGCGCCCGACGGCACGCTGGTAATGGCCCGCGGCCGCGATCATACGGATGCGATTCTGATACGGAATTTTCACTAGGCCGTGACAACGAGCGAAGCGCGATCGTTCTTTGATAACACGCCGGGTGAAGCGCCGGTGCGCGGCTACCTGCATCGTGCAGCGCAATCAGGTAGCGGGTTTCTGGTGCTCACCCACGGGGCGGGTGGCAACTGCAACGCCCCGCTGCTGGTGGCGCTGGCAGAGAAGTTTGCGGCGTCGGGGCTGACCGTGCTGCGCTGCGATCTGCCGTATCGCCAGCGGCGCCCGCACGGTGCGCCGTCGCCGTCGGATGCGAAGACAGATCAGGCGGGGCTACGGCGAGCCGTGGAACTGATGAAGAAACAATTCGCCGGGCGCGCTTTCTTGGGCGGCAGTTCTTATGGCGGGCGTCAATCCAGCATGCTGGTGGCGGAGGAACCGTCTCTGGTCGAGGGCCTGCTGCTGCTGTCGTATCCGTTGCATCCGCCTGGACGTCCGGCGCAGTTGCGGACCGCTCACTTTCCCAGCCTGCGGACTTCGACGCTGTTCGTCAGCGGAACCAAGGATTCCTTTGGATCGATCGAGGAACTGGAAGCCGCGATCAAATTGATTCCCGCGCGGAAGAAGCTGGTCGCAATTGCAGGCGCGCCGCACGGGTTGTCGCAGAAGTTGAAGAGCGATGAGGTGCCGGAGGTGGTGGTGACGGAGTTCGAGTCGTTCTTCGACTAGCGGCAGAAAGAATTAACCGCGGATTTACACGGATGAACACGGATTAATTATCAAGTTCCTCAACAAGACAGAGTCCGCGTCCTCCGCGCAATAACAACTTACCGCGGATCGCGCAGAATGCGCGGATTGTGCCTTATGGTTATTGATTACTTAATCCGTGCTCATCCGTGAGAATCCGTGGTTGATGAGCCTTAACCGCGACTATCCCTTCGGCTTGTCCACCAGGAAATCGCCCAACACCAGTGTGTCCATCTCGCTCTTGGCGAAGGTGCTGTAGGCGTTCGCGGGGGTGTTCACGATAGGCTCGCCCTTGAGATTGAACGAGGTGTTGAGCACGGCGGGTACGCCGGTGGCCTGGCCGAAGCGTTGGATCAAGTCATAGTAGCGGGGATTGCTGTCGCGAAAGACGGTCTGCAAACGGCCGGTGCCGTCCACGTGGGTGATGGCAGGAAGCACGCTGTGCTTGCTGGGCCGCACCGGAACGACGTAGAGCATGTAGCGCCCCGGATAGTGTTCGATGGCGTTGGGCAGATCAAAGTAGGTCTCGGCGCATTCAGCCAGCACGGAAGGAGCGAAGGGCCGGTAGGGTTCGCGGAACTTGATCTTGGTGTTGACGATGTCCTTCATGTTGGGATTGCGCGGGTCGGCCAGGATGCTGCGATTGCCCAGCGCGCGTGGGCCCCACTCAAAGCGGCCCTGAAACCACCCGATGACTTTTCCGTTCTGCAATCGCTCGACGGTCTGATCCAGCAGACTGTCGTTATCTTCGATGTGCTGGTAGGGAATGTGGTTCTGATCGAGGAACTCCTGGATCTCGGCGGACGTGTAGTCCTTTCCCAAATAGGCGTGGTCCATGCGATAGCGCCGTGGGTTGCCGAGCAGCATGTTGTCGGCCCACAACGCGGCGCCCAGCGCGCCGCCGCCATCTCCGGAGGCCGGCTGAACGAACAACTCCTCGAAGGGAGTCTCGCGCAGGATGCGCTGATTGGCCACGCTGTTCAGCGCCACACCGCCGGCCATGCACAGCTTCTTCAGGCCGGTTTCCCTGTGTAACGCCTGCGCCATGCCGAGCAGGACTTCTTCTGTTACCTGCTGGATGCTGGCCGCGATGTCGGCGTAATGCTGGTTGGCCTTGCACAGCTCGGCAAAGTTCGCCGGCGGATCGCCAAAATATGTGGGGAAGCCGGACCCCTGGGTGAAGAAAAGCATCTTCGGCGGACGCGGCTCGCCGAAAAGCTGCGCAAATTTGTTATTGAAGGTCTTGTCGGTGGAGTGGGGGAAGCAGAAGTAATCCATGTCGAGGGAGAACGAACCGTCTCGCTCCTGCCGGATCAGCTTCCACACTTTGTCAACATAACGAGGCTGGCCATAGGGCGCCATGCCCATTACTTTGTATTCGCCCTCGTTGACTTCAAAGCCGAGAAATGCGGTGAACGCGCTGTAGAGCAGGCCGAGGGAATGAGGGAAGTACATCTGCTTGCGCAGTTCAATGTTGTTGCCTTTGCCGACGCCCCAGGTCCCCGTCACCCACTCGCCCACACCGTCCACGGTGAGGATGGCGGCCTCGTCAAATGGCGAGCACAAATACGCGCTGGCTGCGTGCGACATGTGGTGCTCGGCATAAAGGATGCGGTCGCGCGGGATTTCCAGGTCCGCCGCAATCCTGGAGCCGACCCACAGCTTGTCGATCATCCACGTGATCATGGACTCTCGGAAGACTTTGTAGGAGAGTGGATAGGTTTGCAGCACCGTCATCAGGATACGGTCGAATTTGCGGAAGGGCTTCTCGTAGAAGACCGCGTAATCCACGTCCTGGCTCTTGATCCCGCCACTCTCCAGGCAGAACCGGATGGCGTTGGTGGGATATCCGAAGTCATGCTTGATACGGCTGAAACGTTCCTCTTCGGCGGCAGCGATCAGTTTGCCGTCCTGCAGCAAAGCCGCAGCGGCATCGTGGTAATAGCAGGAAATTCCCAGGATATTCATTTCAGCCTTGGCGGCGGGCCTCGTTCAGATCATTGGGCATGGGAGGGTGGTCAAACCATTGCTCGGGGCGCTTCTTGGTATGCAGGGAATCGGAAAAGAAGCGAACCAGTAATCCGAAGGGCATAATGAGGACTGCGTAGATGATGGTGAGAAGCACGCGGGCCTGGAAATTACCCAGGGCGTGACCGAACTTCTTCCAGCCTTCCCACAGCTTCGTCCTCAACGAGGCAGGTAAGCAAAACCAGACGATAACGCCGACAGCAATTACGGACAGGATGATTCGCAACCTGTGAGCGTTCAGGTGAATGAGCCAAAGGGCCGCGGCGTGCATGTTTTCTCCCTTAGAAGCTTGTTTTCTTCCTTAAAAGAAGGAGTAGATGAACGGCGCAATGGCGGAACTCTGCGCCAGGATCAGAAGCAGCGCAAAAATGCCCAGGGTGATCAAAATCGGCGTCATCCACCAGCGCTTGTTGCTCCAGAAGAAGCTGAACAATTCGCCAGCGATTCCGAAACGATGTCCCGTGGTCTTCATGAAACCCATATTTCCTCCCAACCGAGTCCCTTCAACAAAAAGTCAGTGGCGTGGCCATTGCCGCTACCGCACGCGCCTTGAGCATACTCGACCTCTCGGAACACTAGCGGATCCCAAGACAGGGCAGTACCTCGGAGAGGCTGGCGACCTGAAGTAACGGCAGTTAACCGAATTGTACCGCACAAATTTGCTACGCCCAAGCAGAATCGGTTACTGTTGCAGGCTCTGGCCTCTCCAGAGGTTTATCGCTTAATCAGGGCGCGCCCTGAGGTTGACCCGCCTCCCCGCAGAAGATTCTGCGAGAAAAGATCTTGCCAGTGCCAGTTCCAAAAAAGCCTCGTGAAGGCACTTAGTGGTAGTTTTGCCAGGACTGCCGTCTTGAATTCTGCGGGCAATCAAGGCAAGGAAACCGGCTTGGACGCTACGGTGAATATCATCAAGTTTGTCGGACAAGTCGAACCTCGTTAGTAGGCAGGCACGGGAACGGCCGCACGTTACTGGCCAATTTGCCGTCCCCTTTGGTGAAAACAGTGGGTCTCCCCAATTCTTTGTTAATGAGTAACTTAGACGGGCGTTGTAAAGCTCATCGCCTTGGTTCCCATTGCAGGCGGAAGTATTTTCCCCAATTCCCCGGTAAAATGCTGCACCAAGGGTGCGGAGAACGTCTGGCTGCTTCTCATCGATCCAGCGACCTAGTCTCTGACGGAATGTCAGCCACTTGAACTTTCCAGATGTGGACTTCGCGGGCGTCAGGCACTCCAGTTCGGCGGAATGGGCGTTTTACGGCCATGTGAAAGAAAGCATTCGTAATCACTGGCCGACATATCGGCACTGATCCGGGCTCGGTGGGCGCATTGGCGATTTACCACTCACCGCGTAGGTCCTAGCGAGTCGTCCGGCAAAGATCAGTTGCCCAACAGGGCGGTGAGACACCGAGAAGGTTCCAGAGACAATCTGCATTCCTCCTGCCCCTGATGCCAGCGCCATAACCCTCGCCGGCTCGCCCTCCTGCGCAGAGTATCAATGAGCGCAGGTGTCAGGGTTAAGAGACTCGGGACAGAAATCACGAATCGCAAAATTCACACTTGACATCGGCCGAAAATCCACTACCATATGGTTGTGGATAAATTAGGTACAACATTTGCGGCTTTGTCTGATCCAACCCGGCGAGCAATGATCCAACGACTCTCGCATGGGCCTGCCTCTGTGCATGGATTGACGGAACCGTTTGCACTCTCGCAGCAGATGATTTCAAAACACATTGCCTACCTGGTGCGGGCGCGGATTGTAATCAAGACGAAGCGTGGACGAGAGAGTGTGTGCACGCTTAGGCCAGAGGCGATTAAGACGGTCAGCGACTGGGCGATTAGCTATCGCCGATTCTGGGAAGAGAGTTTCGACAAGCTGGATGTAGTTGTAAATCAAATGAAGAAAGAGGAGGTCAGAGATGACAAAAAACACGGTTAGCGAAATTGAGCGGATGGTCGTTACAAGAGTCTTTGATGCCCCACGCGAGTTGGTTTGGAAGGCGTGGACAGACCCGAAGTACGTGATGCAGTGGTGGGGACCGAAGGGCTTTACTGCGCCCGTTTGCCAGATGGATTTTCGCGTTGGGGGAAAATTTCTCTGCTGCATGAAGACGCCGGATGGGCAGGAGTTCTGGAATGCGGGTGAATACCACGAGATTATTCTGCACGAGAAGATCGTTTCCTCCATGTACTTTTCGGACTCGAAGGGAAACAAGATCGAGCCTGCGCAATTAGGAATAGAACATGAGGCCATAGACGGTGCGTACGACGTGACCATCTTTGAGGATCTCGGAAACGGCCAGACGAAACTTACCTTCATTGGAAATGAACCCATGGAGAGCGCGAAAAATAGCGGTCAAATGGAGGGCTGGAACCAGATACTCGATAAAGTTGCCGCGGTTATTGCGGGGCTAGTGCAGGCGAAATAGGAAGTTGACGTTTTGACGATCGTCATGCGCGAGATACAGCTGAGGCTGGCGGCGAAGGCTTGGTTAGAACAGGCTTCTCGCCGCTCGGCCGAATAGTCGCCTTTCCGGATAAGTGACCCTTGGCTCAACCGTTGACTCCAGGCCAATGCACTCATCGACCAAGGTTCGTATCGCTCTCGGATCCTTGATCCTGTTAAACGCGCCAGTGTCCGGGCATCGACTTGGCCGGATAGTCGGCGACTCATCGATCTGCCCGGTCGTAGGCCAACTCCCGAGATAGCGGCTTCGAGGAGATCAGAGCGCAAGCTGCGCTCGCCATCACCACATCTCCTCCAAGCCGACGTGGGGACAACTAGCCGAAATCCAAATGCGCGCATAGGCGTTTTTCGTCAAGTACACCCTCGGCACAACGCCGGAGGGATGACGCCGGCAGCCAAGTCACTTGCTGCTGTGACCAGGCACACAGACAATTGCCGGCGCCGGCGATACTTTGGCGACTGTCGGTGAACGCGCGTCCGGGCACCGTTCCATCGGGCCCCCCCTGTCGCGAACCGCGAACATCCGAGGTGCGAAATGGACGCTCGGCTGGTGAACGAATTTCGTTCCATCGTTGGAAATGCCGGCCTGGTCACTGGGGTCGAGCAACTCCGGACCTACGAATGCGACGGCCTCACCCTATTCCGGGTAATGCCCGAGTTGGTTCTTCTCCCGTCATCAGCGCAAGAAATGCAGGCCATCGTGAAAGTCTGCCACCGCGAGCGAATCCCGTTCGTGGCGCGCGGAGCTGGTACCGGGCTGAGTGGCGGGGCACTGCCTGTGAAGGGCGGTATCGTGATAGGCGCCTCGAGGATGAATCGCATTCTTGAGGTTGACCTGCCCAACGCGCGCGTCGTGGTCGAGCCGGGGGTGACCAATTCGGCGATAACCGCGGCGGTTTCCCCTCACGGCTATTTCTATGCGCCCGACCCATCCTCGCAGGTAGTCTGCACCGTGGGCGGCAACGTGGCTGAGAATTCCGGCGGCGCGCACTGCTTCAAGTACGGCGTGACCACTACCTATATCTTGGGGCTGGAGGCGGTTCTCTCCGACGGTTCACTGGTCCGGCTGGGCGGCAAGACCCTGGACAGCATTGGGTATGACCTGGTGGGAGCGTTCGTAGGTTCTGAAGGGACTTTCGGGATCCTCACTAAGATCACGCTGCGTGTCATCAAGAAGCCCGAGGCCACGCAGACCTTAATGGCAGCATTCAATTCGACCAGCGAGGCGGGAGCCGCGGTGAGCAGCATCATCGCATCGGGAATGTTTCCCGCAGCCATGGAGATTATGGACCGGCTCGCCCTGGAAGCGGCCGAGGCCGCAGTGCACCCGAATTATCCCAACTGCCAGGCGCTGCTGTTGGTGGAACTTGACGGCTCGACCCGCGAAGTCGAGCTCCTGATGGAAAAAGTGGGACCGATGTGCAAGTCCTGCGGCGCATGGGAACTCCGACTGGCAAAATCGGAACCGGAACGTATCGCTGTCTGGAAGGGGCGCAAGGCGGCGTTTGCCGCGGTGGGACGTATTTCGCCAAATTACCTGGTGCAGGACGGCGTCATTCCGCGTACGGCTTTGCCCAGGATTCTAGGCGACATCGACCGTCTCAGTGCCGAAGCCGGGCTGCGCGTGGCCAACGTATTTCATGCAGGTGATGGAAATCTCCATCCCCTGGTGCTGTATGACCGTCGCATCGAGGGCCAGGAGCAGCGGGCGATGACCCTGGCCGAGGAAATCCTGCGGCTTTGCGTGGAGGCGGGAGGGTCCATCACCGGGGAGCACGGTATCGGCGAGGAAAAGAAGCACTTCATGCCGGTCATGTTTTCCGCGGCGGACCTCGACGCCATGCAACGCCTGCGTTCGGCCTTCGATCCGTACGAGCTTTGTAATCCGACGAAGATGTTTCCCGGCAGCGATGCCAATTGGCAGAGGCCGGTGGCTTACGAGCCACACCCCATCGAGACAGCGGGGCTGGCCCAGAGGTACTAGCGCGCGGGCCGCCGAGGCAATATGCCCGGCTCGCGCACATGCGCAGCCCACAAGCAAGCTTACGGCAGCAGATTATGAGCGAGACTCTAACCCAGACAAACGCATGGACGGAATTAGGTTTGATCGTCGGCGCACAGCACATGCGCCCCGCGTCCATGAACGATGCAGTCGATGGGATGCAACCCTGCGGCGTGATTGCGCCGGGCACGGCAGAGCAAGTCGCTGAGGTCCTGCAGTACTGCAATTCCGCCGGCCTTGCAGTTGTGCCGCGCGGCGGAGGCAGCAAGCTGTGGTTGGGCAATCGCCCGCAGAAGGTGGATTTCATTGTCTCCACCGAGCGCCTCAACCAAGTCATCGAACACGCTGCGGGTGACATGACGGCGACGGTCAAAGCGGGATGCACCATCGACAATTTTCAGCGGACGCTTAAAAAACATGGCCAGCGGCTGGCGGCGGACCCGATGTGGCCGGAAACGGCCACGGTCGGGGGCTTATTGGCGACGGCCGAGAGCGGGACCTTGCGTATCCGCTATGGCGCTGTTCGCGACCTTGTCCTCGGCCTGGAGTTAGCTTTGCCGGATGGCAGCCTGATTAGGGCCGGAGGCAAGGTGGTGAAGAACGTAGCTGGCTATGACCTCACCAAGCTGGTTATCGGGTCGCTTGGAACGCTTGGCGTAATCACCCGGGCGGTATTCCGTCTGCATCCCATTCCGGTTGCCACGGCCACTTACAGCACAGTGGTGCCCACGGCCTCGGAAGCGACCAAGCTGCTACTGTCCATTTTGAACTCCCAACTGGTTTACACCGGGCTGCAGGTTCGTGCCACACGAGCGCACGAGTTCGCTGTCGATGTTCGGTTTGAAGGTATCCCCGAATCGCTCGATGACCAGCATGTCAAGCTAAGCCAGATTGGCGGCGGGTGTCGCTTCGACACTGCGGTCGAGGTATGGACGGCGCGCCAGCAACTTTTTGCCAACGACCGCGGTTCGGTCATCTGTAAATGTTGCGTGTTGCCGGCTCAAATTGGTTCGCTTTGCGATGCATTGTTCCGCCACGCCAACCAGGCTGAGGTCGCAGCCAGCCTGGTAGCACAAGGCACCGGGATCGTCGAGTTGCGTTGTGATGCAGCGGGCCGGCTGCCACTGACAGCAGTGCTGGAAGGGGTGCGCGCCGAAACGGATCGCCTGCAAGGGACGCTCATCGTACAGCGGTGCCCAATAGGGCTGAAAGAAGGCCTGGATGTGTGGGGCACGATTGAGGACGCCCTGCCGCTCATGCAAACAATCAAAGCAAAATTCGACCCGGAGCGGACTTTGAATCCGGGCCGTTTCGTGGGGGCCATATGATGGAGCAAACCGTCGCAACCACGCCAGATATCAAGAAAACGGTTTTCGACGACCATCACCCGCCGTCGGCAGAGCTACTGAACTCCTGTGTCCACTGCGGCTTTTGCCTTCAGAACTGCCCCACCTACACCTTGTGGGGTAAGGAAGAGGACTCCCCGCGTGGTCGCATTTACCTGATGAACCTGGCAATCGACGGAGAGGCGGGATTGACCGCGCAATACGCCTCGCATTTCGACCACTGCCTGGGATGTTTCGCATGCGTAACTTCGTGTCCCTCCGGCATCAAGTATGACAAGCTGATCGGCGCCATGCGCGGGCAAGTCGAGCGGCTGTATCGCCGGCCACTGTCGGAGCGGGCACTGCGGCGGATGATCGCAGCAGTATTCAGCCGTCCCACGCGTCTGCGTAAGCTGGCGGTCGCACTGCGTGCTTATCAGCGCTTCGGGGGGCGGCGGCTTTCACGCGCCTTACACTTGACGTCTCTGCTGCCGCAGAGCCTGCGGGCCATGGAGCAATTGCTGCCGGACCTGTTGGCCGAAGACACAGCCGTCGTATTGCCGCCGCGCATCGCTGCTCAGGGCGAGAAGCGACGCACGGTCGCCATGCTGACCGGATGTGTGCAAAGTGTGTTCATGGGGCAGGTGAACGCGGCGACAGCGCGCGTTTTGTCCGCTGAAGGCTGCGAGGTGCTGGTGCCGCAGGGTCAGGGCTGCTGCGGAGCGATGCTGATGGACCTGGGGCAGGAAGCCGAAGCCTTGGACATGGCTCGCAAGGTCATCGACCTGTTCGAGCCGTTGCAGGCGGACACGATCGTGATGAATGCCGCAGGTTGTGGGGCCACCTTGAAGGACTACGGGTATTTGCTGCGCGATGATCCCGCATACCGTGAGCGCGCTCTTGCCTTTTCGGCGAAATGCAAGGACGTCTCCGAGGTGCTGGCGGAGTTGCCGGCGCGCGCGCCTCGTCACGCCATACCCTTGCGGGTCGCATTCCATGATCCCTGTCACCTGCAGCACGCACAGGGCTTGCGCGAACAACCTCGTGCTGCACTGCGCACCATCCCCGGGTTAGAGCTACTGGAAGTGCCGGAGGCCGCTCTCTGCTGCGGTTCGGCCGGTATTTACAATTTGGTGCAGCCGCAGGCCGCTCATGAGTTGGGCGAGCGCAAGGTTGAGAAGATAGTGTCTACATCCGCACAGGTGGTTGCGACCGGCAATCCTGGCTGCCAGTTGCAAATTAGTGCTCTGTTGAATGAAAAGGGGCACCCACTGCCCGTGATGCACTACATCGAGTTGCTGGACGCCTCGATCTCCCGGGCGAAGACTTTGTAATGTGAGCTGGCGCCAGCGGAGCCAATGATCTCCAGGGAGCCCGTTTCTGGCGCGCCTGTATACCCAAATGTCCCCAAATTGCCGATGCAGCGTGAAATAGGAGTTTTGCTGGAAGCGGTTGCAAAGAGAGAGGTAAGTGGCGCGCCCTGAGAGATTCGAACTCCCGACCTTCTGGTTCGTAGCCAGACGCTCTATCCAGCTGAGCTAAGGGCGCGAAGACTTGCGGCTCACACATTATAACAAACACCGTTGAAGTCAGAACCATGACAAAAATGGGCTAGCGGCTGAGTCAAGACACGCCAGACACACCAAACCACCAAACGTCACGGTGCTGCGATCTGCAGCCTCGTTGCTGGCACGAACGCAAGCGACGACGGAGACTGAAGGGCATTCGCGGTGCCAGGACGTCCCTAGGGTGCTGCAATCTGGAAGCGCAATACTGACTGTGCGATGCGGTATTGGTATTTTGCGGCGGCGAACTGAATCTGGGCCTCCGTCTGCTGCAGTTGTGCCTGGCTGAGTTCCACGATTGAACCGAGACCAAGGTTGTAGCGGGTCTGCGACAAGTCCAGGGCGAGGTTGGCCTGGTCAACGAACTGCTGCGTCACCGAGATCTTGCTATAGGCATTCACGGTGTTCAGCCAGCTCGTGCGCACGTCGTTGGCGATGCGGTCCTTCAGGTCGCGCAACTGTTCCTGGCTGGACTGAGCGCGCAGGGCCGCCTCCTGGGAGCGTGCCGGATATAGGAAGCCGTTGAAGATCGGGATGTTGACGTTGACCCCGATGGCGCCGTACCAGGAGGCGAACGCCGCAGCGCCAGAGTAGCTGCTGCCGTAGGGCGCACGCCCTACGACTCCCAGCGCCTCAATACTAGGAAGCAGCAAGTCGCGCTCCGCTTTCTGGAAATGCTGCGCGGCCTGGAACTCGTAATCCTGCGCCGCAATCTCGGGACGATTGCTGAAAGCCTGGTCCACTAACTGGCTCACGTTTTCGGTCGGAGCGGTGGGTTGGGTCTCGGTATCGACCAGGTCGAACTGCCGCTGCGTAGGATAGCCGAGGACCTCCGATAGCAACGACAGCGATGCCTGGTAGTTGTCCTGGGCATCGAGCAACAGCAGCTTGGCCTGCGCCAGGTTGGCGTCGGCGAAGCTGACATCGACTTGCGATTTCAGCTTGTTGTTGAACAGGGCCGTGATCTGGTCGCTGACGTCCTGGCGTGCCTTCACCGTCGATTGTGCGACCTGCAGTTCAGCGTTGGCCTGCAGGGCGTTGTAGAAGGCCTGGTCCACGGCCAGCCGGATTTGGTCGGCGGTCGCGGCGGTATTCATGTCCGAAGCTTTAGCGCGCAGCGCCGCGGCCGCAACCAGGTTGTTGGTGCGGCCAAAGTCGGTAATCAGTTGGGAAAGAGCGACGCCACCGGCGGCGCGTGTCAGCAGCCTGGAGCTGCTCAGGTTTCCTGCCGCGAGGCGCGAAGCCTGGTTGGCGTCCACCGCCGTCAGGCTGCCATAAACCGTGGGGTAGTACGCGGCCTTGTTCTCGCGCGTCACCTGTCCCGAGGCCAGCGCCAGCAGACGATAGACAGAGATCTGCGGATTGTTCGTCAGCGCCAGGTTTTCAGCGTCCTGGATGGTCAGCCGCATCGCAGGCCCAGCGGCCGGAATTTGTATCCCGGCCTGGGTCGGATTTGCCGCCGGTGTCGTCGTCGATGACTGAGGGGAAGAAGCGCTTGTCTGCGCGTTTGCTGCAATTGGCAGGAGAACCAGAAACAGCGCAAGGACGACGTTCTTGTCTCTCACGCTTGCACCTCCGGAATAGGTTGCTCTTCTTTGCGATGGATGAGCAGATAGGCGGCAGGAACCAGGAACACGGTTACTACGACCGAGACCAGCAGCCCGCCAATGATGGCGCGGGCCAAGGGAGCGTACTGCTCGCTTCCGGCTTCCAGGGCCATCGCCATCGGGAGCAATCCCAGGATGGTGGCGAGCGAGGTCATCAAAATGGGCCGCAAACGAATCCGGCACGCCAGCGCGACAGCTTCGGCGATGGGCATGCCCTGCCGGCGATAGATGCGCGTGACATCAACAATCAGAATACTGTTCGAAACCACGATACCGGTCATCATGATCAAGCCCATCAGCGACATGACGTTCAGCGTGGTGTGCGTGACCAGCAAGATGAGGATCACTCCCGTGATGCCCGATGGAATCGCGAGCAGAATGATGAAAGGATCAATGAACGATGCGAACTGCGCCATCAGGATGAGATATACGAGGACGATGGCCAGCAGCAGTCCCAGGCCAAAGCTCAGAAACGACTCGCGCATCGATACCACCGAGCCGCGAAGCTCGATGCGGATGTTAGGCGGAAGCTTGGTATCTTTGATCAGTTTTCCTACCTTGCTGGACAACGCGCCGAGATCCTCGCCCTTGGGGGAGACGTATACGTCAATGACGCGAAAGAGCTGGTAATGGTCGACCTCGGTAGGAGTGTTGATCATGCTGATGTCGGCGACATTCTCCAACATGGTGGGATTGGTGTTGTCAGGCGCATGGAGAGGAATCTGCTTGAAGTCTTCCAAGGTCATTGAACCGATCCGCTGATTGGTGTATTGCACAGTCAGGAAGTAATTGTTGCCATTCTTTGGATCGACCCAATAACTGGGAGCGATCATGCCGTTCGAGGTGAGCGCGGTGACCACATTGTTCACCACATCGCTGGCGGTCAACCCCAGGCGAGACGCCATTTCGCGGCGGACGTCGAGCTGCAATCCAGGATAGTCAAGGTCCTGCGGGATCAGCACGTCGTTGACGTCATGCATGGAGCGGATTTTCGTGGCCAACTCTCTGGCCACCGCATAGGCGGCATGCTGGTCGTTGCCGCTTACCTGAATATCGATAGGCGCGGGCATGCCCTGGTTCACGACAGAATCCACCAGCCCGCCGGTCTGGAAATAAGTGGAGAGCTCGGGGAGATCCGAGGCAAGCTTCCGCCGCACACGGTCCATATACACGAACGTGCTCCGCTTGTGCTCCTTCCGCAGGCTGACCTGAACAAAGGCGGTGTGCTGCCCGGAATTGCTGGTGTAAATGGAAGACAGATCGGGCGTCAGCCCGATGTTAGAGACGATCATATGGAGATCGTCGTTGCCGATAACATCACGGATGTCCCGCTCGACTCGCGCGATGTACTGGTTGGTCATCTCAAGTCGCGAGCCGGTAGGGGCTTTTACGTTAATGACGAACTGCCCCGGATCGGTACGCGGGAAGAATGCAACGCCGAGCAGCGGGTACAACGCCAGGCTTACAACAAATGTCGCCATAATAATCAGGACCGTGGCACCGGGTCGCGTCAGTGCCTTGTTCACGGCGCGGTCGTATCTCATCAGGAGCCGGTCATACCGCTGATTGAAGCCGGAAACGAACCTTCCGAAAATCGATGAAGGGTAATGCCCACCTCCGCCGTGTGCGGTCTTGATGAAGCGGGCGCAGAAGAGGGGCACCAGCGTCATGGCGACCAGATAAGACGCGGCCAGAGCCAAAACCACGCCCAGGGCTAACGCGATGAACAGATACCGGCTGACACCGTACAGGAACACGACCGGGAAGAACACGATCGCCGTGGTGAAAGTCGCGGCCAGCACAGCGAGCTGAACTTCCTGGCCACCTCGCTCCGCAGCACTGACGGCGTCTTCTCCTTCTTCCAGGTGGCGGAAGATGTTCTCCAGCACCACCACTGAGTTGTCGATCAAGCGGGAGAGGACGAGCGCAAGTCCGCCGAGCACCATGGTGTTGATGGTGCTGCCGGTAGCGTTCAGCAGAAGGAAAGCGGCCAGGCAGGAAATCGGGATCGACAACAGAACTGAGATGGTGCCGCGTACTGAGCCCAGGAAGACCAGGATCATCACGGCAGTCAGGACCAGACCGATACCGCCTTCGCGCAGCACGTTCTTCACTGCAGTCTTTACATACTGCGACTGATCAAACACCACGCTGGCAATCAGGGACTTTGGAACATCGAGCAGAGTTCTTGATGCGGTCACGAACGCCGTTAACGATCTGGATGGTATTGCTGTTGCCACCTTGCTTGAGAATCGGCAGGTAAACGGACTTCTGTCCGTCCACCCGCACGATGTTGTACTGAATGGCGGAGGAGTCTTCGGCATGTCCGATATCGCCGAAGCGCAGCACATTGTTGCCAATTGCTTTAAGCGGGACGGCATTCATCTCCGTGGTATTGGGCAACTGGCTGTTGCTGTAAATGTTGTAATCGAGCGGCCCAATGCGGACGTCACCCGCCGGTAAGATCTTGTTGGCATCATTGACGATGTTTACCACGTCCATGGGGCTCAACTGTGTCGCCTCCAGCTTCACCGGATCGATGTAGAACTGGATTTGCCGGTACTTGCCGCCATAGGGCTGCGGCACGGATGCGCCCGGCACGTTGGCGATCTGGTTGCGCACATTGAACTGCGCCTGGTCGTGCAACTGCGTCTCGCTCAGCCCCTGGCCCTTGACGGTCACCAGGCAAACCGGCAGGCTGGAGGCATCGAACTTCAGAACCACCGGCGGCAATGTGCCCTGCGGGAGGCGCCGCAGGTCGGCCATGGCCAGGTTGGCAATCTCGCTCACGGCTGCATCGGGATCGGTCCCGGGCTGGAAGTAAACCTTGATCAGGCTTACGCCGGTGAGCGACCGCGATTCGATATGGTCAATGTTGCTGCCCAGGGTGAAGAAGCGCTCGAAGGTGTCGGTAATGTCGGCTTCGATCTGCTGCGGCGGCATGCCGCTGTAGAACGTCGCCACCACGACCACGGGAATCTGGATTTGCGGAAACAGGTCCACCGGCATGCGGAAAACGGTGGTCACTCCGACCACGATGATGCCCAGGCACAGCATCAGGATGAAGAAGGGATTCTTGATCGCGAAGTTCGACATTGCAGTTATCCCCCGTTTTCCAGGGCGACAAGTTTCCCGCCTTCCGCTCGCGGCAGTCGCAGGCGGTCGGGGGCATGGCAGGCGACTGCCGGGCAAACCATCACGCCTGCACCTCCTCCCGGCGCTCCAGTTCTTCGTCCTTGCGGTGCATCAGGTAATAGGCCGCCGGAACCAGGAAGAGCGTTACCACGAACGAGAGCATCAGCCCGCCGATGATGGAGCGAGCCAGCGGCGCGTACTGTTCGCTGCCGGCTTCCAGCGCCAGCGCCAGCGGAATCAGTCCCAGGAACGTGGCAAAGGTGGTCATCATGATGGGCCGCAGGCGAACGTGGCAGGCATTTTTGATGGCGTCCTGCAGCGACTGCCCGCGACGCCGCAACTCACGCGTGAACTCGACAATCAGGATGGAATCGGAGACGACGATGCCGATCATCATCATCACTCCCATCAGGGACATGATGTTGATAGTGGTGTGCGTCATGAGCAGGAAGAGAATCACGCCGGTAAATCCCGGCGGCACCGCAAGCAGGATGATGAAGGGATCGCTGAAGGAAGCAAATTGCGCCATGAGGATGAGGTACACGAGCACGATGGAGAGCGACAATCCGAGCGCGAAGCTCTTGAATGACTGCCGCATCGCCACTACCGATCCGAGCAATTGCACCCGCGTATTGGGCGGCATTTTGGTTTGGTCGATGACCCTTTGCACCTGATCAGCCACTCTGCCAAGGGCCTCGCCCTTCGGCGAAACATAAAGGTCAATCACGCGAAACAATTGGTGATGGTCAACCTCGGTGGGAGTATTGATGACTTCGATATCAGCCAGGTTTTCCAACATGGTCGGTGCGGCATTGTTCCTGGCATGTAACGGGATCTGCTTGAAGTCCTCCATCGTCATCATGCCAATCTGCATCGGGGTGTACTGCACAGTGAGAAAGTAGTTGTTGCCGGTTCGGGGATCAATCCAGTAGCTGGGAGCAATCATGCCGTTGGACGTGAGCGCGGTGACCACATTGTTCACCACACCGGCTGCCGTGAGCCCGAGCCGGGCGGCCATTTCACGGTTCACATCGAGCCGGATACCGGGATAATCCAGGTCCTGCGGTATGAGCACGTCGCTAACGTCCTTCAAGCGGCGCAGCTTTGTTGCCATTCGGGTAGCAACGTCATAGGCTGCCTGCTGATTGTTTCCCGTGACCTGAATGTCGATGGGAGCCGGCATCCCCTGGTTCACGATGGAATCGACCAGGCCGCCGGTCTGAAAAAAGGTGGAAAGCTCCGGCACGTCGCTGGCCAGCTTTCGCCGGACGCGGTCCATATAGACGAAGCTGCTGACCTTGTGCTCCTTGTGGAGCTGTACCTGCACGAAGGCGGTGTGCATCGCCGAGTTGGTGGTGTAGATTGCCGACAGGTCGGCGTTGACCCCGATGTTCGAGACGATCATCGCCAGATCGTCTTTATGGATGACCTCTCGGATGTCGTCTTCGACGCGTGCGATGTAGTCATTGGTCAGCTCGATGCGGGTACCGCTCGGCGCTTTCACGTTGATGACGAACTGTCCGGGATCGGTGCGCGGGAAGAAGGCGACGCCGAGGAATGGCGAGAGCGCCAGGCTAAGCACAAACCCGCCCATGATGATGGCGACCGTCATCTTCGGACGCTTGAGCGCCTTCTCGATGGATTCATCGTACTTCTTGAGAACATAGTCGTAGGCCCGGTTAAAGGGCGCCAGCACGCGCTCCAGCCACCCGCCTTCATGTTCGCCTTCAGCCTCGTTTCCATGTTCCGACTTGATAAACCGGGAGCAGAACAGCGGCACCACCGACATTGCCACCAGGTAGGACGCGGCCAGCGCCAGAACCACACCCATGGCAAGGGCGCTGAAGAGATATTTGCTGACTCCGGTGAGGAAGACCACCGGGAAGAACACGATCGCCGTGGTGAAGGTGGCGGCCAGCACCGCCAACTGGACCTCCTGCCCGCCGTGCTCGGCTGCGGTGTGCGCGTCCTCACCCATTTCCAGGTGGCGGAAAATGTTCTCCAGCACGACCACCGAGTTGTCGATCAATCGCGACAGCACGAGGGCCAGGCCGCCCAGGACCATGGTGTTGATGGTGCTGCCAAACGCATTGAGTAGAAGGAACGCCGCCAGGCAGGAGATCGGTATAGACAGCAACACGGAAATCGTTCCCCGCAGCGAGCCGAGGAACACCAGGATCATCAGCGCCGTCAGACCCAGACCCATGCTGCCCTCGCGCAGCACGTTGGCCACGGCAATCTTCACGTACTCCGACTGGTCAAACACCACGGTGGCGATCAGATGTTTGGGTATATCGAGCAGTGTGCGGATGCGGTCGCGCACGCCGTTGACGATCTGAATGGTGTTGCTGTTGCCGCCCTGCCTCAGGATGGGCAGGTAAACCGACTTCTGGCCGTCCACGCGCACGACGTTGTACTGAATGGCCGAGGAGTCTTCCGCGTGGCCGATATCGCCAAAGCGCAGCACGTTGTTGCCGATCGCCTTCAGCGGAACGTCGTTCATCTCGCGGACGTTCGGCAGTTGGCTGTTGCTGTAGATGTTGTAATCCAGCGGGCCGATGCGCACGTCGCCGGCGGGCAGAATTGTAGTTCGCCTTGTTGATCGCCTGCACCACATCCATGGGGCTCAACTGCGCCGCCTCCAGTTTCACCGGATCGATGTAGAACTGGATTTGCCGGTACTTGCCCCCAAATGGTTGTGGCACCGACGCTCCGGGCACGTTGGCGATCTGGTTGCGAACATTGAACTGTCCTTGATCGTGTAATTGCGTCTCAGTCATCCCCTGGCCTTTCAGGGTCACCAGGCAAACCGGCAGGCTGGAGGCATCAAACTTCAACACCACCGGTGGCAATGTGCCTTGCGGCAAACGCCGCAGATCGGCCATCGCCAAGTTCGCAATTTCGCTGACCGCCGCATCCGGATCGGTCCCCGGTTGGAAGTAAACCTTGATGAGACTCACCCCAGTGAGCGAGCGGGACTCGATGTGATCGATATTGCTTCCCAAAGTGAAGAAGCGCTCGAAGGTATCGGTGATGTCGGCTTCGATCTGCTGCGGAGGCATGCCGCTGTAGAACGTCGCCACCACGACCACGGGAATCTGGATCTGCGGGAACAGGTCCACGGGCATGCGGAGCACTGTGGTCACGCCGACCACAATGATGCCGAGGCACAGCATCAAGATGAAGAACGGATACTTGATCGCAAACCCAGACATGCTTAGTCCGCTCCTCCGCTGTTCGATCCCGGCGTGAAGACACCCACCTTGGGATGGACAACCTCACCGGGTTGATAGCTGCCCAGATTGCCGACAATCACCCTCTCGCCTTCGGTAAGCCCCGCCACAATTTCGGCCTTATTCGAACCTTCAACACCGACTTCCACTTCCCGCGACTGCACCCGGTTTTGTGCGTCGACTACCAGCACGCTCGTTTTCTTGTTGTTGTCAGAACGCTGGATGGCTTCAACTGGGACCGCAAGCACATCCTTCCGGCTGTTGGCGCTCAACGTCACATCCGCATACATTCCGGGCTGCAAGTGGTAATCAGCGTTAGGTACGTCGATTTCGACCTGCATGGTTCGAGTTGACGTATCGAGTGAGTCCGTGAAGCGTGTGACTTTGCCCGTGAAATGTTCGCCGGTCGCCTGCACATGCACGTCTGCCGAATCGCCAATGCGGACCTTCGCGGCCAGCGATTCAGGCACCGGAATGCGCAGGCGCAGGACGTTCACCTGGGCCACGGTGACGACCGGCAGACCGCTGGTATTGGAGGTCCCCGCCTGCACCAGGGCGCCAGTATCAGAGAACCGCCATGTAACCACGCCGTCGTACGGGGCAGTGATCTTTGAGTAATCGCTTAGGGCGGAATAGTGCTGCCGATTGGCCTTGGCTACAGCCAGTTGTTGCTTTGAGGCTGCGAGCGCCGACTTCGCGGCTTCAACCTGGGCCTGCGCGGACTGGTCCTTGGCAGTGGCGTCATCGAGTTCCTGCTCAGCAATCAATCCCGGACGCGCCTGGTTCGCGTTTACCAGCCGCACCGCGTTGGCGTGAAGGGCAACATAATCGGCCTGCGCACGCGCAACGTCGCTCTGGGCGCGGAGGATTTCTTCTTCAGCATGATGCTCTGCCGCCTGAGCCTCATCGACCTCGGCTACCAGTTCAGGGATCTCCAGTACCGCCAGCACCTCGCCCGTGTGCACGCGGTCCCCGATATCGACGTAGATATTGCGTATATATCCCGCGACCTTGGCGTGCAGTTCGACGTTCTGGTATGGGAGGAACTGGCCAGCGATGGAGAGCGCAAAGGCAATCGATGTGCGCTGGACCGGTACGACCGCAGCGAAGGGCACTTGGGCGGCATTGCTGTCGGCCATGGCAGTCCGCGACGAACTGGCACGCACGCGTCGCACTACAGTAATAGCGGCCACCAGGCACAGAATGGCTACGCCTAACACAAGAATTTTGTGCACAGGGCGAACCTGCATAGACTTTCCTCTTCTCCAATTATCAAAAGCGTTGCCAGCATTCAGAGCGGAAGCCGCCGATACCTACCTCTGGCTTTGAATTCTGACGCAACTATCCAGGTATGAGAAAAATTGCCTAGCGAACAGGAGGAGGACGGAGAAAGCGATGCAGGTAAAATCGGGTGGCTTGCCCCGGAACCGAAATGCGATAGGCAACGACATGCCTTGTTTCTCGTGGCTTGGGGAGCAGACTAAACAGTACTGCGGCGAAGCATAGCACGAGGAGACTCGAGAAAGACGGCCCTGTCACCATCTTTTCACCATTCAACCAAAGCTTGGCAGAGGTTGAAGTCTGAGGCTGTGACGGCTGGTGGTACACAGCCACTTTCGCATTGAGCGCAAACGCGAAGACCAATACACACGCTGCCAGCAGCAAAAGCTTCCAGCACGTCGGACTCAAAGGCTTGTCCGGGTCGGTAAGGGGGGGCATATCCACAATAGATTATACGTGGAAGCCGGATTTTCGTAAGCAATTCCCGGCCTAAGGCTCCGTCAGCCGGGCTCAGGCTCTGCTACACTCACATGTTTTGCAAGGACTTACCAGATTCTGTGCGAGGCACTTATGGACATTAAGACAGTGGGAGTCATCGGCGCGGGGACGATGGGCAACGGCATTGCCCATGTCTTCGCCAAAGGCGGATACAACGTTGCGCTGGTGGACGTGCAGCAGAGCTTCATCGATCGGGGGTTGCAAACCATCAGCAAAAACCTGGAGCGCGAAGTTGCCAAGAACAAGGTGACCGCGGAAGAGCGGGAGCAAGCCCTAGCGCGCATCGCGGGAACCACCGACCGAAAGCGGCTGGCCGAATGCGATTTCATTGTGGAAGCGGCGAGTGAGCGCCTTGACATCAAAACCGAGCTGTTTCGCGACCTCGATGCCATGTGCCGGCCCGGGGTTATCCTGTCGTCAAACACTTCATCCATTTCCATCACCAAACTCGCAGCAGTGACCAAACGGCCTGACAAGGTCATCGGCATGCACTTCTTCAATCCCGTGCCAATGATGAAGTTGGTGGAGGTAATCCGCGGGCTGGCGACTTCAGACGAAGCGTTCGGGATCGTCAAAGCCCTTGCTGAGAAACTGGAGAAGACTCCTGTCGAGGTGAACGACGCGCCCGGCTTTGTCTCCAACCGCGTGCTGATGCCCCTGCTGAACGAAGCCATGTATGCCGTGATGGAAGGGGTGGCCACACCGGGCGCGGTGGACGAAGTCTTCAAGCTGGGAATGGCGCATCCCATGGGACCGCTTACGCTGGCAGATTTTATCGGGCTCGACGTCTGCCTCGACATCATGCGCGTGATGCAGTCGGGCCTCGGCGATCCCAAGTATCGGCCGTGTCCTCTACTGATCAAGATGGTGGATGCGGGGTGGCTTGGGCGGAAGTCCGGGCGCGGCTTCTATCAGTACGGCGCGTGATCTGGAACCACGCGCCGCCTATCCGCAGCCCCGTAACCTCATCACCTCAATGTCGGCATTCGGTTGCGACGTGGCAAAGTTTTGTCGATATGGGAACGCCACCACGTGCGTGTTACTGTAAATTTTTCCAGGTTACCGGAAAGTTCTACCTGCCTCAACGCCGCGGCGTCGAGTTAAGCTCTTTGTTTTCAGTAGTCCAGTAGTGGCACAGGGAATGCTATTATAAAGAACAGACGAAGTGGCGCAATAGGGGTCACTCGAAAGGGAGTTTCGGCCAGAGCTCTCTTCTCAGAGTGACCCTTTCAAGTTCTACAGCCTCCCCCAAGAGACTGCGCACATAGCTGGGTTTTCCAGCGACTAAAGAAAAGGCGAAGTGCCAAGCGGCCTTCGCCTTTGTGCTTTGCAGCCTTTCCAGAAAAAGAACAGGACCGCTAAACCAACGCCAGCCTCTCGCGGATGTCGAACCCGGCGCTGCGCAGTAATTTCTCGATTATGGCATCGTTCAATCGGGTGGCGTCATACTCGATGCGGATGGTGCGCTCCGGTTCGTTGAACTGGACCCGACGAACCCCATAGACGTCGCTTGTGAGCCCCAGTGCCGCCATCTGCTGCTCGCTGGGCGGCATTGCATAGCGAAACAAAACTTCGACCGCGGTCATTGAATCTCCATTTCCGCAAACGTGTAATGATTAGGAGCACGCTGCCCGCCGGATCACTGCCGAGGGCGAGATAGCAATTGTCCGCACTCAACACTCCGCACTCAATATAGAGTATTAGTGGCGTTGTTGAATAGCGCAAAACGATGAACACTGAAGGGCAAGCAACCGGGGACGGCCAGCAGGATCAGGAGAATCGGATCGTTGATGTTTCCGTAAAGGATCCTGTCTGCGGCATGGCCGTCGATCCGGCCCAGCCTCGCGGCAAGGCCGAGCACGCCGGCCAGACGTACTATTTCTGCTCGCCGGGATGCATGCACAAATTTATGTCGTCTCCCGCGAAGTATCTGGCGGCCGATCACATAGCTACTGAAAGCGCCCCGCAGTCCAGCGTCTCCACCAAGTTCAACAGAGACCCCGTTTGCGGCATGACCGTCGATCCCTCGCGGGCCGCGTCCACAGTCGAGCATGAAGGTAAGCTCTATCACTTTTGCTGCCGTGGGTGTGCGGAGAAATTCAAAGCCGATCCCGCGAAGTATCTCTCACCCACCTACCAGCCCGCGGGCATGGGCAGAATGATACAACTCGGCGCGAAACCAGTTCAGATTTCACCGGACGCAAGTCCGCCAGTTATAACGCTTGCCAATGCCGATTCGCCCTCCCACCCGTCGACAATGACTCCCGAGAAGTTGGGTCGGCTCACAAAGGCAGCCTACGTCTGCCCGATGGATCCCGAGGTTCGCGAGTCGCAGCCCGGCGCTTGTCCCAAGTGCGGCATGGCGCTCGAGCCGGAAGTTCCCGTCACCCCCGCAACAAAAACACAGTGGACCTGCCCGATGCATCCGGAGATTGTCCGCGACGAGCCGGGCGCTTGTCCGATCTGTGGCATGGCGCTGGAGCCAAAGACCGTCGTGGCGGCGCAGGAAGAAAATCCCGAACTACGCGATATGACGCGACGTTTCTGGACGAGTGTGCTGCTGGGCGTTCCGCTGGTTGCCTACGCCATGCTGCGCATGGGGCCGCTGGCACACGTTCTCTCACCTCGCATGGGCACTTGGCTGGAATTCGCGCTGGCTACGCCCATCGTGCTGTGGTGCGGCTGGCCGTTTTTCGTTCGCGGCTGGGCATCGGTCAAGTTTCGCAGTCCGAACATGTTTACGCTGATCGCCATGGGCGTCGGCGTGGCTTACGTTTATAGCGCTGTCGCGACGATTGCGCCGCGGATTTTCCCCGAAACCATGCGCGGCATGCACGGCCAGCCCGAGGTTTACTTCGAGGCGGCTGCGGCCATCATCGCTTTGGTACTGCTCGGGCAAGTCCTGGAACTGCGAGCGCGCAGCCGCACCTCCAGCGCCATCCGCGCGCTGCTCGACCTCTCGCCCAAACTGGCGCGCATCATGCGCGACGACGGCAGTGAGTACGATGTCCCACTCGACCAGGTGCAGGTCGGCGACAAGCTGCGCGTGCGTCCCGGCGAAAAGATCCCGACCGACGGCGCGGTACTCGACGGGCTGAGCTCGGTGGACGAGTCCATGGTAACCGGCGAGTCGATTCCGGTCGAAAAGCGCATGGGCGACAAGGTCATCGGCGCCACCGTCAACGGAACGGGCTGGCTGCTGATGCGCGCTGAGCGCGTAGGCAGCGAGACCATGCTGGCGCAGATTGTGCAGATGGTGAGCCAGGCGCAACGCAGCCGCGCACCCATTCAGAAGCTCGCCGACAAAGTAGCCGCCTGGTTTGTGCCGGCAGTGCTCGCAGTTGCGGTGATCACGTTCATCGCGTGGCTTGTCGCCGGCCCTGAGCCGCGGCTGGCTCACGCCATCATCAATGCCGTCGCGGTGCTGATTATCGCGTGTCCCTGTGCCCTTGGGCTGGCTACGCCGATGGCAATCATGGTGGGCACGGGACGCGGCGCGCGCGCAGGCGTGCTCATCAAGAACGCCGAAGCGCTGGAGACCCTGCAAAAGGCCGACACGCTGGTGTTCGACAAGACTGGCACGCTCACGCAGGGCAAGCCGGAACTGATGACCGTGGTCGCGATTGGCAGCGAGACCGAAGACCGCGTCGTGCGGCTGGTTGCCAGCCTGGAGCGCGGCAGCGAACATCCCCTGGCGGCAGCCATCGTCGAGGCGGCCGACGCCAACCACATTCCTCTGATTCCAGCCGACAACTTCCGCTCGCTCACCGGGCGCGGCGTGACCGGCACAGTTGGCGGACACGTGGTTGCCGCGGGCAACGAGTCGCTGCTGGAAGAGATGGGCGTGCCGCTGCTGGAGCGGCTGCATCCCAAGGCAGACGAAATGCGCCGCAACGGGCAGACCGTGGTTTATGCCGCCGTGGATGGCGAAGCCGTCGGACTGCTGGGCATTGCCGATCCGGTGAAGGCCGAAGCTGCGGCAGCCATCGGCGACCTGCGCGGCGAAGGCCTGCGCGTCGTCATGCTCACTGGCGATAACGAGACCACAGCCCAGGCAGTCGCGCGCCAGGTCGGAATCAGCGACTTCGAGGCTGGGGTTCTGCCCGACCACAAGGCTGAGGTGGTGAAGAAACTTCAGCAGCAGGGAAGAGTTGTCGCCATGGCGGGCGATGGTATTAATGACGCACCGGCGCTGGCGCAGGCGCAGGTTGGCATTGCGATGGGTACTGGAACCGACGTCGCCATGGAGAGCGCCGGCATCACCCTGCTGAAGGGTGACCTTGCAAGCACTGGTGCGCGCGCGCCGCCTCAGCCGCGCCGTCATGCGCAACATCAAGCAGAACCTGTTCTTCGCGTTTGTCTATAACTCGCTGGGCGTGCCGATTGCGGCGGGCATTCTCTATCCCAAATTCGGGATCTTGCTCAGCCCCATCATCGCCGCCGCGGCCATGAGCTTCAGCTCGGTGTCGGTGATCAGCAACGCGCTGCGGCTGCGAACAGCGAAGTTGTGAAGGTCACGATAGCTTCTTCAGGTAATCCACGATCTCCGGGCTGGTCCACTCCTGAGCGCCGATGAACTTGCGCACGATCTTGCCATTGCTATCGATCACGAAGGTTTCCGGAAACTTGAAGGTACCGTAGAGCTCGTTGCTGCGTTTGGTGTCGCGCACGGTCAGGAGGTCAACGTTGTGGTCCTTGACGAACTGTTTGTAGGCGTCGTCGTCGTCGTCCTCGCTGACGGCAAGGATGGTCACCTTGTCGCCGAGCTGCTTCTGCAACTGGACCAGCGACGGCATCTCCTGAATGCAGGGCGGGCACCACGTCGCCCAGAAGTTCAGCACGACGGGCTTGCCGCGAAACTGGTCGAGCGAAACCGAGCGCGTACCGTCCGGGATGGTGAACTCGGGCGCAGCGCTACCGATGCGCGGTGGATGCGAGCCGCTGTTGCAGGCGGCCAGAAGAATGATGCCGATCAAGACGATGGCGGAGAAAAGGCGGTTCACACCCCTATAATAATTGACGGATCATTTTCGTGGCCCTCGAACCAGCTCGCGACATCTCCATCATCGTTCCCGCACGGAATGAAGAGGCGCGTCTTGCCGATTGTCTGCGCACGCTCGTCGGCCAGGCTGGCCCGAGCTACGAAATCATCGTGGTGGACGACGACTCAACCGACGGAACGCGCGCGATCGCTGAAAGCTTTCCGGTGTGCGTGATCGCGGCCGATCCTCTACCCGAAGGCTGGAGCGGCAAGTGTAATGCAGCCTGGAGCGGCGCGAAAGCCGCGAAAGGGCAATGGCTTCTGTTCACCGATGCCGACACCAAGCATGCGGCAAACTCTATTGCAAGTGGGTTACAAGAGGCAAAAGTCACCGCAGCCGACCTGCTCTCTTATTCCCCGAAGCAAGAGGTTGTCAACCTAGCCGAACGCGCTCTCATGCCGGTGATTTTTGGCGAGCTGGCGACGGCATATCCTCCGAAGCAGGTTTGCGATCCGAGCTCTCCGCTCGCGGCGGCCAACGGGCAGTATCTGCTCATTCGGCGCGAAGTATATGACGCAATCGGCGGGCATGCAGCGGTGGCCACCGCCATCCTTGAAGATGTCGAGCTTGCCAGGCGCGCGAAGCAAGCTGGGCACAAGTTGTGCTTTCACTACTCCGAGGTGGTGAGCACGCGCATGTATCGCACCTTCAGCGAGATGTGGGAAGGCTGGACCAAGAACCTCGCGCTGTTGTTTCCTAACGCCCGCGGTCTGGCGCTGCGGCGGGCCATCGAGTTTGCAGTGATCGTTGCCGCGGCGGCCTTCGCCATTTTCGCGGCGCTACAGGATGAGAAACTGGCCTTCGTGGTCGCTGCCGTCGTTACCGTGCAATGGCTTTACCTGTTCTGGAAGCGTATTCGGCTGGCGCATTTTGACTGGCTGTCAAGCGCGTTGTCGTTATTTGGGCTGCCGCTCTTCGCGGTACTTTTGTGGAATTCCGACATCTCACATAGGAAAGGATTGGTGCGCTGGAAAGGGCGAGTGTATGCGTCGGTCCGGGAAGCTAAGGCCGAGCGAACTGAATCCGGCTCTTAGCGATTAGCCTTTAGTCCTAGCCACCCCGAACCTGCACCTGCTAAGAGCTAGAAGCTAAGAGCTTACAGCCAGGTACCAACAACACACCGAGAACTCAGAAGCCAATGATCTACCTAACCCGCAAGTGTGAGTTTTCTGCGTCCCACTATTACCACAATCCGGAATTCACCCCCGAGGAGAACCAGCGTGTCTTCGGCAAGTGCGCCAACCTCAATGGGCATGGGCATAACTACACGCTGGAAGTGACCGTCAAAGGCGAGGTTGATCCGCGCACTGGCTTTGTAGTGGACTTGAAGGAACTGAAGGAGATCCTGAACCGCGAAGTGCTCGACGCGCTCGACCACCGGCATCTGAATAAAGAAGTGTCGGAGTTCGCCAAGCAGATCCCGACTACCGAGAATCTCGCCATCGCCATCTGGAATCGGCTGGAAAGCAAACTCAACGTGGCGAAGCTGCACCGCGTGCGCGTATATGAACTGCCCGACCTCTTCGTCGATTTCTATGGTGAGCCATGAAGGCGCATCTCACACGCCGCTATCTTTTTTCGGCGTCGCACCGGTTACACAGCGACGAGTTGTCTGAGGCCGAGAACGGCGCAGTCTATGGCAAGTGCAACAACCCGTACGGGCATGGGCATAATTATGCGCTTGAGGTCACGGTGAGCGGGCAGGTCGATCCGCAGACCGGCATGGTTTGCGATCTGGCTGCTCTGGATAGCGCAGTGCGGCGGGAGGTGCTCGACCATTTCGATCACGAAAATTTGAATGTTCGGCAAGAATTCGCGGGGACTGTGCCGACCACGGAAAACTTGAGCATCGTCATCTTCAACATTTTGAAGCAAAGCTTTACAACCGCTCATCTAGAAAAAGTGCGCCTGGAAGAGACCATGATGAATAGCTTCGAATGCAGTGGACAACAAGGCAGTGGCTAGTGGTCAGTGGATCGTGGATCGTCGCAAGACATAATCAGGCCGCAAATCGTATGCTAAGAGCTACCGGCTAAGAGCTAATCGCTAAGTGCTTGTATGAGAGATACAATCGAAACCCCGACCCTGACCAGCGCCAGCTTTGAAGAACTGGCGCGCGAGATGCTGATTCGCCTCGGCGAGCAGCCTGATCGTGAAGGACTGGCGAACACGCCCGAGCGTTACACGCAAGCGCTGCAATATCTCACCAAGGGCTACCGTGAAGATCCCGACCAGATCCTGAAGGGCGCGCTCTACAGCGTCGATTATGACGAGATGGTGATCGTGAAGGACATCGAGATGTTCAGCCTTTGCGAGCACCATGTTCTTCCATTCTTCGGCAAGGTACACATTGCCTACATCCCCAAAGGCAAGGTCATCGGACTCAGCAAGACCGCACGGCTGGTGGAAGTGTTTGCACGCCGGCTGCAGGTGCAGGAGCGGCTGACCGTGCAGATTGCCGAGACCATCCAGAAGACCATTCAGCCGCTGGGCGTGGGGGTTGTCATCGAAGCCCGTCATCTCTGCATGATGATGCGCGGTGTGGAGAAACAGCATTCCGCCACGGTCACATCCTCCATGCTGGGCGCCTTCCGCGCGCAGCAGACGCGGCAGGAATTTCTCTCGCTCATTCACGCCAGGAATGGCAACGGAATCTAAGCGATGGCTGCGAAGAAAACGCAGTCCACGCACAACCCAAGATCCAAGTCTCCCGTGGAACTGCGGCTGCTTGGCAAAGTCGGCGTAGTCACCGGCGGCAGCCGCGGAATTGGCCAGGCCATCGCGCGCAGACTCGCCGCAGAAGGCTGCAGCGTAGTCATAACCGGTCGTGATGCTGCGAGCCTGGAGAAGAGCGCATCGCGAATCAGCAGGGAAGGGCGCGGTCGAGGCAACGTCGTGCCCCTGGTTGGCGATGTGCGCGATCCCCAGGCCGTCGCCGCTCTGTTCGCCAAAGTGAAGCAGCAGTTCCGCCGCGTGGACATTCTGGTGAACAATGCGGGAGTCAGCCAGCAACCGGCCTCGGTGGAGGAAACCTCGCTGGAGCTGTGGCACGAGATCGTCGAGACCAACCTCACTGGCACTTTTCTGTGCAGCCGCGCTGCCTTGCCCCTGATGCAACGCGGGTCAACCATCATCAACAACCTGTCAGCCGCGGCGAAACAGGTTTTCCCGAAATTTGCGGCCTACACGGCAACCAAGACCGGTGCGTACGGATTTACGCTGTCGCTGCGCGAAGAGTTGATGCCGCGCGGCATTCGCGTGACGGCGCTCATGCCCGGCGCAACCGCCAGCGACATGTGGAACCAAATCATGCCCAACGCCCCACGGGAAAAAATGATGGACCCGGAGAGCACGGCCCAGGCGGTTCTTTACGCCGTTCTGCTCCCTCCCAATGCCAATTTGACAGAGCTGCTGTTGACGCCGACGGGCGGCGCGTTGTAAAGCTTCGCATTACACCGGCACTGTAAAGTGAAACACCGAGCCGCTGCCGAGCTGCGAGGTGAGTCCGATGGTCCCTCCGTGCGCCTCCACAATCGCTTTCGCGATGGCCAGGCCCATACCTGTGCCCTGCACGCGGTAACGCTGATCTTTTCCGCGATAGAACTTTTCGAAGATGAGCGACAGTTCCAGGTCGTCAATCCCAGGACCGCGATCGGCCACGCTGATAGTGACCATCTTTCCCGCCACCTCCGCGCTTATCGTGATGGGAGTCCCCGCCGGCGAATACTTCGCCGCATTCTCCAACAACTGCGCCAGCACCTCGGCGATGCGCTCCAGGTCAACGCTGACCGGCGGCAAGTTATCCGGAACCCGGACGTTGACTTCGCGGCCGCTCAGCGCCTGCTTCGATCTCTCGAGTCCAGCTTCAATCACTGCGCGTACTTCATGCGACTCACGCCGCAATTCCACCTGTTGCGCGTCGAGTTGGGCCATCTCCGCCGCTTCGCCAACCAAGTGGTTCAGGCGGTCAGTTTCTTCGTTGATGACGGTCAACAGTTCTTTCTTGCCATCCGGCTCCATGTTCGGCGTCGTAAGCAGCGTGGTTACCGACAGCTTGATGGCCGTCAGCGGCGTGCGAAATTCGTGCGTAACGCTGTCCAGCAATGCGGTGCGCAGCTTTTCACTCTCGCGGCTGGCCTCCGTGCGGGTGAGCGTCTCGACCGCTCCTGCGCGTTCGATGGAAATCGCTACCAGACTCCCGACCGCTTCAAGTGTTTCACGAGAGAGTACGGCGCCTTCCAGTCCCAGGCTGCCGACCGGCTTTACCCCCACCCGTAGCGGAACAAAGCACAACTGTTTCTCCTCATCCACCGTCAGCTCACCTCGACCGCTGACCGACTCCAGTTGTTCCTCGCTAAGTTCGGGATGATCAATTCCGGTGCGGTAAATTTCCTTGCGTTTCGGCAGATACATTGCCGCCGCCTTCAGACCAAAAGCATCGCGCACCAGGCGAGGTATGGAGTTCAGCATCTCCATCACATTTTCGGTGGCCAGCAAGTCCTGGCTCAAGGAGTAGAGCCGTTCCACTTCCTTCCGCCGGCGTGTAGCATTCAGGGTTTCGCGGCGCGCGCGCGCGGAAAGCCGGCTGGCCAGAATGGCGCTGACCAGAAACGCGGAAAGCGCAACCCAATTCTGCGGATCGGCGATGGTAAGCGTGCCGATGGGAGGCAGGAAATAGTAGTTAAACGCCAGCGTCGCGACCACGGCCGTTGTGGTGGCGATCGTCAATCCCCAGCGGCTCGCCACCCCAAGCACAACCAGCAAGAATGTCAGCGCAATGGTCGTGTGATTAATGTCCGGCAGACGCCGGTAGACAACCGTCACGATGGCAATCGCCGCCATCGCGATCGCATAGTGGTAGAGCGTGGCCTTCAATCGCTGCGGGGAGATACTGATACGCCGTCCAGTATTGCCGGCTTCAGGAGATGCAGGGTTCACGCGATGATTGTATCGAATCGACTTTTCCCCTCCGCTGCCGCAGAATAGGTGCGCATGCAAAAGACGCCCGAGCAATGGCTGGAAGAGACCGCTCCCGAGAAAAGAAAGACCGGCGTCTTCAAGCTTTTTCTCGGTTATGCGCCTGGCGTTGGCAAAACCTACTCGATGCTGAGCGAGGCCATCCGCCGCCAAAGCCGCGGGGAAGATGTCGTGGTCGGTATGGCCGAAACGCACGGCCGTAGGGCCACACAGGAGCTGCTTGCGCGGCTGGAAGTCGTGCGGCGCAAAAAGATTGACTACAAGGGCACCATTTTCGAGGAGATGGATGTGGACGCCATTCTGGTGCGCCATCCCCAGGTTGCGCTTGTCGATGAACTAGCGCACACCAACATCGAAGGCAGCAAGCATCACAAGCGCTATGAAGACGTTTTCGAGCTGCTCGACAACAAGATTGATGTCGTCTCCACCATGAACGTGCAGCACCTGGAGAGCGTCACGCCTGTGGTGCACAAAATTACCGGGGTGGTGGTGCGGGAGACTGTGCCTGACTGGGTCTTAAAGCGAGTAGATGAGATCGTGCTGGCCGACGTTACGCCGGAGGCGCTGCAGACCCGCATGCGGCGCGGCGATATCTACCCAATGGAGCGCGTGGACCGTGCCTTGGGCAACTTCTTTCGTCCCAGCAATCTGATTGCGCTGCGCGAGATCGCCCTGCGCCATGTCGCGCAGGTGGTGGACCGCAGTCTGGAACCGTATCTTGACTCAGAGGCTACCTCCGGCCGCGATTTGAATGTCTCGGAACGAATTGGCGTCGGCGTCAGCTCCAACCCGGCGGCCCAGTATCTGGTGGCGCGCGCCTCGCGCATGGCGCAGGCCATCAACGGCGAGCTGTACGTCCTATATGTTGACACTGGCGTTGACGGCGATGATCCGGAGCGTCAGCGTTCCCTGCAGGCGAACTTGCATTTTGCGGAGAACCTTGGAGCGAAGATCGTGCGGCTGAAGGGCAAAGACGTCGCCGAGGCCATGGCTGAATTCGTGCGCGAAAAGCACATCACGCAGATGATCTTCGGCCATTCGGCCACCACCGGCTGGCGCAAATACCTGTTCATGTCGGCCGTACATCGCTTCCTGCGCGACGCGCCTGCGGTGGACGTACACATCGTGAAGCAGCAGGCGAATTAAGCAGTGGCCAGTTGTCACTAGCCAGTTGTCAGTTGACATACCTAACATTTGGCTGCACTCAGTGGCACCGGAGATAACCGTACCGTAAAGTTGAGACAGATCACTGACAACTGCTTTATGCATGCCCGCCCACACATTCTGGTCGTTGATGACGAGCCGCAAATCACGCGCGTGCTGCGCACCAGCCTCACCGCGCAGGGCTACGAGATCCGCGTCGCCAACGACGGCGAAACCGCGCTCGAGATCGTCAAGGATTTCGCCCCCGATCTGGTCATCACCGACCTCGCCATGCCTCATATGAACGGCATTGAGTTATGTCGCCAGTTGCGCAAAACCTTGCAGGTTCCCATTCTTGTGCTGTCGGTGCGCGGCGAGGAGCGCAGCAAGATCGAAGCTCTCGACTCCGGCGCCGACGACTACGTCACCAAGCCCTTCAGTACCGGCGAGTTGCTGGCGCGGATTCGTGCTGCCCTGCGCCGTTCACCCCCCATCTCCAGTCCGCCACAAACCAGGTTTGAACTTGGCGACTTCAACATTGACCTTGACGCTCATTCCGTCGTGGTCGCAGGCAAGGAAGTGCGGCTTACGCCCAAGGAGTTCGATGTGCTGGTGTATATGGCGCAGCATCCGCGCAAAGTGCTGACCCATCGCTCCATCCTCAATGCGGTCTGGGGCGCCAACAGCGTCGAGCAGAACGAATATCTCCGGGTGTTTGTTGGTCAGTTACGCAAGAAACTGGAACCTGACGCAGGCTCGCAAAAATATATCCTGACCGAGCCCTGGGTGGGATACCGGTTTGAGCCGGGGGATTGAGGGCACGTCCAAGTTTCGAGGTGGCGTCATGGGCGCCTCGCCGTCGGTTACCCGAAGGCACGGAACCGGCTTCTGGACGAGCGAGTTGAGAGCCACATTCTACTGCTGGCTAGCCGATGAGTTCCCTTCGCTGGCCCGCGCTGACTCGGGCGCCGTACTGCTCTGGAGCAGCAGTCCATTATGTAGGGATGCGGCCAGCAAGCGACCCTGAAAGTTCATTACTGAGCGTATCGATACGGCCGCCTCGGGTGTGCGTTGCCAGGTTTGTCCACCGTCCTTGCTCTCAAAGACACCGTGGGCGTGAAGAGCGGTCGCCAGCAGACGCTGGCTGGCGGGGTCATACTGCACCGCAAGAACATCGTTCTTGGGAAGTCCGCCCAGCATATAGTGCCAGGTCTGGCCGCCATCGCTGGAGCGCACCGCGCCCTGTCGGGTTCCAAGCCACCAGACTGAGCCGGGCGTTATAGTCAAGTTGTAAACGCCACTTACATATTGCGGCAAGGCTACTGCAGCCCAGGTTTTGCCTTCATCCTGCGAAATGTATGCGCCCTTGGGACCGGCCAGAGTCACAGTGCCATCGTCGTAGTGGTTTACTGCGCTGAAATCGGATTCGCCTTCGACCGGCTGACCGTACCATTTCTGGCCGTGGTCAACGCTGATGAACAGCCCCTGATCGGTCGCAGCGTACCATGCCTTCTCTCCCATCTGCAGCGAGCGCACGCGCGGCGCCGTAGCCGGTGGAATCACCGGCTCGGGTGGAACCTTGGGCTTTGCCGCCACCGTCTTGTGGCCCTTGGCCGTCCTGGACGATTTCGGTTTTGCAGGCTGCGGCTCCGGTTCAGGCGGCTTGGGCTGCCATTCCGGCACCGGCCCCCAAATCATCTTCGCCGGCTCCCAGGAAGCGCTCAACGAGGCCAGAGAAAAGATGCCATGATTGGTGCCCGCGAACAGGGCACCACCGTCGGCCTGCTGCAGGCTCAGGACATCACGCTCTTCGAGCCCGCGATTGGATTGCCGCCAGTTCTTGCCGCTGTCGTCGGAGACGAAGAAGCCGCCGTGGCTCTTGTCATTCATGACCCCGACATATAGCCGGTCGGCATTCTTGCGGTCGGCGATGACGCTGCCAACCACGCGATGAGTGAAGCCATGGTTGGAAGCGGTGTAATGCGCGAAACCATCGTTGCTGGCCAGTACTCCCTGGAGGTCAGTGGCCAACAAGACCCGCTCAGGATTCCGGGGGTCAATGAGGACATCATTCACGATGACGTTTGAGGCTGACACCAGCGACCACCTGGCGCCTCCGTCGACTGTCTTCCAAAGTCCCCCGGTGGTTCCGGCGTAAACGATGGAGGGACGCTGCGGGTCCTGTTTCAACACCCGGGTGCGGATGGCAGAATGGGGAAGCCCCTGGACACGGTGAAACAGCTCCGCGCCATTTTCGCTGAGGTAAATACCCGAGCAGGCGCTGGCGTACACGCGGGACGGTTTCCTGGGATCGATGATGATGCTAAATACGTCAGAGTCATCGAGGATCCCTTCCTTAAGATTGTGCCAGTGCGCACCTCCGTCGGTAGTCTTCCACGGCAGGTGTTGCGTTCCTGCATAGATGACGTCAGGATTTTGCGGATCAATGGCTACGGACACGAAGTTCTTAAGCGAGGAATGGTTCTCGATGGCCATGGGATTCTCAGGCGAAATGCGGTTCCAGGTAGCGCCCGCGTCATCGGAGCGGAAAATCCCATCCACCGCCGCGATCACCAAGACGTTGTGGTTGCTGGGCGCAATCGCCATGGCACGGATCGAGTGGTTGTGCGCTCCCATCAGCTCACGCCAGCTGTGGCCCCCATCGTCGGAGCGGAAGACGCCACCTTCGTTCTCCCCGAACAGTCCCCAAGCGGCTGCATAGATCGTTGCCGGACTGGTGGGATCAAAGATGATGTGGTCGAAGACGTAATCCTCGCCCGGCCCGAGATGGGCGAAGATGTTCCACGAATTGCCCCCATCCTGGGAAACGAACAACTGACCGGCGCTGGTGCCGAGGATGATGCGATTGGGATCGCTGGGATCATAGGCGAGACTGCGCACATTGCCGCCTTCCGGCCCAATCAACTGCCAATCCGCTGCCAAGCAAGCGATGGGAAACAGCAAACCGAGGCACAAAACCAGTTTCGAAACGAACACACAACGCTTACGCATTGTAAAAACCCACCTGCCCTTTCATGTCCCACTCAGTATGAAGGTCTGCGTTGAGAATGATAACTCCGTTGCCCCAATAGATGCACGGTTACAAGAGAGCGACGTATCCAATCGATAAGCCGCAGCCGCCAAATGCACTGCCTGCCTCAGAAAAAAGCCGGTAAGAGGCGAACCTCTCACCGGCTTGAGTTCAACTACTGCACTCCCGCTATTGCGCCGGAGGAGCCGCGGGTTTTTTCTTGGCCCGGTGCTTGGGAGCAGGAGCATTACGCGACTGCGGTTGCACCTGGCTCTCGTCAACCGTCGTGCCCTCTTCCACTTGTCCGCCGCACAGCGTGCCCTCGGGGACAAAGTAGAAGTGGGTTGCCTTGCCCTTGGTCCCACCGTCACGAGGTTGGATGCGGCCCGCATCAACCTTGTTCGGACCGTCCGTGGTCAGGTAGTACTTCACGTTGACCGAACGCTGCGCACCCAACGTCTTCTCCTTGACCACTTCCTTCTCGTCGGTGTAGCCCACGATGTCCAGCTTGCCGTTGGGCATCTGCTGCAACCGCAGAGACAGCTTGTCGAGCGTGTCCTTGCAATCGTTGTCCACGCGCCACGGTTTCTTGGGGTTCTTCTCAAAAGTACACTCGCCCCAATCCTCGATGTTGACGCACTTCACAACCGGCGGCACATTGACCGAAGCCGTGCAGCTTGCGCTCAGGTTAGCGCGGGTGTCGGTCGCTGTCCCGGTGACGGTAATGGTGTTGCCGGCGTCAGCATTGGTGGCGGTCAAGGTTGCCGTCGTGCCGCTGCCGCTCAACTGCCCACCCGTTGACGACCAGCTGTAAGTCATGGGCCATCCCTGTGGGTCGGTGGCTGTCATGGTGATCGTTGCCGGCTGACCAATGGCAATCGTGGTCGGATTCGCCGAGCAGCTCACACTCGGCGGTTGCGGCTGCTTGATGGTGAAGTTCGCCGCGCATGTCGCCGAATTCAGCTTCTTCATCTTGGGATCGGTGATCGTCGAACTCGCCGAATAGCTTCCCGGCGCCATCCCGGTGGTGTCAACCGTTGCCGTCTGCTTGTCAGCGTCAGACAACTTGCCACCATTGGCGGTCCAGCCATAGGTCACGGTGTGCTTGGGATTGAAGTTGGTGCCCGTGGTGGTGACCTTTACCGGATCGCCTGACCAGACCTCAGTTGGTGTCGCCGAGGCCGTGCAGGAAAGCGGCGGAGCGTAGTAGTTGCCCAAATTCAACTCCAGGCCTGCCGCCAAACGAATGCTGTTCCATTGAGGGTTGTGACCGAGGCCAAGATTCTGGGGGTAGTTGTTATAGATGTAGTCCACTTGTGCGAGGCGGATGGTGAACATATCAGTGATCCGGAGATCAAAGCCGCCGCCGCCGCCCACGCCAACACTCCAGTGGGACACATTTGCCCCGGCATGGTCCACCCCGCCTACGAACACGCGAGCGAAGGGCATGAAGGTATCGGTGTGGTATTTGTACTGTATGCCGCCCAGGATGTTGGCCACGTGGACGTCGCTTACGCCGAGTCCTGGGATCTTGCCATTGAAGTGGTAACTGAAGTCGGCAAGCAGCCCAAGGTTATGCATCTGGGGTAGGTAATAGGTGTTGGAAATGTCAAATCCATCAGTAATGTCTGGCGCCTTGTAGCCCAGGTTGACATAGCCGCCCGAGTGCCACCAGGAGTAGCCGCCAAAAACTTCGTCTTTTGGTTGTGGGGTTTGCGCTGCCGCAAATGTGCCCAAGAGGCACACGGCGAAAACAAGCGCGGTAAGTGTCGCAATAATAGGTTTCAGGACTACCGCAAAACGAGAAGACATTCTAATCCTCCGCAACTCTAGCACTACCCTAAGCATATTCGTCCTGCCAGGGTTCAATCTTCATCTGTTTCTTGTAGTACAAATGCAGGGAACTGGTCCTGCCCGCAACAGCAAATGATTGTACATGATGGTGCACGAATCACAAAGCTTTTGTTGTCTACCAGTTCGTTGAGGTGGCTGTTTACTGACTATGCACCTCTAGCCCAGCCGTGAATACGCGGCAGAACGATTATACATTCCAGATATAAAACGGGGGACTAAAATTGCTCTGATACTGACGATGGTCGTCCTTACCAGGACGCCCCGCAGTCTCCAACTCGAGCGATTCAGCACCGCGACCCGGCAAAAATCTCCGGCCCTCGAAAGGCGCATGTTTGAGGGAATGATGTTACCTTATTGGCAGTATTCACGGTGCTGATGCTTCCGTCCGGGAGAGGCAATTGGCCCTGAGCTGATCGACACCTAATAGATAAAGACTGGTTGTAGGTACCTGCACCGGCGTTACCGCATTATTCGTCATCCAATTGACGAGGCAGTTGTTCTTCATGGCGCAAGAAAAAGTTTTGATCGTCGAGGACGAGGAAAACGAACGCACAGGTTTGGCGGAATTGGTCCGTACCTGGGGCTATGAGACGGAAACTGCCTGCGATGGCGTGGAAGGGCTGGAAAGAACCGAATCCTGGAGACCCGGCATCGTCATCACCGACTTGAAAATGCCGCGCATGAACGGTATGGAGCTGCTGGAGCGCATCGCCGCGCAACCGCAGCAGGTCGCAGTCATACTTCTTACCGCTCAGGGGAGTGTTGACTCGGCGGTTTCGGCCATGAAGATTGGCGCCTTCGACTTCATTGAGAAGCCAGTCAATGCCGCGCGCTTGCGCAATATCCTTCAGAATGCCTCGCGCATTCGGGGTACGGAGCGGGAACTGGAGGCCAGCCGTCGCAAGCTGCGCGACGTTGGCGTACTCGGCTCGCTAGTCGGACCGTCTAAGAAAATGCAGGAAGTGTTTCGCCTCATCGAGATGGTGGCCCCCAGCACGGCCTCTGTCTTGATTACCGGAGAGAGCGGGACCGGCAAGGAACTGGTGGCACGAACCATCCATTCGCTGAGCAACCGCAAAGCCAAGCCGTTTGTTGCCATTAACTGTGCCGCCATCCCGGAAACGCTCATCGAAAGCGAAGTGTTCGGACACGAAAAAGGTGCGTTTACCGGCGCGCTGGAGCGCCGCACCGGCTGTTTTGAACTGGCCGAAGGCGGTACGTTACTGCTGGATGAAATCGGTGAGATGCCCATTGCCACGCAGGCCAAGCTGTTGCGCGTGCTGGAGGACCGCAAGTTGCGCCGGCTGGGCAGCAAAGTAGAAACCTCCGTGGATGTGCGCGTGCTCGCGGCGACCAATAAGCCTCCCGAAGAAGCCGTCGCCCGCGGCCAATTGCGTAATGATCTTTACTACCGCTTAAATGTATTCAATATTCACTTGCCGCCGCTGCGCGAGCACAAAGACGACGTCCCCGATCTGGTCCAAGCGCTGCTGGCCGACATGAACGAAAAGCATGGCCGCACTGTTGCCGGCGTTAGCGAGGCTGTAATGAATGCGTTTGAGGCGAATGCCTGGCCGGGGAACACCCGTGAGTTGCGCAACACCCTGGAACGAGCCGTGATCGTATGCGACGGGGCGCTGGTGGAGCCCAAGCACCTGCCACCGGGCTTCGGCCAGGTCGTCCCTCGCGCCCCTGTTCAGGAGGCCAACGCAGTGCGCCTCGGCGTCGGGACTACGGTGGGCGAAGCCGAGCGCTTGCTTATTCTGAAGACGCTGGAAGCCACCAACAACAACAAGACGCGGGCTGCTGAAATCCTCGGTATCAGTCTGAAGACCCTGCACAACAAGCTCAAAGAGTATGGCGCACAGAGTGCCAATGAACCCGCGGAAGCGGCGAGTTGAAGAAAGCTCTTAGCCTTTAGCTGTTAGCTATCAGCAGTCGCGGAATGGAAGGTCCTTGCAGTGATTCGGTTGGTAAGAGCTAACGGCTAATTGCGAACCGCCGCCTCCCGCCTGTAAAATAAGTTGCTCACCCGTGCCGAAGTGGCGGAATTGGCAGACGCGCATGGTTCAGGTCCATGTACCCGCAAGGGTGTGGGGGTTCGAGTCCCTTCTTCGGCACCAAACTCCACAGACCTAAAGCAGGATTGACAGAAGAAACCCTAGGCACACATTGACTCACACATCACTATGTGTGACAATCGGCGCAAGGTGGCAGTCAATGGCTACAAACCTTGCTTTAGACGACCGGCTGATCGAAGAGGCTCGCTCCGTCGGTGGGCATAAAACCAAGAAAGATGCAGTTACTGCGGCGTTGGCAGAGTACATCCAGCGACGCAAGCAGATGCGCATCACTAAGCTGTTTGGAACCATCGAGTATGAGCCGGGCTATGACTACAAGGCCGAACGGCAGCGTGGCCGCAGATGATGGTGCTGGTGGACACCTCGATCTGGTCCGTAGCTCTGCGCCGAACCCGTCAGGGCCTTGCCCCCACGCAGAACCGGCAGGTACGCCTTCTTCAAGAACTCATCTCTGAAGGTCGGGCACAACTGCTCGGCGTCGTCCGGCAGGAACTGTTGTCAGGTATCAGACACCCGGAACAGTTTGCCCGCCTCCGGGAACATCTGCGGTCCTTTCCCGATGTTGTGCTTGATCGCGAAGACTATGAACGGGCGGCCGAAATGAGCAACGCCTGCCGTGCCCAGGGAGTTAGTGGTGGCAGCACTGATTTTTTGATCTGCTCCGTTGCTGCCAGCAGGGACTGGACGATTTACACGTCCGATCGCAACTTCGAACGTTACGGCAGATATCTTCCTTTCACTCTGTACCAATAGCGGAACATAGTTTTTATAAGCGAGAGCGGCGGTCAGTACCCACACTGCTTGTCCACCACCCACAACAACGGCTCGCCAGTGAGGTAGCGGCGCAGGTTTTCCCTGTAATGCGCGTAGTGACGTTGCCACATGTGCTCCGTAAGACCTGCGATGTGCGGTGTGATAAGAACATTTTCCATCTGCCACAGCGGAGACTCCGGCGGTAGCGGTTCTTCGGTGGTGACGTCGAGTGCGGCGCTGGCGAAACTCTTCGCCCGAAGGGCCTGCACCAGCGCGCCCTCGTCAATCAGTACACCACGGCCCACATTAATTAGATAACCGTCGGGCCGAAGTTGCTCCAGACGCTGAGCATTCATCAGATGATGTGTCTTCGGCGTAACGGGCACGGCCAGTACCACGAAGTCTGCCTCGTGTAAGGCGCGGGTGAGTTCGCCGAATCCACAGATGTCGTCCGCTTCTTCGGTTCCGCGCTCTGGATGTTCACGCACCCCGACCACGCGCATACCGACAGACTTGGCAAGCTTTGCCAGTGGCCTGCCGATGCCGCCCATGCCCACGATGGTCATGGTGGCGCCGTTCAGTTCGCGCGGACGCGGCTGAGCATTCCACAAGTCATGCTGCGCCCAATGTTTCTGCTCCTGGTACTTGACTGCCTGCGGCAAGCGCTTGGCCAGCGCGAAAGCCAAGGCAATGGCGTGTTCAGCCACAACCGGCCCGTGAACGTCGCGCGCGTTGGTGACGACAATGTCGCTGGCCCGCAACTCGGGCGTCATGAGCTGATGCACCGCCGCGGCAGTGGAATGGATCCAGCGCAGCTTTTTGGCGGCCTTGATTTGTTCTCCCCGAAGAGACCACGAAATCGCGATGTCGGCGGCGGCAATTTCTTCCGTCACGCGATCGTAGTTGGGAAGGTGTACGACTTCGAGCTGGGGAAACTCGCGGCGCAACCGTTCGGGAAACCATGCCGGCATTTGCCAGAGTTCGAAACGGTGATAGAGGGCAATGAGGAGCTTCATGGAAGCAGCGCTCGGCAATTAGCACTCAGCAATTAGCACTTAGCATTTAGCTTTGTCTTAAGACTTGCGGGCGAAACCCGATTGTCAAATGCTAACTGCAAATTGCCAATTGCTAACTGCCAAATGCCAAATGCGATTAAGCTACCCCTTCACTTAGGTTTCGACGATTACCCGCAGATCATGTCCCGTCATCTCTCTCGGCTGGGGGATGCCAAGAATGCCAAGCATGGTCGGTGCAATGTCCTGCAATGCTCCATCGGGCCGCAGCGTGAAGCGCCGCGCATCGCCCTTGAAGCTCGCTGGCGTAACGGAATGCTCCGCCGCGACAATGAAAGGCACGGGGTTGGTAGTGTGCGCCGTCTGCGGGCCACCCGTTTCTGGGTCGATCATCTGTTCTGCATTGCCGTGATCGGC
>CAWGMV010000006.1:0-13704 GCA_963823635.1 uncultured Acidobacteriaceae bacterium | reverse complement strand
GGTACCGGTTCTTCAGCTTCGCGACCACCACTTCGATGTGCTGCTGGCCGGTGCCGCCGATGAGAAAGTTTTTCGTGGGCGTCGGACGATCACCTTCTTCCATCAGCTTGTGGATGCCGTTGCTCAGCTTTGTCTTCGTCGGCTCGCGTTCGGCCTCGATGGCGAAGGTGATCGCGCGCTCAGGCGAAAGCATCTTGCGGATACTGAATTGGCGCGCTTTGTAGCCGACGTAGCCCATGAACGTGTCCTTGAGTTTCGCGACCGATGTCGCCGGCGTGCAGTTCATTCACGGGAATTGCGGTCTTGCCCTGCATCGCCGAAAGATGCACAATTTTTCCGGAGTTGCTGCGCGTAGAAGTTCTGGAACGTAGGCGTCGTTCTTCAATACGCCGAATAAACCTTGAAGAACGAGATGCGGCCGAACGGATCGCTGATCGGTCTTGAAGACCGAAAAGCGAAAGCGGTTCGGTGTCGTTCACTTTGCGCTTTGCGGGCTGCGCCATTGTTGGCCGTGGCCGCGGCTTTCACCGTGCCGCGCTCGACCGCGGTCGAGGTAGTCGACGATGGAGTCGACGCTCGGTGACCAGAATGTACCAGACCGGACGCGAACAGCACGGGGAAAATATCTTCTTGTCGCGAATGGCGTTGTGCAGGCCGCCGATGATGTGCTCCTCGGCGATCGTCGCCCTTGTCGAAGAACTCTTCCATCGAGAGCATCGCCTTCCGCAACCAACTGTTCGACCAACCGCTGGTGCTCGCGGCCTTGGCTTCCTCGCAGTGTTCGCGGATCTCGCCGACCTTGGACTTGCCGTTGCCGCCCATCTCGTAGGTGTAGGCCTTCATCTTCACCAGGTCCACGACGCCGCTAAAACTCTTCTCGGAGCCAATCGGCAACTGCACCGGAACAACGGTTCGGCCGAAGGCCGAGGTGAGCGATTCCATCGCGCGCGTGAAGTCGGCGCGCTCGCGGTCCATGCGCGTAGACGATGACGCGCGGCAGAGCAAACTTGTCGCAGTAATGCCAGATGCGCCTGGTGATGGCTCGCCGCTGACCGCATCCACCACCGCCCAGCCCAGGCTTCCACAGCAGGCCGCCCATCTTCTGCTTGATGAACATGCTGAAGCCGGGCGTGTCCATGAGGTTGATCTTGGTATTGCGCCAGCTCGACCACGCCGGTCGCGGCCCCGATGGACATCGCGCCGAGATCTCTTCGTCGTCGTAGTCGGTGACGGTGTTGCCTTCGTCCACCGACCCTGGCGCTGGTGGCGCCGGCGGTGAAGCCGCCTGGCTCATGCGAGCGAGGTATTGCCGGTGGTGCCGACCAGGGCAACGTCACGGATATTTGCGCCTTCGTAATTCTTCACGTATGACTCCTTGCGTTATGAGCCGTCACGCCGCCGCGTAAGGTGAACTGCGCGCGTTCTCAGAGGCGGCGTTCTCCGGGCGCAACGCGCAATCGCGTGCTGATACCACTCCGAGGTTACCGATGAGGCAAAAAGCTACTCAGATGACGCTAAAGCTGCGTCTAAGAGCCAAAAGGCGAGACCATTGTGGTGCGCATTGGTGAGCTGGACAACCTTAGAATCATGACGCGCTCGTTCTCAGCCTCAAACCGAAGCCCGGCCTCTGGGCCCCGATGCTGAAGCACCACCGTCGATGCCTGGCAGCGAGGGCTAACTAACAAGCAGCATCGGCAATCTGACATAGGACTCTCGACTTGCATCCGACCAGCAGAACACGGAAACTGTACCTACCAGACTGAATGAATCTCGCACTGTTCGGCGGCACCTTCAATCCCATTCATCGCGGACACGTGGTCGTCGCTCGTGCCGCTGCCTGCAAGTTCCAACTGAAACAGATCTTATTTGTTCCAGGCGGACATTCCTCCGCATAAGCTCAAACACCAATCACCGCCTATTACCACCGCTATGCGATGATTTCGCTGGCGCTTGCGGAGAGAGGGGTTCGTCGTGCCCTCGCTGCTGAAAGTGCCGGAACCTCAACCACGACAGTCACGATCGTCGTCCAAGCTACTCTCTGGAGACGGTGGCAGGATAAGAAGAACCTGGGCAAGAGCGACCACCTATTCTTCTTCATCGGTATGAGATGGTTGAAGGTACAGGGCCTGGTACAAGCCCGATGAGTTGCTTGCCGAGTGTGATTTCATCGTTGCAGCACGACCCGGTTATTCGCTGGCCGATGTGGCTTCATCGCTGCCGCAGAAGCTCCGCCCCAACGCGGCGGTGACAAAACTCTTCCGCAGGGAGAAGATGATTGGGCCGCTGGTGTTGCCGGGCGCAACCCTGCACATGCTGCCTGAGACGCATAACTGTCAGCCACGCAGATTCGCGCGGCGGTGGATCGCGGCGGAGCGTTGAAGCGGCTCGTGCCCGATGCCGTTGCAGAATACATTCACAAGGAACATCTTATGGGGCGTCGGTCGGGACACTGAATCAAACCGGGCCGATCACATAAAGAACGAATTGCGAGCACAAGTCGCTATCGCCGTACGCGCCTGCCAGGACAAGAAGGCCACCGACATCAGCATCCTGCAATTGGATGCGCAAGCCGCCAGGATTCACCGACTGACTTCTGCTGTGTGGACAACGCTTGGACAGGTGCAGGCCATCGCCGACGAAGTGGATCAGAAACTCAGCGCTGCGGGGTGCAGCCCAGCGCATCGAGGGTCGACAACCGGCCGACTGGGTGCTGATGGATTACATCGATTTTGTAGTGCACGTCTTCTCTGAGAGCGCGCGCAAGTTCTACGACCTGGAACGGCTGTGGAAGTCGGCGAAGCGGTTGCAACTCGCCGATCTGGAAAAGCCGGCGCGCACGTCGTGGCGAAGAAGGTGGCGGTGAAGCCGGCCCACGCAAGCGAAAAAAGCGGCAAAGCCGGCCAAGAGCGCAGGTCGGCGAGCGTGGCCCGAGCCTTTGGTCGCCGCAAGACCTCTCGAGCTTTGTGGAACGCTCGGACTTCAAACTTGGAGCGAGAGGTAAAGCACGGCTTGCCGCAGTCCAGCGCCGTAGGGCGCGGCTCAGTCTAGCCCAGCACGGAGCCGCAGGCGGAGTGCTGGGTACAATGGGAAATTGACCCGAGCCCTGTAGGCCGCGCAGAGTTCTGACACATGCTCGTCAGCCCACGAGGAATCTGCTCTCCTGATTCAGCGAGTTCCTAGCCTGTGAAACTTCGCATTGCATGGATCGGCCGCACCCGCAGCTCGCCCATCCAATCGCTGACCGCCGAGATCGAAAGCGCCTTTCGCGTTACGCCGCTGTGAAGCGCTGGAGTTGATGTCGGAAGCCGCGCTGCTCAAGGTAGTGGAGAAGAGCACCGCGCGGACGCCGCCCGTTCTGGTCCTGCTCGACTCTCGCGGCCGTCAACTCACTTCGGAAGAGATTGCAAACTTCCTTGAGTACCACCAATCGCACGGTACGCAGGAGTCCTCTTGCCGTCGGTCCCGCCGATGGCTGGGACGCGACTACGCGCGCTGCGGCCAACAATGTTCTTTCCTTTGGCAAGATCACTCTGCCCCGACGAACTGGCGCGGGTGGTGCTGCTGGAACAGCTTTATCGCGGATTCACCATCCTCAAGGGCCATCCGTACCACGGCGGACATTAGACACTTACCTCATAAATCTGTCATCCCGAGGAGTCGAGGGACCTCTATACTGGCAAGCTCGAGCGCCGCCTGCTCGTCTATACTCGCCCTCATGAGGTTGTTATCGCGGTTCGCCAACCGCATTCTTGCCTTGCTGACGCTCGTAACCCTGTCTTTCGCTCAGACATCAACTCCTGCTGCGAGCTCAAACTTCGCACCCCTGCAACAATGGAAGGCTGCCATCATCAGCGGTAATACTGCGGCATTGAAGGCGCTGTACAGCATCAACCCTCCTGCCAAAATCGGCACCCCGGCAGGTGAGACCAATGCTGACTCCGACATCACCTTTTGGACCGGCCTCAAAGTGCGGCGCATGAAGTTGGACATCCTCCAGTCCGAGTTGCCGAAAACCGGCCTGCACCAGGTCATCTTTCAGGCCGAAATTCTGTCCGGCGCTCCGGCCAAAGAACACACCGTGTACATCAGCGAAGGACAGCTATGGCAGCAGCAGGGCAACGAGTGGCGGCTGGCGGCGAGCAAGCGCAGCGATCCCACGCGGCTGCAGCAGCCGACTTCGACTAGCAAGATCATCTATGCGCCGGGCATTGACGCTCACGCCGAGATCAGGCAGGCACTGGCGCTCGCCGCCAGGCAGCACAAGAACGTGATCGTTGTCTTTGGCGCCAACTGGTGCTATGACTGCCACGTTCTCGACCTAGCGTTTCATCGCCCGGATGTAGAAACCGTGCTGCAGAAAAACTACGAAGTCGTCCATGTGGACGTGGGCGAGGGTGACAAGAACCAGGACCTCATGCAGCAGTATCAGGTGCCTATGAAGAAGGGAATTCCAGCGCTGGCAGTGCTCGACAGCAACGGGAAACTGCTCTACAGCCAGCAGGGCGGCGAGTTCGAGAAAGCTCGCGCTCTTGCGCCGGAAGAGGTGCTGGCCTTCCTCAACAAGTGGAAACCAGTGGTACGCTGATCCCCTCCTGGCAACTCGTTGTCGCGAAATTCTCACGAGTAGCCAGAATCTAAGTTGTTGATTTTACGCGCGACACTGCGCCATTTTCAGCGCAGGCGTTCCGTTTTGGGAAGCTTTACAAAATTTTACACAAAAATCCTGTGACGCCTTTGCCCGAGTTGCGTTTGTTCTTGTGGCGCAGTTGTGATCGCAACAACTGAGCGGCGAAAAGCAAACATCGGCCTTCCTACCAACTGCTTGGCAGCGAGTCGCTCAACTCTGTGGTCAATGCCCACTCAATGGCGCGCTGCTGCTCGCGAGTCAGCTTAAGGCCGTCGTGGGTCAGATAGAACACGTCGTGCGCAACCGCGCCTTCGGTATCAATCAGCGCCACCTCGATGCTGCACTGCTCCGCGGCCAGAGTTGAGCTGATGTTGTACAGCAGTCCGGGACGGTCCTGGGTGATCACTTCCAGCAAGGTGCTGCCAGGAGAAGACTCATCGTCGTAACGCAACCGGGTTTCGACTTTAAGTTTCGCCGGCTTCGTGTCGGCTTTGAGACGTGATTCCAGCAGCGGCTCGAGCGGTGCCTCGTGCGTCAAAATTTCCACCACCGATCGCTTGAAGCGTTCCCGCTCCGGCGGATTCAATTCCAGCGTGTGGAACCGGTCTTTGAAGTAGAAGCTGTCAACGATCACTCCCGCGCGATTGGAAAACGCGCTCGCTTTGGTGATGTCCATTCCCCAGCCATAAAGAATTCCGGCCAGCATGGAGAAAAGCCCTGCGCGGTCGGCGGTCACAACTGTGAGTTCATGTTGGCCGCTGACGCGCCGCACGCCAAGTTGCACCGGCTCTTTGCGCAACCGGCTTGCCATGTCGAAGTGCAGAATGACTTGCTCGGGCGAATGTGACATCAGGTAGCGTTGGGGCAGGCCATCGAGGAACCGCAGCAATTGCGAACGGCGTTTTGGCAGCAGCGCGGCAACGCGCTCCACCTGTTCGGTGCAGGCCTCAGCGTGGAAGCGCTCTTCGTCCACGCTGCGGTCGAAATAGTTGGCGGTGCCCGCGTACAAACGCCACAGGTTCTCGGCCTTCCAGGGCGTGAGCGCTTCCGGGTTGACTGACTTGATGTCGGCCAGCGTGAGCAGCGTCAGCATCTTGAGATGTTCCGGCGTGCCGATTTTGCCCTTCAACTCGCGCAGCGTTTCGGGATCGTAGATGTCGCGGCGGCGCATGGTTGACGACATCTCCAGGTGGGTTGCAATGAGGAAGCACACCGTCTGCTCGTCGTCCGCCGGAAGTCCCATGCGCTCGACTGCCGCAGCCGCCAGTTGCAGGCTGTTGTGAACGTGGTCCGCGCCAGCGAGTCCTTTGCCGGTATCGTGCAGTAGCAGCGCGAGGAAGAGCAGTTCCGGGCGCTCCAATTCCGCCAGGAGCGCAGCGAACGGTTGCAGCCATTCGACGTCGTTGTTCTTCAGCCGATGCAGCGCTTCGATGGCCAGCAGGCTGTGCTCGTCCACGGTGTAGCGATGGTAGAGATCGCGCAGCACCAGCGAGTCGATGGCTTCAAACTCGGGAATGGCGCGTGTCAGCAGGTTCAGCGAATGCATCGCGCGCAGCGCCTCAGCCGCGTGCGGTGCAGCGAGTATTTCGCGCAAGTGCTCCCAGAGTCGCGCGTCCTGCGGCATGGCATCAGACAGTGCGCGATGGGCATTCTTCAGCCGCCGCTCAGTCTCAAGGCTAAGCGCAAATCCGTGGCGCGCCATGAAGGTAAACAAGCGCAGCACCACCAGCGGATCACGCGCGCCCGCCGACTGCTGCAGATAAACCCGGCCGTCCACAACTGTGAAGTCCTCGTTGGAGACACGTGAGCGCCAACGCTGGAATGAGCGATACAGCGAAGAGCGGTTGAGCGGGACTTGCTCCAGCAATTGCGTGGTATTGCGGTAGATCGCGCGTGCCTGACGGAAGTACAGCCGCATCCATTCCGCCGACGGCAATGCTCCGTCTGGAGTGGCGATGCCCCGCGCGGCCATCTCGTCTTGCGCCTCCCACGAGATGACGTTCTCGTCGCGCTTGCTTCGGTAATGCAGATAGCAGCGGCTGGCGGCGAGGAATTCCATCGCTTGTATGAGTTCGTTGTTGTCAGAGTTCTCGTGCAGACCCAGCGCTTCCGGCCACTTCCGCCCGGAATCAAGCGACGCGATGGCAGCCAGCCATTGTGTGACATGCGTATCGCGCAGTCCACCTGGACCATCCTTCAGGTTCGGTTCGAGGTGAAAGATGGTGTTGCTGAAACGCAGATGGCGCGTGTTTGTCACCTCTGCCAACCGCTGCACCAGCACATCAGACTCGCGTGACACAAGCTGAGGCAGGACCTTGCCGCGCAGGCGCTCGAAAAGCGCCGCGTCGCCGACAAGAAAGCGGCAATCAAGCAACGAGATGGTGAACTCAACGTTGTCCTGGTCGAAGCGTGCGCAATCGTCGAGCGTGCGCGTGGTCGGGCTGACGCGCAGGCCGATGTCCCACATCTCCTGGCAGATGCTGCGCACTGGCTCTTTCATACGGCCGCGGAAAGACTCGTTCTCGGTCAGGAAGAGCAGGTCAACATCGGAATAAGGAAACAGAGCGCGCCGGCCGAAGCCGCCCAAGGCGACCAGCGCATAGCCGGAACTCGTGGAAAGGTGTTGGTCCCAGAGTTGCGAGGCCAGCTTGTCCACAATCGCTGTGCGATCACGCAATGCGGCTGTGCCGGAACCGTTGGCTTCGAAATCCGCTCGCAGCCGCTCGAACTCCTGCCGGTAATACGCGCGCAGTGTGGAGTCGGCCGCTGGGCTGGGCATGGTTCTCCTGAGCTTGATTCAGGTAGATGCGCTCACAGCGCGGTTTCGCCGCGCTCGTCATTGCGAATGCGGATGGCGTCATCGATGCGCGACAGGAAAATCTTGCCGTCGCCGATCTTGCCGGTGCGGGCGGCGTTAGTAATCGCCTGAATAGCGCCGTCCACCAGCCGGTCGGGAAGCACCGTCTCGATCTTCACCTTGGGCAAAACGTCCACCGTGTACTCGCGTCCGCGATAGAACTCGGTGTGGCCTTTCTGCCGACCGTGCCCGCGGACCTCGGTCACCGTCATGCCTTCCACTCCAATTTCAAGCAGCGCGTCCTTGACGGCTTCAAACTTCGAAGGTTGAATTACAGTTTCCAGCTTAGTCATAAGTTCCTTAAAAGGAGTGGCTAGTGGTCAGTGGCTAGTTGTTGTCGCGCCCTAGACCTTCACCAAAATGAAAGTTGTCTTTCAGCCCGCACACTGTATAGGTTTTTTGCTAGCCACTAACCACTAGCCACTGCTTCACGGCATCGAAGCTTCCCAGTAATAGCCTTCTTCGCCGTGCTGCGTGAGATCGAGCCCCTGCACTTCTTCCTCGGCCGACACCCGCACACCGATCACGACATCAACGATTTTCAGGATGACATATGTGCCAACCGCCGCCAGCACAATGGCGATCAAAACGCCGACCGCCTGGTTCAGGATCTGGTGGTAGTTGCCATCGATCATGCCGGATGGCAACACGTTCCCCTTCGCATCCTTGAATATCGGATTGACGAGGCTGGTCGCGAAGACACCGGTCAGCAAGGCACCGATGGTGCCCCCGACGCCGTGGACGCCGAAGGCGTCGAGGGAGTCGTCATAGCCGAGCGCAGCTTTTACCCTCGCCACCATCAGGTAGCAGCCCACTCCCGCGATGAGCCCGATCAGCAGCGCGGGCATCGGGCCGACGAATCCTGAAGCTGGAGTAATGGCGACCAGTCCAGCCACGCAGCCGGAGATCGCGCCCAACGCGCTGGGCTTGCCATTGCGAATCCACTCAGCGACGGCCCAGCCGATTGCCGCCGTGGCGGCCGCGAAGTGAGTTGCAACGAATGCGCTGCTGGCAAGAGCGCCCGCGCTTAAGGCGCTTCCGGCGTTAAAGCCGAACCAGCCTACCCACAGCAAACAGGCCCCAATAAAGCTGAGCACCACGCTGTGCGGCGTCATCGGCTCTTTGGGATAACCGATGCGCCGCCCCAGATACGTCGCGCAGATCAGCGCCGAGACACCGGACGTAATATGCACGACCGTTCCGCCGGCGAAGTCGAGGGTAGGAAAGCGCCCGCCGAGGCTGGCGTTCAGCAGACCGCCTTTGCCCCACACCATGTGCGCCATCGGCGCGTACACCAGCAGCGACCACAATGCCATGAAAAGCACCATGGCGCTGAACTTCATCCGCTCGGCGAAGGCGCCGCTGATGAGCGCCGGCGTGATGATGGCGAACATCAACTGGTAAATCATGAAGGTCTGCTGCGGGATGGTGGCGGCATAATCAGGGTCGGGCTGCGCTCCGACGCCGCGCAGAAAGGCGTGACTAATCCCCCCGATAAAGCTTGTTCCCGATCCGAAACACAGGCTGTACACCACGATGGCCCACAGCACGGTGATGAGCGCCATCATGGCAAAGCTCTGCATCATGGTGCCCAGCACATTCTTCTTGCGCACCAGCCCGCCGTAGAACAGCGCCAGGCCAGGCCCGGTCATCATCAGCACCAGCGCGGCGCTGGTAAGCATCCAGGCATTGTCAGCAGAACCTTTGGCGTCAGCGACCTGCTGCTGCAATTGCGCGATTTGCGCGGCGGTATCAGCAGGGGCCTGTGGCGTTTGTGCGGCTAACGAGCCGATCGATAGAACCAGAAAGAGCAGTGGCAAGAACCTTCGAACCAACCGCATGAACTACTCCCATGAGAGCAATATGGAACTGCAGCCGTCCGAACGAAACCATTCGGACGCGCAGAAAAACACCTTCCAACCGGCGAAAACCGGGGAGTCAACGAAAAGCTATCTCAAACGCCTTGTATCAGGGCACGACTTCAGTCGTGCCGTAGTGTGCCGATTACGGACGTGGGCTTTAGCCCCTGCGAGTTACAAGGGCTAAAGCCCTCACCTTTTTTCCCGACATTCTTCGGCACGGCTGAAGCCGTGCCCTGATACAAAGCGCGTTGCGAAACACGCGAGAGCTATGGCAGCGGGCCTCGTGCTCCGCTCCTTCCGCGTTGCGCCGTAATAAGTTGAATAGCGGTTTTTCCGCAGAATGAGAAATTCAAACTATTTATGGGCGGTATTAGTTGTGGTTATCAGGCATGTCCCCGCGTTTACATAAGGTTACGAATTTCGCTGGAGCTGAGATGATTCCTGAACTGCCAAGCCCGCCGCGCCCATTTTGGAACGCCCCCGCCATCAGGTTTCCCCTGATGTTCGTACGTCACAAAGGGCTGTGACATTGGTCGTTGCCCGCGGCCGGGAAAGAGTTACAATAAAGTTGGAATTGAAAATGATTTTCAACTTCATATTCGGCCGTCATAAGAAACAGCACCATCGTCAGGCCAGTGCCCTGGCTGATCTTCGCGTTGGCGAAAGCGCCATCGTCTCCAATCTTGAACTCTCTCCGCCGGTGGCGGAGCATCTCATGAACCTCGGCGTTATGCCTGGCCTCGAGGTCACCGTCGCGCGCAGCGGTCCCGGCGGCGATCCCCGGGTCTATCGCGTCGAGGGGACTGAAATTGCCATGCGCCGCGATGTGTCGCGCCACATCCATGTGGAGCTACTGGGCGCACCGGCCTTCGGAGACTAGCGCATGAGCGCCTCGGCGGTGAGCTGCCATGCGGTGGCGCGACCCAGTGACGAGACGCTCGGCACAGCTTATCGTACCGTCGCCGTTGTAGGCCCTCCCAATTCCGGCAAGACCACGCTCTTCAACCGGCTCACCCGTCTGCGCCAGAAGGTCGGAAATTTTCCCGGCGTTACCGTCGAACATCACACCGGCTACGTGCGCGACTCCGACGGGCGCGAGATCGCGCTGATTGATCTGCCCGGGGTTTACAGTCTCAGTCCGAAGTCAGAGGACGAAAAGGTTGCCGTGGATGTGCTGACCGGACAGATGCCGGGCACTCAGCGTCCGGATGCCATCATCCTGGTACTGAATTCCACCAATTTGCACAGCCACCTGGTGCTGGCGGCGCGCGTGATCGCGCTGGGAACACCAACGCTGGTGCTGTTGAACATGGCCGACGAGTTGCGCAAGCAGGGCGGCCACGTTGACGTGCTCTCGCTGGCGCGCCAGCTGGGAACGCCGGTCGCGCTGGTCAGTGCCACTACCGGTGAAGGCATCGTATCCGTCAGCAATTTCCTGGACTCGGCCGGCGCCAGCCCGGAGCCGCTGGAATTGCCCGTGGTAGGCAGCACGCGCGGCTACCGCGAATGGGCGGTGCGCGTGGGCGAGAATGCCAAGTATCGCCGCCCCGCCACTCCGGTTTGGACGCAGCGACTCGATTCCGTGTTTCTGCACCGCATGTGGGGACCGGTGATCTTTGCTCTGGTCGTAGTTGGCATCTTTCAGATGATTTTCGCCATCGGGCAGGCGCCATCGAATGCGATACAGCGTTTTCTCGATGTCATTAGCGCGGGGGTTGGCACTTACCTGCCGCAGGGCATTTTAAGCTCGCTGATTGTTAATGGAGTATTGAAGGGCACCGGTTCGGTGCTGGTCTTCCTGCCACAGATCCTGCTGCTGTTCCTGGTGATCGGAATTCTCGAGGACTCCGGCTATCTCTCGCGGGCGGCTGTGATCGCCGATCGCACCATGTCGCGTGTCGGGCTGAACGGCAAGAGCTTCATCCCGCTGCTTTCGGCGTACGCGTGTGCCGTCCCGGCGATCATGGCGACGCGCACCATCGAAAGCAAGCGCGACCGCATCGCCACCATCCTGATCGCACCATTCATGACCTGCTCGGCGCGCCTGCCGGTGTACACCATGGTGATCGCCGCGTTCCTGCCGAACAGTCCGCTATTAGGGCCGTTCCTGGGAACGCGCGCCGCGGCGATGCTTGGCTTGTATGTGCTCGGCTTCCTCATGGCCGTGGTCACGGCCCGGCTGCTGAAGTCAACCATCCTGAAGAGCAAGGATGCGCCCTTCATTCTGGAGATGCCACCCTACCGCTGGCCTACAATGTCAGGGCTGGGCCTGCGGCTGGTGGACCGCGGCAAGGCCTTCGTGTACCGTGCCGGCACTATCATCATGCTGGTTACGCTGCTGCTGTGGGCAGCGACCAACTTCCCCTTGCATCATGGCCAGCCGCCTGAGGTGCAGAACAGCGTGGTCGCCAAGCTGGGACATTCGATTGAACCGGTGATTCGTCCTCTGGGCTTCGACTGGAAGATCGGCGTCGGACTGGTTACCTCGATCGCTGCCCGCGAAGTCATCATCGCCACGCTGGGCACGTTGAACGGAGTCGATCCCGAATCGCATGCTACCGATTTGCAAGCGGCGCTGCGCCACGAACTTACTCCCGCCGCCGCCGTCGCTCTGCTGGTGTTCTTCGCCTTCGCCATGCAGTGCATGTCCACCGTTGCTGTGGTGCGCCGCGAGACCAATGGATGGAAGTGGCCGGCGCTGCAATTCGGCTACATGACGGTGGTTGCCTACGTTGCTGCGTTCGCGGCGTACAACATCGTCGGACATTTTGTGCGGTAAGATTGCTCAAGGAACTTGGATATGGCGACCGTCCAGACATCGTTGGCTGAGTACTTGCATACGAGCTACCGTCCAGACTGTGACTTTGTTGACGGCGCAGTACAGGAGCGGAATTTGGGAGAATTCGATCACGCCGCGATCCAGGGTCTGCTGGCCACTTGGTTTGGCCAGCACCGTCAGGAGTGGGGACTGCATGTTCTCCCTGAAATGCGAATTCGAGTCTCCGCCACACGGGTCAGAATCGCCGATGTTTGTCTGATGGCGCGGAGCCAACAAAGCGAGCGAGTCCTAACCAACCCTCCACTGGCCGTGATCGAGATCCTTTCTCCCGAAGACCGCATTGCGCGCTACAACGAGCGTCTATCCGACTACCGCAACATGGGCATCCAAAATGTCTGGGTGATTGACCCGATCAATGCCGTCGGTTACGACTGCAGCACAACTGCGTGGTTGCCGGTCGAGGAATTCCGCGTGGCCGACCCCCCAATATTTCTGAGGCTCAGCGATTTGTGGAATGAGCTACGGGCGAGCCAATAACGGCAGGCTCTAGCTGCTTAGACCCGCGCGCCCCGCATTTTCTCAACCAGCTTGGGCAGCACCTCTCCCGCTTTTCCCAACACCACTTCATCAAAGAAGATACTGTTCGCGGGCTCTTCAGCGCCGATGTAAATCGCCTTGGCGCTGTTCATGCGGGCCATGCGCACGAAGCTGGCTGCCGGCTCGACGACTCCCGAGCTGCCTATCGTCAGCAGTATAGTGCAGATTCTCAGCTCGGCGAAGATGCGGTCCATGTGGAATGGCACTTCGCCGAACCAGCAGATATGGGGGCGCAGCAGGGCGCCGCACTTAGGGCAGGTCGGGATTTCCGCCCGCGTCAGGTACAGGCGCTCGTCGTCGAACGGCTGCGTACGGCAGCTCTCGCGGGAGCAGCGCGTCTGCATCAAGCGCCCGTGCATGTGCGTGACGCGCTGCGAGCCAGCCTGCTCGTGCAACGAATCGACGTTCTGCGTGCACAGGAAGAAGCGCTCGCCCAGTGCGCGCTCCAACCCAGCCAAGGCAAAATGCGCGTTGTTGGGGATCACTGTCGCGTGGCGCTTACGGCGCTCGGAGTAAAACTGCCACAACATCTCGGGATTGGCGCGAAAAGCTTCTGGGGTCGCCACTTCTTCCACGCGGTGGCCCCGCCAGAGTCCATCGGCGCCGCGAAAGGTTGGAAGGCCACTCTCGGCGCTGATGCCGGCTCCGGTGAGGACGAATACCCGGTCTTGCGGCAAAAGCGGCTTCATCGTTATGAGTCTTCGACGTAACCCGTCAGAATACGCAAGAGGAAACGTTTGTTTATACTGAGTTTCTTGGCCGCGGCCTGTCTCTGACTTGGGGGCATTCGCATCGGTTCGGCCGGTAGGGAATCTATAACTATTACCCGGTATTTAGCAAACGCCGTCCCCCAGATCGCGGGCGCGGCCCTGGGAGCTGCTCACAACTTGTCCACCGTCACAATGAATCACGTTGACACCGAGAAGCAGGAACGCGTTCTGGACGCCTTCCGCCGCTGGGGATACCTGCAAGCCAACCTCGA
>CAWGMV010000005.1:0-117292 GCA_963823635.1 uncultured Acidobacteriaceae bacterium | reverse complement strand
GACATCGGACCATAGCGAAGTCATCAAAGGAGATCTCTATCTCGTTCCGAGCAAATATCTATATCGTCATCGAACCTGGCCGACATGTCCGCAAAATGCACGGGATAGCAAGTCAGTTCAGGGTATAAAAGCATGCCAATGACCGTTACCGGATCTTTAAGCTGCAAATTGGGCCTCGGCCAATACATGGCATTACCCAGACTGACAGTGCGTAATCCCGCTCTTGTTTTTTGTCGCCGAACTGCATCGCCTACAATGCGTGGGCAACGAACCTCAATGCCGTTGTCCCGCATATCAGGTCGTCGCGATTATTCCTGCACATTCTCCCCCTACTTATTTTATCCACCCCCATACCAACAAGCCGTCGGGTTTTGCCGTCGACATCATAAACAGGATCGCCGAATTAAGCGGCATGGATGTTGCTTACATCGTTGGATACGGATGGCAGGACATTATTGCCAAAATCAGAAGCGGAGAGGCTGATCTCATTCCGGAAATAGGTATCAGCGAAGAGCGTGAAAAGGACTTGTCTTTTACGACTCCTTGGGACACTTCCCCGTTTCCATGTTTGTTAGAGCCCAAAGCAGCATAAAGGGGATAACAACAGGCCCCACCGGTCGGCACCATACAAGAAAGTTTTGCGTACGAAAAGATCCGGAATGTCCAGGGAATACACATTATTACCTACAAAAGTTATTCGCAGGGGCTGTATGATCTGTCGGCTGGCAGGTTCGATGCCTTCGCCTGTCCTGCACCGGTATGTCTTCGTCTGGCGATGGATGCCGGGTTGGAAGACGCGATAAAAATGGCGCCCAATCCTTTCGGTGAAGTCAAACGGGCCACAGCAGTCAGGAAGGACAACAAGATTCTTTTGAAACGCTTGAATAAGGCTGTCGAAGGATTTGTAGTATCGGAGGAATACCGCCAAATCTATCCAAAATGGTACGGAAAGCCGGCATCCTCTTGGACCGGGCGGGAAATCATGACCGTGATTTTGGGCGGTGTAATCCTCACTTTTGTTGTCATGCTCTTCTGGAGACACATTTCTGTTGTCGGGTTGAAAGAAAGACATCGCAAGTTGGTTGAGCTTACCCCCAATACCGTCTATATCCAGTGCGAGGGAAAGATCGCCTTTATCAACTCGGCGGGGACAAAACTTTTCGGCGCATCCGGTCCCGATCAACTTTTGGGCACACAGGTTCTTATCTTATACACCCGGATTACAGGGAAATTGTCCAAAAGAAATTCATCAATTAAAACGTGGCAATGTAATAGTCCCTACGATCGAGCAAAAATATCTGAAGCTGGACGGCACAGTTTTGATGCGGGAAGCTGGATGGCGGCATCGTTTACCTATAAGGGCAAACCGGCGGCTGAGTTGTTGCACGAGATATTACCGAACGAAAGAAGGCATATGAGAAACTGAGAATCTCCGGCGTTATAACGAATCGATACGAACTCTGCCGGAGAGGGAATACTAGGGCTGGACCAAGAAGGAAAGCATACGTTTGTAAACCCATCCGCTGCCGCAATGCTAGGCTATTCGGTTCGAGGAACTTATAGGTAAACGCAGTCACGAGATCTGGCATTATTTGAAAGCTGACGGAAGTCCTCATCGCGCCGATGAATGTCTCATCTATGCGACGCTAAAAGACGGAGCAATTCATCGCAGCATAGGGAATGAAGTTTTCTGGAGAAAGGAGGGCTCAAGCTTTCCTGTCTCATATACTAGCACTCCCATAATAGATAAAGGATCCATTGCGGGGGCTGTTATTACCTTTCGGGATATTACGGAGCGAAAGCAGGCCGAAGAGGATAAGAAAAATCTTGAGATCCAACTGTTTCATGCTCAGAAGATGGAAGCTGTCGGACAGCTTGCCGGGAGGAGTGGCCCATGATTTTAACAACATTATTGGTGCTATCATAGGCTTTGGTACGCTCATACAAATGAAGATTGAAGGAGAAAAGCCGGTTAGTAATTATCTGGACCAGATATTCGAACTGACGGAAAGGGCTGCAACACTGACGAAAGGCCTTCTTTCCTTCAGTCGAAAAGAAGAAATAGATATGAAGCCGGTAAAACTAAATGATATAGTCAGAACGATCAGCAAGTTTCTTGGCGTTATGATGAATGAAGCCGTGAAACTTCGCTTGGAGCTTTCGGACACGGATGTCATGATACTGGCTGATAGCAATCAGATAGACCAGGTATTGATGAACCTTGCCATCAATGCACGGGACTCCATGCCCGATGGTGGAATCTGACAATAAACACCGAGCTTTTCGAGATGGACGATGTTTTTGTGGAGATGCACGGATATGGGAGGCCAGGCAAATATGGGGTCCTTTCAGTGGGGGATACCGGGGAAGGGATGGATGAGAAGATAACGGCAAGAATCTTCGAGCCTTTTTTACTACCAAAGAAGTCGGCAAGGGAACAGGGCTTGGGCTGGCTATTGTATACGGAATTGTCAAGCAACATAATGGATACATAAATGTTTACAGCGAACCTGGAAGTGGGACTACATTCAGAATATATCTGCCTTCATCAGCTATGACAGTGAAAGACTTTGACGCAATACAATCCATTCCTCGTCTGCGGCAGCGAGACCATACTCGTGGCTGACGATGCGGACTCATTAAGAAATGCGACGAAAATCATGCTAGAGGAATGCGGATATTCAGTCATCGAGGCATTAGACGGTGAAGATGCCGTAGCTATGTTTGCAAAATATAAGGATATAATAGACCTTGTTCTTATCGATGTAATAATGCCGAAAAAAAATGGCAAAGAAGCATACCAGGAGATACTGAAAATAAAGCCTGATATAAAGGTTATATTCACCAGCGGATATACTGGCGATATTGTATCAAAAAGCAAACTTCTGGAGGAAGGGCTCGATTTCATATCAAAACCGATTTCACCAAGACAGCTTCTGAGGAAAATCAGGGATCTACTGGACTAGTTCATGCTTCCCATTTCTGAGCGGAGGAACAGAAAATAACATTCTTAGCAAGATGCGTGTTGCAAGATAGCATACGACAGCAGGGTCATGATAGGTTATTTTTGGAAATCACCAAATTTTCCATACCGGCGACAATGGATGTTATCAACAGGATCAAGTCAGTTGCCGCGATATGGCTCTGTCAAAGATTACGACATGCTATTGAGGTCGTCAAAGTTCCGGCAACTGTGGAGAGTACACGTGTTAATCATAGATCTAGTGATACCGCAAGCGCTCGAGGTTATCAGAAGCATATTGCGGTGAGCTGCGTCCCGGCAATGGTGGAGGAGTAATAACCATCTCCTCTCTGTTCCGAAAACGTTGGTAGGATAGCAAAGTACCAGATTCGAGCTTTCCTTCCCCAATGACATCAAGGCATAGAAGACGATGAAATCAACACGCCCGACCTTGTGACGGCAAGACCGGCCAGCCTGGCGCCATTCTTTGCGAGTCACAATCCTGGGTTTCTGGTCTGGCATGTAAAGGGACAGCGAGCATCATACGCCAGGTGCGCACAGGCGCAAAGAAAAAGGAGCGAAGACCAACGCGAAGGGAGGACTAAAGATTCTGACCCAGAATGCGGGCCGATTTATCCGGCTGTCACGCTGCGCGGTTTCACGTTGCTGCGGATGAATTCAATGATGGAATCCATCGGAGTGCCCGGCTGAAAGACGGCGGCGACGCCCGCCTGCTTCAAAGCCTCGACATCCTGGTCAGGAATGATGCCGCCAACCAGAACCAGCACATCGTCCATCTGGTTCTGCTTCAGCAACTCCATCACGCGCGGCACGATGGCATTGTGTGCGCCGGAGAGGATGCTGAGGCCGATGACGTCCACATCTTCCTGCAGCGAGGCGTTAACCACCATTTCGGGAGTCTGGCGCAGCCCGGTGTAAATGACTTCCATGCCGGCATCGCGCAGGGCGCGGGCGATGACTTTGGCGCCGCGGTCGTGGCCGTCGAGTCCGGGCTTGGCAACCAGGACGCGGATTTTGCGGTCAGGGGACATGTGGGTAGCTCTTAGCTTTCAGCCCTCAGCTTCCAGCCAAACCTTCATGATAAACCTTGGAGGCAACAGTCGTCAGGGCGGAACGTAGTCCCCAGACGGGATCGAAGGGATCCTGCGCTCTCTGCGGCGGCCCCGCCAGATATCGCGTTCAACCGGTGTTCGGACTATTGCAGCAATCCGAACTCCGCAACTCCCGATGGTGTGCCCACGAAGACTTTACCATTCACGATCACTGGGGTTACGAACCTAGTGCCCGTGCCAAATTGGTCGCGCGATCCCGCCTGATTGCTGTTATATAGCTCATGCGCCAAATTCGTGGCGTCATAGGCGTGCAAAACACCCAGGGGTTTATCTCCAGCCACCGGGCTTTCGACCGCCCAGACGATCCCATTGGAGGTCCCATTCGCCGACACTGCCGGAGACGTTCCCGGATATCCGAACGCGGTGGCAGTCTGGGAACTCGGCGTCGTCGCCAGCATTGCGTTGCTGATTGGGAAAGCTTTGAGCGGCCTCCCGACGGAGCCGTAATACACAGTGTTGTTGAAATACGCCGGACTCGCATATACGCCCCCCGGCAAGGCACCGACTAGCTCCTGATAAATGGCATTGTCGTTGCTGGGATTGAATTTTCCCATATCGTCGCGGTTCACCACGTAGATGTTGGAGTCTTTTCCCGCTCCTATCGCCAAGTGATGCACCTGGCCGTTGTTGTCGGTTAGGTCGGGCAGTACCATCGCGCCGCCGGAGCCGAGGTCTTCGTCATTGTCCGATTCCTGGACCGTGTTGTGCATGTTGAAATAGTCGGCGACCGCGAGCCCTCCCGACGTGGAGAGCTTCATGAATGCATTCCCATAATCGCCATTGATCGGAAAGCCCTGGCTGTTGAGGGTGGTGTCGAAGGTACCGTTAGCGTCAAGGAAATAGATGTTCCCCTGGGAGTCGCCTGCCAATCCTGCGCCGGACATCCAAATAGACCCGCTGTCGCCGTTGGGAGTCACATCGATAACGGACGTCTGCGCCAGAGTCGAGGCGTTGTACCCCATCAACCACCCGGTGTAGGGGCGAGAGTCGCAATGGGAGGTGAATGCGATGTAAATGACCCCGCCCAACTCCAAAAGGCCCGCCCGCTCTGCGTACTGCCTGGGAGCAAAGATAACGTAGCCGTTCTGACTGCCATCACCGGTTCCAGGATATTTCGCCTGAATCTCCACCGGACCTCCGAACAGTTCCGCCCCGGTTTTCAGATCCAGCGCGTGCAAGCGCTGATGGTAGTTGCCGGTCGAATCCTTGGACATCGCCACCAGATACATAGCGCCGTTTGGCCCTTGTCGGCGGTCGATCACCGGAGTGTCCGTGATACCAATTTCGGGTGAAATCTGGACACTACAACCCAGATCGTCGCTGGGGGTTTCGCCCGCAGCCAATGCGGATACCTTCCATGACAGCGTCCCGGCATCGGCGTCAAAGGCGTAGGCGCTGTCGTGCTCGGTAACCACGAAGAGCGTGTTCTGCACGTGAATCTGTCCAGGCAGCCGGTACACGTAGAGCGGCTGGGCATACACTTGGCCATCCACCGCGAAGAAGCGGATCTTCCCGAAACTGTTGAAGTTTACGTTGGCATGCGTCAGAACAGACTCCTGGGTATTTTGACCTTGGCGGGTGACGCTGTAGTGATAGGTCAGAACGTCACCAGCGTAACCTATGAATCCGGGTTGGCCAGGATCGTCCCGACCTCTGGTTCGCACCGCCGCGGATGCGCTGTCGAGCGTCGAGAGCGAAGCTCTTATCACTCCAAGCGTCAGAATGGTTTCATGCGGGCTGACGGCGCTGCGATAGTTGTCGTTGTGATAGGTAGCTGCTACCTGCCCGAACAGGAAAGCAGAGGACATAAGCACAATCAATACGCAGACACCACAGGCCGGGTACAGCGACCGGCTCCTCATGGGGCACTCACTCCTCTCATTGGGTTGGGCGCTCAGAGTAGACGAAGGTCGGCGAGTGGGAATTATCTCGCAAACTCCAGCTGGCGCAAAGCAAAAAGAACGGCTGAGTTTAGATGTCCTCTAATATTCGCAGAATTGAAGCGGAGTTTTCGCTAGGTATTCTTCCAAGAAAAGCAGTCCCAAGTCCTATGTCCTCGGTTGCGCCTGATCACTCCTTCATGCGAACGCTGTCTCGGTATACGTGCCGTACACATCGCGCAAGGCGTCGCAGATTTCGCCGACAGTGGCATAGGCCTTCACCGCATCCACAAGGAACGGCATGGTGTTCGCGGGCGAGATCCGGCCATCCTCGCCGGCCTTCGGCTCTTGCGCTGCGGCTTTCTTCAACAGATCGAGGCGGCGGCGAACTTCCTCGTTCGAGCGCCGCTCGCGCAGCGCCTTCAGCTTTTTGCTCTGGTGCAGCGCGACCTCCTCACCGATGTAGAGAATGTTGGGCGGCCCTTCTTCGATGACGAATTCATTCGCGCCGACGGTGATCTTCTCTTTCGCTTCAGTGGCGCGCTGGAACTGGTAGCTGGCCTCGGCAACCTCCTTCTGCGGATAGCCCTTCTCAATGGCCTTCACCATACCGCCCATGGCGTCAAGCTTGTCGAAGTAGTCGAACGCGCCCTTTTCCATATCGAGCGTGAGGCGCTCGACGAAGTACGAGCCGCCCAGTGGATCGACGGTCTGAGCCACGCCCGATTCGTAAGCGATGATCTGCTGAGTGCGCAGCGCGATGCGCACCGCGTCCTCGGTGGGCAACGCCAGCGCTTCGTCGTAGCTGTCGGTGTGCAGCGACTGCGTTCCGCCCAGCACGCCCGCCAGCGCCTGGATGGCGACGCGCGCGATGTTGTTCATCGGTTGCTGCGCGGTGAGCGAGACGCCCGCGGTCTGGGTGTGAAATCGCATCAGCCAGGTGCGCTGGTTCTTGGCGCCGAAGCGGTCCTTCATCAGGCGATACCAGATCTTGCGCGACGCGCGGTACTTGGCGATCTCTTCGAAGAAGTCGTTGTGCGCGTTGAAGAAGAAGCTGAGCCGCGGCCCGAACTCGTCCACGTCAAGACCGCGACGGCGCGCCCACTCGACGTATTCCACGCCGTCGTAGACGGTGAAGGCGAGCTCCTGCAGCGCAGTCGAGCCGGCCTCGCGGATGTGGTAGCCGCTGATGGAGATGGTGTTGAAGCGCGGCGTGAATATCGAGCCGAATTCGAAGGTGTCAATCACCAACCGCATCGAGGGCGCAGGCGGATAGATGTATTCCTTCTGCGCGATGTACTCCTTCAGGATGTCGTTCTGGATGGTGCCGGAAATCTTCTTCCAGTCTGCGCCCTGCTTCTCGGCCACCGCGAGATACATCGCCCATAGCACCGACGCGGGCGAGTTGATGGTCATCGAGACCGTGGTCTTCTCCAGATCAATGCCGTCGAAGAGGATCTCCATGTCTTCCAGGGAATCAATGGCGACGCCGCACTTGCCGACTTCGCCTTCGCTCATCATGTGGTCGCTGTCGTAACCCATCAGCGTGGGCAGATCGAAGGCGACCGAGAGCCCCTGGCCGCCGTGCTCCAGCAGGTACTTGTAGCGCTGGTTGGTTTCCTCGGGCGAGGCGAAGCCCGAGAACTGGCGCATAGTCCACATCTTGCCGCGATAGCCAGAAGCATGAATGCCTCGCGTGAACGGCGGCTGTCCGGGATAGTTCAGGGAGTCTTCGAACTTCCAAGCCGCGGGAAGGTCGGCCTGCGTGTAGAGACGGCGAATGGGCACACCGGAAATGGTCGTGTAACGCGCATGGCCATGTTCGTCAAGATTAATGCCGGTGGGCGCGCCGATGGGCTTCTCTGGAGCCTTTTCCAGTGTGGGCACAAGCGTCTTCTCGGCCCATTCTTTCTCGGATGGGGATGGCTGGCGACCGTTCTCGAAGAGATCCGTGACCGGCGATTCGGCTACGGTTTTTATGTTGGACTTGTGGCGATCAGGCATCAGCTACCCCGCTGAAAGAACTCTACATGCTAGTGGATGCGGAGAGGGGGAGCAAGGAATTATCCCATGCCTCCGTTCCCTTACCCGAGATCTGTTTGCACCTTTAGCGCGATGATGTCGGCAGCACCTCCATCTGCATCTGCGAATTCTGCGGTGGCGTGTTTGAGGGCGGCGGCGGTTGCTCCGGCTCGTTGACTCCCGGAACCGGTATCGGCTTCACAACCGGCTGCGTCAGGTCGTTGGTATTGGCTGGCACGATACCGGGAACCTTTGGCGTGTGCGTGACCTTGGCGGCCTCTGCTTCGGTCATGTCTATGCCGAGCTTGGTCAGGGTGTCGGCAGTGGACAAATCAAGCTGGACCTTGGACTTCTCGTAATTGGTGGCTGCGGCGAGAACGTTGGACTCCGCCTGGGTCAGAGCGCTCGAAGCCTGCAACACCAGCGTACTGGTAGATGCGCCCATGCGCAGTTTTTTCTGCTCGGCGTCCAGGTTCTGTGCCGCGTAATCGCGGGCGGAGACCGCGGCCTGCAGGGCCACATAATTTTGCTGTAATGCGAACTGCGCCTGGCGCACCTGCAGCCGAATGGTGTTCTCGGTTTGCTGCAAGCTCATCTGCCCCTGGCGATATTCCAGCACCGAGCGTGCCTGATCGGCCTGGGTCTGGCGGTTGCGCAGCGGGATGTTGATGTTTACACCCACTCCCTTGTTCGGCGCGGAGCTGTTGAACAGATTCTGGAACGCATCCGAGTAGCCGGTGGTGGGGATGCTTCCCGCTGGTAGACAGCCGCGGTTGGCATTCGTGCATAACGGATTCTGCGGTCCGGCCAGCCCGGAAGCGCCATAAAACGCAAACAGATCCACCGTCGGCAATAATTGGTTGCGAATCGACTTGCGGGAGATTTCACTGTTGGTGAGGGTAATTCGGGCGGTGGCGATTTCCGGGCGCTGCTGCAGGGCCTGGTTGATCAGGTCGTCCACCGGCGCCACCTGGTAAGGCTGGGTAATGTTCAAGGTGTCAGTGGGGATTACCGGCGCTACGGCCAGAATTGGATCCGCCATGTTGCGGGTGATGGCATTTTTCATGAGCAGTTGCTCGAGCTCCAGGCTAACTTGTGCGGCCACCAGGTTTTGCTGCGCTGTGGCCACGGCGCTTTGCGCCTGCACCGCCGTGAGTGGTGCGAGCGTCCCGGCCGCCACCTGCTTCTGATCGTCGGAAAGTGTCTTGTTGGCAAGGTCCAGCGCCCGCTGTTGCACGGTTACGTTGGAGTAGGCGTTGACCAGGTCCCAATAGATATTCTCGATCTGCGACACCGTGGTGATGACCTGCAACCGGAAGGTGACGTCCTCAATTTCCTTGTTGTTGCGGGCAATGCGGATCCAGCGCAGGTTGGGATCAAAACCAAACCCCGACAACAGGTGCTGGCGCAGTTCAAAGCTAAAGTTCGGCACGAGATTAGGATTCAGTGTGTTGTACAGAGCGTTGGCGGAAGTACGGGTATTGTTGAAGCCGACGGTCATCAGGGTACCGGTGGAGAATCCCTGGCTGTAAAGGAAATTGGCAGTCGTGATCGTCTGGTTCAACTCAGGTGTGCCAGTGAAAACGGTATTCGCCTCGGGGGTGATGGCGTGGTTTTGTTCTACGGTTCCCGTAATCACCGGATCGAAGTTGTCAATCGGCGGTCCTTCGCCCTGGGTGGAGGCCACGATGCCGCCTACACCCGCGCCGGCGCCTCCGACGCCTATGGTCGTGCCGCCGATGCCGCCGCCAGTCGAGCCGGTGGTGGATGTTCCTGTGCCTCCAGCCGAGGTCGTGCCCGTTTGGCCACCGGGTGTGCCCTGAACCAGACCGGCGTTCACCCCGAGTGCCACCGCTCCGGAGCTGGTTCGCAAGATATCGGTGTCGGCGATGGAGAGGTTGTAGCGCTGAATGCCGATGTCAAGATTGTCTTCCAGGGCCATAGCCACGGCGTCATTCAGTGACAGATATAACTTGCCGTCAATAATGATGCGGTCGGTGCGCCCGCTGTTGGCAACGTTCAGAGGGGCAACCTGGCGAGTGGTGTATACCACAAACGGATTGGGCCACTGTTTTTTGCCCCGGCTGTAATCCTGGTCTGAATAAGGATGAGCGTTGTTTTGCGGCGCCGGTGCCTGCGGCAACGGCGTCAGAGGCGGGGTCTGTGGCGCCGCCGTCTGGGGCGCTGGATTCTGGGCAAAGCTCGCTGCAGCAAGTAAACAAAACAGAACCGCCGTGAACGATTTTGTGGACAGAGGATTCACACGCTTGGGAACAAACATTCCTTTATCTCCAGGAACTGAAGCTGTAGCTTTCAGGTTTTCCATCGGATTCTTTGATGCTGTCAGCAATCTCGGCCAAGGAAAGAGTTGCGAAGAATCGCCTCAAAGATGACCTCGCAGGGGACAGAAATACTTGCAACCTCGCAAGTCGGCAGGAATGGCATAGTATAGCTGAGGCTCAGGGCTGATTTTGGCCGCTTTACACGACTTAACAGAGCTTTACAAAGCGCAACAATCGCGCTTTCACTCATCTGGGACGAAATGTGAGTCGCACTCTGAAAATCACGCTGGCCTATGACGGGTCGGAGTTTCACGGGTGGCAAATTCAGCCCGGCCTGAAGACCGTGCAGGGCACTCTCGCCGACTGCCTCAATCGGCTCACAGGAGAGGATGTGTTGCCTCAGGGTTCTGGCCGCACCGACGCCGGGGTTCATGCGCTCGGGCAAGTCGCTTCCGTGCGGCTGGAGTCCCCCATTCCAGAATCCAATCTGGCTACCGCGCTTAACGACATTCTTCCACCATCCATACGCGTTAACTCGGTAGAAGCGACCTACAACAACTTCCACGCTCGACATTCAGCCTCGGCGAAAACCTATCGATACCGGGTTTATCGCGGAGCTGTTTGTCCGCCGTTTCTTGCCCGCTACGTTTATCACGATCCACATCCAATGAATGAAGAGGCGATTATTAACGGTTCCCGCCATGTCGTCGGAACGCATGATTTCACATCGTTCGCGGCATCGGATCCGGACCGCGCCGCACGAATAGCGGAACGTTCCTTGGTGAAGGAGGAAGCATTGGAATCGCAAGCCATTTCGAATGTGCGCACTATCCATTCATCACAGTGGCTCAGGACCGACGAAGAGCTGGTTTACACGGTGCGCGGCGACGGTTTTCTCAACCACATGGTGCGTAACCTGGTGGGCACCTTTCTTCAGGTGGGAAAGGGCGCTCTGGCGGTTGACGATGTGCTCCGGATCCTGGAGGCGCGCAACCGCAGCGCTGCCGGCCCGACCGCCCCGGCTTGCGGTCTCTATCTTGTAAGCGTTGAATATTAGGCATGGCTACACAAGCACCAGTTGCTGAAAGCAGCGCTATCGTCACCACGAACCCCGCCACCGGAGAAGTGCTGGCGGAGTTGGCTGCCGTCAGCACAACTGATGTGCACAATGCGGTGCTGCGCGCCAGGGAGGCCCAGCCGGCATGGGAGGCGACGCCGGTCGGCGAACGGATAGCGGCCCTGCGCCGGTTCCAGCAGATCTTAAGCGAGCGACGCGACGAAGTAGCCAGTCTCATCTGCCGCGAGGCCGGCAAGCCGGTTGTGGAGGCGCTGGTCACAGAAGTTCTTGTGGTGCTTGACGCTGCCAAGTTCTGCATTGACAACGCGCACCAGTTTCTTCGCGAACAGCGGTTGCCCCACGGCAACCCGGTGATGAAGATGAAACGCGGCAAGCTGGTGCGTGAACCCTTCGGAGTCATCGGCATCGTTTCACCCTGGAATTATCCGTTCTCGATTCCGGCAGTTGAGACACTCGCGGCGCTGGTTACCGGCAACGCGGTCGTGCTGAAGCCGTCGGAGTTCACGCCGCTGATTGCGCTTGAGTTGCAACATCTGTTGCATGCGTCTGGCTTGAGTCCCGATCTCATGCAGGTTGTCATCGGAGCAGGTGCGGCAGGGGCGGCGCTGATCGAGTCGCATATCGACAAGCTTATCTTCACCGGAAGTGTTCCAACGGGCAGGCGTGTAGGCGAGGCTGCGGCGCGGAAGCTGCTACCTGTCGTACTAGAACTCGGCGGTAAAGATCCCATGCTGGTGCTGGACGACGCCAACGTGGACATCGCCTCCAGCGGCGCGGTGTGGGGTGCGTTCGTCAACGCTGGACAGACGTGTCTCTCGGTTGAGCGCTGTTATGTTCACCGCAGCCTGTACGAAGAATTCCTCGAGGCCTGCCGCGGCAAGATTGCCAAGCTGCGGGTCGGTAATGGCATCGATTCCGAGGTCGAGCAAGGACCGCTTATCAGCGAACGGCAACTGCGGATCGTCGAGGACCATGTGAACGATGCCGTGCTACACGGCGCGCGTCTGCTGCTAGGCGGCAAGCGGCTGACCGATTTGGGACCTAACTTCTACGCTCCAACACTGCTCGCCGATGTCACCCAGGACATGCGCCTGATGCGCGAGGAAACCTTCGGGCCGGTACTTCCGGTTGCGGCGTTTGAGTCGGACAACGAAGCCGTACGCCTGGCCAACGACAGCGACTTCGGCCTCGCGGCGAGCGTGTGGACCCGCGACCGCAGCCGCGGCGAGGAGATCGCCGCAAGGCTCAAAGCCGGGACGGTGATGGTCAATGATGTGGTTTCATGTTTCGGGATTGCCGAAGCTCCGCACGGCGGATTCAAGTTCAGCGGCATCGGCCGCACCCACGGTGAGATGGGCATGGCCGAAATGGTTCAGGTGAAACACGTTGATGTGGACCTGCTGCCCGGCGTACCGAAGCCATGGTGGTTTGGATACGACAGCAAGCTCAAACAGCAGATGGGCGGCTTTGTGGAACTGCTGTTTGCGCGGAATGTGGGAAAAAGAATCAGCGGCGCCCTGCGCTCAGCAGGACTGGTTCGGCGGGGAAATAGGATCTGAACAGACCGCCTGTCGTTTGATTTGTCTTCGGGGTGTGATGGACGGCACAACAGTTTATGTCTTGCTGGTGATTTTTGTTGCCACGCTGATCCGCTCCGCTTTCGGATTTGGCGAGGCGCTCGTCGCCGTTCCTCTTCTGGCTCTCCGCCTTCCGGTTAACGTTGCTGCTCCGCTGGCCGTACTCGTCTCGATCACGGTCGCCGCCGTAATTGTTGTGCAGGACTGGCGCAAGATACATGTACGGAGCACGGGTTGGCTGGTGCTTGCCACGTTGTTTGGCATACCGCTGGGCCTGGTGCTGTTGACGGCCGGCAATCATCGCCTTGTCAAAGCAACGTTGGGCATCGTCATTATGGCCTTCTCGGCCTATGCACTGATAGGTCGCAGGCCTCCGGAATTGCACAGCGACAGCCGATCATGGCTGCTGGGTTGCGGCTTCTGTGCGGGCGTGCTGGGCGGTGCTTACGGCATGAACGGCCCGCCATTGGCGATCTACGGGTCCATGCGCCGCTGGTCCGCACAGCACTTCCGCGCCACCCTTCAAGGATACTTCCTTCCGGCGAGCATCATTGGTGTGGCGGGCTACTGGCTGGCGGGACTGTGGGTTCCCGTCGTAACCCATTATTACCTATTGTCCTTGATGCTTATTCTGCCGGCGATATTGATCGGCCGTGTTGTCAACCACCGCCTCCGCGGCGAAGCATTTCTCAAGTATGTCCACCTTGGTCTGGTGTTGATCGGGGCAGCGCTGTTAGCGCAAGCGATCCGCGGCTAGCTCCCGTACATCCGGTATTGAGATATTCTCCGCCACAGGCGATACTGCCATCATGCCCGAGACAGCGCAGGCCGAAGTCCCGCAGCTTCCGAAACATAAGGTGAAATACAAGAAGCCCTTCCAGCGCGCCTGCAACGAGCTGGACGAAAAGAAGAAGCTCTGCGGCGGGCATCTTAAGCGCTGGTTTTATATGGTCGATGTGCGGGAACAGGCTTGCGGCGACGTTCGCGAGACCTTTGGCGAGCACGCGGAAATTTACCGTTGCGAGCATTGCCAGACGTTGTACCTGCCGAGTATCGAAGAGCCTCGCGGCAAGAACGTGGCCGGCTTGGGCAAACCATCGGTATTTGGATTGACATTGGCCGCCAAGCCGGATGAAGGCAAGAAGTAACCGGCTTTGCGATAATCGGAAACGGAGCGGCCAGGGTTGGCATCTGCTCCAGTAGGGTCCGGCGCAGTGGGAGCCCGGACGCGGGGTATAAGCGAATTGACTGCTAAAGTTGCTGATCTTATTTACGACTGGAACACCCTCTACGCGCGCTCGATGGTGCCGTCAGGCAGAGTACTGCTGAATGACGAATCCCTGCGCGACGGCTTGCAGTCGCCCTCAGTTCGCGATCCCACCATCGAAGAAAAGATTCACATCCTCCATTTGATGGAGCAGGTTGGAATTAATGCGCTCGACATTGGGCTGCCCGGTGCCGGCCCTCGCGCCATGGCGCACTGCGAAGCCCTGGCCCGCGAGATTGGCTGCGCACGTCTGAAGATCAAGGCCAATTGCGCCGCTCGCACGCATCAGAACGATATTCGCCCGGTCGCGGAGATTGTTCAGCGCACCGGCGTACCCGTTGAGGTCGCGACGTTTATCGGCTCGAGTCCCATCCGGCGCTACACCGAAGATTGGAGCGACGACTTTCTGCTTCGCACCACAGAAAACGCGGTGAAATATGCCGTCTCACTCGGCCTGGACGTGATGTACGTTACCGAGGATACAACGCGCTGCGATCCTGAGACGATCCAGCGAATGTATGGCGCCGCCATCGCCTGCGGCGCCAAGGCCATAGTGATTTGCGACACCTGCGGACACGCCACCCCAATGGGCGTAGTCGCACTTATGCATTTCGTGATCAACGAAGTTGTGAAGCCGTCTGGCGAAAACATTCGCGTGGAATGGCATGGCCATTGCGATCGCGGCCTGGCTGTAGCCAATTCTCTGGCTGCACTGGTCGCGGGTGCCGAAGTTGTGCACGCCACGGCCTGCGGTATTGGCGAGCGCGTGGGCAACACCCAGATGGACCAGATGCTGGTGAACTTGAAGCTGATGGGCATCGAGCCGTGGGCCAGCCAGGACCTGACCAAACTTAAGGATTATTGCGAGTCGGTCTCCAAAGCGACCGGAATCCCAATTCCGAAGAACTACCCCGTTGTGGGAGATGATGCCTTCCGCACCGGCACGGGTGTTCACGCCGCCGCCGTCATCAAGGCATACCGCAAGAATGATGTTCTACTCGCCAACAGTATTTATTCCGGCGTTCCGTCGCACTATTTCGGCATGGAGCAGGTCATCGAGATCGGTCCCATGAGCGGCAAGTCGAACGTGCACTTCTGGCTGGAACGCCACGGCATTCCCGCCAGCGACGAGGTTGTGGACCGCATTTACCAGCGCGCCAAAGCGTCCGACCGCATGCTGACCGACGCCGAGATCCTGGAGTGCCTGCAACCCCCCGCCAGCGTGCAGTCGAGCCTGGCGTCGTAGGGCGGCACCATTCTTTCAGTTCCGCCTTCCGCCGTATTACCATTGTCCATCCTCCATGGGCCCCGATCCTCCAGTGCGCTCGGTTTCCGGTGAAATCTTCTCATTGAGTGAATCTCAGTCTTTGCGCTCGGCCCAGCAACAGGTGGTTTATCTGGCGGAGTTGCGGCGGGTCCATGAGGCGTTTGCCTGGTTCCGGTCCCGTGCGCGCCAACTGGAGGAACTGCAGCTCCAGGTAACCTCCATTGCCGCGCCTCCCTGGGGCGAAGCCGGGCGCAGCAAATGGCTGGCTCACCGTTTTACTGAGCTGTCGCTTTCCGATGTCCATCAGGACGAGATCGGCAACGTATTCGGCATCCGCCCGGGCAGCGACCGGAATGCTCCGTACATTGCACTGAGCGCGCATCTCGACACCGTCTTTCCTGCCGGCACGGAAATTTCCGTGCGCCGTGATGGAGGCAAGCTCTACGGTCCCGGGGTTTCCGATAATTCTTCAGGAATCACCGCGCTGATTGCCATCGCGGGCGCGATGCATGCTGCGGCCGTTCCCAACCGCGCTCCAGTCCTGTTCATCGGGAATGTGGGAGAAGAGGGCGAAGGCGACCTGAGAGGCATGCGGCACATCTTCCAGCAGCCCATGTGGTCGGCCAATATGGCTTCCCTGGTGGTGCTGGATGGCGCTGGCACCGACACCATCATCGCGGAAGGGCTCGGCAGCCGGCGTTATGAAGTGACGATTCGCGGCCACGGCGGACACTCCTGGAGCGACTTCGGCGTTGCCAACCCCATCGTCGGACTGGCGCGCGTCATCGACCGATTCACGCGGACGCACGTTCCAGAAATTCCGAAGACTGTCTATAACGTCGGCATCATCAGCGGCGGCACTTCGGTGAACTCCATTCCCGAATCGGCGACCATGCGAGTCGACACACGTTCCGCCTCGGTTGAAGAGCTGGATAAATTGGAGCGTGCTTTGCACGAGGCAGTTGACCAGGTCATCCCCGAGCTAACCGGCCGCAAGCGCGAGGAACTGCTCACTGCTGAGGTGCGCATCATCGGCAATCGCCCTGCCGCAGACCTGCCCTCCGATTCGCAACTGCTCAAGATGATTCGCGCTGTGGACGCACATCTCAACATCACGGCCAAGATTCAACGGGCATCTACCGACGCCAATGTCCCGCTTTCGCTCGGTCGCGAGGCGATAGCCATCGGTGCTGGAGGTAAAGGCGGCGGCGCGCATACCATTCACGAGTGGTACGATCCTGCCGGCCGCGATCTTGGCCTCAAGCGCATTCTGCTGCTGACTCTCGCGCTCGCTGGAGTTTCGGACGAATGAAAAAGCCGGTGCTGCTCGCTTTATCATTCGCCTTGAGTACTTCCATGCTGTCTCAGCCGCAGACCCCACCGGCGACTTGCCCGGGCACACAAAACGCAAAAGGGCAGGCGTCTCCTCCGCCGGACACGATCTTCGTCAACGGCAATATCTACACGCAGGCCACGCCCGCACGTGCACAGGCCATTGCCGTCAGCAACGGCTGCGTCGTTGCCATCGGTTCCGATGAGGACGTCCGTAAGCTGAAGGTCGAGCACACGCAGGTCGTTGACCTCCGCGGACATTTTGTCATGCCCGGCTTCAACGATGCGCACGTGCATCTGGAAGAAGCTGGACTTGAGGCTCAGAGCGTGGACCTCCGCGGCACGCGTTCCTTGCAGGAGATGCAGCAGCGCATTGCCGCTAGTGCCAAGACCGCGGCACCGGGGGAGTGGCTGGTGGGCGGCGGATGGGACCAGACATTATGGGCGGACCAGAAGCTGCCGGATCGGCAGGATCTTGACACAGTCGCGGGTAGCCATCCCGCGGTGTTCAGCCGCGTGGATGGGCACATCGCCGTTGCCAATGCGTCCGCGTTGAAGGCTGGTGGCGTCACGGCCCAAACGACGGCCCCGCAGGGCGGCAAGATCGATCACGATGCTAACGGCGAGCCAACCGGCATCCTGCGCGAGACAGCGAGAGGGCTGGTCGAGTCGCAGATTCCGCCGCCAAGTCCTGACCGCCGTCGGCGCGCTGCTGAACTGGCCCTCGCCGACGCCGCGCGCTGGGGCATTACCTCCGCCCAGGACAATTCCAGTTGGGAGATATTCCTCATCTATGAAGAGCTGGAACGCGAAGGCAAGCTGACCCTGCGCATCACCGAATGGCTCAACTTCGACGACCCGGTGGATGTGCTGCTATCGCATCGCGCCCATCATCCGGCAGACGATCCGATGCTGCATACCGCGATGCTCAAGGGCTTTATGGATGGGTCTCTGGGCTCGCGCACCGCGGCCCTGCTGGCTCCGTATTCGGACGATCCCGGTAACTCAGGATTGCCGCGATATGAACAGGACAAACTCAATCGCATGGCGATCGAACGTGCGGCCGCCGGATTCCAGATTGGCTTTCACGCCATTGGCGATCGCGCTGTCCAGATGGCGCTTACTGCCTTCGGCGCCGCTGAAGCTGCCAACAAGCAGACTCGCGATCTGCGCTTTCGCATTGAACACGATCAGGTCGTCACTCCGGTCCAGTTCGCGGAGTATCGCGAGCTGGGCGTCATCGCATCCATGCAGCCCAGTCACCTGCTTACCGACCTAAACTGGGCGATGGGACGCATTGGCCCCGAGCGAGCCAAAACCTCCTACGCGTGGAAGGAATTTCTCGACAACGGCGTGCCGCTGGCCTTCGGCACGGATTATCCCGTCGAGCCCATCACGCCATTTCGCGGAGTTTATGCGGCAGTCACGCGAGAGAACGAAGCGGGTACCAAGTCATACTTCCCCGAACAGAAACTTACCATCGAGCAGGCGCTGGCCGCTTACACTACGGGTTCGGCCTACGCTCAGTTTGCGGAGAAAGAGAAGGGCACACTTGCTCCGGGAATGCTGGCTGACTTTGTTGTGCTCGACCGCGACCTGACTAAAGCTGCGCCGCCGGAGATCCTGAAGACCCGCGTGCTGCGTACGGTGGTTGGCGGCAAAACGGTGTACGAGGCCGAACACTAACACGCCGACTTTGCGCTTTCCCCCCTGGCTTCTTCTTGGACCGCTGCGCTCGCCGTAACGGCTGGCAAAAAGATGCTGAAGCAGGTTCCCGTCTTACCAATTGCAGAACTGACCACCTCAATGCGCCCGCCCAGCTTTTCCACTATGCCTTTGACGACCCACAACCCAATCCCGGTTCCTTTGTCTTCCTTAGTCGTGAAGAACGGTTCAAAGATCGTACTTAGGTTTTCCGGCGGAATTCCGCATCCCGTATCCTGGACTCTAATCACGACTTCGTCGCCATCCGCGCGGTCAATAGACAGACTCAATTCGCCATCCTTTCCGATGGCGTCAATGGCGTTGGCGATCAAGTTGGTGAAAACCTGCCGCAGGTCGCTGGCGTAGATCGTCACTTCTCCTTCGGTGAGGTAATCACGATGCAATTTGATGTGGGTCGCCTGTAGCTTGGGCTTGAAGACGGCACTCACATCGTCCAGCAGCTCGGAAACCTTGGTGACGACCGGAAGTTTTGTCTCACGGTGCGGCGCCAGTGTCTGGCGGGCAATGGTCGCCAGCCGTTCAATCTCATGTTCCGCCAGCGCCACCAGCTCGCGTGCATTCGGCTCAAGGCTGGAATCGTGTCGCAACATGTAGAGGCAGGTGCGCAGGGAATCCACCGGATTATTAATTTCGTGGGCGATGGTAGTTACCAGCCGGCCAGTGGAGGCCAACTTCTCCGAGCGCCGTAGAGCATTCTCCAGCTCCTCATTTAGCTTCTTGATTTGCTCTTCGGCCAGCTTGCGCTCGGTAACGTCGCGAATCGCACTGCTGACAAACTTGCCTTCCTCGGTGACCAGTGGACTCAGGCTTATTTCTACTGGAAACTCAGACCCGTCTTTTCGCAATCCAAACAGTTCCAATCCAACGCCCATCGGCCGTACGCGCGAGTCAGCGAAGAAATCGCCGCGGTGACGTGGGTGTTGGTCGCGATAGCGCTCCGGGATCAGGCACTCCACCGAACGTCCGATCAGCTCCTCGCGGCTGTAGCCAAATATTTTCTCCGTTTGCGCATTGACCAGCGTGATAGCGCCGGACTGGTCCACGATCACCATGGCGTCGGGCGCTGCCTCCAGCAAGGAGCGGAATTTGTCCTCAACCCAACTCGCAGCCGCAGGAGGCGAACTTCTCTTATTCATGCCTGAAGACCCCACCGAACCCTCCGAACCGGTATGCCACAATGAGCGGGACAGCTATGTAGCAAATTTTTGGGTAGCCAAAAACTTCTCGCCCAGCCGAAGTTAATCGGAAAGCATAAGTCCACCAGCCAGGCAAGTCAATGTTCCGATGAACATCCAAATTGGAGTTTGTTCCGTTTTCAGACAAAATAATTTTCCATTACAACTCCGCATCGCCAACCAAGTTGGGGCATAATAACGTCAAGTAGTGTGGTGGTGTTTTTCCCTCCGTCCAGGGTCATCATGCGACGCCTCTACTTGTATCTCCGCCTGCTTGCAGTAGCGGTAGCATTTCCCGCCATTGTTGCGTACCTCGCAGTCGCAACTTTGGTCCATCCCATCACCGCTGTCCGTAGCCGCTTCCGCAGCACTCTGCGGCTGTGGATGAACATTGTGGACTGGATTAAGGGAATCCCGGAGGGCTACAGCTACTGGGAGCAATACGAAGCCCCCACCTTGCTGGATGAGATCGCCGTGCATCATGACGAATAGCCCGTTTCGGCCACATTTCTGCGATTGCTTTCGCTGTAGTTACTAGCGCATAATCGGCTGTTGGGGCGGCCCTCGTCCCTGCTGCTTCTCCGCTTTGTGAATCTTCCGACCTACATCACGCTCACTCGGATTTTCAGCATTCCCGTGCTGATCTGGATTCTCTCCAGCAACCGCTTAAGTTCGTCCAATGGTGACCGTGAGCTGCTGGCTTCCTTTGTTTTCATCGCTGCTTCGCTAACCGACGCCATTGATGGCTACCTGGCGCGCAGGCGCGCGCAAGTAACCACCATGGGCATGCTGCTCGATCCGGTGGCCGACAAGCTATTGATCGCGGCCGCGTTCATCACGCTGGTGCAGTTCAATCCGCGTATTGTTCCCGCATGGATGGCGGTAATCATCGTCGGCCGCGAGTTTCTGGTCAGCGGGCTGCGTTCCATCGCCGCATCAGAAGGCTTCACCATCCAGGCGAGCGAACTGGGCAAGAGCAAGATGTTCGTGCAGATTTTTTCGGTGGTAGCGGCGATTGTTGATCACCACTGGGCACATCTGCCGTGGTATTTCCTCAATCTGCCCGTGCATCCGATCGCGCTGGTCTCAATATGGGTGATGGTCGGATTGTCACTGCTATCCGCCATCGATTACTTCGTCGCTTTCTGGCGAACCATCGACCGCCATGCGGTAACGCGCCGAAAGCGGCGTTCTTTCGTGCTGAGCCGGCGCCGGAAACGCAACGATGTCCCCGTCGTCTGAACAATCTCGCATCCTGATCTCGCAGGAGACCTGTGAGTATTCTGCGGCAGAGCGCCAGCTATTGCTCAGGCTCGCCCACGATTCCATTGAAGCATGGCTGGAAGACTGCGAGCTTGATCTGACTCCGCCCAGCCCGCATCTGACTGAGCCGCGCGGAGCTTTCACTACCTTGCATCTTGGGGAACGGCTTCGCGGGTGTATTGGTTACGTTTTTCCCACCGACTCTCTGTATAAGACCGTCGCCGATACTGCGCGAGCAGCGGCCTTTGACGATCCCCGCTTTGAACCAGTGACTCGGGCTGAAGCGCCGGACCTCAAGGTGGAGATCAGCGTTCTATCACTGCTGCAGCCGATCAGGCCGGACGAGGTGGTGGTGGGCAAGCACGGTCTCATCGTTACTTATGGGAGCCGTCGTGGGTTACTACTGCCCCAGGTCCCGATCGAGTGGAAGTGGAACCGCGAAACTTTTCTGGCCCAGACCTGCCTGAAGGCTGGTCTGCCCGCCGCCGCCTGGCAGCATGGAGCAGACTTGCAGGGGTTTACTGCAGAAGTCTTCGGGGAAGATTAACGGCTGTAGAGAAATCCAAAAGTCGCTTGCGGTAACATCCCAGGTACGCAAGCGGTATCCGCTGTCTAATCGACCCAAAGAGTAGGCATGAAGCGCGAGGAGTTCAGGAAGGTCGTCGCGGAGGTGATGGACTCTTTGCCAATAGAGTTTCGTCGTCGCATCGCCAATGTCGCCGTTCTGGTCGAGGATCGGCCTGCAGACCAGAAACCGCCCAAGTCCGGCAAGCCCCAGACATTGCTCCTGGGGTTGTTCCACGGAGTGCCAATGACGCAGAAGAGCACCTTCAGCCTGCCCTCGGGACCTGACTATGTCGTGCTCTACCAGAAAAACATCGAGTCCATCTGCCACAATGAAGCCCAGGTTCGCGAACAGATCCGCCGGACGGTCATCCACGAGTTTGGCCATTATTTCGGAATGACCGAAGAGCAACTGAAAGATGTTTAACGCCGGACGTGAGATCCGGGGAAGAGCCCATACTGGCCGCGAAAAAAATATCACAATTTTTCCCCGGGAGATGTCGATTGTCGGAGGTTTCAACCGTCGATAAACTAGGACAAATCCGCAACGGGACAGAAAGGAGTGGGGATGAGCAAGGTACGAGTGTTGGTTGGCACACGCAAAGGGGCATTCATTCTGGAATCGGACGGCAAGCGCGAGAAGTGGGAGGTTAGCGGGCCTTTTTTCACGGGCTGGGAGATCTATCACATGAAAGGCTCGCCGGTAGATCCAAACCGTATCTACGCTTCGCAGAACAGCAGCTGGTCCGGGCAGGTCATCCAGCGCTCAAGCGACGGCGGCAAGACATGGGAGACGCCGGGCGGCGGACCACAGATGAGTCCTCAGGGCTGGCCCGTCGGCGAGAGCAACAAGTTCGTTTACGACACTTCTGCTGAAACCGGCAAGCCGCTCACCACGCATCAGTTTTATGACGGCACGCAGCAGCCCTGGGAATTCAAGCGGGTCTGGCATCTCGAGCCGTCGCTCACCGATCCCGACACGGTTTACTCGGGAGTGGAAGATGCCGCTTTGTTCCGCTCAACTGACGGCGCGCATAGCTGGCAGGAGTTGGCCGGGCTGCGCGGCCACGGCACCGGTCCGAAGTGGCAGCCGGGCGCCGGTGGCATGTGTCTGCACACCGTCATTCTGGATCCCAAAGATCCCGGCCGGATTTACATTGCCATCTCGGCCGCCGGTGCCTTCCGCACCGATGATGGCGGCGCGACATGGAAGCCGATCAACAAGGGGCTGCGCTCACAGTTCATTCCCGACCAGGATGCCGAGGTCGGCCACTGCGTTCACCACGTCGCCATGAGCCCTGCGCGCCCAGGCGTGCTGTTCATGCAGAAGCATTGGGACGTCATGCGCAGCGATGATGCCGGCGATTCCTGGCACGAGGTCAGCGGTAATTTGCCCACCGACTTCGGCTTCGTGATTGATGTTCACGCCCACGAGCCCGAGACCATTTATGTTGTCCCAATCAAGAGCGATGCGGAGCATTTTGTGCACGAGGGCAAGCTGCGCGTATACCGCAGCCGCACCGGCGGCAACGAGTGGGAACCGCTCACCAAGGGGCTGCCGCAGAGCAACTGTTATGTGAACGTGCTGCGCGATGCGATGGCCGTGGATTCGCTCGACAAGTGCGGCGTTTATTTCGGAACCAGCGGCGGGCAGGTTTACGTTTCGCCTGACGCGGGTGACAGTTGGTCACCTATCGTCCGTGATCTTCCGCCGGTGCTTTCGGTTGAGGTCCAGACGCTGTCATGATTCGAGTCGAGTTGCCGGCACACTTGCGCACCTTGGCACACGTCACCAGCGAGATACAACTCGAAGTCGAGGGCCCTGCGACACAGCGCTCGGTTCTCGACGCGCTCGAGGCCCGCTACCCCATGCTACGTGGAACCATTCGCGATCACGTCACAAAACAGCGCCGTCCGTTCCTGCGATTCTTCGCCTGCGAGGAAGACCTGTCTCACGAGCCGCCGGACGCGCCGCTCCCCGAGGCGGTTGCTTCCGGAGCAGAGCCTTTCCTCATCATTGGCGCGGTGGCCGGCGGCTAGTCTTTGATCAGTTCCGGGGGCTGAGGCCGGATTTTCCTCAACCCATGTTAGCGTTCAAAAGGAACGGCCCGCCACCAACGGCGAGGTTCTCCTGCCTAACTAGTTTATTTTATAACATTTTACTTATAACTCCTTTCAATGCAATATCATGCGGGGACTCTGGAGAATTTGCCTTTTATTTTCAATACCTTGCCGGGAACTTTGGAAGGGTAGTTGCCAGCCCCGAGTTCGCAGGTCGCCGAACCAAACTTCTCGAGTAGTATCACACCTGATTCTTAACTGCTGAGCCACTCAATCCCCAAAATTTCCTCAAAGAGGTTGCAACATTTGTTGTGCATCTGTACCATCGGGCTGCTACATGCGCGCATCTTCAAGTACTTACCCAGCTCGAATCCGCCGCTTCCGCCTGCCTCGGTTATGTGTTGCCGTAATCGGTTCCGATGCTTCTTCCATCATCGAACGCGCCGAGTCGCTGGTACGCGACAACCCGTTTCTGGAGTTCAGGTTAGATTACCTGTCGCAGCCCGCGGCTGGGCTTCCCAAGTTCAAGAATTTCCTCGAGATGCATCCCGAGGCAACGGTCATAGCGACCTGCCGGCGAGCGGTCAATGGCGGAAAGTTTCGCGGTTCCGCGGCAGCCCAGCTAGCGGTTCTTATGAAAGCGGCGGACAGTGGATTTCAACTGGTGGATTTGGAGCTTCAAAGTGCGCAGGCGCTGAAAGCTCAGGAGTTGCAGGCACTGAGTGATCGGACCGGACTCATCCTCTCCTATCACAACTTCCGCAATACCAAGAAGTTGGAAGAGCCATTCGAAGAGATGAGCCAGATTCCCGCCGACTTCTACAAGATCGTCTCAACGGCAACGAACTTGTACGACAACGTTGTGATGATGAAGTTCATCGAGGCGCACTCGGGCAAGCACGAGATGGTCGGCTTGTGCATGGGAGAACAAGGCATCATCAGCCGAGTGTTGGGCGTGCGGGCAGGCAGCATCTTTACCTTCGGAGCGGCTACACGTGGCGAGGAAACTGCTCCCGGACAAGCCACCGCGATGGAACTGCGCGACACCTATCGTATTGAAACGGTGGACGCCGCGACCCAGGTTTACGGCGTGGCCGGCGACCCGGTGGAGCACTCGCTCTCGCCGGTGATGATGAATGCCGCCTTCCGCCGCGAGGCGGTGAATGCGGTGTATCTGGCGCTGCACGCCAAGAGCCTGAAGGATTTGCTGGCGTGTGTGCGCGACATACCAATTCGCGGCCTCAGTATAACCATGCCTTACAAGCAGGACATCGTTGAGGAACTGGAGAACTCTGATCCTCCGACGCGTATGATCGGCGCCTGCAACACCATAGTGCGCGCCGTGGATGGCAAACTCTATGGCTTCAACACCGACCTCGCCGGCATTGTAGTTCCGCTGGAACAGCGAATGCATTTAGCTGGGGTCCGCATCTTGCTGATCGGCGCGGGTGGTGTTGCGCGGGCAGCGGCGTTTGGATTGAAAGCCAAGGGCGCCGAGGTGTTCATTACCAACCGCACACCGGAAAAAGCGCAGTCGTTAGCGCGACAATCCAAGACGAAATACATCAAGCGCTCGGAAGTGGCAAAGCAGAGCTTCGATGTCATCATCAACGCCACGCCGGTTGGCATGGACAACAGCAAGCAATCGCCACTGGAAGAGAAAGAGCTGAACGCCAAATATGTCTTTGACCTCGTGTACGTGCCCGCCGAAACCAGGCTCATTCAAATGGCGCGCGCCAAGGGGATACAGGTCATTCCAGGGCTGGAAATGTTCGTTCAGCAAGGCGCCCGGCAATTCGAAATCTGGACCGGCAAGCCGGCTCCGGTAGCAGAGATGGGCTATGTTGTCACCAAGGCACTGGAGCGCCGCGCGGCCGAAGAGGCCGCTGAACGTCGGCGGCCATCGGCCGGAAACGCGGTCCCCAAGGCGCCCAAGAAGGTCAAGAAGGCCAAGAAGCTGCGACGCTAGCCGTTTTCGGAACAATGAGTCGCTCCGGGCATCTCGGGTCAGTTCTGGAAAAAGCGGCGCTTTGGCTAACTTCGCGGTTGCAGCTTTCCCCTCAAATGACTTAAGATAGAGGAGTTGGAAGTGGTTCTCGCATTTCCAATTCTTAAACCAGTTTCCTTTTGTCCCACGTTCGCAAGTCAGCGTTCCCTCATGCACGGCGTCCTAAAGCTGTGTGCGAGCACTCCCAGGAGAGACTGAGATGGCGTGGTACGCGTACTGCATTACCGAGCAGGATGGTCTTCTAAACGGCAGCCGGGCTCGGCGTCCCTTTGCAATTGAGAACCTCCGAGGCGTGAACGGCGCTTCGGTATTCGCCTGCCCGAGCGGTGAGTTCGCGGTGATCGTCAGCGATTACTCTCCGGGCCAGACCCTCACCCAGCAAGCTATTGTTGACCATGCTCACGTTGTCAGCGAATGCTTTCGGACTCTCACGGTTCTTCCCTTCCGCTTTGGCACCATCTTCGACTCTGAGGAAGCCCTGCGGCGGGCGGTAAAGGCCAATCGCAAGACATTTCTGGAATGTGTTGCCCGCCTGCGGGGGAAGGCCGAAATGCACTTCAAGCTGCTTGTCAAAGACGGGACACTGGAAGAAGCGGTTGCCGAGCCGCTCAACGGCGTAGGCGGCGAGTATCTGCGCAAGCTACGGGAGCAGGCGACCCGCTCCAGAGAACGGCAGACCAAAGCCCGCGCTCTCTCGATGCAGGTACACAAGCTCTTCTCGCCGCTCGAGGAAGACGTAATTTGCAAGCGGACGGACTCCGGCAAGATGATGATCGATTTTGCCCACCTTATTGATTCAAGTTCCATCGCCAAGTACCAGAACCGTTACAGCGCAGCGACCCGGCACTTCAAGGACTGCCAGATCACCATCACCGGACCTTGGCCGCCCTACCACTTCATGCCGGGCAAACTGCGGACTGTCTCCGGCGGAAACTAGCACCAGTAAATGACCAAAAGCGGCCCACAAAAATGGGCCGCTTTGTTTTTCTTGGGAGTTGGATAGCCGAGTCTATGCCTTCTTTGCGGGCAGCGCCTTGACACGGGCGCTGAGGCGCGCCTTGTAGCGACTGGCGGTGTTCTTGTGTAGTACACCCTTCTGCACGCCTTTATCCACGACCGATACCGTCGCACGATAGGCGCTCTGGGCGGCGGTGTTGTCGCCCTTCTCAATGGCCTCGCGCAGTGAGCGTAACGCGCTGCGCAGGCGCGACTTGTTGGCGCGATTGCGCACGGTTTTTTTCTCAGTCTGGCGCGCACGCTTGAGCGCCGAAAAATGATCTGCCATAGCTTGTTGGAATCCTTAGTGGGAAATCTCGACGTGAGCCGAATACCTGATTCTACAGGATCATGCGCGCGTCCGGCAAATATCCAGCGCTCCTTTTCCAGAGCCGCGCCATCTAACAAGGCAGGAGACGAATTGTTACAGGACTATTGGAAAGTACCCCCAACAGCACTGGTTAGCGCGTCAGTGCCATTGACTCTTTCCCCAATCGGGGATACGCTAAGCGCGAATGAGAGTTGTTCTTCGCTTCGGCGAACTTTCCGGCAGCAGTTCCCTCGCCACGTCACAATTCTGCCGTCAATGCAAACCTCAAACCGAAGCGGTTGGTTTGCTCGTCGTCCCGTCAGCTATCGGTGTAATGGACCGCAGGAGGCAAACTTCCGACCATAGATGAAGAAGAACATCGAGATCAGCCCCAACATCGAAACCTTATTCGGCACCCATGACGAAAACTTGCGCCTTTTGGAAGATGGATTGAACGTTACCGTTTCCATCCAGGCCGATTCCGTTGAGATTAGCGGAGCGGCCAGCGACGTCGCCCGCGCCGAACAGGTCTTCACCGATTACCGGCACCTGGTGCGCAATGGCTTTACGTTCGTCAACGGAGACCTCGTTTCAATGATTCGGGTCCTGACTGCGGATTCAACCGCGACGTTGCGCGGGCTTGCTGAGGCCGGCAAGCAGCGCTCCTTCGGCAAGCGAACCGTGCAGCCCAAGAGCATTCACCAGCGGCGCTACCTGGAAGCGATCGAGAAGCACGACATGGTGTTCGCCGTTGGTCCTGCGGGAACGGGTAAGACCTACCTTGCGGTCGCCATGGCGATCGCGGCGCTGCTGTCAAAGCGCGTCAACCGAATCATTCTGGCGCGGCCGGCGGTAGAAGCCGGCGAGCGGCTCGGCTTCTTACCGGGAACGCTGCAGGAAAAAATTGATCCATATCTTCGTCCTCTGTACGACGCGCTATACGACATGGTCGAACCTGAGAAGGTGGACCGTTATTTGGAGAAGAACGTCATCGAGATCGCGCCCATCGCATTTATGCGCGGCCGCACGCTCAACGATTCGTTTGTCATCCTCGACGAGGCGCAGAATACGACATCCGAGCAGATGAAGATGTTCGTTACGCGTCTGGGATTTAATTCCAAAGCGGTGATTACCGGCGACATCACGCAGATTGATTTGCCCAACTCGAACCGCAGCGGATTGCTGGAAGCTATCGACATTCTGAAGAATGTGGACGGCATCCACTTCAGCTACTTCGATGAAGGCGATGTGGTGCGGCACCACCTGGTGCAGCGCATCATCCGGGCCTATGACGATCACAAAGGCCGTAACGAGCAGTTGCCCTTGACGCTGGAAACGAGGAACGGCAACGGCTATTCCGCCGCACGCACTAGCAACGGTCAAGTACCTTCAAACAGCATCGAACGTGGTGCCTCGCTGGCGGAAGCGCCGCCGGCAGAAACGTCACCTCCAGTGCAGAACCGCGCCGCTGAGTAGAATTGTTATCATGATGTGGGAGGGCTTACATGCCCTCCCAATTTGTTATTGAAACGAAAATGCTTTTGCTCGAGCACCAACCTGACGGAGTACGCGAACAGGCATTGGCACTGTTTGCAGGAAAAGCCCAGCGGGCGGTTGGCGTGCGCGGCGAAGTTTGTATCTTCATCACTTCGAACCGTGATCTACGGGATATGAATCGCCGCTTCCGCGGCAAAGACGACGCGACTGACATTCTCACCTTTCGCATTGCTCCCAATCGGTTGAAGTCGGCAGGCGACCTGGCGATTTCAGCAGAGATCGCGGAAGAAAGTGCGGCTGAGTTGGGTCACTCCACTGAGACCGAATTGAAGATCCTCATCCTGCACGGGCTGCTGCATCTCGCAGGATACGACCACGAGACAGACAATGGCGATATGCAGGCACGCGAAACCAAATTGCGAAGACAATTCAAGCTACCCACAGGCTTGATCGAACGTGTGAATTCCGGTGGCCAGCGGCGTCCGGCAGCAACCGGACGTGCACGTACCTTAAGGTAGCCGGCATGACCCTTCCATTATTCATCTTGTTGGCGCTCCTGCTGGCATTGCTGGCCCTGGTTTCCTACGTTGACCGTTTGCATGGCGAGATGGGGAAGTTCCTGTCGCGCGAGTTCCAGGAGAACATCGACGTATATGAGGAGCAGGTCGAGCCCCGGCTGCGGGTGAGCCGCGAGCGCGCCGCCCTCTCCATGGCCGTACTGACGCAAATTTGCATTGCCAGTATTGGTGTGCTCATTGGCTATGTCCTGTTTCTGGAGAAGCGCTGGGTCTGGTTGGATCTGGTGCAGGCGGCAGTCAGTCTCATCCTTATCGTTGTCATCTTCAATCGGCTGCTGCCTTACGTGTTTTTCGTGCGCACACAAGGTAAATGGCTGGTCCATTTTGTGCCGGTGTTGCGCGCTCTGATCTATGTCTCATTGCCGGCCACGCTCATCCTGAGCTTTGCTCTTTCCGTCACGTCGCTCTCAAAAGAGCACGCCGAGAAGGAGCCGGAACACCCGTCAGAAGCGGTAGACGCGCTGATCGAAGCCGGCCAGGAAGAAGGAATCCTGGAGGAGGGGGACCGCGACCTCATCCAGTCGGTGGTTGAGTTCGGTGACAAAACGGTGCGCGAGGTCATGACGCCGCGGCCGGAGATCGTGGCTGTGCCGGTTACCATGACCATCGCCGAGTTTACCGAACTGATAAAGAAACATCCCTACTCGCGCATACCTGTGTACGAAGGCGACATCGACCACATCAAGGGCATTGTTTACGCCAAGGACTTGTTGCAGGTCCCCGATGTCGAGGCGCACACCCGCACCGTTCTGGATCTCATGAAGACCGACGTATATTTCGTTCCCGAAACCAAACTGGGAAGCGAGCTGCTGCGCGAGATGCAGCGCGACAACATCCGCATGGCCATCGTCATCGACGAATATGGCAGTGTCGGCGGCCTTGTGACCATCGAAGACCTGGTGGAAGAAATCGTGGGCGAAATCCGTGACGAGCATGAAAAGGCTGAGGTGGTGAAGGAGAGCGAGACCTCCTACATCTTCAATGGCAATACTGATGTCGACATTCTGGAGAAGTTGCTCGGCCTGCGACCTGATGACAAAGAGGCGACAACCGTCGCCGGGCTGGTGAGTGAACTCGCCGGGCACATTCCTAAAGCTGGCGAGGTTTTCCACGAGCACGGACTGCGCTTCGAAGTACTCGACTCCACCGAACGCCGCGTGGACCGGGTGCGCGTCAGTCTCGAGCCGCTGCAGGTTCGGGCCTCCTGACATGGCACTCCGCTCCGGATTCGTCTCCATCATCGGCCGCCCTAATGCCGGCAAATCCACGCTACTGAATGCCCTGGTCGGCGAGAAACTGGCCATCGTTACCCGCAAGCCGCAAACCACGCGCAACCGTATTCAGGGCATTGTCAACGTCGAGCGCAAAGGCAAACGCCCAGCCGGACAGATCGTCTTGATAGACACGCCCGGAGTGCACAAGCCAATCAATTCCCTCAATCGGCGCATGATGAAGGAACTGTACGACGCCCTTGAAGGCTGCGACCTGCTGTTACTGATCGTGGATGCTTCTGAAAAGTTCGGCACCGGCGACCAGTTCGTGCTCGATATCGCCAGGAAGAGTGGGCAGCCTTGCATTCTGTTGCTCAACAAGATTGACAAACTGGAGAAGCAGCGCCTTCTGCCGCTGATCGCCGAATATCAGGAGCGGCACGACTTTACAGAAATCATTCCCATCTCGGCTATGAAGCGACAGGGTCTGGACACCTTGTTGAACGCGGTCATCAAAGCTCTGCCTGAAGGGCCGCGATATTTCCCGAAAGACCAGATCACTGACCAGCCAGAGCGATTCCTGGTAGCTGAACTTATTCGCGAACAGGTTCTGCTGGCCACCGAACAGGAAGTGCCATACGCCACGACGGTGTTGATCGAGCAATACGAGGAAGGCGACCGGCTAACGCGCATCGCAGCGACGATTTACTGTGAGCGCGACGGGCAGAAAGCCATTTTGATCGGCAAGAAAGGAACGACGCTGAAGAAAATCGGCACCGCAGCGCGGTTGCAGATTGAGCGCCTGCTCAACACAAAAGTTTATCTCGAGCTGTTCGTCAAAGTACGGGCGGGATGGCGTAACTCGCGCGACTTCGTTCAGGAGACGGACTGGCGCACGCAGCTACAGCGGATGTCTCAGGCCGGCGAGCCCGAAGAGAAGTCGTACGCTCCGGACTCCGGCTCCGAAGAGTAAAGTTTCAATTGCGCTTCTCTTTCCACTTCAGGTCGAACAAGGGCATACCTCCTCGTTCCACCTTGATGTGATTCTGTGTCATCGAAACCTTGGCCAGAGAGTTTGACTTGATCTTCAAGTCAGCCTGGAAGTTGGGCAAGCGATGGGTTCCTGGCGCCGCTGATTGCGTGCGAAAATCCGAAGAAGCCGCGGACTTGCCTGCGGCGTTGCGGCTCTCAAGCACTGCGCCCAAAATTCTTTCCGATGCTCCCTGATTTTTCAGCTCGATCAGTCCACTGGGGCCCATGTTCAAGTCGGTTTTTGACGTCTGGAGCTCACGCACGATAATGCTCTCCGGGACGCCTGCCTTCATCATCCGGGCAATATCTGCATTGGTTAGAGCATGTTCCGTTTGGGTCTGGGCCAGCAGTGGAAGAGAAAAGCCCAGCAATAGGGTCATCAAGAAAATGGACTGAAGCCAGCGTGCGCCTTGCATAGGTCGTGCCTCCGCAACCAGACTCGGATTATCGCCATAGGCAGGAGCCACACACTCCGCCTTTACTGCCACATCTTATGAACGCTGGCGGCGGCAAAACTTGCGACATTTAATTTGCGGGCCTTCATGGCTGCTTGGGGGCCGGTTTCTCCGGTGCTGCGGCTTCGTTTTCGCTGTTCTTGGCAGCCACCGCCTTGTCAACCCACTCGTCGGCGGCCTTCAAATCGGCTTTACGCGCCTCCGGATCATCACATTCGTATTCAGCGCGCTCGCGGTACAGCAGATTCATGTACCCCATCGCGTCGCCGTCGGCGGATTGCAACTCAAGCGCCTTTTTCAGGCGCTGAATTCCATCCTCAACCTTCTGCTGGTTCTGGGCGCGCAGCGAAACGCAGGCCTCCGGCTTGCTGATCATTGCGCTTTCCGGCAGGCCCAGCTCGCTCCGCAGCTTGGTCCGTGTGTTGTAGGCTTCCGTCCAGTCAATAACCGCAACGTGGAAGTAATTGCGCGCCTCCTCCGGCTTAAGCTCAATCGCTTTCCCGTAGTATTCACGGGCTTCCTCAAACTGCTTCAGGTTGAAACTCAACGATGCCAGGGGCACAAGCGCCTTATATTCCTCCAACTCGCTGGGATCGTCGCTCAGGACCTGCTTGTATTGCTCGATCGCCTGCTGCGCGATGGCGACATTGGCTGCCGTGTCATCCCCGGCTACGTATTGCTGAGCGATGGCGGTGGCGAGGAACAGCCGCGCCTGCGTCAGGCGGGGGTCGATTGCGAGTGCTGCTCGGAAGTGTTCCACCGCTCCCGGATAATCCGAAAACTTGTACGCCACCACGCCGGCGCGCATTTCGTCCATCGCTGAAGGGGCGTCCTGAGCTAATCCAGCCGGACAGGTCGCAATGACCAACGCAATCAGCAGCGATGCGATCAAGAGAAGCGCGTGGATGCGGGCGCACAATTGGGGAACTGTACTTTCGTAAAATTTGGGGAGCAAGGTAACCATATCCTCGAAGGGGAGATACCATATTCGATACTGGTATTCAATATGGTACATCGGCTCATGAAACCATCGCGCAAGATTACCGTAGAGGTTCCCGGCGAACTCCTCGAGAAAGCGCAACGAGCCGGCGGCACCGGCATCACCCAGACCGTCCGTACCGGATTGCAACTGGTCGCGGCGTCGCACGCTTACGCCCGCCTGCGGCAACTCCGAGGCAGGATTCGATTCAGCCGCACCCTAACTGAAATTAAGGGCGACCGATGATCGCCGCCGACACCAGGGTGGCCACGGTGAGGACACGCAACTGACTGACTAGGCAGAAGGATGCCTCCGGAGGAACCCCGCATGTGGCCTCAATTGCTTAGCGTTCTGATACTTTCCATCCTCACTGTCACCATTCACGGGCTGGGCAGCTACGGCATCTTTCTGTGGGCAGTCAGTTGGTGGAAGAGAAAGCCCATGCTCACGGTTGCTCATGTATGGCTGACCATAGTCAGCCTGGTCGCGGTGCTGCTGATTCTGCACTCGCTGGAGATTTTTATATGGGCGGAGTTCTACATCTCGCAACACTGTTTTGCTGATCGGGAGACGGCGTACTATTTTTCCCTGACCAGCTATACCACGCTCGGTTTTGGCGACGTGATACTGCACCGCCCATGGAGAATTCTGGCGGGTTGGGAAGCCATGGTGGGAGTGCTGATGTTCGGCTGGTCAACCGCGACGCTGGCAGCCTTCCTGCACCAAGTCCAGACTGAGCGCGTGAGGAGGTACTTCTCGAATCCTCCGCCCGGACTGTAAGGTTTGCCGGCCGTTGACAAACGAACCCTCGCGGTGTTAACAACCGTGTGTATCCGAGCCCGAAACAACAATCCCCGACCAGCCGGCTTGCAGCTCGTTGAGCTGGCGCGTGTCCTTGCCATCGCGGTGCTGCTTACCGCCACCGGATGCGGCGGTGGCAGCTCGCAGGTATCCAGCCCTGCTCCAAGCCCTGCGCCCACCTTCAGTGGAGTCAACGTCGATTATGCGCCGGAGGGCCGCTGCAGCGACGATAACTGGAGCACGTCCACGCCGGTCGCATGTAACCCTCAGCTTGCCTTCACCTCATGCACTTCGGGGGTGCTGTCCTCCTGCGCGGCGAACTGTCAGATGTGTTTCAACTCAGACCTGAGCACCATAAAGTCGCTCAACGTCGCACCATCACCATCTATCAGCCGAACTACTACATCCTGACCGCGGCCCAAAGCTCCGGAATCAAGGTTGTCCTCGGCCTCTACGACGACAGTGTCAGCGGACTGGCCGCTTCGAACTCGGCAACCAACTGTACCTACGGAGGCGCGCCCTTCCCGTACTGCGGCGCCGCTTACGCAACCGCGCTTTTCAACGGCACATGCGGTAACGTGACCCCCTGGCCCCCGGCGACATTTTGCGAATCGAGCTCGAACAACCCCAATGCCACGTATGTTGCCGCGCTTAACTCAAGTGCCGGGCAATTCCTGCAAAACGGAACCGTGGTCGGCATTCAGCTTGGCAACGAGATTCTTGGGCAGGTGTCGGCCTCGACGCTCAGCACCGCCGCACAGAACCTGCGCACCGCCCTCAACGCTGCCGGGTTCAGCAATATCAAGATCATCGTTTCTCTGATCGAGGGCCAGGCGGCGCAGTTCTGCAGCAATGGCGCTCCCCCAACCGGCGTTGACTACATCGCCGACCACGTTTACTGCTCCGTTGGTTCTTCGGGAGGCGTGGCCAGTACGCCACCCGTCTGGCCGACGGGAAGCAACCCGGCGCAAACCTGCTGGACGCAGGTGCAGTCGGTGTTCGCCACCGACCAGAAGTCATGCGGAGCAGCCAATGTCTTCCTGGGTGAGACCGGCTACAACACCGGCTGCCCAGTGTTTACGGCCAGCAGCAGGTGTCCAACGAGCAGAGCTTCATCACCCAGATGGTCAGTGCGACCTGCCAGAACCAGGTGACCGGACCGCTGGCGCCGTTTCTCTTCGAGTTTGGCGATGTGTGCCCGGCGGGAGGTTGCCTGGCGGGCTGCCCCAGCGAGCCGACGGAAGGTAACGGATATTTTGGGATGTACTTTACGCCGGGCTATCTGACCAAAGGTCCGCTGACGACGAAGTTCACCATTCCGTCGCTTACCTGCCCTTGAGCGGACGCCCGCAGGTGCCTGATAATCGCCAAAGAGAAGAGCAGACTGCACTCGCAGACACGGGCCACCCCGCGCCTCCCCACCCTGTTCGCAAAGGCGGCGGACAAGAGCCTGCCCCGAGCGAAGCCGAGGGGGTGGGGCACCCGCGCGCCCCGCATTCCACACTGTGGGATTCCGTTTGGCAGGCGAGCAGCCGAAAGCAAAGCGCCGTGGGCGCGGAGTCAGGATAGCCCAACGTGGAGAGAAGCGGAACGCTGGGTAAGCTGCACATTTAATCTGGAGGCCCGTAGGGGCGGCACGGTTTTGTGTCGTCGGCTGAAGCCGGCTCGGGGTACATAAATCCCGCCTGCTTCGGCGCATACCACACTGTGGGAGCTGGTCTGGCATGCGAAATGCCGTAGGCCGAGCCCGGAGGGCGGCTCCGAAGTGTAGCCCGGGGCGGAAGCCCTGGGTAAGCGTTTGATTAGAGATTGCGAGCCGCGGAGCGGCGGCACGGTTTTGCCCCGCCGGCTAGAAGCCGGCTCGGGGTCATATAACCAGGCTTACCCAGGGTTCCGCCTTCGGCTCCACCCCTGGGCTGACTTCGGCGCCGCGCCTCCGGCGTTCTGGCGTTCGCGCTACTACACTGATTCTGCTCCAAACCGCGACCACGATTCTGCCCCAAAGCGCTGCGACGTTTGTATGTTGACTGTGCGGGGAGGGTCGCATAGACTGGCAATTTCCTACCCTGTCTGCAACGGCGACGGGCAAGGGTTGGGCGACGGCGAACGCCTTCAGGCAACAGCAATGAAGCCCCGTTACAACCCGCAAGAAAACAATGTGTTAGCCCGGTGTCCCGACTGCGACGCGGTCACCAGCTTCGACACAAGCGGCCACGGTAATACCATTTTGGGAGCGGTTATCATCAACGGCCGGCACCAATACAACGGCCAGCCCTTTTCCCGAATATTATGGCAGTTCTTCCGCTGCAATGTCTGCAGCAGAGGGGCCGTCGCCAAAATCCATGATGATGGTCATTCTCAGACAGCCGTGCTGGAAATTTTCCTTCCTCAAGCGGTAGAGCGAGCGGCTGTCCCAACATCCGTGCCGGAAGATATCGTCAAGGAGTTTCGCGAAGCCGAAGAGGACGCTGCTCACGGGGCATTCCGCAGCGCCTCAGCAATGCTGCGCTCCGTGCTTGACAAGACTCTGAAAAAGAACGGCTACGATGAAGTTGAGTACGCGGATGAGAAGGGGGCAAGAAAAAAGAGCAGCTCGTTGCTTCATAGGATAGACGCGGCGGCGGACGATGGCGTGATCACGGAAACCCGAAAAAGGCGCGCACACGAAAACATCCGTGTTCTAGGAAACGATATTTTGCACGATGACTGGCGCGAAGTTACCGGGGCAGAATTTGAGGAGGCGCACAAATACTCGCAGAGAATTCTGGAGGACTTCTACGACGACCGCGCCACAGTAGAGACTCGCCTCACCGCTAAGGAGCGTCCTTTTATTAAGTGAGAGGAAGATCGAATGGGTCAGGAAGTCATCCATGAGAAGGATTTTCCGTGTCCTTGCGGTCAGGGCGTTCTAAGGGTTGAAGTTCTCGAGCACGACACCTGGGGCAGCGGGCGACATAGTAGATGGTCATTGCGCTGCAGTGCGTGCGAGACAAGATATGTCGAACCGTTCCTCTTAGATGCCCTCGTGCTCCGAGAGCATGGGTATGAAATTCAGCGCCGACGCGATGCTATCTTTGAGCAACGGAAAGCCGTTGGAAACAAAGCCTCAGAAAGCTATCTTGCTCCCTTCAAGGAGCACGTGAAGTCCCTGAGATTCAAGACAGCGATGCATGCCGCGCTCGGTGGACATGAAAGTATCCAGACCTTTCGCGCACGAACTCGAGGGGAGCAAGACTTAGATGAAGCTATAGAGGTTAGTCTGAAAAGAGATCCGGCGCGGGCCTTAAAGCGAATTAACATCGAAGATGAGCAGATTGCTCTTGAGCTTGATTCCATCGCGAAGAACGAGGCGGAACTAAAAGCCTTCATTGAGCAGATTCCCAAGTACCCAATTCCGAAGATTGATGACTGAAGCGTCGTATGCGACGGTCTCTGGCGTTTCGTCTACCACACAGGTTCTGCTCCGAACACTCACACGACCCTGATCCCGGAATCGCTGCGACGTTTGTGCGTTGACTGGGCGGGGAGGGTCGCATAGAGTGTGGCCTTCGAAGCAGCAGTCAGATCATCCGTAGCATCGCGGAAGCAAGCGAGGTCACGCGGCCATGGCGAACCCTGAACATCTCGCAATCCTCAAGCAAGGCGTCAGGCAATGGAATGAGTGGAGGGAGGAACATCCTGAGGTGCGTCCGGACCTTGGCGGGGCATGACCTTCAGCGGGCGGACCTCAGCGGGGCGAACCTCAGCGGGGCGGACCTCAGCGGGGCGAACCTCAGCAGGGCGAACCTCAGCGGGGCGAACCATCTTCGGGGCGAACCTCAGCGGGGCGGACCTCAGCAGGGCGAACCTCATGGCGAGGCGGACCTCAGCGAGGCGAACCTCAGCGGGGCGAACCTCCGCGTGGCGAACCTCAGCGGGGCGAACCTCAGCGGGGCCGACCTCACCAGCGGCTCAGACGTATGGAACAAACTTCGCTGATGTCGATCTGAGCACTGCCAAGGGCCTCGAAACTATCGTCCACCACGGGCCGTCCACCATCGGCATTGACACCATCTACAAATCGCGCGGCAAGATTCCCGAAGTCTTCCTGCGCGGCTGTGGCGTGCCCGAGAACTTCATCGAATACATGCACTCGCTGGTGGTCAGCCCCATCGAGTTCTACTCCTGCTTCATCAGCTACAGTCACGAGGACAAGCTGTTTGCCCGCCGCCTGCACGATACGCTGCAGGGCCGCGGCATTCGCTGCTGGCTGGACGAAAAAAAGATGCTGCCCGGCGACGACATCCGCGACCAGGTCGATCGCGGCATCCACATGTGGGACAAGGTGCTGCTCTGCTGCTCCCAGCACTCGCTCTCAAGCTTCCGGGTGGACGACGAAATCGGCATCGCATTTGAAAAGGAAGAGCAACTGTGGAAGGAGCGCAAGCAGAGAGTGCTGGCCCTGATTCCGTTGAATCTTGACGGCCACCTGTTCAAGTGGGAGAGCGGGAACGCGAAGCCCGTTCGCGAACGCCTGGCCGCCGACTTCACCGGCTGGGAGCAGGACGCGCACAAGTTCGAGGCGCAGGTGGAGAACGTCATCCGGGCGCTGCGGACGGATGAAGGCGCGCGGGAGAAGCCGCCGCAGGCGAAACTGTAGAACTCTCCCATAGACATCACGCACCCATGTGACCCGGTTCGCGACAATGGCGCGCCTCTTCGATACCACCTTAGTGGTGGTACATGTACTTTCGTAACTTGACTTTTGCAAAATCAGAGGGTAGGCTGAAAGTGTGAGGCTCAGTGCCTCTGCCGCCTGATACCGGGCGGTGCGGTCCGCGGAGCAATTACCGGGCGGGCCGATGATCTTTGAAAAGCAGTAGCCAGTGGGGTCAGTTGTTGGTGGCAGGCGATTGGTGACGAGGAGATTTCAAGCCGCGGAGTCGTTATCCCGCGAAGAAAAAGGTAACCAGTCGGGGAAGGGATGGCTGGCGGTGACCTTTAGGATAAGTCCAATGTCTTGAATATGTTAGTGTAAGGCTAATGTTTTGAAGACTTTAGCTGGAATCCTGTAAGTTATTCATAGCAAGGAAGTTGCGATGCCAGCCAAGTTCAATGTTTTGACGACTTTAGGGGCAAAGTCCTAAAAACAAGGACTTTATAAAACGCAATTTTTCTCCGATGGGACCCCCTGCAGACGATGACAGGCCCACAAAATAACCACTAAAGTGGTGGTTACCTCCAAGCGGAAATTTCCCTTCTACGTTGCAGCCACCCGCTCAGCCCGCCCCTCAAATCCGCGCCGTAAACCCTGAAGGCGCTCAGCTCTTCACGAACAGCAGCGCCGCCGAGTTCATGCAGTAGCGCAGGCCGGTGGGCTTGGGGCCGTCGTCGAAGACGTGGCCGAGGTGGGCGTCACATTCGGTGCACTCGATCTCGTTGCGGACCATGCCCAGGCTGCGGTCGGTCTTCTGCTTCACGTTCTCCTTGGCGATGGGCTCCCAGAAGCTGGGCCAGCCGGTACCGGAGTCGAACTTGGTGGCCGAGCTGAACAGCGCGTTCTTGCAGCAGACGCAGCGGAAGATGCCCTTGGCGTGCAGGTCCCAGTACTGGCCGGTGAAGGCGCGCTCGGTGCCCTCCTTGCGGGTCACGTCAAACTGCTCGGGGGTGAGCTGGGCGCGCCATTCGGCGTCGGTCTTGACGACTTTGGGCACGCGCTTGGGGCCGATCTTCTGGCCGGAGTCGGTGAACTCTACGATGTCAACGTAGGTTTCGGCGGCCGCCGGGGTGGCGCCGGTTTCGGAGGGATTCAGCAAGCTCATAAGGGCTACTCCTGAGAGGGATAGAAATGATGTTTTGAGGAAATCTCGACGGTTGGTCATTAAGACGTTTTTCGCTCTTTTTCTTCTAGTTGCTGCTCGGCTGTCTGCCATTTCCCTATCACCGCTCTGGCGAATGGCGAATGGCGAACAGCGCCAATCAGTGTCCCGCGACGTTCTGCTGGTAGAGATTGGGAAACTGCTGCTGCAGGTGCGCCACCTTCGGCGCATCATTGTACCGGATGTAAGGGTTGTCAGGGTGCAGCGTGGCGTAGTCCTGGTGGTACTTTTCCGCCGGATAAAACGCTTTGAACGCCACCACCTGGGTGACGATGGGACGCGGAAACGCCTTCGCCTGATTGAGTTGCGCAATGTAGGCTTCGGCAATGCGCTTCTGCTCGTCGTTGCCATAAAAGATCGCCGAACGATACTGCGTTCCTTCGTCGGGTCCCTGACGGTTCAACTCCGTAGGATCGAGCGCGACCGAGAAGAACACTTGCAGCAACTGCCCGTAGGTAATCTTCGACGGATCATAAACTACCTTGACAGATTCAGCATGGCCAGTCGTGCCGGTGCTGACGATCTCGTACTCAGCAGTATTGGAGGCGCCGCCGGAATATCCAGAGGTGGCGCTGATAACGCCTTTGACATGCTGAAAGACAGCCTGTACTCCCCAGAAACAGCCGCCGGCAAGGACCAGCGTTTCCTGGCCGCTGTTGCCAGCGAGGGATTCATCGACAGCCGGAGCAGGCAGGGTGACGGCTTTGTCGCTGGCGTTCAGCGCCAGTATCAGGCCCGCTACCGATAGTAGTAAGAGAGAAGCTGCAATAAGACGATACTTCGACATCGCCATCCTCGTGCGGAGTTTACCTCGGCGTTATGTTGTTAGAGTCTCCAGCAGCGGAAAAGTTACAGATACCTTGCGCCTGCGTTGTCATAGACTCTGGTTCAAGTACGCGGCAGAGGACGATTTGGATTGGAGGAAGGCCAGGGATCAGGGACTAGGCGTCAGGAGCCCCAAAACCCTAAGCCCTAGCTCGTAACTCATTCATAACGCAGCGCTTCCACCGGATCCAGGCGCGCCGCCTTCACCGCCGGATACATGCCGAAGAACAGGCCGACGCTGGCTGCGGATGCCACCGCCATCACTATCGCCCACAACGGTACCGACGTCGGCAGGGAGGGGAATGCTAACGGCAACAGTGATGCCCCGGCAAAGCCGACGAGTACTCCGGCAATGCCGCCAAGGCCAGTCAACACCACAGCTTCGGTAAGGAATTGGCGTATGACGTCCCCGCGTCTAGCACCGATAGCTTTGCGGATGCCAATTTCATGGGTACGCTCAGTCACTGACATCAACATGATGTTCATGACGCCGACGCCGCCGACGAGGAGGCCGATGGAGCTGACGACGATTGTCATCAGCGCTACTGTGCTCATGATCTGGCGGAAGGTGTCGGCGATGGCCGCAGCACTGGTAATGGCAAAGCTGTCAGGCTTGTCATAAGGCACGTGACGCCTACGGCGTAGAAGTCCCCTGATCTCGTCCTCCGCCTGCGGCATCTTCCCGGGATAAGCCTCAGCGCCAATGAAATTCTCGTCGTCGGCAGGGTAATGCTTATGGTAAGTGTTCCAGGGGATGCGGATGAGCTTGTCGGGAGACTGGTCGCTCAGGAAGCCTTGCTTGCGCTTCTCCATGACACCGACGACGGTATAAGGTACGCCATCGACAATGACGGACTGCCCGACTCCGTCGTTGGCGGGGAAGAAAGCTTTGTTGATGTCAGCGCCGATAATGGCCACCTCAGCGCTGTGCAGGTTCTCGAAATCAGTGAAAAACCTGCCCTGGGCAACGTGCCCGTTATAGACATCCTGCCAAGCCGCAGTGGCGCCGGCGAAGTCGATGTTTGTAACTTCATGCGAGCCGTAGCGGGTGCTGAAAGTCCGCATCCCCGGGCCGAAGGTGAGCCGCTGCATCAGCTCAGGCGTGACATTCTTTACGCTGGGACACTCTGCCAGGATGGCCATGGCGTCGTCGTAGCTGAGAGGTTTGCGGGCGCGTTCCTCCGCCGTAAGCTGTGAGGTGCGGAAGCCGATGTCGAAGCGGAAGAGGAACAGCGTGTCGGTGCCCCAGTCGTTGAGGAAGTCCGCAGTGTTCTTGTCCACGCCAACCAGGATGGAGGCGACGAAGATCATGGCGGCGACGCCGATGACCACGCCGAGAACGGTAAGGAACGAGCGCGTCTTGTGCTCGCGCACCGTCTCGAGCGCCATTCTCGCGTTTTCGCCAAAGTTCGTCCGCATAGGAGCAGTGGTCCGTGGCTCGTTACCGATGCCACGATGTTGCCGGACGTCTGTCAGTTGCCATTCGAGCTACCACCGCCAGATGCATTGATCAGGGCCTGCCCGTAGTAAATATGAGTGGATACTGCTCCGTCCAGGAAATCACCATAGTTGGCCGACTCGCCTCCACAGGTTTCGCCCCAAGGGTCAGTGCCGGTGGCGATCACGGCGCACGTCCCATTGTAGAGGTTGTCACCAGGGGTTGAGATTCCCCAATTCTCTCCCGTCCCGTCACTCCATCCCCACCAGTCCACCCCCAGCACAGGATAGGTCGAGTCGCTTCCCTGTATCGCGAACATGTGCCCCCAGTCGGTGTCGTATTGAGCAGCGCGGGCAGCCTGGGTAGTGGGATCGCCGGAGATGTCGCAGCCGTTCACCGCCGCATCGGGATTGCCGCAAAGCTCGTACCACGGCAGGATGGGCTTGCCGACTGTGTTGTAAATCTTTTGAAACATCGCGGTGGCTCCGGCCAGCCGGGCCGCTGTACCCACAAAGATTGCGTGAACGAAGTCAACGCCGCTGTCTTTCAGGCCGTTCAGAACTGGAGTACGTACATCATCACTGACCGCTCCTGCCCCTCCAAGGAAGTTCAACGCAGATACAGGATGGTCAGTGTCGTACGTCCGAAGCTCGGTTTTCATGGTTGTGACCAGTTGCTTCGTGTAGAGGTAAAGCATCTGGTTGGCATCAGCCACGAAACCAGCGGGACAGCCACTCAAAAGCAGCGCATCGGTGCAAAGATTTCGACCATCTTCATCGGCTACGTTGGTAGCCGGGCTTGCCCCACCCCATGAGCCCGTTGAGGCGAACTGAACGTAGCTGGTGCCCCAGGCTGCGTTCAGGTTGGCAATTGTCATGTACTCGCTTTCAAGATAAGTAATCCACGCTGCTTTCGTCGCGTTGGCTATGCCAGTCGTTGGGTCTGTGGGGTTGACAACAGCAGTCAGGAATCCCGCGTGGGGGTATCCGTCGGCTCCAACTCCCCGCAAGGGAAATGCAAAGTCCATGTCCTCCAGCGAAATGTCCGTGACCCAGGTACTGGTTGCGAAGCCGCCGGTGTAGCTGCTGCGAGCTGAGCCAGCATTTGTGCTGACCTCGTAGTCCATGCAGTCCTTCACCATGGCAGAGTACACGTCAGGGATTCCGCAAGTAGAGGGCCCGCCGCCTGTTGAGCAGCTTTCGTGATAGCTCCATGAACTATAGACTGCCGATGACAGGCTGCCTGCGTCCTGGAAATCATTGATGTGCGTAGTGTAGGCGTGCCCATTCATATTGCAATTCCCAGGATGATAGACCGCATCGGCGACAGGCCGGATGAGGATGCTGAATGCCTGCTTAAAGCTAGAAGCGACGTTGTCAGGGTAGTCGCTGGCGCTGTAGTCTCCTGCCCGGTTGAACCCGTAATTGTCGAGTCTCTGCGCAGTATGTGCGGCCCAGGCCGCGGCGTTACTGCCGTAGCGAGCGGAGTACACTCCAGAGGCATAATTGCTGTAAGTAATCAGCTGAACGCTTCGCGGCTGATAGGCATTGCATAACGGGTCGGGCCAGACCCAATGCCCGCCAGGAATCGCCTGCGGAGCCTGAAAGTATCCCGTAGAAGTACAGCCGGGGATGGATATCTGCGGGAATCCACCGTAGGCATCAGTCGCGATCATGACCGCAATGTTATAGGACACTGTCTGGTGTGCTGCGCGTGAATCGCTTACCGTCAGGGAAAAATTGAGCGCACCGGCGGCGGTGGCCGTTCCGGAGATGGCTCCGTTGCTTGCAAGCATCAGCCCGTGTGGCATGTTCCCCGATGCCAGACTCCAGGTGTAGGGTGGGGCGCCTCCGGTCGCAGCCAACTGGGCGTTATACGCTACTCCGACCTCCGCCGAGGCCAGTGAACTGGTCGTAATGCTCAACGTCGGTTTCTGGATCGCGGGAGAAGATGAGTCGCAGGCCATCAGCAGCGCCGCTACAACGGATGCTACTCCCGCCAGTACGAGAACTTTCAGGGACTTCAAGCTAACACGTAGTCGATCATCGACCACCCAACGCACTATCCTCTACGCTTTAAACCCGATGGCCCCGCCGATTGTTGCGGTCATTATTGCGATCGCGATTTCCCCCACCAATTGCCAGTGGTCCGAGGTCGGCGCCCAGAACTCGGGCGCGAACCTCGGGCGCCAAGATCCGTCAGCTTACTTGCCGGCATTGACCATCGGAATTGTCGAGGACAACTGTAAATTGATCAGCAGGTCGATGCGGCGATCGATCTGGTACCACAATGCCGTTTTCTTTGCCGAAACGACCTTTTCAAATATCGGAACATACCTCATGCGCAAGGCGAGCAGTTGCTCATCGACGTCGTTGGCTCGCTTCATATAGTCCTGCGCCTGCGCATCGGTCATGGTGCCGTAGTTGTCCGCATACTCCTTAATCACTTGCCAGCGCAGGTCATTGGGTTTGATGGCTTCCTTTCTGTACTGGTCAAAGATGGGCCAGAACTTGGTGGCCTCATCGGGCGTGAGGATCATGTTCTGCGCCATGATCTCCTTGCGCTGTTGGCGAAGGTTCGCCCGAAGCATCTCGATGTCCTGGTCCCTCACAGTATTCGGTTGTGCGCTGGGAGCGGCCTGCGCGGCGGGCTGTGCTGCTTGGGCGAACATGGATACACTGAATGCGAGAACTGTGACGAGAACTGCCAGGACAGATACGACACTCTTCTTCATTGTTGTCTCCTAAGGCCTTTGATCGTGCATGTTACGGCAATGGGTTTGCTGCTCCGGGCGCACAACTTATAAGCAGCGTAAAGGTCAGAAAAACAGGCCGGTCTGATACAAACGGACTAATCAGATCAGTTCCAGCAACTACTATCCACCATCCACTGACGGCTGGCAACTGTTACGAGCTATGGCCGGCGCACTGCATCACGCCAAGAAATACGGTCCAAGGGCCGACGGCTTCGCGGTATTGATGGGCCATGATTCTGGAGATCTGGTGCAGATGGGTCAAATCATGAGCTGCCCAGGTCGCCAGCAGTTGTGACAGAGTAACGACTCCGAGTACCAAATGACGTCCACGCCGCTCCAGGTCCTCTGGCCGCAGATTCAAAGCGCGCAGCTCGTCCAGGTTTTCGGACCGCAGACGGGCAAACTCATCCAACAACTCTCCCAGCGATTTGTCTTGGCTCTCTCGCATCTGTGCCGAGCGATCGAAGCGCTCAAACGGCTGGCTCTCGCCGAACTGCAGAATTAGCTTCGTCCGCACCATCCAGTCCGTGCGCTCGCCGTGTATCAGATGGCCGATAACGTCGAATGCGCTCCAGGTATTTTCGCCTTCCTTGCGGAACGTCCATGTTTCCGGGAGATCCCGCAGAAGGGCGTCGAGTGCAGCAGGAGTGCGAGTGAGAAGCGATATTGTGTCTTGTAAGCTGTGTTGCATCATGCTCATCCTCTCACATCTAAGATGAGACACAACTAAATGACGACACACCTAAGATGATGTCGCCTTCGCCGGTGGCGAGATAACGAGCCAGCGCATGGAGGATGTGGAGCGCGGTAGCTTGATCGATGGCGCGGAGCTGAGCCTTGGCCTGCTCGTTCCAGATAACGTTCTTGCCCACGCTTATCGGCCGGCCTTGTTGGGGGCGAGCGGAGTGCGTCCCATGCGCTCGAAGTCTTCGGGGGTGAGTCCGAATTCGGCTAGAACTTCCTCATGAGGAATGCCCTCGCCACGGTCGAGGGAGGCGCGCGCAGCGGCAATCTGACGGGCTTCTTCCTCAGTGACTGGCTCATCATCCAGCGGAGGGTTGGCGAGACTGCGGGACAGCGGATCGGTCATCACCTGGAGCAGATGAACCACGGCGGCGAGCTGCCCAGCGTCGAGCTGGTCCAGTAGGTGGTGCGCCTGCTGCTGTTTTTCATTCACGGGTGCCATTAGCAGCAGTTTACCAAACAGGGGCTTGGGTCTGGGGGGAAGGGGATAGAGACCTGACTCGCAAGTCTACCCACTATCCCCCAGTCCTAAACCCTAGTCCGCAGCCCCGAGTTCTTACGCTTCAAACCGCAGCGCCTCAATCGGGTTCAGGCGCGCCGCCTTGCGCGCGGGATAGACGCCAAAAAACACTCCCACGGCGGACGAAATCGCAATCGCAATAGCGACCGCAACCATCGGCACGGCCATCGGCACCGGCGTGGTGGTCCGAACAACTATGGCGAGAATCCAAGCAATGGCCACGCCGATCGCCCCACCGACAGCCGACATCACAGTGGACTCTACGAGAAACTGCATGAGGATGTCACGCTTCTTCGCGCCCAGTGACTTGCGGATGCCGATTTCGCGCGTGCGCTCAGTCACTGCGGCCAGCATGACGTTCATGATGACCACACCGCCGATGATTAGGAAAATCGAAACCAGCGCCACCATGCCGGAGGCCAGCGTGCCGGTAAGATTCTTCCACAAGCTCATAAGGCTGTCGCTGGCCACGATGCCGAAATTGTCCTTGTCGTTAGGCGCGAGGTGGCGGCGGGCGCGCATCAGGGTGCGTGCCTCTTCGCGCGTGCGCTCCATGAACTCCGCGCCGCGCGCCTGAATGTTGATGCTGAGCGACTTCCTCGCGCCGTACATCTTCAGCCAGGTGCGCACCGGAACATACACGAAGTTGTCCTGCGATTGTCCGAATACGGTGCCGACCGGCTTGCAGACGCCAATGACGGTGAACTCCTGACCGTCAACCAGGATGGTTTTACCCAGAGGATCGCGGTCGGGATAGAGCTTCTTGACCACATCGGCGCCGAGCACGGCCACCATTTCGCGATGCTGATTGTCGCCGTCGCTGACGTACCGCCCGCTGGACACTTCCTGGATGTCCATGTCTGCAATGTTGGCGGTGACGCCGCGAATGTTCACGTCCTCCAAGTCGCGATGCTCGGCGCGGACGTCGCCCATCGTGCGAACCTCGACGCCCACCTCTTTCGGCAACTTGAGGCCGTCGCGCATGGCCTCGAAATCTTCCCAGGTGATGTCACGGTTGCGCCTGAGCGCGTTGATCTCATCCTGCCAGTCGGTCACGATGCCGATTTTGTTGATGAGGAAAACATTTGAGCCGAGGTTGGCAACACGCTGCGCGAAGTAGAGGTTCATGCCGCTGATGAGCGCGATGACCAGAATCAGAGTGGAGACCGACAGGATGATCCCGAACAGGGTGAGAAAGGAACGCAGCTTGTGGGCGCGCATGGTCTGCAGCGCGATCAGCGCCGCCTCGCGCAGGAAATGGCGGGAGCGGCGGCGCGCCTTTCGCAGCGTGTCATCCTGAGCGGAGTGAGGCTGCGTAGCTGCCGAACGCAGTCGAAGGACCCCTCCCTGTGAAGGGAATCCTAACTTAGCCTGCGCTGCGGACAGTAACTGGAGAAATCCTTCCACTATAGGGGTCCCCTCGGCTCCGCTCGGGGCGGGGCTCTTCGACTCCTCGGTCGTCCCGCAAAGCGAGACGACCTCGTCGCTCAGGATGACAGAATTGAGCGACGCTGCATCGACGATAGGTCTATTGTATGCGGCCACTCAATCCGCACGCAGCGCCTTAACTGGATCGGTCGAGGCGGCACGCTGCGCGGGCAGGATGCTGGCGACAGCGGCGCACACGCCCAGCGACAAAATGGCCAGCAGGAAGACCTCTGGATCCCAACTGCGCACGCCGAACAGCTTCGTGGTCATAAGGCGGCCGGCGCCAATGGCCAGAGGAATCCCGATGAGCAGTCCAATGGCGACCTGCAGGAAAGCGCCGCGCAATACCAGACGCACGATGTTCGTGCGGTCCGCGCCGAGGGCCATGCGCACTCCGATCTCGCTGGTGCGGCGCACCACGGTGTAGGCGGTGAGGCCGTAGAGTCCGATGGCGGCCAGCAAAAGCGCGATGATGCCAAACGTGCCGGCCAGTTGCGCTACCATGCGCTCCTGATCGAAGTTCATAGCCACCTGCTCGTCCATGGTGTCGACCGAGATGATGGTCAGGTTGGGATCAATCTCCGCCAGCGCACGCCGCAGTTGCGGTTCGAGATTGGTGGCTGGGCCGCGCAGGTGCAACTGAATGCCGCTGATGAAGTGCGACTTCTCTTCGAAACTCTGCATTTGCTCTTCGCTGTAATGGATGGATTGCTCCAGCGGCAGGAAGAACATCGGCTTCGTCGCCTTTTCGGGCTCGTTGTATTTTGCGTCTCGCACCACGCCAACGATTTCATAATCGCCCGCGTATTTTGAGACGTCCATGCCGAAGTGCTTGCCCAGCGGATCTTCGCCGGAGAAAAAGCGCTTGACGAAGGTCTGGTTGACAATGGCCACGGGGCGTGAGCCGGTGTTGTCGGACTGGCTGAAGTCGCGGCCGCGCACGATGCTCTGGCCGATGGTGGAGAAGTACTGGTGGCTGACGCGGTCCCACGACGAGTTGCTTTCCTCACTGGGTTTGGGGTCGCCCTTGCCCTCGACTGCAACATACTCGCCCCAGTTGTCGAAGCTGAGTGGGCTGTAGAGCGCCAGGCTGACGCCCTGCACATTGGGCAGTTGGAGCAAGCGCTCCTCGATGGCGCGATACAGCGCGTCCAGGCGCTCAGGCTTATAGCTGGGCAGCGGCGGATTCATTTCGACCAGTACGCGATTGGCAGTGGTGAATCCGAAGTCCTGGTGCTCCAGATTGCGCAGGCTGGTGACCAGCAATCCGGCGCAGGCTAGCAGGACCAGAGATAGCGCAGCCTGCCCAACGACCAGCAACTTTTGCGGTAGCGAAGAAACCTCACGCGTGCTGCGGTTGAGCCCATGCAGTGCCTCGGCCGGGTCGGAGTGCGAGGCAAGCCACGCCGGCACTACGCCGAACAGCACGCCCGTCAGCAGCGAAAGCAGGAATGCGAAGCCGAGCACCGGCCATGAGGGAGTAGCGCTGATGGGCACGATGGGGGCATTGCGAAATGCCAGAGCGAGCATGAGGCGGGCACCGTAGTAAGAGACAGCCAATCCCAGCAGGCCGCCCACCAGGGAGAGCAGCACGGCTTCGGTGAGCGACTGGCGAATGAGACGCGCGCGAGTAGCGCCGATCGCAATGCGAACCGCGGTCTGCATCCGGCGGGCAGTGCCGCGCGCCAGCAGCAGGTTGGCGATATTGGCGCAGGCGATGAGCAGCACGGTTGCGCACACCGCCAGCAGAATGCGCAGGCTGGTTCCGTAGTTTTCTTTCATCGTGCTTATGCCGCTACCCGCGGGAGCCAGCTTGATGTACTTGTGGGGAATTGTGGAATCGATTTCCGAACGCATCTCCGCGGGAATGTCGTCCTCGTTGCGGAGCCACTGTTGTAAAACAGGCGTAAGGCGCGCGGCGAGGCCAGCTGTGGTTGCGCCGGGCCGCAGGCGGCCGATGGCATAGAGCCAATTGAGGTGATTGGTCTTCATCAGCGCATTCTTGCCGTCGAAAAGGATCTCCTGCTGCATCGGAAGCCAGAAATCCGGTGGATGGCCGCGCAGCGTGTCGCCAAAAAATCCGGGCGGCGCAACCCCGATGAGCGTCGCCGGCTGGCCGTCGATAAAGAAGGTCGTGCCGATGAGTGAGGGGTCCGATCCGTAAGACTGCTGCCAGGTGCGATAACTCATCACGACGACCGGGGGCGCGGACTGCTGGTCGTCGGTGGGCGCGATTACGCGGCCCATCAAGGCCCCGACACCGAAGACGTTGAAGTAATTGCCGGTGACGAACTCGGCGCGCAGCGGGCGCGCAGCGTGATCGCGCGACTGGCTGCGAATGCCGTAGGTGTGGGGCGCGGCCTGGAAGGCGGTGGTCTCTTCGAACTCAGGGGCGGCCGCAGCCAGGCGCTGGTAGAGCTGGTAGGAGAAGATACTCCAGTCGTCGTCCGGCCAACCTTCGACACAGCACTCCTGCGAGTCGCCAATGCGATAGAGTCGGGCGGGGTCGGTGACCGGCAAAGACTTCAGCATGATAGCGTGGGTCAGAGTGAAGATGGCGGTGGTGGCCCCGATGCCGATAGCGAGGGTCAGGACGGCGGTGAGGGTGAATGCGGGCGCGAGCCGCATCTGCCGCAAGGCGTAGCGCAGGTCTTGGATGAACGTAGTCACGCGAAGGTCCCCTGGCAGGGACGTACGATTGCGTGAAAAGGTTGGTTCCCTAAAAAATCTCACTCCGGCGTGAGTTGCTGGGTGGCGGCGCGCGCAAGCTTCGGAAGGAGCTCGAGCTTTTTCCCTTGCGGGCTGAATCGCGGCAGACGAGCCAGGCCCCATTTGCAGAATGCAAACTGAAGGCTGGTGAGCAGCACGCCAAGGCCGTATTTCACGCTGCGGCGGAAATTGATGGAGGAGGCCTCCTCGAAATACTTCGTCGGGCAGGAAACCTCGCCGATGCGGAAGCCAAAATACACACATTGCGCCAGCATCTGGTTGTCGAAGACGAAGTCCTGCGAGTTCTCCAGCAGAGGCAGGGTGGTCAGCACCTTGCTGCTGAAGGCGCGATAGCCGGTGTGGTATTCGGAGAGCTTGACGCGCAGGAATATGTTCTCGAAGGCGGTGAGGAAGCGGTTGGAAATGTACTTGTAGAGCGGCATGCCACCATGCAGCGCCCCGCCGCCGATGATGCGCGAGCCCAGAACGACATCATAGACATCGTAGGCGACCATGCTGGCCAGCGCCGTGATGAGCAGCGGCGTGTACTGGTAATCGGGGTGCACCATGACCACCACATCGGCGCCGGCGGCCAGGGCTTCGCGATAGCAGGTCTGCTGGTTGCCGCCGTAGCCGAGGTTGCGATCATGCACGATGGGCGCCAGTCCCAGGCGGCGCGCGACTTCGACAGTCTTGTCTCGGCTGTGGTCGTCCACCAGGATGTGGATGTCCACCAGGTCGGGAATCTCCCGCACCGTGGCTTCCAGCGTGTGTTCTGCGTTATAGGCCGGCATGACGACGGCCACGCGCTTCCCGTTGATCATCGGATGGGTCTTAAAAGGGCCTCGACGAAGCCTTGTACAATCATACCGCGCTGGCTGGAGGCCGAAGGCGTCGCGCGCGTGGACGAGTGTCATTCGCGCAGCAGCGGTATCAAGGCTACCTCTACCAGCGCTTCGGCATGTGTAGGTTGGAGGGTAACTTTGTGGTGCTATCTCCTCTAGCTGCGTCGATTTGCTCTTGATTGAATTCGAGAGCATCTGTAAGATCCGCCCCGACGAGGAATGCCCAGCGGAGGTCCGCGTACCAGAGGGCCGCCCCGCGGAGGTCCGCGCCCCCAAGATTCGCCCCGCTGAGGTCCGCCTCGCGGAGGCGCGCCCCGCGGAGATCCGCCCCGATGAAGTTCGCCCCGCGGAGATCCGCGTTCGAGAAGTCCGCCCTGCGAAGGTCCGCGTCCTGGAGGTACGCCCCGCGAATATCTGTCTTCGTGAGATCAAGACGTTGACCTTTCAGTTCGTATTTGCGATCTCGTCTGCCGAGGACCGTCAGGATAGCCTGAATATCGGCGGTCGGGTGTGGGGTCGAAGCTTGATTCTCCTGAGTCGATTCCTGCGTTTTGCGCGGAGCATTCTCCCTAACATACGTGCTCAGCACTTCCAGGATTGGCCAGTAGTCTCTCTCGGACTGATTCGCAATGCGCTCGAGTGCGTAGATTCCGCCTAGACGGACCGCGAGCTTTTCCGCTCCAAGCTGCTCGATAGCTTTGGTAAATCTGTCCGTGATTTGCCCTTCTTGCGCCACTTTAATGTTTCGCCAGGTGAAGTAGGCACCGGCGAGCACCACGATCCCACCCAGTGTTGTCGCGAGCGTTCTACGTGCCTCGTCTTCGATGTTGAATCGATCCTTGGCCTCCATAGTTTTGCCGTCGGTCTTGGCATTCACATATTTTTCGACTTGCACTTGTGGGACTTTCCAGAGAATCAAAATGGCGAGAGCTGCCAGAATAATGACACCAGCAGTCAACCAGAGGGCACGTGTTTTACGGACGATCTCGCGAAGAATCTTTTCAGCGCCGGAGTTGTTAGCCATGTTGCCGTATTGTAGGCGACAGCTTCCATCCGCGCGCAACATTTATGAGCGGATCTGACGTGTTGTAGAGTTGTCATCACGAGCCCGCCGGGGCGGGCGAGGGATCTGCTTTTTGCCACTTCCGCCAAAAAGCAGATTCCTCGCGCCCAAACCCAGGGCGCTCGTAATGACAATTTCTTAAGCGACGGCTGCTCAGGTAAGGCAGCTCATTTTCATTGCGCTCGAGACCGATGCCTCCTTCTGCTAATCTGAACAGCTTCTGATGCCTTCAATCCATATTGTCTTTGCGGCAGTTTGCACTGTGCTGGCTGTGGCCGGCGTGGCGTATTTCGTCATCGCCATTTGGGCGGCCAAACGCTGGCAGAGCGAGCGCTCGGGGAGGACGCGAACGCCGTTCACGCCGCCAGTCAGCATTCTGCGTTCGCTGAAAGGCCTCGATCCGCACATGTATCTGGCCTTCCGGAGCCATTGCCTTCTGCATTACGACGAATATGAGGTGTTGTTCGGAGTCAGCGATCCCGACGAGTCTGCGTTGGCGCTGGTGAAAAAGCTGCAGGAGGAGTTTCCCCGGCGACAACTGCGCGTAGTGCATTGTCCGCGGGTGCTGGGGCTGAACGGCAAGGTCAGCAATCTGGCGCAGATGCTACCCCAGGCGCAGTACGAGCACATCGTCATCAACGACAGCGACATCGTGGTACCGTCCGATTACCTGCGCAGCGTGATGGCACCGCTGGCGCAGCCGGACGTGGGCATGGTCACCGCCCTGTACCGTGGCATTGGCGGAAAGACCCTCGGCTCCAGGCTGGAAGCGCTCGGGCTGAGCGCCGACTTCATAGGCGGCGTGCTGGTGGCACGTGCGCTGCAAGGCATTCGCTTCGCGCTGGGCGGAACAATCGCGACCACCAAGACGGTGCTAGCGGCGATTGGCGGCTTGGAGCCGCTGGCCGACTATCTCAGCGATGACTACGAGCTTGGCGCGCGAACCGCGGCCGCAGGATATCGCGTGGAACTGGCTGACACGATTGTGGAAACGGCGGTGCCCGATTACATCTTCCGCGACTTCTGGACGCACCAGACGCGCTGGGCGCGCACGGTAAAAGCTTGCCGTCCGGCGGAGTACTTCGGGCTGATCGTGACCTTCGCGCTCATTTGGGGCGTGCTCGCGGTGCTGGTTGCGCCGCACGCCTGGTGGACGTGGCTGGTTTTCGGCGCCGCTGTAGTTGCGCGGCTGATGTCCGCCGTCGTGGTTGGGCGGGGCGTACTGGACGATCCGCAGGTCACGCGTGATCTATGGCTGGTTCCGCTGCGCGATCTGGTTGCGCTGGCTGTCTGGATTGTCAGCTATGCCGGGAACGAAGTGGAGTGGCGCGGCCAGCGATTCAAGCTGCGCGATGGGAAGCTGGAAAGAACCTGACGGCCAATGTCGAGCTTCCGAATTCGTGATCGCGGACGAACTGCTGCCGGATGCCGGACTACACGAAGGGGTTCTCGACTTGTAGATCGCCGAACCGCTGCCCATGCTGCAAGTCTTCGCTGTACAGCACCTGGCATTGAGCTTCGAGGGCTGCCGCCACGATCAGGGAGTCATACCAGGACAGCCGGTGCTTGTCGGTCAATCTAAGCGCCTCAGAAAATAGAGCTTGCGATGAGTAGACGGCCAGCAGCGGCCCGAATGCTGTGCCTAGGTACTGTTCCGCTTCTGCTACGGTCATAGGCTGGGCAAAGCGTCGAAGGGCAACGTTGAAAAATTCCTGTACCACCTGGTAACTCACAACGCCCTTCCGTGTTGCCACGGCCTGTCGAACAAGCTGCGCCGCACGCCGGGCCTTCCTCGCTGAGCTCTTGTCGAAGCAATAAACGAAGATGTTGGTGTCCAGGAAGAACCTAGCGTTCATTCATTTCGTCCCGGCTGAAATGCTGGCCCGCGTTGATGTGGCGCAGGCGCCGCATCAGGGCATCTACCTGCTGGCCATCGCCGGAGCGAGCGGTGAATTGCAGCAACCATTCCCGGAAGGCAGCATTGAGCGTTTTCCGCTGCGAGCGGGCTACCTGCCGCGCTTGCTCAATGAGGTCTTCATCGGCGCTCAGAGTAACGTTTTTCATACGATTCCAGTGTACACGATATCAGTGTAATCCGCCGAACGGATCTTGGGAAAGCGGCCCCGCTAGAAAATTGTTGTTTTGGATCTTCAGCTTCCGAACATCGCGTCACCGCGAACTGGTGAGAGCGCGAGGGTGAGCATCAGCATTATGAGAGCCGCCAATGCGAGCCAGCGGCGCGCGGGATCGAGTCCCGGCCATGACGGCACAAGCGGGTGGCGCATTCCGGTGAATCCCAGGATCACCGCCCAAACCAGCCATCCGCGCCAGAAGAAGAGGCCTGCCGGAATCAACGCCGCGATGCTGATTCGAGTCACCCACTTGTGCCAGCGCGGCGCAACCGCATACAGGATGTGTCCGCCGTCGAATTGTCCGCCGGGCAGAAGGTTCAGCGCAGTGGCGAACATTCCCACCCAGGCCGCAACTCCTACCGGATGCAGGTACAGGTTGCCCAGGGAAGTGATGTGCGGCGTGAACGGCGCCAGCAGATGCTGGCACAGGCGGAAGATCAGGGGATAACCGAACTCCAGCGCTGAGCGCGGAACGTTTGCCGGCAAGGGCTTAGAGAGTGCCAGTCCCCAGAGCAGCACCGGCACAGCCACGAGGAAACCGGCTATCGGTCCGGCGATGCCGATATCGAACAGCGCCCGCCGCGAGCGAATGGGAGACTTGATGCGGATAACGGCGCCAAACGTGCCGATGAAGGTCGGCGCAGGGATGAAGTAGGGCAGCGTCGCGTAAACATGGTTCTTTTCGGCCAGCAGAAAGTGTCCGAACTCATGCGCCAGGAGAATGCCAATCAATGTCGCCGAGAATGGAATGCCCAGGGCGAGGCGCGCCGGCTGAGCCCAGATCCACATCACCGGAAACAGGTCCGAGAAAGTTTCGAAGCTGAACGCCGGCAAGTCGTGCATGAAGTTGTATTGCAGGCGCGCACCGACGATGAGCGTGCTGGCGATGGTCAGCAGCAGCAGTAGCAGGTGCAGCCAATAAGGCCGGTGCCCGCGCAGAGCCGGAGCAAAAACCTGGGGATACGCAGGAACTTCGAAGGTATAGGAAATGGGCGGCCGTGAGTCGGACATCGTCTGGTTGGATGATAAACGAAACCCGCGCGAAGCACTGGCTTTTGCCCCCGAAGTCAGTGTTCTTCGGATTCTGGATAGCCCCTTCAGCCGTATGTTGCAGGTTCAGGTCGACCGCTGGGCGTCGCCTCCGCTGCTATTCGATGCGCAGCGCCTCCATGGGCGCAATGCTGGCGGCCCTCCGCGCCGGAATGAATCCCGCCACCGCCGCCGCGCCCGACAAGATCACGACTGCAATCGCGATGCTGAGCGGGTCCCAGGAGCGCACACCATAGAGCTGGTCTCTCATGAAATGCACGCCTATCAGCGTGATAGGAATGCCTAACGCCAGCCCCAGCCCGACTTGTATCAACGCGCCGCGCAATACCATGCGCACCACCTTGCCGCGGTCCGCGCCCAGAGCCATGCGCAGCCCAATCTCGCCGGTGCGGCGCGCCACGGTGTAGGAGGTAATGCCATAAAGCCCAACCGCTGCCAGCACCAGCGCCAGCGCCCCAAACAACATGGTCAGCCGCGCGATCAAGCGTTCCTGATTAAAGTTGTCACTCACCTGTTCGTCCAGAGATTGCAACTCGGTGACGGTGAGGTTAGGGTCGATGTCAGCCAGCGTGCGACGCACCATCGCATCCACGTTCTGCGGCCGGCTGCCGAACTTCAGCGTGATCGAGTTGATGTAGAGCGATCGTCCCTCGGCCATAACGTAGTTGGGGTCGGTCACTTTCAGTTGTTGTGTCAGCGGCCGAAAATACATCGGGCGATACTCCTGGCGCGGGTTGTTGTACTTGGCATTGGCAACAATACCCACAATCTCGAAGGCCCCAGCGTACTGGTGGTCAAAGATGCCGAAGTGGCGACCTATCGGGTCTTCTTTGGGAAAGAACTTCTTAACGAAGGCCTGGTTTACAACTGCCACGAACTGCGAGGTCGCGCTGTCAGCATCGGTAAATCCTCGTCCCCGAATCACCGGCTGGCCGACCGTGGCAAAGAACTGCGGATTCACCCGGTCCCAGGACGAATTATTGTTCTCCGTAGGTCCGGGCTCGGGCCGTCCCTCGACGCGAATGCCCTCGCCCCAATTGTTCCCCTCCAAGGTGCTGTACAGCGCCAGGCCTACACCCTGCACTCCGGGAAGCGCTCCGAAACGTTGTTCCAACGTCCGATAGAGTGCGGGCAGCTTCTCTGGGGTGTAACCCGCGCCGGCCGGGTCGAGATGCACCACATATCGGTTGGCGGTCTGAAGTCCAAAATCCTGATGCTCGAGGTTGCGCAGGCTCTTGGTCAGCAATCCCGCGCTCACCAGCAGGCCGAGTGACAGGGCAGCCTGAAACACGATCAGCGATTTCTGCGGCAGCGAGGCACGGTCGCGCGTCGAGCGGTTCACTCCCCGCAAGGCATCGGCGGGGTCGGAGTGCGAAGTGATCCACGCGGGCACGATGCCGAAGACAACTCCGGTCACCAGCGACAGCAGGAAGGCAAATCCCAGCACCGGCAGCGACGGGCTGGCGTCGATTGTTAAGTGAGGCGAGTTGGGAAACGCGAGCGACAGGATCGTCCGCGTTCCCTGATACGCGACGAACAGCCCCGCCAGACCGCCGAGACACGCCAGCAGAACGCTCTCCGTCAGCATTTGCCGGATGAGTCGGCTTCGGGCCGCGCCCAGCGCCATGCGTATCGAGGTTTCGGCTTTGCGCATCGTGCCCCGCGCCAGAAGCAGGTTGGCAACATTCGCGCACGCCACCAGCAGCACCAGCGCCGAGATGGCCATCAGCAGATAGAGTCCCTTGCCGGTCTCCTGCTGGAGGTTCTGAATACCAGCGCCGCCCGGGGTTATCACCACGTGCTGCTTTGGGATAACAGTCGAGCCGCCGTTCTTCGTGTAGGCGTCCTGAGTTCCCAACCACACACGCAGGATGTTAGATATCTTTGCCTGAAGAATTCCCACGCCAACGCCCGGCCGCAGCCTTCCGATCACGTACAGCCAGTTGCTCTCCGGCACGCGCAAATTCGTGTTTTCGCGCTCGATGACAGGCTCAAGGTTTAAAGGAATCCACAGCGCCGGCGGACGGCTTCTGATGCGGTCACCGAAGAATCTGGGAGGCGCGATACCCACTATGGTCACCGGCTGACCCTGAATGTATAACGTTGAGCCCACGACGGCCGGGTCGCTGGCGTAATCCGCTTGCCACGCCCAGTAACTCATAACTGCGGCTGGAGCAGCACCCGGCGTATCGTCCGCCCCTGTCAACATACGACCCGCAAACGGCCCAATGCCAAATGTGGTGAAGTAGTTTCCCGATACATATTCGGTGCGCTCGGACTTGGCGGGCTCCGAGCCTCGCCGCACCGTCATTTCTCCGCCTCCCGATTGCATTGCCGCCAGTTGCTCAAACTCCGAAGTGTTGTCGCGAAACTGCTTGGTACAGTTCGTAGGAGAAAAGGTCGAAGTCTCCATCTTCGTTTATGAATCCGCCATTCACGCAGCAGTCGTCCTTATCGCCCACACGATAGAGCGTTTTGGGATCGACCACTGGCAGCGACTTCATCAAGACAGCATGCACCAGAGTGAAGATGGCGGTATTGGCGCCAATGCCTAAGGCAATGGTGACAATGACGGTGAGTGCAAAGCCAGGTGATTTGAGAAACTGCCGAAAAGCGACACGAATGTCATGCATAGAGAATGTCTAGCCCTTCAGAAGTACTAGACGCATTTACGTTGCCGGAGGCCGACTGGTTCAACTCGCAGATTTAATTGACCTTGTCCCTGCCGGATCTGGGCCGGTCGTCCATCCCTGCCACTCACTGCCCAAATCCGAACACTGACATCTTCCATTCGTACAACGAGACTCGCAAGGCCGTTTTCCTTTAGTATTGGGACATTCCTGCAAATCCGCTGGCCAACGGCGGCACAGCATCGAGGAAAATCTGGAATGAAACGTGTTCTTCTCTGGCTCTTCGCCCTAAGCACTCTGCTGCCCTCGAGCAGCGCCATAGCGTGGGGCGCCGACACCTCCATGTTGCGGCCTCCCAAAGGTTCCAAGGTCGCCATCATCGTCTTCGAAGATTTGGAATGTCCCGACTGTGCGCGTGCAGCGCCAGTGCTGCACGAGGCAGCTCAGGACTACAAGATTCCTCTGGTGCAACACGATTTTCCGCTGCCGCAGCATCCGTGGTCTATTCGAGGCGGCGGTCAATGCCCGCTACTTTGACACCAAGTCCGCCAAGATGGGCGATGATTACCGGCTGTATATTTTCCAGAATCAGCCATACATCACCAAACAGAACCTGCGGGGTTACACCGAGCGCTTTGCGGAGCAGAACAAGGTCACGCTGCCGTTTGTCGTGGATCCCTCGGGAGAACTGACCGCCAAGGTGGAGGCTGACCGCCAGCTCGGCCAGCGCATTCCTCTGGACCACACGCCGACGATTTACCTCGTGGGTGATACAGCCCATGGCACACAAATCCTAGAAGTGAAGGATCGGACGCAGCTTTACCAGATGCTTGACCAGGTTGTGAAGGAAGCAGCCAACGCTCCGCCGGAGCACAAAGCTGTCGCCAGCAAGAAAACCTCTTCCGGCCAGTAGGCGTTTGCGCGGGCCATTTCCTTTTCTGGCTTTGGTTTTAGAACAGGAATTGATTGGGTTTAGTGATCGATCTGGGCTTGCCAATCCCTGGTTAATCTGCGAAACTCAAACACGTGAAGTTGCTCGGCGGATTGGCCTTCCTTCTCTTCTGCCCGCTGGATGATGACTGCCGCAACTTCTGCCACGTAGTCGTATTGCTGTTGGGTGGTCATCTATATGCCTGATTCTACAAATGTAAAAACCATGCCTCCACTTTCGTCCCATGATCGTATTCTCATGGCGGCGAAGCGTCTGTTTGCTCTCAACGGATACGAAAACACCAGCACCGTTGCCATTGCCCGTGATGCCGGTACCAGTGAATCACAGCTGATGAAGCACTTCGGCAGCAAGCGAGGTTTGCTGGCAGTCATCCTGGATCGTGGATGGAACTGCATCATGGCTCGCCTGCAGACGGCACCACTCAATGCTGCTCCTGTGGACCGGCTGTTTCACATCCTGGAAGCATTTGTTATCGAGCTGGAGAACGATTCCGACCTGAAGAACCTGATGGTTCTCGAATCTGGGCGAGTGCGCAAGGACAACCGGGACGTGATTGTAAGTACAGGCTTCCAACAATACGCCGACAGGGTGACAGCAGCGCTGACCGAAATGCGCGCTCGGGGACAGATTAATTCGGATGTCAATCTGGAGGCGCTTCGTGCCGCGTTTATGGGTATGACCGAGGGCCTGCTGCGCGACCAGGTGCTGGCGCAACGCTCAGAATTTCGCGCTACCTACACTTCAGATGAGCTCAGGAAGGTCCTCCGGGCGATGCTTTCGTCGTTCGTGGGGGAAGAGTTGGGCCATCCATTGAAGGCGGTTAATAGCTGACAGCGGCAGCTTCGCATCCAGCTCCTTTGCCTCCGAGTCAATCCGCCGGAATTACGCGGGCGCGATCCTCATGCTGAGATCCACCGCAGGAGCGGAATGGGTGAGAGCGCCGACGGAAATGAAACTCACTCCCGCCTCGGCGTAGGCGCGCACATTCTCCAGTGTAATGCCCCCTGAGGCTTCCAACGGTACCGGCCCATCCATTTTGCTGACTCGCTCGACCGCCTGGTGCACCTGGTCAGGAGTCATGTTGTCCAGCAGCACAGCTTCGGCGCCGTGCTCCAGGGCAAGGTCAAGTTCCTCCAGCGAGCGCACCTCTATTTCGACAGTTTGCGGGCCGCGACGATTGCGCAGCGCGCGTTCCAGCGCAACCGCAGCGCTGCCGGCAAGAGCAATATGATTGTTCTTAATAAGGACGCCATCGCTAAGGTCGAGACGATGATTTGTTCCGCCGCCACAACGCACCGCGTATTTATCGAGAACGCGCAACCCAGGCGCAGTCTTGCGCGTATCGAGGATTGTAGTTCCAGTCCCCGCGACCGCGTCCACGTAACGGCGCGTAAGGGTGGCAATGCCGCTCAAGCGTTGCATGATGTTGAGAATTACTCGCTCGCACGACAGCACCACGCGCGCATTGTGGACGATGACCGCGATGGACTGCCCCTTGCGGAGGCGCACGCCATCAAAGATTTCGGTGTGGCTGGTCACCTCGGGATGTGACGTGACCGTTCCATCAAGCTTCGCAAAGACGTCGAGAACGCGGGGAATACAGCCCAGACCGGAGAGTACACAATCCTGTTTGGCGATGATGGTCGCCGATGCGCGCTGGCTGGGATCGATGCACGCGTAAGTGGTCGCATCGCGCGTGGCGCGGTCTTCCAGCAACGCATTTTCCAGAATTGCGCTGACCCTGCGGCTTGTCCAGTCCAAAGTTTTCTTCCTCGTCGGTCCGAGTGCTTCAATCCAACTCGCCTAAAGCTGATTTGATCTTCTCGATCAGCACCTCAACTTCGGCTTTGCGTTTCTTTAACCCTTCGACCACATGGGCTGGCGCCTTGGCGAGGAACGCCTGGTTATTCAACTGGCCAGTGGCGCGGGTCAGTTCCTGTGTGAGCCGCGACAGGTCTTTGCTCAGCCGTTCACGTTCGGCAGCCGTGTCAACCGCGCGCTCATAGAGCACCCGGACATCGAACCTTGAAGTGCTGCGGGCGCCTGCGGCTTTGGCTAAAGATGAGTCAACGAATGTCAGGCTATCCACGTTGGCCAACCGCTCCACCGCACTGCGATTCTGCTCAATCAGCGTGCGGACGCCGTCTTGAGCGAAGATCTCAGTTGGTAACTTCTGCCTGGACTCAACCTTCAATTCCGCACGTAAGTTGCGCACACTGACGATCAGGTCCTGTAGGATTGCCATCTCCGTTTCAGCGGTCGTGTCCGTCTGCGCAGGATTGCTCTGCGGATAAGCGGCCAGCGCAATCGACTTCACTGGCGGCTTACCGTCATAGACTGCGTGCCAGATCTCTTCCGTGATAAATGGCATGAAGGGTGACAGCAGGCGCAGCGCGCCTTCAAAGATGCCGACCAGGTTCTGGTAAGCGCTGCGCGCCAGGTCACGGTCATCAGCCGCGAGGCGTGGCTTGATTAATTCCAGATACCAGTCGCAATACTCACCCCAGAAGAAGTGATAGACCACATGCGCGGCTTCGTGGAAGCGATAGGTCTGGAGCGCTTCGTGTAGCTCATCGGCCACGCGATTGAAGCGCGACAGAATCCATCGGTCTTCCAGGGTCTCCGGCTTGAATCCAAGGACGCCCTTCAGACCAAAATCCTTCGGCGAGGACTTAAACTCGGCCAGCGACCATAAGCCAGCCTGTTGTGCGCGGTCCACGTTCATGAACAGGAAGCGGGCCGCATTCCAGATCTTGTTGGCGAAAGCGCGATAACTCTGAGTACGGCTTTCCGAGAAGGCAATGTCGGTGCCCGGTGCCGCCATCGAAGCCAGGGTGAAGCGCACCGCATCAGTGCCGTACTCCTTGATGATCTCGATCGGATCCATGACGTTGCCCTTTGTCTTCGACATCTTCTGGCGCTCGGCATCGCGCACCAGCGCATGGATGTATACGTTCCGGAAGGGCACCTCGCCTTGTTTGTAGCCGCGCATGAAGTGGCAGTTCAGCATGATCATGCGCGCTACCCAGAAGAACAGAATGTCGAAGCCCGTGACTAGCAGCGTGGTTGGATAGAAGCCGTCGAGATCAGGTGTACTGTTCGGCCAGCCCAGGGCCGAGCATGGCAGCAAGCCGGACGAGAACCAGGTATCGAGCACATCGTTGTCCTGCTCGAGCTGACTGCTACCGCATTTGGAGCACTTCGCCGGCGCCTCGCGCGCCACCATGATCTGCTTGCAATCCTTGCAATGCCAAGCCGGAATGCGATGTCCCCACCACAACTGTCGTGAGATGCACCAGTCGTGGATGTTGCGCATCCACTCGAAATACGTCTTGGCATAGTTCCCAGGGACGAACTTGATGTCGCCGTTCTCCACGACCTCGATGGCGCGGTCGGCCAGCGGCTGGATCTTTACAAACCACTGCGTCGAAAGGCGGGGCTCGACTATGGTCTTGCAGCGACTGCATTTTCCCAAGGGAACGATGTAGTCTTTGGTGCTGACCAAATAGCCGCCCTGCTCCAGGTCCTCCAGTACCTTTTCGCGCGCCTCAAAACGGTCAAGACCTTTGTACGGACCCGCGTTCTCGTTCATCCGGGCAACTTCATTCATCACATCAATCTGCTGCAGGTCGTTGCGCAGTCCGGCCTCGAAGTCGTTAGGGTCATGCGCGGGCGTCACCTTGACCGCGCCGGTGCCGAACTCCGGATTGGCAAGGATGTCATCGGTGATGATCGGAATTCCGCGATTCATCAGCGGCAGTAAGACCTTCTTGCCGTGCAGACGGCGGTAGCGCTCATCGCCGGAGTTCACAGCAACCGCGGTATCGCCGAGCATGGTTTCGGGCCGGGTGGTCGCGACCACGATGTACTCATCTTTCGAGCCAATAATCGGATAACGGATCTCGTAGATCTTGCCCGGCGTCTCCTCATGGACGACTTCGAGATCGGAAACTGCGGTCACGCAACGGGGACACCAGTTCACAATGTATTTGCCGCGATAGATCAACCCTTCTTCGTACAAGCGGACAAAGGCCTCGCGGACGGCGCGCGACATGCGCTCGTCCATAGTGAAGTACTCTCGCGACCAGTCCACCGACGCGCCCAGCCGCTTCATCTGCTGCAGAATCACGCCGCCGTAATGCTGCTTCCAGTCCCACACCCGCTCGACGAACGCTTCCCGGCCCAGGTCGCGCCGGTTCTTGCCTTCAGCAGCCAGTTGCCGCTCGACCATCAATTGCGTAGCAATGCCGGCGTGATCGGTGCCGGGAAGCCACATTGTCGGCACGCCACTCATCCGCTTCCAACGGATGATGATGTCGATCTCGGTGTGCTCCAGCATGTGGCCCATGTGCAGGCTGCCGGTCACGTTGGGCGGCGGCAGCGTTACGGTGAAGGTCTGCTGGCTGGAATCGCGAGGCGTTTCCACGTGAAAGAGCTTTTCGCGGACCCAGTATTCGGCCCAGCGCGGCTCAATCGCGCCCGGTTCGTAGGACTTGGGAAGATCGTGCGGCATCTCAGTCAGTTCGGGGAGCGGTCAAAATTCGATATTACAAGGAGAAGCTGTCAGCCGTCAGCTATCGGACGCTAATCTTCGATCGTCAGTTGAGCAAAAAAAGCGCAGCCGGAGCTGCGCTCAGTGAGAACCTTTGCCGTTAAAAGATTCCCAGAACCTTCTTTTTCTTTTTCTTTGAGGTGCTTTCCGTGGTGGGGTTCGCCGGCGCCGCCTGTGCGTCGCTGCTGCTGGCGCCAGCAGCCGGTTGGGAATTCGTATTGGCAGCCGAACTGGATGGTGCGGCTGCGGCATCGTTTACCTGAGGTGGAGCTTTCTCGGGAGCTCCGCTGGCGTCGCCGGCTGGCGCCGGTTGCAAATCATTCTGAAGTTCAGGAACGGCGCTGTTACCTGTGCTTCCTGCAGGTGGTACTGCATTCGCCGTGGCAGGGGCCGGCGGCGCGTTGGACCGCGGAACAGGGGAATTCGCCGGAGGTGCCGCGCCATTGCCGACCTGCTCGACGGTGACCTTGTTGGAGCCATTCAGGTTAGCCAACGAGCTCAAAACACTGGTGCTGGCTGAACGCACGATTTCGGGCGCGCTGGCTTGCTTGGGATCAACCAGCGTGGGCTCTCCCACTTTCGCGGCCTCAGAAACGTTCGGCCCCTTGCGGAAGTTCTCCATTACCTTGTCCACTTTGCCGCTTGATCCACGGCCTGCGATTTCGGCCTTGTCGTGCGCAATTGCCTCCGGCGTGGCATGGGGCACAGTCTGTTTCATGGCCTGCAGCCGCTTCTTGGCGTCGACAGCACGTTCCTCCAAAGGATATTGGGTCAGAATGCGGTCATAAGCTCCCACAGCTCCATCCGTGTACTGCTTGACCAACGCCCCTTTGGCAACTTCGGGCAACTTTGTCCTGCGAACCAGTTCGACTTCTCTTTCGTAGGCATTCCCCAACTCAAAAAGAGCTTGGTCCGCGCCACTATACAGCGGATAGGTATCCGTCACTGATTTCAGGCGGGCGATGGCCGCCGGATAACTCTCGCGCAGGAAGTAAAAGTGCCCAATCATGTACTCACGCTGGGCAAGGACCTCCTGCACTTCCAGCAGCCGTTCTTTAGCCTTGGGGAGCAGCGGGCTGTCCGGGAACTGCATGATGAGCTGACGGTATTCTTCTTCGGCGCGCTTGGCGTGCGTCGGATCGCGGTCCGCTTTTTCCATCTCCTTGTAGTGGATGTTGGCGATCTTGTATTGTGCTTCCGCCGCCTCGGGCATGTTGGGGAAGAAGGTGATGAAGTCCTTGTACTCGCTCTCGGCTTGCGCCATGGCAGCGGTGCCGCCTTCCTGGTACCAGGAATCGCCAATCGCCAGCTTGGCCCGCGCAACGTATTCTGAATCAGGATAAGTGTTGATCAACGTCTGCAGACTGAGCCGCGCCACGTCGTACTTGCCGTGCTTCATCGCGTCCATGGCCCGATCGAACAGCACCTTGTCAGGCTGTTTGGAATCGACGTCGGCAATCGGATTGGTCGCCTTCTTGCTCTTCTTGCTGGCCTTGGTTGACCTCTGGGCCTTCTGCGTTGTGTTTGCGGCCGGCTTTGTGTTCGTACTATGCGGTGGAGTGCTCGCCGGGGAAGCCTGATTGCTGTTGGTCTGAGCCGGCGTGCCCGCGGCGGGAGCCTGGTTGGTGCCCGTGTTTTGCACCGGAGCGTTGCTTTGTGCCGGTGATATAGCACTATCAAGACTCTGGATTTGTGTGTTGTCCTGAGCCTGCTTTTGATCGCTGCCTGCGGTCTGGGCCGCGCAGCCCAGCGACAACAACACCACTGCTGCCAAGCCTCTTATGATGACACTACGAAACATCTACAACACCTCTATGATTCCTGCATTGTATCCTGACGAGCGGCCAAACTAAACCCTCACTAGCGTCGCTTCCTGCGCGGCTTTCAGCAGTGCTGCCACATTGCGTGCAGGATCGCCGTGCCCGAAGACATGGCTGCCGGCAACAAAAATCTCCGCTCCGGCACGCGCCGCCGGACCGATGGTTTCCAAGTCAATGCCGCCATCGATTTCGATGCGGAAGTCCACTTCTTTGGCAGCGCGCATGGTCGCCAGCTTACGAACCTTCTCCACCGCGCCCGGAATGAAGCTCTGTCCGCCGAAGCCAGGATTGACCGACATGACCAACACATAGTCAACGATGTCGAGCACTTCGCCCAGGGTTTGCACTGTGGTCGCGGGATTGATAACCACACCAACTTTCGCACCGCAACTGCGGATTAAATTCAGGCTGCGATTCAAATGGCGGCAGGCTTCCTGATGCACCGAAATCCAGTTCGCGCCGGCATCGGCAAAGGCGGGGATATATTCATCCGGATTCTCGATCATCAGGTGACAGTCGAGAGGCACGTCCACGGCTTTGCGCAGCGAGGCGACTACGGGAGGGCCAATCGTGATGTTAGGCACAAAATGGCCATCCATTACATCAACATGGAGCAGGGTCGCGCCTCCTCGTATGGCCGCGTTAGCGTCTTCCGCCAGACGGGCGAAATCGGCCGACAAAATGGACGGCGCTATTTCGATCAAGAACTTCTCCGCGCGGGTCTTTCTCTGGGAATTCTAGCACGCCGGCTGAAGGCCTCATCGCGGCGTTTAAGGGTGGGGGCCCTGGCCTCGCCGACCGGAATTGGCCTGATTAGAACCGGGGATCAAGCAGGCTTGCGACCGCTCAAGTGAGATGCTGTTCGACAAATTTCATCATTTCACGCTCTGCGGAATCGATAAGTTAGGATGGAATGTTTGCAAGCATTTGATTATAAATGACTTATATTTACCCATTTGATTCCAAAAGCTTTACGTGCCGAAACTCGGCGATTTTCGACCTTCAAAAATATCCTTTGTGCACAAATCATATAAGCTAATATGCTAACGCATAAGCGTAGATTACGCCAAGCACCAGGCTCAGGGACGCTCAGGATGACAGAACAGCACGGGACGTGAGAGCAGCAATCGGGCAGTCTGTGTTTTGCGCCAGTATCCCCTGTTCCCGTATAGTGTTGTCACTTCCGGGGTGTAAATTTCCTAAGTGGGGTTAATCATGGAATTGCAAGCTTTTCTGTCGGCGCTCGAGGAGCGCATCGCCCGCTTCGATCTGTTGTGCCATCCCTACTACCAGGCGTGGACGGCCGGCCAGCTTACGCGCGATGACCTCCGAGAATACGCCGGCGATTACTACCAGCATGTTGCCGCGTTTCCGACGTACCTGAGTGCGCTGCACTCGCGCTTGAATGACGGTGAGCTGCGGCGTGCCGTGCTGCGCAACTTGTGCGATGAGGAGATCAGGGGGCGGGCGCATAGCGAGTTGTGGCTCGACTTCGCCGAAGGCATGGGCGCTGAGCGCGAGCAAGTACGGCAGCACGAGCCGCTGCCGGAGGTGCGCGAGCTGATTGGCGCGTTTCGGCGCGTAGCGCGCGAGGGTTCGACCGCTGAAGCGCTGGCAGCGTTCTATGCGTATGAATCACAAGTCCCGCGAGTGGCCAAGGCGAAGGCCGACGGTCTGGCCGAGCGCTATGGCGCCGACGCGAAGACGTGCGGATATTTCAAGCTGCATCAGTTCGCCGACGTGGAGCACTCGCATGCTTGGCGCGAGCTGCTGAGCGCTGAAATTGCGGCGCATCCGAAGCAGGCCGAGAGTGCATTGTCCGCCGCTGAAACCGCGGCGCAGGCGCTGTGGCACGTGCTGGATGGCCTGGAGGCCCGGCGCACACAGCCGGTCGCGTAGCTCGGGCCGATATGGATTACGTTCGACTGGGCCGCACCGGCATGGAAGTGTCGCGCATCTGCCTGGGATGCATGACCTACGGCGATCCTAACCGGGGAACCCACACCTGGACGCTGCCGGAGGAACAGGCGCGCCCGCTGATCCGCAGCGCGCTTGAGCAGGGCATCAACTTCTTCGACACCGCCAATACTTATTCCGACGGCAGCAGCGAGGAGATTCTAGGCCGCGCCATCCGCGACTTCGCCAATCGCGACGAAGTGGTCATCGCCACCAAGGTTTACTTCTCTGACCGCAAAGGGCCGAACGCGCGCGGTCTCTCGCGCAAGGCCATCATGGCGAACATCGACGCCAGCCTGCGACGACTGGGGATGGATTACGTCGATCTCTACCAGATCCATCGCTGGGACTACGACACGTCGATCGAGGTGACGCTGGAAGCGCTGCACGATGTGGTCAAGGCGGGCAAGGCCCGCTACATCGGAGCGTCGTCCATGTTCGCGTGGCAGTTCTGCAAGGCGCTCTATCTTGCCGAAATGCACGGCTGGACGCGCTTTGCCACCATGCAGGACCATTACAACCTGCTGCACCGCGAGGAGGAGCGCGAGATGTTGCCACTCTGCGCTGCGAAAAAGATCGCTGTGCTGCCATGGAGTCCGTTGGCGCGCGGACGCCTGGCGCGGGCCTGGGATGAAACTACTCAAACGGTTGCAGACTGACCAATACGGAAAGAAGCTTTACGCAGCGGCTGAATCGGACCGGCGCGTGGTCGAGCGAGTCGGTGAGATTGCGCAGAAGCGTGGCGTGCCGCGAGCGGAGATCGCTCTGGCGTGGCTACTGCACAAACCCGTCGTCACTGCGCCAATTGTCGGCGCGTCCAAGCAACAGCACCTCAATGACGCTATAGCCGCGCTCTCGCTGAAGTTGAGTACGGAAGAAATCGCTGCGCTGGAAGAACCGTATGTCCCACATCCAGTGGTGGGATTCGCCTAGGGCGCCATGCCTTCATCCATCCACTGCTTGAACTTGTCGATTTGCGGTTTCGGCCAGGCTTCGTCGCAGGGCATGCTGCCATCGGCCAAGCGGGAGTGAATCGCCGCGGCGTGAGTCTTGACGTCCTCGTAGGCCGATAAATCCATGCCGAACTCCTTCATGGTGTCGATGTCCGGCGTATCGCGAAATAATGGCCGAATGTCCTTGGCGAAGCTGAGAGCCATAAAGCACCTCGAAAGTAGGTTGTAGTTCCTGGAACACAAGAGGCAAACAATGGGTTGCCCGTTGCGGCACTATACCTGCCGGCCGCAAAGATGACAAGTTGCCTGCTTCGGTAGCATCCTTAAGTCAGCACCATGAAATTACATCCCCAGACGCGTTGGCTCGCCTGCGCGCTGTTGCTGCTGTGCTCAGGAGGGGCGGCTGCGCAAACCGAGGCGATCCCGCTGACCTCGGGGCCGGTGTTGCCGTTGTATCGTGCGCTGCGCAGTGTGGGACTCGATCCGCAAAACGTATTCGCTATCCGCGAAGCGGTGCTGGATCGCGAAGACGTCCACATCTGGCTCAACGACGGCACCATCGCGTTCACCCGAGCAGTGGACGGAAAAGTGACAGGCGCGTTCTTCGAGGGTGACGGTGAACTGTTGGTCCGTCCGCCGGACCGTATGGAGCGCGCCTCGCTCGGACTGTTTACAGGCGCGGGTGTTCTGGAAGAAAGATTCTCCTCCGCCTATCTGCGCTTCAACGACAACACAGCAAACGAGTTGGAACCATATTTGCGCCCAGCGGAGGACGCTGCTGACTTCATCGCCCGCAACCAGGCAAGGGCACAGGGTCTGGCTCAGATGGATGCCTTACGGCTTTGCATCTCGTTTACCAGCGAGCCGTCAGCAGCCGCTGCGGGCGAAACCGCTCCGGTTCCTGATCGGCTGCTGCACATTGTTGTGGCCGGGCAGCACTACGGCGTCTTCGACATTTTTTTCGACACGCGCAGTCCGGAGCAGATCATGGTGGGAAAGGCTTCGCCGCTGCGCGAGAACGGAGCTTACTACGACCTGTGGATGAGCTTCCCCATGCGCTCACTGCGCAAACCGTCGCTCTCGAACACCCGTTTTGGAGGGCCTAGCGGGCCGTTGTGGACACCGGACGTTTTGTCCATTAGTAAGTACACGATTACCGCTCGCGTGGACCCTCCGAACGAACTGGCGGGCGAGGCCACGCTGGACGTGGAGGTGAAACAAGGCGGGACGCGCATGGTCCTGTTTGAGCTGTCGCGCTATCTGCAGTTGAAGCAAGTGGAATACGAAGGCAAGCCGCTGGAATTCATCCAGAATGAAGCCGTGGAAGGGAGCGAGATATCGCGCCGGGGTAACGACACCATGGCGGTGGTGTTTCCCGCGTCGTTGCAGGCCGGCGCGCATTTCCAGTTGCGTTTCAGCTACGCCGGCTCAGTGTTGGAAGATGCCGGCGGCGGCCTGCTGTACGTCGGGGCACGCGGTACGTGGTATCCCAACCGCGGCCTCGCCATGGCGAACTATGACCTCACCTTCCGCTTTCCGCGGCACTGGTCGCTGATTGCAACTGGGAAACGCGTCTCGCTGGACCGCGATGGCGACGAATTCATTGGCCATTGGGTTAGCGAGAAACCCATTCCCATTGCCGGGTTCAACCTTGGTGAGTATGTCCGCAGCAGTGCCAAGGCGGGAGAGGTTGCGGTTGACGCGTTTGCGGCTCGCGGCACCGAATATCGGCGCCCGACGCCAACCGTGGGAGAAAGGGCCGGTCAGTTGCAATCTCCGCATGCCCCGGGAACGCTTGAGCCGGTGCCTGATCCTCCGCCGCTTCCCAATCCGGCGAGCACCGGAGAAATGCTGGCAAACCGGGCAGCGGAAACGCTGACGGATTTGTCGCAGATGCTCGGTCCCTATCCCTTCAGCAGCCTTGCCCTCACGGAAAATCCGAATGCGACCAGCCAGGGATGGCCGGGACTTATCTTCCTTTCGACTTATGCGTATCTTTCTCTTGATCAGCTCGAGTCCATCAAGATTACGCCGGTGGATCGGGTCATTTACAGCGAAGTAATGATGCCGCACGAACTGACACACCAGTGGTTCGGCGATGAGGTGTCGTGGGCCAGTTACCACGAGCAGTGGCTGTTGGAGGCGCTGGCCAACTATTGTTCCATCCTGCTGCTGGAACGCAGCCGGCCCGCGGACGTGCAGTTACTGTTGCAAGGGTATCGGCAGATTTTAGGCAAGGAATCAAAGGACGGCCGGCGCCAGGTCGTTGCCGGGCCGGTGACGCTGGGCGCACGCCTGTCGTCTTCGATGTTTCCCAACGGCTACGAAATCATTGCCTATGGCCGGGGCACGTGGCTCATGCACATGCTGCGCGAGATGCTGCGCGATGCCTCCCGCACCGCGGAAAATCCCGCGGGCGACGACAAGATTTTCCTCGCGCTGCTGCGGACGCTGGTTGAGCGCTTTCAGGGGAAGGAAATCACCAATGCCGACTTCGAGCAGGCGATCGAGGAAGTACTACCCCATTCATTGTGGTTCGAGAACCGTAAGTCGCTGGACTGGTTTTTCGACGGCTGGGTGAACGGCACTGCTTTCCCTCAGCTTGAACTCGCCGGGGTGAAGTTCTCACGCAGCGTTGGGACAGCTACTGTGAGCGGAACTATCCGGCAGAACTCAGCGCCACCAGACCTGGTAACCAGCGTGCCGGTGTATGGTGTGGCCGGCAATCGCAATATCTATCTCGGCCGGGTGTTCGCCGAAGGGGACGAGACCCGCTTCAGCTTGCCCGCGCCGGCCGACGTGAAGCAAGTAGTGCTGGATCCGTATCAGACGGTGCTGACGGCGCCGTAACCAATCCCAGCTCAAGTGCGATACCATGAAGCCGCAGCTGCATTTTGCGGCCACATCACCAGCTCCTCTCTTATGAAAGAGTTCTACATTTGCGATTGCGCCCGCGTTGAGAACCAGACCATCACCTCGTTGTTCGTGGTTGCGTCCAAGCAGGTGAGGTCGAAGAAGAACGGCGATCTCTACCTGTCGGTCATCTTGGCTGACCGCAGCGGCCAGTTGCAGGCCAACATGTGGGACAACGTGGCGGATTCCCTCGATGCCTTCGAGCAGGACGACTTCGTCAAAGTGAAGGGCATCATCCACAAGTACAACGGCCGCTGGCAGCTCACCATGCACAAGGTGCGCCGCCTGGACGATCGGGAGATCGAGTACTCGGATTACATCGCGAAAACCTCGAAGGATATCGAGCACCTCTGGAGTACCCTGGGCGAGTTTGTGGAGACCTTCCAGAACTCCTGGCTGAAGTCGCTAGTCAAAGAATTCATCTTCGACGAGGCGATCGCTAGCGCATACAAGAACGCTCCCGCGGCCAAGACGCTGCATCACGCGTTCGTGGGCGGACTGCTCGATCATGTAGTGTCGCTGTTCACGCTGTGCGATCTCGCCGTCCGAAACTACCCACAGGTGGACCGTGATCTGCTGCTGACCGGCGCCTTCATGCACGATATCGGCAAGCTGCACGAGCTCACCTACCAGCGTTCGATCTCCTATACCACCAAGGGCCAGCTCCTGGGACACATGATCATCGAGCTGGAGATGCTGCACCAGAAAATCGCGCGGCTGCCCGGTTTCCCCGATGAGCTGAAGATTCTCATCGAGCACATGATCCTCAGCCATCACGGGCAATACGAGTTCGGTTCACCCAAGTTGCCGATGTTTCCCGAGGCACTCATGCTGCACTATCTGGATGACCTCGACTCCAAGATGGAGAGCATGCGCGCACAGTTCGAGCGCGAGGCGGAACTGGACAGCCCCTGGACCAGCTACAACCCTTCGCTGGGACGTCCGCTGTTGAATACGAAAAAATTCCTGGAGAAGGGACTGGCCGCTTCCCGCATGGTAGAGCCGCCAAAGCCGGCTGTGGTTGCGGCCGCAATGGCCGCTTCAGCGGGGGAAGCTACTGCCGCACCAGGCGACGAACAAAGCGATGCTTCTCCGGGTGACAGCTTGGCAGAGGCGCCTCCTGCATCCCCACTCGAAGCGCTGGAGCGCAAGTTTGCGTCGCATAAGCCTACGCCGGCTGGGCCCAAGGCGCGCTGAGCCGAGACTCTGTAACGTGCAGAGGCATTTTGTTGATCCACAGAGCGCAAGATTCTTCTTATGCTGGATTTCTCACTTTTTGACTGGCTCTCCTTCGACTGCTACGGGACGCTGATTGACTGGGAGAGCGGACTGCTGGGATATCTGCGGCCATTGTTGCAGGGCAAAGGCTGCACCATCAGCGACGCCCAGATTCTTGCGCTGTATTCGGAGGTGGAGCCGCGCGAGGAGGCGGGAAATTACCGCTGTTATCGCGAAGTACTTGCCAGCGTGGTTCGTGACTTCGCACGCAAACTGCACTTCGAGGTGAGCGATGGTGAGGCCGCAGGTCTCGCGGACTCCATCCGCTATTGGCAACCCTTCGCCGACACGGTCGCCGGGCTGCAGCGTCTGCATTCGCGCTATAAGCTTGCCGTGCTGTCCAACATTGACGACGATCTCTTCGCCTACACTGCGCCAAGGCTGATAGTGCAGTTTGACGCCGTGGTCACGGCGCAGCAGGTCCGCAGCTACAAGCCGTCACTGAATAACTTTGAAGCGCTCCTTCGGATCGGTGTCATTCCTCGCGAGCGCCTGCTGCATGTTGCGGAAAGCTTGTACCACGATGTGCTACCTGCGCACTCCCTCGGGATTCACACCGTGTGGGTCAATCGCAGGCAGGGAAAAGAGGCGGCCGCGTCTAAGCTGGCCGAAGTCAAGCCGGATTTGGAAGTCCCGGACCTCCGGCGGCTGGCGGAGTTAGCGCTGCCTGGTGAGCATTCCTAGAAACGTCCCGCTCTTCGCTAAACTAAAATAGAGACATTGCACCCAGTAGGGTGGTTCACCTTTGCAGCAGTTCACCGAAAAATACGATGTCGTTGTGGTTGGCGCTGGTCATGCCGGCTGCGAGGCGGCAATGGCTGCAGCTCGCATGGGCCTGAAGACCGCGCTGTACACCCTCAACCTCGACCTGATCGCACAGATGTCGTGCAACCCTGCTGTAGGCGGCATTGCCAAGGGCCACCTGGTGCGCGAAGTGGACGCGCTGGGCGGCATCATGGGCGAGGTGACAGACGCTGTGGGCATTCAGTTTCGTCTGCTGAACACCTCGCGTGGACCGGCTGTATGGTCTCCTCGCGCACAGTGTGACAAGCAACAATATCGCCTGAAGATGCGCGAGGTGCTGGAGTCGGAGCCGAATCTGAAGATCAAGCAGGCGGAAGTGGCGGAAGTCTTAGTTGTCAGTTGTCCGTTGCCAGTTGTCAGCGAAACCGACGACAAGGAAAAACTGACAACTGACAACCGACAACTGGCAACTGGTGTTCGACTACGCGATGGCCGCACGGTTGCGGCGCAAGCGGTCATTATCACCACGGGAACGTTTCTGAACGGGCTCATTCACTGTGGCGAGCAACAATATCCTGCCGGCCGAAGCGGCGAGCCACCGGCAGTGCTGCTGGGAGAATCGCTGAAGGCACTTGGCCTGCGCGGGTGTCGCCTGAAGACGGGCACTCCGCCGCGGCTCGACGGTCGCACCATTGACTGGTCGAAGTTTGCAGTCCAGCCCGGCGACGATGACCCCACTCCGTTCAGCTTCCGCACCAAGCGAGTCGCACACCACGACAAACAGGTGCCGTGCTATATCGCGTTCACCACGCCGGAGACGCACCGCATTATCCGCGAAAACGTGCACCGCTCGCCCATGTACAGCGGGCAAATCCAGTCCATCGGGCCGCGCTATTGCCCGTCGATTGAGGACAAGATCGTCAAGTTTCCCGACAAGGAAACCCATCAACTCTTCCTCGAGCCGGAGGGCTTGCACACATACGAAATCTACGTAAATGGCATGAGCACTTCGCTGCCCATCGACGTGCAGCTCGCAATCATCAAGTCGATTCCGGGGCTGGAGACCGCCGACATGCTGCGCCCGGGCTATGCCATTGAGTACGACTCAATCGATCCGACGGAACTGCAGCGCACACTGGAGACGAAGAAGATCGCTGGCCTCTATCTGGCGGGGCAAATCAATGGCACCAGCGGCTACGAAGAGGCAGCCTGCCAGGGCATAATGGCGGGCATCAACGCCGCCCTGAGCGTGAAGGGCGAGCCGCCGCTCATCCTCGACCGCACCGAGGCCTACACCGCGATCCTCATCGACGACCTCATCAGCAAGGGGACCAACGAGCCTTACCGCATGTTCACCTCGCGCGCGGAGTTTCGTCTGCACTTGCGCATTGACAACGCCGATCGCCGCCTCACCCCATACGGACGCCGCGTCGGGTTGATCAGCGATGCGGCCTGGGCCGATTTCCTGGCCAAGCAGGAGCGGCTGAAGGCCATGCGAGAGTTGCTGGAACGCACACGTGTTAACGGCGACGTGCCTGAGCTGCTGGAGAAGTTCGGTGACGCAGCCGCTGGTTTGACGATGGCGCAACTGTTGAAGCGTCCGGAAGTGCAGATTGAGCACCTTGCGCCAGTGCTCGCGAAGCTGATACCGGGGTTCTTTACACACGAAGAAAAGCTTCCTCGTCAACGGACAACTGACAACCGGCAACTGACAACTGCCGTTCGCAACGAGCTTAAATCTGTCGAGACGGAGATCAAGTACGCCGGCTACCTCGACCAGCAGACGAAAGCCATTGAACGGCTGAAGAAGGCCGAGCAGCGAGTGATTCCCGAGTGGTTCGATTACAGCAAAGTGAGCGGCCTCTCGCGTGAGATGCGGGAGAAGATGACCCACGTCCGTCCGCAAACCTTGGGTCAGGCCAGCCACATTCCTGGCGTCACGCCGGCCGCGGTATCACTGATCAATGTCTATATTGAGATTCAGGCGCGACAGCAAGCCGCGCTGACCAGGCCGGCGGCAGGATGAGCGCCCGGCCAAACACCTGGAACGCCGACCTCTACCAATCCAGTCATTCCTTCGTATGGGAGCACGGCCGTGACTTGCTGGGCCTGCTTGACGTTAAGCCCGGCGAGCGGATCCTCGACCTCGGTTGCGGCACCGGCCAACTGACCGCCGAAGTGGCACGCTGCGGCGCTAAGGTCGTGGGCATTGATGCCTCGCCGGAGATGATCGCCAATGCGCGCAGGAACTTCTCCTCATTGCGCTTTGAAGTATCAGATGCTGCGGCCCTGCCCTTCTGCGAAGAGTTCGATGCCGTGTTGTCCAATGCAGCGTTGCACTGGATGTCCGACCAACGCGCGGCGATCGCGTCCGTGGCACGGGCGCTGAGAAAAGACGGGCGATTTGCCTTCGAGATGGGTGGCCACGGAAATCTCCATCAGGTGCTGGAGGCAGCGTTCGCAGCCTTGAATTCGCTCGGCGTGCAAGCTCCACAGAGCCTTGTTCCATGGTATTTTCCTTCCGTCGCCGAATATCGTTCCCTGCTGGAGTCACACGGACTCGAGGTGCGTTTCGCGGCCTTGTTCGACCGTCCCACGATGCTGGAGGGCGACGAGCGGGGATTCGCGGCTTGGATCCAGATGTTCGGCAACTTCGCTTTGTCCGCTGTGCGGCCCGTGCAGCGGGCCGAGGCGAGCCGGCGTTGGCAGGATCTCGCGCGCGCGAAACTGTTCCGCAATGGGGTATGGACGCTTGATTACAGGCGGCTGCGTATGCTGGCGGTCAAAGTCTGAGCTACACTTGCCCTGCGTTACGGGTTTCTGTTTCAATCCTGACACATCCAATCCTGCACTTCTGGGAGCGTAACGCTGGCGAACCAACTCTTCGCGTGCAAGTCCATTGACAAGCTGATTTCCGATTCGCAAGAACCGGAACATCGACTAAAGAAGACCCTCGGTCCCTGGTCTCTGACGGCGCTGGGCATCGGCGCGGTCATTGGTTCGGGCATCTTCACCGTGGTCGGCACGGCCATCGCCGGGCAGAAGTTCGACACCTCGTCCATCCTGAACGCGCCCTTGGCCGATTACATCGTGCATCACGCCGCCACGACTGGCCGCCCGGGCGCCGGGCCGGCACTGGCACTTTCGCTGGTGCTGGTGGCCATCGTGTGCGGCTTCACCGCGCTTTGCTATGCCGAGCTTGCCTCGATGATCCCAATTGCAGGCAGCGCTTACACCTACACCTATGCCACGATGGGCGAGCTTATTGCATGGATCATCGGCTGGGACCTGATTCTGGAGTACGCGGTCAGCAACATGGCGGTGAGCGTCGGTTTCGCGGCGCACATGGTGGACATGTTTGATTGGTTTGGGTGGCATCCCAGCCTGCGCTGGATCACTCCCGCATACCTGCCGGGCGGACTCACCGGGGTCAGCGGCAACGTCCTCTATCCGCCGGGCTTCCATTGGGGTTTTAACTTTCCGGCGTTTCTGATCGTAATGCTGCTGACGGTGGTGCTAGTACGCGGCATTCGCGAATCGGCCGAGACCAATAATGTGATGGTCATCCTGAAGATCGCGGCCATCCTCGCGTTCGTCTTTGTAGGGATGAAATACATTCATCCTTCGAACTACCACCCTTACGTGCCGGAAGGATGGTCGGGCGTGCTCACCGGCGGCTCCATCATCTTCTTTACCTACATCGGGTTCGATTCTGTCTCTACGGCAGCGGAAGAGGCCAAGAATCCGCAGCGCGACCTGCCCATCGGCATCATCGCGACGCTCGTCGTGTGCACGCTGCTGTACATCGCGGTCGCCGTGGTGCTGACGGGTATCGTGCCCTGGAACTCGCTGATTGACGACGCTGCGCCGGTCGTCAACAGCATGAAGAAGCTGACACTGCTGACGCATTCGGAAACACTGCACTGGACCCGGCTGGCCGTGCTCTTCGGCGCCATGATGGGCATGATCTCGTCGCTGCTGGTTTTTCAGCTTGGGCAGGCGCGGGTTTGGTTCTCGATGTCGCGCGACGGCCTTCTACCCAAACTCTTCAGCCGCGTGCATCCCCGATTTCGCACGCCTTCGACAGCAACCTGGATTGCCGGATTCCTGGTCGGCATTCCCGGCGGCATCCTCGACATTGGGACACTCGCCGATCTGTCGAACATAGGCACGTTGTTTGCCTTCGTGTTGGTGTCCATCGGAGTCATCATCCTGCGCTACAAGCAGCCAGAGCGCCGCCGTGGATTCACCGCGCCCGGAGGCATCGCGGCGCCCGTGCTCAGCGTGCTTTTCTGCGGGCTGCTGATGGCCGGACTGCCGATCCTGACTTGGCTGCGCTTCTTCGCGTGGCTGATCATTGGCCTCACCGTGTACATGCTTTATAGCCGCCACCGCAGCGAGTTCAGCCCAAGCAGTGCGCTGCGGGCGCAGCAGCAGTAATGGCTGCCGAGCTTGTAAATAGGCCTTCAGAAGGTGCCGATCCTTCCTTCATTCTTTCCTTGCCCAAGGCCGAGCTGCACCTGCATCTTGAGGGCACGGTCGATCCCGAAACGCTGGCCGAGCTGAGCCGGCGGCATCCCACGCCCCTGACGACCACGAACGAGCGCTACCGCAACATTGAAGACAGCGGGCGCGTGTTCACCGAAGAAGAGGCGCACGAGCTCTACCGCTACAAACACTTCAGCGGATTCCTGTGGGCATTCAAAGCGGTGACCGAGCGGCTGCGCACCGCCGAGGACTATGAGCTCGTTACCTATCGCATGATACAGAAGCTCCATGCGCAGAACGTTCTTCACGCCGAGGTGTACATTTCCGCGGGCGTGGTGCAATGGAGAGGACAGGAATTCGCGCCGCTGTTTGAAGGAGCGGAACGAGGACGGCAACGCGGCGAACGTGACTTTGGCGTTTCGCTGTATTGGATCCTCGACGCGACTCGTCACTTCGGAGTCGAGTACGCGCTGCGCGTCGCCGAGGAAGCCGTTCGCCTCAGGAACAGTAACGTGATCGGAATTGGTCTGGGCGGCGATGAGCGTCGCGCAGCTCCCGAGCAATTTCGTGAGGTATATGAATACGCCGCGAGGAACGGACTGCGATTGACCGTCCATGCTGGAGAGACACTTGGGCCTGAATCCATTTGGGGCGCGCTGCGCGAGCTGAAGGCTGAGCGCATTGGTCACGGGTTACGTGCAATCGAAGACCCTGAGCTGGTGCGTTATCTCGCGGAGAAACAGATTCCGGTTGAAGTTTGCATCACCAGCAATCTTCTTACGGGCTGTAGTGCAGCGGTCGAGGAGCATCCCATTCGACGGCTGTTCGACGCGGGAGTGCTGGTCACACTCAATACCGACGATCCTGATATGTTTCACACCACGCTGACCAACGAGTATCAGATCGCACAGCGAGTGTTCGGCTTCGGCGACGCTGAGCTGCACGAACTGGCGAAGAACTCGTTTCGAGCGTCGTTTCTGCCGGAAGAGAAGAAACGGGAGATTCTGCAGAAGTTCTGAAACGAGCAGCGCAACCGCGGATTTCACGGATCGAAGCGGATCAAACAAACGGCACACAGTTCAAGCTGTTTTGGAACGGTCCTTACTGCTGATGTGAACGGCGTACCCCTCCCCCGTATTTCTTACTCCGAGGGAAGTTTCGGCCAATTTTCAATAACTTACGGGCATTTTTGCGCTCGTAAGTCACTGTATATCAAGAGATTACGTATAAAGCCAATTACACCAAGAGGTTACGCGGATGCCAGCAACTTATTGAACACAAAGGGGTTACACGTAACTTCTTGAGCCGCCGCCAGTTATGCACTCACCTAGCTGGCTCGGCAATCAATCGCCCCGCTGTCTGACCACTAGCCACTGACCACTAGCAGTTGATTTTCAAAGATCGTTCTGCCCTCTTCAGGGCACAGAGACACTAAGCCTCTTGTTGCCAGTGTACCGATTCGCGCGCCGATGTCAGTGAGACCTGTCACTCGCCTCTGTGATCTAGAGGTCACAACGACAAAAATCCCCGCCCAAGCAAAACCGGCTTGGGTGGGGCACCCCGGCGGCTAATCGTGAATGCCGATACAGTGGATGGTGAGTTGCTCCACCACGCCGTAGGTCGCGATTTCAACTACGATGGACTCCGGTGCAAGCGAATAAATTTGGAAAAACCACAGTTGTGTGTCAGTCGCCTGGGGAGTACAGGTGGCAGTGTAATTTGTGTCTTGAAAGTCGAACGTCCAAGGAAGAGTAACCGTCGCATAATTTCCTTGGGCTGACGTCTCGATTGTAAGTCGGGCATGATTGATCGGCTTTAGCGGATTGACTGCTTGGGCCGAACTGAGCGAGACCCAAAATAAGCAGAACGAGGCAATCCAAAAGGTGAAGCGACGCATGTTGATCCTCCTCTCCGCATCTTCTTGCCCTTCGAGTTTGCTGCTACACGGAGACGTGTTGCAAAGCCCGTGCCAACCGACAACTACCGGAGTCGCAGATTTGATTCGATGTGTTTACAGCGGGATACCGTCGTGGCGATCAATTTCACACAGATTGCTGATTCAATGCCGCCTGAAAAGCCTATCTGAATGGATACTGGCGACTATTCGTTTGGCTATAGCGTTTTCACGGCTACCGTGACACTGAAACCACCCTAGCTACATTCAGAGCCCGGTCCCGGCCTCTGTAATATGCGAAGGTGCGCCAACAGGCACCAGGCCACTAGAGAAGCCAGAAACTGCCCATTTTGGGATCCGATGATCGCGCCGAGACCTGTTTTGCATTGCTTTTGAGACACCCAGTGGGGGAAGATTCAGGGGTGACACACCGATGAAGGTTCTGCGACTCCCGATTCTGACTGTCTTGCTCGTCTCCCCGCTCTTTGCCTCCGATCCGTACGAACAGGAGCTGGCTTCGGCACTGTCTAAACACATCGTTGTCCTGCGGAGCTTCTACACCGATGCCCATCTCGAATTCGACAGTGATGGCAAACTCATTTCCAAAGGCAACCCTGGTTTCGGGCCGACTGACGGCCGGGTCTTTGTGCAGCAGGTACAGCTTACGCCTGAGAAGTTGACCTTGACCGGAACGCGCCCAGTGGATGTGTTCAGCGGAACAGAAAAGAAATGGGAGCTCGGAGATACAGGCAGATCGGTTTCTATCGAGATGTTACTGCCAACTGGAGAACCGGCTAACACGGCGGTTCCGCGCTTGCTGAAAACTGTCTTCTTGAACAAGTCTGAGCTCGCGAAGGTCAAGTGTTCGGCCGAAGAGGAGCACTCCTTTCTGGACGATCTCCAGAAGCGAATGGATCATGCGGCCCCAGCCGACACTCCCAAGTTGCCGGACGTCAGCAGTCTCGATGAACTTCATCCTTACTGCCTTCCCGGTGGCGACCGGGCTTATAAGGTCGGCAGCGGCATCACGCCGCCGCACGCGAAATATGCTCCCGATCCAAAGTATTCCGAGGCCGCGCGACAAGCCAAGTTGCAGGGGACCACTGTGCTGCTAATTATCATTACTCCCAATGGGCAAGCATCCGCAATTTCCATCCAGCGCTCACTCGGGTCCGGACTGCCGGAAAAGATGCGGCCACTTGGCTATGAATTGGATCAGCGCGCAGTGGAAGCTGTCTCCGAATGGAGGTTCGACCCAGCGCGTTTCGCAGGCAAGCCCGTGCCGGTGGTGATCAATGTCGAGGTCAACTTTCGGCTCCATTAAGGACGGTTGGAACCGCATTGCCATGGCCCTCAGTTGGCGAGTCACCTCTTTCAATGCTAAAGATGCTGATCGCGAGCCGTAGCGCTTATATCCCCTCGGCTGTCCGAAACGCCGCCAGGCGCTCGTGGGTGTTCATCACGTGGTGCGGGAGATCAAGCTGTGAGCCTTCCTCGAGAATCGGAATCAGCTTGTCGAACTCGGGACCGGAGTGCGAGCCGGTGAAGACGATCCGCACGGGATGAAACAGGTCTTTGCCCTTGGCGCCGGTCTCTTCCTTCACCTGATTCATGATTGCCTTGAAGCGCTCGGGCGTCATCGGCGAGGGATCACTCTCGACCAGTTCTGCGAACGTGGCGAGCACGTCTTTGGTTTTCGGTCCGGCGAGCACTTCGGCATTGTCCGGAGAGCCCAGCGCGGCAGCCGCATCGTAGTGGAAGATCAATGCTGCCCGCTCCGGAAGCTGCGTCAAGCTTGTCCACCGAAGGGGCCAGCAGTGCGACGACCTTGCTGAACCAGGCACGCATGCGCTCGTCGGGATCCTGCGGCAGCAATCCTGCACTTACGAAATATGGCTCGGCCAGCCGCTCGATGCGTTCGGGCGGGCTCTGCTTAATGTAGTGCCGGTTAAGCCAGTAAAGCTTCTCCATGTCGAAGACAGCGGGCGACGGCGTAACGCGCTTGAGCGAGAATTCCTTCTTCAGCTCTTCGGGTGAGAAGATTTCGCGCGTGCCGCCGCTGGGCGCCCAGCCCAGTAGCGCGAGGTAGTTCATCAGCGCTTCGGGCAGCACGCCCATCTCGCGGAAGTTGGCGATGGAGGTTGCTCCGTGGCGCTTCGACAGGCGCTCGCGGTCAGCGCCCAGAATGGTGGAAAGGTGCGCGAACTCCGGCACCGGCCAACCCAGTGCCTCGTAGAGCGCCACCTGCTTGGGCGTGTTGGAAAGATGATCGTCGCCCCGTATGACGTGGGTGATGTCCATCAGCGCGTCGTCCACCACGACGACGTAGTTGTAAACCGGCATTCCGGTGGAGCGCACGATGATGGGGTCGCTGACCTCCTCGTGGGAGAACTCAACGTCGCCGCGCACGATGTCGTGGAAGCGGATGGGATGCTCAGGAATGCGCAAGCGGATGGCGGCCGCTTCGCCGCTAGCGCGGCGGCGCTGGCTCTCGGCCGGGTCGAGTCGCCCGCATTTTCCGGAATAAACGAATGGCTGCTGAGTGGCTTGTGCCTGCGCGCGCTCGCGCTCCAGTTCCTCCTGCGAACAGAAGCACAGATACGCCTTGCCTTCACGCAGCAGGCGCTCGGCCTGCTCGCGGTAGAGATCGAGCCGATCACTCTGCCGGTAGGGCGTGTAAGGCCCGCCGACGTCAGGACCTTCATCCCAGTCGAGGCCGAGCCACTTCAGGTCTTCCAGAAGCTGGCCTTCGAAGCGTTCTTCGCTGCGCTCGACGTCGGTGTCCTCGATGCGCAGCACCATCACGCCGCCTTTCTGACGAGCGAAGAGCCAGTTGAACAGCGCGGTGCGAGCGTTGCCGACGTGCAGATGTCCGGTGGGTGAAGGCGCAAAGCGGACGCGAACCTTAGCGGAAGTGCTCACAAATTGATGTTAGCAGGCGGAATCCTCTGACCGGACGCAGGCACTTATTCCTGGCGCTTGGTGGCCCGGGCAATGAACGCCTCTTGCGCATTGAAGGCGTTCTTTCTCTGGAAATCCGGATCGCGCAGGTATTTGCCATCGGACGTCATGTGGCGGGCTTTGGCCTGGTCTTTGAAATAAGTGCCCAGCACCTCGTCGCGGATCATGCGGACCAGGTTCTTGTCCTGCACCGGGAAGTCAACCTCGACCCTGCGATTCAAGTTGCGAGGCATGAGGTCCGCGCTGCCAAGATAGACCTCTTCCTCGCCGCCATTGCGGAAGTAGAAGATGCGGCTATGCTCCAGGAACCGGCCAACGATACTGGTCTCTTGAATGTTATCGCTGATGCCCGGCAGGTGAGGCCGCAGACAGCAGATACCGCGAACGAACAAGTCAACTTTCACACCCGCCTGTGAAGCCTCATAGAGCAACTGGATCATTCTCCTGTCCACCAGGGCGTTCATCTTCAGGATCAGGTGACCGCCGCGCCCGTTCCGCTGGTGCTCGATCTCGCGCTCAATCAGCTTCTGGAAACGCTCGCGCAAATTGACCGGCGCCACCAGCAGCTTGCGGTAGGCGGTCTTGGCCGAATAACCGGTCAGGAAGTTGAACAGGTCAGTACAGTCCGCGCCAATGGCGGGATCGCAGGTGAGCATGCCGAGGTCGGTATAGAGCTGGCTGGTGACGCTGTTGTAATTGCCGGTGGACAAATGCGCGTAGCGGCGAATTACGTCACCCTCCTTGCGGACAATCAGCAGCGCCTTGCAATGCACCTTGAGCCCCATCAGGCCGTACACCACGTGTACGCCATATTCTTCCAGCTTGCGTGCCCACTCGATGTTGCTCTCTTCGTCGAAGCGGGCCTTCAGCTCCAGCAGCACGGCAACCTGCTTCCCGTTCTCCACTGCCTCCAGCAGAGCGTCCACCACCGGCGCGTTGCGGCCGACGCGGTAGAGCGTGATCTTAATGGCCAGGACGTTGGGATCCCTCGCCGCCTTTTGCAGCAAGCCAACAATCGGCTGAAAGGAGTCGAAGGGATGATGGAAGATGATGTCTCCGCGCCGGATGGTGGCGAAGATATCCTCTTCCTCCCCTTCCTTGAGAGCAGGAGGAAGAGCGGGAACGAAGGGCATGAACTTCAGGTCGGGGCGATCGACTTTGGTGAGGTGCCGCACCCGCACCAGAGACAATGGACCGTTCAGCTTGTAAATGTCATCGCGGTCCAGTTCCATGTTCTCGACCAGGATGTCGAGCACCCGCGGGGACATTTCCTCATTGATCTCGACCCGCACCACGTCGGCGAAACGCCGCTGCCACACCCCTTCCTCGACCGACTCCAGCAGGTCGCCGGCTTCCAGGTTTTGGATCTCGCTGTCGGCGTCGCGAGTGACGTGGAAGGGATGTGCCTCCAGGATTTCCATGCCCGGGAACAGAGATCCCAGGTTAGCTGTGACTAACTGCTCCAACCAGACAAATGCCTGCTCCTTAATTACGGGCTTCTTGCTGCGGCTGGTTACCTTCGGCATTACCCTCACCGGAACCAGTTGCGGCAGAGTGTCAGGAATCTTCACGCGGGCGAAGTGCTCGTTGCCCTCGCGGTCCCGCAAGAGTACAGCAAGATTCAGGCTCAAGTTCGAGATGTGCGGAAAGGGGCGGCCGGGATCAAATGCCAACGGAGTCAGCGTGGGAAACACCGTCTCCTGGAAATAGGAGTCGGCAATGGCGCGCTGCTCTTCGGTGAGATCGGCATAGTTCGAAATACGAACGCCCGCCTCGCCCAACGCCGGCACCAGTTCTTTAATCCAACATTCTTGTGCTGCGCGGTTAAGCCGGATAACAGAAGCCCGGATGGCGCGCAACTGCTCCGACGAGCTCAAGCCGTCGGGACCTGGGTCGCTCACCCCCTTCTCGACCTGCCGCTTGAGCCCGGCGACTCGCACCATAAAGAATTCGTCCACATTGGAGCCGACGAATGACAGGAACATCACCCGCTCCAGCAGCGGGTTGCGTTCATCCTGCGCCTCTTCCAGCACACGCCGTTGGAAATCCAGCAGGCTCAGCTCGCGGTTGATGAAGAGCTGGGGATCATCAAGGTCATGGGCCGGTCGAGCCATAGCCCGGCTGCGTTCACCATTCGGGCCGCTTATCGGGGGCGGTACGGCGGCGCTGCGGCGCGCTCTTCGCGGCGCTTTGGATGGAACAGGTTTCGCGGCTGTACTCATAAATTAGGAAATGGCGAGACAGACAGGGGTCTATTGTAATGCTGCACGCGTCGATTGAACACTCATGCGGGCAGGAGAATGCGGTTTTGACATGCAGTTAACAGTTGTTCTTGCTACTGGAAACAGCTCGCCAGGCGGTTGGCCGCCTGGCGAAGCGTCGCAGACGTCTTGCAGAATTAGTGAGGGAAAGCCACGAAGCCGCTGTTGATCGGCGCCGTGCCGTAGAACCCGACCAGCACGCCTTTGTCGTTGATGCCATTGACAACCGTCGTCCCGATTCCGCTCGGGTCATCGATCGTCTGAAACCCGCCCTTGCTGGTCCAGATAAAGCCGTGGGTGTTGCCGCCCTGGTCCATGTAGTCACCCACGACCTGTCCATTGTTGTTCAGTCCGAGGGCCTGGGTGAAGGTGCTGTTGGGCGCATCCAGCGTCACCAGCAGGCCGAAATTCAGCAGGAAGCCGTGGTTCACCATATTGTTGTCAATGTAAAATCCACAGATTTGCTGCGAGTTATTGATACCCGTGGCCTGGGCGCCGCCGACAGCCGCTGGGATGTTGATGACCTGAAAAACATCGCCACCCAACTCGTCGTAGATGTAAGGCGTGTCGGGAGTTGTGTTGTTCTGGCTCATGCTGTAGTACCCCGCAGCCTGGCCCATATCGTTCTGACCCAGAAGTTGGTTAAAAACTGAGCCTGGGTAATCGACAGTGGTGTACGTGCCCTTGCTGTTGTAGAACCCGTGGGTGACGCCGGCCTGGTCCACGTAGAAACCATCGGTAACGTTGCTGTTGTTGATGCCGATGACCTGCGTCATCATCGAGTTAGGATAGTTCTCGGTGGTGAACATGACAGGCAGGCGAAAAGTGAAGCCTGAATTGGTGTTGAAGTTGTGGTAGCCGGCAATGTTCTGACTATTGTTAATGCCAAGCAACTGGGTGAAGGTGTCGTTAGGGTAGTTGACGGATTGGAAACTGTATGCCGCCTGGGCGTGGGCCCACAGTGAGGTACACAGAAACAATGCGAAGACTAAAGCGAACTTGGGATTCTTCATCGGTGTTCTCCTGTTCAAATAAAGGATGCTGCGCGGCATGAATTAAATTCAGTTTTGCCGCTCACTATGGAATGCGACGTACGGGGGCAAATTCCCTCACCGCTGCGGCAAAATTTCCAGGTGCGAGTCAGGATGATTTTGGCGTGGGCCCTTGAATGGCAGAAATCCAAAAGAACAAGAACGATTCCAGGAAGGGTTCCGGGATGTCCCCGGTGTCAATTTTGATATTGAAGCCCGGTGTTTCAGGGAATGCTCGAAAAGCTGCTGCCCGCTTTCCGTCGCCCAGATAACTCTGCAGGTTACTTCTTTATAATCGTGACCTGAAACTGTATTGGAATGCTGCGCGGAGGGTAGCAGGCACTGCGATCACACGCCTGAAAGCGCAACTCGCCCTTTACCGGGTACGTTCCTGGCGCCGCATTGGCGGGCGCTTTCAACACCGTGTTGATAGCGAAATCTCCGCTATAGACACTGAGCTTCTCATTGGGAGAGAAGGCAAACGACATCTCTTCGCCGGCGGGATATTTCACATCGGCCAGCACGACCGGCTCTGCAGGGTTCAACTTCAGAACGGTAGGAATCAAATAGTCTGCCTTCGGTTTGTTGGAGTTGATGTGAAAATCGGCGCCGATGCGAAAATCCAGTTCCAGATTGAAGCTACCGCCGGCAGGCACTTGAACGTTCCCAACCGGCGCCACGATAACCGAAGGCTGCTTGTCGCCGGGCGACTGGGAAAAGGCAACGCCGGCCACCAGGAACATAGCCAGCGCAGCAACTCGGTACCTCATCGCGGTGCTTCCTCCGTCCGCGCCGTCACGGCGGCACGGCTGGCCTGCACTTTAGGCGAGTTCGAGCGTGAGTTCAAAGCCTTCTTGACGTCGTTTTCGACCTCGTCGCGGCCAAGCAACCCAACTGCCTTGGCCACAATGACTCCGTTGCGATCGATGTAAAACGTGGTTGGCAAAGCCCGCACGTCACCGTAGTCATCGGAAACTTTGTCCGTGCCCAGCAGAACGGGATAGTTCACTCCCATCTCATGCGCGAACTCGGCGATTTTGGCCGATTCCGTGTCGTCCATGGCCACACCCAGGACGACCAGGCCGTCCTTGCCATACTGCTTTTGCACGTCCACAAACCACGGCATCTCGATTTTGCAAGGTGAACACCAGGTTGCCCAGAAGTTCAGCAGCACAGCCTGGCCGCGAAAGTCCGACAGCTTTACCTTGCGGCCGTCAAGCGTAGGCAACTCGAAATCGGGTGCCGGCACATTATGGACATCGCCGACCAGACTTACGGGGCCGTGCTTCCGCGCGCGGTCAAGATAACTCCCGGCAGCCAACATTCCCATGATGACTACCACCAGCATTACGAAAACGATGGCATTGCGTTTCAAGAAAACTTCCCCTAGAGCGCGAACCGGTTCAAAAACGACAGATAGCCGGAAAGCAGCTTCAGATTATTGAGAAAGATCAGCACTCCGACGGCGATCAGCAGGACGCCGCTAATTACTTCCACGGTGTGCAAATGACGGCGAAAACGACCATAGAATTCAAGAAAACGGTCCACTCCCAAGGAGGTCAGCAGGAAAGGCACGGCCAGCCCAAGGGAGTAGATGGCCAGAAGCACAATGCCCTTGAACACGGTTTCTTGGGCGCCGGCGAAAACCAGAATAGTCGCTAATATCGGACCGATGCATGGGGTCCAACCGAAGGCGAAGGCGAAGCCCACGGCGAAGGATCCCAGTGCGCTTGCCCCGCCTTTCACGTCGTGCAGACGCTTGTCGGCATAGAGAGCATTAATCTTCCAAATGCCCGTCAGATGCAGTCCAAAGATGATGACGACAATGCCTGCGATACGCGAGAGCCATCGATGGTATTCAGCCGCAAATTGGCCAATACTGGTCGCGGCTGCGCCCAGGGCAATGAAAACCACGCTGAACCCCAGCACAAAAGTGAGCGAATGCAGCATCACCGTGCGCAGCATACGCCGCTCAGGCGATTGCAGGTCCTCAACGCTGGCTCCGGAGATCAACGATACATAGCCGGGAACCAGCGGAAGCACGCAAGGCGAGAGAAATGAAAGCACCCCGGCTACGAACGCGGCAATCGGCAAAGGCAGACTATGCATACAGCCCTCTTATTGTAACAATGTTTCTACGACGCCAAGGGAGCAACGGATTGTCAACATTTGGGCACAATTTGGAAGCAGGCTGCATCGCTTGGCGGCCAAGCCTCTAGGCAAAGCTGCTGGTGTTGGCGGTCGTCTTGGGCGGTGCAAGGATGGGAGACTTGCGCAGTCCCGACCAGGTCTCCGAAATTACGATTGAATCCCCGGGGTTGTGCGGGTCATACTTTACCGATGCCGGCAGACCTAACCGGCAGGAATAGAGATCGATGAACTGTCGCAGGTGAGTCACGTCCTGCGATGCCTCGTAGGTCACGCCTGCCACGTCGTAAGTGTAGATGAGCAGAATCATCTGGCGGCCGGATTCATCATCCTCCAGCTCCAACACGTCGATCACGTTGCCATCGATGATGCGTCCGCCGAGCGTGAGTTGGGTTCTGCGCTCGCGCTCGATTTGCTCCTCCGGCTTCTTGTTCTTGCGCGACAGCAGTGCATAGCCAACGATGGCGGCAACAGCACCAAAAGCGAAGATGGAATACAAACGAGCGGAGTTCATGTGGGGCCGGCTTTTGCTATTAGATGTCGTTCAATCGAGGTTGACCACAGAATTTGTCAGCGTACCGACTCCCGGGACCATAACCTCCACGGTATCGCCAGGCTGCAGAGGTCCCACTCCCGCAGGAGTTCCCGTTGCGATTAAGTCTCCGGGCTCCAGGGTCATGACCTGCGAAATAAAGCGAATGAGCACATCTAACGGGAATATGAAGTCAGCCGTGGTGCCGTCCTGCCGCACCTGGCCGTTGACATGAGTCTGAAGCCCGGCGCCTGTCCACGGGTCGACTCCATCCGCAACTACGGGCCCTACGGGGCAGAATGTGTCGAACCCTTTGGCTCGCGTCCATTGTCCGTCCTTTTGCTGCAAGTCGCGTGCGGTCACGTCGTTGATGCAGGTATAGCCAAGAATATACGGTCGAACATCGTCGCCCGCGGACAGGCGATAGCAGCGCTTGGAGATCATGACCCCCAGCTCGCCTTCGTAGTCCACGCGTTGCGAAAGCGAGTTAGGGCGACAAATCTCGTGGCCCGTGCCAATCACCGAAGAGGGTGGCTTCAAGAAGATCAGCGGCTCGGTTGGCACCGGATGGTTCAATTCCTTGGCATGCTCCCGGTAGTTGCGGCCGACGCACACAATCTTCGAGGGCTCGGCGGGTGCCAGCAGACGCACTGCGTTGAGCGGTATTTCAGTGCCTTCACCGCGCTCAAAGTCATCGAACGATGACGGGGCCGACTGTAGGGTTCGGGTTATGGCTGTGGCCCCACGCACAGTCTCGATTAGTCCATAGCGGACCACGTTCTCGTGCTCGAATCGGCAAAAAGGCATAAGACAAATTCCTCGCTGAACTTCTACCACTTGTCAGGCACAGTTTCACTTGCCGCGGAGGAGCGTGGGCTTTCGTTACCGCGCAGGTCCACGGCGGAAACAGAATAGAGATAATTTCCGCTGGCCTTGACCTTATCATCCCGGAACGACGGGACCTCGACCAACTTCTGGTTTAGTTTTACCCACGTTCCGTCCTCGGAGCGGCGGAACACGTTATAGCCTGCCAGATCGCTCTCTAAGTTCGGCGCCCAGGTGAGGTCGATAAACGGTTTTTGTCCCACGCTGGAGAAGACCGCCTGCAATCCAACGGGTTGGGCCGGAGGATAGATGTCGCGAGTAAACACCTCGACCGGCTTGGAACTCTCACCTTCGACGGAGGCGCTCATCCCGTGCGACTGGACATGCGTCAGGGTGGTGATGCGGTATTCGTATTTCTTCTCCCATTCGAAGGTCTTGTCGAGATAGGATCCATGGGGAGACGGTGCCACCTCGCCAACAACGACGTAGCCGCCGCCAACCGGTCGGCGAGCGATTTGATATTGATAAGTCACCCCCTGCGGGACGGCCGCAATAGCACCGCCCATCCAGGAGATGGTCACACCCTCGCCACTGACTTGAGTTGTCAACTCTTCCGGGGCAGGAAGGGTTGGCGCCACCGGAACGGCCACTTGATTGGATAGTCCGGCACTGCGGCCTTTGGAATTCATCTCCTCCACCGCGTACGTGACAAATCCCGCCGGGTTATTCATTCCCAACTGCTGCGGCAGATGGTCCACGTAATGCATGCGAACTGCTTCGGGCCGCGGTTGCTGTCCTTTCTGCTTTGGTTGCGGCTGAGACTTCGGAGTTGCAACTTCTCCCACAACGACGCACGAGCTCATCAGGGTAACGCTTTCACGACGGCAAATCCGAGTTTCGGGGATGTGCTTGACCAGCGTGCGATCGGTATTCTTCGTAGGCAGGGTCCAGTCAAGTTCGACTTGGTTACCCACCCGTGTGGCAGTTAAATCTTCGACTGGAAGTGCCAGTTGCAATGAGGGCAACTGCGGCGCTCCGGGGGTTCCACACCCGGACAGCGCGGCAACGGAAAGAACACTCCCAATCAGCCAGAGCCGAATTCTCATGGAAGTTAACAGAGTAACAAATGCTGGCGTTTCGGCAGACAGACTCCTGGGCATAAGCTGTGAGCGAACTGAAGGCGGCTGACAGGAGTAAAGTGGCTGTAGTAAATCGCAACTCTCATGTCACAATCGAAGCATGTTTGCGCGCAAGATACGTGTGGAATACGAAGAAGCCGGACATCGGCACGCCTGTCCGCTGAAATGGCTTGACAGTTTTAGCATGCGAAATTTCACCAATGACCAGGTCTTCGACGACACCATTCCTGTTACGGACGGCGAAATGGAGGTGGGCGCCCACGTGCCGCTGGAACGCCTGCGGGCCTCCATGGACGATTGGTTCCGGCGCAAGAATTACCTTCCGAAAGACGCGACGCTAGTAGTGGAAGAGCGTCACAATGGCCGGTGATTTCGGGTCGGCCGTTATGATTGCCGAGCCAGTTACCAGAACTCTCTATAGCTTTCCCGCTTCATCTTGGATCCGTTCCCACGCTCTTTCCACATGACGGTGCGCAGTGTTTGTTTGGCCGACGCAGAAGCGTAGCGTGAGCCGATCGTTGAGGCGAGTATGGGTCAGGTACAGAGCACCGCTTTGATTGAGCCGATCCATCAATCGCTGGTTGCTCTCGTCCCCCGCGCGATGGCGGAAGCACACCAAGTTCAACGGCGCAGGGGCCGCCAGTTCAAAACGGTCATCCTGCCTTACCCACTCGGCAAACTGCTGCGCCATCTCAACGTGCCGGCGGATATGGTATTGCAGCCCTTCCACGCCATAATGGCGAATGACAAACCATAGCTTGAGGGAGCGAAAGCGGCGGCCCAGTGGTATATGCCAGTCGCGGTAGTCGAATACAGCTCCAGATTCGGTGGCAGTATTTCGTAGATACTCCGGCAGAATGCTCAAGGTGTTGATGAGCGCCTTGCGGTCGGCGACATAGAAACAGTTGCAATCGAAGTTAGTGAACATCCACTTGTGTGGATTAAATGTGTAGCTGTCGGCGAGGTCGACTCCAGTCTGTATGTAGCGGAACTCCGGACAAAGGGCAGCCGTGCCCGACATAGCCGCGTCAACGTGGAACCAGATGCCTTCCTGACGACAAATTTCTCCAATCGAGGTCAAAGGATCGAGGGCATTGGAGGAGGTCGTACCCACCGTGGCAGAAACGAAAAATGGAACGAGCCCAGACTTGCGGTCCTTTTCAATTTGAATTTTCAGCGCATCACTGCGCATGGCAAAGCGCTTGTCCACCTCGACAAGCCGCAGATTGTTCATGCCAATCCCGGCTACCATAGCCGCTTTCTCAAGAGAGGAATGTGCCTGGTTCGAGGTATAGGCGACCAGCTTCCCATCGCAACCGCACCGGTTGCTGACATAGTTTGTAGCGCGCTCGCGCGCAGCCAGCATCGCGCACAGTGAGGAACTGGAAGCCGTGTCCTGGATTACGCCGCCCCCTGCACTGGTGGAAAGAAACTTCTGCGGCAGCCCGAGCATGGGCACAAGCCAGTCCAGCACATGGGTCTCCAACTCCGTGCAGGCAGGACTTGTGGCCCACAACATCCCCTGGACGCCAAGCGCGGACGAAAGTAAATCGCCCAGAATAGCTGGGCCAGAAGCGTTGGCCGGAAAATAAGCAAAGAAATTCGGGGACTGCCAATGGGTCACACCCGGGAGAATTATCTTATCGATATCTCTTAACAAGTTCCCAAATGGCTCGCCTTTAAGGGGAGCTTCAGCAGGAAGTTGCTGGCGGACTTCTCCTGGCTTTACCTGGGATAAAACGGGCAACGTCTCAATGCGTTGGTAGTAGTTGGCGATCCAATCCACCACAGTTCGTCCATAAGTGCGGAATTGCTCTGGCGTCATGTGGTATGTCTTATCGGGTAGCAAAAGATACCCCCTAATTAATGTCGATTACAGAACCCAGTTACCAGCCCAGAAATGCCATTAGTAGCTGAGAACTATGCCCTTTGCGTGTAGTGTCTGCTTTTACCTACGTGCTACTGCAGGCAACCACTCTAGCGTTGCTTCACGGGTCAAAGCTTAGCTACCTTCAATTATAGACTTAGCATCATCTTAGACTTGCTGATACACTACTTTACTGTTTTCGCACCCTTGAAAGGAGAAGCATGGACATTCAGAATATACTAGGAGATCTTAAGAGAGAACGTGAGCGCATTGATAGAGCCATCGCTGCGTTGGAAGGACTTGGCTCGGGCCGCCGCCGTGGAAGACCGGTCGGCAGTACCACTGCAGCCAAGCGGCCGCGACGTCACATGAGTGCGGCTACGCGTAAACGTATCTCTGAGATGATGAAGCAGCGCTGGGCTGAGCGCAACAAAAAACCTAAGTCATAGCGTCGCCCCTCGTCGCCTGGAAAACTATCCGAAGTAGACAGAGATGCCACTCGCCGGAGAGGGGCATTTTTGTTTGTCTCTGGTGCCGCGGCTACGAAGCGAGTTGGTGCGGAACCGTGTAGCGTTTGGGTCCGCGTTTGCGCACCAGCAGCAACCGAATACGTTCCAGCAGCTCCATGGGAGCGAACTCGCCTTTTGGCAACCAGCAGTCGGCGAGGTGTTCTTCGGTACATGCTGTCACTGATCCTGAAAATAGCAACGCTGGAGTGTACGGCGAAATAGCTTTGATCTGGTTAATGAGTTTTGCGCCGCTCATTGTGGGCATCATCAGATCGGCGAGCACAAGATCAATTCCGCCGCACCGCACGAATTCGATGGCGCGGTCGGGATCGGCGCAGGTAAGGACACGGTAACCCCGCGTTTCCAGGATGACTTTTCGGATGGAGAGAGAGTGTTCGTCATCATCAACGCAGAGGATGGTGCGTTTTGGTTTCATGGTTCCTTCGATAGGCCTTCTCGGACGTGCACGCGCGGCCGCGGCTGAGCAAACCTGTTAAGTCAGGCGCGTCGGCAGTCACTGATCGGCTCCGTTTAAATTTTTTCGTCCGCCAGAGCAAGAGCGTATCGGGATAGTACGACCACAGCGGCCACCTGCCAAGTACCGCGATAGTTAAATCGTTAGAAAAGTTTCGCAGCACGATGTGCAACGAAAAAGCACTATGTGTGGTGAAAGCATTTTCTCGTGCTGGCCGCAAACGGCCTACTGACAATGGTTTTGGAGGTGCACAGGTTATCCGCAGAAAATTCACATCGTAACTTCGCCGTCAATCACCTGCACCACATTACCGCCGACGCGTACATTGGTGACGGTGTTATCGGCTCGCGCCGCCCGAATGTAGATCCAACTAGGACGCCGTGCTTCCATTCCCTGTTCGATCAGTCCTTGCTGTTCCGGCGGCAGCACACCGTGCTTAACCGCCCAGGCCGCGCAGCATCCCGCCGCGGACCCAGTCGCGGGATCTTCGCCGTTATAAAAAATCATGCGCGCGTGCAGACATGCCTTCGCATCCGCAGTTTCGCGGCAGACAAAGTAAAAAAACGCCGGGTTGCCTATGGTAGCCAGGTAGGGCGCCATTTGGGGCCAACTAATGTTCAGCTTCTGTAGCGTAGCCAGCGAACGGAACGGCACCATGGTGAACGGCATTCCGGTGGAGACAGTTTGAATCGGCAAATTTTCATCCAGTTCCGCCACCGGAATTCCAAGCACGTCTGCAACTTCCGAATGGGGATGGGTACGCCCGAACTGAGGCTCCGCCTGCCGCATCTCGCCAAAGAGCCGGCCATCGCGCGGCTCGAACCGCACAGGAATTTTGCCGACCCGGAGATCCAGGACGATTTCGTTTTCCGTGGAGTGTTGCCGCAAATACCATGCGGTACCGAGCGTGGGGTGCCCAGCAAACGGCAGCTCCTCATTCACCGTGAAGATGCGGACCTTATGGCCCTCCGCGCGCTCCACAGCTTCTTCCCGCGGCAGAATGAACGTCGTCTCCGAGAGATTGGTCTCGCGTGCCAGTTTCTGCATCTCATCGTCGCTCAAGCCGTGGGCGTCGGGGATGACCGCAAGCTGGTTGCCCTCCAGTGGACGGCTGGTGAACACATCGAGCTGAACTAGATGGAACCTGCGAGACGCCATGTTCCGAGCATCCTTTCGAAACCCAACGCTGTACTACCGAAACTCCTGCGGTGGTCGTACAATCTAGATTCCTCGCCAGGCTTTGCAGCTTCGAATTTTCACATTATGGAAAGGGCTCTGGCCGAAGAAATTCGTCGTCGCCGACACGTCCGAGACGAGCGTTGCTTAGGTGAGACGACCTGTCGGGCGAAGCCTGAGCTCCCATAATGCGGCATCGAGCCAGTCGCCACGCTCGCACAAGGAATTGCGGAAGCGAAGGGGGTCCGGTGACTCTCCCGGTCTTCAAAACCGGCGATTGGCGCCTTGCGGCGTCAATGGTGCGTTCGACTCGCACACGCTTCCGCCAACCGTTATCAGCAGCGCAAAAGCTTGGAAGCCTCCAGCGACCAAGCGCGAGCACGGGTTGCAAACGCCAAGTTGCTAAACTAAGCTGTATCCGAGTTTTCCGATAGCCGGGATGGCGGAACTGGCAGACGCAGCGGACTCAAAATCCGCCGGGCTTCGGCCCTTGGGGGTTCGATTCCCCCTCCCGGCACCAGTCCTAAAACCCGTAGGATCATTCCCCACCTGCTACTAGTTGAACCAACAGCGCCAGCACTCTCTCGACGTCAGGAGGGCCGTCCGGCACGAGGGGAGTTTCAATCCCAACCCGATTTTGGCCTCGGCTCGCCAAAGCAGCCCCACGACCGCCCGGCCCCCGTTGACATAGCTCCCAATCAGGCCCGCAGGGGGAAGCGAGCTCGTTATCCGGCGGTGAGCACCTCCTCTTACCGCTCCTTGAACCGGTCCAGAAAGGCGAACACCAACAGCCCAATCACCGCATTGGCCAGCGCCGATATCGCCACGTGACTCCAAGTCCATACTTGCGTCTGTCGCAGCAGGCCGTGTGCCACGCCGTAGTAGATGCCTTCGTGCAGGACAAAGAAAACATAGGTAATCAGGAAGCGCGAGCCGGGGTTTTCGGTGTCAATCTTCACTCCCAGCGACGAGGCCAGGTATCCGATGATGGTTAGCGCGATGCCGTACATCCCAAGAGGATGGTTAGGCCCGGCGAACAGGTCCTGCAGCAGGCCAATGACGCAGCCGGTAAGACAGCCGCTGACCGGGTTGCGGCGTGCGACCGCGAAAAAAATCGTCACCATGAACGGCAGGTCGATGATAGGGAAGTAGCGCACCCGAACCGGAATGAAAATCTGGACGAGGAGCGCAACCAGCGGAATGAAGATGAGCGCCGGCCAACTGAAATCGTAAACGGCGATCTGCTCCCGCGAGGTCAGACTTCCGCGATACGGCATCACCCGGGTACTCATGGCTGTGGCTGCTCTGTCGCTGGCGGCTTCGCGGGCTGGTCGGGATTCGTGCTCGGTGCCTGCTCGGGAGCCGGCTGCACCTTCTGGGGCGCCGGGGGCGCCGCATCAGGATTGGCCGGTGGGTGAGTGGAAGTCGCGTCGTTTGTCGTCGACGCGGTGCTCGGGGTTGCAGTCTTCGGCGTCGTCGTGCTTGCTGCCACACTCTTCACCGGCTTTGTTCCGGCAGCCGTAGCGGGTTTCGCAGTCCCGGGCGGTCCCGGTGCTGTCGTGCCTTGGACACTGTGTGGAGCGGCAACGCCCGTCGGCTTGGCACCAGCGGCGGTAATCCCTGTCGCGGGCTTGTTGGCAGGTGCAACACCCGTCGCAGAAGGCGCAGGGCCGGCGTTAGCTCCGCCGGGCTTGGGACTCCCGCTTGCATCGGTACTGGGCTTCGTGGGAACCGTGGGCAGCCGTTCGGCGAGAATGTCAGCCGCGCGAATCGGTCCCAGCTCTTTGGCGTCGGGCATCTTCTCGGCGATCTTGGTCACGACCAGCACTTCCTCGACTTGGTCGAGACGCGCGGACGGAACGACACGAATGTTGAGGAACAGATCTTTGCCTGGTTCTACCGACGCAACCTTGCCCACCGGCAGGCCCTTGGGGAAGATGCGGTCGCCACCACTGGTGAGCACCTCTTCGCCGGGTTCCACCTTTTCGTCACTCATGATGTATTGCAGCGTCGTCACTCCGTTTTGCGAGCCCTTGACGATGCCTTGCAAGCGCGTGTCCTTGAGTACTGCTCCGACGCCGCTGAATTGATCATTGATGGGCAACACCTGCGAAGAAGTCGGGAACACTTGGACGATCTTGCCGACGATGCCGGTTGGGGTGATGACCGCCATGTCGGTCTTAATGCCGTCTTTCGATCCCTTGTCGATGTAGAGTACGCGCGACTGCTCGCTGCCGCTGGTGCCGATGACTTGCGCCGCCATCGTGCTCTCAACGTACTGCTCCTTGAACTCCAGCAGTGTTTGGACGCGCCGTGCCATGCGCGCATCTTCGCTGAGCCGGGCGTCCTCAATTTTCATGCGCTCGATCTGCGCCCGGAGCTCGCGGTTCTCCTTCCTGATCCCACGGAAATAGATGTAGCTTGTCCACGTGTTCTGGACCCATTTCTGTGAGTGCACCACGGCGCTTTCAATGGGTGTTACTGCGGAGATCGCCCACAGACGGATGAGACGGGTTTCGCCCACCTGCGACGGGCGGCGCACCTGCACCGCCAGCCCAATGATCTGGGCGAAAAGGATGGCCGCCAGCACGATCAGGTTCTTGTAGCGGCCTAGAAATGTATCCATACGGTTGCCCGCTGCGAGGGCTAATCAATCGATATCTTGCGCAGCAGCTTGAAGTCGCTCAGCATCTTTCCCGTCCCCAACACCACGCTGCACAGCGGGTCGTCTGCAATCGAGACCGGCAACCCGGTCTCCTCGCGAATCCGCTTGTCGAGATTCTTCACCAGCGCGCCTCCGCCGGTGAGGACAATACCACGGTCGCTGATGTCAGCCGACAGCTCGGGCGGCGTGCGCTCCAGCGCGACCCGAATCGCGTTCATGATGGTCGATACACACTCGGTGAGCGACTCGCGAATCTCGCTGTCGTCAATCGTGATCGTCTTGGGGACGCCCTCGATCAGGTTGCGGCCCTTGATCTCCATTGTCAGAGGCTTTTCCAGAGGATACGCCGAGCCAATCTCGATCTTGATTTGCTCGGCGGTGCGTTCGCCTATCAGCAGGTTGTACTTGCGCTTGAGGTAATTCATGATGGACTCATCCATCTGATTGCCCGCCATGCGCACCGAGCGCGAGTACACAATGCCGCTGAGCGAAATCACCGCGATGTCGGTGGTTCCGCCGCCGATGTCCACCACCATGTTGCCGCTGGGCTCAGTGATGGGCAGCCCCGCACCGATTGCGGCCACCATGGCCTGCTCGACGAGGTGCACTTCGCTGGCCTTGGCGCGATAGGCCGAGTCCATGACCGCGCGTTTTTCCACCTGCGTGATCTCCGAAGGTACTCCGATCACGATGCGCGGATGCACCAGCATCTTGCGGTTGTGTGCCTTCTGGATGAAATAGTTCAGCATCTTCTCGGTGACTTTGAAGTCAGCAATCACGCCATCTTTCATCGGCTTGATGGCGACGATGTTGCCGGGCGTGCGGCCAAGCATCTCCTTGGCCTCTTTGCCCACCGCTTCTACTTCACCTGTGTTTTTGTTAATGGCTACGATGGAGGGTTCGTTGACTACGATGCCCTTGCCGCGCGCGTACACCAGCGTGTTCGCCGTTCCCAGATCGATCGCCAGATCGCTGGAGAACACACTGAACAGCGAGCGCATGTTGCTGAAACGCGAACTACTGCTATGAAAGCCGTTGGATGACATTACGAGCTAATTCTTCCTAAGAATGGGACTTTGATGCATACAGTTTATGACAGAACAGGCGCGGGTGCGCAACGGATTGGCGTGCTGCGTCTCTTCGCCGGTGTTCCTTGGTCGGTCCCGGGGGCAATTGGTTGCTTATTCAATGTTTTCTCGCAAAGGTTCCAAAACTTTTCGGCCATCTCAATTTGGCAACTTCCCGGTCGCTAACGTGTTTACGTCGATGCAGTCAGACTCAATACCCGGCAGAGACAATGCATTCCTTGGCGCAAAAACTCCGCAGCTTGCTGGAAGCCTCATGGGCGCTCTCGCCAACCATGGTAGGGTTGGCTTGCGTCACCCTCGACCTGGCAGCTCTGTTGCACTTGCGGGTCAAGGCGGCCCATCCAGCGGTTGTTAAGACCTCGTCCGGCCGCGGCTTCCAGCTAGCAGGGCGCTGTTGGCCCAGCAAAGCCGACTGGCAGAAGTCAGGTAAACTCAGTTAGACATGCAGAAATTCGGCTCGATCACGCAAAAATCAGACCGTTTGTTAAGAATGTCACGTGCACGCATCGTGCTTGTGCTGATAGCGGCGATCTCCCTCGGGTGGAGTTTACTGGCCCAGGACGTGCCGACTTTCTCTTCCGACGTCAAAGTCGTCAACGTGCTGGCCACCGTGCGCGACAAGCACGGCCAAATTGTCAACAACCTCACCAAGGACGACTTCAAGCTGCAACAGGACGGCCAACCGCAGCCCATCCACTACTTCGCCAAAGAAACCGACCTTCCGCTCACCCTCGGCCTGCTGGTGGACACCAGCATGAGCCAGCGGCGTCTCATCGACCAGGAACGCACTGCCAGCTACAGCTTTCTCAACAATCTAATGCGCCCGGACAAGGACAAGGCCTTCGTCATTCACTTCGATTGGGAGGTCGAACTCCTGCAAGACACGACCGACTCACGCCCCAAACTGGAGGCAGCTCTGGATAAGCTTGACAACCCGCAATTTGCGCCGGCTAATGGAGGTGGAGGCGGTGGTAACGGCGGCGGTGGCTCTTCTGGCGGAGGCTATCCCAGCGGTGGCAGTGGCAGAGGCGGCGGCCATCATATGGGCGGCGGCACCGATTTGTATGACGCCGTGTTCCTTGCCTCCGATGAGGTAGCGAAGAAGCTGAAGGGCCGCAAAGCGCTTATCATTCTGTCCGACGGCGTGGACACCGGCAGCAAGGTCAGCCTGGATCGCGCCATTGAAACTGCGCAGCGCTCCGATACGCTGGTTTACTCGATACTTTACGCCGACCCTGAAGCCTATGGTCACCAGGGCTACCCCGGCGGAGGCATGGGGCGTCACGGTGGTTGGGGCGGGCCTGGTGGGATGGGCCGTGGTGGCGGCTATCCTCAGCAACAGTCCCACCCGGATGGCAAGAAGGTCCTGGAGCGTATCTCCCGCGAAACCGGCGGCCGTTTCTTTGAAGTGTCGAAGAAGCAGCCCATCGACCGAATCTATTCGCAGATCGAGCAGGAATTGCGCAATCAATACAGCTTGGGCTATACGCCGGACAAAGCTGTTGCCGGCCCCGGCTACCACAAGATCACCCTGACCGCTAACAACAAAGACCTCATCGTGCAAACGCGCGAAGGATATTACGCGCAGTAGTAGTCGGCCCGAGATGCAGGCCTGATTGCTACGACGAGTTCCCAGCTTATCCCTGATTGACCAGCGAGCCGACCCGCTCCCCCAGCACCACGCGGCGGATATTGCCGTGCTGGTTGAGGTTGAAGATGATGATGGGAAGGTTGTTCTCGCGGCACATTGCTATGGCTGTCGCATCCATCACGCGCAACCCCAGCCGCAATATGTCCATATAGCTGATGGTTTCGAACATGGTCGCATCTTTCACCACAATGGGATCAGCGCTGTAAATTCCGTCAACCTTAGTGGCCTTCAAGACAGCATCGGCCTTAATCTCCATCGCGCGCAAAGACGCCGCGGTATCCGTGGAGAAGTACGGATTGCCCGTGCCGCCGGCGAAGACCACAACGCGGCCCTTTTCGAGGTGACGGATGGCGCGGCGGCGGATGAACGGCTCGGCTACCTGGTTCATCTCGATGGCGCTCATCACGCGGGTGAAGACATTCTGCTTCTCCAGCGCATCCTGCAGCGCCAAGGCGTTGATGACCGTGGCCAGCATCCCCATGTGGTCCGCCGAGACGCGGTCCATGTCCTTCGCCTGTTCAGCTACGCCGCGGAAGAAATTGCCACCGCCGACCACGATCGCGATCTCGATGCCCAGGCGATGAACCTCGGCTAACTCCGCAGCGATTTCGTGCACACGCTGGTTCTCGACACCAAATCCCTGGTTTCCGGCCAGGGCTTCACCTGAAAGCTTCAGCAGAATGCGTTTGTAAATCGGAGTGTCCATCTTCTAGCGGATACCCAACTTGAGAAGTGCTGATTCAGTTTAGCAGGACGCCGGTGCGATGATCGACGAGGCCGCCTTTGAAAGCAAATGAAAACAACTCCAGGGTAGAATGCAACCGATGAATCGCCGCACCCCAACGTTTGCTTGTCGCACTCCCGTCCAACCGCGATAGAGTAGGTTGGGACCGTTCTCATGGACGACGTTGACGATCTTCGACAGCGGGTCTTCCGGCTCTCGCACTTTCGTCCTCACCAGCGAGAAGTGATCCAGGACGTTCTGGAAGGCAAAGACGTGGTGTGCGTCATGCCGACAGGGGCGGGCAAAAGCCTCTGCTTCCAGCTTCCGGCGCTGGTACTCAAAGGCCTCACCGTTGTGGTCTCTCCGCTAATCTCGCTGATGGCCGATCAGGTGCATCAGTTGCAGGCCCTCGAGGTTCCGGTGCTGCTGCTGAACAGTTCGCAGCCATCTCATGAGCAAACGCAAGTTCTGAACCGGCTAAAAGAAGGGTTTGCAGGGTTACTCTATCTCGCACCCGAGCGGTTCGCGTCAGCCTCGTTTCAGCGGTTCTTGCCGAAACTGCGACCCAACCTGCTGGTGGTGGATGAAGCCCATTGTCTGAGCTTTTGGGGACACGATTTCCGGCCTGAATACATGCGCCTGGCCGAGGTACGCGAGCAATTGGGATCGCCAGTTACCATGGCGGTCACGGCGACGGCCACTCCAGCCGTGCGCAACGACATCGTTCGCATGCTGGAGCTACGCAGTCCCGAGCTGCACGTCACAGGATTCGATCGTCCCAACCTCGTTTATGCGTGCCGCCGCATTGATTTCGAAGCAGAGAAAGATCACTTCCTGTTGCACGGGCTCTCCAAGCAGCCGGGTAGCGGGATCGTCTACTGTGCCACTCGGAAGAAGGTCGAGTATCTAGCCGCGCTCTTGCATCAGAGCCTTCCACAACGGACGATACGCGCGTATCACGCCGGTATGGATGCCGAGTCACGCAAGAAGGCGCAGCAGGAGTTCATGTTTAACGCGGATGCCGTGGTGGTCGCGACCAATGCCTTCGGAATGGGTATCAACAAGCCGGATATTCGCTTCGTCGTTCACTACAACATTCCGGCCAGCGTGGAGGCGTATTACCAAGAAGCAGGCCGTGCGGGACGAGACGGTCGTTCAGCGCAGTGCGTCCTGTACGCCAGCCTCGTCGACCGGCATACGCAGGAATTCTTCATCGACAAAATCGGTGAGAACAACAGTGCCCTGACCGCGCCGCAGGTTGAGCTTCTGCAAGCCCACGCACGCCAGAAGCTGGAGCGCATGTTTCAGTACGCCTGTGCTCGGCGCTGCCGCCGCCGAGCTATCCTCGCGTATTTCGGCGACAACTCTGAGGTGACGCATTGTGTGTGTGATGTTTGTCGTAGGGACATTCGCACCGTGCCGCACGACGTAAGCGCGTCATCGCGGAGTAGGAAGCGCCCCAAACCCAAGCCGGCCATTCCGGATGCAGGACCTCTCGATCCTGCCGCCGCGCTCCGCTACGAGCGCCTCAAGACGGTGCGTCTGGAACTGGCCCGGGCCAATAAACAGGTCGCTTTCTGGGTGGCTCACGATTCAGTGCTACGCGAACTTGCCCGCTCCGCCCCGCAAACGCTGGATGCTCTGGGACGCATCAGGGGCATCGGCGAATATAAGCTGGAAAAATTCGGGGCCGCATTTCTCGAAGTGCTGAAACAACCGCAGTCGACTTAATTCAACGCCCTCAAGGCTTGTCGCATCATCACAAGGCAAAAAGGGCGGGAATCAATCTCGCCCTTTCACGCTCGACAGCTGGAGAGTTTACTCATTGCCCTGCGACGCCGCCTCGCTGATTGCGATGGTTTCACCCACGTCACCCACCTTGAAGCGGGCGAAGCGCTTAACAGAGATGTTCTCGCCCAGCTTGCCGATCACACTGGCGATGAGTTGCGCCACGGTCATGGTCTGCTCCTTGATAAAGGGCTGCTCGTAGAGGCAGACCTCCTCGTAGAACTTCGCCATCTTGCCATCGACGATCTTCTCGATCACCGGCGCGGGCTTGCCGGTCTGGGCCGCCTGCGCGCGATAGATGTCTTTCTCCTTCTCGTAGGCCTCGGGAGTGACATCCTCCTTGCGGATGAACTTGGGATCGCTGGCCGCGACATGCATGGCAATGTCGTGTACCAGGGTCTTGAAGTCGTCGGTGCGGGCCACGAAGTCACTCTCGCAATTCACCTCCACCAGCACGCCGATTTTGCCGCCTGCATGGATGTAACTGGCCACCGAACCTTCGCTGGTCACGCGAGCCGCTTTCTTCGCAGCGGTAGCCACGCCTTTCTTGCGCAGGGCAACGACGGCGGCCTCCATATCGCCCTTGGTTTCCGTCAGGGCGTGCTTGCAGTCCATCATGGGAGCGCCGGTCTTCTCGCGCAGCTCTTTCACTTGTGCGGCAGTAATGTTTACCGATGTAGTGCTCATAATTCCTTTTGCCTCTCAGCTATCAGCCGTCAGCCATCAGCTAAATCGGCAGGTTGTACGCGGCTCATGTGGCCACCGGTACAACCAGCTTTAGCTGACAACTGACGGCTGATAGCTGAAAGCTGTATTTCTTAGGCGCTCGTGTTCTCGGCGACGGCCCGTCGACCACCTTTGCCCAGCACCTCTTCCATGCTGACCTCTTCCGCCTCGGCGTCGCTGGTTTCCTCCGGCGCTGCGGCAACTTCACCCTCTTCCGGGCTAGCCGCGGCAGCCTCAGCAGATTCACTGTATTGAATACCCGAGGCGAGTTCCGCCATCTGTTTGTCACTGGCAGCTTGCGAGCCCTCGACCACCGAATCCGCGATCTTAGAGGCGAACAGCCGGATCGCGCGCAGCGCATCGTCGTTCCCGGGGATCACATAATCCACTTCCGTCGGATCGCAATTGGTGTCCACCACTGCAACCACCGGAATGCCCAGCTTGCGCGCTTCTTTCACCGCAATCTGCTCTTTGTTCGAATCGATCACGAACAGCGTGTCGGGCAGGCGGTTCAAATTCTTGATGCCGGCAAGGTTGGCTTGCAGGTGCTTGCGCTCGCGCTCCAACTTCACAACTTCTTTTTTGGGGAGCAGGTCATAACGGCCATCCGTGGCCATCTCATCCAGTTCCTTCAGCCGCTTCACCGATTTCTGCACGGTCACCCAGTTGGTGAGCAATCCGCCCAGCCAGCGCTGGTTGACATAGAACATCCCGCAGCGCGTGGCCTCTTCGGCAATTGCGTCCTGCGCCTGCCGCTTGGTGCCGACGAACAGCACCAGCTTGCCCCCTGCCGTCATGTCTTGCACAAACTTGGACGCTTCCTTGAACATCTTCAGCGTTTTCTGCAGGTCAATGATGTAAATGCCATTGCGCTCTCCAAAGATGTATTCCTTCATCTTCGGGTTCCAACGCTTCGTCTGGTGCCCGAAGTGAACGCCTGCTTCGAGCAGCTCCTTCATCGTTATATTTGCCAAGCTACCTCCTAGGTTGGCTTGCATCCTTTGCGGCGGCCCTCGCCAAATCGCTCAGGATTGCTTTCCTGCAAGAGCAGGAAGATTCGTTCCGGTTGAAACTTTGCCTCTCGCTCCCGGAACCACAAAGCGAGTTGTCGGTTGTCAGTTCTCAGTTGTCCGTTTGCGAGTCGTCAGTTCTGACAACTGACAACCGGCAACTGCTTTTCTACCGTTTCGAGAACTGGAAGCGCTTGCGAGCGCCCTTCTGTCCATACTTCTTGCGCTCTTTGATTCGCGCATCGCGACGCAGGAAGCCTTCCGACTTCAGCTTGGGGCGTAGCTCAGGACTGAATTCCTGAAGAGCACGCGCAATCCCCATGCGCACCGCCCCCGCCTGGCCGTTCACTCCACCGCCCGATACAGTGCAGATCACGTTGAAGCTGGCCGTCGTCTCGGTCGCAACCAGTGGCGACTTCGCCATGATGCGCTGCGCTTCGGTCACGAAATGCTGATCGAACGCCTTGCCGTTGACCTTGAATTCGCCGCTGCCGGGGCGAAGAAATACCCGCGCCACGCTCGATTTGCGACGACCCGTGCCGTAATACTGAAGCTGTTCTGCCATTCGACTCCGTCGGGAGACCTGCTCCCTTAGTAAGAAATTTGATGTAACGAAGGTTCGCTTCGCCCTGGCTATGCGCGCTTCGCCACCGCCAGTGTTTCAGGCTTCTGCGCCTGGTGCGGGTGCTTGTCGCCCTTGTAAACTTTCAGCTTGCCGGCCATCGCACGCCCCAGCTTGGTGTGCGGCAGCATGCCGGTAATCGCCGCTTCGACGACCTGTTCTGGCCTGCGCTCGAAGCGCTTCTTGTACTCTTCGGCCTTGATCCCGCCCGGATAGCCGGAGTAATGGTAATAAACCTTGTTGTCGGCTTTCAGTCCGGTAATGCGGATCTTTCCCGCGTTGATTACGATGACATGGTCGCCGGTGTCTAGAAAGGGCGTGTACTTGGGGTTGTCCTTGCCGGAAAGGATGCGCGCCACACGTGTGGCTAGCCGGCCCAGGGTCTGGCCTTCGCCATCGATGACAAACCACTTGCGCGCAATTTCCCCCTTGGGAAAATACGTTGACATCTCTTAACTCTCCCAGAATGTTGAACAGACCGCGAAAGATCCGCTGAGTTCTGGCGCTGGATGCGCAAAGGAACCTTCAGGCGGGCAAACGCAGAACGACCAAAGAGTAAAGCATAGCCGATGGTCCCCGCCGCTGTCAACGAAACCGATGCTCTTGGAATCCTCGCGGGGAAACTGGTAGCCGTTATTTTTTCCCCTTGGCCTCGATCACCTGAAAGAATTCGGTGCCGCTCATCTCCGGCGTTGCCAGCGCACGAACTTCTCGTTCGTTCAGACCGTGGCTCTTGCCATGAGCCAATGCCAAGCCCCAGAACATCTTGTTCTGCACGGGAATGGTCGAAAGCATCTGGTGGACACGTTGCCTTGAAAAACCAAATTCTCGCCCAATCTGGTCCAAGGTCATGCCTTCAGCCCGCAGCTCGAACGCGCGGCGGCGCATCTTGCAGTGCGTAGGCGCACGGTGGCGCGCTCCTACCCTGCAGCCGCAACTTGGGCACTCCACATGAGATACTTTCCGCTTCCGCTTCTCTTGTTTTACCGGCATTTTGCTCCTCCCTGACGAATCGTCGCACTGATATAACTTTACGCTAATACATCACTGAACAGGAAGTCGTGAGGCCAGTCAGTGCCGTGCCCTTTTTCGCGCAGCGCGGTGGCAAGCTGCGCCCAGTGTCGCACTCCGTGCAGCATGGCATGCGCGAACATCTTGCGCTTGCTGGCGCGCAGCACACCAGCGGTGCGCGTGGGAAACTCCATGATCGTGGCCAGGTCGGCATCGGTCGCGCGGGAAAAATACTCTCGATAGAGTTTCCGTGCCCTTTCTCCGGTCGCGAACAGTTCACCGACGCTGCCAGTGGGCAGAGCTTCATATTCCGTAACCGCCGAGCCGGTCAGCCGCTCTGCATAACGCAGTTCCACGGCGAAGATATGCAGCAGGAATTCGCGAACGTCCTTCGCCAGGGCAATATCCAGTGGCAGGTCGAGCACCTCGGCGGGCTGATGCTCAAACCAGTCTTGCCACTTCGCCGTTTCGCGCTCGTTGGCGTCGAGCATTTCAGTAAACGAAAGTTCGGCTGTCGTCGCGCTCATGCCTTCCGCTTCTCCTGGAGTTTGCGTGACTTCACTTCCACGCCTTCAGCAAGTTTCCGTTTGTGGCCTTCGAGCTTCTTCGCCACTTCGGCATCGTACAAGCCAATCATTTGCGCCGCGAGGATGCCCGCATTGGTTGCGCCTGGCTTGCCAATGGCCACGGTAGCTACAGGAATCCCCGACGGCATCTGCACCATGGCCAGCAACGAGTCTAGTCCCAACAGCGGTGTTGAAGGAATTGGCACCGCAATCACCGGCAGTGTCGTCTCCGCGGCGATGACGCCCGCCAGATGCGCCGCCCCGCCTGCGCCAGCAATGACCACCTTCACGCCACGACCCTTCAGCGCGCGCGAGTACTCACTGGTGCGCGCCGGAGAGCGGTGCGCCGAGGTGATGTCAATCTCATACGGTATGCCGAACTCGGCCAGCGCCTTGGCCGCCTCGTCCATGATGTCGAGGTCGGAGTCGCTGCCCATGACGATGGAAACAAGAGGATTGGTACTCATATTAGGTTACTTCTGCGCCTGCAGTTGCTTTAATCCGCGCGCAGCAATGTCCTTCCTATAGTGCATGCCGTCGAAGCGAATCTTCATTACCGCGTCGTAGGCCTTCTCCACCGCTTCGGGTAAATCTTCCCCCCGAGCAGTTACGCCCAACACGCGTCCGCCGGAAGTGTAGTATGAGCCGTCGCGGCGGTCCGTTCCCGCATGGAAGACCTTCACTCCCTGAATGCGGTCAGCTTCTTCGATGCCGCTAATGATCTTCCCGGCTTCATACGCGCCTGGATATCCGCCTGAAGCCATGACCACGCACACCGCTGGGTCAGGCGACCAGCGAAAGTCGCCGTCACTGACGCGGCCCTGGATCGAGGCCTCAATGGCATCAAGCAAATCGCTTTCCATACGCATCATAATGGGCTGAGTTTCCGGATCACCGAATCGGCAGTTGAACTCCAGCACAACCGGACCGCGCGCCGTCATCATGATGCCGCAATAGAGAATTCCCTTATATGACGCTCCTTCGGCGCGCATCCCCGCAACCACCGGACGCGCGATATGGGTCACCAGCCACTCCCGCATCTGCGGGTCCACTATCTGATCGGTGGAATAAGCGCCCATGCCGCCGGTGTTCGGTCCCTGATCGTTGTCGAAAACGCGCTTGTGGTCTTGTGATGCAACCAACGGCACTACGCGTTCGCCATCGCTCATTACCAGAAATGAAAGCTCATCGCCTTCCAGACATTCTTCCAGCACGATCCGCGATCCAGCTTCGCCAAGCATTTTCCCGCCGAGCATGTCTTCGGCCACGCGCTGCGCTTCCTCCTTCGTCTGTGCGATGATCACGCCCTTGCCGGCGGCGAGTCCGTCGGCCTTGACAACAATTGGCGTGTGGAAGAGCTTTAGCGCCTCGGGAAGTTCATCCGGGCGGCTGCAGACCGAATACTTCGCGGTTGGGATGCGGTGCCGCTGCATGAACTCCTTGGCGAAGCTCTTGCTTGACTCCAACCTTGCAGCAGCGCGCGTCGGTCCGAAAATCGGCCAGCCACGCTTCTGAAATTCATCCACCACGCCCAGCGTCAGGGGCAATTCCGGGCCGACCACAGTGACGTCCGGCGCGAGCTTGTTCGCCAGTTGAACCATGGAATCTAGGCTCTTGAGGTCGCCGGCGACACATTCGGCGTCCGCCGCAATACCGCCGTTGCCAGGGGCGCAAAAAAGCTTCTTAATGCGCGGCGACTGGCGCAGTTTCCACACAATCGCGTGTTCGCGACCACCGCTACCGAGGACCAGTACCTTCATAAGGAGAGCGTTGCCCCTACTCGGCCCAACGCGTTCTTAGACGAGGCGAAACAAAAGAGTAGGGTCGCAACCGGTCGAATGTCAAGGATCGCAAGCTGTGAAACCATTAAACAGCCTGCGATCGACGTTTAACGCAGTCTGTATACTTTAGTTACGGATGTAGGCGTGTGGCGTAGCGCGCTAACGGTTTTTTCTGGTGATTTCTTGAACACTCGACCACAGGCATGGGGAGATTCACAAGGCTTGTCGCAGCCTGGTAGCGAATCCGGCCACGTGTCTCTGGAGGGCATGCACAGCTCTGTCGCCGTGCCGCAGCCCCATGCCGGCTTCTGGCAACAATGGCGAGCATTCGTGGGCCCGGCGATTCTGGTTAGCGTCGGCTACATGGATCCGGGCAACTGGGGGACCGACCTGCAAGGCGGCGCGCAGTATAAGTACGGGTTGCTGTGGGTGGTTGGGCTCGCCAGCCTGATGGCGATTTTCATGCAGGTCATCTCCGCGCGCCTGGGAGTAGTGACGGGCAAGGACCTCGCACAGTGTTGCCGCGACTGGTATCCGCGGTGGACGCGCTGGCCCAATTGGCTGATGAGCGAAGTGGCCATCGCCGCCTGCGATTTGGCCGAGGTGCTGGGCAGCGCCGTTGCCCTCAACCTGCTGTTCCACATTCCGTTGTTGTGGGCTGTCATCATCACCGGCCTGGACGTGCTGCTGATCCTGGCTTTGCAGCGCTTCGGAATGCGCACCATCGAGGCCGTGATCGTGATGCTGATTGTCACGATCGCGGTCTGTTACTTCATTGAGATTTTTGTCCTGCCCCAGACCAAGCCCAGCTTCCTGGAGATGGGTCGCGCGTTGGTCACGCCGCACTTCCATCACTTGGGGATGCTGTACCTCGCCATCGGAATCATCGGCGCAACCGTGATGCCCCACAATCTGTATCTGCATTCTGCCCTGGTTCAGAGCCGCCGCTTGCAAAAGGACGAACCGTCGATCCGCAGCGCGATCCGTTTCAACAGCATTGACTCCGTCGTAGCCCTGAGCATCGCTTTCTTCGTCAACGCAGCTATTCTGGTGCTGGCAGCGACCTTGTTCTTCGGCAAAGAAAGCGTGACGGTAGCGGGCGGTCAGGTCATCAGGTTCAGTGCCGACAGCGACTGGATTCGCGTTGCTTATCTGACGCTGGCGCCGTTGCTGGGAGCTGCGGTTGCGAGCACTCTCTTTGCCGTGGCGCTGTTGGCCAGCGGGCAGAGCAGCACCATCACCGGAACACTCGCCGGGCAAGTGGTGATGGAAGGCTTCATGCACTGGCAGATCAGGCCCTGGGTGCGGCGGCTCATTACCCGAACCCTGGCCATTCTGCCGGCGGTCTTTATTATCGGTCTGCGCGGCGACAGCAGCGTCACTGATCTGCTGATCCTTAGTCAGGTGGTGCTGGCGCTGCAGCTACCCTTCGCCATGTTTCCGCTACTGCACTTCACCAGTTCCCGCAGGCGCATGGGCCGCTGGCGGAATGGTTGGTTCCTGCTGGCCTCAGGCTGGACCAGTGCTATTCTGATCACCGCCATGGACATTTACGGCCTGCCCGACTCGCTCAAATCTGCGTGGCGGGTAATCATCGGCGGATGATGCCGGTCTCCAAAACACCATGTACGACACCATTCTTGTAACGCTGGACGGCACGCCGACCGACCGGGCAATCATCGAACACATCAAGCAGCTCGCCAAGCTTGCGCATAGTCATCTGGTGTTGCTGCACGTGGCCACGGGATGGGCGGCCCACACCTACGGCCCGGACGCGGTGAGTCCGGAAATCGCCGAAGATACTGCGTACTTGGAAAAGGTCCGCGCTGAATTTGAAGCCGCGGGCATTCCCGCCGAGGCCCAGTTGGCTTACGGCGATCCAGTCAAGGAAATCATCAAGTGGGTACAGCAGCAGGGTTGTGACCTGGTAGCGATGAGCACCCACGGACATCGCTTCCTGGCCGACCTGTTTCTGGGCACCACAGCCACACAAGTTCAGCACAACGTCAGCGTGCCCGTTTTGCTGCTCAGGGCGAAGTGAAGCGCTGCGCGTGGCTCTTCTACTGCCCGAGCATCCCTTTTTTCAGGTTCGCAGTGGGTGGCTTTGGCCCTAGCCAAACGGAGAAGATCACCTGGCCAAAGGCTGGACCGGCGATGGTCAGCTTGTCATTCCCGTTGATGGCGAAGGTCGTGCCTGTGCCCGGCACATAAGTGAAGATCATCTGGTCGCCCACCTTAACGGAATCGAGGGCCCGGAGCAGCCGGTCGATATCGGCCTTCAGCGTCTTCATGGCATCCGGCGTATTGTCGTTGAACGACTTATCGAACGCATCCGTCATCTGGCTCTTGCTGGCGCCATGCACCATCTGCATTACGATCCGCTTAGGCGCCTCGGCTTTGATGATGGCGCTGGGATCCGACGACTTCTGCTCCAGGTAGAGTCCCGCGACGTAGACCTTTACCATGTACTCGGTCCGCAATCCGATGCCATTGAGCACCAGTTTTGTGCTCCCGACCTCTACCGTGTCCGGCATGGTGACGCCAGCCAGAGTGGCGGCGTGCAGCTGGAATAATGACAGCAACACGAAGGTGAGAGCCGAAAACGATAGCGTAGTCTTCCGCATGATTTCTCCTCGGGCAATGAATGTGCTGACGGGCGATGGTAGCACATTCAAGAAGCTGCTCACGCAATGAGTTTCCAACGAAAATTTCACCAAAAAGGTAACCACACTTTCGTGACGGAATTTCGCTGCGATGGCAGGATTGTCAAGCTACTAAGCCAAAATGTTTGTATCTTGCAAAGTCCTTTTTTGACGACTTTACCTCCAAAGTCCTCAGAGCATTGAACTTAACATCACAGATAACTACTGTATTATCAATACCTTGCAATTTAGACTCCAAGGTCTTCAAAACATGGCGGTTAAAGCAATGCCTTCAAAACATTACAGTTAGCTTGCTACACCGTACTGCCGCCGTCGCCAACGAGCTGGTTACCTTTTCCGCGATGGACCTCTGAAGCTGGCGGTCGAATTGTCAAAGATCGCCGCCCCGGTGCCCGCCAAAACAGGGTTGCATCGGGTAGAGACACTAAGCCTCTAGCCAGCAGTGTCACAGATCAGCTCTCCGTTGTCGGTGACCGCGCTCACCTGTCTACGTGACGTGACGTGGAAGCCCGCAGCCGCGTGTACGCCGAGCGACTTTGCGGGGTGTTTGCCGGTCACTGACAAAGGGCTATGCGAAGTGAAAGCATTTGTTGAATCCGGGGAGTTGAATCCCCGACATAAGAATCTGGATCTGTCGGGCATCACAATCGGGAGAAGGAAACCAGCAGTGAAGTACCTATTTATCTTCAACGACTCTCCTTATGGCGATCAGCGCGCGTACAACGGCCTACGTTTGGCGGTTTCGCTGTCGCGCAAGGCTGCCATCCGGGTCTTTCGGCGCTCGCTCTTGCGGCTTTGTTCCACCGATGCAACAACGAGCTGAGTCTCGTAACAGCCTCTGAAGCGCTGGGCTATCATCTTTCGCGCCTCCGGCGCTCGGGCGTCTGGGCTCGACTAGGCGGGGACAGTTGCATAGAGTATGGCCTTCGAACCACTCCAGTGACTGCCCGGAGGGGATCATTCGGGCAGCCAAGTTCCTCCCGGCGCTTGGCCTAGTCGGGTGTGTAGCCAAGAAATTCTTCGTGTCCTTCGAAAATCGCGACCAGTAAAGCCCGGACACGTTGCTTCCAGCCAAGCGGTCCTGGTTCTGGTGCTGGCTCATTGACCCAAACGGGTTTCTCCTCGACAGCGAGTTCCTCGACCACGAGCTCCTCTGGCGGAGCGATGCAGGTTGGTGCTGCCATTGGGTTTCTCCTTTCACTCAGGGACGAGGACGGCATAGGGGATGCATTCCCGAGCGGCCTCGAAAAGCGAGAATCCTGAACGCCAAAACCGAAGTTGCGTTCTTCGTTGTCTTGCCGGCGAGAGGCACTAAACCTCTCTAAACAGTGTCACGGACCAGTTCGCCATTGTCGGTGACGACGCTCACCACCCGGCGTGACGTGAGAGCTCGCAGCCACGTTTGCGCCGAGCACCGGTGAAGCCTGCCCTGAGCGCAGTCGAAGGGCGTGGCAAGGGCGAACAACAGGTAGCCCACCGTGAAGCGCCATCAGCTCCCGCGCGCCGTATGTGACATGGGCGACATAATCTGCCTCCCAGTCCGAGTTGTCTCCCTCGGCGCGGTCCGGCGATGAGTTTTATTCGCCTGTCGGGCGAACAGCAGCCATACGCCGGCTTTCTGCCTTGACCTGACGCAGGGGTGCCGTAGTGCGCGAGCTATCGCTCGTGTTGCCTACAGGTTTCTGCCGATTCTTAGGAGCGGCGGCCTTGGGGCTCGCCTTCGGCGGTATTGCGGAATTGGCAGTCTTGGCCGGCCCCGCCTGGTCAAAGTGGTCCGGGTCGATCTCCTGCTGCCCCACGGCTTGTACCAAGAGAACGGGCACGATCCCGGTCATTGCCAGCAGAACCAGGAACCTTGCGAACTTCATCCCACACCTCCTGCAAAATGGAGGCTATGGTGCCTCAGCTTCCGCGGCTGCGCAATAACGCATGGCTGTCCGATGAGAGCATACGAGTCGGCGAGCCCGGCGTAGGCGCGCGCGTTCTGCGGGTCCTTAGCGACCGCCTGTTGAAAGTAATCAATGGCGCGCTGCAGCCCTTCAAGGCCCCTCCGGTTCCAGAAGTACAGGCCCCGCAAGTAGAGGTCGTGAGACTCGTATGCTTGGTCTACGGGCTTGCCGGTCGCCCCGCCGACGCGCAAAACGCGCTTAACGGATTGCTGCAACTGCAGCGGCGACAGCCATCCCATCAGTCAGTGAACATGGCGTGCGTTGCCACCGCGTACCTTTCGGTGGGAAACAACGAGCAGGCGCTATCCTGGCTGGAACAAGCGTACAAAGAACAACCCAACGTTTTGACGAGCCTTAGGGTCGATCCCATTTACGATCCACTGCGCAGCGATCCTCGGTTCAAGAACCTGCTTCAACGCGGCGGACAAGCGGAGTGAATACTCCTATCCCAGCTTGGAGCAAAGCGAAACGCTGGGTGCGCATTAATGTGAAATGATGATCCCCGCGGGGGCAGTTTCTTCTTGTGTCGCCGGCTGAAAGCCGGCTCAGGATTCATAAAACCAGCCTACCCAGGGTTCCGCCTCCGGCTTCACCCTGGGCTAAATTCAATGCCGCCCTGCGGGGCTCGAGCGTTCGCGCTCCAAAACTGATTCCACCCCGAAGCCGCCATGCAATTCCGAGTCAACCGCCGCTGGAGATGAAACAAACGAGTTAGCGCCCCGACTGAAGTCGCGCCTTGACACAAACATCTTTGCGCTACAGCTTGCCGACTATCCCATTCCGCCCCGCCCGATTTAAGATAAGAAGTTCCGCGTTGTTGGAATCCGCGCCCTCATTCAGCTCCTCAATATAGAAGGGACTCATCCATGAACAGCTTTGGCAGTCGTTCCGTCCTGCGCGTGGGCAAGCGCGAGTTTGAAATCTACCGTCTTGACGCTCTGGAAAAGCATGGCTGCTCCACCGGCCACCTGCCTTACTCACTGCGCATTCTGCTGGAAAATCTGCTGCGTCGCGAAGACGGCAAGTCAGTAAAAGCCGACGACGTGCGCGCGCTCACCTCCTGGACCGGCAAGGCGGTCCCTTCGCAGGAGATCGCGTTCATGCCCAGCCGCGTGCTGCTGCAGGATTTCACCGGGGTTCCGGCGGTGGTTGACCTGGCCGCCATGCGCGACGCCATGAAGGAGCTGGGCGGCGACCCCAAGCTGATCAACCCGCTGCAGCCGGCGGAGCTGGTCATCGACCACTCGGTGCAGGTGGATGAGTTCGGTACGCCGCAAGCGTTCGAACTCAATTCCGCACTCGAGTTCCAGCGCAACAAAGAACGCTACGCCTTCTTGCGCTGGGGACAAACGGCATTTAAGAACTTCGCCATCGTGCCTCCTGATACCGGCATCGTGCACCAGATCAACCTCGAGTTCCTGGCGCGCGTTGTCTTTGTCGGCGCGAATGGCGAAACCGGCAAGCCGCTGGCCTATCCCGACACGCTGGTCGGCACCGACTCGCACACCACGATGATCAACGGCCTCGGCGTGCTCGGCTGGGGCGTCGGCGGAATCGAAGCCGAAGCGGCCATGCTCGGCCAGCCTGTTTCCATGCTGATACCGCAGGTGGTCGGTGTGCGCCTGAAGAACAAGTTGCGCGAAGGCTCGACCGCAACCGACCTCGTCCTCACCGTCACCGAGATGCTGCGCAAACACGGCGTCGTCGGCAAGTTCGTCGAGTTCTTCGGGCCGGGGCTGCACAAGCTTCCGCTCGCCGATCGCGCCACCATCGCTAACATGGCTCCTGAATACGGCGCCACCTGCGGCATCTTTCCGGTGGACGAGGAGACACTGCGCTATCTCCGCCTCAGCGGACGAAGCGAAGATCAGATCGCATTGGTCGAGGCCTACTGCAAGGAGCAGGGACTCTTTCACACCGCCGACACGCCGGAAGCTGAGTACACCGATGTGCTGGAGCTCGATCTCGCGACCGTCGAGCCGAGTATCGCCGGGCCGAAGCGTCCGCAGGACCGCGTGCCGCTGTCCTCTGCGGCCAAGGCGTTCGAACAGTCGCTGCCCAGCTTGCTCAAGCCTGGCCAGCACGTTCCGCCCAAGCAGGAAGCGCGCTGGGAGGGTGAAGGCGGACATCCCGCCGGCATGGATTCGCAGCAGGACGGCGTCGAAGAACACGTCGTGCTCGACGAGGCGCTGAAACACGGCAGCGTCGTGATTGCTGCCATCACGAGCTGCACCAACACTTCGAATCCGTCAGTGCTGGTTGCCGCTGGATTGCTGGCGAAGAAGGCCGTGGAAAGGGGCCTCACCGTTCCCGCTTGGGTGAAGACCTCGCTCGCGCCCGGCTCGATGGTCGTGACCGAATACCTCACACGCTCCGGCCTCATGCCCTATCTGGAGAAGCTGAAGTTCCATCTCGTGGGCTACGGATGCACGACCTGCATCGGCAACTCCGGCCCGCTGCCGCAGGAAGTTTCCGACGTCATCACCGGCAAGGACCTGGTGGTCGCCTCGGTGCTCAGCGGCAATCGCAACTTCGAAGGCCGCATCAACTCCGAGGTACGCGCCAACTACCTGATGTCACCGCCGCTGGTGGTGGCCTTCGCACTCGCCGGCCGCGCCGACATCGACATGTACCATGAGCCGCTGGGCTTCGCCGGCAACGGCCTGCGCAAGCCAGTTTTTCTGAAGGACATCTGGCCGACCGAGCAGGAAGTGAACGACGTCGTCGCCAAGTACATTACCGGCGACCTCTTCCAGAAGAGCTACAGCGACGTCTTCAAGGGCGACGAGCGCTGGCGCGGGCTCAACGTCCCTGAGGGTGAAACGTTTGCCTGGGATCCCGACTCAACTTACGTCAAGCATCCGCCGTACTTCGAGAAGATGGCGAAGAAGCCTGCGCCGGTCGGCGACATCTCAGGCGCGCGCGTGCTCTGCTACCTCGGCAACAGCGTCACCACCGACCACATTTCACCCGCCGGCTCCATCAAGCACAACAGCCCGGCGGGTCAGTACCTGATCGCGCATGGGGTGAAGCCGGTCGACTTCAACTCCTACGGCTCGCGCCGCGGCAATCACGAAGTCATGATGCGCGGCACCTTCGCCAACGTGCGCCTGCGCAACAAGCTTGTCCCGGAGCGCGAAGGCCCGCACACCCGTCACCTGCCCAAAGGCGAGGAAATGTTCATTTTCGACGCCGCCGAGATGTATCGCGCCGAAGGCGTGCCACTGATCGTGCTGGCCGGCAAGGAGTACGGTTCCGGCTCATCGCGCGACTGGGCGGCAAAAGGCCCACTGCTCCTCGGCGTGCGCGCGGTGCTGGCCGAGAGCTTCGAGCGCATCCATCGCTCCAACCTGGTGGGCATGGGCATTCTGCCCCTGCAGTTCCTCGACGACGAGACCGCCGAAACCAACGGCCTCAGCGGCGAGGAATCATTCGACATCATCGGCCTGACCGATGTGCTGGAGAACTTCGCCCCCGGCAAAACCGTGAAAGTCCGCGTCACCGAACCCTACGGCACGAAGATTGACTTCGATGCCACCGTGCGCATCGACACCCCGCAGGAAGTGCAGTACTACAAGCACGGCGGGATTTTGCAGTATGTGCTACGACAGTTGCTGCAATAAGCTGTCAGCCGTCAATTCTTTTGCTCTGTGGTGGCGAGCAGCGCCGCGCCGAATCCCGGCTCGGATAGCTGCTCTTGCGGTCGACCGCGTGCCTTACCGGCCGCAATCCGCCAACTGGCCTCAACAAAGCTGTTCCTCTGCGACAGAGATTCGCAGCCTTCCCGCACGGCCTTGCGCATTGAGTCTCCCCACTCCATTCCAGTCTGTTCCGGAACATAGGAATCCGGGGTCGGATTCAGGGCAACGAAGTCTGGACTGCCCACCAGGAACGCGACAATCTGCTTGGGGCTTTCCTTCTTGATCTCGTCGCGCAAGGCCAGGGCACCCCGGTGGTCCCGGCGAATGTCAATCAACACCAGGTCATAGCGGTCGCGGTGCCAGATCGCGGCTGCCTCATACAGGTCGTTGGCGCTGATCATCTCCACGTTGTGCAGGGCCATGATTTTCCTGCGCAATGCCCGCCTCTCTGGATTGGTATCCATGAGCAGCACGCTTTTCTTAAGTTGAACTGTCTCAGCGCTGAATACCGATGCTGTCGTCGTCACGTCCCTTTAGCCCCGCGTCCGTACTACTTTGGCGCGGGCTTCGTTTACCGTCAACGTGGCGCCGCCTAAAGTCGAGCCATTCAGCCCCATCAAGGCCTCCTGTGCTTCCTTGTCGCCTTCCATTTCGACGAAGGCGAATCCGCGCGGACGGCCGGTATCGCGGTCATTGATGATGCTGACGGTCTGGACGGTTCCGTACACGGCGAAAGCTTTGCGCAGTTCGTCCTCGGTGGTTTCAGTTCCCATGTTCCCAACATACAAGTTTTTCATTTTTCACCTCTGGGGCCTGCGGGAGAATTCAAGCGGGCGACCGGAGTCGCTGTCTCCCGGCAAAAAGACGGTCGTGGCTGTCTTGGAAGAGCGCGGGTTAGGAGGGCTGAAGAGTAAACCTTCTCAAGAAAAGAGGAGGTGCGGGAGCAGAAGCTCGGTGAGTTTCCCCACTGGACAGATTATACGCCCTGCTTCATGAACTGGCGGAGCATCGAGGACATAAGCGCCAAAGTTGACGTCCACCATCCGGACGGTGCAACCGATGCTGTATCAGGATTGGAGCTGGAGGCCAGACGTTGCCCTTGTGACCCACCTCACAGACCGCCGCCTGCCCTCACCTCTATCGTTAAGACTTAGAAACCCTTACGACTGCGAGGCACTCCTACGATGTCCACTGCCATTTCCGCCACTTACCGCGTCCTCAACCCAACGCTCGCCAACCGCATCATGGGGGCCGAAGAAGCCGCTGCGCTCATCCAGTCCGGCCATCAGATCGGCATGAGCGGGTTCACCGGCTCCGGCTATCCCAAAGCGGTGCCGATGGCGCTGGCGCGCCGTATTGCCGACGCCAACCTGCGCGGCCAGAAGTTTCAGGTCAGCATTTTCACCGGCGCCTCCACCGGACCTGAACTCGACGGCGCGCTCGCCATGGCCGGCGGCATTCATCTGCGGCTCCCGTACCAG
>CAWGMV010000004.1:0-167790 GCA_963823635.1 uncultured Acidobacteriaceae bacterium | reverse complement strand
GCCTGCGGCTCGATTGCCTCAACCCCAACGATCTCAAATACACCATCACCGCCAAGGAGTTGACGGCGGCGTGATGCATGACGCCATGACGCGCCGAGCTGCGCCGCCGCATTGCGGGAAAACACAATGAATGTGCCGATCGTTTAAATTAACAGTCTCGCCCACGGCGGCGGCTGCGGCTGCAAGCTCGCACCGTCGGTGCTGAAAGAGCTGCTCGCCGACCAGGCCCAGGGCAGCGCGAGCGCGAGCTCCTGGTCGGGACCGAAACCGGCGACGACGCGGCGGTGTGGCAGCTGGATATCTGGATGAAGAACTACGAGACGCTTCGCGTGCCCAAATCTCGATCTTCGAGCCGACCCATTTGAGCGAGCCGACTCGTCGTTCATGTATGACGACTGGATGGTGCATCAAATCTTCCTCACTTACGGAGCGCAAGCGCTAGTTGCCCAATGGCTCGAAAGCTTCAAGGATTCTCCGATTCGGCAGAAGCCCGGCGAGCTTCAATCTCGACGACGTGATGCGGAAGCTGTCACCCTCTTCGGATTAGCCACCGAAAGCGCAGAAAGGCTACCAGGAACCGGGTCCCTCCGAATGGGCCCGGTTTTCGGTTTTGAGCGAGCAGCCCCGTTTGGACTAAAGGCCCCGACTGTGAGTCTGCATCAATAACTGTCACTCTTCGGCAACGCTAATTGTCCTCATGCCATTCTGGGGTTTAGAGGACAGCGGCGCTCATGTGGAAAGCCTCGATATGGTACTGTGGCTGACGTTGTAACTCCGGGCAATGTCCATGAGGGTGTCGCCTCTTTCCCTCCTCGCCCGCGCTTCCTTCTGCTGATGCAGCGTCAACTTGAACTTCCGCCCGAGCTTTACGCCCCTGGCTTTCGCGCGAGCGCGGCCTTCACCGGTCCGAGCGCGTATCAGCTCACGTTCGAACTCCGCCAGCCCAGCCAGTACGGTAAGCATCAACCGTCCGTGCGCGGTCGTGGTATCGGCCCACTTGTCGCCAAGGGAACGAAGCGCAGCTTTTTTGTCTGCAATAAGCGCAAGGGTGTTGAGCAGATCGCGGGTGCTGCGCGCCAGGCGGTCAAGCCGCGTCACCAGCAGCACGTCGCCTTCGTCGAGGTCATTGAGAACCCGGTGAAGCTGCTGCCCGGTCGGTCTTGGCTCCGCTGGCCTTCTCCCTGAAAATCTTGTCGGCTCCGGCCTGCAGAAATCTCCTCCACCTGCGCCGCAACGCTCTGGCCATCCGTGGATACCCGTGCGTAACCGTATTTCATGGCTCGCATTATGCACATATATTATGCACAGTACAAGTCCAATGAAACCGGGCCCGCCGTTTTTGTGCATAATTCGTGATTTGCGCACACGCGCAAACAACGCGCTTACCCTTTGCGAGAATTTAGCAGTCAATTGTTGACAGTGGTGCAATCGAGCGCATTGTGTCGGCCCCAAGCCTCGTTCGTGTAGAACTGAACGGTATACCAGTGCCTTTCTAGTTGATGTATGAAAGCGACTTGGCACGGAAGACCATGGAACTTGCTGAGTTGGTGGTCGTCCTTCACCGCCAATGAAAGCGAGTCGGTGGGGTCGGATACAAGATAGACAATCGTATCTTGTCCAGCCCACCCCCAACCATCCCACTCGATATGCTTCAATTCTCCTGCTGCTGCGGTGGGTTGCGCTAGAACCTCGGCTTTGTAACGCTGCGACAACGCAAACCATCTCGTCGTGGTTCGGAGGATGTAGAACTGCCAGCCAATGACCAGTGTTAGGGCGGTCGCTAAGAGGATTACAAATACTCGTTTCATAGCTCGGCACAATAATGGCAATTTGTATAGCGGGAAAGGCGAAACTTACCCTTTTTGGAACGGTCGAGGGTTGTGCAAGATTCTTGAATTGTGCACGAAGTCAGGCAAAAACGCCAATCTCTATGCCGCCGCGCCGATGACAAGATTCTCCCGCGCCGCTTCCACGACCGGCGCTGTGACCCTTCGCAACTTGTTGATCTGAAGCACGCGCACGATTTGGGTCAAAAGCCGGTATATAAGTCGGAAGTTGCCACCAGTTACCTGAAGAATCGCGGCAATACCTTCCTCGTCGCTCAGGGCATCGGCTGACAGTGGAAACTGTTGTGGCCGCCAGTGCTCCACCAGCAGACGGCGGGTCTCTGCCTTGTCGAGAGTGTGAAATTCATGGACGAAGCCGACGCGGGAGTAGAGCTGCGGATAGCGCGCCAATTGTTTTTCAATGCCAGGCATGCCAATGAGAACCAGTCCGATGCCACCGCGATCGAAAATATCGCGGATCTGTTCCAGGGAAGCCATTTTCAGCCGATCGGCCTCATCCACCACCAGCAGCGTCGTCGGATCAGGCACACTCAAGCGCAAGACCCGATTCCGTAGCTCTAAGAAATCGTCTTCCGCCTTGACAGCCGCCGCGCTGCGATAGCCGTCCGGATTTCTTTTCGGGTCGCGCAGTTCATTCGCGCGATCAAGCAACCGCTTCATTCGCGCCTCCGCCCGCCTCCGAACAGGGACGATAGCCACATTGCGCAGGAGATCACGCCGTTTACTGATCTCGCTTTCCAGCTTACCCGGCGAGTTGACGACGGGTGTGGTGTAAAAGACGGCCTTGCTTTTGCGTACCTCCTTAAGGAGCGCGCTCGACCGGTTCACGCCATAGGCTTGGATTTTGTCCCAACGGGGGTAGCGGCGCGCGGAAAGCATCTTTCCCACGCCTGGAGGGCCGTAGCACAGCCCGATATAGCGGTCACGCTCGCAGGCGTCGCAGAATTCGCCGAAGCGGCGATGTTCCATGGTTTCGATAAATCCTATGTCGCGGTCGTCATTCATTGAAGTACCGCTTGAGCTTCGGAGCCGAATTCGGCGGCTTGTTTCCGGCGTTCGATGGCGGAACCTCGACTGGGGCGTTCCAACGTCTCGCTTCCATAAGCGATTCGACCGTCTTCTGGCGCTCCTGCAGCGTCTGGCGCAATTGCCTTCGGCGTTGATCCCGCGTCCGAACTATCTCGCGCAAGCTCAACGTCGCGCCCGCAATCTCCTGGCAAATAGCGCGGCAGAGAAAGCTGTCCCTGTAAAACACCCGGATCTCTGCCATATCGCGCGGATCGTACCGGAGAAGAACGTCCTCCCCCACGTAAGCGGCGAGCATCGTAGTCATGTATCTGAGGCCCATGAACCGGATACCGTCCCGATGTACGCGGCGTGTGCGAGGCACGGTGAATAGGAGCAAATCCAATTGCTCCAGGGAATCCGGCATCTGCGGCAGGAAGCCCCCCGCCCTCCAGCGTGCCAAGGGAGCTACGCCCGTCGCGCTGTGCGGGGTGACGTTGTACTCGCGGAGCACAAAATCCGCCAAAGCCTGGCCGAGATGGGCCAAGGTCAACACGGGCTTCACCTTGGCTCCTTCCGGCGCATATCCCGGCAATCCCGAAAGCAGCATCTGGTTGATCGTCGAGAAGAACCGCTCGATCTTTCCCCGTCCACGCGGCTTGCCGACGGTCGAGAAAACCAGCCGAATCTTTAGGTCGGCGGCCACCTGCTCCATGTGTCGCGACGTGAAGTCGCTGCCGTGGTCAGTATAGAGAACCTGTGGGATGCCGCAGATCTGCCACGTCGGCTGCTCTTTCCTCCATATCGCCTGCCTGAGGGCGAGCGCGGTTTGCAGCGCCGATGGCGCGTTGAAGGAGAGAAGATACCCGGCTACCGCGCGGCTGTAATCGTCGAGGATGACTGTCAACCAGGGCTTTCTACTTTGCCTGTTTTCGTCCATGACCCAGATATCCAGCTGCGTATGGTCCGCCTGCCAGATCGCATTCGGCCCGGCGGCCTCGCTGCGATGGAGAAGATCAAACGTCTCGCTGTAGACCTTGCCTCCCTCGTGGGCCAGCGTCTTTAAGGCGGGGTCAAGCTGCCGAATCACGGCGCATACCGTTCGGTAACTGGGAATGGGCTCCTTTATCTCTGTGGTCGCTGCCGCAATCCTGCGGAAGACCTGGGCAGCGGAGGGCGGCGGATTCTTCAACGCCAAGCCCTCGATCAGCTCCTGCAACGTTGCCGACATGCGCCGCCGGCTCCTATCGAAGCGGACTTTACGGCCCAAGCCAGCCAGTCCGTCCCTTTTGTAGCGCCTGACCCACCGGCGGGCAGTGCGGAGGGCTATGCCGTGTTGCAGGGCAATCTGCGCAAGCGGCACATACTCTTCCAAAAAGGGGCGGAGCGCCTGAAACCGCACAAGTGCGCGCTCGCGTTCCACTTCCGTCATGCCGACCAGACCTGATGCAGATGTCGTCGTCATCGATAACCGGCGTCAAACATATCTAGAGTGACAAATAACTCTACCGAATTGGTGACATTTATCAATGCCGTTTACACCCGACCTCTCGCAGCTTGCCTACCTACGTAATGAATGATAAAGGACGTGGCTGTTGAAAAACTCTTTTGGCGTCCTCCCCTGAAAACTCGAAGCGCTAGGATGCCCTATAAACGACGATCACCCGCCCAGCATACATTTCTGGTCACCCAAATTGGGGCGGTTCTGCCACATAAGGAGTTTTTCAACGGCCACGGACGTTATCAGTCACAATGTTCCTCTCGACTGGGAGGTTAAGACATGCTATATTGATGCATTGATTAATCAATTGATTGGAGAAGTTTGATGGATCGCCGAGTAGATGCCCATATCGCCCGTACGCAGTTCGGACAGATCATGGACCGGGCCGTTGAGAATCACGAGCGCTTCATCGTGGACCGGCGCGGTGAGCCGGCCGTGGTCATTATGAGTGTCCAGGATTTCATCAACACCGTCGCACCACCACCCAAATGGCTGGAAAAAGCCTGGGCGAACGCAAAGCAGCGCGGACTAGATAAGCTCACGCCACAGGAGATTGATGCCGAGATCAGCGCATACCGGCATGAAAAGCGCGAGAAGAACGAGAAAAAGAAATGATCCGCGTAGTCGTCGATACGAACGTCCTAGTGTCGGCGATGATTGCACCCTCCGGCAACGAAGCGTTAATCGTTCTGGCCGCCCGCCAAGGACTCATCGCGCCGTGCCTTTCTAACGAGATACTGCGACGAATATGCTGGCGTGCTGGCGCGGCCCAAATTCGGGTTTGCTCCAGAAGAAATCGCCGCGCTCCTCGGCCTGCTCCGCGAACACGGAGAAATGTATCACCCCGCCCCGTTATCCCATGTTTCTCCCGATCCTGATGACGATAAGTTCATCGCCTGCGCTCTTGCAGCCAAGGCGGATTACCTGGTCACAGGCAATAAGCGCGATTTCCCGGAAGACCGGCTGGCGCCGACGAAGCTGGTAAGCGCCGGGGATCTGCTGAATGTAATAACCCTCGAACTCTAATGGCCGTCGCATGCAGAACACCGCGCTAACGGCAATATCGGACTTAGCTGCAGCGGCGCAGAAGCTTCCCGCCCTCTTTCTTGCAGATCCAAAATCGTCAGAGCGGTTCTGGGAATTCTTTGCGGCCAACATCCGTAACAAACATACGCGGCGGGCCTATTACAAGGCGGCGTGTCGGTTTTCCGACTGGTGCGAAGGGCGGGGGCTGTTCGACCTGGCACGAGTCCGAAGCCGATTGATGTCGCGGCGTTCATCGAAGGGCTGCAGAGCACGCATTCCAAGCCGACCGTAAAACAGCACCTGGCTGCGCTGCGCATGCTGTTTGATTGGCTGGTCGTGGGCCACACGCTTAATGTGAACCCGGCGCATGCGGTGCGCGGCCCGAAATATGTCGTGAAAAAAGGCAAGACGCCGGTGCTCACTGCGGACGAAGCCCGCATCCTGCTCGACAGCATTGATACGAGTTCGGTGATGGGGCTGCGGGACCGGGCACTCATCTCCCTCATGGCCTACACATTTGCGCGTGTGGGGGCTGCCCTAGCCATGAAAGTGGAGGATTATTTCATCCAGGGGCGACGCGGATGGGTGCGTCTGCACGAAAAGGGCGGCAAGCGCCACGAAGTCCCTGCTCATCACAATCTCGACGAATATATAGAGGTATATATAAAGATCGCCGCCCTGCAGGAGACCCGAAGGGCCTGCTGTTCCGTTCCATTGCAGGTAAGACCGGGTCAGGTTAACCACCCTGTCCCTCAGCCAGGCGGACGCCTACCGCATGATCCGCCGTCGTGCAAAGTTGCGGGCATTCAGACGAAGATTGGTAACCACACATTCCGGGCGACCGGCATTACGGCGTACCTTAAGAATGGCGGAAAGCTGGAAATTGCACAGCAGATCGCGGCACATGAGTCCTCGCGGACGACGGGGTGAATCGCTTTGTCATGGGCTGCATATAGCCTAGAATCCTAACCTGACCGGCAGTCCCCAAAAGAAAACAGGCCGCTGATTTTCGGCCTGTCGGAGCAGAGATTTTGATGGCCCGGTACTACAACCGCTTTTTGCCTGACTTCTTTGCTGCTGCCCACGCGTTTCCGCATAGCTTCCGCGATCCGCTTACGAGCCGCCGCAGACATGCCGCGGCGACGCGCTGGGGTTGATGTCTTATTCGCTTCTCCCGGAGGACGACCGCGGCGCCTACGGACGCTATAACCCGGCCCGGCGTCTCCTTCCAATGCGCGAATGGCCATATCAATCCTGTCGCGCTCTTGCCTAAGTTGTCGAACAATCTCCTCAATGTTCATGCGCGTATCTTAGCAGGTCAGCTATTGAGCTGGTCTTCTAGCGTCAGTGTCTTAGCGACAGCTTTGTGGCTCGAAAGCAGTCAGGTTAGGTCTCGTTGCTTGACTCCGATTTCGACCACGGTCCTCCCGGTGGCCATGTCCCCTGCTCCGGGTGTTCGTCTTTTCCCAATGTCACCAGCGGCATCACAAAACGTTCTATCTCCCCTACCGCTTCCTGCAGAGTGATCGCTTGCACGTAGGATCGGTTCTTTTCGAGGAAGGCAAGCCACTGCTGTTTTTTCGCTTCGTTATCGTAGAACTCCGGTGTGAAGACGGTAGGCATGGACACTGGAAGCGCTGTTTTCCTACGAGCAAATGTGTTCGTAATTGCTTCACGGAGAAGTTTGCCTTGGAAGGCAAAGAGCCGCCCCAGCATTCGCACGTCATGGATGTCTTTCATGCGGCTGTTAGCAATGCCCAGTTTCACCATCGCTTCGAACTTCTCGGCCACTACCGTCTCACGTGGATAGGTGAGCAGCACGGGCGGGGGGTTCTCCAGAATAACCGGGAATGCCGTCTCCGCCGGCGCCGGAGTAACCGTGTCTCCGAAGCGCAATATCCATCTGCATCGGGATGCGGGCGTTTTCGAGCCGGCCGATGAAGCTCACGCGCACTCCTTCATAGTCCGCATTTTCCTTGATGCGCTCCGCAGTTACCGTTTCCGGGTCAAAGGCCAGGCCGTCGTCTGGAACAGGTGTTGTGCAGATCTCCTTGAAGATTCCCGCAAAACGGGCCGGGTCGCTGTCGCCCTTGGAAAGAAAATCCGCGTCTCGGGTGGGGCGGTATCGCTCATCCGTCCAAAGCTCGAAAAGCAAGGCTCCCTTCAGCACGAAGAGGTTTCGGTGCGGTGACTGGCTGATCCGGTAGAGCATGCGCTCCAGTGCGTATTTCGTGAGCAGCAGCCCGAAATCCTCTTTGCGCGCGCGCGCAAGGTTCAGCAGGCGCTGCCTCACCGATGCAGCGACGTTCACGATGTCCTTGCTCACGAGAGCGACTCCATGTAGGGGCGCATCACGTTCGCTACCCGGCAGACTTTCGCCGCCTTCCAAAGATCGTCCATCGTCGCCTTCCGTTGCCGCACCGCCTCGCGCAGCGCCTGGATGGCGAGATCCGTCCCTACCCTGCCCTTGAGTTTGAAGCAGTCGGCCACCGTTTTTGCCGCGCTATAGACGCGGATTTTGCCGTCCTCAAGCATCGGCTCGGTGATGCCGAACGCAAAGGACTCCGGCGTGATGCGGTTTCCGTTGGGGAAATAATTCAGCAGAAATTCCGTATCGCAGTTGGGCAGAATGGCACCGCACCAGCCGTATGTCAGCGGATGGCTAAGCCCGCCATACCGATTGAGACCGCTGCGTACTTTCGAGTGAATCACACAGGCAAATCGCGGATGAAGTTCAAGCACTCGCTCTTTCAGGCGATGGACGTGGCCTGCACTGACCCGAACTCTGGCGCTCTTCGTTTCAACGAGGTCATCTACCAGATCGATGACACCGAAGCGATCGCCGGGCAGCGCTCGACCGGCGGGACAAACAGCATCGGTGTTGGCCATTGCGGCAGTGTCAGCGGGAATCGGAAGGGATCGGTCTTTCGCTCACCGGCCAGCGGCGCCGCGGCAATCGGCCAGGGAGGGCCGACGGATGACTCAGCGAGCACAAACCGGGGACTGGTGCCATTATCGCTTGTGGGCCGGCAATTTCCAGCGACACGGGCCATGCCGCGGTGAGACGGCGCTGCGCCGCGCTCATGGGGCCGGACCAGCCGGGGGCGCATTCGATCGGGCGCGCCGCGGCGATTTGCGGCCGGCGGTTACGGTTAGGGTGATTATGCCCCCTCGATTTGCTCCCGCGGCCGGCGACTCATGCGAGAAGCCCATGACATGGTCGCCTCGCGGATCGACACCGTCTTGCCGCGATTGACCGGACGTCAGGATTGATGTGCTAAAGACCCGGCACAGAAAAGGGCGAGGAAGCAGGCCGAGAGACAGGTTCGCATTCGTCCTCCACGGCCATGGCGAACATGATAACAGTCCGCCGGTCCACTTATGAATTGACGCTGAATAGGCAGGAACGTTGGTACTGTGAGCTACTTTTCCGATAAGCCGACTTCCCGGGACAAATCGGGAGTTAGGCTCCAACAAGTCGCAATTTGGACCACTGGCCTATGATTTCGAGTGAAGTAAGAAATCTGACAACACATTCTCTCTAATTGCCCAGTTGCGTGAGTGCGGCACGCAGCGTCGCGCTAAGATTCTAATTAGTCCGTGGTATGGCGAGTACAACTCGAGGATCAAGAAGATCGCGGCGGATACCGAAAGCGCGGAGACTAACAAACTAGTGACCACCGTGCCATTCGTGGGGGCATACAGGCCGAAACTGATGAAGAGGGCAGTGAGCCAGGAAACCAGGATGATGAGCATTCGCATGGATATCGAGCCCTATTGCTGTTCATAGATCAACCAGCGGGTTTGTCGGATTCCTTCAGAACGCTCAAAGCTTCGCCTTGGATTCAACGTTGCCTGTCATCCTTCGGCACGAGTCCCTGGATCTTGGTGAAAATAGAGTCTATGCCCCGAGTTCCTACCGCCACATGCACGGGAGGGCCTCTACGGCATCTATTTTGGTGGACTAGGCTCTAACAACACATTCGTTGTCTTCAAACTGACGCCGCAACAGGACGGCACGTGGGGCTACAGCGTCGTGCAAAGGCTCTCCCTCTTTCCCGGAGCGGATCAATGTGCCCTGATTGTCGATGCCAGCGAGAACATTTACGGCGTCATTTCTGAAGGCGGCCGGTACGGCTGGGGTGCGGTGTACAAGATTGCGCAGTAGGCTTGACGGCGCGGTTCCCGACATTTGGGGCAAGACAACCCTCCAGCCGCAGCTTTCATCCATTGCACGGATGTTCGTGGAACGGAGAAAGCCTCTATGTCGCGCCCAAACCAGCCTCCAAGTTGGAATTTCGTCGTCCGCCTGCGAACGGCAATCGCCGTTCTCTCTCTTAGCATCGTTCTGATCTTCGCTGCTTCTCAATGCGCCCAGGCGCAACAGTACCAGGTACTTCACTACTTTCGGGACAGCGCGGACGGCGAGTTTCCCTGGGGAGGCTTGACCATGGACACAGAGGGTAACCTCTACGGAACCACTACGTACGGCGGCGACTTCCGTTATTGCACCGGCTTCGGGTGTGGCACTGTGTACAAGCTGACGCCCGAGGGCTCCGGCTGGGCGTTCAGTACCATTTACCAGTTCCACGGCTTCGATGGGGCCGAACCCGTTTCCAACCTGGTCATCGGGCCGGATGGTGCTTTTTACGGCACCACGCCCTGCGGACAAGAGCTGGGAAACAGTGGACAGGGCGGATGCGATATCGGCACCCTCTATAGCTTGAAACCGCCAGCTCCCGGCTGCCAAGGCCCGCTCTGTCGGTGGACACAGACGGTGCTGTACCGGTTTACTTCTACGGAAGGAGGCTCCCCAGACGCGGCGCCTACCTTCGACCAGGCAGGCAACATTTATGGCACCACGCCCGGCGGCGGTGAGTACGGCGAAGGCACCGTGTACGAGCTGTCGCCGTCCAACGGCGGATGGATACGTACTACGCTGCACAGCTTCGGCGGACCGGCCGACGGCACGCTTCCTCATAGCGGCGTGGTCTTTGATCGAGCCGGAAATCTCTACGGCACAGCCCAGGGAACCTACTACCACGGCGGAATTGTCTATCAACTGCAGCCCAGTGGCACAGGATGGGTTGAGACTGTGCTCCATGTGTTCAATGGCGACGGCTGGAATCCTTTGGGCGGACTGATTATTGACTCGGCGGGCAATCTCTACGGCGCCACGCTGGGCTACGAGTCTAACGCCGTCGTTTATCGGCTCTCGCCTTCCAACGGAGATTGGAATTACGCCGTGCTGCACCAACTACCAGGTAGCAACGAATATGGTGGACCGCAGGGGACTCTGGCCATGGATGCGGCAGGTAACCTCTACGGAGCGTCCCAGGTTTCCATCTTCAAGCTGGCGCCTCAGCCGGACGGCAGCTGGGCTTACACCGACCTCTACGACTTCGGCGTACCCGCTGGCGGCGCCACCGACGGCGGCGACGCGCCCGTCGCCGGCGTGGTCTTGGATCCGCAGGGCAACCTCTATGGGACTGCCTCCATCGGCGGTCTAAATAATTATGGGACTGCGTGGGAGATCACGCCGTAATGCAGTGTCACGCGTCGGCTGTTCGTCTGGCTACGCAATTAAAGCTAGACAACCCTCCAGGCGAAGCCTTCATCTAGTTCCGCGATGCCTATGGAACGGAGAAAGCATCATGTCGCGCCCAAACCAGCCTCCGAGTTGGATTTTCGTCCCCGGCCTGCGAGCGGGAATCGCCGTTTTCGCCTTGTCGCTCACTCTTTTGCTGACCTTCGTCACGCCGCAACCGGCGCAGGCGCAGACCTTCCAGGTTCTTTACCGCTTCAGCGGATCTGATGGAGCATATCCCAGGGCCGGACTGACGATGGACCAGAAGGGCAATTTTTATGGCACTGCCTCCGGCGGTGGCAATCCAACCGGCTTCGGCGACGGTACGGTCTTCCAGTTCTCACGCTCGGCCAACGGATGGAAGCTAAGCACTCTCTATACCTTCCTGGGTGGCAATGACGGAGAGTTTCCCGACTCTGAAGTGGTCTTCGGCCCCGACGGTGCTCTCTATGGCACGACCTTCTATGGGGGAAATCACAGGTGCACGAACGGCGGCGGTGGCCCCTATGGCTGCGGCACGGCTTACCGGCTGGCGCCCCTGTCCCCCGCCGCCCCAAACGCCAGTTGGCAGGAAACCGTGCTGTATCGGTTTGGCACCATGTGGAAGTACACGGACGGATACTATCCCGGGACAGGTAACCTGGCTTTTGACCAAGCCGGCAATCTCTACGGCACCACCACCGGGGGTGGCGAGTACGGCCCCGGTGTGTTGTACGAGCTCACTCCCGAAAGCTGGGGTAGGACCGAGAGTGTGCTTTGGAACTTCTCAGCTCGCGAGTCAGGGCCCTGGTGCTTTTTTCCTGGCCCCTACGGCGGCGTGGTCTTCGGAACAGACGGCAACCTTTACGGCACTACCCTGTGTCCCGGGGGAGTTTTCCAGTACGACATGGCCAACGGTCGCGAGAGGACGGTGTATAACCTCGATGGTTTCAGCAGTAAGAATGATGCTAATGGAGATCTTATTTACGCCGGCCTCATCTTTGACCAGGCAGGCAATCTTTACGGCGCAGCCAGTAGCGGTGGCGCGGCGGGCGGGGGAACTGTGTTCGAGCTGACACCCTCAGGAAGCGACTGGAGCTTCCAGGTTCTGCATCCATTACAAGCTTGGAATAGTAACAACGGGCTGGATCGGCGTCACCTTTGCGGCTACTACCCAGAATGTGGACCAGTGGCGAATCTCGTGATGGACGCGGCCGGTAACCTCTACGGCACTACAGACGGCAACGGCGCCTATGGATGCGGTTCCGTCTTCCGGCTGACACCCTCCGACGGCGGCTGGACCTACACCTCACTCCACGACTTTAACTGCGGCAGCGACGGCGCCGGGCCGATGGGCAGTTTGCTGCTTGAGGGCAATGGGAATATCTACGGCACCGCAGTCTCCGGCGGGTGCGAAGATTTGGAATGCCGTGGCGGCGGCTATGGGGTAATTTACGAGATCACGCCGTAAAACAGTTGTCAGTTGTCAGTGCTCAGTTGTCAGTTCAACTCGCGCTGGGGTGGCCGTGACCGGCAGAGCCCGCCAGATGCCATTCAAGAAGGTAGCTGCTTCTGAGATTGGTCTCCAGCGCTGGAATGGGAAAGCTTCCGATAGGCCAGCCCGAAGCCACGCTTACGCCGAGCGCTGGTTTTGCGCTCGGCGTGTGGCGAGGGCGGAACAGCTTTTAGCCCACCGTGGACCGGGCCCCCAGCAAACGCCGGGGTTGCGTTTGCTGGGGTGGATGGAGCGAAGCGGAACGGTGGGTGAACGGTCCCTCTAAAATTTCCTGAGTCCCGTAGGGACGGCACAGGGTTGCAGCAGGAGCCGCTACCTTGCAACCAGACAACCGTCCGCCCGCCGCTTTCATCTAGTTCCGCGAATGTTTGTGGAACGGAGAAAGCACTATGTCGCGCCCAAACCAGCCTCCGAGTTGGATTTTCGTCCCCCGCCTGCTAGCGGGAATCGCCGTTTTCGCTTTGTCACTCACCCTTATTCTGGTCCTCGCCGTACCTCAACCGGCGCAGGCGCAAGGCCTTCCAGGCAAGATCATCTACACCTTTACCGGCCTGCAAGATGGAGAAAATCCCGAAGCCGGATTGGTCGCTGACGCAGCCGGAAATCTCTACGGCACCACCGCGGGAAACAACACTTACTGCCTGAAATATGGTCAATGCGGCACGGTATTTGAGCTGTCGCCGAAGGACGGGAAGTGGGTCTTCAACACCCTGCATCGCTTCCACGGCGGCAATGACGGCGCCATGCCGGCGGCTAGGCTCGCCGTCGGCCCCGATGGCAGCCTCTATGGCACAACTCCCTACGGAGGCGGTCAAGGCCAACTTGGCGTGTGTCAACAGGACGACTGTGGGATAGTCTTCAAACTAACGCCTCAATCGGATGGCTCCTGGAGCGAAAGCATCATCTTCCATTTTCCCATCGAGCAAGACATATGTCCCTATTACGGGCAGGGCGTGATTCTGGACCAGGCGGGAAATCTCTACGGCACGACCTTCCATGGCGGCACCGACGGCGGGGGAACGGTGTACAAGCTCACGCCGACCGAGCAGGGCTACACCTACACCATCATTCACAGCTTCGGTCTGTACCCGGATGGCGGCATGCCTTGCAGTGGAGTGGTTATGGACGGCGCCGGCAACTTGTACGGCACAACAACGTACAGCCCCGGCCCCGGGGGCGGCCACGGTGTGGTTTACAAGCTGACACGCTCCGATGGCGGCTGGGTTTACACGATCCTCTACAATGCCAATAAGCCCGACAGCGGCAGCGGTCTGAGCGGCGTGGTTCTGGATTCGGCAGGCAATCTTTATGCCGCAATGAGCTCCGGCGGAATACCCTCCGGCGGCAACAACTGCTGCGCCAGCGGCCTGGTCTTCAAGCTCACTCCCTCCAATGGCCAGTGGATCTATTCCATCCTGCACCACTGGGACCTTGAAGGAGGTGTGGGGCCGTACGACAGCCTCGCAGTCGATGCAGCCGGCAATGTCTATGGCACTCCCGGCGAGGAGGACTTGGACGGGAACTTGTCCGAGGTCTTCAAAATTACGCCGCAGTCCGATGGCGCCTGGAGCTACAGCGATCTCTACTTTGGGTTTGCCCGGCCTTCAGGCGTGATTCTGGCTCCAAACGGCAAGCTGTACGGCACCACCCAGGATGGTGGCGTGTATTACCAGGGCACGGTCTTCGAGGTCGCTCCGTAATCCGAGCGTTTCTTCAGCGATCCCAGCGAGACCATGAAAACCACCAGCAGTGCTTCCTCGGCTGCCAAAATCACGGTGTTAGGAATCGCCAGGATGAAGATCGCGCCGAATAGGCCGGTAAGCGCGAGGAGAAGCGGAATCCAAAGGAATGGTTCAGGCACATTCGAATAAGCGAAGAGCGCGATGCCAATGGTCCAGACGGCAAGCAACAGCGCGGCACACATGCCGCTCGGACACCAGAACAGGCTCCCCAGAAAAACCATACTTGAAACGCATTTCACCAGTATCATGATTGGCCCCTGCTTCGGTGGAAGCTACCGCGAGGGCGGGCACTGTAATCCATCAGTAACAGCGCTCCCTGGACGGCTGCTCTTTAAGATAGGTCCCGCGCAACCTGTGGTTGCCTCGATCAGGAGCGGCCAGCCGAACTTCCAGCGCCGTGAGAGAAAAAAACAGGTTACTGTGAACGTCCGGTTATACAACTTCGGCTGTAGGAAGAGCTTTACCGTTTCGCGAATGTTGCAAAATGCCATAGCATTTTTCACCACTTAAATGCTGTGTTGCATTTGTCAACACAAAAGCTTGTCAAGCCCCACAAAGGTGTCGACGACATCCTAAGCCATTGAAACTACATGTCAAGCTATAGCAAAAACCGAGTGAATGAAATCCGCAAAATGTGCTATAATGTAATTAAGTAGAGTCGGAAAAGGCGAGAGCCGTTCCGGCTCTTTTTGTTTTTTGGGCTTAGATCGGCAAGGTTCCTGTCGGCGACCGGCATTCCGATGGGATGGGAAACCACAGCTTTGTGCGCGCCGAGCTCGCGCCCGCAGAGCTGGCGGACGACCTGATCCAGCAGCATGGGTTGAGCTCACTCGTTGCTGACGGAGAACCCGGCCCGAGCCGGGGCGCTGAGGCTCGCGCCCTCCGCTAAGCCGATGAAAACAAAGCAGGCTGGCCCAGTGCCCACGCCTGACTGCGATCTTTGAAAACTGAAACATCCTTGTGCGGGGTCTTGGTGCGCGTGGGCGCAGCGACTGGGGACACCAGGGCCCTGCCATTCTTTCGGCCGTCCAGCTAGAATCGGGCGATGGCCTCCGAGCGCATCACGCGCGTGCAGCAGCAATTGCGGCTTTATGAGCATCCGCTGGTCGAGTTCGATGCCCGCGCCAAAGGCGACGCCGTCGAGGTCATCATTCGGCCGCGGTTCACCAAGCCGCAGGTTCACACCTACTACTTCGAGCTGCATCCTCGCGACCTTGACGATCCTCAGTTCGAGTGGGCCTTCCAGCGCCAGATCTTCGACTGCCTGCACGACTACCTGGTCGAGATGTTCATTCGCACGCCGCAGCACCGCAAAGAGCATCAGCAAATGGAGCGCGAGGGCAAGTTGTGACTCTTCGCGAGCGAATCGCCGACGAGATTCGCCGCAACGGGCCAATTCCGTTCTTGCGCTACATGGAACTTTGCCTGTACGAGCCGGAACTGGGCTATTATTCGCGCCCGCGTGAGCAGTTCGGCAGGGCTGGCGACTTCTACACTTCCAGCGATGTGCATGCTGTCTTCGGACGGCTTTTGGCGCGCCAGTTCGAAGAGATGTGGCGTGCGCTGGGCTCGCCAGAGCGAATCGATGTTATCGAGCTTGGGCCGGGCCGCGGACTGTTTGCCCGCGATGTCCTGGATTGGTCGTCGAAGCACTTTCCCGGCTTCGCCCAGACGCTGCGCTATGCGCTGGTAGAGCAGTCAGCTCATCTGCGAGAACGCTTGCAAGAGCGGCTGTGTGAGCACATTGCGGCAGGTAAGGCAAACCTGCTCGAGTCGTTGGAAGGCGCTGCTTCGGCGGCGGGAAAAAACATCATCGTGTTCGGCAATGAGTTCTTCGACGCCTTGCCGGTCGAGATCGTGGACTATCGTGGCGCCGTGCGAGTCGGGATCGCGAATGACAGGTTTGTGGAAAGCTTCGTTGCTCCGTCAGCGGCGGAGAACGAGTTTCTGGATCGCTACAGCGTCCGTCCGGAAGAAGGCGAGCGCGTGGAAGTGCCACTGAAATCGTTGGAGTGGATGGAGCGGATTGCAGAACTGTTTAAAGAACGGGGAACCGCAGGTCCCTCCGCTCGGGCTGAAGCCCTCGGTCGGGATGACAAGATGAAGGGACCAGCGGCGCGGGCCGACCGGCGCGGATTTGTCGTGCTGATTGATTACGGCTACACGCGCGAGGAGCAGCTTGCGGGCCGGCATCGCGACACGCTGATGACTTACAGACAACACCGCGCCAGCGCGTCGCCATATCGAGCGCCGGGCGAGCAGGACATAACGGCGCACGTCAACTTTACGGCGCTGCGCGCGCGCGGCGTCGAGCGCGGACTCGAGGCGCTTGGACTCGTCACGCAGTCGCAGTTCCTGATCGGCATTGGAGAGCAGACGCAGTTCGCCGATGCTTTTCAGGAGTGCATACTGCCGCAGGAGCGCGCGAAAGTGGCGCTACAACTCAAACACTTGATCGCGCCCGGCGGAATGGGCGAGACATTTCAGGTGCTCGTGATGGCACGCGGCGTGGAAAAAGAAAAGGGCACGCGTTTGAGCGGACTGAAATTCGCGCGTTAAGCGGGACAGAGTTTTTGCCCGCGCAGTGGAAGCGATTGTGGCAAACCTCAGATCCCTCCACTCGGACTAAAGTCCTCGGTCGGGATGACAAACATGAGACAGGTCGTGCGGCGCTCGGCTACTGAATCCCGTTGGTCCCGCCCTGCTGAGGACTGAATGGCTTCTGGAGATATTTGCGGGCTTCATCGAGAGCGCCCTGCGTGTTGTCGTTAGTCTGCAGTGCCTGGCGATACTCGTTGGTTGCGCGCTCGCGCGAGCCGGTCAGGTCGAAGATCTTGCCGAGCTGAATGTGGCTCCAGACTTCAGTCCAGCGGGGGACGCCGTCGCCGTTCAGTGACTCACGGTAGGAGTTGGCGGCCGACTGATAGTTGTGCTGCAGGAAGAACACTTCGGCGATGCGGTAATGCGCCAGCGAGCTGTTCTTGTTGATGTCGAGGGCCTTCTGGAATTCCTTCAGCGCCTCGAGCAGGTCGCCCTGTTCCACGTCCTGCTGGCCGCGCATGATCGAGGTGCGCACCTGCAGCTCTTTGGAGTTCTGCAGGACCATGTTGCCAGGATCGATGCTGATTTTGCGCGGCCGGCCAAACGTGTCGACTGCGTACGCAGAGTTCGTGCCCGAGACCTCGATGCGTTGCGTTTCCGTCTTGCCGTCGGTGTCAATCTTCAGTTCCACCGGCATGCGGAACAGGTCCATGTCCTGCTGGATTTCGCCCACAACACGGAAGCCTTTTTGCGTGCGGTACACGGTGTACTTGTTTTTGAATTCGGGCGCGCCGGTGGAGTCGAGCCATTGGGTGAAGAACCACGTGAGCTGCTGGCCGGAAGCCTGCTCTGCCACCTTGCGGAAATCGTCAACCGAGGCGGATTTGCCGGCGTATTGCGAGAGGAAAGTGCGCATGGTCTTGTCGAAGGCCTGGTCGCCGATGACCCAGCGCAGCATGTTCAGGATGATGCCGCCCTTGTCGGTCACCAGCGATTGGAACTCCGGCGAAAACGGGTCGAGCTTGCCAACGTCGGCCAGCGGCACCGAGACGTAAGCCAGCGCGCCCACCGACATGTCCTTGGTGACTTCTTCGTAGCCGCCTTGACCGGCGACATGCTCGACATATAAAGCCTCGGAGAAGCGCGCGAAGCCGTCGTTCAGCCACCAGTCATTCTTCGTTGCCGGGCTGACCATGGTCCCCCACCACTGATGCGCGATGGTGTTGGCCAGCAGGCGATAGTTGACCTTTTCGCTGAAGGAGCGCGAAGCCAGGGCAGCGATCTCCGGCGCCCAGGCCGTTGGCACGGTGTCGTTGGGCAACTCGACAACGTTCAGCGTGCTGCTGTACGGTGGGCCGAAGGCGCTGGTGTCGAAGAAGAATTCCTTCCCCGCAGTATCGGCATATTCCTGCGCCACCGACTTCTTGTCAGCCGTCGTGTAAACCGTCAGATTCAGTCCGCCTTCGTTGCTCTTGGTGGCTTCGTACTTGCCAATGAGAATCGTTCCCGGGAAGCTCGGACGCTCTTCGTAAGCAAAGGTGGACGTCTTGTATCCGGCGGGAGGCGCCAATTTTGCCAGCGCAGAATGAGCCGCGCTACTTTTGCTGAGCTGTGCTTACATCAACGCCGAAGCTCCGGAAGCGCGCCGGTGCTTTGCTTGCCGCTGCCGACTACGGTGTAGCCAGCCGGAACACTGACGCTGAGAGTTGAGGTGAATCGGTTGATGCCGTAACCGGTCATGGGAAACCAGCGGCCGGCATAAAGCAGGTAAGTGATGGGATCGCCAATGTAAGCCAGCTTCAGCCCGGGAACTGGACTGTCATCGGAGGACTGCAACGCTCCTTCGTACTCAAAGTAGAGCGTGTTGCTGGCGCCTTTGCTCATGCCGCTTGGCAAGGCGATGCGGACGGTCGAGTCCTGGCTGACCCGTTCTGCCGAAAGCGGCTGGCCGGAAGAGTCGAGCACGCGCGTGGGCCTGAGACCATTGTGCAGCTCAAAGACGGCAATGGTTATGTCGTCGAGCGCGGTGAACTTGACGCGTGCCTGCGCCTTCATCTGGTGGGTCTGTGGCGTGACAACAGCGTTTACAGCAACATCGTTAAGCTGTATGCGCTGCTTCTCCGCCGCGAAGGCGGCGGAAACCAGAGTGGAAATCAGAATGATGAGAACGAGGCCGCGTAGCCGCGCCAACCTTTGCATTAGGGAGGAAACTCCTGCTTTCCTACCAACTATAAATGATGAAAAACCTGCGGGGAAGGATGCTGCCGGAAAGCTCATGCTCGCGTTTCCATCACCGTCAGTACTGCTTGCGCAGCGCCCTCGCTGGCGCTACCGCCGGAACCGCACTGTAAGCGTTGTCGCACTTCGCAAAAACCTGCCATCATCGTTTCCCGAACTTCGCCATCCGGAATGATGCGCCGCAATTCCTGGCACACTCGCTGGGCTGTGAAATCCGATTGCACCAGCTCGGGCACAACATCACGCTCGGCGATCAAGTTGACCATGGCGAAGCGGTCTACCTTAACTAGACGGCGGCCGAGCGTCCAGGTGAGCGGCGCCACCTGATAGACCATCGTGAACGGCGTTCCGATCAGCGCAGCTTCCAGCGTAGAAGTGCCGCTGGCGACGGCGGCGGCGCGCGCATGCAGCAAAGTCGCGCGTGCATCGCTGGTGAACGTGACCGGCGGCCCAGCATAGTCCTGGAGAAACCCCGCCATCCAAGCCGCATCGAGGGTGGACGCTACTGGAACTATGTAAACGTAATCCGGGCCCAGAAGTTGCGCCGCTTCCAGCAGGGTAGGGAAGATGCGCGAGACTTCCGCCCGCCGGCTGCCGGGGAGCAGCGCGATCCATGGGCGGCTGGCGTCAAGCTTGTATTCCGCGGCAAACTGCTCGCGGGTGATGGCGGGCGCGGGCAAGTCGGCCAGCGGATGCCCGACGAACTGCGCTTCAATGCCGCGCTCGCGGTAGAACTTTTCCTCGAAAGGGAAGATGATCAGCATTTCGCGGACATACTTGCGCACGGCCTCAATACGTCCCTGCTTCCAAGCCCAGAGCTGCGGGCTGACGTAATAGATCACAGGCACTCCGCGCTTGTGCATTTCGCGAGCCAGCCGCAGATTGAAATCCGGGAAGTCGATGAGCACGGCGGCATCGGGACGGCGGCGTTCTGCCTCGCTTACTACCTGGCGAAACCGGCGATAGATTGTCGGGATGTGCTTGACCACTTCCACGATGCCGACTTCGGCAATTTCGCTCGCATCGGCCAGCAGCTCGCATCCGGAGGTGCGCATTTGCTCTCCGCCGACGCCGAAAAAATCAAGGTCGCTGTGAGGAGTTCGTTCTGAGGCCAGTTTGCGCAGGGCGTTCATCAGCTCTGCGCCATAGAATTCGCCCGATGCCTCTCCTGCCGAGATGAGGATTCGCACATTCGGATTATGACAGAGAGAAGTAAGCGATCAGGTATGGTTTCAGCCGCGAGCGACATTTGCGCATAAGCGACCCCATCATACGTGTGAGCTAGATGTTGCTGGTTGAGTCGTTCAACCCGAGCCCAGAGGGCGGAATTGTTTAAAGACGCTTACCTTGACCGGAATTGCCCACCCGCAAGCTCCTGGAACAGAATCAAATGCAGTGCGCGAAGCGGCCGAGCGCCGGAGGCGCGGCTTAGTTTAGCCCAGCATGGAGCCGAAGGCGGAATGCTGGGTAGCATGTAAATTTGAGGTCGAGCCCCGAGGGGCGGTACGGCTTTTGTGCCGCCGGCTGAAAGCCGGCTAAGAATACATATAACCATCCTACCCAGGACTCCGCCTTCGGCTCCGTCCTGGGCTAGACTGAGTCGCGCCTAACGGCGCTGGTTCCTTGCGCCTAGTACTCTCCCCAGGCAAAGGCGACGTGAGTTCTTACGTACCCTTGCGGCGCTCGGGCGTTGCGGCCACTACACCGATTCCGTCCGAAACAGAAACCGCTCTATGCAGAAATCTTCGGGTCGCCGTGATCGAGTTCCGCCGAACCGCTGCCTGGGCGCCGCAGGACGGTAATTGAGATATAGGCGCCGATCCACGACCCCAGAGCGGCGAAGCAGACATAAACCCAATTGCGGGTGTAACTGATGACGGCAAAGGCAGACAGCAGATACCACACGCTGCTCCAGGTAGCCGCCGGAACCCGGCGCCGCGACGACACCGCCGCGCTGAACATGACATAGACAGCGTCGGTCGCAGCCGTGGATGCGGCGACGCCGAGAGCTAGCAGGGGATGGATTTGCAGGATTTGCTGCACGTTCTCACCTCGAGATAGATAGTAGAACGGGATTGCAACATCCGACGTAGTTCGACATCTTCGTGTCATTCCGAGCGACGGTGGCCCGCCCTGGGCCACCGGAGTCGAGGGACCCCTACAGCGCGAATAACTTTGGTTAAGTAGGGGTCCTTCGACTCCGGTTCGTCCGCCGGCGGACGAACCTCTGCTCAGGGTGACGATGATCTCGGGGGTGTGTGCGGCTCGTCGATGACGAAGAGCCACGTGCCGTTGGGCTGGCGCCTGACAACTTCGGTGCTCAGCCCAGGCGTTGCAGTCCCACCGCGATGGTAGGTCCAACTCGCGTGCAGCACTGCCAGTTCGCCGGATTGAATCACCGCACGTGTCGTCAGTTCCATGCGAGCATTGCCAGCGATCATCGTTTTATAGGTGCCGCGAATTGCGTCGTGTCCCACGACGGTTCCATCTCTGGTGACGAGGGTCGCCCCCGGTTCATACAGCGCGACCAGGGCCTCGACATCTCCGCGATTGAAGGCGTCAAGGAAGAGAGTGTGGATTTCCGATGGAGTATGAGCGGGCATATTTATCGCGTTGCCAGAGGCGGCAGCTCTGTAATCTTAGATTCCACAGCGGCCAACCGCTCTCGGAGGCGTCGCAGTTCTTCCTCTTGCAATCGGATCTCGATCGCACAAATGCGCGCCTTGATCTCTCGAATGTCCGGCGTTTCGGATTCTTTCATTATGTCTTTCAAGGCCTTCTTACGGTTGGAACCCACGCAACGAATCGTTTTGTATCAGGGCACGACCTTTAGTCGTGCCGAAAAGTGCATAGCCGAAGATCAGGGGCTTCAGCCCCTGCAAAAGACCCGCTCAGGGGCTAAAGCCCGGTGCCTTAGATCCGAGTTTCGGCACGGCTGAAGCCATGCCCTGATACAGAGCGATTTATCAGATCAGTTCTAATTGCTAATTGCACAGTGCTAATCGTCGACCGAAACGCCGACGTGCGGCCCGGTGACCTCGCCAGCAAGAATCGGCGCGGGAATTTCCTGGTCTTTGTACTGAAGCTGATAAAGCTTCCAGTAGATGCTGCGGTTGGCCAGCAGTTGCTGGTGAGTTCCGATTTCGCGCACCCGGCCTTTGTGCATGACGATGATTCTGTCAGCCCGCTGAATCGTGCTCAGTCGGTGGGCGATGATGATTGACGTCCGGCCCTCAACCATACGCGTCAATGCGTCGCGGACTTTGAACTCCGTTTCGGTGTCCACGCTGGAGGTGGCCTCGTCGAGGATGAGGATCTTCGGGCTGTGCGCCAGGGCGCGCGCGAATGAAATGAGCTGCTTCTGTCCGGTGGAAAGAGTGCTGCCGCGCTCGCGCACTTCTTCGGCAAAACCTCCGGGCAGCGAGCGAATGAAATCGGCAACATTGACCTGCTCAGCGGCGTCTTCGACTGATTCGTCTTCGATCCAGTGCGAACCTAGCCGGATATTCCCGGCCACCGTTCCCGAAAACAGGAATGGATCCTGCAACACGACGCCGTAGCGGCGCCGCAGATCCATCAAATCCATGTCGCGGACGTCCACGCCATCGATGCGAATCGCGCCGCGCTGGACGTCGTAGAAGCGCAAGAGAAGGGAGATGATTGTGGTCTTTCCGGCGCCGGTGTGGCCCACGATAGCGACGGTCTCGCCGGGCTCGATGGTGAACGACACATCGCGCAGCACCCAGTCGTATTGCTGCGCCAGATCGCCGTTGCCTCCGGCGACTTTGAGCTTCTCGCCCTTGCTGGCGGCCTCTTCGGCGGCTTGCGCAAGAGTTCGATAGGCGAACCACACGTGGTCGAACTCGATGCGGCCCGGTCCATCGGGAACTTTGGGCACGGCGGGTGAGGTGATCTCCGCCGGGGTATCGAGCAGCTTGAAGACGCGCTCGCTCGAAGCCATCGCCGATTGCAGAATGTTGTACTTCTCGCTCAGGTCCTGGATGGGCCGGAAGAAGCGCTGCGCGTACTGCATGAACGCCACCAGCACACCGAGCGTCACCAGGTTCTGGATTACATAGCCGCCGCCAAACCACACTACGCAGGCGATCGCGGTGGCCGACAGCACTTCCACCACCGGGTAATACACGGCGTGCGCCATGATGGCGTCTTTGAAGGCGTCCATGTGGGTGCGATTGATCTTCTCGAAGCGCTCGTAGGCCTTCTTTTCGCGGTTGAAAAGCTGCAGGACGACGATGCCGGTGACGTGCTCCTGCAGGTAGGCGTTGATTCTGGCGATGGCGATGCGAATGCGGCGGTAACTCTCGCGCACCTTGCGGCGGAAGATTGACGTGGCGTAGAAGATGAGCGGCAATACGGCAAAGGTCACCAGCGCCAGCCGCCAGCTCATGTTGAGCATGATGACCAGAATGCCGATGAGCACGAAGATGTCTTCGAAGATGGAGACCACTCCCGCGGTAAACATTTCGTTCAGCGCATCCACATCGGTGGTGACGCGGGTGACCAGCCGGCCCACGGGGTTCCTGTCGTAGAACCCAATGTGCAGCCGCTGCAGATGGCGGAAGATCTGGCTGCGCAGGTCGAACATCACCTTTTGCCCCGTCCACTGCATGACGTAGGTCTGCGTGAACTCGAACAGGAAGCTGAGCACCAGAATGCCGATGTACATGGCGGCAATCTGCGCGATGCCGGTCAGCGGACGCGGGCTGAGGAAACGGTCGAGCAGGGAATGGGCTTCGGTGTGGCGGGCGAGATACTTGTCAACCGCAACCTTGGTGAGATAAGGGCCGAGCACGTCGGCGCCCGCCTTCAGCACGATGGCAACCAGCGCAATGGCTACCTGCAGGCGATACGGCTGCAGGTAGGTCAGCAGGCGCCCCATCAGCCTGCTGTCGTATGCCTTGCCCAGTACTTCTTCTTCGTGGATTCCCGCCATGTCCCCAGAATGATTGTAAATAATCGCGTGAAATCATTAGACGAGGGCTGGACGGCGTGGGATGGAAAGATTGATGCCGCTCAGGCATGCTTGCGCAGCACCAGCGCCGAATTCTTCGAGCCGAAGGCGATGCAGTTGCACACCGCGTGCTCGATTTCGGCAGAGCGTCCCACGTCGGGTACGTAATCGAGGTCGCAGTCGGGGTCGGGCTTTTCCAAATTGATGGTCGGCGGAATCTGATTGTGGTGCATGGCGATCAGCGTGGCGGCGATTCCCGCGGCGCCGCAGGCTCCCTGGGGATGTCCAATCTGCGACTTTAAACTTGACATTGGCGTGGTGGAGGCTTTTTCCCCCAGCGCCAGCTTGAGCGCGCGGGTCTCGATGCGGTCGTTCAACTGCGTCGAAGTGCCGTGCAGGTTGACGTAGCCGACGTCGGCCGCCACGATCCCCGCGTCCTCCATGGCCAACTGAATGGCGCGCGCCGGCTCTTCGCCACACTCCTGCAGGCGGACGCGATGGAAAGCCTCGCAAGTCGAACCGTAGCCGGCAACTTCGGCGAGTATCCCCGCGCCGCGTGCAAGAGCATGTTCGTACTCTTCCAGGAAGAACATCCACGCGCCTTCGGCGACCACGAATCCGTCGCGATCGGCGGAGAACGGCCGCGAAGCGCGCTCCGGCGCATGGTTCCATGACGAGGTCATGATCTTCATTAGCGTGAAGCCCTTCATGATGCCCGGCGCGATAGGCACGTCCACGCCGCCAACCAGCATCATCGGGATGAATCCAAACTGGATTTGCCGCAGGGCATAACCGAAGGCGTCGGTGGACGAGGTGCAGCCGGTGGTGATGACGTGGCTCATGCCGCGCAGGCCGAAGCGCATGCTGATTTCACTCGACAGCGTGCCCATGGTGCCGCTGGGAATGCAGAACAGGCTGACCTGCTTGACCTTGCCCTGGAGCCACAGCCGGACTTGTTCCTCGGAAAATTCCTGCGCGCCGCCTCCGGAGCCCAGCAGCACGCCGATTTCGCGCTGCTCTGGCAGCGACAAACGCGAAGTCTCAATCCCGGCCTCGCGCAGCGCTTCGGTGGACGCGGCCAGCGCGAGGGGCACGGCACGCGAGACGTGCTTGCGTTCGTGGGCGTCAACCCAGGCGAGTTCGTCGAAGTCCTGCACTTCGCCGGCGATCTGCACGGGCAGTTCGCTGGGATCGAAGCTGCAAATGCGCTTCACCCCGCTGGTTCCAGCCAGAACAGCGCGGCAGAAGGCGTCGTTGCCGATGCCGTTCGGGCTGACCACGCCCATGCCGGTGATGACGACGCGTTTCTTCATAGCGACGAGCAACTAGCGACTAGCTGGTGGGACGCATTCGAGCCCCAATTGTTCCGGGGCACGAGTTTCAAGATACTAACATTAGTAGTGGTAAGTAATGACCAGCTCCTGCTAGTGCTGCTCCAGGGTCGGTGTGTTCGGGTAGAGCGGCGCTTCAGAGGCTGGTAGGAAACCGTGCTCGCCGCTACGCGGCTCGGTACAATTTCCCACTTGACCAGGGGCTTGCGCCCCTGGCTCACCACAAAGCCGCCGCTTCGCGGCTGTTTTCATCGCCGACTCCGGTGTTTTCTCTCACTGTACCCAGCACTCCGCTTTCGGCTGCGTGCTGGGCTATCATGAGTCCTCGCCTGCGGCGCTCGTCGTTGCGGCTTTGTTCCACCGATGCAGCAACGAGCCGAGTTTCGTAACAGCCTCTAAAGCGCCGCCCTACCCGGCGGCGGACACAGCAACTGCGAAACTGCTTTAGCTGCTAGTTGCTAATTGCTACTCTAGTACTCTGGGAAACACTTCGGCGAACGTGATGTCACTAGGAATTTACATCTCGGTTCCGTTCTGCCGCACGAAATGCAGCTTCTGCAACTTTGCTTCTGGAGTCTTCTCCAGCGGGATGTTTGAGCGATATGTCGAGCAGGTATGTGCGGAAATTGCGGCTGCCGGACGAATTGCGTACGACCTCGGCGCGAAGTTCGAGCGCCGCGTTGACTCCATCTACCTCGGCGGAGGAACGCCGTCGGTGCTGGCGCCCGAGCAACTGGAGCGCTTATTTTGTGCGGTGCGTGACAACACTGAGGTGGATCGCGACGCCGAGATTACCGTCGAGTGCGCTCCGGGAACGATCACGGACGAGATTCTGGAAGCGTTGCTCCGCTGCGGCGTGAATCGCGTGAGCCTGGGCGCGCAATCGTTCGTAGATGAGGAATGCTCGTCGGTAGGGCGCCTGCATACGCGCGACATCACGCTGTCCGACATCGCGCGGCTGCGCGCCGGCGGCATCGGCAACATCGGCATTGATTTAATCGCGGGCCTGCCTCATCAGACGGAAGAGAGGTGGAGCTTTTCGCTCGCCGAAACGCTTGCCACCGGCGTGCCGCACATCAGCGTGTACATGCTGGAGGTGGACGAAGACTCGCGCCTGGGCACGGAGTTGCTCGCCGGCGGCAGCCGCTATCATGCGCATTTCGTTCCTGACGACGATCTGACTGCTGACCTGTATCTCGCTGCATGTGAACGGCTGGAGTGCGGCGGGGTCCAGCAATACGAGATATCGAACTTTGCGCGGCCTGTGACGCATGGGGTAGGACTTTGGGACTCGCGGCACAATCTCAAATACTGGACGCGGCAGCCGTATCTGGGATTCGGCGTGGATGCACACTCGATGCTACCTGCGAATGATGAACTGCAGGCGAAAGGTGTGCAGGCGGTGCGTTTCGCCACCCCGGATTCGCTGGAGGCGTATGAACAGTTGTCGGTTGTCGGTTGTCAGTTGTCTGGGGATGCAAACCGTAACGTCGCAGCCCGCCTTCAGCAGCTAAAGTCCTCACGCACGCTGGTCAATGCCCAGGCCGCCCTGGAAGAGTCATTCTTTCTCGGCCTGCGCCTGAATCGCGGCGTTTCGCTTGCCGTCCTGAGGGAACAGTTTGGCGGTGACGTGGTTGGCGGTCGTCAAACCGTTATCGACGAACTCACCGCCGCCGGGTTGCTGCGGACGGTTGGCGACCGGCTGCGACTGACCGCGCGAGGACGTTTGCTGTCGAACGATGTTTTCGCGAGCTTCCTGCAGGATGGACCGAGACAAATTGGCCTGAATCGCGTGCCGTAACATTCGACGAAAGCCGGATCGCGCTATGAATCAGGTCGAGAGCTTCATGGCCGTCAGGCGGCCATCGCGTTCTGGGGTGTCGAGACTTCTACGGAGCGGGCAACAAGCCGTAGACGCTAAGTTGGTTGGCTGTTCCGACAAACACCTTACCATTGGCCACGGTGGGCACCGTAAATTTTGATGCCAGCCCGGGGTTGTCGCGCTGGAAGCGCTGGTTGGAGTTGTACAACTCCCGGGCCAGGTTTCGGGCGTCGTAAGCGTGCAGCACCGCTGCTCCAGGATGGGCGGGCTTGTAATAACCGTCGGTTTGCATCGCCCACACTATGCCATTCGTGTTGCCGTTCGCGGAAATGCTCACGGTATTGCGGGTCAAGAGGTAGGTGGGCGGCGTCTGCGACGTCGGCCGCGAGGACAGCATCCCATTGCGGAGGCTGAAAGCCTTAATCGAGTCTTTGTAGGGACTGACTCCCGATCCGAAGTAAAGAGAACCGTTCCAGTAGGCGGGCGTACCCATCTGCTGCTTGAGGATTCCCGTCAGTTGCTGGACGATCTGCAGATTGCCGTTGCCCGCGGCATTGTATCGACCCATGGCATCGCGATTCAGAAGATAAACATTACCCTCTTTGCTACTGGTGACGATCAGGTGAGGAGAAGCTCCGAGCTGATCGGGCAGAACCACCACGCCCGCCGAGCCGAGATCCATGTCGTCCTTTGCCAAACTGGCCTGGTTATACGGGGTAAAGAAGTCCACCAACACCAGATCTGTCGGAGTCGGTTTCAACTTCACCACACTGTCGCTGAACTCCTCGCCTGGCTGAGCGCCGAAAGCATTGAACGGTCCATTGGCTGTGGATAAGTAGAGGTTGCCATCGGCGTCGGCGGACGGGCCGCAACCACTCATCCAGATACCACCCTCGTAGGAATTGGGCGTGGTTACCCAGCTTCCGGCGTGCTGGAGGGTCACCGCGTCGTAAGCGATCACCCAGCCGTGATAGAAGCCTGCATCGCCATAGGATGCAAACGCGACATACACTTTGCCGCGCGACAGCAGCAGTGCCGCCCGTTGCAGTTGGAAGCGCGAAGAGAAGAACACTACGCCAGCCGAGCCGTCTGCCACCTTTCCCTGAAACACCGTCTGGATGACTTGCGGGCCGGCAAATTTTTCCGCGCCCGAGGTTACATCCAGCGCATGCAGCCGGTGATAGAAAGCGGCATTCTCTTTGGTGGCAGCGACCACATACAGCGTTTTGCTTGCCAGATCGGCGACCGGAGTGCTGGTGATGCCGATCTCGGGAACGATGTCACTGGTGCCGACATCGGCAGAAGACAAGGTAGTAACACCCGCACCGGGATTGACGAAGCTCACTTGCCACAATGGCGACGCCGAACTTGAGTCGGCGTCGAATGCATATACGCTGTCATGCTGGGTGGCCACAATCACCAGATTATGGACGCCGTTGCCGGGAACCGCGACCTGCGGCAGGTAAAGCGGTTGAGCGTACACGAAGCCGTCCACCCGATAGGAGTAGAGCCTTCCGAACTTTGCCGGGTTCACGTTTTCCGGGGTCAGCGTGGTCTCGGCGATATTCTGGCCCGTCCTGGCATTGTCATTGTGATAAGTGAGAACTGCTGCGGAAGAGTAAGCAGAATCGTTAGCCACCTGTGCGTACCCATCGGCGGTAAACGACAGGTAATCAGCTTCGCCGTCGCCCCGGTCAGGCGACTGGTGACGCTGCACGAGGCAGAGCAAAAGCGTAATTCCGGCGCCCGCCGAGAGTAACATTCCTCGGCCGTGCGGCAGCGACCGCAATGCGTCAGGAAACTTGCGTCGGCTCAGGTAAACGATGGCCAGCGTGAGCAGGCCGGCCACACTCGCTGCAGCAAGAGATCTCGAAAAGTATGAGGAAGAGAACGATGAGAACATGATCCGAATCGAAAGTGCATTCGCAACTATGGCCATAACCCAGACAATCCAGTAAAGTGGCGCAAAGCTTAAGACAAAACGATGTCGAAATAGGTTGCCAGATTCTTATAAAATCTCAGTATGAACAGAGCACAAGAAGATCGGGCCCGCGAAAAGTGGGCAGAGAGAATGCGGGAGGCGACGGCAACAGCCAAGACTAAAGCCGCTGCCAAAACCGCACGCAAGGCAAAGCTCGCCGCCAAACGGGCGAAGAAGCTGACGGACCAGACGACCGCCCCTACCGACGCAACAGAATTGTGAGGCGGCGTCAGCGGCGGTTCGAATCAGACGCATTGTCCGCAGCTTGATAAACTCGAAGTTACTTCGCGCATGTACACCTCCGCTCCCGAATCCGCCGTCAAAGCGAGCAAGCAGTCCGCGTCCACCATCGATCTTCGCAGCGACACCGTCACCAAGCCCTCCCCGGAGATGCGGCAGGCAATGTTCGAGGCCGAAGTTGGCGACGACGTTTACGGCGAAGACCCGACCATCAACCTGCTGGAGAAGCGCGCGGCGGAGATATTCGGCCGTGAGGCGGCGCTGTTTGTTCCCAGCGGGACGATGGGCAACCAGATTGCGATCAAGCTGCACACCCATCATGGCCAGGAGGTGATCTGCGAGGAGCGCGGCCACGTCTTCAACTACGAAATGGCGATGATGGCGCATTTCTCCGGCGTGGTGCCACGTACGGCGTGGGCGGAGGACGGCGTTCTCACCTGGGAGCACGTGAAATCGAAACTCAAGACCAAGAGCTACCATGCGGCCAAGACGGGGCTGGTTTCGCTGGAGAACACGCACAACATGGCGGGCGGAACGATCACGTCGCCTGAAGCGTTCGACGAGGTCTGCGACAACACCCACGACGCAGGATTACCCGTGCATCTCGATGGCGCGCGTGTGTTCAATGCCGCGGTAGCGCTTGGCATTCCGGTCGCGCAACTGACGGCCAAGGCCGATACCGTAATGTTCTGCCTCTCCAAGGGACTGGGCGCTCCGGTGGGCTCGCTGCTGGTGGGCAGCGCTGAGCTGATGGACCGCAGCCGCATCTATCGCAAGGCGCTCGGCGGCGGCATGCGGCAGGCGGGAATTCTTGCGGCACCAGGACTGATCGCGTTGGAGCAAGGTCCGCAGAAACTGGCGCAGGACCACGCCAATGCGAAGTTCCTCGCAGAGGGTCTGGCGGAGATACCGGGCTTGAAGATTGATCCGGGTAAAGTTCAAACCAACATTCTGATTTGCAACATCAGCGGGACGGGAATGACTTCAGCCGAATTTTCTCGCAAGCTGGCCGAGTGCAGCGTGCTGGCCAACGGAGTAAGCCCGCAACTGATGAGGTTCGTCACTCACCTTGATGTGAGCCGTGAACAGTGCGCGCAGGCGCTGGAGATCATTGCGTCCCTCTGCGGTGTCAGGGCGCAGACGGCGTGACGCGCCCCGGCTATCTTAGTCGTATAGGGGTTCTTCGACTCGGCGGCCAAAAAGCGGCCGCCTCGCTCAGAATGACAATAGAACTCTAAGGTTATTTATGCGCTATCGAATATTGGGGAGAACAGGACTGAAGGTCAGTGAAATTGGTTATGGCGCCTGGGGCATCGGCAAGGCGATGTGGGTGGGCGCCGAAGACGAGGAGTCGCTGCGTTCGCTGCGGGCGGCGTACGAAGCCGGTGTCAACTTTTATGACACGGCGCTGGTTTATGGTGACGGCCACAGCGAGCGGCTGATCGCGCAATGCTTCGGCGACGCCAGCGACATCGTTATCGCCAGCAAAGTTCCGCCCAAAGACTACGTGTGGGCGCAGAAGCCCGGTGCTCGCCTGGACGCGGTGTTCCAGCGGAAGTATGTGCTGGAATGTCTCGACCAGACGCTGAAAAACCTGGGACGGCAAAGCGTGGACATCTATCAGTTCCACACCTGGAGTGACCACTGGGCGTCGGAGCGCGAATGGCAGGCGACGGTGCGCGAAATGAAGTCATCGGGCAAGGCGAAGTTCGTTGGAATTTCGATCCAGAACCATCAGCCAACCAACGTACTGCAGGCGCTGGATACCGGACTGATCGACACCGTGCAGGTGATCTACAACATCTTCGATCAGTCGCCCGAGGACGAACTGTTTCCCTACTGCCAGAAGAACAACATTGGCGTGATTGTGCGCGTGCCATTCGATGAAGGCAGCCTGACCGGAAAAATAACGCCCGACACGACATTCCCTGAGGGCGACTTCCGCAATGTGTATTTTGCAGGTGACCGCAAACGGGAGACCTGGGAGCGGGTGTTGGCCATCGCTGTCGATCTTGGGATCAATATGGAGCAGATACCGCAAATCGCGCTGCGCTTTTGCCTCTCACACCCGGCCGTCTCCACCGTGATTCCCGGCATGAGGAGCACGAGGCACGTCGCGGCCAACGTGGCGGCATCTGAGGCCGGGCCGCTGCCGGAGGAAACGTTGCGTGAGTTGCGCAAGCATCGCTGGATCCACAATTATTGGTGAACCAACCGGTGTCGCCGCCGTGCGGCTGGTTCGACGGGGTTGAAAACCTCTGAGCCGCAGAGCGGCTGTACCAGTCACACTTAAACTGCAAACCTCGCGTCTTCAGGAGTCACGCAGCGACCTGTTTCTCTTCGCTATAATCAAAGATTCTGTATGAGTGTTTCTGTGATGCAGGAGAAGCTCGCGGCGTCCGGCGCCCGCCCCGGCAATTATCGGAGCGCGGAGACGCCGGCCTCGTTTGGAAATACCCCGGCCGAGTTTCGCGCGCTGCTGGAGGGCTGCGCCGTCCTCGACATGAGCTGGCAGGCCAAGCTGGTGCTAACCGGCGAAGACCGCGTGCGCTGGCTGAATGGGATGGTGACCAACAATATTCGCGACCTTGCTGTCGGGCGCGGCGTTTACAGCTTTCTGCTCAGCGCGCAGGGGCGGATCCAGGGCGACCTGGTCGCCTACAACCGCGGCGATTACCTGCTGGTTACGACCGGTCGCGAGCAGGCGCCCGCGATTGCAGCCGTCTTCGACCGCTACATCATCATGGACGACGTTGAAGTTGCCGATGTCAGCGACAAGCTGGCGACCATCGGCGTTGCGGGCCCGAAGGCGCGCGAAGTGCTCACCAATGCCGGCATCGAGGTAACGGGGCTGGAAACGGGCCAGGTGATCGATATCGTGTGGCATGACATCGGCGTTTCAGTAGCACGCAGCGCGCAGCCGGCCATCGATGGCTATGAGGTTTGGTTTTCCAGCGACCATGCCAACAAGGTTTGGGAAAGCTTGACGTCCGCGGGCGCAACCCCTGCGGGAAGCGAGGCGCTGGAGCTGTATCGCATGGTTCAGGGCGTGCCACGCTTCGGGATCGACTTGCGTGAGAAAGATCTGCCGCAGGAGACCGGCCAACAGCACGCGCTGAACTTCGCCAAGGGTTGCTACATTGGACAGGAAATCGTGGAGCGCATTCGCTCGCGGGCAATACTTCACCGCACATTTGTGGGCTTCGAAGTGGAAGGCGAACCGCCAGCGGCGGGAACCAAAGTGCGCGTCAATGACAAGAACGCAGGCGAGATGACCAGCGCGGCACGCGTTCCATTTCCCAGCGGCGAGCGGACGCTCGCGCTTGGATATGCACACCGGGAGATCGCACATCCGGGAACCGTAGTTCAGATTGGCGAACAGAAAGCCACGGTCGTAACGTTGCCTTTCCACCAATAGCAGCAGTATCAGAAACGACTAGCAAACCTATGCCAGACAAAGAGAAGAAATCCGAATTTGTTGTGACTGACCGCCGGCTTTTCAGCAGCGACGGCGAGCTGCGCCAGGACGTTGTGGAAGACGAGCAGCGCCGCGCCGAGCGTGAGCGCGAGAAGCAGGAAGCCCAGCAACAGGTCAACGAGGAACGGGCAGCGCAAAATAGGCCCGAACCATCGCCCTCGACTGAACCGGTCATTGCGCCGCCACATGGCCCGGAGCCGCCGGCTCCTACTGCGGCTGAGCAAAAAGCCTCGGCCGATGCCTATGAAGACTCGACCCGGCAAATGGACGACCAGATCAACAAGGAGATGCGCAAGCAGGGGCAGGCGCGCAGCGCGCAGGACTTCGAGATGACCTTCGAGAAGTTCGTCGCCTCGGTGTACATGAGCGCGCTGATGCAGCTTGGCCTGGCCGCGCCGCCGGGAGAGAAGCCGATGGTTGACCTCATTGGCGCGCGGCAGACCATCGACACGCTGGCCATCCTGCAGGAAAAAACCAAGGGCAATCTCACTTCACCTGAACAGAACATGCTGCAGAACTGCCTCTACGAGCTGCGCATGGCCTATCTCGAAGTTACGAACCTGATCACGCGTCCGCCGCAGGGCGGTCCCGGTGCTGACGTCAAGGCCCAATGAAAGCCACGCTCACCGTGCTGGGCAGCGGCACCTCGATGGGCGTTCCCACGATTGGTTGCGACTGCCGCGTGTGCACGTCGGCAGACCCGCGCGATCGTCGCACGCGTCCGTCGGTCATGGTGCAATGGGACAGCCGCACCGTTGTCATCGACACCACGCCTGACTTTCGCGAGCAGGCCATTCGCGAGCGCATCAGGAAGATTGACGCCGTGATTTATACGCACGGTCACGCCGACCACATTCTCGGCCTCGATGACGTGCGGCCGCTCAGCTTCCCGCGGATAACCGGCGGCGGCAAAATTCCGCTTTATGCCAGCGACAGCACGGCCAGCACGCTGCGCAACGTCTTCCGCTACATCTTCGAAGGCGACTACAAATATGGCGGACTGGCGCAGGTCGAGATACAGCCACTCAATGGGCCACTGGAGCTGTTTGGCGCGACCTTCACGCCGCTGCCGGTATTTCATGGCGACGCTCTTATCGAGGCGTTTCGTTTCGGCTCGGCGGCGTATCTCACCGACTTCAGCAGCATCCCGGAGGAATCGCTGGCGCAGTTGCAGGACCTCGACATCCTGTTTCTCGACGCGCTGCGTCATCATCCGCACCCGACACACTCGACGGTGCAGAACTCGCTCGAACTGGTGGACCGGCTCAAACCGAAGCGGGCGTTCTTCACTCACATCGCGCATGATCTGCCGGACGCGGAGACCAACGCAACGCTGCCGGCGAGTGTGCGCCTGGCGCATGATGGCCTCAAGCTCGAGTTCGACCTCTAGGACGCCAGCCGAATGCAAGTCTTCCACAAACTTGACGACGTGCCGCCGCAGTTAGGACCCACGATTGTGAGCGTGGGTAACTTCGATGGCGTGCACCTGGCACATCAGGAAGTGGTGCGGCGAATGGCGCAGAGCGCGCACTCACTGGGCGGGAAGGCCGTCGTGGTGACCTTCGAGCCGCATCCGTTGCGTATCTTGCGTCCCGACGTTGCGCCCAGGCTGCTGACACCGTTGCCAGTCAAGCTGCAACTGCTGGAGCAAGCGGGCGTGGATGCCGTGCTGGTGCTGCCGTTCACCCGCGATCTTTCGCTGATGTCGGCGCAGGACTTCGCCCGCGACGTGCTCGCCGGTACGCTGCAGGCGCGCGAAGTGCACGAAGGTTACAACTTCCACTTCGGCCACAAGGCGCAGGGCAACATCAACACACTCGGCGCGCTCGGCAAGGAGATGGGCTTCGAGGCCGTCGTTTATCCCGAGCAGTTGCGGCGCGGCCATCACGTTTCCAGCAGCGAAATTCGCAAACTGCTGGCCATCGGGGAAGTGGGCAAGGCCCGCGCGCTGCTGGGACGTCCCTTCAGCATCGTCTCGACTCCGGGTCGCGGCCGCGGCTACGGCCACAAGTACACGGTGCCGACCATCAACCTTTCGCGCTACGACGAACTGGTTCCCGCCGATGGCGTTTACATCACCTGGCTGCGCGTCGGCGGCGAGTGCTTCGAGGCGGTGACCAACGTCGGCAATCGTCCCACGTTCGGGCCGGACTCGTTTGCCATCGAGAGCCACCTGCTGAACTTCCATCCCATCGAGCTGCTGGCGCAAACGGAACTGGAGCTGATCTTCCTCAAGCGGCTGCGGCCGGAGATCAAGTTTCCATCCGTCGAAGCGCTGCGCGAGCAAATCGCCAAAGACGTGCATAAGGCAAGGCGGTACTTTTGGCTGCTGAAGTAGCTGTCAGCCATAAGCTATCAGCCGTCGGCGGGAAGTCCGGAAGCCGGTAAATCTTATCTCTTCGCCTCTTCGGCTTTGTAGCTTGGGCTGAGCGTGCCCTTCTGTTCGGCCAGCTTGATCAGTGTGGGGTAGAACTGGACGAAGGTCGTGTCCACGGCGCCGTGCTGCTCGTGGCAACTGTAGCAATCCATCTCGTGGGGGAAGGGCTTGGTGGTGGGCTTCGCTGTGGGGTCATCGAAGCCATAGAACGCCCACTTGCCGGGCAGGCGGTCATCTTTCACGTGAACCTCGGTGCCCATGATTTCCGTGGTCTGGAAGTGGCCGGACTTGTTGATGGAGGCGTTGCTGCCAGCGCCGCGCACCTCCAGGACCAGCATGGTTTTGTCGGGCCACGTACCGGTCTGGAGAAATGCCTTGTAGGCGGTCGGGTTGACGAAGACGTTGTCGAACATGGAATGGCCCATGCCGCCGCCGAAGCGCGGCGCGTAGCTCATGTCCAGGCCGGAGGTGAGATAGATCCATTCGCGATAGTTCGCGGGGAAGATGAGGCGGCCATCGTCGGTGTAGGTGGGGACATCATTGGCCGCGGCCGGTGCGGGTTGGTTGGTAGCGGCAGTGGGGCTGCCAAGGAACGGCAGCAGAAGGGCAAAGGCGAACAGTACAAATGAATAGTTCATATCTCACCCCTGCGGAAGGTACGGCGGTCAGACGTGATCGGTTCCGTAAAGTTAGGGTGTTTACAACGTAAACTCAGCCGCTGACGACGGATGTAGATGGTGGGTCACGAAGGCGGCTCAACGACTGTGTCATCTTGAGCGCAGGTTCGTCCCAATAGAGCGGGAAAGTTTCTTCGGTTATAGGGGTCCCTCGACTCCTCGGTCGCCAGGGCGACCTCGTCGCTCGGGATGACAGCAGTGAGGGAGAGTTCTTCATGGAGGGCCGAAGCCGCGCACCTTCAAAGCGTCAGGGCTTGATGAATGCGCTAGAGCAAAGTACTGGGCATCGATTTGCTCCGGCGCGGGCAACCTGATAAGTTGTGCGTTTGCCCCGCAAGCCACATGAAGACCGCCATTTGCGTCGTTTTCTTCAGTCTGCTGACCTGCGCACCGCTGCCGGCACAGGCACCGGCCGGTGATCCCGTCGATGTGCTGCGCAGCCCGGGATGGAACGCGGGCTTCTTCGTCGGCGGCAGCCAGTCGTTCGCCAACACGCCGAGCGCGCAGAGCTTTGGTCATCGCCGGCCGTTTCGGGCGGGTGCTTACGCACGAGGTGGGACAGAACGCTCTCCGCGGCAGCTTCGAGATGGACGTGGACATCATCCCGCTGAACGAGTTCTGGATTCACGGCGCGCAGTATGCCGGCGGCATCGATCCGTTCATCGTCAAGTGGAACTTCACCGCAGGGCAGACGGTGTCGCCGTACGTCGCGGCGGTTGGCGGAGTGCTGTTCAGCACTAATAATCTGCCGCCGGGAGACACATCGACGGTCAACTTCACCAGCGGCGCGGAGCTGGGTTTGCAGTGGTTCCATCGCGAACGGCGGTCGATCAACTTCGCGGCCAAGGTCTATCACCTGTCGAATGCTTCGCTGGGAAACAAGAACCCGGGGATCAACGGCGCGGTCCAGTTCATGGTGGGATACACGTGGCACTGAAAAGCAGCAATTAGCAACTAGCGACTAGCAACTAGTCAAGACTAAAGGCGTTGATCGCCCGGCCTGAATTGACTGATACTGATTTACGCCAGCGACTAGTTACTAATTGCTAGTCGCTCGTTGCTTCCTTATGCCTGCACTCGTCGAATGTGTTCCGAACTTCTCCGAAGGGCGCGACAAGTCCCGCGTCGACGCCATCATCGAAGCCATGAAGATGGATGGCGTCTACCTGCTCGACCGCGAGATGGACGCCGACCACAACCGCTGCGTCATTACGCTGGTTGGCGATCCGGTCAACATCGCGGAAGCGGCCATTCGTGGCGTCGGCAAGGCCGCCGAGCTCATTGACTTGACGAAGCACACGGGAGCGCATCCGCGGCTGGGCGCGGCGGATGTGATCCCGTTTATTCCGATCGAAGGGGTCAGACTGGAAGACTGCGTGGCCATGGCGCGCCGGGTGGGTGAAGAGATATGGAAGAGGTTTAAGGTTCCAGTGTATCTGTATGAAGCTGCGGCACAAACGCCAGAGCGCCAGAACCTGGAAAACGTCCGGCGCGGGCAGTTTGAGGGCATACGCGAAGAGGTGAAGACGAATCCGGCGCGCAAGCCGGATTTCGGCGATGCGGCGCTGCATCCGACGGCGGGTGCGACCATCGTCGGCGCGCGCAAGTTTCTGGTGGCTTACAACGTTTATCTCAACACGCCCGACGTGGAGATTGCGAAGAAGGTCGCGAAGGCGGTGCGGTTTTCCAACGGCGGGCTGCGCTACGTGAAGGGCATGGGCGTGCCAGTGCGCGGGCTGGCTCAGGTTTCCATGAACCTGACGGATACCGATCAGACGCCGATTGCGCGCGTCTTTGAGTATGTGAAGCGTGAGGCGGCGCGTTACGGAGTGATGCCGCAGTCGAGCGAGATCGTCGGACTCATTCCGAAGAAGGCGCTGGAGGACGCGGCCGAGTGGTTCCTGCAGATTGAGAATTTTGATTCGTCGTTGATATTGGAAAACCGGCTGGCAGCGGTGATGAGCGGCAAGATGGCCGTCGCGCGGAATTCGCGCTGGAGTGGAACCCTTCGTCGAGCAGCTCGCCGCGCCGACGGCAGCGCCGGGCGGAGGATGTGCGTCGGCGGCCAGCGGAGCGATGGCGGCCGCGCTGGGCAGCATGGTGGCCGGCATGTCGCGCGGGAAGAAAGCTTACTTGCAATATGAGCGTGAACTCAGCGATGCGCTGGCGCGTCTGGCGGAGTCGCGTGAGCAGTTCAAGGCGTCCATTGATGCCGACGCGGAATCCTTTAACGCTGTGATGGCGGCGTTCAAGAAAGCCAAGGACCATCCCGAGGCACAGGCCGAGGTCGAGGCGGCTACCAAGAAGGCGACGCTGGTTCCGTTGATGGTTGCAGAGCGGGCGCGGGAAGTGCGTCAGATCGTGGAGTCGTTGCGGCCGATGACCAATCCTAGGATGGCGTCGGACTTGACGGTGGCGGTGGCTCAGGCGAATGCGGCCATTCAGGGCGCGCTGGCCAACGTGGAGATCAATCTGGGGGACATTAAGGACGAGGCATTTCTGGCCGACGTGAGGAAACGGGTCGCGGCGGTCCTTGGCGGGTAGCGATCAGTAGGTCGGTTGCAGCTTTACTTCAATCGCGGCAACGCGATCGGCAAGGGAGGGGCATGGAGCCATTGCATTAGTGGGCTGTCGGGTGTTGTCTCGTCCAGTTCCTCATCGCCTGTTTTTGCGATTTTTGCGCCTTCTTTTGTTCCTTCCTCTGTTGCTTCCTATACGTTTTCTGCGACTTCTTCGCTTCGCTTTGCGCCGTAGTCTGCGCCGAATTCGTGCCGGCATGGGCAACGCGTGGCCCTGGGAAAGCCAGACCGCCAACGACAAGAAGGATAAACAGGGTATGAGCTATAGCTTTCCTCACAAGCTCTCTTATCGGCAGCTTTCCAGCTCACCTTAGAGCGGTCCTTCCGGGAATCAGAGAAGCAAGTGTCACGCCAATTCTGCTCCGCTATTCGGCCCGTACAAGCGCTGATTTCGCAATGCTTTGGTAACCGCGCGCATGCGCTAGAGAAGTGAGTTAGGCAAAGGTGCCCACCCAAAGCAAAGCTTGCCCAATTCCCTCATGACCTGCGAGCCGCTATTAGGGGTTTAGCTTCTAGGCCCGATTCGCGAGGTTCTAGTTATTACAATGGCCTATTCAGCCAAAAGTCAAGGTCTCTAAGACGACTTTATCCCGTTCTGAATGATTGATAACAAATTAAAGAGGAAGTCCGAGAGCAGGTGCTACGGACCGTGCCGGTAGGGTGAAGGCAGCACGCAGCGCGTCGTAGGTGTCAGGCTGCGGGCGAGGCTCTTTGGGACCTAGATCTTGATGCCCAGACGCCGGCAGCGGCACCTGCGGCCACGCCGGCGACGATCGGTGCGAGCAATTTGGAAACTCCCATCGCGGGAAATAGGAAGCCCACGACGAGTCCAGCTACTACTCCAGCTATTAAGCCAACGACAACACACTTGATAAAGCCAGGCATATTAGCACCCTCCTTTTGAAGCGGAGCTAGCGCGGCGGCATAGGGGTGGAGTGCAGCCGGCCTGCTATTGAAAAGATGAAATCTGGGTGAGGATATTGCTTACGGCGCCACTTATTGCTCCGGATAATCCGCCCGCGAGGGCGCCTATGCCGGCACCGGGGCCGGCGCCCACTCCCCCAGCCAGGGAACCTACCACTCCTCCAGCTACGGCGCCGCCAGCCGCTCCACTAACGAGTCCGGTAAATGTTGCCCCCGCCACTTTCCCCCAGTCCATTCCGCGTCCCTCCCCCCTTTATAAATCCCGTCAGCTCTACCGACGCAAGTTGTTATTTGCGTCCTGTCAGTAGGCTGGATACTGGGTTGCCAGTCGCACGACAACTGGTTGCGCCTAGCGCCGATTTTCGGGCAAATCCGAATAACCGTTCATTTGGCCCCGACACGACCAGCTGCGTCGAGCACGCGCCTGAGATGAGCAGTCGCTGCTTCAACTTGTGCCTGACCTGAGTCGAGACTTGCTTCAACTAGGGCGAACTCGGCAATAGTTGTCCACCCCGGTTTGTGGATGATTACCCCGAATCCCGGCGGCAATGTTGCCAAGTTAGAAATGCTCTCGTTCAGCTTTTCGATCTTTTCGTCGAGGCGCTTGATGTCATGTTCCATCGGATCCTCCTCATTAGCCAAGATTTCTATCTTGCCACCCGGGTAGCCGCCACTGTACACCCGAATAGCCTCCGCTTGCAAGCTTTTTTCATCTTCTTCCTCCTGGTGACGCCCGCCCCCAGGAAGAGCCAGACTTGGGTTGCTCGCGGGGCACCAATGAGCTACCAATCGCTCGGGGGGATTGAAGGAAAGCTGAAAAGGCTGATCTTGCGTCTCACCCTCTGGGTAGGCATCCCCATAGCGCCTCGGCCACGCTGAATCCAGCATGAATCAAGGCTTGCAGAAGCATCATAACCTCGGTTGCTGAGATCCAAATCGGAAATGTGGGGTCGACTGTGAGCGCGGTCCTGACAGGCCCACTCCACCCGAGCTGCCGCAATGCCAATTCGGAAAGGGCCACTGGGGTGGCTTTTCCCGCCTATTCAGGCCAAAAGGCAACCAAAGCTCACCATTACTCACCTGTGCCGTCATACTTTAGTAAAATAGGTGCCTATGAAGCAGATTTTGACCGGTCTTTTCCTCAGCGGTGTGCTGTGCCTGTCCGCATCCGCCGCTCCTTTGAGCAGCAGTGCGCGCACGGCTATCCCGTCGGCCATCCAGCAGATTGTTTCCGTGGATTACCGCGCCCTCCGCGATTCGCCGACGGCGCGCGCGCTACGCGACCGCGTTCTGCCGGATTACCTCAAACAGTTTGAGACGGCGTTAAAGGGGGCCGGCATTAACCCTGACACGGACATGGAACAACTCACGCTGCTCACTTACCGCTCGCCCAAGGGTGCGCGAAGCATAGGCATCGCTCAGGGATCATTCAAGAAAGCTGAATTCCTGCAGAAGATGAAGGCCAACAAGGTCCATCCCGAGAAGTACCAGCTTTCGTATATCTATCCGATGGGTTCGGGCATGCAACTCGTATTCCTTGACGCATCGACCATCCTCTTCGGCGAGAACGAGGCCATCAAGGGCGCGATCGATGTGCGCGACAGCGGCGCTGAGTCGCTGCAATCGAACGCCACCATTAACGGGCTCGTCACCGATGTGGACAACGCACCGATGTGGAGCGTGCTCGACCAGGTGGGTACGCAGAACATGTTTCGCTCCGCCCTAGGCGAAGCGGGATCACTGGCCGACTACGATACGGTGAAGAAGCGGCTGCTGGCCTCGGATTACACGCTGAATTTCGACAACGGCGTGAGCTTCGACCTCAACGTGAAGACCTCGGACACGATGACGGCGGCAACCCTGGCCACGCTGCTAAAGGCGGGAGTCATGTACCGCAAAATGAATGCCGCACCGGCGGAGAAGACGGCACTGGAAAATACCAGCGTGGACAACGCAAACGACCTGGTGCGGATGCATTTCAAATCGGACGATCAGCGCTTCCAGGCGCTACTGAAGTCGGACCTGTTCACAGCAGTGTCGAAATAGCAAGCAGTTCCGCAAGGCTCGAGTAGAGCGGGCCTGAAGGTCCGCTCTACGCGGACACGACAAAACTAAAAACGAGTCTGGACCGAACTTTCCGCGCAGCTATAATCGAGATACATTGCAACGCTTCTTGATGCGCTCCTTTTGTTGTCCTCTGTTGTTCTTCGTGATCTGGGTATCGGCGAGTATCGCCGCTGGGCAAGCCTTCCCTGGCATCCAGACGGTGATGGTCATGCCGTTCGAGAACCAATCCAGCGTTCCGGGCCTGGAGTGGATCAGTGAAGCCTTTCCTCAGGTCCTTTCGCAGCGAATGGCGTCGCCGAAGTTGTACCTCATCAGCCGCGACGATCGCCTTTACGCCTTTGATCGTGTTGGTATTCCCACCACGGTGCACCCTTCACGGGCGACCATCTATCACATCGCCGAACTGATGGACGCCGATTACGTGGTTCTTGGCAGTTATGAATCTGACGGAAGCAGGTTCAGCTCCTCAGCTCAGCTTCTCGACATGAAGAAGCTGCACCTGTACCCGGCGGTGCAGAGCAGCGGCCCCCTTGCCAATCTGATTGATGTGCAAACAGTGCTGGCCTGGGAGCTTCTGGAACATATGCCGGCGCCTCCTTCGGTGACTCGCGAAGAGTTCCTGAAGGGTTCTCCTCCCATCAGGCTTGACGCTTTCGAGAGCTACATCCGGGGAATCACGGCAACAAGCCAGCAGCAGAAGGTGGGCTATTTTCACAAGGCCCTGAAGCTCAATCCGGGTTACACAGCGGCCATGGTTCAGTTGGGCAGGACCTATTACGACGCCCACGAATATGAATCGGCGGCGTTGTGGTTCGCTCGCGTGCCTAAGGATGATCCAGCGGCGGGCGAGGCCAGCTTCCTCCTGGGATTGTCGGAGTTCTATCGCGGCAATTTTGAAAAGGCCTTCAACGCGTTTAATTCTCTCGCTGCCCGCTTGCCGTTGACGGAGGTTTACAACAATATGGGCGTGGTGGAGGCCCGTCGGGGACGCCGTACTGCTTCCGTGGAATATTTCTCGAAAGCGTTGAATGCCGACCCCAATGACGCCGACTACCGCTTCAACCTGGCTGTAGCATTATTTAAGAACTGGGACAGCGCGGGCGCTGCGCGCCAGTTGCGGGAGGAGTTGCAACAGCGGCCAACCGACGGCGAGGCCAAGTCGCTGCTTGACATGATCAATCGCGGTGTAGCGCCGCCACCGGTAACGCCAGCGTCGCCAAGTACCGCCGGAAATGCGATGCTGGCGCAGAACCAGCCGCGTCTTCCGCAAGAGCGGATCAAGCGCAATTACAACGAAGAGTTGTACCGGCAGCTGCAGATGGAGATCCATAATCTCACTGAAGCCCGGCTGGCCAAAACGGACCGCCATACACAGGCTGCTTATTACGTGGACCGTGGCAAGGAGTTGCTGGCACAGAACCAGCCCAGTCAGGCGGAAAGCGAGTTTCGCAACGCCATCAGCGCCGACTATGGCAACGCGACGGCGCATGCTCAACTGGCTGTTCTGCTGGAGAAGAAGGGCGACGTGACCAATGCTCTTGCGGAAGCGCAGACTTCCATCCGGCTGAAACCCAACGTCGATGCCCTGCTGGTGCTCGCCCGCATTGATTTGAAGAAGAGTTTGTTCCAATCTGCCGCCGGTGACGTCGACCGGGCTCTTGCCCTGGAACCCACAAATGCTGCGGCGCTGGCGCTGAAACGCGACATTACTGCGCAGCAGGCGGTTTCCAAATAGAATTATTAGAGGGTTCATCGAAAGGAGGCAGCTATGTCTCCAAGCCGTTCTTTCCTGTGTTGCACTGTATGGGCGCTGCTGCTCTCGAGCCTTGCTTCGGCCAGCACGGTTGTCGAAGTCCGCATTGACGACACCATCCAGCCCATCACCGCTGAATACATCGATCGCGCCATTGAGCACGCTCGCCAGACTAACGCTGAGGCGGTATTGATCGAGCTGAGTACGCCGGGGGGCTTGCTCGATTCCACGCGCGCGATCATTGAAAAGGTCCTGGCCTCGCCGGTACCGGTCATCGTCTATGTCGCGCCAACCGGGGCGCGCGCTGCTTCCGCGGGCTTTTTCATTCTCGAGTCGGCTGATGTCGCCGCAATGGCGCCAGGCACCAATACCGGCGCGGCACACCCGGTCGAGCTTGGCGGCGGAAAGATGGACGACACCATGAAGCAGAAGGTCGAAAACGATTCGGCGGCCTTCATCCGCTCGTTCGTCGGTCCGCGTGGGCGCAACGTCGCCTTGGCAGAAACCGCGGTGCGCGAATCCAAGTCATGGACCGACCAGGAAGCTTTGCAACAGCACCTGATTGACGTGGTTGCCAAGGACCAAAATGATCTGTTTCACCAGCTCGACGGACGCACCGTCAAGCGCTTTGACGGCAAAGAAGTCAAGCTTAACCTTGCCGGCGCTTCCGTGGACGAGATGCAGATGACCCTGCGTCAGCGCATCCTCGACTTCCTGGTGGATCCCAACATCGCGTTTCTGGTGCTCGCGATTGGCGCGCTGGCGCTCTACGTGGAATTCAATCATCCGGGCGCGGTGGTGCCCGGCGTCGTGGGCGTGATTTTCATTCTGCTGGCGTTGTTTGCGCTAAACCTGCTGCCCACGCGTTACGCCGCCTTCACACTGATCATTGGGGCCTTCGTTTTATTCGCGCTGGAGGCCAAGTTCGCGACTCATGGTGTACTTGGCATCGGCGGCATTGCTTTGCTGACGCTGGGCGGGCTTCTGTTGGTAGATGGCCCAATTCCTCAGATGCGTGTCCATCTTTGGACCGCGTTGTCCATCAGTGTGCCGCTGGGCGCGATCACCGTCTTTCTTATGACAATCGCGTTGCGAGCCCGGCGCGCCAAAGTCGTTACCGGCCAGCAAGGCCTGATCGGCGCCGTGGGAGAAGCGCGTACCGAAATTGATCCGGAAGGGAAAGTCTGGGTGCTAGGCGAGCTGTGGAACGCACATGCGCCGTCTCGCGTCGGCATCGGCGAGCCGGTCGTGGTGCGCAAAGTCGAGGGACTCGAGTTGGAAGTGGAGAAGGCGAGGCCATAGAAGCCGAATCTCGCTGGTTATTCCCGCGTGAGACAGCCTCACTTCATACTCATGTCGTGCAGAGTGCCGATCCCAATCTGCGGCTGCTGGAGTCGTTTCTCGACTATCTGAAGGTTGAAAAGGGGCTAGCGCCGCTGAGTGTCTCGGCCTACCGGTCCGACCTGGAGCAGTACTCGCAGTTTCTCCTGAAGCGAAAACGCGCCATGCGCGAGGCGCGTCGGCAGGACGTGCGCGACTTCCTCAACGCGCTACTTTCAAACGGCGTGGATGGGCGCAGCGTGGCACGCAAGCTGTCGGCCTTGCGGCACTTCTACAAGTACCTGCTGCTGGACCGTTACATCACAACTGACCCAACCTTGAACATTGACACGCCGCAGCAGTGGAAGGTGCTGCCGAAATCGCTGGCCACCGACGAAGTGGAAGCGGTGCTGCAAGGGCCGCCGCGCGCGAAAGACGACCGGCTGTCGCTGGCGCTCACCAGTCGAGACTGCACCATGCTGGAGGTGTTTTACGCCGGAGCGCTGCGTGTTTCCGAAATCATCAACTTGAAGCTGGAAGACCTGAAGCTGGAGCTTGGTTACGTGCTGGTGCACGGCAAGGGCGACAAGGAGCGAATCGTGCCGCTGGGCCGGGCGGCGCAGGAGATCGTGCAGCAATACTTGCGCGATGCCCGTCCCGTGCTGGCGGCAGGGAAGTCGTCGCCATTTCTGTTCGTCGCTCGCGGCGCACGGAGCATTACCCGGCAACGGGTGTGGCAGGTGGTGAATGATGCATCGGCTCAATCGGCGCGCCACGCCAGCCCGCACATGCTGCGCCATAGTTGTGCGACGCACATGGTGGAGAATGGGGCCGACTTGCGTACGGTGCAAACGATTCTCGGCCACGCCGACATTTCGACCACGCAGGTATACACACATCTGGCACTCGATCATTTGAATCGTGTGTACAAACAGCATCATCCTCGCAGCAAGCGCCGGACACAGGGAAGTGCGCATGAATAGTCGCGGCGGCACTGTAGTCGGAAAGGCGGTTGCAAAGTTCCTTCGCGCGCTACACGAGCGCAATGCTTCGCGGCATACTATCAAGGCTTACATGAAGGACTTGGCGCAATTTACTGAATACGTTGGCCAACAGGAGTGGCGCGACATTGATCACGTTCTGATCCGCGGCTATCTCTCGAGCCTTTACGAGGGTGGGCTGAGCAAGACTTCAGTGGCGCGGGCGCTGGCCGCGTTGCGCTCGCTCTACAAGTGGCTGGCGCAGGAGGGCGAGGTCGAACAGAATCCTGCCGCGCTGGTTGCCACTCCGAAGCTGCCCAAGAAGCTGCCGCGAGTTCCGACCATCGAGGAGGTCAACAGCGTTCTGGATTCGGCTATGCCAGACTCATCGGCGTTCGCCGAGCGCGATCACGTGATCCTGGAGCTGCTCTACGGCTGCGGCATCCGCAATTCGGAGCTGATCGGCATCAACGTTGACGATATTCGCTGGTCACAGGAAATCCTTTTGGTACGAGGGAAGGGAAGAAAGGAGCGGTACGTCCCATTCGGCGATTCCGCCAAAGCTGCGCTACAGGCGTATCTGCCGGCTCGCCAGCGGGTGCTTGGCGAAACGCGACGAACCACGGAGCGGGCGCTGCTGGTGAATTTGCGCGGAAGCCGGCTGAGCACCCGCAGCGTTGGCCGCATCGTCAAGCAGATCGCAGTGGCACGCGGGCTTTCGCCCGATGTGCATCCTCACACCTTGCGCCACGCCTTTGGCACGCACATGCTGGAGGAGGGCGCCGACCTGCGCTCGATCCAGGAGATGCTGGGCCACGAGCGGCTGGCGACCACGCAGCGCTACACGCAGCTTACGGTCAAGCACGTGATGGAAGTGTATGATCGCACCCATCCGCACGCGAAGAAACAGCAACTAGCAACCAGCGATTAGCAACTAGCGACCGGTTACAAGCTGCCGTCGCCGATGCGACCCTGTGATTGACTCAGCATCCAATGTGTTAGCCTTTTACAAGGGTGAAGCGTAGCTGTAAGCGCGGTTTGGTTCGCGCAATTCCTTCTGAACTGACGAGTATTCCGCAAGGACTGCTGACTTGATCAATAAGGCCATAGCCAAGATTTTCGGCACCAGTAATGAGCGCGAGATTAAGCGTATTTCGCCGCTGGTTAATACCATGAATGCGCTTGAACCCGAGCTGAAGCAGCTCACCGACGAGCAACTTCGGGCCAAGACGGAGGAGTTCCGCCTGCGGGTCCGCGAACGTGTGGATGCCGTGGAAGATCCCGACGAGAAAGACCGCGAGTTGGCGGCTGCCCTTGACGAAATCCTTCCCGAAGCCTTTGCGTTGGTGCGCGAGGCAGGCTGGCGCGTGCTGCGAATGCGTCATTTTGACGTGCAGCTCATCGGGGGCGTGGTACTGCATCAAGGCAAGATCGCCGAGATGAAAACCGGCGAAGGCAAAACGCTGGTCGCGACGCTGCCTGTGTACCTCAACGCGCTTTCTGGACGCGGCGTGCATGTCGTCACCGTCAACGACTACCTGGCCAAACGTGACTCTGAGTGGATGGGGAAGCTGTACACCTTCCTGGGGCTGACCGTGGGCGTGATTGTCCACGACCTTGACGACGCGCAGCGCCGCGAGGCCTACGGCGCCGATGTAACCTACGGCACGAACAACGAATTCGGCTTCGATTACCTGCGCGACAACATGAAGTTCGACCTGCGCGACTGCGTGCAGCGCGGCCACAACTACGGCATCGTGGATGAGGTGGATTCCATCCTGATCGACGAAGCGCGAACGCCGCTCATTATCAGCGGGCAAAGCGAAGAATCCACCGACAAGTATTACCGCGTGAACCGAATTATTCCGCAGTTGGAGCTCGGCGAAGAGATTGACCAAGGTCCGGGCGAAAACAAGATCCTCACCGGCGACTACGTGGTGGACGAGAAGCACCGCACCATCACGGTTACCGACGTGGGTTGGGAGAAAGTCGAGCGCCTGCTCGGCATCGGCAACATTGCCGATCCGGAGAACTGGGACCTGAAGCACCACGTTGACACGGCAATCAAGGCGCACTCGCTCTACCGACGCGATGTCGAATACGTGGTGAAAGACGGCGAAGTGCTCATCGTGGACGAGTTCACCGGCCGTTTGATGCCGGGCCGGCGCTGGTCAGACGGCCTACACCAGGCGGTCGAAGCCAAAGAAAACGTGAAGATCGAGCGCGAGAACCAGACGCTGGCGACCGTCACTTTCCAGAATTACTTCCGCATGTACAAGAAGCTGGCCGGCATGACCGGTACTGCGGAAACGGAAGCGCCAGAGTTCGACAAAATCTACCGGCTGGAAGTGGTTGTCATTCCCACGAACAGAGAGCTTCTGCGTATCGAAAACTCGGACATTGTGTATCGCACCGAGAAGGAGAAGTACTTCGCGGCCGCCGATGAGATCAAGCAGCTTGCGGAAAAGGGCCAGCCGGTGCTGGTGGGCACAACGTCGGTGGAAAAATCGGAGCGGCTGTCTGAGCTGCTGAAGAAGAAGGGCGTCAAGCACGTCGTCCTCAATGCCAAGTATCACGAGAAGGAAGCGGAGATTGTCGCCCAGGCCGGACGAAAGGGAGCGATCACAATCGCGACCAATATGGCAGGCCGCGGCACCGATATTCTGCTCGGCGGCAATCCCGAATTCATGGCCAAGCAGGAGTGCATAAAAAAGGGGCTTGCTCAGCAGCTCCGCGCCGCTGCCGGCGAGGTCAACGCCAAACCTGACGATCCCAACATCTCATACTTTTACTACGGCGGCAATGAGTATCAGGTGCCGACGGCGCAGTGGAATGAGATCAATGCCCGTTACAAGCAAGATACCGACGCCGAGCACGACGAGGTTACGGCGTTAGGGGGGTTGTTCATCCTGGGCACCGAGCGGCACGAGGCTCGGCGTATTGACAACCAGTTGCGGGGACGCGCCGGCCGCCAGGGTGATCCCGGCGCCTCGCGCTTCTACTTGTCGCTGGAAGATGACCTGATGCGCATCTTCGCCAAGGAGTGGGTATCAAACCTGCTGCAGCGGCTGGGCATGGAAGAGGGCGTGCCCATCGAGTCGCGGATGATCACGCGGCGCATTGAGGCGGCGCAGAAGGCGGTCGAAGCACAGAACTTCGAGGCCCGCAAACACCTGCTGGAATACGACGACGTGATGAACAAGCAGCGCCAGGCAGTGTATGCGCTACGCCGGCAATTACTGGAAGGCATCGACCAAAAGGAACTCATTCTCGAGGATTATGTTCGCGAAATTCTGGGCGGACTGCTCGACAAGTATTGCGGAAAAGATGTTCACGCCGAGGATTGGGACATCAAGAGCCTGAAGAACCAGATATTTACTCGCTTCGGCGTGGACATTGCTGCCGAAGGCGTGGAAGCTGAAAAATTGAATCGGCAGGAGCTCGGCGACGCAATCTTCGAGAAGCTCAAAGAGCGCTACGACGCCAAAGAAAACCTGATCGGCCCGGAGGCGATGCGCCACCATGAGCGCATCATCATGCTGAGCGTGATTGACCAGCAGTGGAAAGACCACCTGCTCAGCATGGACCACCTACGCGAGGGTATCGGGCTGCGTGGGTACGGCCAGCACGATCCTCTGGTCGAGTACAAGCGCGAGTCCTTCGACATGTTCGAAGCCATGATGGAGCGCTTCGAAGAAGAGACGGTGCGCTACCTGTATCTGATGCAGGTGATTGAAGCACCACGGCCGGCGCCGCAGATTGCGGCGTCTCCCGTGGGTGGGAATGGTGACGCAGCAGCGGCCTTCAGCACAAGTGCGCGGCGCAATCGTGCGGCGACTTCCGTGGATGATATGGAGGAAGCCTTCCAGCGCCGCAAGCGTCGCGAACTGGAGCAGGCGCGGATGGCGGGCGCCGGCGATCAGGGTCCGGTGCAGCAGGTCATCCGCGGCGATAAGGTCGGCCGCAACGATCCCTGCCCGTGCGGCAGCGGCAAGAAGTACAAGAAGTGCTGCGGGGCGTAGGAGCCGCGATTCGCGGTTCGCTCTGCGCTTAGTCGCTTCCTGATCTACGAAATCGCCACACTACCCCCATTATTCTTTTGCCTTCCCAACCCGACTCTGGTATTGTCCGCCGCAGTTAGACAGTTCTCAAAGTCCCGGGTGGAGTTCAGCCTCGGGGATGAATTCCCCAAGCCCAGGGCGGCCCGGTTGCTCAGGGAGGTTTTCATGGCATTTTGTTCAGCATGTGGTACCCAAATGGCCGACGGCGCAGCCTTTTGTCCGAAGTGTGGGAATGCCACTGGACAGCCCGCGGCTGCAAGTGCTTCTCCAACCCCACCGCCAGTGCCTCCTGTCAGCTACGGCACAACTGCCGCTTCAGCTATGCCCATGGCGGAAAACGTGGCTGGTATGCTGGCCTACTTCACCATCATCCCGGCAATCATCTTCCTGCTGATCGAGCCGTACAATCGCAACCGCTTCGTGCGCTTCCACTCCTTTCAATGCCTGTTCACTACTGTGGCCCTCGTGGTGGTTGATATCGCTTTGCTTATTCTTGCTTCGATCCTGCACTTCATACCAGTGATCGGCTGGATATTCACCGCGATCATGTGGCCGCTCTATGGCCTGGCTATTTTCGCCCTCTGGGTACTCCTTGTAATCAAGGCGTACCAGCACGAGATATTCAAACTGCCGATCGTCGGTGACATGGCGGAACAACAAGCCGGAAGATAGCTGTCATCGGGAGGAGCAATCCCGCTGCGAGTACAATTGCAGTCCAGACATTCCGGATTTCAGCCGCGCCTCGCCCTTAACGCCGTCACGTGCCATTCGTCAGACGGCACGACCGCATGATGGGCAAAACTTCGCACCTGCCGTTACTTGCGTGCCGCAGTTAGAACAGAAGTGATGTGGCGGCTGGGTCGGCTCAACCGGCGGAGGGCTGGGTGGTGGCGAGGCGGCAGGTCCTGGTTGGTAGCCATACGGCTGCGAAGGGGCTGGAGGCGGCGCTGGCGGATAGCCATACGGTTGTGCCAGGAGGGGTTTTCGCACGATCAAATAGATCGGAAAGAAAGGAATGCAAAGGAAAAAGACGCCTAACCCCCATACGATCCCGCTCATACCGCGCTTGTTGGCATCGGTTGCCACCCAGATGGCGAGCGCGGCGGCGATGATAAATCCAACGCCGTATCCTCCCAGCATTGAAGACTCGTACACTTGCTCCTCCTAACGAACAAAGTTATTGCCGATAAACAAGACCAGCAGGATTCCAGCCAGCACATCCCGAACGCTCTTACGGCTTATCAGCAGCCGGACGGGCCTGCAGGATGCCGCCACCGCCAGCCAGAGCGGATAACCGACATAAGCTGCAACCGCCAGAGTTAGCGAGCCGGGATTGTTCTTGGGCAGGAAGCCCTGGGAGATCAGGATGAAGTCACGCGTCATCCCACAAAAAGGGCACCTGATACCCGTGAACATGCTAAGCACGCATTGGTAGTGCAACCCCAAAACCGCCTGCGGTCGGCAGGCGAGTACTGTCCCGGCCAGGAAAATGGATCCCAACAGCAGCAAGTGTTCTGTTGGATCAATATAAGCGTCGTCGTACATCGAGGTGCCGTCGAGCGCAAATCTATCGTTCCGCCAACCATGCGTCAACGATATTCTCTGACACTAAGAGGTCGTAACGGGGCCGCTATTCCGAAAACATGTGACCACCGCTTCATTCGAAATGCCGTCTGTCTCGTCCGGCGCTTGACATACCCACACCCGAAGTGTCATTTCTATTTACTTTTGGATTTTCGCCGCCAGATTTCTGAATGTCTCCTCTGGGGATGAGGATCAGGCGGAGCAGAAAGGAATTGTGACAATCCGGGTCTTCTATCACGACAAGTGTTTCGACGGGGCCTGTTCGGCCGCGTTATTCACCCGCTTTTATCGCGAACGGATCCGTGAGCACGCGGAGTTTGAATACATGGGCCTGGTGCACCGCGCGGGCGCACTCTTCAACGAAGCCGACTTCACCGGCGATGAGAATGCCATTGTCGATTTCAAGTATTCGGCTTCGCCGCGCATCACCTGGTGGTTCGATCATCATCAGAGTGCGTTCCTTACGCCGGAGGACGCTTCCCACTTTGAGCAGGAGCAAAGCAATACGAAATTTTATGACCCCGACTTCCGCTCCTGCACCAAGTTCGTCGCGGTTGTGACTCAAGAGCGCTTCGGCTTCAACCCCGCTCCGGTGGCCGAGGTGGTGGAGTGGGCGGACATCATTGACGGCGCGCTGTACGATTGTCCGCAAACGGCGGTCGAAATGAAGCAACCCGCCATGAAGCTGACCATGGTGATCGAGGCCAATCAGACTCCCGGGTTAATCCCCAGCCTGATTCCCATGCTGGCATACAATCCGCTGGCCGAGATTGTCGCCGACCCCATGATTGCCGAGCGCATTCCGCCGCTGATGGAACGGCACCACCGCTCAATCGAGATCATGCGCGAACGCACGCAGTGCAAGGACGGCACCGTTTTCTTCGATGTTACGGGTTACGACCTCGAGGGCTACAACAAGTTCATTCCGTACTACCTGCATCCCGACTGCGTCTATTCCGTGGGACTCAGCAAGAGCAGCTTCCGCACCAAGGTCTCTGTAGGCTCCAACCCCTGGGCGCAGACTAGTCACTTCGAAAATCTGGCCAGGATCTGCGAGCGCTACGGCGGCGGCGGACACGCACGAGTGGGCGCTATTTCTTTTCCGCCTGACCAACTAGACACGGCTCGCCAGGCAGCGGAAGATATCGTCACCGAATTGCGGGCCAGCTATCGGGCGAACACCGGGGGATAGCCACTGCTGGCGCGCGCAAGAATCCTCAGCCCGACCGTATCCGTCATGTGCGCCATAGAAATCTGTGCATTCTCCCGCGCGCATCTCAACAGGGTGAAACCCGACACGGATTCCCGTCCCTTACATTGACCGTGGCGCAGAAAGCGTCATACGATGCGACTATACGATTGGCCAGCATGACAGCGCCTACCCCCAACCCCGGGCGGATGCTCGGCCATTTCCGGCTCATCGAGGAGATCGGTGCGGGTGGCATGGGCATCGTTTACCGCGCCCGCGACACGCGCCTGGAGCGCGACGTCGCTGTCAAGGTGCTCAATCTTAAGACCCTGAGCAGCGATTCGGCGCGCAAACGTTTCCGCCACGAGGCCCTCATCCTCAGCCGGCTTAACCATCCCAATATTGAGTCCGTGTACGACTTTCATTCCGAACAGGGAATCGATTACCTGGTCATGGAATACGTTCCTGGCGTCTCTCTCAACGAACGCCTGGAAAAAGGACCCCTGCCGGAGAGAGAGTTGCTGGAAGTGGGCATTCAGTTGGCGAGGGGTCTGGCGGCCGCGCACGCGCAAAGGATCATCCACCGCGACCTCAAGCCGGGCAACCTGAAGCTGACTCCCGATAACGTGCTGAAGATTCTCGATTTTGGTCTGGCGCAACTATGCACGCTGCCGGAAGACGAAACCGTCGCTGAGACTGTGGCAGTGCAGAGCCCATCGGCGGGCACTCCCGCCTATCTTTCGCCCGAACAGCTTGACGGAAAGGAGCCGGACACAAGATCGGACATCTATTCCGCCGGTGCGGTTTTGTATGAGCTTGCAACGCGGTCGAGACCATTTCCTCACAAGGGACAACTGCTGGCAGACGCTATCCTGCACTCCCTGCCGCCGGCCCCAAGACTGAAGAACAAAGACATTTCGCCTGATGTGGAAGCCGTGATCCTGAAGTGCCTGGAGAAAGACCCGAAGCTGCGGTATCAGTCGGCGAATGAGTTGCTGGAGGACTTGAAGGAACTGGCGAGAGGGTCCGGTCCGCACCGATTGGTTGCGGTGCAGCCGACTTCGGGATGGCGATCCAAGCGCTGGCTAGTTGTCGGGCTTGCGGTCATTCTGGTGCTCGCCGCCGGCTTTATGCTCCGGCCTAAGATTCTGCAATGGCTTGGCCAGAGCCAGACTCCTGTGCAACAGAAAATTATGGCCGTGCTGCCCATCGACGCGGTTGGACAGGATGCATCGATCAACGCGCTAGGACTGGGGCTGACCGAGACGCTCACGGCGAAGCTGACCCAAGCCAGCAATAGCGACTCAGTTCAGGTGGTCTCGCCACGCGACCTGCGCGATCAGGGAGTGAAAACCTCGGATGAGGCCCGGCGTGCGTTTGGCACCGATCTCGTGCTGGAAAGCAATTTGCAGCGATCGGGAGATACCCTCCGAATTAACTGCTCTCTGGTGGACTCAAGAACTCATCGCCAGATCGATGCCAAGACGATCGAAGCTCAGGTCGGAGATCCCTTCGGCTTACAGGATCAGGTAGTCAGTGCAGCCTTGGATATGCTGCACGCGAAAATTCAACCTGACCTGCGCCGCAAGTTGAACGTCACTCATGAGACTCAGCCTGCGGCTTATGAGTCTTACATGCGCGGTCAAGGCTATCTTCAGGAATACGAGAAGCCGGAGAATATCCATAATGCCATCACAGAGTTCAAGGAGGCCTTAAAGATAGATCCGAACTACGCGTCGGCATACGCGGGATTAGGTAAAGCTGACTGGATCGGCTTCCAACAATTCCTCAAGGGTGATGATTGGATAGGTCAAGCATCCCGTAATTGTGCAAAGGCTCAGTCTCTGAATCCTGATCTGGCGGAAGGCCACGTCTGCTTAGGCAACGTGCTCAACGGTACGGGCAAATACGATCAGGCCGTCCACGAGTTCCAACGCGCTTTGGAAACTGACGGAGGGAGCGAAGAGGCCTTGCGAGGTCTGGCTGACGCTTACACTAACCTGGGGAATGTTGCAGACGCCGAGGCGACCTATAAAAAGGCCATTTCTCTGCGTCCTAATTATTGGGGAGTATACAACTGGCTCGGGCTGTTTTACTACAACCAGGCACGGTACTCCGATGCCGCCCGCATGTTTCTCAAGACTACGCAAGTTGCACCGGACAACTACGGCGGCTACCTGCACCTTGGGGGCGCTTATGTCGGCGAAGGCCGGTACCAGGATGCAATTGACGCGTTCAAACGCTCGATTGATCTTCGGCCGAGTTCCGACGCACAGAACAATCTCGGATACACCTATACCTTGCAGCACCGCTATGGTGAGGCGGCGACTGCCTTCGAAGAGGCCCTAAAGCTCAACGACAGCCATTGGGAGATTTGGGGAAACCTTGGTGACGCACTTTACTGGAGTGGCGACAGGCGTGGAGAGGCGGCGGAGAAATACAAAAAGGCAATCTCGATCGCTACTTCCCGATTGCGGATAAACCCCAAAGACGCCGAGATGCTAGCCTACCTCGCCAATTACTCAGCAATGGTGGGAGACCGAGAAGCCGCTCAGAGTTATCTGAAGCGGGCGTTAGAAGTGGCGCCTTCCGATGCCGAAGTATGGTTTCGTGCCGCTGTTGTCTACAACCATTTTGGTCAGACTGACACGACCCTCGGCTATCTCAAGAGAGCAGCGGATGCCGGATATTCGCGGGCCATCATACAGGACTCGCCAGACTTCGAAGCTCTACACCAAACCCCGCAATTTAGAGCGCTGGTAGGTGGGAGACCATGAAAAGGGGCAGCTACTTCATGATCAGTCCGTCGCCGTTGAGCGTGCATTGATTGCCCCCGATGGTGATCGAAGAATAGCTGTATGTCGTGCCGGAAGAGCCCGATGCAGCTCCGGAAGACACACTCCCACCGCCGGCAGGGGAACTGAAGCTGCAATTTGCGGCAAATGGGCACGTAGTCAGCGTTACCGTTATCGCCGACGTAGCAGTCGGCCCCTGCCAGGTGACTCCGTCTGACCCGATGGCCGCCTTTCCTCCCATGATTCCATTCTGAAGACAGGAGTTGTTCGGCGTAGCCGTAATCTGGACTTGCAGCCCGCCTGTGGCTACGGGACGTTCAGTTGTGGTGGTCTTACAAGCCTGGAACGTGACTGCAATCGACAGAACACAAACCGTCAAGAAACAACGTTGCTGCAATGACATTCGATCCTCCTCATTCAACATCATCTGGCTGACGTAACAACGGAGAAAACCTCAATCGTCCTTGGCGCGCGAAATCAGTGGGTGGTTCCCTCGAAAGTGAAACCTTGAGCGGTGGAAAGCATAGCACCAAGTAACTCCCCGTCAAAGTAAAAGTCTGATTTGGTGGTGGATGCTCATCCCGCCGAGATCCTCCTGGGAATCAGGAGGTCACAGCCTCTCGTGACTTGGCTCACAGACCCAATGTTTTTTCCCTCCAACGCTTGGGCGTTACTGGGGTGCATTCATCGCGGGTTGAAATGTGCCTTCGAGGGCACCAAACCGCGTTCCTCGAGGCAGTTCCCAGCGTCTTTCGTCGAGCGCTACGCTTTACTCGCACAAAGGATTCTCCCATGGCAATTGTCGATTCTTCCTCCAACGAAATCGTCAGGGAGTTTTCCCTCGAGGAACTTGAGCAGGCTGCGCGCCTGATGCGCGGCTACGATCTGGTGGCGCTGTGTGCCGCCGGTTCCGGCCACTCCGGCGGCACGCTCTCGATAATGGAGATCGCGGCGGCACTGTATCTGAAGGTCGCTCGGCACGATCCGGAGAATCCGGACTGGAACGGGCGCGACCGCATCATCTGGTCGGCGTGGCACAAACGCCAGCGTTGTATCTCGGCCTGGCGCGTCCCGGTCATCACGGGCGCGATCGGCGTGAAGGACCGCTTCGGCGATTCCGGCGCGCCTTGGGAGCTGATCAAGGAATTCGGGCTCAGCGCCGAGCACATCGCGCAGAAGGCGGTGGAGCTGCTGGCAATTGCAGAGATGAAGAAGGAAAGAAGAGCGGCTCCAGTTGATGCACTGAAACGGCTAAGTAGGTTCCACCAGAGGCACCGCGTCCATGAGCGTAGGACGTTCGCCTGGGCTCAACTCCTCAGCGGCCTCAACCGAATGCGACTCGTCTTCCGCCAATGAGGCGTACGCTCCCAAGCGGGCAAGATATAGCAGGTCTGCTCCTGCAAAGTACAGCAGCGCGACCAGCGCCATAAGCAAGACAATCCACCCCCGAGCGACATGGTGCGCCAGCTCTAGCGGCGCGAATACCACGAAGAACATCGTTCCAGCCCACAGCAGTCGCAGCAACGCGAACACAAATCCTATTCCGAATAAACGCGCGGCTTGGCGGCAAAGGAACTCCACCGATTGCGCCAACGCTTCAGAGGCGGGGACCCGGTTGCGAATGCAGAACAGCGGCGCAAGTCCGAAGAACCAATTGAGCGTGACGCCAAATGCCCATGACAGACCGATTCCAAAGGCAAGAAGAAGTGCCGCTCTTATCGGACGCTGGTTGTGCGCCAGAACGAAGGCTCCAACCAGCGAGACGAGTAGAGCCGTGGTGGCGATCAGAGTCCATACGGCACGCAGCAAGTTCAGTGCGAAGAGGGGAGCGAACTCCCAGCTCATGGCATGCGAATTCTCTTCGGCGCCGAACATTGCGACCAGCCGGCGAAGGGTTGCTGCCCGGCCCACAGTCGCTGCCAAGGTCCAAAGCAGCATCAGGCCAACCACGAGCACGGCCTGCTCCCATAGAAAGCGGCTGAGGCTGCCGCGGAAGATGTGCCGCAACGCCCCTTCGAGCAACGGCGATTGAAGTGTGCTGAGCAGAAACTTGTCGCCGGAAGAAACCTTGAGGCTGTCGAGAAAAAGGCCGAGGGAGATGATCGTCAAGCTCCACGCTGCCAACCCAAAACACCAGCGCCAGGTGAGCTCGGCGGCAAAAAGTGCAGGCTCATGCCAGAGAGCGGCAAAGCCATCGTGGAATGGCGAATGCGCCGGATGCGCCATGGGAAGAGAATAGCAGTTTCAGTAGTTCGAGCGCGGTTCGAATCGGGCCGCATAAAGTCGAGGAGCCTGCTCCCGGTAAAGCCGGGACCCTCGTGATCGCCTGCCAAGCGCCTGTTAGCAAGTTAGGTTACTCCTCCTTTTGGTTCTACAATTCAGATAAGCACAAGCTTTACACTTTTTTGTGCGTGGAGGATCCTGTGCCCGGCATTGCTGGCATCGTCGTCATCGTCATTATCGTCCTCTACATCATCAACTCCATCAAAATCCTGGCTGAGTATGAGCGCGGTGTTATCTTCCGCCTGGGACGCCTGTTGGGAACGCCGAAGGGTCCCGGCATCATTTTGGTGTTCGTGCCGCTTGATCGCATCGTGCGCGTCTCGCTGCGGCAGGAGGCGTTGGAAGTTCCTCCGCAAGACATCATCACCCGTGACAACGTCACCCTGAAGGTCAACGCGGTAATTTTTCTGCGGGTGATTGACCCGAACAAGGCTGTGGTCGCGGTTTCCAACTACATGTATCAGACATCACAATTTGCGCAGACCACCCTGCGCTCAGTGCTGGGCGAGGTGGATCTGGACGAACTGCTGGCGCACCGCGAGAAGATCAATCTCCGGCTCCAGTCAATTCTCGATCAGCACACCGACCCGTGGGGTGTGAAGGTAACCAATGTCGAGGTGAAGCAGGTTGACCTGCCCGAGACCATGACCCGTGCCATGGCCAAGCAGGCAGAAGCGGAACGCGAAAAGCGCTCGAAGATCATTCACGCTGAAGGCGAGTTTGCCGCCGCGCAACGACTGATTGATGCTGCCCACCTGCTGGCCAGCGAGCCAACCAGCATTCAGTTGCGATATCTGCAAACCCTGACCGAGATCGGTGTGGAGAAAAACACCACCATCATATTTCCGGTGCCGGTGGACCTTTTGGCCGGACTGGAGAAGCTGGTCAAGGCGGACACGGCGAAAATCGCGGGGTTCGACCCGCCAACAAAGTCCTGAGGTAGGGAAGTCTATGCTTTCAGAAGACACAGAAATCACATTGGGTGTAGGCCGCCTGGTAGGGCTTTTCTTCTTGCTGGCGGCGATTTGTGGCGTGTTCTTTTCTATCGGCTATTCGTTGGGCAAGAGCAATGCCCGCGAGCAAGCGCTGGACGAGCCACCAGCCCAGGTCTTACCCGCCTCTACGGTTGCATCTGAGCAAAGTGATGCCAAGCCGCCTGTGGTCGTCACCACGAAGTCTGATGCAGCACAGACTCCCCAGGAACAGGCGAGCGCCGCTAATATAAAGAACAATCTCACCTTCTATAAGGCTGTCCAGCAGGGCGCAAATGGCACACCAGTGCCGACGAACGAAAACCCCGCGCCGCCTTTGCCTGTGGCAGCGAAACCGCCGGTTACTAATGTCGCCCAGAATGCGGCGGCGATGGAAACCACGAGTCCCAGCGTGGCGCCGCCAACCAGCCACGCCGCGCCGGTGACTGGCGCCGGAACCATCGTGGTGCAGATTGCAGCCATCACACGGGAGGATGATGCAGTTGCCCTCGCCGGCGCGCTACGCAAAAAGGACTACAACGTCATCGTGGTGAAGAATCCTGCCGTCAACGACAAGTTCTACCATGTGCAGGTAGGTCCGTTCACCAACATGAGGGAGGCGGATGCCATGAAGACCAAGCTGATCGCGGAGGGGTACAACCCGATTGTGAAGAAGTAGGGTGGACCCTAAGCCGTTCTGCCATTCATACATTCCAAGCCGCCTGTACTAGCGGATGAAGTACCCTGACACCCTCCACTTGCCATCTGTGTCCAGCATAGGTGTGACTGTCTCTACGGCAGACTTCTTGTTGGCGAAGCTGGAATCGTACTGGATGACGACGTATTGGCCATCGGGCGCTCCAGGAAGCTCGGTCTTAAATTGTGCCGACCTCAGCTTTCTGGAGATGAGCGCTCCCAGCGGTCCGCGAGCGGCCTGGATCTGCTGTTCCCATTCCTTCTCCGTCACGTGGCTCTTGAATAATGATGAGGCTTCAATCCAGCTCTGGGAATAGTCCCCGGAGTCCACGAACCGCAGCCAGGCCTCGGCGGCATCTTCGGCAGCTTTCGTTTTGCCAGTCATGTCTTGCGCGACACCGAGGGTGCCGAGCAGCAAGGCGATAGCAACTAAACAAACAGCGCGCAGCTTCATAGGTGCTCCTGATCAATGTAACGATATCACTCTCCGGGGGACTGAAGATGACGTAGCGATTTCGAGTCGGAGCTTGGCGCCGTCAGGCGCGCAAATGGTAGGGAATTGAAACTACTGTGATGCGCTGGTTGCCGTTGAAGAGCAGCAGCGCCCTGATGGCTTCCGGCCGATTGTTGTGCAACAGATAGTGATACCAGTGACTCTCCACCAGTTCTGGAACCAGCATAGTGATATTGCGGTCGGGGTGGGCAATCTGTTGCTCGATGGCGTAATTCACAATCGGCTTCACGATGAAACGGTACGGCGAATCCAGGACAACCAGTTGTGGTACTGGCAAGCCTGCGGCCCTGGCGGGCGCTTCCACCAGCTCGCCCCATTGGCGGCAGAGTTCGTTTGTCGTTTCTCCACACTCGACATGTAGCACGCGGATCTCCGCCGATAGCGTCCAGGCATAGCGCAGGGCATTTTCTGCCACCAGGGTCCAATGGTCGATCGGCAGCAGAACGACCGACTCCGTAAGATTTCCTGTCGGTACCGGTGTTGACACATGGATTTCTTGCGTTACCTGCGAGTGGTGGCGCTGAACCGCACGCATCATCAGAATCAGGGCAGGGACCAGCAGAACCGTAATCCAGGCACCGTCGACGAACTTTGCCACCAGAACCACCACCGCGGTGATGCCAGTCGGGGCGGCGCCGAGTCCGTTCAGCAACATGCTGCGCCAGGCGCCGGATCCGCCAACTCGCCTCCAGTGCACCACCATGCCCGCCTGTAAAAGCGTAAATGCCAGGAACGCACCCACTGCGTAGAGAAGAATCAGGCGGTCGGTGACGCCGGAATATGATGAGCAGAGCACCGGTGAGCAGGGCGAGAGCATATACACCTTGCTGAAACACCAGACGCCGTCCACGGATGACGAAAGCGTGTGGCAGGTAGCCGTTTTGTGCGATCGCGCGCGCAAGGCGAGGAAAATCTGCAAACGCCGTGTTCGCCGACAGCGACAGCACCACGAGAATTGAGCCGATGCTGAGCCAATAGAACGCGCCTCGGCCAGTCACCGCAGCCAGCAGCTGAGAGAGCACGCTGTCGTACCCTGGCTTCCCCGGATCGGTCGCCGCGATGCCATACGCTGGGACGAGATAAGCGATGCCTAATAGCATCACGATGAGGATTGCGATGATGATGGTCAGGGTCAGTTTGGCGTATTTGGCGGTGGGCTCGTGAAATGCCATAACGCCATTGCTTACCGCCTCGACGCCGGTCATCGCGGTGCAGCCGCTGGAAAAGGTGCGCAACAGAAGCCAGGCACTCACGGCTCCGGTAGCTCCGGCCAGCTTCGGGGGCGTCACCAGTGGAATCGGATGGCCGCCCGCAGCAAAAGTTTTGAACAGTCCAAGGCCGATGAGCCCCAGCAGGCAGGCAATGAATGTGTATGTCGGAAGGAGAAAGACACCGCCCGTCTCCTGCATGCCGCGCAGATTGATGACGGTGATGAGGATCAGGATGATCAGGCACAGGCGAAGCGTCTGGCTTTGCAGCGAAGGCACCGCGGAAACCAGTGCGCCCACTCCTGCGGAGATGCCTACGGCCGCGGTGAGCACGTAATCGATCATGAGCGCCGCGGCGGCCAGGAGCCCGGCCTTGTCGCCAAGGTTTTCGCTGGCAACGGTGTAGGATCCGCCGCCTTGCGGATAGGCAGCGATGGTTTGCCGGTAGGAGAAATAGACGATGCTGAGCAGGATCACAATGCCGACGGTGATAGGCCATATGTACGCGGCCCCTGCCATGCCCAGCGTGATCAAAAGCGTCAAGGCAGCTTCGGGTCCGTATGCAGCCGAACTCAGAGCATCCAGGCCGAAGATCGGAATGCCTTTCAGCGGTCCGATCCGCTCGGCTTTCTCTTCCTCGGTGGCCAACGGACGGCCGAATAAAAGGTCGGCTATGTTCACGTAGCGTCTTTCGGGCGACCCTTCAGCAAGGACGGGCCTCCTCTAGTCTCCTCGAAGTGATAGCAGCATAATTGCTCACTGCACTGGTGTGGTTAAATATTCTGTAACAATCGCTGTAGGGCGCTTCAGCTGCGACGGGCGCTCGGAAGTAGAATGTCCAGCGGTTCAAGTCCATCTTGGGAGTCAACATGCAACGCTTCGGGCTCTTCGTCGTTTCAGTGGTCCTGTTGGTTTTCTCTATTCCGGACTTTGCGCAGGAGCCGACGGTCCAGCTATGTGTTGCAAGCATGCAGGTGAATGGCGGTGGCTCCGACCTGGCTGGGCAAAACCTGCTCGTCAAGTTCTTGAACAAAGAGAAACCGAACCAGGCGCTCTCCATCGCAAACGTGCCCATCCCTCAAGCTGCACCCGAGGAAGCGCTAGCCTCCGCGAAGGGAAAAAGCTGCGATTATGTGGTAACCACCAACCAGACCGAGTCGCATTCCGCTGCATCGTATAACACCGGTCGCTATAGCCCAGTAAACGCGCCTACTTTCTTTGTGACAACTGCGTACAAGCTCACCAAAGTCAGCGATGGTTCGGAGGTGTCCGGCGGCCAATTCAAGGCTTCCGACAGCGGCTCGGAACAGAACGCAATCGCCTTCACGATGAAGAAGATTGCGGACAAAACGACGGAAGCAATCAGGAAGGCTGGCCCTCTCGCCAAATAGCGCGAATCGCGCCCTCCCGTCAGCGCGGCATCAATGCAACTCTTTGCCTGTGGTAGATTTAAACAATGTGGGCCCGTAGCTCAGTTGGTAGAGCAACGCACTTTTAATGCGTGGGTCGCAGGTTCGATTCCTGCCGGGCTCACCATAACCAAGCGGCCCCCTTTTGAGTTAACCTTCCTTCTGGACATAGACCGCCGTCCTATAGGCCAGCACTTCGCTAATACCTTTCATGACCTCCGCCTCAGTTAAGAGCGATCGGCGCTTCGTAATGGTCTTGTGTGCCAGCTTCCTGCTGGGACTGGTCGTCGGATTGGCGGTTTACTTCTGCTGGAGATTGCACGGCGCGAACCTGTCGCCGGGTTGGACCGCAACTGCTCTGGTCGTTTGTCCACCCTTCGTTTTGTCCTACGCGATCGGCGCTGCGCCTGACTCCGCCTTGGCGGTAGTGCTGGGAGTTAGCACCATTGTTCTTGCTAACGGATTCCTTTACGCAGGCGTGGCGGCGGGGATCTATGCGGTGATGACATCGGTTAGGGGCTAGGGGTCAGTGGTTAGGGAACTCTTGATCATGAGAACATCAACATTGAATTTAATCCCTATCTCCCTAACCTCTAGCCCCCAGTCCCGAAGCCGGTTGCTGCTGGGTCACGCAGTGCAGCGCGCCCAGTCCCAAAATGAAATCGCGGCAATAGACTCCGACGACCTCTCGAGCGGGAAAGGCTTCAGCCAATGTGTTCAGCGCGATGCGATCATTGGGATCGCCGAAAACGGGCACGAGCACCAGTTTGTTTGCAATGTAAAAATTGACATAGCTGGCAGGAAGCCGCTGACCTTCGAAGTAGACGGGAGCAGGCATCGGCAGCTTCACCACGTGTAGCGCCTTACCGGACTGGTCGGTGCTCCGAGTGAGGCGACGGAAATTGTCCTCCAGCGGCTCGTAGTTGGCATCGCCGCGATCTGGTTCGAAGACGGTGACGACGGTGCGTGGCGCGACGAAGCGCGCGATATCGTCCACATGGCCGTGCGTGTCATCGCCAGCAACGCCGCGCTCCAGCCAGATGACCTTTTTCACGCCCAGATAATCAGCGAAAAGCTCTTCGAGCTGCTGGCGCTTGACTCCAGGGTTTCGCTCCTGGATTCTGCTCAGCAGGCATTCTTCGGTAGTGATGAGCGTGCCGAGGCCGTTAACGTCGACGCTGCCGCCTTCGAGTATTACGCGCCGCGCCTTGCCGTTGATGCTTACGGTCGGCCGCCATACGGGAATGTGCAAGTGCTCTGCAATCTTCGTGGAGACATGGGCGTCAAGCTTCCAGTCCCTGTACTTGGCCCAGGCGTTGAAGCGCCAGGCTGTGGCCCCGACAGCTGGGAACCCATCTGCCTTTGGTGAATTACGGCGAACGAAGATGGGGCCAGAATCCCGTGTCCAGACACGGTTGGTTCGCATGTGAACAAACACGACATTGCCCGCCGGGGTTCCGGGATCCGCGGCCTTGTTTGGCAGGACGTGAGCTCGCACCAGCAACCCGCGGGCCTGCGCTTCCTCCGCCAGGTTCTGGACGAGAACGTTAACGCGTTCGACGCGCGCCAGATGGCGGACAATTTCGGCGTAGATCCAGGGGATGGCCTCAAATTTTCCCGGCCAGTCGGAGCGGTTGTGCGGCCACGCGATCCACGTTGCCTCATGGGGCTCCCACTCCGCGGGCATGCGATAGCCGAAACCGGCTGGCGTTTGGGATGGATTCTTGGAAACCACTGATTAGACCAGGAACCTTCGCGTGATTTCAGCGTAGGCGTCCACGCGGCGATCGCGCCAGAACGGCCAATTGCGGCGCACGTCTTCAATCCGCTTCAGATTCACCTCGGCGACCAGTACCTCTTCCTTGTCGTGCGCGGCCTGGGCGATGACCTGCCCAAAGGGATCGGCGATAAACGATCCGCCCCAGAATTCCAGGCCCTTGCCCGCCGCTTCATTGCCGCGAATGTTTCCCGTCTCGAAGCCCACCCGGTTGGGGACGGCGACATAAACTCCGTTAGCAATGGCGTGCGCGCGCTGGATAGTGCGCCACGCGTCGTACTGCTCGTTCCCGTACTGCGTCTTCTCGGCAGGGTGCCAGCCAATGGCCGTCGGATAGAAAAGAACATTCGCGCCTTGCAGCGCTGTAAGCCGAGCACCCTCGGGATACCACTGGTCCCAGCACACCAGCGTTCCAAATTTGCCAAAATCGGTTTCGAACGCCTTAAATCCCAAGTCGCCCGGCGTGAAATAGAACTTTTCGTAATACAGCGGGTCGTCAGGGATGTGCATCTTGCGGTAGATGCCAACCAGTTTTCCGCCGCAGTCGATCACGGCCGCAGTGTTGTGATAAACGCCGGGCGCACGGCGCTCGAACAGCGAAGCAATAATCGTGATGTTCAGTTCGCGGGCGGCTTCGCCAAGGCGCTTAGTTGTTGGGCCGGGAATCGGCTCCGCCAGATCGAACAGCGCAATGTCCTCTCGCTGGCAGAAATACTGCGTCAGAAAGAGTTCGGGCAGGCAGACAATCTCCGCGCCCCTGCCGGCGGCGTTGCGAATGTGCGCAATCGCCCGCTCCAGATTTTGCTCCGGCTCAGGCGTGCAGGACATCTGCACGATGCCAATGTGAAAATTGCGCTCGACCAAGCTTGACTCCGCGGGAAATCGTTTTCCAGAATAGCATCTCGCGCGGGCGCGAAAGAAAAGCAGCCGAATGTTACGGAAAGATGAATGTGTTCGAGTGTCGTTGACGATATGCGCGCCAAACCTGTAGCTTCGATTATTCAATCATCCTGGTGAACGATGGACGAACCTCCGAAAACTCACGGCGAAGGTATTGAGCGCGAACTTCACGATCCCATCGCCGACAAGCTGATACCGCTGGAGCCGCTCGATCTGTCGAAGATCAAAACCGTGGATGATCTGGTCCGCGCGATGGGCAATACGGCATTCACTGGTCGCCAGGTCGGCGAAGGCGCCGATGTCCTGGAAGCCATGGCTCGCGACAAACATTGTTTCGTCGTGATGACCCTCGCAGGCGCGATGACCGTCGCCAAGCAGGGACTGGTGATTGCCGATCTGATTGATAACGGCATCGTCAATGCGATTGTTTCCACTGGCGCGCTGATGGCACACGGTCTCGTGGAGGCCGCAGGGCGCTCGCACTTCCGCTACGACCCCAAGATGAACGATGTCGAGCTCTATGAGGCCGGCTACAACCGCGTATACGACACGCTGGAGCCGGAGACGAACCTAGACTTCGTGGAGCGCATCGTGGCGCAAATTCTCAAGAACTGGGACGCGAGCGAAGTCGTTGCCTCGCACAAGCTGAATCGCGCCATCGGCAAGCACCTCAGCGAGAATGTCAAAGAGCGCGGCATCCTGAAATCAGCGTACGAAAAAAACGTACCGGTGTTTGTGCCCGCCTTCAGCGACTCAGAGATGGGCCTCGATTTCGCGTTGCACAACCGCATGCGCCGCAAGAACAACCTGCCACTGCTGCGCTACGATCCCTTCGAAGATCTGGAATATTTCGCCGAGACTCTGCTCAGGCAGCCACGGCTCGGCATCTTCACCATCGGCGGCGGTGTGCCGCGCAACTGGTCGCAACAGTTCGGGCCATTCATCGAACTGCGCCATCGGCGCGGCGGCGAAGACCTTCCGCTCAAGCGCTATCACTACGGCCTGCGCATCTGTCCTGAGCCGGTGCACTGGGGAGGATTGTCAGGCAGTCCATACAGCGAGGCGGTGTCGTGGGGCAAGTTCGTGCCCAAAGAAGAGGGCGGCAAATTCGGCGAAGTATTTGTGGACGCGACTGTCGGGTTGCCGTTGATTGCAGGCGCGGTACTGGAGAGGCTGAAAGGCAGGGGCTAGGGGTCAGAGGCTAGGGGTTAGTCTCGAACTTACATTTCCCAGAGTGCTGCTGAAGCATCCGATCCTGAACGATTTTCCTGACCCCTAGCCTCTAGCACCTGACCCTGCTTCCGGCTCCGGTTCAGGCCCGGCAAGGTCTAAACCCCGGAGCCGGTGCAGGCTTCCGCGGAACTTGTTGGTCGCCGTCGCTACGCGACTCGCCACCATTTGTACCGATCAACCCAAGGCTTAAACCCAAGCTGCCGCTTTGCGGCTTACTTCCCCGCAGATCGTCGATCTGTTTTGGTCGCGGAGCTAGAGGATCAAAACTAGCCACTAACCCCTGACCCCTTGCCCCTATTCTTTCCTACTTCGCGGAACGTCATGTTCTTCGCTCCGCTATGAGTTCTACGTTTCCAGGCGAAGAAAAGTTCAGCGTAGGACTTGGTGATGTAGTCCGCCGATGTGACACCTAACTGGCGGGCGATGCGGTCAATCCATCGCGCCTGGCCTTCGATCTCGGCCACGTCACCAATCGGCGTGCGATCGAGGACGACGTGACCCTCGCCGTCGCTCCATTCGGCGCGAAACTTCTCATACACAAACGCCGGGGCGAAGCCCAGTACGCGAAGTATCGCATCCATTTTTTCGCCATCCGAGACAGTCGTCTCCAGTTCGCCGCGCGACTTGTGGCGTCCGAGCTTCACTTTCGCCTTGTGTGTGAGCTTCCACTTACCGCCGTAGTCGCGCAGGCGTAGCAACTCGCCCTTGCGCCGCAACTTCTGGCCGGGCAGGTCGTAAACCGTATTGACCTCGTGAGTGGACCGTGTGTCCTCGTGAAATCCCAACTCGCCGCGAAGCTTCTCTTCGAGGGCCTTGAGATCGGGGACGAGAAACTTGATTTCGACTTCTTGCGGGGCAGGCATGGGGGAAGTGTAAATGAAGCCGTCAGCACTCAGCCGTCAGCTATCAGCCAAACCTGCTTTAGCATTCGCTGATATCGCAACGCAGGACCTCGTGTCGCACCGGAATCCGCAATCATGCAAGGCTACTTTTTTTTCGAGTCGGTTTTGCGGAGAGCTGACGGCCGATGGTTGAATGCGTCCTTTTAGCTTTCCCTCTCCACCACGAACCCCGGCACCCACAGCAACACGCGCTTGATGTGCGAGTCGGGAAAGCTGCAGATGGCCTCGCGCGCCTTATTGGAAAACTCGACGGCGCGTGCGTAGGCAGCGTCAATGGAGCCGTAGCGGGTCAAGATGGCGACGATGTCAGCGGGCGTGATGCCGTTGAAACCGCCGTTGCTAAGAACGGATTCAATGGTGCCGCGCTCCGCCGAGGTGCATTGTTGCAGCGCGTGCAGCACTGCCATCGTTGCTTTGCCTTCGCGCAGATCGCTGGCCACCGGTTTGCCCAGCACCTCTTCCGACGCGGTCAGATCGAGCACATCGTCCACGATTTGGAAGGCCATGCCGAGATTGCGGCCGTAATCGGCCAGCCTATGTTGATCGGCCTCGCTGGCGCGGGCGAGAATTCCGCCCAGCTTCATGCAAACGGAAAACAGGCAGGCAGTCTTGCGGTAGATGAGCTCGAAATGCTCGTCCATCGAGATGGCCATGCCCAGGCGCTCGATCTGCAGCAGCTCGCCCTCGACCATCGCCTGGGTGAGCTCGATGAGCGTGTCAAGAACCTGGAAATTGCGTTCCTGTACGGCGATCTTGAAGGCCTGCATGTAAAGCCAGTCGCCGGCCAGCACGCACTTCGCGTTGCCCCATTGGGTGTTGGCGGCGGGGCGTCCACGGCGCGTTTGTGCTTCGTCAATAATGTCATCGTGCACCAGCGTCGCGGTGTGAATGATCTCCACCACGGCGCCCAGTTTGATGGCGCCCTGGCCGGTATAGTTCATCAGCTTGGAAGAGAGCAGCAGCAGGGCGGGGCGCAGGCGTTTGCCGCCGCCGGCGCGCAGGTATTCACCAATCTCCGTAATCGCGCTTACGCCCGACACGGTGTCGCGGCCGAACTCGCGCTCGATGGCCGCGAGATCGTCGTGCAGCAGGTCGAAGACTTCCTTGGCGTTCTGAGTTACGGTCGTGTTCAATCGTCGCCCCGTCAGTTGGATCGGTAATTGGTGAATTGCATGTCGATGCCGAAATCGGTTTGGCGCAGCATGGCGATGATTTCCTGCAGTGTATCGCGGTCCTTGCCGCTGACGCGAACCAGATCGCCCTGGATGGAGGCCTGTACTTTTTTCTTCGAGTTCTTGATGAGCTTGACGATTTCGCGCGCCTTCTCGATCGGGATACCCTGCTGCATGGTGATGTGCTGGCGGACTGTGGAGCCGGCGGCCTCTTCGATGGCGCCGTACGTCAGCGCCTTCAGCGGCACGCCGCGTTTCACCAGCTTGCCTTGCAGGACATCGTTGACCGCCTTCAGCTTGAAATCGTCGGCCGAGCTGAGCACCAGCGCTTCCTTGCCGTCCATCTGGATGTCGGACTTCGAGTCCTTCAGGTCGTAGCGGGTATGGACTTCCTTCAGCGCCTGTTGAATGGCATTGGAAACTTCCTGCAAGTCGACCTTGCTGACGATGTCGAAGGACTCAGCCATAAGCAATCAAGTGTAACAAGAGATGCAGTGATCTCTGCAATCGAGATGCGGGCGCTAGACCTATCGGCTAGCGACTGTGGCACCTCTGTCTGGTTGCGCGAGCCGGAAGAAGCGAACGAAGTTTTGCGAAGTTTGCCGGCCGATGTCTTCCGGCAAGAGTCCGCGGAGTTGGCCGATCAGCCGGGCGGTCTCGACGACGTAGGCGGGTTCGTTGCGCTGGCCGCGATGCGGCACCGGCGCCAGATAGGGACAATCCGTCTCGATGATCATGCGGTCGAGCGGAACCATGCTGGCGGCATCGCGAATATTCTGCGCCTTGGGATAGGTGACGTTGCCGGCGAAGGAAACCACGAATCCGAGATCGAGCGCGGCGCGAGCATGTTCGACCGCGCCAGTGAAGCAGTGCAGAACGCCTCCCAGTCCGGTGGAGGACCAGTTCTCACGAAGCAAGCGCAGCAGGTCGTCCCATGCGTTCACACTGTTGTCAGACGGGCGGCAATGGATGACGATGGGCAGTTTGGCCGCGCGCGCCATTTCCAGTTGCTGTAGGAAGACCCGCTGCTGCACGTCACGCGGCGAATGATCGTAGAAGTAGTCCAGCCCTATTTCGCCCCAGGCGATGACCTTGGGATCGCGCGCCAGGCGTTCGAGTTGGCCAAAGTCTCCCTGCTTGGCGAGCGCGGCCTCGTGCGGATGAATTCCGACTGTTGCATAAATGCCCCCATGCTGCTGTGCCAGCTTGATGGCGCAATCCAGCGTGCCCGTGCCAGGACCATCGCCGTTGCCAATGGCCAGTATCGTCGTCACGCCGGCCGCTTTCGCGCGAGTCAAAACGTCAGCGCGGTCAGCGTCGAAGCGCTTGCCATCAAGGTGGGCGTGGGAGTCGGTGAACATCGGTGAATAGGGGCAGATGGATAGCTAGGCCGGGATGGGAACCTCTACGTAATCTGCCTGAGATGCTGCGGGAGGAATCGGCTGACCAGTAGCCCGCAAGTCATCGAGATGGAGTTCGATCGCTTCTCGTAACAACTGCCTCGTTTCTTCAATCGAATTGGCAGCGACACCCAGTCCTGGTAAGTCGGGAGCGTAAGCGCTCCAGCCATTGTCCGTTTTTTCAAACACCACAGCGAATCGCATCACTTTAGCCCCGCTTGTTTGAGGATGTTGTGGTAAGTACCGGGTTTCATGTCCTGCCCTGGATGACCGGCGATAGTCACCGTACCGATTTTACTCGGATGATGATACTGCCGGTGGCTACCAACCGTGCGCACCAAGTACCAACCATCTTGCTCGACCAGCTTAATTACATCGCGCACTTTTCGTGAAGACATGTCGGTCGCGACCTTATTTGCTACTTCAACCTGGCCCCGACCGGCACATCCTCCAAAAATGCTGCCAGCACCGGCTGGCCGTCTTCGCCGAGAGAAGCGGCGACGATCATGCCATTCGACTCCAGCCCGCGCAGTTTGCGCGGCTGAAGGTTAGTGACGATCACCACCTTGCGCCCGATGAGCTTCTCCGGTTCGTATGCCTTTGCGATGCCGGCGACGATCTGCCGGACCTCCGTGCCGATGTCAACTTCCATGCGCAGCAGTTTGTCGGCGCCCTTCACCTTCTCCGCAACTTTCACCTCGCCGACACGCATTTCAACTTTCGCGAAGTCGTCAATGGTGATCTTGTTGTCTGCGGCAGCCGACGTGCCCACCCTGTCGCCACCTACACGCGACAAGGAGCCTGCCCTGAGCTTGTCGAAGACTGGGGCACCCACCGCGCCTGCAACCGCCTGCGTGGCTGGCTGCCCGGACGAAGCGCCAACCCCGGCAGGCTGGGCTTCCGGCCCTGCGGCTTTAGTGTCGCCCTCGGCTGTTGCACCGTCGACGGAGCGTTGCTGTTCCATCTGCTGCATCCTTTCGATCGTGGTTTTGTCCGCGCGGGGGAATACCGCCTCAATCGGGCCGAGCTTGGTGCCAAGTTGCAGTTGTCCCCAGGCGAGCGTCCGCAGGTCCACCTGTCCGATGTCGCCGAGCCCAAGCTGCATCCAGATGCGCGCTGTGGCATCTGGAATGATGGGGTGTGTGAGTGCGGTCACAACTCGCAGAGCCTCCGCTGAGGTGTAGAGAATGGTCGCCAGGCGTGCGCGCGAATCCTGGTCATCGCGCTCGGCGACGGCCCACGGCTCGTTCTCCACGATGTACTTGTTGACCGCGGCCACCAGCGCCCACGCGGTTTCCAGCGCGCGCGAAAACTGGAATTGCTCGAACTGCGCGTGAAATTCGGCGATGGTTTGCTCCGCCAGCTTGCCGACCGCTTCGTCCGCGGGCGTGCGCTCGCTGGCCGACGGGTACGGCACCTCGCTGTCAAAATAACGTGCGATCATCGACAGCGTGCGGCTGGCGAGGTTGCCCAGCCCATTCGCCAGGTCGGAGTTGAAGCGTCCCACCAGCGCGTCGAAACTGAACGAACCGTCCTGCCCGAAGACGATTTCGCGCAGCAGGAAGTAGCGCAGGGCATCGCCGCCGAGCGTGTCGAGGATGGTCTCGCTGCGCACGATGTTGCCGCGCGACTTCGACATCTTGCTTTCTTCAAACAGCAGCCACCCGTGCGCGATGATGGATTTCGGCAGCGGTAGATCGGCAGCCAGCAGGAACGCCGGCCAGTAAACGCAGTGGAAGCGCACAATCTCCTTGCCGATCATGTGCACGTCAGCCGGCCAGTAGCGCGCGAGCTTTTCCTGGTCCTTCGGATCGTCAGAGCCGAAGCCGATCGCCGTCATGTAATTGGCCAGCGCGTCGAGCCAGACGTAAATCACGTGCTTGGGATCGTTGGGAACGGGAATGCCCCACTTGAACGAGGTGCGGCTGACTGAGAGATCGCGCAGGCCGCTGCGCACGAAGGCCACCACTTCGTTGCGTCGCGTCTCCGGGCGAATGAAGTCGGGATGTTCAGCGTAATACTTCAGCAGCCGCTCTTCCATCGCCGACAGCTTGAAGAAGTAGTTTTCTTCGTGCACCGTTTCCGTCGGACGGCCACACTCGGGGCAGGGTGCTCCGGGACCGGCGGCGTCAACGTACAGCTCGTCAAACACGCAATATTGCCCGCTGTAGGAACCTTTGTAAATGTAGCCGCGCTCCTGCAGGCGCGTGAACAGGGCCTGCACCCCACGCACGTGCCGCGGCTCGGTGGTGCGGATGAAGTCGTCGTAAGTGATCTTCATGCGGTCCCACAACGCGCGGAACTCGCCGGCAATCTTGTCCACGAACTCGCGCGGCGAGCAGCCGGCAGCCGCGGCCGAGCGCTCAATCTTCTGCCCGTGCTCGTCAGTGCCGGTAAGAAACCAGGTGTCAAGCCCCATCATGCGCTGGCGCCGCGCGATGGCATCGCACACCACCGTGGTGTAGGTGTGGCCGATGTGCGGCCGCGCGTTGACGTAGTAAATAGGCGTGGTGATGTAAAACTTCCCGGGGTTATCCATTCTCTCGGTCCAGGTACAGGCGGATGGCCTCCTGCATCACCGTCTTCAACGGGACGTGATGCTCGACGGCGATTCGGCGGCAATCTTCATATTCCGGCGCATACTGCGACACCGTGCCGTTCACGCTGGCAACCTTCATTCGTACCTCGCCCCAGCGCGTCATGACCTCTTCGTGATGCCGCGGCAGAGCGTAACGCTTTTCGTGGCGCGTGCGAACGCCCAGCGTGCTGCTCTCGCGAAACAATAGCGCGCGCAGTTTTTCCTCATGCTGCGGCAGCGCCAACACAGTAAGCAGCGTACCCGGACGGTTCTTCTTCATCTGCACCGGCGTGGTAAAAACATCGCGTGCGCCCTCGGCAAATGCGAGGTCCACGATGTAGCCGATGAGCTGCGGATTGAGATCGTCAAGGTTCGCTTCCAGAACGGTAATCTCTTCTTCGGCCGGACGTGTGCCCGTCGTCTGCGCTTCGCCAACGCTGAGCCGCAGAACGTTGGGATGGCCAATGAAGTCGCGCGCTCCGGCGCCATACCCGATCTTTTCTGTCGTCATCACAGGACGCGGTCCGAAGCTTGAGACTAACACCTTAACAATCGCGGCACCGGTGGGCGTGACCAGCTCCTTCTGAATCTCGCCGGAATAAATTGGCGCATCGCGCAAAAGCTCAAGCGTCGCCGGGGCTGGAATCGGAAAGACACCGTGCGCGCAGGTGACGGTTCCGCTGCCGACGTTGAGCGGGGAAGCGATGAACTGTTCGACGCCGAGCGCCTCTGCGCCAACGGCGGCGCAAACGATATCCACGATGGCGTCGGCGGCCCCAACTTCGTGGAAGTGGACCTCTTCGATGCCGACGTTGTGCACCTTGGCTTCCGCTGCGCCTAACGCATGAAAGATATCGCTTGCCGTCTGCTTCGCGCGCTCGCTGATCTTCGTGCGTTTCGATGATGCGCAGGATGTCGCCGAGGTGTCTGTGCCCAGTGGTATGGGGCTCGCTGGAATCGTGGTGGTCGATCGGCTCACGGTGCTCAGCCCAGAACTCCTCGCGCGGAAGATCCTTCTCGCCGTTCACGACGACGTCGAGCTTGCTGGCGGCGATACCCGCTCGGCTCACCGGCGAAAATTCCAGCGCAGCGCCGACGTCCAAGTCGGCGACTGTCCTTTGCAACAGCTCGAACGAAACTCCGGCGTCGAGCAGCGCACCCAGGAACATGTCGCCGCTGATGCCGGAGAAACAATCGAGATAGGCAATGCGCATGGAAGCCGCTCAAAACCCGCAGAAAACTTCATCATAGGTAACGCATGATGCAGCGTCAAACCTCGTGTGATTCCGGCGTTTGCTACAATCACGCATTCCGATTCACCACAGAGGCACAGAAACACAGAGCGAACAAAAGTAATCGTGTACCTCCAACATCAACAACGACTCGCTGACGCGGTGCGCGCCCTCCTACGCGAGAAGTACCGGATCGAAATGGCCAACGTCGTCATCGATCAGCCGCCATCGGTGGAGATGGGGGAGTTCGCGCTCCCGCTTTCGTTCGAGCTGGCTAAGCGTCTGCGCAAGCCGCCGCGCAAGATTGCCGAGGAGGTTGCGGCGGAAATGCCGCTGCCGGATGGCTTCGAGAGGCTTGAAGTGGCGGGCGCCGGCTACATCAACGCGCGCCTGAAGCGCGATAAAGCTGCAAAGGCGCTGGCCGCGGCCACGCGCAGCCTGAAATCACGAGCCACGAAGGCGAAGGCGCGGCTGACGTCAGCGGCAAGATTCTGGTCGAACATACCAGCATTAATCCCAACAAGGCGGCACACATCGGGCATCTGCGCAATGCCATTCTCGGCGATACCTTCGTCCGGTTGCTGCGGGCCGCCGGCCACACGGTTGACATACAGAATTACATTGACAACACCGGAGTGCAGGTGGCCGATGTGGTGGTCGGCTTCACCCATCTGGAGAAGAAGTCCATGCAGGATATTGCGGAGCTGATCGCGTCCGACCCGCGCTTCGACTACTACTGCTGGGACCTCTACGCGCGAGTGTCGCAATGGTACGAAGAGGACAAGGAAAATCTGAAAGTAAGACTTGAAGCCTTACATGCCATCGAGACAGGGCGGCAATGAGATGGCAGAGATTGCCGATCTGATCTCGACGGCAGTATCTGCGGCGGCATTTGGAGACTATGGATCGGCTCGACATCGAGTACGACTTCCTGCCGCGCGAGAGCGAAATCCTGCACCTGCACTTCTGGGAGTCGGCATTCGAGCTGCTCAAGCAAAAGGGCGTTCTCTACTTCGAGACCGAGGGAAAAAACAAGGGCTGCTGGGTGATGAAGCGGCCAAATGCCACCTTTTCGCCAAAATCGGAAACAACGGGACACCCGCAACCGGACGAAGAAAAAATCGGCCCCGATGAAGACGCCAAGGTGATCGTGCGCTCCAACGGCACGGTCGGCTATGTTGGCAAGGACATCGCCTATCACCTGTGGAAGTTCGGCCTGCTGGGGCGCGACTTCGGCTATCGCCGGTTCTATCGCTATCCCAATGGGCATGAGGTCTGGATCTCGGCTGAGCATGGCGAAGCTGAGCATCCGCATTTCGGCGGCGTGTCGGCCATCTACAACGTGATCGACTCGCGGCAAAGCGATCCCCAGAACACGGTAGTCGAGGCCATCCGCTTGCTTGGCTACACGGAGCAGGCCGCGCATTACACGCATTTTTCCTACGAGATGGTAGCGCTCACGCCGCGCTGCGCCAGGGAACTGGGTTATGAGGTGAGCCAGCAGGACGCAGCCAAATCGTACATCGAAGTCTCGGGGCGCAAGGGCTTCGGAGTGAAGGCGGACGATTTGCTCGACGCGCTGATCACCGCCGCCAAGAGGGAAGTGGACAGCCGGCATCCTGACCGCGATGAGCAGGATCGCTTGCGCATCAGCCGGCAGATTGCCATCGGCGCGCTGCGCTACTTCATGCTGAAGTTCACCAAGCAATCGGTCATCGCCTTTGACTTCCAGGAGGCGCTGGCCTTCGAGGGCGAAACCGGGCCGTACGCGCAATACGCCGTGGTGCGCGCGACCAACATCTTTCGCAAGGCGGGCATCGAGCCTGAGCAGGCGCTTACCGCCGAAGTTGACTACCAGAGATATTTCGCCGATGAGAGCGGCACCGAGATCTGGGAGCTATGGTTGCTGGCGGGGAAGACTTCATTCGTCATCGAGCAGTGCATTGCCGCAACCGAGCCGGCATTCGCCGCCAAGCACGCGTTCCAGCTCGCGCAGCAGTTCAACAACTTCTATCACCGTCACCACATCCTGACCGAGGCTGACGAGGGACGGAAGAAGTTCCTGCTGGCGACGGCAGCCGTGGTTCGCCGCGAGCTGATCAACGTGCTGGGAGTGATGGGGATAACCGTGCCGCCGGTCATGTGAGAGTGGATAGTGGTCAGTGGGTTGGTGGCCTTGTGAAGCGCCGATGTGCCCTGGGACCTACGATGAAGCTAGTCGAGCGGGTGCCCCAGGTCTCGCGGGGTTCGAGACCTGGGACTGTTGTCGCCATCACAAGTTGGTGTGCGCTCAATCACCGCACGACGCAACCTCTGCTTCTATCCTACTCACATGCCTTGGGGCCTGGAACGCTGGCACGGCGGACACGACCTGCACTTCATCACCTTCAGTTGCTATGACAGCCAGCCACTGCTGGAAACCGCGCAGCGTCGGGACTTGTTCCTCGAAGTGCTGGAACGAGTACGGCGGCGCTATAGCTGGGTAGTGCTGGGATACGTGGTGATGCCCGAGCACGTTCATCTGCTGGTGAGCGAGCCGGCGCAGCGCCCGCTGTCCACCGCCATCCAGGCGCTGAAGCTCGGCTTCGCGCGGCGCGTAATTGGAGAGCGGAGCAGGCAACACCCGAGTGAGGTAGTCGAGTCCGGCCCACAACGCATTTGGCAGGCCCGGTACTATGACTTCAATGTTTGCACCGCGGAGAAACGGGTCGAGAAACTGCGTTACATCCATCGTAATCCTGTGAAGCGAGGTCTCGTGGAAGCGCCGGAACTGTGGCGCTGGAGCAGCTTTCGCGCGTATGCCTATCAGGAGAAAGGTCCGGTCGGAATAAATCAGTGGAGCGTGCCAAAGCTGAAGTCCATCGAGCCGACAAGTTTCCCAAGGTGATGCGTCGCACTCGCCCGGGTCTCGAACCCCGCGAGACCCGGGGCACCCGTAGGTGGTTGCTAATCGCAAGAAAAGAACGAAGATCAGACTTCACTCGCAGACACGGGCCACCCGCCTTTGTTAACGGAACTGACTAAAGGTCTTGAGTAGCTTCATGGTGGCTTCGTAATCCAGACGGTCGCCGTCGAAATCGCAGCGATAAAGTCCTTGCAGGTTAGTGGGGAGCACGACGCCCTTTTCAACCAGTAGGATGACTTTTTTCCCGTACAACGCCATGGCCGCGCCGATCTCAATCAGTACGTTGTCGTTGATCTTCCGCTGCTCGTTGCCATCTTTGTCAAGATACTCGCCCTCGGCTCCCACATGGATGACTCCAGCACCGCAAGCCCGCATATCTTCAAATACTTTTTCGGGCACCGGGATTGCCGTTGTTTCGCGCTCTACGGATACGACCGGGTCAAAATTCCCAAACGTAAGAAGTTCCTTAATCTGAGTAACAATCGCTTTCTGCTTACCGTGGGATATAAAGACGCGGTTATTCTTCGGATCGTACGCTGGAGCGTGTTTCACTGCCGCGGCGGTGACGGGCGCAACCGGCGCGGCTGCGGTTGCGGTTCCTACGGTCGGGATTTCCGGAGGTGCGGCAGGCTCCTCTTCGTCATGCTCCAGCAGTGCGGGTGTAGCCGTAGGGGCAGGAACACCGGGCGCATCCAAGCTTACAAAAGGACCCGTAGGGGTTTCGCGAATAATGCCCGCATATCGGCCGTTCGCTTTCACGACTTCCAGGGCAGACTCAACGCGTTCCGGTGGGATACCGAGGGACTTCAATACATTGATGGCGATGGTGTCGCTAGGAAATTTCGCGCGACGGTAACGCTCAAAGAATTCCTTCAGGATGCGAGGCTTCAGTATGGCTTCGCGACGCGCAGCAAGATCGTCGCCCTCGGCTTCCGGCGCCACTAACTTGCGGCCAAGGGGCGTCAATTTGATGCTGTTGGCGTTAACACCGCCATCGGTCAAACCGTATGCAATGGCACTGCCCGTCAGAGGTGCCCACGCGCTACTGGTGGGACTGATACCAATGGCAAGCGCGATGTCAGGCGGTGCGCCCTCTTTACCCGCAAAATTGTCAACCAGTGCGGAAGCAATCTTTTGGGCCTGCTGCAAATCTGTTTGGGGAAAATCGGCCTGTTTAAAATAGGTGCGCTTCGCCCCTTTTCCTGTCTCAATTGGCTGGACCACAGCCGTAGCCTTCTTCGCACCACTCATAGATTCCCCATGAAATGCTTTAAATTCTTAGGTTACCCAAGGGTGTTTACAGCCGGGGAAGTAACAGACGAAAACGATACACTGTCAGCGTTCCCATGATCCTGTATGTGATCCGGGACGCAGCGGCCTGTGCGTACAGCGACGGATGGGCCAGCCGCCCTTTTACGGGATGACATGACCGATCTCCACCGCTCGCTTAGCATACGCTCCCCACCAGCTTTGGCTGACCCGTCCTTCAGCCTTCAACTTCTTAATGACCTTGTGAGGATCAGGAAGAAAAATGTAGCCGTGCTTCTTCGACCCCACGGGCACAACCTGAATGAATCCCAACTTCTGAAGCACGTCGATCCGCTCTTTCCAAGTGCGGACATTCCGATTCGGGGCCGTGAATCCAGAAGCGAAAGCCATGGCTTCTTCATCGGTGATCTCGATGAGTCCCTCGTCAAAGTTGCGGCACCAGAGTTCGAAATAAACCCGTGAGACGTCCTTACCCTTGTCGCGATCTGCGAGTTCCTCGATTAGCGTCATGATCAGGCCGAGCGTTCGAGGGACGGTCGAGAAGCCGTTCTCTTTCTTCCGATCCCAGATTTCCGACGCTGACCCCGGCCAGAACTGCTCGCGCAGCTTTTCACGTCGAATCGAAGCGGCGGTTCGCGTGATGCCCGGCGTTGGCGGCGGTGCTAGCGGCGATGCCGTCGCTGGTGGCGGCGCAATTGGGGGCGGCGTGGACGCTGGCGGCGGAACTGGTGTACTGCGAACCTTGATCATTCAAAATGACCTCAGCCGGAAATTTCAAATCCACGTGTGCGCGCCCACGCGGATTGAGCAGCCTGACCGTCGCCGTTACAAAGGGCGATCTAATCTGACTGTTGGTATCATGCCACGTATCTATAACAAATGCAAGCACTTAAGTGCGCGAGGTTTATTCTGCTAGGGTGCGTCTTGGAGAAAAACGTGTATGAAGAATGCGAATCCGCGCTGGAATTATGGAGTTCCTGCGCAGATGCGCCTACCCGCTGTTGAAATTGAGGAACTTAGCTGCTAATTGGTACTCCCAAGTGCTCCATGTGCTCGTTGGTGCTCGTCGTCCTCCCGGTGATCCGAGTGACAGAGGGGGTGTGGGGGGAGGGACTTCTGCTCTCACCGTAATCTGGAACCTTCGCCTGGTGCCTGGTGCCTGGTGCCTGGTGCCTGGTGCCCCAGGTTCGCCCTTCTGTTGGGCCAACCTGGGGTCACTGCGGAGGGCCCGAGATCGTGAGTTGAAAATGTTCGGTGGCCCAGCTCGGACCTTCCTCAGCGCCACGAGCCTCGTTTGCATCAGGATGTGGGTGGGCTGCGGCAACAGGATTTAGTGACTAGAAAAACACCGCCGGGGACACGCCGAACCTGGCGCTTAGCCTCCTGATGTGGTCCCTGGTGAGTTCCCGTTTGCCGTGCAGGACCTCGGACGCGATGCTTTCGGTGCTGAAGACGTCCAGCAGGTCCTTCTGCCGCAGGTTGTGGGCCTCCATAAGATGCCGAACGATGGCGACGGGCGAAGCGTCAGGAACGGGGTAATGCTTCGCCTCAAAGTCATCAATCAGCACCACAAGGAGCTCGATCAGCTTTTCTTCGGCCCGACTAAGCGACTTCTTGCCGGTTAACTTCTCCAATCGGCGAATATAGTCCTGGTTCTGCTTCTCGTCCCGTATGACCTCAGGCCTCGTCTCGGAGAGCAATGCAGCATAGTTGGCGGCGAGCGCGTTCATTTCTTCCACTTCCCCCGATCGTATTCAGCGTGCGTCAGCAGTTGTTTGACGAAGATAATTTGCCACCGGTATTCAATCTTGACGAGAAGCCGATAGCTGTTGCCTTTAATGTTGAAGACGGTGTACGGGTCTACGAAATCGGCGTGCGGGTATACCCTCCTTACGTCCACAAGACTTCGCCAAGTCGCGTTCCTGGCAATTTTGTACCACTCTGATATCGGCCCCTCGACCGACGGGTCAACCGCAACGGCGCCACGCCATGCGCTCTTGCTGATGACACGCATTTGCGCTTTTATTCTACTTCGCAAATTGCGAAGACGCAAGCATGAACTCCAGCTCCCTTGCGGATGAACACTTTTGTGTTCCGAGCGTTGCTAGGGGCTTCAGGCAGCCATAAGCAGCTACCGACCTCGGCTCCAACAAGAAGCACCTGAAAGGCTTTGGATGAAGTGATGCATCTGGCACAATGGGCTTCGTGCTGAAAGTGAAGCGGCTCTCGCCTGACGCCATTCTGCCGACGGTCGCTCATCCGGGAGAGGACATCGGCTACGATCTCTACGCTTGCGAGGACCTCACGATTGCTGCGCACGGTGCTGCAGGCGTCCACACCGGCATCGCCATTGAGTTCGTGCCCGCGGCCGGCGGCATTGTGAAGACGCGCTCCGGTCTTGCCCGCAAGCGCCTGATGTGCAATGCCGGCGTAATCGATGCCGGCTACCGCGGCGAAGTCATCGTGCTGATGGAGAACCTCGGCGGCGAGCCCTACCACATCGGCAAAGGCGACAAGATCGCGCAGTTGTTGGAGCATCCCTCTCTGGCCGGCGAGGTGGTCGAAGGCGAAGTGGCCGACACGCTTCGCGGCGCCAAGGGATTCGGTTCCACGGGCAAATGATCGGGCCGCTGCCACCATCGTTTAACATTGAGATTCATTAGAGGCATAGAGATGAAGCTCTTGCGGTTTCGCTTTGCTCTTGTCGCACAGCTCGCCGCTGTCTTCCTCGCCACGGCGGCGGCACAGACGCCGATCGACATCCTGAAGACCTGTAAGAACGAAGTCGGCGCTCGTTATCTTGACGTTCCCATGGCGTACATCAGCGTTGACCAGGGCGCGAAGACGGCCAACGGCAATTACCTGGTCAAGTGGAAGACCACACCTCCGGAAGCTAAGGGAAGCAGCGGGGTCTGCGTGGTTGACCCGTCGTTCTATGTCCTCAGGTTTGAGACCACCAGCGGGCCGCAGCCGGGCAATGCACCGGTGAAGGTCTCGCCCGAGGAGGCACTGCGCACCTGCCAGGACAAGGCAGCCGAGCGCCTGCGCCTCGTCCCCATGGAAGACATCACGGTCGAGCGGGGCAAAGACCTAGCGGATGGCAGTTACGTCATCCATTGGACAGAGAAGGCTCAGGGCGGGGTGGGGCGGACCGGCTGGTGCACAATTGCTTCCGACGGCAAAGTGCGGGAGTTTCGGTTCGACAAACCCCCTGCTAAGCCGCCGGCGGCCAGCCCGGCACATTAGTGGTAGTGGCGTAGAAAAGCGAAAGCGAACTCGCGTTCGTGTTCCACGTGGAACAAACACGGTCACTGAATGGCGACAGGATACTTCTGCGAGGCGATGCCGTTGACAACTACCTCCAGGTTGCTGGCGCCGATTTCCATGTTGAGCGGAATGTCAAGGTGCGTGTAGGTGGGCCCGGGATAGCCGACGGCCATCGTGCTGTGGTCGTGGGTGCGGCAATAGAAAATGTGCCCGGTAGCTTTGTTGGTGATTCGCACGATCGGATAGTTGCTGGCGCATTGCAAGTCGTCGCCGTAACTGCAGGCCTGCGACGCTCCGTTGAATTTGTACCCGAACAGAACCAGCGACCTGCCCCGTGCCAGAACCGCCTGCGTGAGCAGGGCTGACGGCGCCAGCCCAGGATAGGGACCTCCCGGTGATGTGTATATTTCCACATCATTGCTGTAATCGGTGAACAGAATTTGGCCGGTTGGAAGCACCAGCATGTGTCCGTACCATGACGAGTCCTGAGAGCTGTTGGGCACGCCCGGAACCTGGTTCAGCTTGCTGCCATCCCACTCGAAGAAGACGCTGCCGATGTTGTAGATGCCCGGGCTGGTCATCATCAGGACATTGCCGTCGGGCAGCAGCGCTGCCGGTCCGTCGGCAATGTCAAGGCCGTCAGGAAAATCGGGGCCAGGCGTCCACATTCCCGCGCTGACGTTGTAGATGGAAGTGTGACCCGCGCCGGCGCCATTGGCTCCGGTGGCGAAGACGGTGCCGTCAGGCCGCAACATTGCGGGACCAACTTCATACGAACCATGAGAATCCCAGAGCTGCACAATCGTGCTGCCGGCGCTGCTCCACGAACCCGTGCCGGGATTGTAGAGTTCGGAGTTGGTTCCGTTGGGATCGTACTGATTGACGTAAGCGTCAACCGTGAGCACCTTCCCACCGGGAAGCAGGTTCCAGCCTTCCTCGTCGTTCTCGTCGAACTTGCCCGAGCCAGTGGAAGTCCAGGTGAGAGTGGATGCATTCAACAAGGCCTGCTGCGTGGTACAGCAATTAGCCAACATGAGAGTCCCGTTGGTGAGCACCACGCTTGATGCGTCCCCGATCGTGCTCCAACCGCTGGGAGGATTCATGGGCGTCCACACATTGGCGAGCGGATCGTAGATCGCACCCATATTGGTCCAGACGTAGTTGGCAAAGTTTTGCTCTCCGCCTTCGACGATCAGGCGACCGTCGGGTAGTACCGCCGAGGCGAAGAACAGCGGTCCATAGGTCGATACCAGCGAAGCCATCTGCGTCCAGGTTCCGTTGATATAGCTTCCGTTGATATCAGGTGTCAACTTATACCATTCCGAATAACCATCATTACCATCTTCGTGATGGACCATCACGGTGCCATCGGTAAGCAGAAGTGCGGTGCCGGCCGTGAAACTGGGTTGATGGGTTAAAGGCTGCCACGATTGCGCGCTCGCCAGCGTTGCCGCAACGCACAGCAACAGCGCAGCGAATCCAAGCATTCGCCAAAGCTTCATAGTTCTCCTCAATTCGCTGGTTTATTCCAAGGCGGGTTTCGACGCACGACGAACAGGCGCCTCGACCGTCAACATGTCACCTTGCTTCTAGTCGAGCAATTGGATGGAGAAATCTACTCTGGAGAGCTCGGGGAAGTCAAATGCCGCCTGGTTGTCTCAGAACACCACGAACATTTGATACTGTAGTAGGCGCCAATCTGTTTCCTGCCACATTGCAGTGTTGTTATCGAGCGATAGCAAGACGCGCGCTCATGCTTGAGCGTGCTCTCTCTTGTACTTCTTGGCCAAGGCCTGCAACGGCGGCGTTACCAGCACACGGTAAATCTGCTCGTCTTCGTTAAGGGCTGCTATTTCATTGCCCCGTTTGGTTTCCTCGACGCACCATTCAAATACCGTCAGAGCAGTGTTGACCAGGGTTTTCATATCGAGGCCCAGTACCTCCTGAAGCTCCCTTAGTTCCATGACTCGATCGTCCGCAAATTCAAAGTTCAGTCGCATGTACGGTCCTCCAAATCTCTTGCTGGTTTTCGATCACGATCAATGGGCGGCGGGGAGATATCTCAAATACCGGAGGATATGAGTAAATCGTACTCATGTCAAGCACATTTTCTACTCATTTGTCCCTCTGGGTGTTGCGATATTTGTGGAAATGTTCACTGGACTACCCGTTGAAATCACGCTACAAGCGAAGAACGTTGTGACTTGGACCGAGGTCGGTCTTTCTGCGGGGCACTCACCCTCCGTCGCGCTTGATGTTTCTCAAAGACGGCCTTGAACGTGAGCATGAACAACCCTGCAATCGCGCCTACGGTTGCTTTTGCGAGCCATTTTAGCAGTTCCGGGTCAACGCAAAAGCCCCTAAATCGAAATCCCTCTAAGAAGAACATGACTATTACGGCTATTACTGTCGTCGCAAAGAGGGTACCGAGCCACCAGGTCAGAAATGTGATGAGCTTGGCTTGATTTTGTAGTGACACTACTGTTGCCCATTCCTTGTAGGAAAGCTCGACAGGCCTTCCTGCTCTGGGAAAACGCTTCATTTTGGAGCTCATATATCGACAGTAATCGGTAGATAACGTCGCCACAACAGTTTTTATGACCCCTCCAATTACCTTAGTAATGGTTACTTGGCGTGGATTTTCGTTACCTTAGTAACCTCGCGAGTAAACTCGCGCAGGCAGCCGGGAGATCGACATAAAAGGTCGCCGGCAAACCATTGTTTGCAAAGCTAACACCCGCCAGTCGGGGATCGAGATGTGAATTGCGGTCACGGCCTTGCAGTGGCAAAGTCTTCACCCAGCCGCAGTTGAATCCGCTGCCTTTCGTCGGATACGCGGTGGTCGGCAGAATGTAAGTGTTGCCAGAAGGGTCGGTCACGAACCCGGCGGTATTGCGAAAGTCAAAGCCTTGCTGCCAACCTGTCGCAGAAACCACCTGCAAGGTCACAGTCGTGTTTTGCTGGATACCTCCACCATTACCCGTTACCGTAATGGGATAGGTTCCAGTCGGCGTGCTCCGCGCGCACGGTAATGGTCATGGTCGAGTTGCCCGAGCCGGGCGCTGGAATCGGATTGGGATTGAAACTTACCGTCGTCCCTGAAGGCATGCCCGAAGCCGATAGAGTTATGTCGCTGTCGAAGCCGCCGCTGATGGCCGTCGTGATCGTGGAGGTGCCCTGATTGCCCTGCTAGACGCTTAGCGAGGCTGGCGAGGCCAAGATGCTAAAGTTGGCCGGGCCGTTGCCGTCAGCGTCCACCGCGGGGTTCTGCTGGATGCCGCCGACGGGTGGCCCAGGCTTTCATTTCCAAGAATCCGCGCGGGTGCCCCACCCTTGTCCGCCGCTTTTGCGGACAGGGTGGGAGACTACCCAGATGCACGGGTCGCCTCCAACGCTCGGAGCGCCAGCGCGCCAGTCCCGCGTGCGGGACGGAATAAGAAAGTCCAGCGATTCATCGCTGGGAAATCATGATTAGATGACTCCGAGTGCCTCCGGCACGGCACAACCCGGCGCGTCAACGAAATGCTCTGCGTCCCCGGGGGACTCGGGCTGATGTTTCCACGCCCCCCACGGTTGAAACCGTGGGCTATCATCTATCGCGCCCGAGGCGCTCGGGTTACGCATGAAAGTCGACACGCTTCAGCGTAACTGAGGCCCTCTTCTTTTTTCGCCCTCCGGGCTGGCGGACGCGGCGCTGAAGCACGCTCTACCCGACCCAAACATGCGAGACCTCACATGACAAAAAGCGCCATCTCCATTTTCAGAAGGTGGCGCTCCTGACATCAAGGCTGCCTAGCGCAATCTACTCAATTCCAATCTGGTATTTCTGTGAAGCGATCCCGTTGGCTACGACCTCCAGGTAGCTGGCGCCCGTTTCCATGTTGGCCGGTATGTCAACATGGGTGTAGCTGGGACCGGGATAGCCAACCGCCATGGTGTTGTGGCCATGGGTGCGGCAATAGAAAACATGCCCAGTGCCTTTGTTCGTGATGCGAACGATAGGGTAGTTGGTGGCGTCCTGGAAATCGTCCCCATAGGCATTGTTTTGCGACGCACCGTTGAATTTGTAGCCGAAGAGAAGGATGGTGCTCCCGCGCGACAGGGCGGCGGTTGTCAGCAAAGCTGAGGGCGCCAGACCCGGATACGGGCTTCCGCTGGACGTGTAGATCTCGACATCATTGCTGAAGTCGGTAAACAGGACCTGGCCAGTAGGTAGCATCAGCATGTGGCCGTAGAAGGAGGAGTCGCCCGGCGCATTGGGCGGTCCCAGGACCTGATTCAGTGTGCTGCCATTCCACTCGAAGAATTCGGCGCCCGTTTGGTAAACTCCGGGGCTCGTCATCATCAGCACGTTGCCATCCGGCAACAGCGCTGCGGGACCATCAGCAATGTCAAGATTGCCGGGGAAATCCGGGCCGGCTACCCAGCTGGCTGAGCTTACGGTGTAAATGGCCGTGTGGCCGGCGCCACAACTATTCGCGCCAGTCTGGTAAACCGTTCCGTCGGGACGCAAAACCGCGGGACCGAGTTCGTAGGAAGCCTTGCCGGCCCCGCCGCAGTTGGCAGCCGAGTCCCAGAGTTGAACAGGCGTGTTGCCCTGACTCGTCCAAGCGCCCGTATTGGGATTGTAGGTTTCATAGTTCATGCCGTTGGGTTGATACTTTTGGACATAGGCGTCGACATCAAGCACGGTTCCGCCGGGCAGCAGCGTCATCCCCTCTTCACTATAGATGTCGAATTTGCCTGTCCCTGTGGACGTCCACGTCAAGGTTGACGGGTTTAGAAGGGCAGCGGTCGGCGGATTATTACAGCAGGAGCCCTGCATGTAGGTGCCATTACTCAATACGGTTGCTATGCCATCTCCGATGTTGGCCCAGCCGGAAGGAGGACTAACGGGTGTCCAGGTGTTGGCAACCGGGTCGTAAATTGCTCCGAGGTTGGTCTCGACGCCCCTGCCAAAGTTATATTCTCCGCCCTCGGCGATGTAGCGGCCGTCGGGCAGCACAGCGGCAGCGAAATAAAGTGGGGCATAATTGGAGGGCATGCTTGCGACCTGGGTCCAGGTTCCAGTCGCGTAGTTGCCGTTGATATCGGGGGTTAGCGTCCACCAATTAATCGTGCCGTTGTTATTTTCATCGTGTACCATGACCCGGCCATCGGTGAGCAGCGCAACCGCGCCGGCTCCGATGTTGGGTACGTTGTTAACAGGTGTCCACGGCGATTGCGCGTTGACGAAGGCAGCGCACAATAAGACCGCAGCGAATCCAAGCATTCGCAAAGGCTTCATTTTTCTCCTCAAGTCGTTAATTTGGGCACAGGGCAGGTCAGGACCGTCGTCGCCCACGACGGCAACTACCTACTTCCTTTTCAGTTTGAGCAATTAGCAGTGGAATAACTGGCTGACAAAATCTACTCTGGCGCTCGGCGAAAGTCAATAACGTGGCGCGAAATACTATGCTGGTAGTACAAGGCCGTGGAATCCGGTCTCAGTTCGGGAAGGCTTCGTCCCAGCTCATTTGCTGCCATGTCCCTCTGGCAAGTTTTCTGGGCTCTTCCTCGTAATTCTTGCAGTCTTGTAATTCGGTTCTCGCGCTATAGTGTCGGTGCGTCGCTCACGACTTTTGGCGGCTAGAACGGGCACGTTTCCTCCCTGACGCATGTCAGGCGGTACGGGACGAGCTGCGGCGGCGCAATGGCGACGATGACAGTTCGGTCAAAACTCCTGTTGTGGGTGATAGTCGCGATCACGTCACTCGCTTGCGGCTGGGCGCAGGACCTCTCTCCCCGCGCCTACCTCATCACGGCGGTGCATTCCAACGCCGTCAACCTGACCTATTCGTTCTTCGACGGAGGCGTCGACTTTAACGGGACGATTCCCATCACCGGCGCCACCGGCAGATACAGCGTGCCGATTTTCACCTACTACCATTCGTTCAATTTCTTTGGCCGCTCGGCCAACATTAATGCCTCGCTGCCCTACGGCGTAGGAACTTTCTCGGGACAAGTGCTGGGCGCGAACAAGCAGATTTACCGCTCCGGCCTGCTGGATTTTAGCGCTCGGCTGGCCGTTAACCTCAAGGGCGGTCCGGCGATGCAGGCTAAACAGTTCGCTCAGTGGAAGCAGAAGATGATCCTGGGCGCCAGCCTGAGAATAATCGCTCCGACCGGTCAATACGACGGCACCAAGCTGGTCAACTGGGGCATCAACCGCTGGGCCTTTAAGCCGGAATTCGGCTATTCCCAACGCTGGGGCCATTGGATCCTTGACGGCTACGCGGGGGTCTGGTTCTACACCACCAACAACGCGTTCTACAGCCCTCCCGTTCCCAAACCGCAAACCGAAGCCCCCATCGGCTCCTTCGAAGGACACCTAAGTTACGATTTCCCGAAGCAACGGATGTGGGCCTCGCTGGATGGCAACTTCTGGTTCGGTGGCGTTACCACTCTCAACGGCATCCGCAATCTCGCAACCAAGCAGACCGCCTCCCGCATTGGAGGCACGTTCTCGGTGCCTATCAGCAAGCACCAATCGCTGAAGGTCAGCTATAGCGATGGCACCTACGTCCGCTTCGGGGGTAATTACAACAACCTCTCTGTGTCGTGGCAATACTCGTGGATAGGGCGGCGGCTGAAGTAGATCAGCGCGTAATGCCTGCCAGCTATTATTGGCAACGACCAACGGTTCAGGCTTTTCTACGCCACAGCAACCTTGCGCGGCCGTAACGCTCGTGTAAAGATGTCGGACGCGTTCTTGGCCGATATCTTGGTTGCTGGCTGAAGCTATGGAAAACGTACAACGGGAAGTCGCGTGCAGACGTGCCCGCCGCCAATTCCTCTCGGCGCTGATTTCGCTTGGCGGATTTGCTGCGGTGAGCCGTACCTTCGGGTACGCCTTCGAGCTTACATCGGTCCCTGACCTTGCAAGCGTGCCTGCGGAATCTGGCGCGCACGAGCTGGCGCGCTATCCGGAGAAGACAGAGCTCATTCTGCTGACCGATCGGCCGCCGCAATTGGAGACACCGCTGCGATACTTTCGCACCGACCTCACCCCTAACGACGCGTTCTTCGTACGCTGGCATCTGTCGGGAATTCCGACAACGGTGGACCTGCGGACCTTCCGGCTGGAGGTCGGCGGGCACGTCAACAAGCCGCTGAGCCTGTCGCTGAACGATCTGCAGACGAAGTTCGAGCCGGTGTCGCTGGTGGCACTGGCCCAGTGTGCCGGCAATTCGCGCAGCCTGTTTGAACCGCGAGTTCCCGGCGGGCAGTGGGGCAACGGCGCCATGGGCAATGCTCGCTGGAAAGGTGTGCGGCTGAAAGACGTGCTGGATGCGGCCGGGGTGATGCCGGGAGCAATTCAGGTGGGGCTGCACGGACTTGACGTTCCAGCGCTGCCAAAAACGCCGCGCTTCGAAAAGTCGCTGGCGATTGAACATGCCCGGGACGGCGAGGTGATGATCGCGTACGAGATGAATGGGGCGGCGCTGCCCATGCTGAACGGATTTCCGATTCGGCTGGTGGTTCCGGGATGGTATGCGACGTACTGGGTCAAAGCGCTGTCATCGGTTACGGTGCTTGATCAGCCGCTGAAGACGTTCTGGATGGACAAGGCCTACCGCATTCCCGACAACGCGGACGCCAACGAAGAGCCGCAGCATCTTTCGGCGGCAACGGTGCCGATCAATCGCATGTCGGTGCATTCCATCTTTGTTTCGCCTGAGCCCGGTGAGCAGCTACGCGCTGGCCAGCGTTACCAATTGGCGGGCGTGGCCACGGATGGTACTTCCGGGATTCTGCGGGTGGAAGTCTCGAAGGATGGAGGCCAGACATGGGGTGACGCCACCCTCGGCCCAGACTTAGGCAAATATTCGTGGCGGCTCTGGCGGGCGGAATGGATGCCAGCGGCGAAAGGAACATATCGCTTGATGGTGCGCGCGACCAACAACGCGGGGGAGACGCAGTCCACGACGCAATGGAACCGCAGCGGCTATCAGCGTGACGTGATCGAGCACCTCGATGTGACCGTAGCGTGAGGCCAGCATGAACAACTGGAAAACCGTTTTCGCATTCGCGACCGCCGCCGTGGGCCTGACGGTTTCCGTCGCGGTGCACTCGCAACAGCCTTCAGCCGGTGCGGCGAAACCGGCGGCGAAAGCTGGTTCCAGCCAGGTGCAGAGCATCGTGCTGCCGAAGTATCCACCTGAGATACAGCCAGGACCGAACGTCGAGATATACAGCAAGAATTGCCTGATCTGCCATACGGCCCGTTACGTCTCGATGCAGCCGCGCTTCCCTAAATCGGTATGGCAGAGCGAAGTGAAAAAGATGGTGGATGTTTATGGAGCTACCATCACAGAGGCCGATCAGGCGCTGATTGTCGAGTACCTGGTTGCGGTGAAGGGCGTGGAAGCTCCGGCGAGCGCGCCTGCCCCGCCGAAATGAGTTCCAGTGGAAGGTGGTTATATCTGACCATCGAGTCGAACAGTCTTCCGGCAGATCATCCCACCCAAGCAAAAGAGGCTCGGGTGGAGCACGCGGCTACTCTATGGGCCCCGTTTTCTCTGCAGTCGCTGTTACCGTACTGGGATGTAGGCAATGCTTGCGACTGAGTCTTGTCGCAGGGCATAGATCTCTGGTACGTCCCCGCGCCTCCATTTCATTGCGGCACCATCTCGCGGATTGGCCACATATAGGTATGAAGGTGTTTCCTCGACGATTACCAGAAGGGGCAGGAGACAAACGCCCTTGGAACAGTCTCCGGATAGGCCCGACGGAATCGTCTGCTGTGCAGTCTTCAAAATGGAGACGCTGACGCTCGGGGAGTCTACGTAGCTAGCCCCACCGCGCTCTGCGGGGATGTACGGGTATACGGTATACGCGAAAGCAAGAACATAGAGACAATAGAAGGCCAGTGTCGTGCTCAGGCCTGTAACCCACAGATGGGATCGAAGTGCCAAATGACTGTGATGATGTGGTTTTTCTGCTTCTTTTAACTCTGAGTCCCGAGCGTCCAGTCGCCACAGCATTAGCCCACCGGCCAGCATGAACAGGAGAAATACCCACATGCCGCTGTGCGACGTCCGCCCGCGTCCTCCAAATGCTTCCCAGAACAGCGTTCTACCCTCTATGAGGGCGTAGATATTCGCTGCCACCGAAAACCAAAAGAGTGCGTACCGGGTCCCCCGGATAGTCTTCAATACGGTCTTTTCCCTGCCTTCATCCTTGTGGATCCACAAGGTAATTCGCTGCAGTATCGTCTTTGCGCCCGATGTCTTCACGTCGGCGTGTGCTAATTGTTCCGCTATCTGGACAATAACCATCGCGATAATAAAGCAAAAGATGTACGGCATTGCGAAAGCACCGAAATGTCCCTCAATGTGCTTTCTCGGCACGAACATATAAACCCCATATAGGAAAACAAGATAATTGACGAAAGCGATGGCAGTCGTCCAGGTAACAGGAAGTTCTGGCGCGCCCCTATATGTTTGCGAGCCTAGCTGTCTGATGCGGAGCGTACCGTAGATGGGTACGCCCACAATCAATAGCGGGAGGTTGCATAGGAACCCCGCATGCAGATACTTGATTCGGAAAAACTCAAGCCCTGCAGCTTGCAGCCCCCACATACCCTGGAAAGTAAAAACGACAAGAAATCCTGATGCGTACACAACCGCGGCGATCGCCAAGAACCACTCAGGGATCTCACCGAGAGGCAGTCGTTGCCGGTCGGGAGGTGGAACGTTCTCGACTGGTTCTAGCCAAATCTGTGTAGCGGCGCTGTCGTCACTCATCCGGCGTTTCCTTCTTCACCGGAAAACGGCTCCATTGTACGCCCATCTTGCCAGTTCGCGACATCGTGAAACGATTTCATTGGAGTACCCTCGGCAGTCTGGCCGCCCGAACAGGCATGGCCGGAATGCCTATTTTGCCTCCTAGTTCTGCAAGACTCTCCCTTGACGGGTAGCGTAGCAGCCATCGCGGTGGTGGCCATCCTTCGGCTGTACCCAGGGCACCTTGCAAGCTTCCTTGTGCTTGGGTGGGGATTTTCACTGGCACGCGCGAACCGCTTGTCTGGCCAATGCTGCAGCGTCGTCCGAAGTCATCCCCGTTGCCAGCGGGATGAAGCTCATGGCGCGCTCGGCGAGGGCGGTAATCGTCAGGCTGGGATTGACGCCGAGGTTTGCGGCGACCACCGAACCGTCGCAGATGTACATGTTCCGGTAGCCGAAGACGCGATGGCGGGAATCAACCACGCCGTTCTCGGCGGAGTCGGCGATAACGCAACCGCCGAGGCAGTGCGCCGTGCCGGGAACGTTGAACAGGATTTCCGGCATCATGCTCATGGCCGTGCCGCCGGCGAGTCGGGCGAACTTCTCGGCGAACTCGTTGGCCTGCGGAATGTAAGTGGGCACCTTGTCGCCGCGGCTGACGAGAAACTTGCGGAAGGGCCAAAACCAGGGGCGCTCCCAGCCCATGTCAATGTGAGCGTCGAGGGCCTGCATGCAAAGCAGGATGATGCATTCGCGCGCCCAGCCGAAGGGCTGGAAGATGCGCAACGTATTGATGGGATGTCGCAGCGAGGAGTACCAGAGATTCTTCAGCCACAGCGCAATTCTGGCGGGGCCGGGACGCCCGCCGGTCAGGATGGTGGCCAGACACGACATGGCATCCGAGCCGGTGGGATAGCGCACGGCTTCGATGTGGGTGTGCTCGTCGATGTAAATGCCCGAGCCGATGGCCACGCCTTTCGACAGATCATCGACGCTGCCGGGAACGCGAACTCCAATGAGCGACTCAGAATTGGTTCGGATATGCTTGCCGAGACGGTCGCTGATGTGGGGCAGGGAGGCTTTCGACTTCAGGCGAAAAAGAAGCTCGGTGGTACCCAGTGAGCCCGCCGAAAAGACGACGGCGCGGCAGGTAAAGCGGCGACGAATGCCGGCTCACGAACGCGGTGGACTTCCGTGTGGAAACTTCGTAGCCATCGCCGCCGTCGGGCTTGCCATTGAGCGGTCGGACATCCACGACCTTGGTTTCGGGAAGAGACGGCTGCGCCGTGCTTCTCGGCGAGATAGAGATAGTTCTTGTCGAGGGTGTTCTTGGCCCCGTGGCGGCAGCCCATCATGCAGCCGCCGCAAGCGTTGCAAGTGGTGCGCTCCGGGCCTTCTCCGCCGAAGTAGGGATCGGGGTACGTTTGGCCGGCAGGCTCGCCTTTGGGGGCTTGAAAGATGCCCACGCTGGTTGGGTAAAAGGTGTGTCCAACTCCTATCGCCTCTGCGCCGCGCTTGAGGAGGAGATCGCCCGGGCCGAAGATTTTGTTCTCCGTGACGCCCAACATGCGGGAGGCGGTATCGAAATGCTGCGGCATCTCGGCTTTCCAATCGGCGAGGCCGGCCCAGTACCCGTTGTCCCAAGCCTTATCGGGCGGCCGCAGCAGAGTGCAGGCGTAGGTAATCGAGCCGCCACCGACGGCGCAGCCGTGCAGGATGGTGACATGGCGAAAGAAGCGCATGTTGAAGAAGCCGCGAAGCGCGAGACCCGGACGCCAGAACCAGCGATGGATGGACCAATTCGTGCGCGGCAGATTCTCGGGTGTCCAGCGGCGGCCCATCTCCATGACCGCGACTTTGTAGCCCTTCTCGACCAGCCGGTGCGCGGTGACACTGCCGCCGAAGCCGGAGCCAATGACGATGAAATCGAAATCGTAAGGCTCGGCCTGGGGAGCCGAAACGGAACCCTGTGGTTGCGCGGTCATTACGGATGCCTGGGAGAGAATCTACACCGCAGTATCGCACTTGTTGCCCTGTGTTAATTAGCGGAGGGCGAGGAAAATCAGCAGCGATTCCCAAAATGAAAACCGACTTCGGACGATTGCGACGCACATGAATAGTTTCTGTCTTTTTGCCAAATCCATCCTAATGAGGAACCACCGGTCCCGCATCAAGGTGAGGGGCGTACGAAGTAGAGTCCTCGGGCGACGAGCCTGGTTTTTATCGACGTGGAACCGGATGGATCTCCACGCGAGGTCCCACGCGTGGTACCCAGGGATGCGCGTACGACTGAACGTAGTAGCCCCGATTCAGCCAGACGCGATTCCATGGCGTTTTATCCAAGATGATCGCGTGTGCGCCCCATGCAAAATAGGGATGCGCCCATCCCCATGGGAAAAAACCCCGCAGTTATCACGACGGCCGGATTCCAGCCGATCGCGCCGCCGATTACAAAGCCGGGGCGCGGTGGTGCAAATACGACAAGCGGATCGTAGACGGGAACGTAGATGTAAGCCGGATTGACGGGCAGGATTTCAACATAGCCGCCGGAATCGACGACGGTACAGTACGGATTCGTTCGCAAATAGCCGTATTTGCGTGCCTGTTTACGCAGCCGCTGAACAGCATCCATAACCTGCGGGGCGCTGGTTTAGAACGGCATTACCCAGTTGCTCGGTCCAGCTGGGATCTTGGGCCATCATGTTCAGGACCGACGGGAATGGGAGCAGCGCCAATATGCACGGGTCCCATTGCAAATTGTCGGCGCGGATTGCATCTGCCAGGGCATCCCCCTTGAGATTACTGTGCTCGTTCGCCCAAGCCGCAGCCTGCGGAATTTCCTGCCAGAATGTGGATGCCGTGAGTATCTGTACCAACAGGGGATCGGGATAAAGCGCGATTCTGGAGACGAGGTTTTCGAGCTGTTTCGAAGTGAGCGTTTGCCCTGGCTCTGGAGTCGGCGGAGCGGTCGGAACCGCAGGCGGCGGAGGTGGAGGAGGTGGCGGGGGGTTCTGCGCTGTCGCTTGAAAAGCAAAGAGCGCGACGAACAAGACGAAAACTACGAACTTGGCGAATTGACGATTGGGAGTTGAAAAGCGGCGGAATCTCGGAAACGGGCTGAGTGGCAGGAGATTGCCAGCCGGATCATTCTTCAAATTGTGAAACACGGCCGCGGTCATCTTGTTCCTCCTTCTCAGAGAAATGGCTAGGCGCTCTGGCAAGGTGTACCAAGCATGTGTCGCTCCAAACCGGTGAAGCCGGATACCCACCATCGGCACCGTTGTGAAATGTGTGGAGTATTTTGAAGGTCTGGGCATAGCCGCTACTAATCGCTAAGGCGGAGGCTAGCGCCATCACCATCACAAATCGTCTGCCGGTCTCGCGGATCGTGTTTCCTGCTCTCCCTAAGGATCAGCAACGCAACGGGCATAGAAGTTTTTCGTGCTTATATTCACTACTGATAATGCACAATCAATAAATCAAGTGTATCACCGCTGTTTACGGTCGGCTCCAGGCCGCACCGGCCCCCACCAACCGATTCGCAGGCAGCATGAACGCAATCGTTCCGGTTAAGCGCAGCCAACTCCAAGCCTCCGGGTTTCTCGGGCGAGTGCTACGCTTTAAGAATGAAAGCAGGTTGGAGAACTCATGAGCTAGTTGCGTGCCTGCTTTTTCGGGAGTAGATATTAGCAATCCGCTGATTAAGAGCTTATACCGATCTCTTCTGCGAAAAAGTCGTGCGAGACTTGGAGGAAGCCAGTGTCAAAGACGGACGAAAAGGACAAGGATAAAAGAGACAAGAAAGGCCACGAGTCCGGTAAGGGCCCTGCTGTGGCCGTTGCCACCTGTAGCGATGGCCACCCCCAGGATGTTGTCCAGTACCTTGAGTCCAAGCTAATCCTGAAGCCTGACCGCTTCGTTTCGGTGGAGAGCTTCCGCGAATTCGGGAGAATCATGCAGCGCACGGCGAAGCGGCTCGGGGTTGGGTTTGTCAGCGATCCCAAGGCTGGGCGAAGGCCGGACATCAGGGAGATCATCTTCTTCGACACTCCAGACTTCCGCCTCTATAACAATGCCTTCATCCTGCGGCGGCGCACTTCGTACGTTGACGGCTTCCCGGTGGGCGATCCGGAAATGGTTTTCAAGTTCCGCCACCCGGACCAACAGAAGGCCGCTTGCATGGACGTGCGGCCCAACATCGCAGGGGCCTATCGCATTAAGTTCAAGGCTGAGGCCCTACCCCTGAAGGAGGAAATCGGCGGATACCGCCTCCTGTACTCACACAACTGCGTCTTCGGTCTGAGCCAGATGCACGATGCGGACAAGAACTCGATGGGGACCCTGGCCCGTGTGTTTCCGGTGCTCGCCGGTCTGAAGAAATCAGACGATGAGAAGGTCGGTCTGGTGAACGAGGGGATTGTTGAGGAAGTGCTGCTGGAGCTCGGGGAGTTGGACTTCGGTAAAGGCGTCACGGCCCCATGCAATGTGGCGCTGTGGCGGACGCGCGGCGAACACACGCCACTGGTGGGAGAGTTTGCGTACCAGAGCAAGTTCTCAAGGATCGAGGACGTGGCGGAGAAATCAAGAAAGCTGCACGAGCAGTTTTTCATCTCGCTGCAGCAGGACGTGCAAGACTGGCTGGTGCTGGGAGTGACCAAGACGGCGATGGTGTATCGCCTGAAAGGAAATACGCCTCAAAGCCATGAGTGACGCTGCCACAACCCACTCTCGAAGTTTTGAGGAGGCGTTTTTTGGCCGACCGGGGAGTTCGCGGGGCTTGCCTAAAACGGAAACGAAGCTGGCTCGCGCATAGCCGGCTGGAGTGTTCTTCGGCGGTGGTCTACGCGAAACCGCGCCTTAGTCTGCTTGGTTCCCTCAAATCTGCATATGGAAACTGGCATTTTTACCAGTTGCGCATTCCCACCCTGCGCGAGTAAATATTAACGACTTGGCAAATCCGGCGTTCGCCTCTCCGCTTCTGCGGAAGCCGTCTTATTGGAGGAACAGTGTCAAAGAAAGAAAAGGAAGACAGGAAGGATAAGAAGGGCAAGAAGGACAAAGGGAAGGACAAGGGGTTCAAGAATGGCGCACAAGCCGCGAGCGTCGGACCGGTGGCGGGCGCAACCTATGCCGATGGTGCTCCACTAGACGCGATCACCTACCTGGAAGCCAAGCTCATCCTGAAACCCGATCGTTTTGCGTCAGTCCAGGCGTTTCGTGACTTCGGCAAGATTGTCAAGCAAACAGCGAAGAAAGTCGGCGTCGGTTTCATACCAGATCCCAACTCAGAGCGGCGGCCCGAGATACGCGAGATCACGTTCGGCGACACTTTCGACTTCCGGCTCTACAACAACGCGTTCATCCTGCGGCGGCGCATCACGTATGTGGATGGCTTCCCCGTGGGCGATCCGGAAATCGTGTTCAAGTATCGCCACCCCGACGAGAAAGCAGCCACCTCCGTGGACGTGCGCCCACATATCGCGGGAGCGTACCGCATCAAATTTAAAGCGGAAGCGCTGCCCTTGAAGGACCAGGTGGGCGGCTATCGCATCCTGTACTCGCACAATTGCCAGTTTGGCTTGAGCCAGATGCACGACGCTGACAGAGCGTCGATGGCCACGCTGGTGAAGGTGTTCCCGGCGTTAGCGGACCTCAAGAAGGACGATAACGAACACATTGCTCTGGTAAACGGGGGCATTGTCGAGGAAGTCCTGCTGCCGCTCGGCCAACTGGACTTCGGCAAAGGGTTAGTGGGCAAGTGCGACATCGGGTTGTGGCGCACTCGTGGCGAGCATAAGTCCCTAGTGGGAGAGTTTGCCTTCCAGGTCAAGTTTGCGGACCGGGCAGCCGTAGCCGAAAAGCAGAAAAAGCTCGCCGCGCAGTTCTACATCACACTGCAACAGGACGTGAAGGATTGGCTGGCGCTGGGCGTGACTAAAACGGCGATGGTGTACCGGCTTAACGGAAACGAACCGCAAAGCCACGAGTGAGGCGGCTGTAACAGTCTCAGGCCCGGCTGATCACGTTCTGAGTAACTGCCAATGCTCGCTTCGTCCTTCATCCCGCGCCTGGTCCTCCCCGGCGAAATACCGTTCGCGGTCCTCGCTTTTGGGAGCGTGATGCTGGTCCTCGTCATGCTTGTCCATGGCGCCGGACTCGACCTTATCGTTGGCCGCTACAGCCGAAGGTCTCAGACGCTGCGCGAAAGAGCGCGGCATCCGTCCCTGGCTACTTATATTTTTGCGGGGACGATACTGTTGGTCCTCTTTCTGCACCTTCTGGAAATTTTCATTTGGAGTATCGCTGTATATAAAACGGGGCTCATACCCAACTTCCGGAATTCGATGTATTTCTGCGCCAATACTTACGTCACGATCGGCTACGGACAGATGCTGCTTTCGTATGACTGGCGCGAGCTCGGCCCTCTGATGGCTATTTCGGGCCTGTTCACTTTCGCATGGACAACCGGTCAACTTTTCACGATTGTGGGGTATCAGCATAACCTCTCGACAGAGCTGAAAACGCTGCGCAAGAAAGAAAAGCTTCTGGGGAACTCCGCCCCTGGGAGAACGACCGAAGATCACTCGGAAGCAGCTCGACAACAAGAGACTGTTGCGCCAGAGATGGGCGCGAAAATTCAAAAGCAATAGCGCAGATCGTGCAAGTGAGGCTGCGCCTTTTCCCCAGACCGGGCAGCGAAATCCTACCTTCGTATAATTTGGCAGCCCTTTCTGACTCTGGAAGGTCGAGCAATCGCAACATAGGAGCCGAACTTGAAGATTCAATGTCTGGTTTTGGGTATTGCTCTTCTGGCTGCGCCGCTTTTTGCGCGCGACAGTACAGACATCGTCATCATGAAGAACGGGGACCGGTTGACCGGCGAGGTCAAAGGACTCGACGGCGGCGTGCTCTACGTGAGCATGAGCTACATCCTCGGCACCTCGTCGCTTGACTGGTCGAAAGTGGCGCGGATTGAGAGCAAGCAGTTGTTCATTGTTAAGACCCAGGACGGTTCGGTTTACAAAGGGACGCTCAATACGGCGGAGACGGAGGAAGGAAGGCCGGTCAAGATTGAGATTATGGAAGCTTCGGCACAGCAGGCGAAACTGGAGCGGGAGCAGATCGTGGAGATGGCAGAGACGTCCGATAAGTTCTGGCAGAGATTCAATGGCGATGTAAACTTTGGGACCACCTACTCCAAAGGAAACGAAACAGTGCAGTACACATTGAGCTCCGATGTGGAATATCTCCGGAGACGCTGGTCGGCAAGTAATGCTTTCAGTTCCACCTTATCGTCCAGTAGTGGGGTAACCGCCGCTACACGAAATGAGATAACCCCGATGTTCCGCCATCTTTTGCCCTGGGACAATTGGTTTTATGGTGGTCTGGGGGACTTTCTGCAGAGTTCGGTGCAGGGAATCCAGCTTCAGACTTCTGCGGGAGGCGGGGTGGGACGTTACCTGAAGAACACCAACCGCGCAACCATAGCTATCCTTGGGGGCTTTGCCTGGCAGAACGCGCAGTACAATGAAGCGAAGTTTTCCGCAAGCACGCAAAATCTCGCGGCTGCCCTGGTCGCCGGCGAAGTGAAGTTGTTTAAGTTCAACAAAACCACTCTGGATCTTTCTGGAGTTGTGTTTCCCGTGCTTACGGACCCGGGCCGAGTCAAGGCCAACGTGAATGCAAGCTACTACATCAAGATTACCGGCGATCTGTCATGGAATATCTCGTTCTACGGCAACTGGGACAACCAGCCGCCGCCCCACTTCGCGGGCAGCGATTACGGCACCAGCTCGGGCCTGAGCTGGACCTTTGGCATGAAATGATGGCAAGTCATATCAAAGTGGGAATTTGAAAAGCAGATGCGGGAGGATTTTGCCGCTAGAGCTGGATGCATATTTGCGCAGAATGAATGCCTGCAGTGTGCCATTGATCGCTTGCGCGAACATTCCGTTGACCTTGTGCAAGGCGGAGCTCGCATCCTATTCCTTTATGGCGAAAGCGGCGTACTGACCACCAAGCGGCAGAGCGGCAAGCCACTTCTCGACCACACTGCCGCCCCTGATGTAGATCGGCTCGGGGAAAAACAAAAAATAGCTGGCGCGGTGAAAGTGAAGACCGGCGGGCCGAAACAGACCGCGTGTCTCCGATAGCGTGAGCAAGACCGCGTCTCGATCCACGGGAGTACGGCCGACGATCAGGCGTGTCGCCGGGTTGTACGGGTTGTGCTCGATGACGGACAGCGTTCCGCCGGGTCGCAAAACTCGTGCCAACTCTCCGGTGAGGCTTACGCGATGGGCAGGCGGAACGTGGTGATAGACGCAGACGGCCGTAACAAAATCGAAGCTGCCGCTGTCGAAGGGCAACACTGCGGGGTCGTTTTGTACCCGAGTATCAATTCCCTTGGCGAAGCTCAACATACCGGGAGAAGGATCGCAACCGGCCACCTGCGCGAAGTCATCGCGCAAAGAAGCGGCGAGTTCTCCCTTGCCGCAACCGACATCGAGGTACCGCAGCTTATGGGTGTCAATGGAGCGCGCAGCGAAGTATTGACGGATCAGGTCACGCTTCCGAAGGTGAAAAAAATCGGACCCGTTTCTGGCGAAACGATCCCGAATGCGATCCTTCAGCAACTCTTCATAGTTGCCGGAGAACTGATCGAATTCCGGCCGAGTCATGGGCAACGGCCCCGGGCAGCCGTGACCTCCTGCGGCTGGTCGTAGTTTGTGGTGCCGAAGCGATAGGTCTGCGAGACCAGGTAAATCGGACGGTTCTTTACCTGCTCGTAAACCTTCCCTACGTATTCGCCCAGGATGCCGATGCTCATCAGCATGGCTCCGCCGAGCAGGCTGACAAGTACGGTTAGGGATGCCCAGCCAGGGACGACATACCACTTCAGGAAGTACGCCAACGTGGCGCGGACGGCCTCTTCCACGCCCAGCAACGTCGCGAGCAGTCCAATGACGGTACTCACCTTTAGCGGCAGGGCGGAAAAAGACGTCGCGGCGGTCCATCCGAATCTGAGCATTTTGCGGATCGGGTACTTGGTCTCGCCCGCAACGCGTGCGGCGCGTTGGTATGGGACGCCGATCTGTGGATATCCTACCCACGCAACCATGCCGCGCAGAAAGCGATGGGTTTCGCGCATCTGCTGAAGGCCGAGGAGGCAGTTGCGAGAAATCAGCCTGAAGTCTCCAGCATCAACAGGCAGGCCTTTGTAGATCATGCCGCTCATCAGTCGGTAGAAGAGCCATGCTGTGAAACGCTTGAAGGCCGTCTCTCCTTCACGGGAGATGCGTTGCCCATACACCACGTCATAGCCCATGCAATAGTACTCGATCATGCGATGGATGGTTTCCAGCGGGTCCTGCAGATCGCAGTCGAGCAACACAACAGCGTCGCCGGTCGCGTGATCGAGACCGGCGGTGGCCGCCGCCTGATGGCCGAAGTTGCGCGAAAGATTGATGACCCCGACGTGCGGATCTTCGCGCGCCCATGCGACGATCGCAGGCAAGGTTGCGTCTTTGCTGCCATCGTTCACCAGGATAATTTCGGCTTCGCAGCGAAGCTCACCAATGAAGCTGGTCAGAGCTGCCCGGAGGTGGTCCACTACCGCGCTCTCGTTGTACATTGGCAGCACAAGCGACAGGAGTCGCGGATATGACCTGGGGTGCAGCAAATGGCCTTGATCAGCGGACATGGACATCTCAGGCAAGTATAATGCACATCTGTGTCTTTGAGACCTGCAGGTGGCTACTCGCGTTGCCTGGCGTGTATCGGGGGAACGGAAGCAACGTTGGCCGATTCGTTACGTGAGACTAAGACTTGATCACCCTGATCCGTCCAATACTGAACCTGCCCCTGTTCTATGAGGGATATCATCATCTCATCGGTGCAGATCATCGGAGCCGCGTATTGGTGAACGAGTATATTCGTCCTACCCCGGGCGACCATATCCTCGATATCGGCTGCGGCCCCGGCAACATGCTGCCCTTTCTACCCCAGTGTAGGTACATGGGTTTCGATGCCAACCCAACGTACATCGAATCGGCGAAGAAACGTTATGGCAATCGCGGCGAATTCCGTTGCGAGCGCGTCAGCCACCACAACGTCCAGCAGTTTGGCGCTTTCGACATCGTACTGGCCCTTGGACTGCTTCACCATCTCGATGAGGAAGAAGCACGTGACCTCTTTCGGTTAGCCGCAGCCGCTCTCAGGCCAGGCGGGCGCATGATCACCAACGACGGCTGCTATTTGGAGCGCCAGTCCGCCATCAAACGCTACTTGCTTTCGCGTGACCGCGGAAGGTTCGTGCGCACACTGCCGCAATACGAAGCCTTGGCGCACACCGAATTCCAGAACGTCACCAGCCACATTCGCGAGGACGTTCTGAGGATTCCCTATACCCACCTCATCATGGTATGTACGCTTTGATATCGCGGGGTTGTTGCAACCGGGGGAGCCGCAGAACATGGCTCTTGCCATCATGAGCTCTCGGACGGCTGCATAATCTGAATCAATGAGTCGCACGGCACAACGTTGGCGGGAAGTTTTCACGACCTTACAGCGAAGAGCGAGAACCCTCGGCAGAGCCTTCCGGCGCCGCAACGACGAAGATCGTTCGAGGTTAATCCGCTTCGTCGCTGTTCATCTTCCTATTTCTACCGAAGGAAAGCTGCGTGTCAACACCTGGGCATTGAAACGGTTCGGCCCACGAAAGTTCTCGGCGTCAACTCTGGCTTCAGCGCAGCGAACACTTGCGGAGAAGGGCCGCGCACGTCTGGACTGCCTTCTTGCTGCCGACGAGAAACTCGCACTAAACAACTCAGCTTCCCCGCGGGTTTCCTTCATATTGGTGCTGTTTAACAGAGCCGAGCTATCCGTTTTGGCTATAGAGTCAATCCTCATGTTCGGTGGCAAGGATTACGAGCTTATATGTGTCGATAATGCCTCCGTGGATACTACCGCTGCGCTATTGGAACGATTGGAAGGAGCAATTATCCTCCGGAACCAGACCAACGTCGGCTTCGGCCCCGCATGCATGCAAGCCGCGGCGATTTCCCGGGGTGAGTTCCTCTGCTTTCTAAACAATGATGCAGTCCTGACAGAAGGAGCAATCGATTCTGCCTTAGCGAACCTTGAGAGGGCAGGTGTAGGGGCCGTGGGGGGCAAAGTCGTCCTCGCTGACGGGAGCTTGCAGGAAGCCGGATCCATTGTGTGGTCGGATGGCAGCGCGTGTGGCTACGGCCGTGGTGAAGACCCCACACTGCCACAATACAACTTCCGGCGCCCCGTCGACTACTGCTCCAGCGTATTCCTAGTTACTCGCAAGGAGCTATTTGACGCTGTAGTGGGGGACAGCACCGAGTTTGCGCCTGCATATTATGAGGATACCGACTATTGCATGGAGCTCTGGAAGCGTGGATTCGGCGTGGTCTATGAGCCGATGAGCAGAATTCAGCATTACGAATCAGCAAGTTCGGGAGGGCTTGAGCAGGCTGCCGTGCTTATGCTCACTCAGCAGGCCAAATTTCGCCACAAGTGGAAAGCTGAACTGCAAAAGCACCGCAGCAATGACCCGCGACATGTGATACCCGCACGAATTGCGACGAGTGCGACCGGATTGCGCGTGATTTACATTGATGACCGTTTACCGCAGCGGCATCTCGGTGCCGGTTTTCCTCGTAGCAATGATGTCTTGCGGGAACTGGTACGATTAGGCCATCACCTCGTGTGTGCGAGCTTTAGATTTCCCCTGGTAGAAGACAAATGTGGCGATATACCGCTCGACGTGGAGCAGTTTGACGCCTGTCGCTTCCGGGAAGAGCTCATCAGAGACTACTTCCCGTGGGCGGATGTGGTGTGGATAAGCAGACCGCACAACATGAAGCTCCTTCTGACTGAATATCCCAACGTGGTCGAAAACCGAAACTTCGCTCTCGTGTACGACGCGGAAGCAATTTTTTCCGAGAGGATGCAGGCCCAAGAGGCTTTACTCGGCGATGTGGGTCGAGTGCGGGACTTTTTGGATCCCGCTAACGCCGAGGAGGAATACATGCTGGCAAGGGCGGCCGATGCTGTGGTCGTAGTCTCCGAGCGTGATCGCCAGACGATGCTCTCGAATGGGGTTCGTCGTGCATTTGTCGTTGCGAACCGAGTGTCGAACACACCCAGTGAACCCGGCTTCTCAGAACGACACAACTATCTATTCATAGGCTCAGTACACGGAACGGAGAACCCCAACGCCGACTCTATCCGGTATTTCTGCAGCAACATTTGGAAGCAGGTTCAGCGTGCGACAGGGGGGTGCCTGGAGATCGCGGGTTACGGTACGGATACGATGCGCTCGAGCATTGCGGATGACACCGTTCACATCCTGGGGCAGGTTGACGATCTGCGCCCATTGTACGAGCGAGCGCGAGTTTTCATCGTTCCTACTCGCTACGCGGCTGGTATTCCTATCAAGTCACATGAAGCAGCAGCCCATGGAGTGCCCCAAGTCGTATCAGAACTGATTGCAAAGCAGTTGCAGTGGGAGGAGGGAAACGACTACCTGGTTGCGTCTGATGCTACACAGTTTGCTCAGTGTTGCTTGCGCTTGTATTGCGACGAAGATCTTTGGTACCACATTCGTAACCACGCGAGAATGCGGGTTGAATGCGAGTTGAATGAAACGGTATTTCGAAACGCCGTGGGTTCTGTTCTGAGCGACATCAGACCGGATAGTGCAGCAAGGACATTGAGGCGTCGATGATCCCATTTCCCAGAAAACGCCTACACGAACTGTGGCACAATCCTCTGCATCGAGGTTTGAATGACGTTTCAATTTAAGAAGACTCCCGGTGCCCCTCGGTCGGCGTTCAGATATTTTTTCGATGCTGTTAATGCCGATTACATTGAAGGTTGGGCGTACTCGCCCACCGGGTTAGAAGCGATTGAGGTTCGTGTGGATGGCATTCTCGTAGGTGTCACTGCGCCCGTTTTACCCCGTCCCGATGTTCAGGCCGCGATCCCGGCCGCTCCGGCGAATACCGGATTCCGATTTCACCTATCCGATACGCACCTTCGCTCTAAGGAATCCACAGTTACGGTCGTCTTCAGGCAAGTGCGGGGTGAGGCCATTGCGTCCGACCCTGTGATAATCCCTCATGTTACGGAAAATTCACTCGGCCGTGGATCCACCACGCCTGCGCCAGTTCCGCTGCCGCTTCCGATATATTCACTCCTCTGCGACTTGAGGGGGGGGCAAGTTTACAGCGCGCCATGGACTGATGAACTGCTCCATGAAGCGATCGATGACTTGGCGTTCGTTGCACGGCGTGGTACAAAGCGACTGCCGAGTCTTTATCACTATCTGGGGTTTCTTCGGACAATTTGGGCAAAATTCGAGTTTGTGCTGCAGCATTTTCCAAAGTTCAATGCGAACAGCAGGTCGCAAAAGGATTCGATAGCGATTGCGAGCAGCGTAGAAGAAATGTTCAGCATTGCGCACTATCTCTACGTTTTGAAGAGCCAGGGAAAAACCGGACACTTCGCCGAATTTGGCTGCTTCAAGGGCTTCAGCACTTCGATGCTAAGCGAGGCGTGTTTCCAACTCGGAATACCAATGGAGGTCTTCGACTCGTTTGCGGGGCTTCCTACCTCTGCGTCTGCTTATTACCAAGCTGGCGAATTCATGGGCTCCCTCGCGGAGGTCCGACGCAATGTCAGCGCCTTCGGCAAGATCGAAGCGGTCACTTTTCACGCGGGATATTTCGGAGATACCCTGCCACAGACTGACATTACACTTCTATGCCTGTGGATGGATGTGGACTTGGAGAGTTCCAGCCGCGATGTGATGTCAATCCTTGGAAAACTACCGATTGGCAGCTGCTTGTTTTCGCATGAGTGCAATCCAGAATATTTCAAGGAAGGAAGGGTCGAGGCTCCAAGAGGGACGGACAGCGTCATCGGTCCGATTGTTGATGCCTTTACGGAGCAGGGGCGCCACATCACTGGAAGATTCCTGTTTGGAAACACCGGTGCGTTCTGGGACCTGCGATACGGTACCCCAGTCCTCCCGGTGCGCGAGTTGCTGCGCATCAAGGATCTCGCGGTATCCTAATCCCCAGGCGAGCCGTGCACGGCTAGTCTAGTAATGTGCGACTATCCACCCACCACAGCTCAAGCGAGTTGGTTCGATCTTGTTTTCATGGGCATAGGGCACTGTGGCTGAACGCGGACAGTAGTGAGTTACCAGACTTCGGCGGGTCGCCTCCCGAGTCGTTCGTTCGCCACCATGGACGAGATCTGAGGCCCAGAAAAGCGCATCCGTTCGTTTTGGCAGGAATCGGGAGCGGACGAACCCAGATTCTCTGACGATCTGTTCCAACAGCGAGGAGTACAGAGGGCCGTCAGGATCTCCCGGCCTGAGGGCCTTCTTTTCCTCCGAAAACAACAGGTCATCCATTCTGTGGCTCCCTGGGTAGTAAAAGAGCTCGCCGGTATCGGGTTCTATGTCCTCAAGAGCGATCCAACTCGCCACGAAATGGTAGGGCGGCTCCGTGTAGACAAATGCTGTATCCTGGTGAGCTCCTTGTTGCGATCCATTCTCAAAATACAGCGTTTGAAACGCGACCGGCTCTTCCTGAAAGACATCCCTCAAGAAATCCAACATCCTCGGCGCGAAGATCAACTTTTGACTGGATGGCAGACGTGTGTGGACATCAAGAACCTTGGCTTCTTGTTGCGCGAGCTTACCAGGGCGGGCGACGTCGTAGTGATGTTGGCCTTTCTCATCCCAGTAGGTCATCGGAAACTCCTGACTGGGATCTTCCAATGCCGCGTTCAGATCGGACTGAAACTGCCGTACATCGGATTCGGAAACAGCCGAGGCCAGTATAGAATATCCCTTATCTATGAAGTGTCGAATAGCCGTAGTATCCTTGCCTAGCCATTTCTTAAAGATGCGATGCTTTTCTTCCTCTTCGAGAACTTGATGTGCATCGGGGAGATCTGTCCACAGAAACTGGGCCACGTTGCTGTAATCCTTTCCACGTCTTTGCAAAGCGTCCCTCCCTTTTGACGTCTCAATCCTGTGGAAGCGCAAGCAGTATACAAAAACCGGGTGAAGTCCCGCCAGCCAGAACCATTTCCTATTTGTTTGACACCGATCCGAACCCTGCCCTTATCATAGCAACCGACTGATACCATAGGAATCGTCTTGCAGCAACGCGCACTTTCTTGCATGTCCTCACGCGGCTACCTCTCATGGTTGCTGGCCGCGTGCTGCGTCGCCGTGGTCGTGCTCGTCGGAAATTCCCCTCTGGTCCTGGGAAGGGCTGCGCCTATATGGGATGCCGACGCCTATTACGGACCCATGTTTTCCTTGGTATCGGATTATGCCAAGTCCGGCAGCCTACTTCTCTGGAATCCCCTGGTGAATGGTGGGTCGCCCGACTTTGCGGACCCCCAAGTAGGAGCCAGTTCACCTGTTCTTCTAACATTTGGCCTGGTGTCCCAGAATCCGTTTCATGGATTCATAGCCTACTGGCTCGTATTCTGGGTTGCCGGTGGAATTGGAATGTTGCTCCTGTGCCGACATCTTAAGTGTCCGGTATGGGGTGCGGCAATCGTGGCACTCGGATTTGTCGCCTGCGGCGTCTATACCGGGCACGCTGAGCACACCACCATTCTGTATTCGTTTTCATTCGTGCCTTGGATTACGCTTTGCTTCGACAACGCCTTGGCAAAGCGCTCATACAGTCGCATGGCGTGCTCTGGAGGTCTTTGGGGCCTGTCTGGGCTGGGGGGCTATCCGGCGCTAGTTATCCTTGACGTGCTTTTTCTCGCGTTTTGGGCTGCTGGAAGATTTGCGTTTTCTGGCGATGAGGGCCCCTGTTGGACCGCTGTTGCCACGAAACGTCGCCTACAGTTCAACGCGGTATCGCTTCTTCTCTTTGGCTTAATTGGCGCGCTCGTGCTTAGCCCTTGCTATATAGGCTTCATGAAATATACCGTGGGATACACTACACGCACAGGAGGCGTTTCGCCTGAGTATGCCGAGATAGGCCCCTTTCCGCCTCAAGCGATTGGCACGTTCGCAAGCCCAATCTTGTATCTGTTGAATCTACCTCCATACCGGATCTGGCCTGAAACCGACGTGTCCCTCGGCAACTTCTACGTCGGCGTCTTGGTTATGTGTTTGGCTGCCGCGGGTCTCAGTTCCGGACGGAAGTGGAGGATGTGGCTGTTTATGGTGGTCCTGTTTTTCCTAGCCTGCGCAGTGGGAAAGCATTTGCCCCTTCGCGGGTGGGTCTATAGCGTCGTCGTGCCCACACGTTACTTCCGATTCCCCAGTCTGTTCGCAGCTTATGCTGGTTTTCTACTCTGCATTCTGGCGGCTTACGGTGCGCGCGACTTACAGAAGACACTCTGGCCTGGCTCAGAGGAGCCTCGAGTTCGATATGTCCTGTCGTCCGCCGGGCTCGCCATCGTGGCCGGCGTGTGTTTCGTCTGGATCCTCAAGAGCGCGGGTCTGAAGACCGTCAACGTTGCACACGCAACCCGAGTGTTCTTACTTCTCTGGGTCGGCGCGGCGGTGTGGTTTGCTCTTTGGTGGCAAAGAGACCTCTCCCGGCGGCTGTTTCTTGCGGGCCTGATGCTGATCGCCCTGTACGACTCTGTCACTGCACTGAAATTCTCGATGCCCACCATGTACTCCTCTGCGTCGATATCGTGGTGGCACATCATGGCCTCCAAGCACGTCAGATCTCTGGACATGATCCATGGGCTCGATCGGACGCTCTATCCTCCCGACGAACTGGGTCGTTACCAGCAGAACCGGAACATTCCTCTCCGTATCCCGACTTTCGCAAACATCACGGGCATGCTGAACGCCTACTCGGCTGCATACATTACCGACCCGCTTTTGACTCAGATTGCGGTTGGTGAGGATCGCATCTGGTTTTCTGATCAACCCGTATGGCTCGCTCCGACTGAGAAGGAGTTCTCGAAGTACTTGAACACCAGCCATCGCTTGGGAGTCCCACCATTGGTCCTCCACACGCCCAGAGAAATGACGGCGAAATCTGCTTTTGCAGACTTTGTCTCTACTGCCACTCTGGGGGGGTTGGAGATTCCTAACGCTTCCGCCATGTCGCGGGCCAAAGTGGAGTTATTGGACTACCGGCCGAACCAATTGCGCCTGCGTTATAACTCCCCCAGCAGTGGCTGGTTGCTCGTAACTGATCGCTGGGCACCAGATTGGAACGCGACTGTAAACGGCAAATCAGTGGAGATCACTGGCGCTAACTTCTTGTTCCGCGCTGTGCCAGTTGGTGCCGGCGAGAACACAATTGCGTTCGATTATCGACCTCGAGGCTATCCGGCAATGGTAGCGGTAAGTTGGGGGGTCATTTCGATATTGCTTTTCGGTGAGCTGGTTAGGTTTGCCCTCCGCGGCAGACGCGGCTCGGCACTTAAATCTGGGATTCATAACTCATGATTGCGAAGTCATGTAGGGCGCGGGGTGAGGTTTTGATGCAATACAGATCCCTGCTGCTATTCAGTTAGCTTTCCACCGCGCCCTTTAGCCCAAGGTCCGGTTTGCCGGGATAGGCGGAGGAATCTAAATCCAGAACAGCACTCCGGGCAGCAAGAATCCTCTCGCGGTGAGCACGGTCTAACAATAATCGATTGACCTCCGGCCAGATCTTTTCATTTTGAAAGGTATTCATCGCGCGAGAAGACGATCGGCCGAGCAGGCTTGCTCTTCCCGAGGATGGTTCACACACATTGGCGGCCGAAAGATCCCGTGCCCCCAGTAATGAGGATCGATTTATCGTTGAGAAGCAGCAGAGCCGGATAACTCGGGAGCGCTTGCTCATGGCGCATTCATTATAATTAGTGGCATGGAGCTCGGCATTTCCAGGTAAGTCCACTGGAACAGATCGCCACCAGCGTCACTGGCAGGGTCAATTAGGCTGGACTCCGGTGCCGCCGCTCCCGGGACGGCATCACAAACAAGAGCCATTACCTGACATATGCAATCGCCACAAAATATGAACGAATTGCCAATTTTCTTGCCCCCTAACACCTCTCGAATGGCTGATCGCCTGACGGATGTGACCAGCTGGCACGGACTGATCCCGATTGCGTTTGCCATCGTGGCATTGCATCGGCCGAAGCTGCTAGTTGAGCTTGGTACCCATTTCGGCGATTCGTATTGCGCGTTCTGCCAGGCAGTCCAAACGGAGGGATTCGACACTCGGTGTTTTGCCGTTGATACCTGGACCGGTGACGAACAGTCAGGGAAATATGGGCCAGAGGTTCTGCGCGACCTCAAAGCCTATCACGATTCCAGATACGGAAGCTTTTCCACCCTTATCCAGAACACCTTTGATGGAGCTGTGGCGAATTTCGCTGACGGTTCCATAGACTTGTTGCACATCGACGGCTTGCACACGTATGAGGCCGTCAAACACGACTTTACAACTTGGCTGCCCAAGTTGAGCGACCGCGCTCTTGTTTTGTTCCACGATATTGAGGTTCGGCAGCTGGATTTTGGGGTATGGCGTTTCTGGAACGAGTTGCAGAAGCAATATCCCTGTCTCCAGTTCAGGTTTAGCAATGGCCTGGGTGTGATGGCTGCGGGACAGGTGACCGGCGGCATTAAGACCTGGTTTGATCTGCCCGGCAGCCAAGTCCGGGCTCTTCACGATATGCTTGAGACATTGGGTCGCCGGATCAGTCTTGAGGCAGAGGTCCACCGTGCAAAATCGCAAATCTCCGAGCTAGACCAAGCCCTCAGGAGCGAGCAGGGGAAGAGCCACAGCGAGTGGACGCAGCGTGTCGACAAGGAAAAGGAGGTAGCTCATGCGCAACTTCAGTTGGCCGAGCTGCGGCGGTCGCTGGATCGAGCGCTCGCGGATCACGTCGATCTTGAGAACAGACTCAAGCAAGCGCAAGCGCTTGCTGAGTCCTATCGTGCGGAACACCAGCAACTGCAAGCAGAACACCAGCAACTGCAAGCGCAACACGAGCAACTGCAAGCACGTGCTGAGTTCTATCGTTCAGAACACCAGCAGGCGATCACATCGCGGTCATGGCGCCTGACTACGCCATTGAGAGCTGCGAGCGCTTTGCTACAGAAGCGCAACCAGCCTACCGAGCTTGGTCCAGACGTGGTGCCCCGGACAGCTTTCACTCCACATCCTACTGAGGACACGCCGTGCCAGCAGTTTGACGTGCCCGCCGGGCAAGACGCATGGAATCTTTATGGTGAGCAGCGGCTACACGAATTAATAAGACAAGACCGCCAACTCGAATTCAGGACCGCCGAAAACCCCCTCCTCTCGATCATTATGGTCTTCTACAACAAAGCACATCTCAGTTTGCTGTCTCTCGAATCGGTACTGGCGAAGGCGGATGTCAACTATGAGCTCCTTATCGTCGACAACGCCTCGACTGACAGAACGGACGAATTGTTGAGGCGTCTGCGCAATGTTCGGATTATTAGGAACGCCATCAATGTGGGTTTTGGACCTGCTTGCATGCAGGCGGCCGAACGGGCGCGGGGAGAGTACCTCTGTTTCCTGAACAATGATGCATTGTTGCTGGAACATGGATTGAGCATCCCTTTGGAGAACTTTCGTCGTTCGAAGGTGGGCGCGGTTGGGGGCAAAATCCTCCTCGCAGATGGTCGTCTGCAGGAAGCCGGCAGCATCGTTTGGGCAGACGCTTCAGCCTTGGGCTACGGTCGGGCAGCAGACCCTCTTGCTTCGCCTTACAATTTCCGCCGACCGGTCGACTACTGCTCGGGAGCGTTTCTATTTACCCCACGAAAACTGTTTTCCGACTTGAAGGGTTTCAGTGCTCGTTATGGTCCCGCCTATTATGAGGACACTGATTACTGCCTCAAGGTGTGGAATTCCGGATTGGAGGTGATCTACGAACCGCGAGCAGTGATACGGCATTACGAATCTGCATCGTCGGGAGGAAACGAGTCGGCGAAGTCGTTAATGGCAGCGAACCAGACGAAGTTCTCCAAGGAATGGCAACATGTCTTGCGGTATCACTTACCTCCGAGTCCTCGCAACATTGTGCGTGCCCGAATAGCTGCCATGTCCCGGGGCTTGCGTATTCTCTACCTCGATGATCGTATCCCACACCGCGACCTCGGCTCCGGCTTCCCCCGCAGTAATGAGTTGCTACGGACCCTGGTTGGCCTCGGACATCACGTCGCTTGCGTCGCCTTAAACTTTCCAATCCGGGGCAATGGAGACGAGTACCGCGATGTACCGATTGAAGTTGAGTTGGTAGACGGATACAGGGCCTATGACTCCGTTCTTCGCGATTATGTCCCAGCGTATGACTTAATCTGGATCAGCCGCCCACATAATATGGAGCGTCTTTTGCGAGATATGGCGACGCTTGTGGGTTTTCCGGCTCCGAAGATCGTTTATGATGCCGAAGCAATCTTCTCCGATCGCGACCGGATGAAATCGGAGCTTGCCGGGCGACAGTTGTCACAGAATGCCGTTCAAGCCTGGGCGATGAGGGAGGCATCTCTCGCCCTGGCAGCCGACGTAGTCGTAACCGTGTCGGAACGAGATGCTCATCACTTTGCCTCGTACGGTGTGGAAAGAGTGTGTGTTGTCGGGCATCGACTTGAAAGCGCACCCACGCCTAGCTCGTATGCCGAGCGCAAGGTCTTCCTGTTTGTAGGTGCCGTTCACGGGCAGGACAACCCAAATCTGGACTCACTCCGGTATTTCTGTAGAGAAATCTGGCCAACAGTATTCAAAGGTACGGGTGCGGACCTGCTCATTGCGGGATACGGAACTGAGGAGGTCGCTAAGGAGTTTAGGTTACCAGGCGTGCGGGTCATCGGGAGGCAAGACGATCTTCAGCCTATCTATGATTTAGCGCGAGTGTTCATCGTTCCGACGCGCTATTGTGCCGGAATTCCATACAAGGCACACGAGGCGGCTTCCTTTGGTGTTCCCATGGTGGTAAGTCCCATTATTTTGCAGCAGTTGGCCTGGACAGCCGGGCAGGATTGCCTCGTCGGGGGCGATGTCACCTCTTTTGCCAACTCATGTATTCGCCTCTATGAAACGGAAGCACTGTGGAGTAGCATCCGCGCAAATGCACTGCAACGTGTTCATGATGAACTCAGCTCTGCCAGCTTTCTTCGAGCCGTTAGCTCGGTTCTGGAACAAGTGCCCCCATCGTCGCATATGCTGGAGGGCCAAGGGGCACAGGTTTACGAGCGTGTGCCATCACTCGCTACGACGGCACCAGCCGAAAATAGCCAAGGCGACATTGCGACCTCGATGCGGTAGAATCCGGGCCTTTCGGTAGCACTCGCCTCAAGGTGAAGCGGGGCAGATGCCCACGGCGCACCTGTCTCAAACCTCAGTAAAGACGAACCAGTCCGGAATCTCATCAAAGCAGCTTATCGATATCACGAACTCTTGCCGACTGGGAGTTTCGGGTGATTCCCATCCTCAACGGCGTTTTTTAGTTCTTATTGAACTTCGAGGCTCGATGATTAATCTGCGGGACATGTTTTGCCCATCGGAGCGTCGTTGATCGTCATCGCAAACGGAGCGAACGAAGCGAGCGGTTAGGAACCGCTCTCCCGATCGCGTTTAATGCGGATGACGAATCACTATGCTATCCTGCCCATCTGCAGTTGCTCACACTCTCTGCGGACTTACTTCCCGGTCAAGCAGAGCAGGCCGCTGCAATCTGCTGACACCCCATGCAAATACGAATTGAATCTCGTCAACTCCGTGACGTAGTGATCCTTGCGCCAGAGGTATTTGAGGACGAAAGAGGGTTTTTCCTGGAGGCTTTTCGGGCCGACCAACTTGAGATGTTGGGCCTGCCCACTACATTTGTTCAGGAGAACCATTCGCGCTCGAAAAAGAATGTCCTGCGCGGCCTGCATTTTCAATGGGAGGCACCCATGGGAAAATTAATGCGGGTAACTTGCGGGGCAGCTTATGTGGTAGCGGTCGATATTCGCAAGGGATCGCCAACCCTCGGACACTGGTTTGGAATAGAAATATCGGCTGACGATAAGAAGCAGGTATGGGCTCCAGCAGGTTTCGCACGCGGCTTCTGCGCCCTGTCGGACTGGGTCGAGATTCAATACCTTTGTACTGCCATCTATAACAATAAGGGCGAGTCCGGTATTCTCTGGAACGACCCGGCGGTGGGCGTCGCGTGGCCTGTTCCGGCCGAAGAGGCCATACTCTCTGACAAGGATCGCACGGCGCAGACTTTGACCCAGTGGCTGGCTTCACCTGAGTCTGACCGCTTCACCTATTGACATTCAAGGCAGTGCTCTCAACCGAACAAGCTCCGGGCTGAGCTGGACGTTTGGGATGAAATGAGGCAGGGGATTGCCTGATTGCCTTCGGCACAAGTCGAGAGCCTCTCATCCCAAAGTGGGGATGATGATGAGACCGAGAAGACGAATTCTTTCCCAACTCCCGGTGTTTCGCCTTATAGTGGAGCATGGGACGTAGTTCAGTTTGCTCTCCGGGCCAGACCCTTATCAGCTCCCGCTTTGATCATGAGTCGTGCGGCGTCGGATTCGTTGCAACGCTGAGTGGCGCGTCCAATCACGATATTCTGCGGCTCGCACTGACTGCGCTGGGGCGTCTGGCCCACCGTGGAGCGGTAGCCTCCGATCACAAGAGCAGTGACGGCGTCGGCATCCTCACTGCAATTCCGCGCGGGTTCCTCCTGAAGCATGCTTCTGTCTCGTCGCCGGCGGAGCAGCCGCTCGCGGTGGGCATGTTGTTTCTGCCTCAGGATGAAGCGGCGGCAGAGCGTGACAGCCTGCGGTTCCAGGAGTGCATCTCCGGCCAAGGCCTGCAATGGCTTGCGTGGCGGGACGTGCCTATCCGGAGAGATGTCCTGGGGGAGATCGCACTCGCATCCCTGCCAGTCGTCCGTCAGGCGCTCATTACGGCTAAGGCGGAATCCGAAGTTGAGCATCGTCTCTATCTGGCGCGGAAAGCCTTCGAGAGGCAAACCAGCGACAGCTATGTATGCTCGCTCTCGACCCGGACCATCGTGTACAAGGCGCTCTGTGCCGGACGATTACTGCACGAGTTCTATCCTGACTTGGGTTGCGATGAATTTGTCGCGCCGTTTGCCATTTTTCATCAGCGATACGCAACCAACGTGCTGCCCTCCTGGCATCGCGCACAGCCGCTGCGCATGATTGCACACAACGGTGAGATCAACACCATCTGGAGCAATCGGGCGCACATGGAGGCCCGGCGCGCCACGCTGCCGCGGGAATGTGAGCCCATTCTCAGCGGCGATGCCTCTGATTCCATGAGCCTCGACGAGGTTGCCGAATTGCTGGCCAATCATGATCGCAATGTGGCCGAGGCCATTCGCATGCTTCTGCCGCCTGCGACAATACGCAGAGAAACCCTTTTTCACCGCTACCACGCGGATTGCATGGAGCCGTGGGACGGGCCTTCGGCGCTGGTATTCACCGATGGCCGCTTACTGGGCGCGGCGCTCGACCGCAACGGTTTGCGCCCCTGCCGCTATGTGTTCACCGATACGGGCCTGATTGTTGCCGGCTCCGAAGTCGGGCTGGCCGATGTCAGTCCGGACTCCATCGTGCGCAGCGGGCGGCTCGGCCCCGGACAGATGATTCTGCTCGACCTCGAACGGAACCGGTTGCTCGACGGGGAACCGCTCGACCGGTATTTCGATGAACTGGCGACCTACACCACGATCATTGACGACATCCCGCTGGAGCCGGCGCTGGAACCGGTCGGGGCGCTTCCCGAAGACGAAGTCAACCGCCTGCAACGTGGCTTCGGTTATACGCGCGAGGACCTCAAGATGGTCATCGCGCCGATGGCGTTGGAGGGCAAGGAAGCGACGTGGTCCATGGGCGACGATACCCCGATTGCCCCGCTAGCACGCACGCCGCGTCCGCTGTATGGCTTTTTCCGCCAGCGATTCGCGCAGGTCACGAATCCGGCGATCGATTCCTTGCGCGAATCGTGCGTGGTTTCTCTGCGTACAAGACTCGGACCGTGGCCCCACCTGCTCGACAAGCACGCTCCTCTGCCAGGTCTGGTGCTGCCTTCTCCGTTTTTGTCGCTGGGACAGATGGCGGCATTGCATGAGGATGTCTACGCGATGCACGAGGATCTACCGCTGGCGCGTGTGGACTGCACCTTCGCGGACGGAGATTCCCTGCGAAGCGCGATTGACACGCTGTGCAAGAACGCAGTTGAACTGGTCGCGGGAGGAGCTCGAATATTGCTGCTGACCGATCGCTCAGCTTCGCCGCTCAGCCTGCCGATTCCCATGGCAATGGTGACTGGCGCCGTACATCACGCGCTGGTCAAAGCTGGTCTTCGTACCAAGGCCGGTCTGGCGCTAGAGGCCGGCGATTGCCGGGATGTCCACCATGCCGCGGTGCTCATCGGAAGTGGCGCAGGCGCCGTTTGCCCTTGGCTGATGTTGCAGACTGCCCACAACCTGGCCGGCGAAGAGGGCGAAGTCCGGCTGTTGAAGGCGCTGCAATCCGGTTTGGCGAAGGTGATGTCGAAGATGGGCATTTCCGTCCTCGACAGCTATCGAGCTGCGCAGCTGTTCGATATTCTCGGGCTCGACGCGGCGGTGGTCGAGAGCTGCTTTCCGGGCAGTCTGTCACCGTTAGGAGGATGGGGATTCGCGGAAATCGAGAACGGGATTCGTGCTGCTTGGGCGATGGAACATCGCGCGGGCGAACTTCCGGATTTCGGCTGGGTGCGTTTTCGACGCGATGAGGGAGCGGAGGCCCATTTGTGGGAACCGCAACGAACGCGACATCTTCAGCTCGCCGTCGGCGCGGCCAAAGGAGCTGTGCAATCCGCCGCGACTGCGCCTTCGCATGCTGAAGAGTGGTCGGCATACAAGGGTGCGGGCGAGGAGCGCGAGCCGATCGTGTTGCGGGATTTGCTCGAGTTTCGTGCTGCGGGTCCGCGATTGTCCGTCTATGAAGTAGAGCAGCGCTCCAGCCTGGCCAAGCGCTTCGTGTCGAGCGCCATGTCTCTTGGCTCCATCAGCCCGGAGGCCCACCAGACCGTTACTCTGGCGATGAACCAGTTGGGGGGGCGCTCGAATACAGGCGAGGGCGGGGAAGATCCCATCGCGTACGAACGCGAAGCCGAGGCACCGGCTAATTTTCTGCCGCGCAATAACAAGATCAAGCAGGTGGCTTCGGCGCGCTTCGGCGTCACCGCCGAATATCTTGCGCATGCGGAGGAATTAGAGATCAAGATTGCGCAAGGCTCGAAGCCCGGCGAGGGCGGCCAGCTTCCCGGCCACAAAGTTACCGAGCTCATCGCGCGGCTGCGGCATGCGCAGCCGGGAATTTCGCTCATCAGCCCGCCGCCGCATCACGACATTTACAGCATCGAAGATCTGGCGCAACTGATCTACGACTTGAAGCGCGTCAATCCGCGAGCGGCGATTGGCGTGAAGCTGGTCTCGCAACTGGGTGTCGGCACTGTCGCAGCGGGAGTCGCCAAAGCTTATGCCGACTATATTCATATCGCCGGACACAGCGGCGGCACCGGCGCGTCTCCCCTCAGCAGCATCAAGTATGCGGGCAGCCCTTGGGAGCTTGGCCTGGCCGAGGCGCAACAGGTGCTCCGCCACAATGGCCTGCGCGGGCGTGTTCGGCTGCGTGCGGATGGCGGGTTTGGGAACGCGCGCGATGTGCTCATCGCAGCACTGCTCGGAGCTGATGAATTTTCCTTTGGCACCGCAGTTCTGGTCGCACTGGGTTGTGACATGGCGCGGCAATGCCACCTCAACACCTGTCCGACTGGCATTGCCACCCAGCGCCCCGATCTGCGTGCCAAGTTTCGCGGCAAACCGGAGAACGTGGTCCGCTTCTTCCTGAATATTGCCGAGGACCTGCAACGGCTGCTTGCCGCACTCGGGCTGCCATCGCTGGAGTCGGCCATCGGACGCACGGACTTGCTGCAACAGATTCGCGCGGAGGGCAATCTTGACCTGGGACCTGTGCTGGCGTCGGCCGGCAACGGCCCGCTGCATTGGGAAGGGAAGCGCAATGCGCGTCCCGAAGATCATCCGCCGTTGGATGACGCGTGGGTAAAACCTGCGCTCGCAGCGGCGATCGCGGGCAAACCAATCGAGTACAACGTAGCGGTAAGAAACGAGGACCGCTGCCTGGGCGCGCGTCTGGCGGGCGAACTGGCGCTGCTGGGTTGCCGCGAACCTCTGGAAAAACCAGACCTCTGTTTTCGGATGCGAGGCACGGCGGGACAGTCCTTTGGCGCCTTTGCCACCCAAGGCATGTCTCTGGTGCTGGAGGGCCAGGCGAACGATTACGTTGGCAAAGGCCTTTCCGGGGGCGAACTTATCTTGCGCCCGTGGGGCAAACTGGCTGGCGCAGCAGACGCCCAGGCCATCATGGGCAACGTGGCGCTGTACGGGGCGACCTCGGGCTTTTTATTTGCCGCTGGAAGTGCCGGAGAACGATTTGCCATTCGTAATTCAGGCGCCACCGCCGTGGTCGAAGGCGTAGGAGAACACGGCTGCGAATACATGACCGGCGGCGTGGTGATGGTCCTGGGTGCAACGGGCAGGAACTTCGGCGCGGGCATGACCGGCGGCACGGCGTACGTCTGGGATCCTGATGGAAGCTTCAGAACCGGGCAGAAGTTCCATCCCGAGTTCGTCGAAACCAAGCCGCTAGACGAGTGCGCGTGCAAGGAGCAAGATACGCTGCGTGAACTTCTCCACCAACACGCCCGCAAGACCGGAAGCCGGCTGGGACGGCAACTCACTGAAAACTGGCCGCAGACTCTTCAGCAGATGTTACGCGTTGCGCCGAAAGTCGAGGCGGCGACGTAAGGTCGAGAGTTCCTGGCGTTTGCACCCAAGCTGACAAATCTACAACACGATTGAAGGGAAGTTTGTGGGGAAATACCAAGCGCCCCACTCGGGGCGCTTGTAAGCCATTGAATCTAATGGCGGGGTCGACGGGACTCGAACCCGCGGCCTCTGCCGTGACAGGGCAGCGTTCTAACCAACTGAACTACGACCCCGCTTGCGCGGTTACTTACCCCACTCCGGGGCGCGTCACCTGATTCCATTGTACTGTACGGGGTGACGAATGTGGTGGGCAGTGCAGGACTCGAACCTGCGACCTCCTGCTTGTAAGGCAGGCGCTCTAACCAACTGAGCTAACCGCCCGTCGTACCAGCAGATGCTCTCTTGGGGTTGAAAACACCCCCGGACGCGAGAATACGAGGAATCTTGACTGGCAATATAAGTTTACCATCGCAATCGGATTCTCCGGGCGCCGCGCACCGGGTGGTGAGGCGATAAGCGGACTGGAAATCGTGGCCCCGGTTCCACCTCGGGAGACGGTTAGCAAGCCGTCACAGCCATGTGTGACGTGAGCGGATGACAACCTAAAGACCGCCTTGGAATAATTTGAGTTAATCACGCATGAAGAACCCGCACGCAGTCGCGCTGGGACGGAAGGGCGGCAAGGTCGGCGGACGTTCCACGTCGAAAGCCAAACGGGAAGCGGCGCGCGCCAATGGCAGGCTGGGCGGGCGTCCCAAGAAGGAGACGAGATGAAATATGTTACCGGAATTGCGGCTGCATTTTTTTCGTTGGCGGGCGTGCTTTCACTGCTCGGCGGCATTGGTGACAAGGGCCCCAGCCTGATCGGGATCGGCGCCGGATTGCTGGTTTCCGGCATTATCCTCGGAGCCATTTGCGACGGGCTCTCGTCGCTGGAGGGTATTCGCGAGGACCTGCGGACGGCCGCCAGGGGTATCCAGAAGGACTTGCGGCAAGCCGAAACCACTCCCCGTTGAGTTAACCGCCCGTCATACGCGAAGTCCCATACTCTTCCAAAAGATCGACTGCGCTACACTGAACCCGTGCGCAGGCTGATCGTCAATGCCGACGACTTTGGACTGACGTCTGGAATCAACCGCGCCATAGTCGAGGCGCACGAGCGAGGGATTGTAACGTCGGCCTCACTGATGGCAAATTCGCAGGCTTTCGACGAGGCTGCGGCGCTCGCCCGATCGTTGACGGCTAAGACTGGGCATTTTAGCGTGGGATGTCATGTCGTCCTCGTGGACGGCACGCCGGTGCTGCCGCCGGAGCAGGTTTCCAGTTTGCTGCACCCGGGCGCGCAGAACGGCTCCCGTCTTCGTCCCGGACTTAGCGGCTTTGTGCTGGCCTCATTTCGCGGCAAGTTAGATCCAGCGGAGGTTGAGGCCGAAGCGGCTGCCCAGATCCACTGCTTGCAAGCGGCGGGAGTGGAGCCTTCACACTTCGACACCCACAAACACGCGCACATGTTTACGGCGGTGCTGCGGCCCTTGTTGCGCGCCGCGCGGGGATGCAATGTTCAAGCGGTCCGCAATCCTTTCGGACAAATGTGGACGCTGCCGCTAATAGATGTACTGCGGCGGCGCCAGTTGTGGAAGCGTTTCGCCCAGCTCAATGTGCTGCGCAACTTCGGCGCAAAATTCCGCCGTGAGGTTGAATCGCACGGCTTACGCACGACTGATGGTTCGGTCGCCGTGCTCGTTACCGGCATACTCGACCTGCCGCTCTTCAGCAAGATTGTGGATAGCATTCCCGAGGGTACGTGGGAATTCGTGTGCCATCCCGGTTATAACGATGCTGACCTCGGTGAAGTGCGAACGCGGTTACGCCAATCGCGAGCACAGGAACTGGAATTGCTGACCTCGCCCGAGGCAATGGAAGTCTTGCGGCGGCGCGGAATTCAGTTGATCAGCTATCGTGAACTGTGAGCGAATAGCACTTCGGCATTCTTCCGATTGGGTCATGCGAACTATTGCGCAACTGATTTCCTCCGCCAGCCAGGAAGCTCTCATTACCACGGCGCCCTGCCGTGCCGACCTTGCGGGCGGCACGATCGACATCTGGCCGCTGTATCTGTTTCATCCCGGCGCGATGAGCGTGAACATCGCCCTCAACATCTTGACGGCATGCAGGATTACGCCGCGCGCGGGGAAGGGAATTGTCCTCAAATCGCACGACATCAAGAGAGAGGACCGCTTTGCCAGCCTCGAATCATTGCTGGCCGCAAAGTCATACCAGCATCCACTGGCTGCCTACTGGTGCGCTTCTTCAGACCTAAAGGCGGCTTTCCTGCTGGAGACATTTTCTGAATCGCCTGCAGGGGCGGGCATCTCCGGGTCGTCCGCGCTGATGATCGCCACTGCATCCGCATTGGCACGCTTTACAAGTTCAAAGATTGACATCGAACAAACCCGCCTAATCGCGCAGAACGTAGAGGCGCAGCTCATCGGCGTCCCCACGGGCTGCCAGGATTATTATCCAGCCATGTACGGTGGCGTCAGCGCAATCCATCTCGGAGCCGGCGGAATTCGCCGCGAGCGTATCCCAGTACCGCTAAACGAAGTGGACCGGCGCTTTGTGCTTTTCTACACCGGTGCGCCCCGGCGATCAGGTATCAATAACTGGGAGGTCTTCAAGCAGCACATTAACGGCGACAGGCGCGTCATCCGCAACTTTGAGGAAATTTCACGGATTGCGCAGGCGATGCGTCGCGCCCTCGCCGATGAGCAATGGGACGATGTGGAGCTTCTGATGCGCGAAGAATGGAAGATTGCGGCGCACCAATGCGCCGGGGATCAGCACACCGCTTATTGACAAGCTGATCGCTGCGGCCAGACGCCGCGGTGCACGAGCGGCCAAGGTTTGCGGCGCTGGAGGAGGAGGTTGTGTAATCGTCTTGATTGAAAAAGGCGCGCGGCAGCAAGTTGAGGAAGCGATTCGTAAAAATGGCGGCCAACCGCTCGACTTCCAGGTTGCTCGCGAAGGGCTCACCTTCCACCACGCTACGAAGCGACGCAACGCAAACCCGTAGCCATGTTCACCACCAGCACAGGACGCCTGCAGCCGATATGGGCGTTTGTCATCTCGAGCGTCTTTTCGTTTGCTGCCTTCTTCATCGCAGGTGTCGTTGCCGAGGCCATCGCTAGCCAGCATTATCTCGTGCTTGAGGTAATCTTTCGCTCATTGCTCGTGCTCCTGCTGATTTGCGGCTATGTCTGGCTGCTCACCATCGGAGACAACGTCCAGCAACACCGCATTGCAGCTCTCGGGCTGCCGCGAGCCCGAGGCTCGTACGGGCAATTCATGACTGGCTGTTTCGTCGGGCTGGCACTAATCCTTCTGGCTGTGCTGCCCATCGCCATCTGGGGAAACATAAGGCCTCATTTTCATGTTGGCCTTTATTTGCTTCCCAGGGCGGGCGCCGTGCTGTTTGTCCTTCTCGTCGGCGCGCTGGCAGAGGAGTTCGTTTTTCGCGGATATCCCTTTCAACGACTGGAAGAGGGAATCGGCCCAATTGGAGCGATCGCTGTCTTTTCCGTTCTCTTCGGTACGGTGCACCTGTTGAATCCGGGAGTCAGCAAGTGGGCGCTCATCAACACTGTGCTGATCGGGATTGTGTTCTCCATCGCCTACCTGCGTACCCGGGCACTGTGGCTTCCCTGGGGGATTCATTTCGGCTGGAACACCACCCTCGGCTTTTTCTGTGGTCTGCCAGTTAGTGGACTACGCATGTTTAACGTCCTGGTTCGAAGTTCGGTGAGCGGGCCGACGCTCATAACCGGTGGCAGCTACGGAATTGAAGCCAGTGCCACCGGGACTCTGGTGCTTCTGATCGGGCTGGTGATTGTCTGGAAGTTACCCGTTACCAAGAGCAATTGTCAGTGGTCAGTTGCCAGTGGTCAGTCAGCGGCGGACAACTGATACTGACAACTGGCAACTGACAACTGTTGATGGGCATATAATATGAGCAATCCGGGTGCTTGAATGAACCCCTCCCGCCTCCTGTCTCTAATCACGGCCGTTTCGCTGCTGACGCTGGCCGTTCGGGCCGACGACTCCAAGCCGGCCAGCCCTCCGTCAGGAAAACTAACTTCCGAGACGAAGATGCTGTTGATTCGTGATCTCACTGCGGAGCACTGTTTTGCGCGCCGTACATTGCCCCAGGGACGCAAAGGCCTGGAGATCAAACATGGCGTGGTTACCCCCAGCGACGAGCAGGTAACACAATTGGTCTGGGACAACGGATTAGTAGCGAAGCCAGGCGACAAAGTGACCATCACCAATGTTTTGATCGAGGAAAAGTCGATCGTGCTTGAGATCAACGGCGGCCCGAAGAAGAAGGAGAAGTGGTATCAGCACGTGCAAGTCGGCATGGGAGGCACCATGGGAGGCACCAGCGCCACTCCCGGTGGAACGCCCAAGGATGCCAAGGGCACCGAGGTAACCCTGGCCTTCGACAAATATGTGCCTGAGTTGACCGGTGACCAGGTGCGCCAAATGCTGTCGCCGGTGCTCGATTTCAAGGCGCTGAATCAGGCCGAGGCCTACGAGAAAACCCTGCCTCCCAAAGTGCAAGATGCCATTAAGAACCACAAAGTTTTGGTGGGCATGGATCGCGACATGGTGATTTACGCCAAGGGCCGTCCGCCGAGAAAGATCCACGACAAAGACGAGAAGGGGCAGGATTACGAGGAGTGGATCTACGGCACTCCTCCGGAGGAAGTGGATTTTGTGCGCTTCCAAGGGCCGGTGGTGTCACGTCTGGAGATCATGACCGTGGACGGCCAGAAGATCGTTCGCACTGAAAAGGAAGTAGACCTGCCGGCAGCCGATACCGAGGTGGCGCAAAAGAAGGAAACGGAAAAGCCGGCCAATGCTCCTACGCTGCGCCGTCCGGGGGAGCAGCCGGAGTATCCCAGCGGCACGAGTGGCAGCGGAAACACGACCTATCCTCCGTCCAACAATCCTTATCCGGGTCCGGGGAGCACTCCATCGCCCACCGGGTCGCCAGATGGGCTGCCGCCGCACTCATTTGGCACTTAGCATCGTATTTACGAAAACCCCGCGCTATCCCCACCTAACGTTGGTGCGCTATATCGAAAAAACATCTTGTTTCATAAGATGAACGAGAGCAAAATCCCAAAGATGAATTCCGAACAGGGAGGGTGAGGCGCATGATTGATGCCACTAATCAAGATGTCATCAGCAGCATGGGGCTGGAAAGGTTGTGTGCTCTTGATCGCGTCCGCTGGCGCGATTGGTGGGCTAATTAACGCTTATTTCACCGACCACGGATTGAAGCATCCCAGCACGCTGAATGGGATATGGTGTCCCGGAGCGATCGGCAACGTGATCGTAGGGTCCGTCTCGGCCATCATCTCCTGGGCGCTTTATGGGTCGGGGGCAGCTGTGGATATCACGAATCCAAGTCCACGCGAGTTGGTTAGCTTGCGGCTCAGCGCATTGGCCGGAGCAGCATTGGTTGGGATGGCTGGTGCGAGATGGCTAAGCAGCGAAGTCGATAAGCAACTGTCGAACCAAAATGTCCAGAAACTTGCTGAAAGGCACGTTTCTCAAGAACTCACTCAAGAGCTACAGCGCTGTGATACGCAGCGAAAGGTGGCCGAGGTCATCGCGGGGGCATAGAGGATATGGCACACTGTGCGTGTGCCTCCAAGTAGCGAATGCTTTCGCTGCACCGGAGCTCATTTGGCGCGGTTGCCGCGATGCCGTTACACTGATGATGTGAGGATCGCGCTCGGCCAAATCAATACCACCATCGGGGATTTTTCGGGCAATTCAGCAAAGATCATCGATTACGCGCGACGTGCCAGGGGTGCAGGCGCCGATCTCATCCTGTTTCCCGAGCTATCAGTTTGTGGTTACCCGCCACGTGACCTGGTCGAACGTCCATGGTTTATGCACCACAACCGCCAGGCGGCAGAAGACATCGCCCGCCAGACCGAAGGTATCGCTGTTATTTGCGGCCTGGTGACACCGGCGGATTCTACAACCGGCAAGTCGGTATTGAATTCTGCGGCGCTGTTGCGCGATGGCAAGGTTTCGTTCATTCAGTCGAAGCGGCTCTTGCCGACCTACGATGTTTTCGACGAGATGCGCAACTTCGCGCCTGCCGAGCGCCAGCAACTGATCTGCCTGGGAAACAAGCAACTCGCTCTCACCATCTGCGAGGATGCATGGAACGACAAGCACTTCTGGGACCGTCCGCTGTACGGCGTGGATCCTGTCGAAGACTTGATCGGCGCCGGTGGACAGATCCTCCTGAACATCTCGGCCTCACCGTTCTATCTGCGCAAACGCGAGCTGCGCCACGACATGCTGGCCACGATCGCGAGGAATTATCGTGTGCCTGTCGCTTTTGTGAACCAGGTCGGCGGCAACGACAGTCTGGTGTTCGACGGTTCCAGTTTCGCCCTTGGACCCGACGGCAAAGTGATTGCGCAAGCCAAGTCCTTTGCGGAAGACCTTGTCTGCTTCGACAGCGATTTGCTCTGCGGAGACATCCACCAGCAGGACGAAAATGTAGAGGCGAGCGCTTACTCTGCGCTGGTTCTGGGCACGCGTGATTACGTCCGCAAATGCGGGTTTCAGCAGGTGGTGCTGGGGTTGAGCGGCGGAATTGATTCGGCCCTGACCGCCTGCATCGCGGTGGACGCGCTGGGCCCCGAAAACGTAATTGGCGTTGCCATGCCTGGTCCTTATTCATCGCAAGGCAGCATCGACGATGCCTCCAGGTTGGCGAAGAACCTGGGCATTCGGTTTGACACGGTCCCGATCTGCGATATCTTCGATTCCTACTTGGGCTCACTGAAGCCGGTATTTGCCGGGCGTGCGCAGGATGTTACCGAGGAGAACATCCAGGCGCGCATTCGTGGCTCGCTGATGATGGCCATGTCCAATAAGTTCTGCGCGCTGCTGCTGACCACCGGCAACAAATCGGAGATTGGTGTTGGCTATTGCACCCTCTACGGCGACATGTGCGGCGGTCTGGCCGTGATTTCGGATGTGCCGAAAACACTGGTCTATCGCCTGGCCAGGTACGTGAACCAACGCTCGCAGGTGATTCCAGAGTCCACCATTACCAAGGAGCCGTCGGCGGAGTTGCGTCCCGGGCAGAAGGACAGCGACTCGTTGCCGCCCTATGAGGTGCTCGACGCCATTCTGGAAGATTACGTAGGAGAAAATAAGTCTCCGGAGGTAATCGCGGGCGAGCGTGGTTACAATTTGGCATTGGTTCGCAAAGTGGCGCACATGGTGGACACCAGCGAATATAAGCGGCAGCAAGCTGCACCGGGACTGAAGATTTCCGAGAAAGCCTTCGGATTCGGCCGGCGTTATCCAATCGCGGCCAAGACGGAGATGTAGAAAGAAGCAATTAGCAGTTGGCACTTAGTATCTGGCTCGGCATTTCTTGGTAGCAGAATCAGCGGTGGTCTGCGAATGAACGAGCGCCGTAGGCGCCGAATTGCAGTCAGCCCAGGACGGAGCGAAGCGGAGTGCTGGGTAGGCAGGTTACATGAACTCTGAGCCGGCTTGAGCCGGCGGCACAGCTTTCTAGAGACTCACTTCCATCACTGTTTGGAACAAAGGAAAAATGAATCGAACTATTCGCCTATTGCTCATTCTTAGCCTCGCCTTCGCGGGCGTGGCATCAAGCGCGCAAAACCAGGACCCTTCCCCCGCGGCAAAGCCTTCCGCTGGTGCATCTGCGGCCTCTTCGTCTCTTCCCAGCGAAGCCACCTTCGACGCGTTTCTCAAAAAGATGTTCGGCTACGATCAGAACCTGACCTGGAAGATAACTGAGATCAAGCCTTCCGAAGCTCCGGGAATTTCCCAGCTCACGGCCATCTTCAACACTCCTCAGGGTCAGCAGGTGATGCGCCTCTACGTGACGCAGGACCAGAAATTTGCCTTTATTGGGGACATCCTTCCTTTCGGAGTGGATCCATTCGCCCCTACGCGGGAGGAGCTGAAAAGCGCCAACGGGCCCTCACGTGGGCCCAAGGACGCCGCTTTGACCATCGTCGAATTCGGCGATCTCCAGTGTCCGGCGTGCAAGCAGGCACAGCCGAATATCAACAAGCTAATCGGGGAGGAACCGAAGGTTCGGTTGATTTTCCAGAATTATCCGCTGGAGAACATACATAAGTGGTCCATGACCGGGGCCAAGTACGTGGATTGCCTGGCGCGCTCGAATAATGACGTCGCCATGAAATTCATCGATCTGGTATATGACCACCAAGCCGAGGTTACTGACGAGAATGTCTCACAAATGTTAAAGGGATACGTTAAGGAAGCGGGAGGCGACCCGGCCGCCGTGGATGCCTGCGTCGCAAAACCGGAGACGGAAAAGCATGTGCGCGAGTCGTTGGCCTTGGGCGAGAAGGTCGGAGTCACCAGCACGCCGACGTTTTACATCGGTGGACGCCGCTTGCAAGGCTTCGGCAACAATGTTCCCTACGAGCTGGTCAAGCAAATGACCGACTACTACATTACCAACGCGGGGAAATAGCTGGTGCTAGTTTAAGAGAACACAACTTCGTGACGCAAGTCACTGACGTTCATCCTAAATAAGAGCTACATTACGGGCCAATTACAGGAAAAATGCTAGCGTCGGTGCCGCTCCTCGTCCTTGCTTCGTCACTTCCCCTTTGGGCTCAACTCCACACCGAGAATTGGGGCAAGGGGAGTTCCGGTGTGACACTGGCGGCACATGAACAGCCGCGCCAGCGCACACCCCAAGGAACGCTTCTCTGGTACAACCTGGTCGGGAACGGGTTTCCTGAAGGAGCGGTTTACAACCTGTGGCAGTGGGTTCCGGACCAGAGATCACCCCAGTTAATCATGGAGGGAGTCAGTTTCGACAAACGGGGAGTGTTGGTCTGCTCCGGGAAACCTGGCCATTGTTCCGGAGACGGTCCCGACGATCCCATTAACATTAAAACTACAGCCGTCCTTGGTGAAATGAAGCGGATGGCCGTAGCTTCAGAGGACGGAAAGATCGTTGGTTTCCTCGATACCGTTCCCTTTCCAATCGAGAATTCGAACAAGGGATGTAAGCTCTCTGTTGTTCGGTTTTCGGCTTTGGCAGACACCGTGATGGCGCGAGCCACAGGTTTGCAGGCTAGCGCGCCATTGAGTGTTACGACAAGGTATGGAAGCGAAGGCGCCACCACGAAAGCTGATTCTGGACCCGACGGTAGCTGGACACAAGTTGTGCTGGCACAGGGCACAAAACAGCCGATCGGCAAAGCACTTATCTCGGTGTCCGACGGCGCGTGCAATGTAGCTGTCACTTTCGACTATGGGCCGGGAAGCAACAGGCCACAATAACTGCTATCCCGCCGACGTCACAAATCCTTCTGACAAAAGTATTACAAACGGAGCATGGTTTCGTTGTTAGTCTGGGAATGGCTTCTCACGCGCGCTCAGCCATTGAGAACGCCACGCAATTTCCTGGAGACCAATGCTGCGCTTACGAGAGTTGAACCCGCTCACTACTTCCATCATGGTTGCATTTCACATTGGCGCTATTGCGGCGCTGTTCATGTTCAGTTGGAAAGCGCTTGCCGTCGCCCTCGTAGTGTATTGGGTTGCGGGGAGCCTCGGCATTGGCATGGGCTATCACCGCCTGCTCACCCATCGCGGGTACAAGTGCCCGAAGTGGGTGGAATACTTTCTCACCGTCTGCGCCACGCTGGCCCTGGAAGGCGGGCCAATCTTCTGGGTGGCTACGCACCGCGTTCATCATCAGATCACGGACAAGCCGGGCGACCCGCACTCGCCTCGCGACGGCGGCTTCTGGGCGCACATGGGATGGATCCTGACGGGGAAGACCTTCCACAATAACAACACCGAACTGCTGGCGTATGTGCCTGACCTTCGCAAAGATAAGTTTCACCTCTGGATCAGCGAATATCACTGGGTGCCGATGGTAGTGGTCGGGCTGTTACTGCTTGCCGTCGGCGGATGGAAGGTCCTGTTCTGGGCAATGTTCCTGCGCACAGTGTTTCTGCTGCATTCAACGTGGTTTGTAAACTCCGGCACGCACATGTGGGGCTCCAAGCGCTTCGCCACTGACGACGATTCCCGCAACCTGTGGTGGGTCGCTTACCTCAGCTTCGGCGAGGGCTGGCACAACAATCATCATGCCCATCCCCAGTCGGCGCGCCACGGCCTGGCGTGGTATGAGTTTGACCTGAACTGGTACGGCATCCGGACACTGCAAGCGCTCGGACTTATATGGGATGTGAAGTTGCCCAAGCTCGGCGGCGCGCGCATCCAGCCGGTGGTGAAACCCGAGGTTGTGGCAGAAGAGGAACTAGTCTCCGTGTAATGTGATTTCCAGATGATCGCAAAAGACGGCGCCCAAAGCGCCGTCTTTTTTGGGTGGCACACCTACCCGATTCATCGATAGCAAATTTGGTTATTTTATGCTATCGTCTCGCTCATGAACGTGTCATTGACGGCAAAGCTCGAACGCTGGATCAACAGCAAGGTCAAGGAAGGCAAGTACCAAACCGCGAGTGAGGTTGTCCGCGAAGCGGTGCGGCAGTTTGCCGATCGCGAACAGCGCCGCAAGCTGGCGTTGGAGCGCCTGCGGCGAGAGATCGATGTAGGTCTTCGCCAAATTGAGAGGGGAGAGGCCACTCCGCTCACTCTGCAGGAAGTTAAAGCTGAAGGCCGTCGGCGCTTGGCGGTCCGGGGTTTGAGGAAAGTTGGCTAGACTTCGCTATGCCCCTGAAGCCAAGAGCGACTTGGCCGACATCTGGTCGTACATCGCGACCGACAATCCGCGTGCGGCTGACCGAGTAGTTGCCAACCTCATGAAGCATTGCGAAATGCTGGCACGACTCCCACGCATGGGACGACCGCGTGCAGAGCTTGCTCCGCAACTGCGAAGCTTCCCCGTCGCTGACTACGTCATCTTTTACAGGGTCAAAAGGGGCGGAGTCTTTGTGGTGCGTGTATTGAGCGGCTACCGCGACCTGGATGCCCTTTTCCGGCAATAATCTCTGATATTTGACTTATACCCGTGCGCTAGGGGTTTCCCCCGACTGCCGCCGGGCTCCTTTAGAATAGCGTGTGAGGTCGCCGATGAATTATCCTCCTTCCACCTTCGGCCAAAGATTCTTGCATCTCGCCCCAACGGGCGCTTTCTTATTCGTCCTCGTGCTGTCGGGCGTCATGCTTCCGCCGCAGATCTCCGCCCAAACGCAGCAAACCGACTGGAGCCCGCAAGAGAAGCCAATTGCCGAGCAGATTCATGGTCTGCGTCAAATGCCGGACGACGTTAGGGCGCAAACCACCAGGCAACTGGCGCTTCAAATCCGCCAATTGCCGGCGACGCCCAACAAGCTCAAGCTGGCAAATGCGCTGGCCAACTTGTCCACCGAGGGCGACTTCGGACACGACGCCTTGCAAGAGGTTGCGACTACCCTCGCCGACACGTTGCAGCAGGCGCCAGTCCCGGAGGAAAAAGGCCAACCCGCAGCCCCTTATGTTGAGCTGGCACAATTGGTGCGCTACGAAAATGTGCAGACCACGTTAAACGCTCCGCAATTCACGGCTGCCATGGCCAGGCTGGAAGCCGATGACCAGGCCCGGCAGAAGGCCAATTTCACCCTTACCGACCTGCAGGGGAAGACCTGGACGCTGAGCGCCCTGCAGGGAAAAGTGGTGCTGGTGAACTTCTGGGCCACATGGTGCCCGCCCTGCCGCAAGGAAATGCCCGATCTGGAAGCGCTCTATAAGCGGTTCCAAGACAAAGGGTTCATAATCCTGGCAATTTCTGACGAGGAGCTTGACAAGGTCCAACCGTTCATCGCCGAACGGCAGATCACCTATCCGGTCATGCTCGACCCGGGACGCAAAGTGAACGAACTATTCCAAGTCGAGGGCATCCCGAAGAGTTTCGTTTACGACCGCGAAGGAAAGCTGGTTGCCCAGTCCATCGACATGCGCACCCAGGGACAGTTCCTCGAAATGCTGAAGAAGGCGGGACTGCAGTAGTCAGTGGCCAGTAGTCAGTAGCCGGTTCTCAGTGAGTCGAGTTCTTACCGCCGTATCGTTCAATTTCTTATGAGCATGTTGCACTACTCAATCGCAGACAAACGCGAAATGACATTCGACGCTGACAACCGATTACTGGCTACTGGCAACTGACTACTGGCTACCGGCTACTGACGACTGCTATTCTGACGTCGTCTGCATGCGTATCACCAGCCGCAAAACAGCCATTGCCTTCTTCGTCACTCTGGGCGTGTCGCTGGCCGCCGCGGCGATGGTGCTCAACATCAGTTGGATCATCCTCAACTGGCGGGCACTGGTTCCGTTGATCCTGGGGGTAATGTTCTTCGGCTTCATCATCGCCGGAGTCATCCTCAATACCATATTTCTGGTGCGCGAGATCCGGCGTAATGAGCAGCAGGACAGCTTCCTGAACGCGGTTACTCACGAGCTGAAGACTCCGATTACTTCCATCCGCCTGTACCTGGAAACCCTGCAGAAACGCAACCTCGACGCGACCCAGCGCGACGAGTTCTATCAGGTAATGCTCGACGACACAGAGCGGCTGAGTGGCACGGTCGAGCAGGTGTTGCGGGCGGCGCGGGTAGGGCAGAAGAATGCGCCCCTGTTACGCAGCAAGCTCCCTCTCGGCCCTCTGGTGCACGATGCGGTGGAACTGGCGCGCTCGCGGCATCACCTCCCGGCAACCGCGATGGACTGGGGGCAGGACGGCTGCCCATCAGAGCAGCTCACGGTCATGGGCGACCGCGAGGAGCTTTTCACTGCCGTCTCCAACGTGCTTGACAATGCAGTCAAGTATTCACCTGCAGAGCCGAACATCCGCGTAGAAGTGGTGACGCCTAACCTGCGCGATGTCCAAATTCGGGTGCGCGATAATGGAGTCGGGATCCCGGGTGGAGAGTTGAAACGGGTGTTCAAGCGCTTCTATCGCGTACTCACCCCGGATTCTGTCCAAGTCAAGGGCACTGGCCTGGGGCTGTTCATTGTGCGCTCCATTGCGCGTCGCCACGGCGGCAACGCCTATGCGGAGAGCGAAGGCCCGGGTCGCGGTACGACCGTCACTATCGAATTACCGAGGAATTCCCATTGAACGAAATCCTGTTGGTAGAAGACGAAGAGCATCTGGCGCGTGGATTGAAGTTCAATCTGGAGGCCGAGGGATATCCCACCAGCGTAGTCGGCGACGGCGAAACTGCGCTCGACTTGCTGCTGAACAAGCACAAGGGCTTCGACCTTCTGGTGCTTGACGTGATGCTTCCCGGTAAGAATGGTTTTACCGTCGCGACCGAGTTGCGCAAGGCCAGCAACTACATCCCGGTGTTAATGCTGACAGCACACGGCAGACCAGAAGACGTGCTCAAGGGCTTCGAGGCGGGCGCCGACGACTACCTTCCCAAGCCCTTCGATCTTGCGATTCTACTGGCTCGCATTCGCGGGTTATTGCGGCGGCGCGATTGGGGACGCACGCTACTGGCAGATCCCCCCACGCAGTCGCGGTTGGCCGAATCCAAAGACGCTGAGGCATTGCGCGAGTTCGATGTGTACGCCTTCGATGACAGGCAGATTGACTTTGGCACGTTGGAGCTACGCTCCAATGGCAAGATCTTTCGTCTCACCTTGATGGAAGCCGAGCTGCTGCGCCACCTCATCCGCAACAGCGGAAAGAACGTGTCGCGCAAGTCCATTCTGGAAGAAGTGTGGGGCCTGCGCGAGGACACCGACACTCGCGCCATCGACAACTTCATTGTGCGGCTGCGAAAGTACATTGAGAAGGACCCCTCGCACCCTCGCCACCTGCTGACGGTGCGCGGCGTGGGATACCGGTTCTTACCGGCGCCAACCACTACCTAGAGCTGACCTGGCTCGTGGTTGGTTTTTTCGGCGCGGCTGAAATCTTTCGCTTTCCGGCGCGTTGTCAACAGATCATTTCCTGAATTCCAACACGTCAATGTCCTTGAATTGCCACATTGATGGGTCGCCGAAGTCAGCCCGCAGCTTTGCGGCCAACGCCGGACTCACCTCCTCTAGATCCAGGATCTTCGCATCGGCGCCATAGAGAACGACCCAGACGTGCTGGAACTGCTGTGGATCGGCATTGAGAGCCTGAAGCAAATTCCGCTCATCCTCGCCGCCATCGTAAAACTGCGGCGCGAAAACGTGAACAGGTGGAGAATTTTGCAGACCGCGGTCCTGATAGTAGTCCAGCATGATGCGGGTATAGAAGGGAAAGAAAACGACCGCGTCCCCTGGTTGCGCCGAGCTCAGGATGGCGTAGCTGGCACTGCGCCAGTCTTCGCGCGGCTTCTGGTAGTCCTTGAGAATCGTAGGCACCGACAGCGCGCATAGCGCGACCACGAGCGCAACACCAGCGTGCCATTTTCTTATCGCCGTCATTCCGGCGGCGGCCAGCAACGCCATGGCCGGAAGCGAGAAGATCAGATATCGCGCCATGAAAATGGGGTGAGCCAGCGACGCCAGCGCTGCGATCACGGCCGGCAACAGGGCCCACAACACAATCAGCATTCCATGCCAATAGTCTTCCGGACTGCGCCGGCGAGCTCTCGCAATCGCAACCAGGCCCGCAATCCACAGAATCAGGGCCACGCAAACCTTGACCCCGCTGCCGCCAAAGAACTTAACCAGGCGCCAGATCTCGTTGGGTGTCGCTCTCGGCATCCAGATAAAGTGCAGGTTCTCGGGCGAAGCGCGAAATACATAAGTCAGGCCCGGTAACGCCGCGACCACAACTACAAGGCCGCAGAAAAGCACCCGCTTCAGAGCCTGCCCCGAGCCGGGCCGAGGAGTGGCAGAGAATGTTCCGCAGAACGGCAGGGAACTGGCTTGCGCAATTAGCACCAGAGCAGCAAGGTAATGACTGTAGAAGGCAAGGATGCTGAAGGTGGTCCACAGGACCCAGTCCTTGCGCTGATCCCTCTCCACTGCGCGGATGAAGAAATACGTTGACAGCAACACCAGCAGGATTGTCAATGTATAACTGCGGGCTTCCTGCGAGTAATACACGTGCGTCGGGCTGAATGTCAGCAGTGCTGCGGCTGCCAGGGCCGCCCCTGCGGGCAATAATCTACGGCCCACGATGTACAGCAGGGGAACCGAAGCAATTCCGAACAGCGCCGACGGAAGCCGCAACCATGTCTCGCTCAGTCCCCCGTGGATCCAGCCGCGCATCAGCAGGAAATACACCGTCTGCAGGTTAGCTTCGCCGTGCCACCAGATCCAGGCGAAACGCTGCCAACTCGCGCGCGCCAGCGCCACCGTGGCCCCTTCGTCAAGCCACAAGCTCTTGCTGCCGAGGTGAGCGAGGCGAAGCCCGGTGGCGGCGAGGGTGAGTACGACGAGCGCCATCGCCGTCGCCGGACTCGCTTCCAATTGACCTGAGGCAACAGCTTGGGTGGACGAATTGCTGGTATTCGTACGCTCGTCAGTTTTCCACATGAGCAGAATCGTCCGGTCCTTCCAATGGCGAGTTAGAAAGCCAGTCCCGCAGCGCGGGACGAATAGTCTAGCCCAGCGCGCAGCGCTGGGTGGAGGAACATTGAATCGAGTCCTGTAGGGACGGCAGAGGTTCGCGCGTCAACACTGTCGGGCTTTCTTCTGAATGAGTCGCGCAGCCACCGAGTCGAGGAGTTTGTGTGAGTACTCGTCCCGCCCCTCCGGGGCTCAGAGCATTAGGAAAACGTTACCCAGCGCTTCGCACTGGGCTAGATTATTCCGTCCGCTGCGCGGACTGCCATTGCTGTCCGATCCGTGAAATGCCGCACTCGACAGTCCGCATGCCGCTCCCGCGGCTTCAGTCCGGCCGCTCCGAATAGATCTTATTCAGCTTCTTGTTCTTGGCCAGCTCGTTCTGCTCCTGCAGTTCCTTTCGCGCATCGTCGCCCATGTCCTTCGCCGCGTCGCTGGCGTTGGTCAGCACGAAGGAATACTGTTCCAGCTCCTCCGGAGGCGACTGCTCCTTCAGTTTGCGGAGCTGTAATTGCCACTCGCTGTCGGCCTCGATCAGCAGCTTCAGCCCCTTGCGCATGTCGGTCTTGTGCGAGCCATACATGTCCATGTTGTCATCAATCTCATCGAGCAGCGCGGTGAAATCCTGCAGCAGGTCGTGGATTTTCTTAGGCCGGTCCTTGGCGCTGGTGTCTGTTCGCAGATCCTGGATCTCGAACAGGCGCGCGCGCACGAAGTTGATCATCAGCTCCAGCCGCTTGTCGGGATAGTCCGCCGCTTCCCGCATTTGGTCCACTTCACTGTCAGTGAGTGGATCGCGGTGCTGCTGGGCACCGCTGTACTGATAAACAACGCACATCAGCACCAAAAGCCAGACCAGAGACTGAATTTTCCTCATCACGATTTTCCCTTCGGTTCGGCTTGGGGCCCCCACATCTTGACCATCAGGTCGGACCGGATCTGTTCGATCTCATCGACCGCCTGTCGCACCGTACCGCGATCCTCGAAGGAAAGGGACTCGCCGATGTCGTGCATCCGCTTCTCAATCTTGCGGAGGTCGATCTCTGTTTCCTTTAAATGCTTCCCGGAAGCCCCCGCGGCGTTGGCCGCTTTGTGAGCATACTCAACCACCTCACGAATATCAGCCTGGCCCTTTTCGATCTCCCCCTGATTGAACAGGTTATCGGCGTCGGTCAATTGGCGGTGCGCATACTCCAGGCAAAGCTTGGCCTGCTCGGCCCCCGTGGCTGAGTCAGCATGCGACTTCAGCTCCGCGGTAGATTCATTTCCCGCCAGGGCGAAACCGGCCAGAAGCAGAACGGCTACCGAAGCTGCGAGAAGAACACGCATGTTGAAGCCTATCTTGCCCTGTTGACACCCTCCTACGAAGCGCATTTTTGCGCGCCGTAGGCGCAGCATAAGTTAGCCCAGCTCTTCAGAGCTGGGTAACCGAATCTCCTATTCCACCGGAGTCCCGTAGGGACGGCACCTTGGAAAGTTCGTGAATCGGTTCTGTGCCGTGCCTACGGCACTCATCATCGGTTTGATCGTCCACCCAGCCCTGAAGGGCTGGGCTAACCTATTTCGCGCCTACGGCACTTAACCGCGCACCCCTTTCAACGCAGGATCTCAACAGAGCCAAACCGATTCTCACTTCTTGCTCTGATATTGGTCCGCGTGTTTAGGATCCAAGGCAATCAACCGATGCCGCGCCTGCCACTCCTGGTCCGGCAACTTGCCGGCGTCGGCGGTCAGGAATCGTTGATAATATTCCACCGCCTGCGGTATCGCCTTCAAGTGGTCATAGGTCGTGGCCCGCAGAAAATAAGATGCCGGATTTTCCGGCAGGAACTTGGCCCGATAGTCCAAGGCCTTTAACGCTAACTTATAGTTCTTGTTTTCCGCCGCCACCACTGCAAGGTTACCGTAGGCCTCTGCCAAATCCGGTTTCAGTTGCACCGCCGTCAGCAACTCCTGTTGCGATTCGGGGTACTTCTTGACGTGCATCAGCAGCGAGCCGAGAGCGAAATGCGCCTCTGCGTCATTCGGCATCGTCTTCACCGCAAGCCGAAATTGCTGCTCAGCTTCAGGGTACTTGCCCGCGTTTACAAATAGAGTTCCGAGTTCCAGCGCCGCCTGGCCGTCGCCCGTGTTGGCCTGCCCTCCCTTCTGCAGTTCCTGCGCGGCTTCATCGGTCTTACCCTCGTCTGTCAGCACACGTCCCAGTTGAATGTGCGCATTGCTATTTGCCGGATCAGCGGCCAGCAGCTTGCGCAGCTCCGCTTCAGCCTCGGGATACTTCTTCTGCGAGATATAGACGTTCGCCAGACCGGAACGGGCTGCTTGTGATTTGGGATCGAGATCGAGAGCGGCATGAAATTGGCTCGCGGCCGCATCAAGGTTGCCCTGCCTCTGCAGCAGGGCGGCAGCGGCGAGATGTGGTTGGGGATCGTTCGGATTCAACCCGGCAGCTTCGCTGTAGGCGGCAAGCGCCTCTTGTGCGCTGGTACTCTCCTCGACACGCCCCAGAGCCACCCACGCCTTTGCCAGCGATTCGTCAGCATGCGCCGTCGGCTTCAGTTGGGTTGCGGCTTTCAGGTACTGAGCCGCTTCTGCATTCTGGCCTTGGCGCGCGAGCAACATTCCGAGATTCAGGTTTGACTCGAACACGTCGGGTTTGGCCGCAACCGCTTTGCGATAGGCCTCCGTGGCTTCTGGGAGGCGATTGGTCGCGTTATAGACATACCCCAAATCAAACCAGGCGCGATAATCATCCGGCCTGGCCGCGACGGCCTTCTGCAGCAGCGCTTCCGCCGTGGGGAAATCGCTCTTCTGCATCGCCGCTTCCGCCTGCTCAACCTCAGGCGAGCTGGTGTCGTCGGGAACCGTCTCCTCGACGCGATGATGGCGGACAGTAGGCTTGCTCTCCTGGGCGTAGGCGCAAAACGACACAGCCACCACGGCCACAGCCAGCATGCGTAGCGCGCCCGCCAGGCGTTTGCCGCGATTGCTCATTACCTTGAATGTTAAATCCTCGGGGATGGGAGTGATAGGACGGGTGCCCCCCCGAATGGACTATTCACTCCCTGGGAACAACGTGTTGAAAGATCACAGCCAGCCCCCACTTACCGACTCACTTTCTTCCCTTCCAGTGCCGGTAGAAGAAGTTTCAGAAGCGCTTCATCAGAGAACGGGTTCTGACCTGAGATCAGCTCGCGATCCTGAAGGACGTAGCTCTGCCATGGAGCGAGCACACTTACGTCACCGCCCGCCGTACGCAAGGCGAAGTCCGGGTAGAAAAGAACCTTACCCCCAATCTCAAGCGGCTCGCGCTGCTGCTCTTCCGCTGTCGAAAAGATAGTCATCCTATATCCGGCATAGATCCAGCCTTGAGCCTTTGCGTGAGCCCCGGCGGCATCGCCCGCCGCCAGCGCGGCGACCACCTCCTTCGAATTCGGGAGAGCCGAGAGAAGTGAAATCGGGCCATGGCAGAGCACAGCCGTAGGCTTGGATGTTTCGTGAAAGTGTCTCATCACTATGCCGGCATTGGGATCATCGAGAAGATCGATCATCGGACCATGGCCGCCGGGGACAAAAACAGCGTCATATTGATCCAGCCCCGATGCGATGACATCCGCGATGCGGGTTGGATCTCTGAGCCCAGTCAGGCCGTCGCGGAATATCATATAGTCCTGAAGCTTGGCCGCGTCCCCGCCGAAGAAATCGGCGACCTCTGAATGCACATCCACTTGGGGCGCGTTGCCTTTGGGGTTGGCGAAAGTGATTTCGTAGCCCTCCTTCATCAGGGCGCGAACCGGAACCGTCAGTTCGTTGAGGTAGTAGCCGGCGCCGGTATAAACCTTGCCATCCTTCAAGGGCAAACCGCGACCGCTCGAGACTAGTACTAAGACTTTTCCTTTTGTTGCCATTGTTGTTCTCCTCTCTGAAATCGGGACTAAGTCTGGGGACGGACGGGACGTCCCATTCACTGAAATTGGGGAACGTCCGTCTGTCCCCACTGTTTCCCAAAGCGCGCAAGGGCGGACCGTTGCGGTTGATGTGGGTTATGGCTGCGGGAACCCAAACATCAACCACGACTGATTGGCTACCCAATCCGGATATAGCTCTGTCATCTGATCGAACAGCTCCTGGTCGGACGTCGCGGTTTTCTGCAGCCGATCGAAGTCCTGCAGGTAACGCTTGGTGTCCTGGATCGCCGAGGGAGAGTCGGGCGCGCCAGGCTTCTTGTGACCGGCGACAACCATCGCCGGGTTCAGCGCCGCTAACCGGTCTAGCGCCGCAATCCAATTTTTCCGGCTCTCGGGGGTGGTGTCGCCGACGTACATGTGGCACTGGTTGTACACAACGTCGCCAGCGACGACCAGGTCGATCGACGGAACGTGTAGAGACGTTGAATCGGGACTATCGGTGCGGCCCTGCTCGATGATGCGCAATTCGTGGCCCTCGAGAGTGAACGTGTCGTGTTCATAGGGCTCAGGTGGAACCAACTTCGTCGGCACTTGCCCAGGAAACAATTGGCGGGCGAATTGGCTCAGCGGAGGAACAAACGACGACTGCATGGCCTCCACCGTCTTCGGCGTTGCGATAGCCCGAGCACCCGGGAAACGGTCGAGCAGAATGCCCAGACCGTAGAAGTGGTCGAAATGGGCGTGCGTTATATAGATGGTCTGCAGGTTGCGATTGTGCAATGCAACCCAATCAGCGAGAGCCTCGGCCTCAGCCACTGTTCCCATTGCGTCCACCAGCACCGCGTCGTGCTCGCCGAAGATTAAAGTCGCCGTGATAGGGTCAAAGCCGAGCGGCTTCGCCGAAGGGCTTTGGCCGCTCGCCGACCATAGCCTTTCCCGGGGCGGTAAAAATGTTCACACTAAGCGTGTTCGACGCGACAGGCGCGGTCACGCGCGTGGTCTCTTTCAGTCCATTTGTGCCGTCCATTTGGCACTCCTTTCGATGTCAGAGCGAGTGACTGTTCAAGGCAAGATTGGCAGAAGCGCGACGGAGAATCCGTTAGACGAACGTATCGATCAAGACCAGAGTACTGGCTCGACACTGCAGCCTGGGAGGCCTCAAGAGAACATCCCCAACCGTTTAAACTGATCCCATCCGGGCCGAGCGTTAACCGTACTTGAGCACGGTGCTCTGTCCGACCTCGATAATGTAACCGTCAGGATCGCGGATGTAGCAGCGAATCTCGCCGTACTTGGGTATCGGCTCCGTGATGAACTCGGCTCCTCGACTTTTCCATAATTCATAGCACGCTTGAATATCCGCAACGCGGAAATTCATAAAGCTGTTGATGTGATTCGGGTCGGGGACGCTGAGCGTTACCGTCGGCTTATCCGGGGTCGGCCCGCCCCCAACGTTGAGAATCATCCAGATATTCGCAAGCTGAAGGTACGCAGGCGCGTTGCCGTCACCCAGGCTCAGAATGCGAGCGCCGAAGACCTTTTCGTAGTAGCGAGCTGACCGCTCGATGTCGGCGACGGTGAGAAAATGCGCGATGCTGATCCCCTCTCGCGGGGGCATCTCATAGCTCTTCTGTTCGACTTGTACCGCGTTCATTGATGGCTCCTTTTGTACGCCGTTCATTGATGGCTCCTTTCGATACGGTGCTCATTACAAATACGGTGTCCCGAAGTCCTGCTCCCATTCATAAAAAATCGATCGACGCCAGCTAGTGCAGCAGCGATTCCCAATTGGCTGGAACTCTCCCTGCCGGTCCAGGTGATGGTTGAAGCAGCGGCATAATGGGATGCGCCTAAAACGGCACCGCGCCACCAGAACGTACTTTCGGAATGATGCCGCAAGTCGAGCGGGGATTCATCAAAAACTGCACTCTCGCAATCAGAGCATGGAGACACGGTCGCAACTTCCAGCAGAGCTGGGTGCCCCGCACATTCGCGGGTTTCGAATGTGTGGGAGACCATGGATGAATTGGAGGCGGCCTCGCCGAGACTGGTCGTACGACGATTCGCTCCCACTCATCCCAACGTCAGGAATGAGTGGGGCACCCGCAACTAAATGTGATGAAGCGGAGGTCGTGTCCACCGTGCCAGCGCGCAAAGCCCCAGGGCATGGCGCCATAGTAGAAACAGGAAACTGGTTCGTGCTGTGATGAAGGACACAGCGTGATGGTTTATCGGGACGAAGTCCCGGGTCTCGAACACCGCGAGACCCGGGGCACCCGGCATCCAGGTTCATCTATTGAGCGCGGCCAGTAGACCGGCCGGCAGAACAGACCCTTCCATCATTGTGGCTTCGCCTGATGCTCCTCAGACCACTTCCGCGCCCGCTGTTGTGCGCGGGTAAGATCGGCAGGCGTCAGGTGAGATGCGATTTCGTTTCGGATTTTCGCAGCCTGTCCCGTGGGCTTGCCAGCAGCCGCTAGATCGTACCAAAAATAGGCTTCCGCGTAGTCCTGGGGCAGGCCTTGACTCTTGTAGTACAAATCCCCGAGGTGTTCTTGCGCGTCAGCGTGGCCCTGCTCAGCCGCCTTGCGATACCAGGCTGCGGCTTGCGTGTCGTCTTGAGGCACGCCTTTGCCCGCGTGGTACAAATAGCCAAGCAAAAACTGCGCCCCGGCGAGGCCCTGCTCAGCCGCCTTGCGATACCAAAACGCCGCTTGGGTGTGGTCCTGGGGAACGCCGTCGCCGTCGTAGTACAAAGTCCCGAGGTTGACTTGCGCTAGGGCCTCACCCTGCTCAGCCGCCTTGCGATACCACAGAGCAGCCTGAGCGTAGTCCTGTGGGACACCTTGGCCGTTGAGGTACAAACCCGCGAGCATGGATTGCGCCGCTTCGACGCCCTGTTCCGCCGCCTTGCGGTACCACGGTATCGCTTGAGCATAATTCTGTTGAGCGTACTCCTGCCGCGCGCCCTTGAGTTCGGCGAATAGAGGGGGTTGGGCGTATAGATCCCCCAGGGCACCTTGCGCCGCTGCGAGGCCCTGTTCCGCTGCCTTGCGGTACCACGCTTCTGCTTGAGGGTAGTCCCGGGGCGCGCCTTTGCCCTGAGCGGTTCGGTACAAACGCCCGAGATTGTACTGCGCCGAGGCGAAGCCCTGCTCAGCAGCTTTGCGATACCAGTAGATTGCCTTCGCGTAGTCCTGGGGCACTCCTATGCCGTTGTCGTACAAAAGCCCCAGGCCGCATTGCGCCGCAGCGTTTCCACTGGCAGCTTGTTGTTCGAAGGCGGCGACGCTCTTTTGATCGAATGCTGGCGGAAAGCTACACTGTGCCGTCAACGTCGAGAGCGGTACTGTCTGCTCCTGCTTTTGATCGGATGCTGGCGGCGCGCTCTGCTGTGCCCACGCGCCGGACGCTGTAATGAGTAGGGCCGAAACAATCAGCCAATGACAGGATCGGGAGTTCATGGTGTCTCTCTTTCCGCGCTCCCCTACCGCGCGGCATTTGCCCGGAATTTCCATTTTGCTTGCCTAGCTGCCTGCGGCAGCGAACACCACCTCTACCGGCACACCGCGCTCTCGAAGCCGACACAGGATGTAACGCGCGTCGTCCCGGTGCACCATCAAGTGCGACTCCATCAATCGGAAAACCTCGTTGCCATAATCGATTATCGTTTGTCGATCCTCTGCTAGGCGCTCCGGTGTCGGGTTGAAAGCGTATTTCTCGGGAGACCCGCGGTGGAGCTTATCGCCACAGATACCGTTCAATCTCAGTAGGTTGGCCTTTGTCAGATACGGTGCGTCGATCTCGTCCAATTGGACTCCGCCTTTCGTAATGGTCATCGTCTTTGGCTTTGGGTAGAAGTCTTGATGCAGCTCGCTGAGTTGCTTCATTAGCACATCCGCTGACCATGCCTTTTGAAACTTTGGTGCCTGCAGTTCCTTGAGGTATGCGTGCGCGATAACGCACGCATAGGAAATGCATTCACAGATGATGCGAAGCTGCAGAAAACAAAATTCGTGTGCCAGCGGCCCTTGGAGTGCAGTTCGACCGCTCAATACGTCTTCAATCGTATACAGACGCTCTTTGATCTCCTGCATCAAGTCCGTATACCTCGGGTCTTGTTTCATCGAAACTTTCTCCTATGCGATAGTTCCTAGCCCAAGGAACATGGAAAAAAGCGCCCAACGGCGGTGGCCCAGGTCTCGCGTCTTTCGAGACCTGGGTAGTCACGCGTATCCGCTGTTGATTCGTGTCCGCACGCGTTCCCGGGTCTCGAACACCGCGAGACCCGGGGCACCCGACTGTCACCAAGAAACCCGACCGGTTCGCTTTGTATCAGGGCACGGCTTTAGCCGGGCCGAAAAGGCCATCTTATTTCTCGGGGCTTTAGCCCCTGTGGCCTTTTGCTTCGCGAGGTAAGCGAAACAATGGGGAACTCACCAGGTGCGTTCGCGAGTCCCGCCCTCACCGGGTTCTCCGCAATATACTCGCGATGTTGCTGAAAACTTCGCTCGTCCTCGACCCGCAGCTCGGAATACCCTCGCTGCCAAACCTCGCCCAAATAGCCCAACTCCTTTTTCAACCGATACGAGAAGCCGCCCTTGATGAACTGCATGGCTCGTTCAACGGTCATGTCTTTGCTCACAGTGAGCAATAAATGCACATGGTCAGGCATAACGACAAAATCGTGTACCTTGAATTTTCCGTCGGCCACATAAGAGCGCAACACGTCGATGAACAGCATTGCATTGCGTTCTGATTGCAACAACCGACGGCCCATGCTGGTCTTGGTGGTGACGAAAAATGTCCGCTCCAGGCTCAAGACTGAACTCGAAGCGGCATAGCGCAATGGTTTCGCCATGAGGCAGGGCTGAAGCCCATTCCTTTCTGGGGCCTATTCGTCCCGACTGAACAGGTCGCTGAAAACCTCGCGTGCTAATGCTTTGTATCAGGGCCCGAGTTTACTCGGGCCGATCAGCGCGTATTAGGATTGGGCTTCAGCCCCTGCAAATGGAAGGGTTTGCAGGGGCTAAAGCCCGGATGATAGTAGTCCCTCACGGCCCGGCTAAAGCCGTGCCCTGATACAAAACAAAGCCAAAAACCGACTCTTTCAGCGACCTGTGAAGTCGGGCCCTGATACAAAGCGCGTACCATCCGACTCTTTCAGGGACGTGTGAACACCTGCCCTCTACGATGCGCGAGAGTTCACGGCGCCGGCCCACCGTTGCGCGATAGCACGCGCTCCAGCCACTGGCCGGTGTAGGAGTTTGGCGACTTGGCGATGGTCTCGGGCGTGCCCGTCGCCACCACCTCGCCGCCGCGCGCGCCGCCTTCGGGACCGAGATCGATGACCCAATCCGCCGTTTTGATGACGTCGAGATTATGTTCGATCACCAGCACCGACCCGCCCGCCTCGATCAGCCGCCGGAAGGCCGCCAGCAGCTTGCTTACGTCGTCGAAGTGCAGGCCGGTGGTCGGCTCGTCGAAAATGTAGAGCATGCGCGGATGGCGCTTGTTCTGTTCACTTCGCGAACGGCCAATGTCACGCGCCTTCGGCTGCAAATGCGCCGCCAGCTTCATGCGCTGGGCTTCGCCGCCGGACAAGGTTGTGGCCGACTGGCCAAGCCGCAGGTATCCCAGGCCGACCTCCTCCAGCACGCGCAGTTTCTCCACGATCTTCGGCACGCCGGAGAAGAAGTGCAACGCCTCCTTCACCGTGAGGTTCAACACCTCATGAATGTTCTTGCCGTGATAACGGACATCGAGCAGCTCCGGCTTGTAGCGCGTGCCCTTGCACTCCTCGCAGATCAATTCAACGTCGGCCAGAAACTGCATTTCGACGGTGACCGTGCCATCGCCCTGGCAGACTTCGCAGCGTCCGCCGGGAATGTTGAAGGAGAAATTTCCCGCGGTGTAACCGCGCTTCTTGCTTTCGGGCAGGGAAGCGAACAGCTCGCGGATGGCGTCGAACGCCTTGATGTAAGTCACGGGATTAGAGCGTGGAGTGCGGCCGATTGGCGACTGATCAACCAGCACAACCTCGTCAATCCAATCTGCACCGGTGACAGCGTCCACTTCTGCTCCCGGCCCTCCGGTTACTTGCCCTTTCTTCGCCGCCAGGGCGTTGTAGAGCACATCGTGCACCAGGGTTGACTTGCCCGAGCCGGAAACACCGGTGATACACACCAGCATCCCCAGCGGGATCGAGACGTTAAGTTTCTTCAAATTGTGCGCGCGCGCGCCAACGAGCTTAATGCTCCGTCCACTTCCTGCTCGCCTGGTGGTGGGCATCGGGATGCGCAATTCTCCGCTTAGATAGCGTCCGGTGAGGGAACGCGGATCGTCGCGAATTTCATCGTAGGTGCCGGTGGCAATGACCAGCCCTCCATTTTCGCCGGCTCCCGGCCCGAGATCGATGATTCCGTTGGCCGCATGCATGATCTCTGGATCGTGCTCCACAACCAGAATGGTGTTGCCCAAGTTACGCAGGTCATGCAGGATCTTGATGAGCCGCTCGGTATCGCGATTGTGCAGGCCGATGGAAGGTTCATCGAGCACGTACAGCGTCCCCACCAGCCGCGAACCGAGCGAGGTCGCCAACTGAATGCGTTGCGCCTCGCCGCCGGACAGGGTGGATGCCAGGCGATCCAGCGTGAGATATTCCAGCCCGACATCGTTCAGGTAGCGCAGCCGGTCGTTGATCTCTTCCAGCAACTTGCCGGCAATCCCCATTTCCTGCTGCGTCAGTTGCAACTGCGCGAAGAAGCCGGCCGCTGCTTCAACGGTCAGCGCTGTAACTTGACAGATGTCTTTGCCGCCGATCTTCACCTGACGCGCTTCGCGTCGCAGCCGCAGCCCTCCGCAGTCGGAGCAGACGGAATACCCGCGATAACGGCTGATAAATACTCGCACATGAAGTTTGTATTTCTTGCGCTCCAGGTGCTGAAAGAAGCCGCGCACGCCCCAGAACTTGCCGTCGCCGTTGATGATGAAGTCTTGCTGCTCAGGCGTGAGGTCCTGCCACGGCACGTCGAGCGGAACGTTCGCGGCGCGGGCGTAGCGGCGCATCTCGGTCGCTACCGGCCGGTATTTAGGCTTCGTCCAGGGCTCGATCGCGCCTTCGGCCAAGGTCAGCGACTTGTTCGGGATGACCAGGTTCAGATCGAAATCAATCGTGTTGCCGAAGCCCTGGCAGCGCGGACAGGCCCCGAAGGGATTGTTGAAGGAGAACAGTCGCGGCTCCGGTTCCGTGTAGCGGATATCGCACTCCTTGCATTCGAAACGTCCCGAGAAGCGCAGCCGCTGCGGCGGCTCGCCATCGCGCGGAGCCGTTTCAAATATCACTTCTCCGGTTTCGCGGTAGCCTTGCTCCACCGCATCAACGATTCGCGCCCGAGCGTCCGGTGCAACTGCGATGCGGTCGATGAGCACGAACACCGGCTCGGCGAAGTTGAGTTCGAGCAGCGACTCCGGCGTAGAAAACTCGAAGACCTGCCCGTTCTGATACAGCCGGTTGTAGCCTCGCTTGCGAAGCTCGAACAGGCGTTCTTTCAGTAGGGAATTGTCTGCCGGTTTCGTCTGCTTCTTGGCGACGCGGCGGACCTTTTTCTTCGCCGGCTCTGATGGCAGCGGCGGTGATTGCACCACGAAGAAAGCCTGTAGTCTCGTACCTTCGCCGAGCGCCAGGACGCGGTCAGCAACTTCATCCACCGTGTCCTTCTTCACCTCCAGGCCACACTGCGCGCAGTAAGTGCGGCCCACGCGAGCGAATAAAAGGCGCAGGTAGTCGTAAATCTCAGTCGCGGTGGCGACCGTGGAGCGCGGGTTACGTGTCGTGTTCTTCTGCCGGATGGCGACAGCCGGAGCAATTCCGTCGATGCTGTCGACGTCCGGCTTCTCGATGCGCTCCAGGAACTGGCGCGCGTAGGCCGACAGCGACTCTACGTAGCGGCGCTGACCTTCGGCGTAGATGGTGTCAAACGCGAGCGAAGACTTGCCCGAACCCGACACCCCCGTAACCACGGTCAGGGTGTTGTGCGGAATCTCGAAGTCGATGTTCTTCAGGTTGTGGACGCGTGCTCCGCGTACTGTGATGCTGTCGTTAGACATGGCCCAGAAAAACGAAACAGACGGCAGTCCGGCGGCACGGCGCATTCCACGCGCTTGTTCTACAGACGGCTTCAGGATGAGCTGCCGAAACTTGCTATTATAGCCGTTGGATGACCAGGCTGCCGCAGCAATGCTGCAACCCGCGTAAACACTGGCGAAGAGCGCGCAGAGCAAGGTAATGGCAGGTGAAGGATTGAGAAAATGGACTGTGCTGGAGGGCGGAGCAAAAAGCGGAAGGAACAAACTCATAACTATCCTCGGTTGGTTCCGTCACAAAGGTGGTGACGCCCAACTCTGCTTTTATGCTACGCAGAATGCCAAGCGGAATGCAAGAAAAATCGTAACTCGCAACGAAATTGTTTCCCAAAATGGGAAACTCACCGCGCGAAGTACAGCAACGCAAAGATGTAAATCCACAGCGCGCCCATGAAATGCCAGTACCATGCCGTCACGTCAATCACAATCCGCCGAGTCTCCGGTGGACGATGCAACCAGACCGTAGCTCCAGCATAGAGCAGCGCCAGTATTCCGCCGGCAAGGTGGACAGCGTGAACTCCTGTGAGGATGAAGAAAAACGAACTGCTGGCATTGGTGGCGAAGGTAACGTTCGTCAGTCGTAGTTGCCGCCACGCATACGCTTGTCCCGCAAGGAAACATACTCCGAGGGTAACCGTAGTCCACACCCAGGGCAGAGCGCGGCTGATGCTGACCCGAATCCCGGGAATATCCATAATCGGCGCCAGAGCTACATCTTCGGCAGCGCGCCGACGGGCGATCTCCAGCGTGAAGCTGCTCAGCACGAGAACACAAGTGTTGAATAGCAGAATCTTGAGGGGCAGCGTCAGTGGCGCCCAGTTGCTAATGTAGTCGTTGCGTCCCGGGTCCCAGACAGCGCCGGCTTTGCGCACAATGTACGCCGTGGTGAAGGAGACGAACAGCATCACCACCGAGGACAGGGCCAGCATGACCCCAAGCCGGTAGCGGCGCAGGCGTTCGCTGTAGTTGGGCAGGTCGTCGCCGCCCCGACCTCCGCCGCCACCCCAACCGCCGGGCCAATCCGTCGCGGGACCGCGTCCTCCGCCGCCTTGCGAAGTTCTGGGCGTTCGCATGCTGATTCGCCGGCTCACGTGGTTGCCTGCACAGTTCGCGGTGAGTATTGACCGTCGGTCGCAAGCCATTTAGCTCGTTTGATTTCTGCTGGCTTCCTCACCCGCATCACCCTTCACACATTATGATGCGCATTCGCGGCCAACTCAACCCATTCGCGGGTCGTTTTTGCGAATGTCTCGCCGCTGGACGGATCCAGCCTCCAAGTTGCGCGGGCTGGTTTCGGACTTACAATTGAACTAACCACAGCCGAGGCAGCGTGAAGCGGAAACTCATCGCAGCGGTAATAGTTGTTGGCGCCCTGTACCTGGGTGACTTTCTCTCGCTCCGCTTCCGCGTCCCGTCACGCGACACCTTTGGCAACGTGACCGTGCATACGTATTACGTCGTCAAGCTAAAAAGCGGCAAGACCGAATACGATTATGCCGGCGACAACAATGTGTCCTGCACGAATTCCATGTTCCCGCAGTTCGGCACGCAGCCCTGCTGGTACGCCCGCCGTCACACCAGCCAGCAGATTACGATTGATTCAGGAAACCCGAATAATCCGACGCTGTTCTGAAGGCCGCTCTTCGCGATTGGCTCTTCGCCTTTGGCGGTAATTTTCCAGTTTGTCATCCCGACCGAGCCCCCCTATTCCTGGAACAGGCGGGGCGAGTGGAGGGATCTGCGGTTTGTCTCGAACGACCTTGCGGCTCCGACGAACCGCAGATCCCTCGACTGCATTCGGTCGTCCCGCCTCGCGGCGGACGCCCTCACTCCGCTCGGGATGACAATCCAAAACGGTTTGGCGAAAAGCGAAAGGCGAAGAGTGAATAGCGAGCAGCCCACTTGCATTTTCCGTCATCCTTCGTTCATCTTGACTACATGCCTAGCCACGAACGCGTTCATGGTCACACGGTAAAAAAGCAGCAGTTCACCAATAACTGCTTCGGTTGCGGCCCCAGCAACGAAGCCGGGCTCCGCCTGAAGTTCGTCCTCGATAAGAAGCGCCAGCGCTTCGTTTGTCGCTTCCGGCTGCAGCGCCGCTTTGTCGGGCCGCCGGCCCACGCCCACGGCGGCATCATCGCCACCATACTCGACGAAGCCATGGGCAAGGTGAGCAAGCTGCACAACCTGATCGCGCTCACCAGCAGGATGGAAGTCACGCTACATGAAGCCCGTGCCGCTGTTCAAGCCGCTCATCGTCGAAGGATGGGACAGTGGCGTTCGCGGCCGCGAACATTATCGCGCTGCCGAGATTCGCAATCGCGACGGCGAGGTGCTCGCCACCGGCAAGGCCACATTCATCGAGATCGACCCCCATCGCATGTTCGCCAAGTATCTGAAAAAGAAGCGCAGCGACGCGACGTGAGGCCGCTTTTCGCTGTTCGCTGTTCGCTCTTCGCTCTTCAGCCCCGTCATCCCGAGCGAGCGCCACGCCAAGAGCGCATCCAGTCCGCTTTTGGCTGGATGCGTTGCGCGGTGCGACCTCGTGGCTCGGGATGACACGGCAGAGACGATCAGACGACATAGTCACTCTATGTTATTTATATAATTATCTATTGTTAACTGTACAGTAATCATCAGTGGAAGTTATTGCTGCAAGAAACTGTTGGTACATAGTTCTATGATAATAACCAGTCGTAATGCGCAGTAAGTCTTGTAACTATACTAACGCATATATGTATAGTATAACGATATAATTACTAATAGTTAACTATATATGAAACTACTAATGTGAAGGTTCCGGCGCCGCATGAGCGGAGGGGCCGGCGCGATATCCAAATGCGGGTGAAGGTGGCCATCCTAAACGCCCACAACGGCGCTTCTCCGTTCCATCAGTACAATATCGCGCCAGACGCCGTTCATGCAGCCAAGCCGTTCGCGCCTCCCGACGATGCGAAATCCCACTTGCTGGTGCAGCCGGATGCTGGCTTGGTTCTCCGGGAAGATTCCGGCCTGCAGCGTCCAGATACCGTTCTGCTCCGACGCGTCGACCAGAGCAGCAAGCAATCGCCGCCCAACGCCATGCCCACGCGCATCTTCGGCGACATAGATGCTCACCTCGGCAACTCCTCCGTAAACGCACCGGCTGGAGACCGGGCTCAGGGCGGCCCAGCCCAGAATCCTGTCGTCTATGCGGCCGACCAGCCGACACGACTTCAAATGCCGTTCGTCCCATTCCTTCCACGCTGGAGCCGACTTTTCGAACGTGGCATTTCCGGTCGCGATGCCTTGCAGGTATATCTCGCGGACCGCCGGCCAATCCTGTTCGGTCATCGGGCCAGTTTCACAGCTCTGTGTGTCGCTCATCGCTTTTTGAAGTGTATAAGAGCATGTATGCAGCAACCGGCAGTGCTGCAACTCAGAGCGGTTTAGGTTTCGTCGTAAAGGATCAGACAGTGCCATTTAGCACATGTCCCATCGCGGTTGTTCATGCATCCCCGGAGCGCGTTTGGGATTTACTCTCCGAACCCGCGAATTATGCCCAATGGTGGGATGCTCGGACGCGCGCCATTGCGCCTGCGGGTTCCGCGCAGCCGGGACAGCTTATTGAGGTACAGACGACCGCGCTCGGCAGACAATGGAATGTGATCAATATCACCGTCGAGGACATCGATCACGCACGGCGCGTGATTGATTTGACGACGCGAATGCCCTTCGGCATTACGGTTCACAATCACATCGCGTGTGTTCCGCTCGACGCGACCACCTGCCGCGTGAGCTTCGGTTGAGAGTTTTCCTTCTCGCCTGGATGGTGGGGCTGGATACTGGAGCATTGGGGCGCGAATCAGTTGCACACCGGGGTTGCCGACGCGCTGGCGCGACTCAAACGCGCCGCGGAACGGTGCGGCTAGTAGATTGATCATCGCGTTCTTTGGGACCGCCCCACTGACTGGGAACCGACCGGGCTTACGCCGCCCATCTACGCAGAGTAAAATGGAGTTGACAAGCATGTCATCGTATCCGCTTTTCGCTCTTCGCTTGTCGCCAGAAGGCAGATTTGATTCTGTTCTGGCGAAGAGCGAACAGCGAAGGGCGAACAGCGATTGTGTACTCCGATCCAGGAGAAAGTTTTATGTCCGACAACAACGGCAACAACACCAGCCTGCGCCTGAAGACCGGGCTGGCCGAGATGCTCAAGGGCGGCGTCATCATGGACGTGATGTGCGTTGCGCAGGCTGAGGTCGCCGAGAAATCCGGCGCGGTTGCGGTCATGGCGCTGGAGCGCGTGCCCGCCATTATCCGCGCTGAAGGCGGCGTCTCGCGCATGGCCAGCCCGAAGCTGATCAAGCAGATCATGAGCACAGTTTCGATACCCGTAATGGCCAAGTGCCGCATCGGCCACTTCGCCGAAGCGCAGATCCTGCAGGAGATCGGCGTCGATTACATTGACGAATCCGAAGTCCTGACGCCCGCCGACGAAGAGCACCACGTGGACAAGCACGCTTTCACGACGCCGTTCGTCTGCGGCGCGCGCAATCTGGGGGAGGCCTTGCGGCGCATTGCCGAAGGGGCGGCCATGATCCGCACCAAAGGAGAAGCGGGAACCGGCGATGTGATCCATGCGGTCAAGCACATGCGCCAGATCGTGAAGGAGATGAAGCAGCTCACGGTGGCCAGCGAAGAGGAGCTGTTCGCCGCTGCCAAGAACCATCAGGCGCCATACGAACTGGTGCGCATCGTGGCCAGGGCAGGGAAGCTGCCAGTGCCGAATTTCTCAGCCGGCGGCATCGCGACGCCAGCCGACGCGTCCATGATGATGCAGCTCGGCGCAGAGGCTGTCTTCGTCGGGTCGGGAATCTTCATGAAGGGCAAAGCGACGCCGCTCGATCTGGAAGACCCGAAGGAGCGCGAAGAAGCCGAATCGCGCGCTCGCGCCATCGTCATCGCGACCACGCATTACGACGATCCCAAGGTGTTGGCTGAAGTCAGCGAGCAGGTGACCGGCGAGATGAAGGGCCTGGCCGTCGGCGCCATCGAAGAGAAAGACCTGTTGCAGACGCGGGGGTGGTGAGGCAGCCGTTAGCATTTAGCACTTAGCATTTGGCTCTTGGTACACGAGCGGCGCAGCTTCGGCTGCGCTTCGTCTTTTGAGTCGCGAGATGTGGAACGGCCCGGCCATTCCGACATCCAATGTAGCGATATGCTTTGCTAAGAGCTAAAGGCTAATTGCTAAGTGCTGCTTATGAAAATTGGCGTCCTCGCACTGCAAGGCGATTTCGATGCCCATCGCCGCCGCCTGGAAGAACTGGGCGCAAAGGTTGTACTCGTGCGCAAGCCGGCGCAGTTCGATGAACTTGACGGCCTCGTCATTCCCGGCGGCGAGTCCACGACCTTCCTTAAGCTGATCGACGAGCGATTCTTCCGAAAGCTTGACGAGTTCGTTCACAGCAAGCCGACGTTTGGCACATGCGCAGGCGCGATCATGCTGGCCAGGCAAGTGGAAAACCCGCATCAGCCCGGTTTGGACGCGCTGGACATCACCATCCGCCGCAACGCCTACGGACGCCAGATTGATTCGTCAATCGTCGAAGCGCCCACTGCTTTGGGCGGCGGCCCGCTGGAGATGGTGTTCATCCGCGCACCGCGCATCGAGAGGGTGGGCGAGGGCGTGGAGGTTCTCGCCAGGCGCGGCGACGATCCGGTTCTGGTGCGGAAGGGAAGCGTAATGGCGGCAACCTTCCATCCGGAGTTGTCGGCCGACAGCCGCGTCCACGCCGAGTTCCTGAAGCTGGTGAAGAACGGAACGAAGTGACCAGTCCCTCCTGTCTACAACGCGATCAATCGCTTCCACCTGTCATAATCTAGAAGCTGTCCAATATTCGTACGAAAGAGCATTCATGGCCGAATCTCCCATCACTGCGCGCAGTCAGGATTTTGCAACCTGGTACCAGGACGTGGTTCTGCAAGGCGACATGGCCGAGCCGGCGGAGATCGTCAAGGGCTGCATGGTCATCAAGGCCAACGGCTACGCGGTGTGGGAGCTGTTGCAGCGCGAATTTGACGACCGCTTCAAGGCCAGCGGACATCAGAACGTCTATTTCCCGCTGCTCATTCCGCAGAGCTTTCTGCACAAGGAGGCCGAGCACGTCCAGGGCTTCTCGCCCGAGCTCGCGGTGGTGACCATCGCCGGCGGCAAGCAATTGGAGGAGCCGTACGTCATCCGGCCGACCTCGGAGACCATCATCGGCCACTTCTTCGGCAAGTGGATCAAGAGCTGGCGCGATTTGCCCATGCTGCTCAACCAGTGGGCCAACGTCGTGCGTTGGGAGCTGCGCACACGCATGTTCCTGCGCACCACGGAATTTCTTTGGCAGGAGGGCCACACCGCGCACTCCAACCACGACGAGGCGCTGGAGGAGGTGCTGCGCATTCTTGATATTTACGCCGAGGTCGCTGAGGACGTGATGGCCATGCCGGTCATCAAGGGCATGAAGACGCAGTCGGAGAAGTTCGCCGGCGCGGTGCGCAGCTACTCCATCGAAGCCATGATGCAGAACGGCTTCGCGCTACAGGCGGGCACCAGCCACGATCTGGGACAGAACTTCGGCAAGGCCTTCGACGTGCAATTCCAGAACAAAGAGGGCCAGCTCGACTACGTCTGGCAAACCAGTTGGGGCGTGAGCACGCGGCTGATTGGCGGGCTCATCATGAGCCACTCCGACGACAAGGGCCTGGTGTTGCCCCCGAAGCTGGCGCCGGTGAAGGCGGTGCTGGTGCCCATCTATCGCAAGGACGACGAGAAAGGAAAGGTGCTGGAGGCGGCGCACCGGATCGCGAAGGATGTCGGTGCGAAGGTAGATGACCGCGAGGCGCAGAGCCCAGGCGCGAAGTTCTTTCACTGGGAACGGCGTGGCGTGCCGGCAGTGCTGGAACTTGGACCGCGCGATCTCGCCACCGGAAATATCGTGCTCAAGCGCCGCGATACAGGAACAAAGGAGCCGCTGCCGCAGGCTGAGATTGGCGCGAAGCTTACTGCAGTGCTGAGCGCGATGCAGAAGAACCTTTACGACGCGGCGAAGCAGCGATTGAAGGCCAACACCGTGCTGGCGAACTCGATTGGCGAGGTTGAGGCGATCCTCAACGACCTAACCGCCGAGAAGGGCGGAGGCAAGTTCGTCATGGCGCACGTCAAGGATGATCCCGCGTGCGATCAGCGCATGAAGGACTTCAAGGCCACGATCCGCTGCATTCCGCTGGTGGATGAGTACGACGGGGCAGGGAAGTGCATCATCACCGGCGAGAGGGTTGAGCGCCGGGTGGTGATCGCGAAGGCGTATTGAGCGGACCGTAGGTATGCCACAGATTAGCGGTATCGTTGGCTAGGCGATGCTCGAGTCCCCGAAGGGGACGAAAGATGATAGCCCAGCGCTTCAGCGGTGGGTGTCGGTTCGTTACGCCGTTGAGTGCCTCGGGCACGGCACACCAGGTTGTCTATTTGTGCCGTCCCCGAGGGACTCCGGTCCTCACATCACGCGACCCAGCGCTGAAGCGCTGGGCTATCCTATTTTGTCCCGCGTGGCGGGACTGGTTTATGACCGTGCATGCATCTCGGCCACCGCGGTGTTTGTGGTCGGGTGCCATGGACTCAAGGAGAAGCATGACCTTATACGATCTTTGCGCCAAGCTGAACAACGGCCGCAACAAGAAACTTGCCGACTATAAGGGCAACGTGCTGCTGATCGTCAACACCGCCAGCAAGTGCGGATTCACGCCGCAATACGAAGGTCTGCAATCGCTCTACGCCAAGTACAAAGATCGCGGCTTCGAGGTGCTGGGTTTTCCCTGTGACCAGTTTGGCCATCAGGAGCCCGGCTCCGACGGCGAGATCAAGTCTTTCTGCCAGCTCAACTACGGCGTCAACTTTCCGTTGTTCTCCAAGATCGAGGTCAACGGACCGAACACGCATCCGGTGTTCGAGTTGCTTAAGTCGAAGAAGGGCGGCCTGCTGGGCGACAGCATTAAATGGAACTTTACAAAGTTCCTGGTGGACAAGAAGGGAAAAGTGGTGGAGCGATTCGCTCCGATGACCGCGCCGTCGGCGATTGAAACGCAGATCGAGAAGTTGCTGGGGAAGTGAAGGTCTTTTTTCACCACGGAGGACACAGGAAGCACGGAGCCTTTTATGAATTGTCATGACGAGCCCGCCCCGGCGGGCGAGGTATCTGCTTTTCTGCAAGCAATCGAAAAAGCAGATTCCTCGCGCCCAGAATCTGGCGCTCGTAATGACAAATCAAATCACTTAGGCAGCGCGAATTTGGTAAGCTAACAGCGACGGTACATTATGAAGCTCTCCCTGAGTCCCGAGACTGAGCGCCTGATCGCTGAGAAGGTGGACAGCGGCCGGTACCAGTCTGCCGACGAGGTGGTGCGCGAAGGCCTTGAACTTCTGGATGAACGCGACAACGGCGGACGGCCGGTTGAGAAGAACGCAGTGCCGGAGCAAGCTGAGCCAGCCGCGGAGAAAACTGAGAAAGTCACCGACCTCGTCGAGTTGTTCGATCGCATCAGGCGCACCGTGCCTGATAGCGAATGGGAAAAACTGCCCCGCGATCTCGCCGCAAATTACGAGCACTATCTCTACGGTAGCCCAAAACAATCGTGATGCAGCGCGTATTCGCTGACGCAGGCTACTGGATTGGCCTCTTCAACGATCGTGACAGCCTGTATTCGAGAGCCGTTGCAGCCTCGCGCCAATTCAGGCCCAATCAAATTGTTACCAGCGAAATGGTGTTCACAGAATTGCTGAACAACTTCAGCGAACGTGGCATGTATTTCCGCGAAGCGGCGGCAACGGGTGTCGCATCCTTGCGGGATTCGTCCGAGATCACAATTGTGCCTCAGACGCCCGAGCTGTTTGCCAGAGCATTCGAGCGGTACCAGGCGATGTCGGACAAGGGCTGGAGTCTGACCGATTGTGCGAGCTTCATAATCATGGAGGGCGAAGGAATCACATCTGCGCTGAGTCACGACCACCACTTTGCGCAGGCCGGATTCCAGGCGTTGCTCCGCTAGCTCTTGTATCCATGCCCTCCGTCTCCTCGTGCTGATTACCCGCGATATACTGATACCTACGAAGGATGGCTGTGAGCTCGCCGCAAAAGACGTTCTACATCGAGACCTTTGGCTGCCAGATGAACTTCCACGACTCGGAGAAGGTCGTGGGCACGCTCATCTCCGAGGGTTACGCGCAAGTGCAGCGCGAGGAGGAGGCCGATCTCATCCTCTACAACACCTGCTCCATCCGCGACAAGGCCGAGCAGAAGGTCTTCCACCGGCTGAACGATTTCAAGAAGCTGCGCAAGGAAGGGAAGCGCTTTGCGGTGCTCGGCTGCGTCGCCCAGCAGGAGGGCGAGCGGATCTTCGAGCGCGCCCCGCACGTAGATCTGGTGGCGGGCTCGGCCTCCTACCGCAACCTGCCGGAGATGCTGGTGCAGATTGAGTCAGGCGCCAGCCGCGTGACCGGGCTCGACGACCGCGAGACCGACCAGACCTTCGAGACCGAATTCACTGCCCGCACTAGCCACCACCGGGGATACATCACCATCATCGAGGGCTGCGACAAGTTCTGCGCCTACTGCGTGGTGCCGTACACACGCGGTAAGGAGCGCAGCCGAACTTCGCAGTCGGTGTTGGCGGAAGCCCGGCGTATGGCCGATAGCGGCTTCACGGAGATTCAACTGCTCGGGCAAAACGTGAACTCTTACCGCGACCCTTCGGGAAATAAAAGCTTTGCGGAGTTACTGGCTGCTGTCGGGGAACTGACCGGAATTCGTCGCGTGCGCTTCACTACTTCGCATCCACGTGACTTTAGCAAGGACATCGTAGACGCCATCGACGCGGTGCCGACGCTGTGCGATCACGTGCATCTGCCGGTGCAGAGCGGCTCATCACGCGTGCTCGATTCCATGTTCCGGGAATACACGCGCGAAGAATATTTGGAGCGCATCTCGTGGATGAAGTCCACGCGCAAGCGCGAGCTGAGCATCACCACCGACGTGATTGTCGGATTCCCGGGCGAGACCGAAGCTGAGTTCGGGGAGACACTTAGCCTTCTCGACGAAGTCGGTTACGACGGAGTTTTCTCGTTTAAGTATTCGCCGCGGCCAAACACCCCATCGTTGCAGTATGCCGATTCGATTCCCGATACCGACAAGTCGCGCCGGTTGCAAGTCTTGCAGGAACATCAGCGCGAATTGCAGCGCACGAGCTATCGACGGCATATAGGTCAGACGCTTGAGGTCATGGTGGAAGGGAAGAACCCAACCCGCGGACAAGTGATCGGACGCACCTCGCAGAACAAAACGCTGAACTTCGTGCTGAACGGGCGGCCCGAGCCGCATGTCGGAGACTATGTTCCCGTATTGGTCACGCAGGCGTTCCCGAACAGCCTACTGGGCGAGATGGCCGTCTAATCCAGAAAGAGGTTGCGCGCGTACCCTGAGAAGGAGTATCAAAAGGCAAAGCACCCGGAGGACCACGATGGAAGTCGAGATGAAAATTCGCGGGCTGATGATGGACCCGGTAACCAATATGCCCATCGTGATCCTGAAAGACCACAGTAGCGAGACCGTGTTGCCCATCTGGGTGGGCATCTACGAGGCCAACGCCATCGCTCTGGAGATTGAGAAGGTCACCACGCCGCGCCCCATGACCCACGATCTGCTGAAGAACCTGCTGGTCGGGCTGGAAACCGTCGTGCGCAAAGTGGTGGTGACTGAGTTGCGTGAGGACACCTTCTACGCGGTGATCTGGCTGGAGCGCGAAGGCCAGGCGATCAGCATTGACTCACGGCCGTCAGACGCGCTGGCGCTGGCCCTGCGCATGGATTGCCCGATCTTCGTGGAAGAGGACGTGCTCAAGAACAGCAAACAGGCTACCGCAGGCAGCGACCGCGTCTCCGGCGACGAGCTGCGCAAATGGCTGGAGGGCCTGGGCGAGGACGACCTCGGACGTTACAAGATGTAAATACAGTGGCCAGGGAATTAGTGGCTAGTGGCTAGTTGTCAGAGTCATGCTGACTCATCACTCAGGACTTCGGGAGTCGGAATCCCAACACCCGACCGCCTATGCTCGCCCCCGATCTAGCCACCAGCCGCTAAACCACCAGCCACCAGCCACTGATTTATGGATCCCGCCGAACAGCTCCAGCGCCTCTACCTCGCGGGATTCGAACTGCAAACCTTCGAGCGCTATGCCAATTCCGTCGGAGTCTTTCGCGACGGCTGCATCGCATTGCTGCGCGCCACGCCCGTCGGGCTGGAGATGGTCGGCACTCCAGGCTGGAGGATGGGAGAAGTGATGGGCGTGCTGATCGAAAAGGACGGCCGGCAGGTCTTCCAGGCAAAATCGGAGAATGTGGAGGCGACCCCCGAGCGACTGGAGGCGCTGCGCCGGTTCAAGGAAGACCTGGAGCGGCTGCTAACGGCGACAGCATGAAGCAGGGCGGCGTCGGCTGGAACCCATCAGAGATAAGCCCGCAATCCACGCTGCTTTGTTGATGCTTAACATAATATCTGTTATCGGACATTGATGATATCCGGCGGTGGTGAGGTGGGCCTCGACTGCTATCTCAGGCTTCAGCTCTCCAACACCGTCACGTGCTGCCGATAGCTCCCTCCCGCCAGGACCTCAATCCCGCGATCCAGAGTGATCAGGCGTCCCTTGTTCTTTATTGCAAGTCCCAGCAGATAGGCATCGGTCACTTGGCGATGACCGACCAGCCGCTCCCGAAATGGCTGCACGGCTTCCGACAGAGTGATGTCCATCGGCCAAAAATGATGACCTGGACGCCCGGTCATGGCCGTAAGAAGTTTGAAAGCCTCACTCACGCTGAGTGGTTGGGGGTGAAAACTGGGATTAGAGACAATCCTGACGAATCCGGCTTGCGTCAAAGGACACGTAGCCCAATGTCTTCCTGTTGGGCTCGTCAGCCAACTTTGGACTCTTTCATAGGCGACATGCTCCTCGTCCATCGATGCGATGAGGATATTAACGTCAAGGAGAGAGTCGCCGCTCACCAGTCTTCATCCTCCAGATCTCTTACCCGCTCCGTTGTAAGCGGCTTCCCTCGCTTGGGAAGGTCTAGTACCGGCCACCCGTTCACGTACTTTATTCTCGCCTCTGGGCGAGTAGCACGCTGGATCAGCTCGGAGATGGCCTTACTGAGAGAAAGGCCGTTGGCACGCGCGTATTGCGTCGCGATCACAGCCGTTTCCTCGTCCATAGTGATTGTGGTTCGCATATCGTCATTATACATCATTTACGGCAATATGATGCACTACTCAGGCAACCTGATGCATAATGCTCACACAGCACCACCTTGGGATGGAACAGCGTCCCTGCCACACGGCTGGCGATGCAGATCAGCTCGGACTGGCCAGCAAAGACCTTTACCAAGGGTGACCGCGACATCTCCGGCAGGTTCACAGTGCGTCCGTGGCGGATCTTGCCGACGGCTTCGTCGTCGGCCGTAACGCACGGCATCTCCGGCAGCACCCGGCGCGGGTGAACCAGCAGTCCTTCGATTCGGCCCTGGCTGGCGGCCTCGGCGACCTGCTCCAAGGTCCGAGCCTGCTCAACGCTGAATTCGGCTACGGCCGTCCGCCGCAGGATGTCCAGGTGGGCTCCGATGCCCAGTTTCTGCCCCAGCTCGTGGGCCAGGCTGCGGACGTAGGTTCCCGAGGAGACCCGGCAGCAGAAATCCACCAGGCTGCCATCGATGTCTCTGACTGTAAACTCTTTCACCTCGACTTCGACCGGCCGAAGCTCAACCTCCTGCTTCGTGCGGGCCAGCTTGTAGGCCGGAACGCCTTTGATCTTCTTGGCCGAGAATGGCGGCGGGACCTGCTGGATTTTCCCGCAGAAAGCTGAGACTGCTGCCCTGATTTCCTCAAGCGTTACATTAACTTCGGATGTCTGGCCCGCAGGGTCGCCATCACAATCGTAAGTATCAGTCGCGACACCGAGGCGGACGGTGCCTTCGTAGGACTTCTCTGAGGCGGTATAGAACTGCGCCAGCCGCGTCATTCGGCCTAACACCAACGGCAGAACGCCGGTCGCCATGGGATCGAGCGTTCCCAGATGGCCGATGGATCGTTCGCCCAAAATGCGCCGCATCCGGGCGACCACGTCATGCGAGGTCCATCCTGCCGGCTTGTCCACCACTATCACACCGTTGACGGGCATCCTTCTGCTATCGTGTAGGTTTACAGGTACTCCGGTCAAATCGCCGGCGAATGTCATCCAAAGTTGAAAGGGAACGCTTCCCTGCCGCACCGCAACCATAAAGCGCATCCATGATCCCGCTGAAAGACGACGCGCCTCGGGTCAGCACCCCGTACATCAATTACACGTTGATCGTGCTGAACACTCTGGCTTTCTTGTTCGAGCTGTCTCTTGGCCGGCAGGATCAGCAGTTCGTCGAAGTTTTCGGCGTTGTTCCCGCGCGCCTGACGGTGGTGCTGTTCAATCATGGCTACGTGCCCTGGGACCTGGTCTCGCAGCTCGGCACGCGCTACGTGCCGCCGCTGGCGGCCATCGTCCCCATCTTCACCTCGATGTTTCTGCATGGGTCGTGGCTGCACCTCATCTTCAACATGTGGGCGCTGTGGATCTTCGGCGATAACGTCGAGGACCGCATCGGGCACGCCTGGTACCTCCTGTTTTATCTCGTCTGCGGAGTGGCCGCGGCGCTGTTTCACACCCTGCTGAATGCCAGCTCGACGATTCCGACTGTCGGCGCAAGCGGCGCCATAGCCGGAGTGATGGGCGCGTACTTCGTGCTTTATCCCCGGGCGCGCGTGCTGACGCTGGTGCCTCTGTTCTTTGTCTTCTTTGTGTGGCTGCCGGCGTGGATCGTGCTCGGCTACTGGTTTGTGGCCCAATTTCTCAGCGGGGCTGCCACTTCCATTGCCTCGCACAGCAGCGGCTCAGGTGGCATTGCGTTCTGGGCCCACGTGGGAGGCTTTCTGGCCGGCATGCTGCTCATCAAGCTCTTCCCTGCCCGCGCGCGGCGTTATCATTACGGGTGGTAGCTACGGAATTTTTCACCACGGAGACGCGGGGAAACGCGCAGAATTGCATCGATATGACCGACACCTTTGTAACCTGCCCTGTTTGGCCCTTTGACGAACGCAAGGCTTCTGGGCATCGGTACAGGCCGTATTTCGGCAAGTGCAGCAGGTGTGGAATAAAGATCGCGCTAAGTGATGAAGTTAGCGCGAGAAGGACAGCGACTTGGGCCTGCGGCTGTTATGTCCACAATGCACCGACTCGGAGCTTGTCGAGTCTGACCCCTAGAGAATCCGTGGTCGAAAGAGAATTCGCCGCCGTCTCACCAGGAGTTTAGGAGTTACTACAGAGCGAATTCTATATTCCTCTATCTGTTTCTTCTGTGTCTCTGTGGTAATTCCCTTGTGTCTACGGCTGTACCGCTTCTCCTTCTACCACGCCTGTCAACTTGTGCTGCTCCATCTCGCGATTGAAGGCTGCCACATCCGTCTGCAGGAACTGATTGAACTTCTGAATTGCCGCCTGATACTCGGGCTCGAGCCGCTGTTTCTCAGTTGCCGTTGCCGCGGTTGGCGAGTCGTCCGCGCCCTCCAGCAGGAAATTGAGTGAGAGCAGGTGCTCGCGAATTTGGCCCGCCCAGCGCAAGATTGATTCTGCTCCATTTGGGTTGCTAGTGATCTGCGCTTGCACCGTCTTCATCTGCTTGTCTAACGTTTCGCTGGCGGTCTTCAGTACCTGTTCGTTGGACGTGTCCTTGGCCACTCCCTGCAGTGCCTGCACCTGCGCCTTGATGGCGTCCATGCGGTTCAGCGCGACGTCAAGTTCCGAGATCATGTGCAGCACTGACTCGCTCATCTGGAAGCGAGCCTCCATGCCGGCCTGATCGCCATGCGAGAGCGGATCGTTGATAACCTGGATTTTCTGCGAAGCTGTCTGGCCGCCAATCGTCATACTGGCCGTGTACTCGCCCGGAGGCAACAATGCGCCCGACTTCGGTCCCTTGTTGAAGTCACGCGTGCTCTCCCAGCGTACCGGTCCGTCCGCGCGCAGGTCCCAATACACACGCTGCAAGCCAGCCTTGGTCGGGACCCAGGGATACCTCTTCGGCTTGCCAAGCTCGGTCTCTGTCTCCCATCCCGTCTTCGGCGGAGTGGGTTGTTGCTGCGCTTGCGAGGGCGTCGCAGGTTGCGTGGGATGAATTCCCGTTTCTTGACCTTTTTGTGTTGGCGTCGCTGTTTGCGGAGGCGGAACTTCTTCTTCATCCGGAGGCGGCTTCTCGCCCTCTTCCAACTGGCGCGTTCCCTTCATCGTCCTCACCACATGGCCCTGCGAGTCGGTTATCACCAACTGCCCCGGCTCCTTCACCTCCTTGGCGAGGAAATAGCTCAACTGAGCGCCATACGTTGGGTTCTTGCCGTAGAAGACGCCGTCACCCAGATTCTCCACTTGCGACCATGGCCAGAAGCGCAGTGCCGCAGGCGGCTGAAAAAGATGCAGCGCTTCCCTGCCGATCTCCGGCGTGTACTGCTGGAACGGGGTCAGGTCGTCAAGTATCCAGACCGCGCGGCCGTGAGTGGCCAGCACCAGATCGTTGTCGCGCTCCTGCTCGGTGAGATCGTAGATTGACACGTTCGGCAGGCCCAAGCCCGAAGAGATACCACGTCGCGCCGTCGTTCCAGGAGACGTAGAGACCATTCTCCAGGCCGGCGTAATACATGTGCGGATTGTGCCGGTCGCGATGCGCCACATGCGCGTACACCTGTGGCAGGTCGCCGGCGATGGATTGCCAGGTGGCGCCGTAGTCGCTGGTGCGATAAACATAGGGCTTGAAGTCGCCGTTGAAGTGGCGATCGACGGTGATGACGGCCTCGCCGGGATTGTCCGCCGCAAGATCGATACACTCGACGCGGCCAAGCGGCGGCAGGTTGGGGATGTGCGCAGTTACGTTCGTCCAGGTTGCGCCGCCATCTCGCGTAAGCTGCACCAGCCCGTCGTCGGTGCCAATCCAGATGACATTCTGGTCCTTCTTCGAAGGCGAGATGCGGAGGATTGCGTCGAAGGCCTCAGCGCCCGAGTTGTCCTTCACCACCGGTCCGCCGGAGGACTGCTGCTTGCTCTTGTCATTCAGCGTCAGATCAGGACTGATCGGCTTCCAGGTGCGGCCACGGTCGTCGCTCTTGCAAGCAGCACATTCCCGCCCGCGTACAGAACCGCGGGATTGAATGGCGAAACCGCAAAGCCGGCATTCCAGTGAAAGCGATATGGCGAATCGGCAACGCCGCCGCCCCAGGTCGCGCGGGTACGGCTCCATGTCGTGCACTGCTCGGAGGCGCGATCGAACGATCATGAGACGCCGTTCTGCCGTGCTGTTGTAGATGATGTTCGGATTGTCCGGAGCGGGAACGGAGAAAGATGCCATCGCCGCCATTCAGCGTCGAACCACGACCGGTCGAGAATGCCGGAAGGATCCTTGCTGCGGCTGGGCCCGCACCACCCGCTGTTGTCCTGCAGGCCGCCGCAGACCATGTAGAACGGAGAGTCAGTCGCCGCGACATGGTAGAACTGCCCGATCGCGATGTTGTCGACGAAGCGCCAGTGGCCGCCGTCGTCGCTGGACATCGCTACACCGCCGTCGTTGCCCTCGATGATGCGGCCGCTGCCGGCGGGATCGATCCAGATGGCGTGATGATCGACGTGGATCTGGTGCGCGATGGGGTGGAAGGTGTGGCCGCCGTCCGTGGACAACTCGCAATCGTTCGAGAGCGCGAAAACCTTGTCGGGATTTCCGGATCGACCCGCATGCGCGAGAAGTAGAACGGCCGCGCGTCCACTTCCTGATCTTTGCTCACCAGCGTCCAGTGATCGCCGCTGTCGTCGGAGCGCCACAGCACGCCCGCGGTCGATCCGATGACCGCGTACACGCGGCTCGGCTCGCTCGGCGCGATGGCGAGCCCGATGCGAGTCACAGGCGCCGTCGGCAGCCCGTGACCGCTCAGGCGCTGCCACGTGTTGCCGCCATCCACGGAACGATAGATCGCGTCTTCGGGCCCGCCCTCGGAGTAGCTCCACGGCGTCCGGCGGAATTTATACGCAGCCGCAAAGAGAATCTGCGGGTCCTTCGGATTCATCGCCATGTCGGAAATGCCGACGCCCGGCCCGAGATACAGGACCTTCTGCCACGTCTTGCCGCCGTCGGTCGTGCGGAAAACCCCGCGGTCGGTGTTGTCCTGCCACGGGCTGCCCATGGCTGCGACGAAAACTGTGTTCGAATCGAGCGGATCGACAGCGATCGCCGCAATCTGAAATGTCTGGTCCAGTCCCAGGTGCTGCCAAGTCCTGCCGCCATCGGTGGATTTGTAGACGCCATTGCCGAACGAGACGTCGTTGCGGACATTCGCCTCGCCGGTGCCCACCCACACCACATCCGGATTCCGCGGATCGACCGCCATTGCCCCGATCGACGCGATATGCTGGATGCTGGAAGTACGCCTTCCAGGTCATGCCGCCGTCATCCGTGCGGAACACGCCGCCATCGGCCGCGCCCACGTAATACACATTGGGATCGCCGGCGACCCCGGCCACCGCGGTTACGCGCCCACCGGAGATGGCGGGCCCGATTTCCCGGAACGCGACGCTCGTGCGGACGACCATCGGCAGCTCCGTCCGCCCTTCGCGGTTCGCCTGCTGCGAGCCAGCCTCGTTGGCCGTGGAGGTTGCCCCCGGTTGGCTTTCTTCTCGCTGCGGCGTAGCCTTGTTGCCTGTCTGCGTTCCGGCAGACGAGCGGGCCTGCCCCGCATGTTGACCGGCTGGAACGTCTTCCTGCAGCGCGGGAGAGTTTCTGGCTGTGAAGCAAGTGGTCAGCAGGCAGACAGCAATGGCGGCCCCAGGTCGATCGAAGAGAGTCATAGTTTTTCGTCCAGAACACTGCGCAGCGTGAAGACGCCGGCAATCGCACTCACGTGGCAGAATCGGAAATCATACACGCTCTCGACTGCATCGTGGAGATGGACGGTTCCCCAACCAACTTTGAATTGTCATCCCGAGCGGAGGACTTCAGTCCGGAGTCGAGGGACCGGTTTGTCCGAAGCATGTCGGCGCTCGCGGGGAACCGCAGATCCTTCCGCTCGGACCAAAGTCCTCGGTCGGGATGACACAGTCGTTGTTGCTTCGAAAATCTTGAGGATCTAGCCCCTGACCCCTAGCCCCTAATCGAGACGCACCAGAAACACGCCGCCCTCCTTCACGTGCGTTTTGCTGGCGACTTCCTGCGCCTGGCGCTTGTCGTCGTTTTGGGGACGCAACCGCACCCATTCGCCGGTTGGCCCGGTGAACTGAACGACGCTGGCGGTTTCGTAGCGGCTCTGCAGCTTTTCTTTCAGCTTGCGGGCTTCGTGCTCGCTCTGGAAGGCGCCGATCTGCACGCACCAACGCCCGCCTTCGGCGATGGGAGCGGGCGCGGACAATACTTCAAGTTTTACTTCAGCCGTGCCCGGCCGCCACACGTCCACCGCCTTGGCTGCGGCTAGCGAGAGATCAACAATGCGGTCCTCGATAAATGGCCCGCGGTCAGTAAAAGTTGAAGTATTGTCCGCGCCCGCTCCCATCGCCGAAGGCGGGCGTTGGTGCGTGCAGATCGGCGCCTTCCAGAGCGAGCACGAAGCCCGCAAGCTGAAAGAAAAGCTGCAGAGCCGCTACGAAACCGCCAGCGTCGTTCCGGCAGTTCACCGGGCCAACCGGCGAATGGGTGCAGTTGCGTCCCAAAACGACGACAAGCGCGGCGCAGGAAGTCGCCGGCGAGCATGTGAATACAGTGCGCTCTCGATTAGGGGCTAGAGTCACGTGCATCCTCGACGTTTTCGAAGCAAGAACGACTGTGTCATCCCGACCGAGGACTTTGGTCCGAGCGGAAGGATCTGCGGTTCCCAGGCGAGCGCCTCGGACAACCGGTCCCTCGACTCCGGACTGAAGTCCTCCGCTCGGGATGACAATTCAAAGTTGAGTTGGGAGTTCCATCTCCACGATGCAGATCAAGCGTGTATGATTTCCGATTCTGCCAGCATAGGAGTGCAATTGCCGGCGTCTTCACGCTGCGCAGTGTTCTGGACGAAAAACTATGACTCTCTTCGATCGACCTGGGGCCGCCATTGCTGTCTGCCTGCTGACCACTTGCTTCACAGCCAGAAACTCTCCCCGCGCTGCAGGAAGACGTTCAGCCGGTCAACATGCGGGCAGGCCCGCTCGTCTGCCGGAACGCAGACAGGCAACAAGGCTACGCCGCAGCGAGAAGAAAGCCAAGCCGGGGCAACCTCCACGGCCAACGAGCTGCAGAAGGCTAGACGACGAAGGCCGGACGCGTCTGCCAATGGACGAGCGCGAGCGTCAGCTTCCGCGAGATGCACACAACCTCCGGCGGGCGCGTTCCTGCAGTGGTTGGGTCCCTGGCAATCCCGATCTTTATTATATCGGCGCGGCCGATGGCGGCGTGTTTCGCACCAACGATGGCGGCATCACCTGGAAGGCGCTCTTCCAGCATGAGAGCGTCATGGCCATCGGCGCGGCTCGCGGTCGATCCGCTGATGTTGTGGGCGGGAACCGGTGAGGCCAACATACACAACGCGGGTCGCCGGCAACGGCATTTATAAGTCAACCGACAGCGGCGGACATTGGAAGCGCGTGGGACTCGATGGGAACTACCAGATTTCACACATTGTCCTAACCCGCATAGCCGGAGTATGGGTTCCGCGCCATGGGAAACCCCTGGGCGGACAGCACCGAGCGCGGCGTGTATCGCACCACCGACGGCCGTGACGTCACAGAGTACATCGGCCGCAGCGTCGGCATCGCCGATCTGGTAATGGACCCGCAGAACCCGCAGGCATGCGGCGGCGTATCGTCGCCGCCAGCCGTGGACTTATTCGGTGGGGCCGGAAGGCGCGGATTTACAAATCGTTCGATCAGCAGCGTGGAACTCCTCGGCCATGGCCTTCCTAGGAAAGCCGGTCGGCCAGTGGGTCTTCCAGATCGCGCCGAGTTCGCCTAGCACCGTGTACGCAACCATGGCTCACGAAGGTGTGCTGTGGCGTCCGAAGCAACACGGCCGAACATTGAATGTGGTCAGCAAGGACGAAGAAGTGGACGTCCGGCCGTTCTACTTATCGCGCATCGAAGTTGACCCGCGAAATCCCGATCATTTTTGCGCTCTCCAACAACCTGCTGGAGTCGAAGGACAGTGGCAAGAACTTCTCCATCATCGCCAAGCAGATTGGCCGAGACCATCACGCCATTGATCCCAGCGGCAGCGGCGGGCATCATCGACGGCAATGACGGCGGCGTGGCCATCTCGCGCGAGCGTGGTGTTCATCTACAACATCGCCATGACCACTGTATCGCGTCACCGACGACGAGCGGCCGTACATGGTATGCGGCGGCCTGCAGGACAACAGCGCCTGGTGTGGCCCCGCCGCAGCAAGGACAACCGTCGGGGATTCTCGACCGCCATTGGTTCAACTTGAACCTTGGCGATGGCATCCTATCCGATTCCTGCGCGCCCCGACAATCCCAACCTTATCTACAACAGCACGGAAGACGGCGTCTTCATGATCTTCGACCGCGTTGCCGAACACGTGCATGACATTCGGCGGCTGCCCGCGCGACCTGGCCGGCGGCGGCATTGCCGATTCGCCTTATCGCTTTCACTGGAATGCCGGCTTCAGCAGTTTTCGCCATTCGAATCCGCAGGTTCTGTACGCGGGCGGGAACGTGCTCAAGAGCGAGAGGAACTGCGCCGCGCCTGGAAGCCGATCGTCCTGATCTCACGCTGAATGACAAGAGCAAGCAGCAGTCCTCAGGCGGGCCGGTGGTGAAGGACAACTCGGGCGCTCGGCCTTCGATGCCTCCCAGCATCTCGCCTTCGAAGAAGACCAGAATGTCATCTGACACGACGACGGGCTGGTGCAGCTTACGCGAGATGGCGGCGCAACCTGGACGAACGTAAGCCGCGCATCCCCAACCTGCACACTTTGGCCGAGTCGAGTGTATCGATCTTGCGGCGGACAATCCCGGCGAAGCCGTCATCACCGTCGATCGCTTCAACGGCGACTTCAAGACCCCTATGTTTATCGCACCAGCAACTACGGCGCCGCCTGGGAAATTGGTCCCGCATGTGCCACAGGTGTACGCGCATGTGGCGCATCGCGACCCGCACAATCCGCACATTATTACGCCGGCCTGGAGAACGGTCTCTACGTCTCCTGGAACGACGGCGCGACGTGGTATCTCTTTGGCTTGAAATTTTTACCGAGAAGTTCATCTTCACCGAGCAGGAGACCTGGACAAACGATCTGGTGCTGGCCACCGCGCGGTGCAGGTGTGGATACTTGACGACCTGACCCCGTTCCAGCAGTACACCCAGAGATGCGCAGGGCTCCGCTGTTTTTCAGCCGCCTGCGGCACTGCGTCTGGCCATGGCTGCAAGTGGAGAATCTGGGTGACGGCGTCTTCTTGCACAAACCAACGTATGGCGCTCAGTTGAGCTATTTCCTCGCCAAGGAGGTGAAGGAGCCGGGGCAGTTGGTGATGACACTGGCAGGGCCATGTGGTGAGGACGATGAAGGGAGACACGCAGGTGGAAGAGGCGAGAAGCCGCCCTCCGGATGAAGAAGAAGTTCCGCCTCCGCAACAGCAACACCAACGAAAAGGTCAAGAACGGGAATTCGTCCGCGCGAGCAACCTGCGACGCCCTCGCAAGCGCAGCAACAACCCACTCGGCGAGAGCGGATGGGAGACAGAGACCGAGCTTGGCGAGCCGAGGGGGTCCAAATTAGCCAAGGCTGGCTTCAGCGTGGTATTCGGAACCTGCGCGCGACAGGACCGGTCGGCTGGGAGAGCACGCGTGACTTGGACGAGAGGAACCGAAGTCGGCGCATTGTTGCCTCCGGGCGAGTACACGGCCAGTATGACGATTGGCGGCCGGACAGCACAGAAAATGCCATCAACGATCCGCTCTCGCATGGGCGATACAGCGGCATGGAGGCTCACTTCCAGATGAGCGAGTCAGTCATCTGGCGAACGGCTGCTGAACCGCATGGACGCCATCAAGGCGCAGGTGCAGGCACTGCAGGGAGTGGCCAAGGACAGCGAACAGGTACTGAAGACCACAGCGAAACCTAGACAAGCAGATGAAGACGGTGCAAGCGCAGATCACTAGCAACTACAGGAAATGGAGCAGATCGATATAGGCACGCTCAATTTCCTGCTGGAGGGCGCGGACGACTCGCCAACCGCGGCAACGGCAACTGAGAGAACAGCGGCTCAAAGCCGAGTATCAGGCGGCAATTCAGAAGTTCAATCAGTTCCTGCAGACGGATGTGGCTACTTCTTCAATGGCGAAATGGGGCGGCACAAGTTGACAGGCGTCATAGAGAAGGAGAAGCGGTACAGCCGTCAACACAAGGGAATTCCACAGACAGCAGAAGAAACAGATAGAGGAATATAGAATTCGCTCTGTAGTAACTCCTAAACTCCTGGTGAGACGGCGGCGAATTCTCTTTCGACCGCATCTCTGGGGTCAGACTCGACAAGCTCCGAGTCGGTGCATTGTGGAAATAACAGCCGCAGGCCCAAGTGTGCTAACTT
>CAWGMV010000003.1:0-76047 GCA_963823635.1 uncultured Acidobacteriaceae bacterium | reverse complement strand
CAGAAAACTGGCAGTCAGACCACCGCTCGTGGGAGCAACGTGGTGGATACCACGGCTACCGCATCCCTGACAACCGGTACAACGGATACTTTGGCCCGAGCTACGGGTTCGTCATCTACAACCAACCTTATATGGTTGTTGGCGGATTTCCGCGCTTCCAGTACAGCGGCTATTGGTTCACCCTTGTCGACCCGTGGCCAGGTAACTGGGCAAACAACTGGTACCAAACCGACGACGTGTATGTTGTCTACGCTAACAATGGGTATTACATGTACAACGAGAGGTACCCCGGCATCGGCATTGCAATCAGCGTTTCGATGTAAAGGGTTCTATCCAGCGCCGGGTCGGGTATGTTTGCACTATAAAGCCACGGCCCGGGTGTGGCTTTATAGCTGACTCCGGCATCTCGCAGTCACAAGAAATAGGCACTGACATGGACCGTAAAATGGCCAGATCAACCGCTGACGACTGCGTCAGGATTAAGGCCCTTGGGTGCAGCTCTTCCCACCACATCAAGATGTATGGCAAACGATTTGAGATTGTCTCCGATCCATTTCCCGACGGTGACGGAGTTGCAATCCACGTCATAACGCTTGAGGAACCGACGGAAAGGACACTGCGGCTTCCGACATCGATTCTCGTAGGTCTGAAAGATTTGCTTCCAACAATAGCCTGATCCGCCGTCGGTGCGAGCTCTGGCGCGTGAACTATGAGAAACAAAGCAGAAAGGTCGAACAAATGGACCATCACTGGGGAATCTACATCGCTTACGCATGGCTGGCTACGATCATCTGGGCCTTCACGGACGCTGTTCAAGCCATACGGAAGGGACCGCAGCCTCAGCCGCAACCATTGCAGCCACATACCCACAACTAACGAGTAGAAGCCCCGGAGGCCGCGTGGTTGCGAATCACCCTGGATGGTCAATCTTGACCAGACGGGAGCTGCGATTCCCAACGATCATCGTTAGTGACGTTGAATTCACCAGGTAGCAGTGTTTAATTAGGAGGCCTTCTGACTGCAACCCTACATTATCCGCGCCACGGAATTCTACCGAAACCATTCATCACCTTGATGAAAATGCTGCGCTTATGTCCGCATGCCAACGTAGGTTGGCCCATACGCGGCGGTGACGAGAAAACACCATCGCAGCATTGTCTTGACTGCGGAGCGCAGAGGACGTACATGTTTCAGCCCAGCATGCAGCAAGGGCCATGGCGTCATCCACAACTGTCTTTCGAAGCCGCTTCCTCGTCAAGTGTGCGGAGCGGATCGATATCGCCAGCGTGGGCCGACGATATTTCAAATCAGGTAACGAGAGCGGTAGCGATCCCGCTTTGATGCATATGCGGAAGCAATGGCGATTGGCGAGTGTGCTGGTAGTGCTGGTTCAGGCGACCAGTGTCGCTGCCGCGCAGCGAGTCCTGACGGAATCCGGTGCGGTATCCGGGGTGACCGAAAACGGGCTGAGTGTCTACAAAGGCGTCCCATTCGCTGCACCGCCGGTCGTCGACCTACGTTGGAGGCCACCGGCGCATGTGGCACCCTGGACCGGCACGCGTAAGGCGGACGCTTTTGCGCCGGCGTGCATGCAAGTTGGTGTGTCCATGCCGGGCGAGACGCCGCCGGCCGTGAGCGAGGATTGTCTCTACCTCAACATCTGGACGCTGGCGAAGAACGGCCAGGACCATCTGCCGGTGATCGTCTGGATCTACGGCGGGGGTTACATCAACGGTTCGGCCTCGATGCCCTTGTACTGGGGCGACCAACTCGCGCACAAAGGTGTGATCGTTGTCACCATCGCGTATCGACTTGGTCCGCTTGGTTTTCTTGCCCATCCCGAGTTGACGCGCGAGTCCCCGCACCATTCGTCGGGAAACTACGGCCTGATGGATCAGATCGCCGCACTCGAATGGATTCAGAGGAACATTGCGGCCTTTGGCGGCGACCCGAAAACCGTAACCATCGCCGGTCAATCCTCCGGAGCGATATCGGTCAGCATCCTGATGGCTTCACCCCGCGCGAAAGGGTTATTTCAGCGCGCTATTGGAGAAAGCGGCGGTCTGTTTGAGCCGCTGCAGCTAGCACCAAAATACCTGCTGGCCAATGCGGAGCGTGATGGAGAGAAATACGCTGCTTCGCTGGGTGCGGGCTCGCTCCAGGAACTACGTCGGCTGCCGGCAGCCAGGCTCAGCGCCGACTCCGGCGGCGTCAGCCACCCAGTGATCGAACCCTATGTGCTTCCTGCTTCCCCCTACGAAGCGTTTACTATACAGGACAGCAGAATGATGTCCCGCTGCTCATAGGCTCGAACGCCGAGGAAGCGCGTGCGTTGGTGGATGTAACCCACGTAACGGCTGCCACGTTCGACCGCGACATTGCCCGCAGCTTCGGGCCGCTGCCGCCTCCATTGGTCGCAGCTTATCCCCACGCCACCGACGTAGAGGCACGGCAGGCACAACTCGACCTCGAGCGCGACCTGCGCTTCGGCTGGGACATGTGGGCCTGGGCGAGGTTGCAAGCCGGAGCTGGACACAACCCCGTCTACTACTACTCGTTTCGACAGCAGCCACCGTTCCCCGTCGGCTCAGTGTACGAGGGTTGGGGCGCGAGCCACTACGCCGAGCTCTGGTATGTCTTCAACCACCTGGACCAGTCGCCCTGGAACTGGACTGCGGGAGATCGTAAATTGGCTGGCGAGATGTCCAGCTACTGGGTCAACTTCGCGAAGTCGGGCGATCCAAATGGCCCGGGCCTCCCCCTGTGGCCTGCTTTCACCAACACGGACAGCAAGGCCCTCAATCTCGGCGATCCGATCACAGTTGGCGGGGTGGCGAATATCAAAAGCCTGACCGTCTTTGATGCCGTCTATACGACCGTGCGGGGCACGCCGTTCGCCGCAACGGTAAAGGCCGTTCGCAAGCAAACGCCTTGAACCGAACCAACACGCAATTTTATTCGGATCTCAGGGATGTGAGCACTTATGACCAGACGCGGGATGTCATGTGGTCTAGCCTCGTAGTAGATGGAACAAGCCGGAAACAGCGCTTACCGGGAAGAAAGGTAAAAAGAACATGCCGTTACTTCAAGTTGTCGTGGTTCTAATCGTCGTCGGAATTCTTTTGTGGTTGGTGGATCGCTTTATTCCGATGGCGGGCTCAATTAAGTCAATATTGAACGCTGTGGTGGTGATAGCCGTCGTGTTGTGGCTGCTGAACGTCTTCGGGTTGATGCAGTCTCTCTCCAGCATTCACATCGGCAAGCCGTAACCGGAGCCGGACGGCGCACCAGGCAAGCCTCAAAGCCCAGGTGCGAAAGCGTGTGCACAATGACCGAATCCAATTCAAACCCGGCAGGGAAGCTGGGCTAGCCGTGAAAAGTGCGATTGCAAGGAGCTGCCGGACGCTCTGGATTCGCATGCTGGCACTGTTGCTGGTAACGCTGATGTGTAACAGCGGTGTGTCAGCGTATTCCGTGCTAACCCACGAGGAGATCGTTGATTTGGTGTGGGCGAACGAGGTCAAGCCGCTCATCCTCAAGCGCTATCCCGGGCTCTCCGAAGAGCAGATCAAGGAAGCTCATGCCTACGCCTATGGCGGGGCGGTTATACAAGACCTTGGATACTATCCATTCGGCAGCGTCGAATTCAGCAATCTCGTGCATTACGTTCGTACCGGAGACTTCGTTCGTGAACTGCTGGCGCAGAGCGACGATGCAGATGAGTACGCATTTGCGCTGGGCGCACTGTCCCACTATGCGTCGGACATCGCCGGCCACCCTGCGGTCAACCAGTCCGTCGCCATCGAATATCCCAAGCTGCGAGCGAAGTTTGGCACATCCGTCCGCTATGCGCAGGACAAAACCGCGCATCTGAAAACAGAGTTTGGGTTTGACACCGTACAGGTCGCGAAGAATCGTTATGCCTCGCAGCAGTATCACGATTTCATTGGATTCCAGGTGTCCAAGTCCTTGCTGGAGCGGGTATTTCCCATCGTTTACGGGCTGGAGTTGAAAGACGTGTTGCCCCGCGAAGACCTTGCGATCGGCTCGTATCGTTACTCCGTCAGCCGGCTGATCCCGGAAATGACCCAGGTCGCGCTGCAAACCCATGGGAAGGACATGATGCGCGAAACGCCCAATTTCGCAAAACAAAAGTTTCTGTACCGCCTTTCCCGCTCCAATTACGAAAGGGAGTGGGGGAAGGATTACGTGAAGCCGGGCCCAGGTACGCGGATCTTGTCAACACTCTTGCGGTACATGCCCAAAATCGGCCCCTTCAAAGGGTTGGCGTTCAAAAGCCCGACTCCACAAACAGAAGATCTGTACATCAAGAGCATCAATACGAGCGTCGATCAATATCGAGTCTTCCTCGAAGAAGTGCGCACTGACACTCTTGTGCTGCCCAACTGTGACCTTGACAGCGGCAACCCGACCAGGGTAGCCGAATACTCGCTCACGGACGAGACTTACGCCAAGCTGTTAGGTCAGTTGGCCAAAAGCAAGTTCGACCAAACGACACCCGAACTGCGCGACAACATTCTAGAGTTCTATTCCGGCGACTCGGCATCGATCCAAACGAATGACGACAAGGCTCGATCGACTACTGTGCTCGCATTGCTCGATCAGTTGAGAGGAGCGACTCAGGTTCCGACCGCCGAAGCCGTGACCGCCCGTTAATCACCGGGCTTCATTCAAGATGGCAAGAGAGCTGCACTCGGGTCGGCCTGCAATCTGACGTCAATAGGAAGTGACATCACACGGCGTTCCGTTACGATCCAACCAGTTCAGGAGCGAGCTCACGCTTCCTTGCGCTAGCGCTATGCAGGAATCACCTGCACCATAGTAGATGTTGATGGCGTCTCCGTCGGGACCTATCGTGTGTCCGCAGGGGAAGACCACATCGTGCACGTCGCCTCCGCGCTCATAATCCGCTTCCGGTCCAAAGATCCAGGAATCGCCCCGGAGCAAACAAACGTCTGGCTTTTGAATGTCAAAAAGAGCGAGGCCGACCCGGTATAACGCGCCGGAGGCTGTCTGCTTCACTCCGTGATACAGCACGAGCCAACCTCTCTCAGTCTCAATGGGCGGGGACGACAGGCCGATCTTGTTTGCGTCCCACCAAGCGCCACGGCGGGCCGGCAGCATTACTCTATGGCTGCCCCAATGGCGCAGATCCGGAGAATACGAAATCCAGATGTGAGCTCCTAAGGGAGTCATCGGCCGGTGGACGAGCGCCCAGAGCCCGTCAATTCTATGCGGCAGAAGGGCTGCATCCTTGTCATCCGGTTGCATGATGACGCCATATCTCTCGAAGGATCGGAAGTCGTCCGTCAGCGCCAGAGAAACTCCGGGACCACCCTTGGAGTACGACGTGAAAGCTATTGCATACCGCTGTAACTCTGGAAGATAGGTGATGCGTGGATCTTCAACGCCCCAGATCTCCTCTGGATATTCATCTGGACTAGGCATTAGCGTTGGTTTGGGATCGATGTCCCATCCGTTCACACCGTTCGCCGAGCGCGCGGCGCAGAGATGGGAGAGACCGCGGCGGTCCTCTACCCGACAAAGCAGCAGCGTAGAGCCATCCTCAAGCAGCGTTGCCCCGGCGTTAAACACGCTATTGATCCGATACGGCCAGTCTTTGCTGGTCAGGATTGGATTGGCAGGATGCCGCTGAAGGAGAGTGTCGGTAGAGTCAATGGTGCCAGTGGTCAAAGTCATAAGGTAGTTTCACAGTAACAGCAAACTGACATCGGAGTGCAAAAGCTCCTAAATTCCACCAGCAGCGAGCTAGATTGCAAGCTCGGGTACTCGAACGTCCTGGAGCTGTCGCATCTCCAGAAGTGCCATCAGGAAGGACAGGGTTGACTCCGCTCCCTGGTTCTCGTTGGCCCGATCAGGATGGAGACCATCTCGACAGCCACCGGTGGAGGCGTCATACAAGGCGGTTTTCAGGTCGTTATCTCCGAGAAACCAATTGAACGCAGCCCAGGCTTCCGTGCGCCAACGCTCGTCACGGGTCGCGCGATACGCTTCAAGACATGCAGAAACTGTTGCACTTGCCTCTACCGGCTGCTGATCGAACCGAGCTTTCTCGCTCGCCTTGCTGTAGAAACCCTGAGAGCCGATAGGGACGAAGTGGCCGTTCACGTTGCAGCACTGTTGCGTAGCAAGCCAGTCCAGGGACTCGAGGCCAGCCGTAAGCAAGGCTTTGTCCGAGGTGCGCGAGCCTGCCAACAAGAGCGCCTGGGACAAACGTGCGTTGGAATAGGCCAACCCATCTTCAAACCAGCTCCAGCCAGGGGTACGGGTGATTCGATAGATCTTCAACAACTTGTCAGCGAGTATGTCTCTCTGCCGCTGTGCGGCCCGATCTCCCGGGAAGCGATCAAGGTATTCCTGGATTCCAAACAAGGAAAACGCCCATGCCCGGGGGCTGGTAAAAGCCAGTACCGCCGGAACGGCAAGTTCAAAGAGACGCCCGGCGAGACCCCGTAGACCCTCATCGACCGTCTGATTGACCGCGGTTCCCAAGGACCACAAAGCGCGGCCGTGACTGTCTTCCGATCCCTGTGCCTCCTGCCACCGACGTTCATAGCTCAGAAAATTGCGGAACCTTCCATTGACCGAGTTAAAGGCAAGCCAGAGAAAAGCCAGGTATCGCGAAGCCAATTTTTTCGCTTCAGCTTCCCCATTCGCCCCCAGTTGCTCCACCCGAATCGACACGATTAGGGCGCGGGCATTATCGTCCGTGGTGTAGCCCTCGTGATGATTCGGAACGGCGAACACGGCATGCTGCAACATTCCCGTCTCGTCAGTCATCCGGCTGAGATGATTCAGCTTCACCGGCGGCAAACTGTGGATGCGAGCGGCGCTGACTGCGTTCGGGCTGACGAGGCGAGGGTTCCACATGCGCTCCGCTCTGGCTCTCTGGAAGCTGCGCATGTAGTCCTGGGCCACGCTTTTCCAAACCATGTTGCGCGAGTATAAGTAAGCACGTTTGCGCATAGCGTGCCGTTCAGCCTCATTTTCCAGGAGTTGAATGGTCTGTTCTGCAATCGCGTCCTGGTCGTTGAACGGCACCAATACTCCGCGGCGCTGATCGAGAAGCTCCTGCGCATGCCAATAGGGAGTCGAGATGACCGCTTTTCCTGCCCCCAGGGCGTAGGCCAGCGTTCCAGAAACGACCTGCGCCTCATTCTTATATGGTGTGATGTAGATGTCGGCTGAGCCGATGAATTCCATCATCTCCTCAGGACTAACAAACCGGTTGTGAAATATGACGTGTTCCCCAACTCCGAGATCTTCAGCGAGCAACTGCAAGGATTCCCGGTATTTATCTCCTTCGCGCCGCCTGATGTGAGGATGAGTCGCGCCCGCGACGATATACGTAACATTGCTGTTATGAGCCAGAATGCGCGGCAGGGCCTGTATGACTGTTTCAACTCCCTTATTTGGCGAGAGCAAGCCGAAGGTCAGCAATACAGATTTGCCTCCAACACCGAATCGGTCCTTGTAAAAATTCGGATCAACAAACGCCAGATTTGGGACACCATGCGGGATGACGTCAATCTTGGCCGCAGGAACCTGGAAGATTTCCTGGAGAAACTCCGAAGAGCGCTGGCTCATCACGATGAGGCGGTCGGAGAGCTCCGCGAGTTCCACCATCACGCGACGTTGGTCGGGATTCGGTTCGCGGAGCACCGTATGAAGGGTGGTCACAATCGGCATGCGGAGATTCCGCAACAGGGTTAAGACATGGCCGCCTGCTGGCCCACCGAAAATTCCGTATTCGTGCTGCACGCACACCAGATCAACATTGGTGAAATTGAGGAACTCGGCTGCACGCTCATAGGACGGCAGCTCCTCTTCGGTTAGCTCGAACCGAACACGCTCGGGATAGCTGTATTCGGACTCCGGATCATTCACCGGCATTGCAAACAAGCGTTCAGCCCCATACTCGGTCGAAACCGCATCGCACAAGTCGGTGGTGAAAGTGGCAATGCCGCACTGCCGCGGAAGATAGTTCCCGATGACAGCGATTCGGCTGGGAAGAGAAAGATTGACGGCTGTGTCGAACGGCTTGGCTGACTTGATCTCAGACACATGCGGTAGTGGGCTGGCAATTCCCAACGGCTTCCTGAATGGCAGTGTTTTTGGCAACGACATGGGGGTCCCTGTCTGTTCACGACAACCGGGAGGTTGGTGAACAATCGCGGCGCTGTCCAGTTCGGTCCTCGCCTGAGAACACTTCGCCCGACAACGCCGTGACCTTCAATCTCCAACGTGCCGCAATTTTGTAGGCACGTCGGCAAATGTCAACTATTTCGCTTCGGCAGTTTCGTGCACATTTGCCTTGTTGACGGCAGCCCTTACCGCCGCTAGAAATGAGTCGGCGCTCGCCGGGACGTGCACATCGCCTGACAGCGTCTTATGGAAGGAAACATCCTTGCCGTAGAACGCAACCGTGGAGTCATTGTCCTGCTGGATCTTGGCGCCATCCACTGCGACTCCAGCAAACAGGCCCTTGGTACGCGAGTAGCTCAAGGCCTCCGTGTTCATCTTCCAGTCAGTGCCTGCCGAAGCATGCCTTCCAACCGGACCCGCCGTCGCTGAAGCCTCGCCGCTTAGTTCGAACTTGCTTGAGAGCAACCCTTGCACACCCTTGTCATTCATGAACAACACGACAAGATCGACTGCCTGACCGCCAGCCTGGAAGCCAAAATTGCCTCCACCGATCGAAATGAATGCTGGCGCACTCCAACCATGGGCAGTGCGACACGTAACCACACCGCGACCATGCTCTCCGCCGACGATGAATGCGCCTTTCGCCATGTCGGGTACCACAGCGATACACTTGGCGCCATTCAGCACTTCTTCAGGAATGCCTTTGTCCGGCGCAGCCATGATCTCGTTCATGACCTGGCCGGCCGCTTGTAGGCGCGCAGTAGGGTCTTGCTGTTCTGAACCAGCGAACGCGAAGGTTGCCAACGACAACGTAACCAAAGCAATTGCGTATTTCTTCATTAGACACTTCCTTTTCATTCCACACTATTTTTTGGACCAACTTGTGAGGGTCACAACCGCCGAAAGATCAGACCGTTCGACGGCCGCTGACCAGGTTGATGATCAGGATCACGACTGCCACGACCAGCAGAATGTGGATTAGGCTGCCTGCTATGTGAAAGCTGAAACCAAGTAGCCACAGAATCAAGAGAACTACGAAAATCGTCCAGAGCATATGTGCCTCCTGGGCTGGTTGTGAGCATTAAATCGTGCGGTTGTGCGGTAACGGTTGTACCGTTACTCGCCCAGCGCGGTAGACGGGTAAGGCCGCTGCTCGACCATGACCATTCGCTAGATGCGGCCAAGCAACAGCAAAACAACGACAACCACAAGCACCAAACCCAGCCCGCCACTCGGTAAGTAACCCCAGGAACGGCTGTGATTCCACCTCGGGAGAGCACCAACCAGAAACAAAACCAGCAGAACAATCAAAATGGTTCCGAGCATACTTTTCTCCTCATCTCTAAGAATCCAGCCGTGGCCAAGCACGGAGAATACCGAGAGAAAAACTTCACGTAATCACTCTCTCATCCGGGGCTCGTCCAGGTCTGAGCAATAGTGAACACCTCCGCCCTGCCTGATTTCCCAACTGCTGCTTCGGAGTGGCATTTCATCAGCGAGCAGTATTGACCAGGTGTATGCATTCCTAAGTGATACGCTCGTGGGGGTCATTGACCCGCTGGGGAGTTCTCATGAAAACAAAATATCTTCACCTTTCTGCTTACTCTTGTGATAAGTGTGAGGGTCCGGTCATTGCGGGATCATTCGGCACACGTGAAACTGAAATTATGAGAGAGATCGATCTGACAGAGGTGGGAGCGGTTTGCTTGTCGTGTGGGAACAAACAAACGGAGATGAATACTACGAATATTGTGCGTCAGTTTGCGCCGATAGAGCGGACACTCTTGAAGCCAAACCGTGGGCAGGCTTTCGGGTGAAACTCAAGTTCTATGTGCCCTATCGCCAGGAGTTTGGGACTGCCGTCCATCGCTGAAATGTGGGCAGGTATCGGCGCTTGTGGCACACGATGCAACGCCCCGGGCACAAGAAAAGGCGAGGCAGGATGACCCTTTCAAGCCATCCTTCAGGAGGCGTAGCCCTGAACTGGTCTCCCTTGCACACACCACAATGGGCTGAAAATAGGCTCATTTGCGAAGAGTAATATCGTTCCCGCAGCGAACGATCAAGTTCTTTGCGTCTATTCTGTTGAGCTACGAACCGAGCCATACCTGCTTACATCAACCATGTTCATCGAGTAGCTGTCTTTGCTTCGGCCGCTAGGGAGCCTGCCTCTGCAGAGGTCAGCGCGGCGTGGTCGCAAGGCATGTAGCCGCCGGCGCATGCCGTGTAATTGCGCTGCCGATCGGCTACGATTACAGCGCTCAATTCGGCCGTCGATAATTTGGACCGGTCACACGTCGGCCCACCGTCCCAGCACTCAGAGACATTGCGCCGGTGATTAGCTACCGTCACGTCGTTTAGTTCGGAGGGGCTCAGTTTCGATAAGTTGCAAGAGGGCCATCCATTCCAACAGTCAGATACATTTCTCTGGTTCTCTGCCAGGGCAACGCCGGCAGCTTCGGACGTGGTCAGTTTTGCATGGTCGCACGACAGCCCGCTCCAACAATCGGAAATCATCGTCTGGTGCACAGCTATTGCTACTTGAGCCAGTTCCGCCGCGCTGAGCGTGGAGCGATCGCATGACGTCCATGCGCTCTTGCATTCAGAGATGTTTTGCTCGTGCTTCGCAGCGGTTACTTCGTTCTTGTCGGTTTGGGTCAAGACCGAGCGGTCGCAGGAGTCAAAGCCGTTCTCGCACGCAAACAGGTTCTGCGCATGATCGGCTGACTGTGCCGACGCTAGCGTCGCAAAGATCAGAGACGTCATCAGAGAGAAACGAACCATTCGCGAAATAAATTTCATTTCTTTCCGCCTTTTGAGCGCGACGGACTTGAGTCGCACGCATTGCGAAGACAATTATCGCCCGACGAGTTAGGGAAAGCTGAGCAACATTGCTCATTGAGCAATTCTGCTCAGACGCACAGGACTCCCCAGCAGTAGCGTCGGACTGCGGCCCTTCAGAAGGAGACTCCTGACATGTGTCTCCCTATCTGGGCTCGACGGGGGGGCGAGATTCCATGGCACATCAAATCCAAGCCGGCACCATGATGGTTCAGCAATCTGCGAGCATGCGGTCGCTCGCAATAGAAAGCGAGCCTTACTCTGGGAGTTGGCGCTCGTTAGGGGTGCTCGAAAGCTTAGGCCTGGATCGCAAAGTTCGGGCTGCCGGATGGAGCTTGTTTTTCATGGCTGGCGAACTGAGGGCAGTGGTACCCGCCTGGGGCGGACAAAGCACTCTGCGCGCAGGAGTTAAGCGGTTACTGGCGCAAACTCGGCTGCAGCATTTCAACTGTCTTGAAATAACCCACATACTCAAGAGGCGTTTCCTCGGCATTCCGTATGTGTCGATAGCCGCACACTCCCGCCACATTCAGGATGGGTGTCAGATTCAATCCATCGAGCGGCGTGCCCAAGATGCTGTGGGCGATGCACTGAGGCCAACGAATAAATAGCGGTAACTCAAGGAGACTTGATGAATTGGGAACAGGTCGAAAGCAAATGGGAACAATTGATGGCTTCTGCAAAGGAAAATTGGGCCAAGCTCAGTGATGAAGACCTCCTGCAAACGTGTGGCAAACGCGAGCAACTCGCAGCCAAGATCCAGGAAACTTACGGAATCACCAGGCGAGAAGCCGAAAAGCAAGTATGGGACTGGGCGAAGAGCGTGGAGCAAACTCAGAAGAAAATTGCGTAAGTATTCCTCCATCTCCTCGAATCAAGCGGTGTCTACCCAAAGGCGAATGGTCCAAACATGGAAATAATCGATCTCACCCCGGTTCAAAAATTGTCCGTATCGTGTCCGACTTGTGCAGCTGCACCGCAAGAACGGTGCTGCGAGATTTCTAACGGTGTCTTTCGGCAGGATCCACATTTCGGTCGGTTGTTGTCTGCCGCAGGGCAAGGCGTTTCGTCGCGTCAGCTCAAGCTCGCTAATAATATGCTTCCCAACTTCAATCTGCGGTAGGCTAAGGCAGCCCCGCGAGATCCTGACGCCGGACAGGCTGCCAGCGGTGGCAGGAATTTCGCTCGTCCTCATGCACCTTCAGACTGGTTTTCTCTCATGTCGGAGCTACGGTCCTGAACAAACAGCTCGCCTTGTGCGACGCGGCGCATCGCATCCACGATAGCGGGTCCATCCATCGAGCGATAGACAACTCCCTGTGCTCGTAACCAACGCCCGTAGGCGGCCCGGTCGTTGTCCTCGGCAAGCAGCAACAGTGCAGTCCGGTCCCGCTTCAGCATCGGCTCGATCTTCGAAAACGCTGGCAAGAAACTCGTCGACAACAGCAGCACCTTAGGTGTGATCGTTTGCAGCGCTATCAGCAACTGCTTGGGAGAACGCGGCTGGACTACGAGACAAACGTCGTCGGCGCCTACCAGTATCTCCGCCATCCCAATACGAAAAAGCTCCTGATTGTCAGCGATGATGACGTCGATCATGACTCAACCTCCCGTGCTGCCGAACTCATGATTGAATTTCGCCTCCCACGGTAGTCCTGCTCCTCTCAAGAATCTGTTCAAAATTGCACACTGTGCAACTTTAGTGGAGTAGGGAAAGTGGAACGGAATACGCGACCTGAGGATTTGCGCTTATTCGTGCAGAAGGTAGGCGAGGAGTGCTCTGTGTACTCGCAAGCTGCCGTTGTAATCGATGAAGCCCATTTTGCGAAATCGGTTCATGAAGAAACTTACTCGCGATCGCGTGGTACCAATCATTTCGGCCAATGTGCCCTGGCTCACCTTCAGGACGGCAGGATCCGGCTTGAATTGCGTCCCAAAGTTCGCAAGCGACAGGAGGGTTCGGGCCAGCCGCTTCTCGCTGGAGTTGAAGAGTTGATCAAGGAAGTCTTCTTCAATTCGGACCACGCGAGAAAGCAAGTGCGCGATCAAGAGCCTTGCGAACACAGGGTCTTCATGGAGGATGCGAACGATGGTCAATTTTTCCACTCGCGTGATTGTCGCCAGGTGTACCGCTGTTGCGCTGGACATGCGCAGAGACGGCGGCCCTAAACAGCCTTCACCGAAGAAATCACCTTGCCGAAAAATAGCGATGACAGCCTTTTTCCCGCGCTTGGATAGAACCGTCAGCTTTACATTGCCAGCTTCGACATAGAACATCGCATCCGCAGCATCGCCCTGGGAAAAAATTGGCTGTTTGTTCCGGTACTCGCGACGGGTCCTCTGGCTACCGATCTTCTTGAGAAACGTTCCGGAATTGAAAGTTAGCGCGCGTCTGCTCGGCATCCTTTGGTTCTCCCCATAGCGGAGGCTACCACTCAGGAAGGGAGGAGGCTGTGCAGAATTGCTCAAACCTCCGAAAATCGCGCCTTGGCAAACTTATGCAATCTTGAACAGAAAGCAGTCGAAATTGCCACATTTGTGCTATTGACTTCCCCAAAACACTAGGGATATAGTTTGCCGACGTTGCCACCCTTCTGTGCCACTCCTTCCAGCGGCGACGGTCTGGCTTTTCGGCATTGGAAGAAGGCAGGGGTCCTCATGAAGACACTGCGCGTCTGCTTCCTCGTTCTGCCACTTTTGACAATCAACGCCTACGCAGGAGACATCAATCTTGGAACGGCAGAAAGTTTTGCCGTTCTGGGTGCCTCGACCGTGACCAATACCGGTCCAAGCGTGCTCAACGGAGACCTCGGTCTTTACCCCGGTAGTTCGATCACAGGCTTTCCTCCGGGAATCGTCAACGGAACGACCCACATAGATGATGGAGTCGCAATGGGCGCCCAGGCGGATGCGTTGACTGCGTACAACGTTCTCGCAGGTCTGTCGTCCACTGCGAACCTGACGGGAATGAATCTAGGCGGCCTCACACTTATCCCTGGGGTTTATACATTCAATTCGTCGGCGTTGTTGAATGGAGCGCTGACTATCAATTTTGAAGGGCTAAGTAATCAGAACGTCGTCTTCCAGATCGGCAGCACGTTAACCACGGGAAGCGCCTCGTCCGTCCTCGTGATCAATCCCGGCCACAATGACAACATCTATTGGCAAATTGGCAGCTCGGCGACCCTCGGTACAGCCAGTTCGTTTTATGGAACTATTATCGCGGACACGAGCGACACGCTGACTACCGGCGTCACCCTTAACTGTGGCAGAGTAATAGCCTTGAATGCCGCCGTCACCCTCGATACCAACACCATCAGCACCGACAATTGCGCCACTGGTACTCCCGTTCCCGAGCCGGCGACTATCGGTCTGCTTGCCCCGGGTCTTGTGGGGGTGGGTGTGGCCGCAGTCGAGCCCTCGGGTTTCGCTGTCTTGGGATTGTGCGGCGCAATCGCCGCCTTCCGGAGGAGGCGGAAGCGGTGAGAGTTGGGAAACCGGAAGTTTGCGGTCCGCTGTGCGCGGGTCCAATCGTCAGCTAGTGCTACACGATTGGTCGCGACATCGGCCGCCGTCGATGAAGGCGGCTTCCTCTGAACAGAGGGCCCACACGAACTGATCCACGCAGGTGCTTCGAACACCGAACCCCACTTGTCAAGAATTGGCGACGCTGGTCAAAGGTGCCCAGTATAGCGGGCCTTGCCCGACATCGATGTTACCTGCCGACCCACGGGCGGGGAAGGCGGTTTTCAAAGCGCAAATGCGGGTCTATTAGCCAGAGCACACGAGCGACTCGGGGATGAAATGTAGCTTGCTTACCAACGCCTAGAATGATCCGGCCGGCCCATGGAATGCGGCGGCCGTAATACGCCACGTCGCCGCCCGGATCAGGCGTGCGAAAATGCACCACATTGTGGGTAAGCCATTCGGTCGGAGGGTTGCCGATGAAGTAGTTCGCTTTAACTTGCGGCTCATCTATCTTTGCGAACTGCCACAGCTCCGGCAACGTGTTGTCCTTGGTGGCCAAAAAATGGTAGCCGATGTCACCTGAGCTGAATCTCGCCTGTGACGGGGCTTGTCCGTGGTTTGCTGCGAATGGCTGCGACAGATTCTCGTATGCCGGGTGGAAACGTATTTTGGCTTCTGGAACCGCTACAAACTGCGCAGAAAGATCTGGCGTTTGGGTTGGAGCTTTGCTTGCAGAGGGCCTTTCTTGTGTCCATGTGAAGCGCGCAGAAAACACCAAAAGGGTGAGCGGCACAATGAGGAGAAGATGCAACCGAGAGGGTCTCTGGCGACGCATCGGAATCACTTCCTTGAAGGTTTCTGGCGTGCAACTCCTTTGACAAACCGAGCCTACCGCTTAGGAACGGAGGTGGCTGTGCAAAATTGCTCAACTGGCTGAAATTAATAACCGGTAAACCGTGCAATATTGATCAGGGACCGCCAATCAATCAAGGTTTAAGGTGTATCATGGTGAAGCTAAAGATCGGCCCTTAGGAGGTGCGAAATGAGCGCGAGGGCCACGCCAACCGGCAGCACAAGCCGTGCAGCCAAACGGGTTCCATCGGTTGATTCGGTGCGATTTCCGAAGCCCGCCAACGGCGAAATTGAAAAGCCTTCCCGGCTTGCAAGTTCCAAGCCGGAGCCAACAAACGGCGATTTGGCTTTCGATCCCGAGACTTTTCTCGCAAGAGCGGGATTGGGCAGAAAAATTCTCAGTCTCAAGAAAGATGAGGTGGCCTTCGCGCAAGGCGACCTTGCTGACTCGATTTTTTACGTGCAGAAGGGCCGGCTGAAAGTCACTGTCACCTCCGCGAACGGAAAAGAAGCGACGCTTGCCCTGGTGGGCGCCGGGGAATTTCTGGGGGAAAACTGCATGGTTTCAGTTCATCCTCTCCGACTCGCGACTGCTACCGCAATGACCGAGTGTGCACTGCTCAGGATTAGCAAGAGGGAAATGGTCCGCGCGCTTAGTCAAGAACCTGCATTTTCGAATGTGTTCGTCTCCTTTCTTCTTGTCCGCAACGCTCGCATCCAGGCCGATCTGGTCGATCAGCTTTTCAATTCCAGCGAAAAGAGGCTCGCGAGGATTCTGTTATTGCTCGCGCAGTTTGGCAAGGAAAGCAAACCCGAGACGGTGGTTGCTAAGATCAGCCAGGAGACGCTGGCTGAGATGATTGGCACGACCCGATCCCGCGTGAGTTTTTTCATGAATCGCTTCAGAAAGCTGGGATTCATTGAATATAACGGCGGCGAGATTCAGGTTCACAATTCCCTCCTCAACATTTTTCTCCAGGAATGAGGGCGCTGCGGTACTTGAGCGGATTTCCCAGCGCAAGGCCTACCATTACATTCAAGAATGCATCTCCAGAATCTCCTCATCCGGTCTAAATTGACCATTCTTGGCTTTTGGAGCATGACATGATGATGGTGTCATGCCACGCAAGAACAATAAGAGAGCGTTCAGCGAGGCTATCCTCCGGGAAGTGAAAAAAGAAATGGCAAAGCCTCGGATTGCGGAGTCGGTCAGAAGAGCCACTGCCGTTGATCCGGGCCGGCCGGAGCCCATGAAGCCAGGAACGTTTGGAACGTTTTGGAACGTAACGCAGAGAACAAGCGACGCAAGTAATTGATTCTCTGGTGGCCAAGGACGGAATCGAACGGCCGACGCCAGCCTTTTCAGGGTTTAGATTATCAGTGAATTCAATAACTTAGAGGTGCCTCCCGGTCACGCAAACCACTGATAATCATTGCATCCAAGACCAACTGCCGGTATGATTGCCGGTAACTTTTGTTCGTCCTTTATTCCCTATCTGTGCCTACTCATTATTCAAATCGCAGTGTGAATGGTGCATGCGCAAGCGATGTCCGCCAACCTGTTCGAGAGGCTCCACATGGTTCGCGCTTGGAATTCCTCATGCATGGCCTGAAACTATAACTCGTGCACACGCCGCGCCAGGATGCTTGGGGGAAACCCCAGTTCGTCCTCGATGAACGCCTGGTAGATCTGCAGCTTTGCCGACGCCATTGAACCTGACAGCTCACTTCAGCTTCGCATATTCTGCCCTGGCTTGTTTCAGGATGGGCACGTCGGGGTCCGCGTTTTTCCAGAGCGCAAAGAAGTCCTGGTAGTGTTCCCTTGCGGCGTCCCGGTTTCCGCTCATCATTTCCGCCCGTGCCAGTTGCAAGCGGGCCAACGCACCCGTTACGAACATTCCGACAGCGCCGGGATGGGCAATGAGTTTTTGGAATTCGACCGTTGCTTCCGGGCCTTTGCCGAGCTGCAGGTATGCGAGGCCGCGCACATAGGCTGGTTGCAGGCTCCCGAAGCCTTGCGCACCAAGCTCATAGGGCAACGTAGGCTGAAGCATCTCGATTGCTTTAGCAGGCTGGTTTTTGTCCAATTCGATTAGGGCTCGAATTGTAGGAAGCGTGTAATTCTGCGTCATCGTGCTGTGGGGGTACTTTGCATTCAGTTGCTCGGCCAGCTTCCCGGAGAGGGTGGCTTCTCCGGATCGCGCCAACACCATCGCGACTGTTTTCTGTATGCCGGGTGCGTTGGTGGCGGCCAAGGCTTCCTTTGCATACCGCCGCGCGAGCGCGCTGTTGCCAACCTCAGCGTCACGCCAAGCAGCATTTGCGTCGTATTCGGCCACCCTCCCGCTTGACTTGGCAGTTTCGGCAGCCAGACTTGCCTGCCGTTGCAGATCACGCGACTTCGTGAAACGTCCACCGTATGCCTCAACGTTTGACTGGGCATTCAGCAGAGAGTCTTCGTAACCTGGCTTTCCTTTGGACCCGTCGACCTGTTCCTGCATGGCCTGGCTAGCGCCCTCCAGAAATTCGAGAGTGTAGCGATTCACACGCAGGATGTCGCTGTCGAGATTGTGAGCCCGGGCGGCGTCGAACATCGCCTTCGCCTCGTCAAACCTGCCCAATGAGATATAGGAAGACATCAGGTGGAATACGGCGTATCAGTACCCAGCCGCAGGGATATCTGGAACTCTTGAGTTGCTTTTCGAACTGGCCCAACCCCAAATAGAGCAAACCGAGCCTGGAATGAGGGATGGAATCGTTGGGGTAAGAGCGGGTCCAGTCTTCACAGACCCGAGTGGCGTTATCAGACTCGTCCAATACATACCGGAAATAGTCGGATTCAATGTAGAACTTCTCGCGTTCGCTCACGCGGCTGCGTAGCTGATAAGCTCGACGAAAACTCTCGATAGCCAGATCCCCTGAGACATGTTGGCATACATGGCTCCGAGGCGGTTATATGCCAGGGCGAAGTTTGGATCTATATCGACCGCACGCTTCATATAGGGAATGCCTTCCAGGCTCCCCTTGGCCTGCCGTTCCGCTAAGCCTTGTGAGTACACTTTCAGGGCTTCAAGGGAAACGGTGGTCGCCTCGATCAGAGGTGCGCTGAACGCTTGTACCGAGTCAAGCGATTCCCCTAGTCCGTTGGGAGACCCCCCGGCTCTGCCGGGGAGGCAGTAGGAGTTTGACAGATACAGCAGTCCATCGCGGAGACTTCCAGACGTGAGCCGCCAAAGCACACGAAAGGGAGTTCGCGATGGACGAGATGGAAAGCCTAAGCCATACCAAGTGGGAGTGCAAATACCATGTCGTGTTTATCCCCAAGTGCCGCAGAAAGACTCTGTACGGGGAGCTGCGGCGGCACTTGGGCGAGGTGTTCCGCAAGCTGGCGGAGCAGAAGGAGAGTCGGATTGAAGAGGGGCATCTGCTACCCGACCATGTGCACATGATGATCGCGATTCCGCCCAAGTACGCGGTGTCGCAAGTCATCGGTTTTATCAAAGGGAAGAGTGCGATCCACCTGGCCCGAGTGTAGGGGGAGAAGAAGAGGGAACTTCGTGGGTCAGCATTTCTGGGCACGCGGATATTACGTGTCCACGGTTGGGCGGGATGAGACGGTGATACGAGAGTACATCCGGCATCAGGAGCAAGAGGACAAGCGCTTGGACCAAATCAACCTGTGGCGCTAACCGGCCACCGTAAGGTGGCCGAAGGACTCGGGGCCGCCTTAGCGACCCCGCACAGCCGCTTTGAGCGGCTCACAATCTAAAGCCCCCGGCTCTGCCGGGGGATACTTACTTGGCTCAGTGTGCGCGGTTCGCGCTAGCTCCCCTTGCCTTATGCCTTCACCCCGGCCATCCCGCATTTTCATCTCTTATGGTCACAAGGACGGAGCGATACTCGCCCAACGCTTGCAATCCGACTTTGCTAAGCAAGGCTTCGACGCATGGCTGGACACGCAACGCGTCGCAGGGGGTTGCGGTATGGAGCATGGAGGAACGCGAAATCGATGGGCGCGACAGCCGGGTTTAGCGCTGTTAAGGCGGCATTGCCAGAGAAGGTCAACAGCTCTTTTAGCTTGAACTTCCTGGCCATTAGCGGCATCTAACACTGCGCCATGGGCATTTGGTGCCCAGCTGAATGTGTGCCGACGGTTCTAGGCTGAGAGCCGACTTTTGAATGCACCCGCGTCATGCCCGGACTTGTGGAACATCCCCGATGCCAGCGCAAATCGGTAGATGAGTCACAGAAGCCCGACATTCAGTCTCCCGACTTTGTCAAATTGGCAATCAACTGCGCCGTCAGCGTAGTAAATGGGTCCATCCGCCTGAGGTGTTTGTCTGGAATTGCTTTTCTGCTTCTCGCATTGTCGGCAGCAATATAGCCATAAAGCGTCCCCATGACCACTAATGGAGCTACGGCCCACTTCATGTCCGCAGGCTTATCCAGCACGTTGGCGTATGGGTCCGGGCCAAACATACTCGGATCGCGCCTGGTAGCGCCGGCGGTCCGGGACCAAGTTTCGATTGTGTATCTTGCGTAGCGACTCTCGGCCGCACGGATGACTCTATTTTTGAACGCACCATGCGCCTCAACGCCTAAAGAATCGAGACACTGAAAAGCTTCTTCCTCGGGAATATATTTGAAGATGCGCGCGCGATCGAAATGCGTGGGCACAAGCGCGCGCAGCACGGCGCGCAGTACTTCGGTCGAAGACCTTTGGCTCTGCATCTCTGCAATGACGGTCTGCAGATCAGCTAATGCCTTCGCTTCCTCGTGTTCCCTTTCCTTCTCCTCGAACTCTATGACACTCGCGCCCAGCGCAACGAAATTTGCCAGGTGTTCCAATGTTCTTACATCTTCGGTATCAAAGGCACTAGTCTGGAACCATTCCGCATTTAATACACCAAGCGTCTGGGGTGGATTGCCGGATAGAATCGGAACCGCAGCTTCGCTGGCGGTCCGAGGGTCGCTCGGGAAATAGTTCTCAACTCCAGACACCTGGCGCAGCAATTGCTTCGCACCCGTACTCATCACACGTCTAGCGATGCTAGCTTCGGGTATGAGATCGCCAGGCTTCAGAGTTCCTGCGGGTGTTGCCGTTCTTACACAAAGCGCCTGCTGCTCTTCACTGGGCCAGATGATGGCGCCGCGCTCAGCACCGGTAAGCCTGCGGACCTGGTTGAGTACCTCGGAAAAGAACTCCTCTAATGAAGGATGTTTGTTCAGTTTCTCGAGCAAGCTGCGCGACGCCTGGGTAAGACGCAGAGTCTCCAGCGTAAAGACAATGTCATTGGCCAGCATCTTCGCCAATGTTTCGTCGGCTTCGGTAAAATAGAGGTCATCGCTCGGTGGCAGCAACTGTTGGACCCAGCCGTGGCCGACGTCAGCTGTCGCGCTTGTGGCAGGTATGACCTTAATTCTGGCCTTGTTCTCGAGCTTCAACAAACCGACGAAGCGCCCCTGACGGTCTTGGATTGGCACGGCTAACAAAAAAAAGCAGACTTGGGACTTCAGGTGTTGAGGAAGTTCGCCTGTGGCGTACTCGTTCGACCTTAGCTTTGGGCCGTGATCTCGGAATGGCTCGCCGGTTGCCGCGATGTGACCCGTCAGGCCACCACCGGGTACACTCCCGATCTCAATCGGCGCAGGTCTATGACCCTCCTTTCCACCCGACTGTGCGGCAAGCACCAGGTGATTGTCTTGGACTCAGACAGCAGGAATATCGAGCAGACTTCACTGTTTAAGTTCTCAGCAACGCTCTTCGCAACCTGATGCAAAGTCGTTTCCACGTCTTGGTACAGAGCGCTCCGGACCATCTCGTGACTGGCATTGAGTAAGGCGGAGAGTTGAGGATGCCGCAAAAACTCATTTACGTTCGCACGCTCGTAAGCCTGCTGGGGAGTGTAACCCTCCTGGTAGGCCGTCCAGAGAGCCTCGATTTTGCGGACCTGCCCAGGGCTGTACTTGCGGCGTGGCCTCTTGCCGTCGGTGCTTTCGGCCTCCATCGGCTTTATCCATTTGCTCCGCTCCCAGAAGTAGAGCTGATCCCGCGTTAACCCGGGAAAGCTTTCTAGCAGTTCGCTTGTCGTAAGCTCTTTGTCTATGGTCACTTAACTGATCTCCTGCTCATTGAATCCGCGCTGCGATCTGCAATAGAACGCGGTAGTTCGCAGCGTCTGGGAGCGTTTTGCTGCTCTCGCGCGTAGCTTCGCCGAGCTTGGCCGACACTCTCGTCGACTGGATGCCGTTTGGTTGGTGGGGTACTGAGGGTTCTTTGCTGCTCCTGACCTCGGTTGCCACAGCTAGCTACTACCACTTCGGTTGGAGCGGCCATCTTTTTCGCCGCTACTCTGCGTGTCAGCAGGAGACTTTCCGGCTGCATGCCAACATCGCCCGTCGCGAGCGCCCCGGTTCCTCCGGGGCTGTGAAAATCGCGGTCTTCACTCTGGCCGTTTTCCTGTTGCGCCCTGCGCACGCCCAGGTGCTGATTGAAGACTGCACCGGCTCGGTGGCCGACTTGCACGGAATCGAGCAAACCATTACCGATGAGGCGGCCCGGTGGCGACTTATTCGCCAGGTCTGGATCTGATCAGGGTTGCCGACCATGCGTTCTCTGCACGGCCCGTCCAGGTTCGCTGGCAGACGGAGATCCACGAGGCTCGGGACTTCCGCTATGTCGGACGCCTAGAACCGCCGCATGGGTGAGCGTGCGCGCGCCGCTCTGGATCAGGCATTTCGAGTCGAGGTCAAGCCAGCTAGTTGCACGTCCGTCCCGGACATGCTCACGCGGGCTTCCAAGTCTCTCAAACCTGTGCTGCTGGTGTCCGATTTCGTGCATACGTGCGCCCCTATCGCGCCTCGCGAACCCCTCGACGGGAAGGGGATTTTGCTGGTTATTGTGCGGTCGAAATCCGACGGCGGTAACGACTCTGGACTTTTCCGTCGACGGCAGCAATTCATCGAGCGCTACATGCGTGGCGCCGCGATTTTGGAGGAATTCCAGCATGACGACGCGGTCCAGGCATTACTCAGGGCCCGCGGCAATGCCCAGGAGGTCGTGCGCCAGACTTCCTCCCGGCCCTGAATCGGCGGGCCTGCTTCACGAGAGGAACACAAACGCTAGGAGCTGGTAGCCGCGTGCAAGGAGGCAGATTATGGGCGGCCGAGTCTTTGTCAGTTACAGCCACGATTCACCTGAGCACATGGCCCGCGTTCTCGGGCTCCATGAACGCCTGCGTCGGCTCGGATTTGATTGCCACATCGATCAGCTGGAGGCAGGTCCGGCGGAAGGTTGGCGGCGCTGGTGCAAGGAACGGGTGCAGACGGCGGACTTTGTCCTGGTGGTGTGCACGGCCAACTATCGAGAGCGTTTCGACGGCAAGTGCGACGGTGCTGCCATCGCTCCGATGATCTGGAACGTTAGGCGCCCAGACGGCGTGCTGAGGTCGAGGTTGTCTCGGAAGCTCACAAAGGCGACGCCATAGGCGCAAAGGTCCGCGAGGGCGTTGACCAGGTGCTTCAGCGAACGACCAAAGCGGTCGATCTTCCAGACGAGCACGACATCGAACTTGCGCCGGTGAGCGTCGGCCATGAGCTGGTTCAGTTGAGGTCGCGATTCCTTTGAACCTGAGACGCCGTGATCAACATGCTCGCGGGCGACAGTCCAGCCGCGGCGGCCGGCGTACTCGCGGAGTTCGCATAACTGCATCTCGGGATCCTGCCTGTTGCAGGTTGAGACACGGGCGTACAGAGCCACGCGGGCAATTGTGAGCGGTGGTTCTTGAGCGTGGGATGGTGCGGTGTTACGTTGATGTACAACCATTGGGTGCCTCCTATGTAGGTGCCCTGGTTAGCGTCGTGTCGGCGTTTACAGCGCTGGCACGGCGCGTTGTTGTTTGCCTTAAGGGGGTTCGCGGTGGGCTGGTCGCTTCGCAAGTCGGTCCAGCGGCGAGTCGGTGCCGCAGCCAGAGCCAAAAAATACTTTGGGGACTTTTGGAGGGAGTCTCCTTCAAAATTGGCAGCACTCAGTCGCTCTTGAAAGTGCCGTAAGAGCCGTATTTTCAGAAACAACAGCAGTTGCCGGTAATTGGCAGTTTTGGCGTCCGTGCAAATGTTAACCGGAGGGTTGTAGGTTCGAGTCCTACCTGAGGAGCCATTCTTTTTCCGGGCAAACTAAACGGGTTACAAGCTTGGTTGATTGCTCGCATGTCATCTCTCGAATGCAGGCTTAGAGCATTGCGTCGGGAGAGCGCATATGGAGATATGCGCCAAATGATAGATACAGCTGGTAACTGGCGATTCGGATGCGGGTTGACTGGTGGATCTGCTGCAGCGAGCATCCAGCCGACCAAGAATTAAGACTTGCTGTTTTTCTCTTTTCAAGACATTGGCCGCGCCCCCAGAGGCTACCCTCCTGGCTAGAAGAAGCGATACATGAACAAGTTTGCGGCGCGACCGTGCTGTGGGAGAGTTGTCAACACGAGCACTGATGCCGCAGCCCACAAAGGTGCGACCCAGATCCATCGGTCACGGACTGCGATTGCAATGATCTCAGAACGCGGCGTCGCCTCGCCTACTCCCAGGCCCTGCGAGTAGCGATCGAGGGCCGCGATTACCAGCAGCACAGCGGCGTACCCGGCAGCCAAAGTGCAGACTAGCAGGTACAGAATGCCCGACGTCAGGTGTGTAGCGTAGGAGGACGGCGATAGCAGCGCACTAAACATCGCGCCCGCTTGCGACAGGGAATTAGCGCGGAAGAAAATCCAGCCCAGGCTGATGAGACTGATGGTCGCGAGCCAGGAGAGCGAAGTCCAAATCAAGGCCGGCGGCTTCCATCTGAATCTGCGCCGCAACTCCTCCCACTCGCGATGCAAGATGAGGAGCGTGCCATGGTAGCAGCCGAACAAAACAAATAAGACTGTCGCCTTATGCCACACTCCGAACAAGACCATGGAAAGCAGCAGCGAGAACTTTCCCCACCACTCTTCGCCGTGCCACATGGCCATCGGTATGTAAACGTAATCGCGGATCCAGAACGAAAGCGACATATGCTGGCGCGTCCAGAAAATCGACACCGAGGTGGACGTGTACGGACGGGCAAAGTTCTCCGGCAGGGTAAAACCCAGGATTTTGCCGGCGCCGATCGCAATGTGCGAGTAGCCGGCGAAATCAAAGAACAGCTGCAACCCGTAGCCGAACGCCAGACACCAGACGTCGGGACCGCTCCAGCGGGTGAGTTGATCGAAGCCGGAATTGATCCCCGTGGTGTTGAGGATGCCCCGCCCCAGCAGTTGGCCCAAACCCATCATCAACGCGCCGGTCGCAATCCGGCAGAGACCGCGCACCACGTCGCTGCGTTGAGCCGGCTGCTCGGAGCGAAATTGCGGAAGCATATCAGGCAGGCGGCAGATCGGCCCGGAGATCTGCACTGGAAAGAAAGCCATGTACAGAGCAAACTCCACGAACGAAGGCTCGAGTTGCTCCCCGCCGTAGAGATCGAACAGGTAGCTCATGGCCTGAAATGTCCAGAACGAGAGGCCCAGAGGGAGAACGACCCGCGAAAACTCCTGTAACCAGCCGATCGGAAGGGAATGCGCAAATTCAGGAAGATACTTGAAGCTACTTAGCAGCCCTACGTTGAGAGCAATACCGGTCCACAGGGTGAGCGCGGACCGCCTTCGTCTAAGGCTTTTTCCCATCAGGAAGTTGGTGATCGTGGACGCCAGAAGCACAATCGCGAACCACCAGCCCCAGGTAACATACAGAGCATAACTTAGAAGAAGCAGCAGGACTTGGCGCGCGCTTCGGGAGCGAAACCCGGCAAGCCCGATCGCCGCGATAAGGATTGCAAGACCGTAGACAATCGCTCGAAACAGCATTACCCAACCGCCACGTAATTGACTGGGTTGTGTCGCGACTCAACCGTTTCCAACTCATTACCTCCCTCACAGGTATGAAGGTCCGTCAACCCCCGCTACGCTTTGGCCACCTCAGCTACGTCAAATCCGAAGCGGCGTATTTCAGCTGAGCAGCTCTTGATTCGGGCGGAAGGAACATCGAGTTCCCAGGTTGTCGTACCACCGGCTTCCAGCCCGATGTGCTGAAACCCGAGGTTCTCATAATGCTGTATCACCAATTGATTGCGCTCAGTGGGGATGTACTTGCCAACCAGCCTGCGGATGCCGGCGCGTTTGGCGTGGTGCAGGATTTCTACCAGTACCGCGTCCTCCACGCGTCTACCGATGACCCTACAACTCATCAGCCAGGTATCGATCTCCCAGGCGTCGGCGCCGCACTTCCGGCAGATTACCACGCTGATCATCCCGTTATCGCCAAAGGTGTCAGCGAGGCGCACCTGCAACGTGAAGCAATCTGGGTCGACCTCGGCTGCCGCGACCTCCGCCTCGGTGTAACGTTTTGTGGTCAGGTTGAATTGGTTCGACTTGTTGATGAGTTGCGTAGTCCGCGCTCGGCCCAGCTCATCAAACGGCTGAAATGTAATGACCATCTTTAGCGAAGCCAGGTAATCCTCGATGTCAGCGAACTGGTTTTGCAGCGTAACTCGACGCGCGATGTCCTGGTAAAAGTCGGCTCGCTTCAAGTCTTCGCTGGAAAAGGTCACGGCCTCAAAGTAACCAGCGGCGCTCAATGTGCGGGCGTAGAGCGCCGGGTCGTCCGGCAACTCCGGCACCGCCACCTGCGGCAAAAGTTCGCGCACTAGCCCTCTTTCGGCTGGGTTGTCATCCAGCAAGACCATTGCATCCAAACCCAGCGAAAGCTCACTCGCTATGGCCTTGATGTTGCTTGCCTTGTCACCCCAATTCGCCTGGAAGACAGCAAAGTGTTCTTCCCGCAGCAGCATCTCAGGGTGCTTGTGAAATGGCAAGCGCGCAGTTTCATCGTTGTTCTTCGACGACACGGCCAACACTACGCCGCGCTGCCTGAGTTCAAGCAGGTAGCGCTGCACACTCAGGTAAGCCTCACCGGAGGCATCGCCCTGAGCGAGTTGGATCCCTTCCACGCCATCGTCGCCGATCACGCCACCCCATAACGTATTATCCAAGTCCGTGATGAGACAGCGCCGGCTCTTGCCGCGAAGCGCCGCGATGATACGGGCAACATGCTCCCCATAAAGCGGCAAATAGCTGCTGGAGAACGGAAGCTTGGCCAGATTCCATTGAGGCGGGGAATGCCATTCCGCAAGGCCCACCGTGGCGGCCAGACCTGCTACATCAAACAAAACATCCGGGCTGGCAAGACTCTGCGCGATGCCCTGGTTCAGCTCATGAATCATGCCGCGCAACGTCCCCGGAATGATTTCGTCCAGACTGCCAAATAACGTTTCGGCCGGTGAAGCCACGTTTTGGACGATGCATATGGTCGGACTGTCGGTCCTGAAGCCGGACCAAATCGCCTGGAGCTGTCCCAACGCGGCCTCGATGGCCTCCTTTGCAGCATCGGCATCCTCCACCGTCGCGGCCAGTGGATACCCGCGGTAATCCAGCGCGATCAGTATCGCATCCAGTCGCTGCCGCTTGATCTCCGACTGCTTTGACAGTACCTCCTGCATAACCTGGCCGTAGCCAGAAGCGACACATTCCAGCGCGATGCCGTGGCGCGCCGCGCTTGCGATCAGCGTAGGAACAATGAAGTCGGTGGTCGAATTACTCAGAATTCCCAGCCGGAAAGGAAGCAGCGGAGACAACTCGTGTCCAGCATCCCGCGCCTTCTTAATCAGATTGGCTACGCGGTGCAGGTCATTTTCGTCGAGTGCATAGGAGGCTAGCGCTTGCAGCTGCGTCCCTAGATCCGCTCCTGCCTCCACGGCTGCCCGGCAGCGTGGCACAAAGTCGGCCGGAGGACGGGGCAGCCAGGACATTGATTGATACAAGCGGGAACCCGTAGGGTCAATGCCAGGATTCACATTTGTGCCCCTAACTTGTCTTGTATCAGTTTAGCTAATTGGCCAACATTTCTGAGCTTAGTCACTTCGTAGGCGGGGAATTTGACACCAAATGCGCGTTCAACGCTGAGGATCAAACGCACATGATGCAGGCTGTCCCAACCGTCCACGTCGTTAGCCGTCAGTTCGGGGGAGACGACCATTTCATCATCGTCAAAAACGCTTCGAAACACGCCGTTTAGCCTGCTGTATAACTCGTTGGTCTCCATTCCGTCCTACTACACTCCGTGAAAGCGCAAGAACTCCGCTGCGGGCAACCGGCGGTGCCGCGCGTGTTCTCTTCCAAAGCTGTAGAATAACACGCTGCTATGGAAAGGATTGAAGTCTTCCCGGATAAGTCCCCGGCATCTCGAGCCACGACACAAACCACGCGGCAAATGCGGCCGGCTTGGGATCTCCTTGCAATTTTATTTTTGGTAGTACTGTCATTCCCGGCGAACTGGCTCTCGCCCAGATCGCTGACCATCACGCCGTTCCCGGGGATGTTCGATGACCATTGGGTCTATGACACAGTTTTCAAGGCATCGCGCGGCATTGTATTCGGCCGGGACGTCGCCTTCCCATACGGTCCGTCGTTTCAGTGGCTAGCGAGCGCGCCGGCGCGTTGGACGGGGCTTTCCATGGGGAGCGTGCCCGGCCTGTTTCACACCCTGCTACTGTGGAGCACATACCTCTGTGGATATCTCTCGTTGCGGCTTCTCCTGCCAAAGCAACAAGCGTGGAAACGCTTTCTGCTGCTACTGCTGCTTTGCGTGTTCTGGGCCCCTTGGGATGCCCGAGCCACTATCGACGTCTTCCTTTTCGCGCTGTTCCTGAGAGGCCGGTATGAAGTAGGCGAGCATCGGGTTAGAGCTGGAATCTTTGGATTGGGTTCAGCATTTCTCTGTGTTCTAGCTTTTCTCTATTCCGCCGATACTGGAATCTATAGCACAGCCGCGTTGATTGCTTCGCTTATTGGAGTGGGCTGGGAAAGTCGGCGCCGGGAGCGGGCATACTTGAGATTATCTTTAGCTCTGGCAGCGTTTCTCGTTACGTTTGGAATTCTTGTTCTTGTGGTTAATGTGTTGTTGGGCGGCCTGTTGGACTTCCATTTCTGGAAGAATTCTCTGGCGCTAGTGGCCGTACATCGCTGGAACGAGCCGTCTTCAATGTCGGGATATAACCTTGCCTTGTTGCTAACGGCATCGCTTTTTGGTGCAACTATCTTTCTTGTACGCCTACTCGTGTCCGACTCTTCCCACTCAATTATCACCGCCCGTTCGGGATTCTTGCTCGGCGCGTTCTTACTGACTGCGGCGCTGATACAAAGCGGACTTGTTCGGTCTGATTCCAATCACATTGCATTCGCACTGTACCCGATTGTTTTCTTCAGCAGTGCAGTCCTGTTCTCCTTTCCTTCCCGAGTACTTTCCATCATTGCGGCACTCTTCGTCACTGCGTGTTCGCTTTTGTTTGGCTTACCGGCGCCGGTGTATGGCGGACTTAATTTGCGTTACCGATATAACTTAATACGAAATCCGATAACTATCTGCCCCGCGGGTTTTACAGAATTTGACAGCGCATGCTTTCCATCAAGCTTCAGCGCGAGGTTATATGGGGCAACGAATTATGTTCAGCAGCACAGTAGGCCAGATGATTATGTCCTGCTATTTCCGTATCAATATATGTACGGTTTTGCTTCGGGTCGGAGCGTGGCGGGCGGCGTATTGCAGTCATTTCTTGCAGCTGGAACTTATCTGGCGGGTGTGGATATCCACGGGATGAAGCAATCAGCGGCACCCGTCGGCCTTTATTTTCCAGATGGAAAGGCAAATCAGACGTTAGACCCGGATCGGAGCTTATCTATAGATAATGTTCCTAACTTCACTCGCACTCCAACAGTCTGGCTTTGGATTTTCCGACACTATCAGTCAGAGCAGGAACTCTTTCCCGGAGTACCTGCCCTACTAAAGGATGATTCACGAGCAAATCGAATTGGGATGCAGGCGCAGTCGCTAATTTCTGCGGCTCAGACGTTTCTTACTCAGGCTCGAAGTTCGGTGTTCGATCTTGGCGGGCTGTCACCGCTTCCATCTGCTGGTGATTTCTTACGATTACGCATCAACGTGCGCTATAACCTTCTATGGAAGCTCCGCAAACCAGCACGCTTACAGCTCGAAATCATCCGTTCGGACGGAAGCGACGATCTGGTGTCCTTTGTGGTGGAGCCCAATGTCTCATCGGAAATATGGTTTTATCCATGGGAGCAAGTGGGCCTGGCTGCCTATTTTTCTCCAGACGAACATCGATGGCGCGCTGCTGCGCGCCCTGCGATCGATCGGCTAAGGCTTCGGGTCACACCATTCGATTGGGTATCGCAGCAGCCAATCTCAATCACGGTCGAAGCCGCCGACGTGGTTACGTTTCACATGGAAAAATCCCTCGTGCAGGAGATGCCAGGGCGTGCCGTGGAATAATCTTATTGTTGGGGGCATTACTAGACGGTTCGTCTATGCTCGCCCAGATCAGTGGATTGGGGCCGTTGTAGCTGGACGGAGCACCCAAAGCCCTGAACACGTGGCAAACGAGGACCTTGAGCATAAGCCAGACAAGCGCGGTAACCATGGATTTGATGGCCGTTGATCCTAGGCGGCAACGCCGGATCAGGCTGGCACTATTTCTGGCGTCGCTTACGTTCAGCGTGGCGGCGTTCCTCGGCTTCGACTACGTCTCCACCAAAGCGATTCTGGGCATGGCCGTTTCGGGCGGGACGTATGGATTCTGTTTCAGCCACGACCCGGTGCGCGCTTTCGCCTTTCGTCCGAACTGTTCCTGTATTCGCCCCTGGCTGGGAAGCTCGTACGAATTCAACACCAACAGCCTAGGCTTTCGGGACGAGTTCATCCGGGAAGTCCCGCTGACTGACTCGCGGCCGCGCATCTTGGTCCTGGGTGACTCCGCGCCGGAGGGCATGACCAGTTGGTCGGACAGCTTCATTGGCCGCCTCGCCGCCCGCTTCCCAGAGTACGAGTTCCTCAACGGAAGCGTGGAAGGGTATTCGCCGTCCAACTATCTCAACACTGCCAGGATGGTTATTCACGATGGCGTCCAATTTGACGAGGCCATCGTGTTCATCGATCTCTCCGACGCTCAGGACGAGGCGGCCTTCTTCCATGACACCGACTCATCGGGAGCAGTCGCTACCGCGAGCCGCAAATTATCGAAGGGCGACTGGTATTCGAATCTGCGGTTGTGGATCAACAACAACCTCCTGGACACGAATGATGTCTTTCAGTTCTTCGAGAAGGCGCTGGTCGGCTTTGGGTGGTATCACCTCGACCTTGGCCACGGGGGCAACGAGTTTGACATGGAGCGCTCGGCTTGGACATATCGCAAGGTCTCAGATAACGAACCTTACGAAACCGGCTACGCGCCGTTGGGATTGGAAGGCGGAATCGCCAAAGAAAAAGCCAAGATGGACGTTCTCTACCGCGAGTTGAAGGAGCGTGAGATTCCGATCAGCGTTGTGGTTTATCCGTGGCCAGGACAACTGGCGCACGACAACGTGGACTCACGCCAGGTGCGGATCTGGCGCGATTGGTGCCAGGGGAAATGCAAACGCTTCGTTACTCTCTTTCCGGCTTTTTTTGAGGTTAAAGACGCGTGTCCACGCACCCAGCTAGGCTGCTGGTACCTGAGTCGTTTCGTCTTCGGCGACATTCATTACAACTCGGCGGGCGACGCCATGGTTGCGGAGGTGCTCGCGAAGAGTTTACTGCAGACGCCTGCAACGAAGCGGCAGCCCGCATCCGGTCCTGAGTCGATTCCACCCGTGTCCTCTTCTAACAGCCAATAGGAGTGGCCATAAACGCGGAACGCGAAATGTGCTAGGGTCGGGGCTCGGACTTGGCGCCGCGACCAGAAAGATCGCGGCGCGGGCAAGCGGCACACAATCGCCTGCGCGACAACGGGCAACCCGCCCAGCGCTTGCAGGGCGCTGATCCGATCGGACTCATCACTCCATCGGATCCCATTTCCTCTGGGCATTTAATCTAAGCAACGGACTTGTTCTGCGCGGCTGTGGAGGCACGTTCCGGGTGCGTCTTTCCCACGAAGGTCGGCAGCTCAGTGTTGACTTCATCCGAATGTGTCCAGGTTATGCAGTGCGGGCCATCCTTCACTACCAATAGGCGAGCTCCCTTGATCAGTTTGGCCGTCCGGAGTCCTGAGGCAGTGATCGGCAGAATGCGATCCGCATCGCCTTGCATGACCAACGTGGGTACGCTGATGCGGCCCAGGTCCCGACGGAAGTCCTCGTGCCATGTGGGCACGCACGCCAGGCTGGCCGCCGCCGAGGCGGCTGCTGCGACATTCCAACTGGCTTGCACTGCCTGTTCGCTGACGCGTCTTCCCAGCAAGAGGTCGGTGTTATAGAAATTCTTGAAGAAATCAGTGAAGAACGCATAACGATCAGCAGCGACAGCTTTCTCAATTCCCTCGAAGACGCCGGCGTCCACACCCTCCGGGTTGTCCGCCGTCTTCAGCAGGAATGGCGGCACGCCCGAGATGATTACTGCACAGCTCACTCCGTTCGATCCATAGGTGCCCAGGTAGCGCGCGACTTCGCCGCCACCCATGGAGAAGCCGACCAGCGCGAAATCGCGCAATTTAAGCTGTGTCACCAGTTTATGCAGATCCTCGGCGAAAGTGTCATAGTTATAGCCCGCGGTTGGCTGGCTGGACTTGCCGAATCCCCTGCGGTCATAAGTAATGACCCGGTGACCCGCGTTCAGAAGAACTGGCAGTTGCTTCTCCCATGAAGCACCGCTCAGCGGATATCCGTGGATCAGAACAACCGGGTTACCAGTCCCGTGGTCCTCGTAGTAGAGATCGATGTTGGCAGAGTTTTCCTTGCCGACTGTAATGTATGGCATTGAGAACCTCCTTTCTCCTTCGTCATGTAGATGGTTGCCGGTTGTGGAGGCCTCAGTTTTTTCGGGCTCACGATTTTGCATCGGATTGGGGTGCTAGACCTGAAGTACATCCCCTTCCCGGGCAACCATCTGGTACAACACCGGATTGACGAAGAATCCGATAAAGAGCCGGGAGATCAAACCCGCCACGATGACGATGGCGAATGGTTTCTGAGTGTCAGAGCCAATTCCGGTGGCGAGTGCGGCTGGAAGCAGCCCTAAGCATGCGACCAGGGCAGTCATCATGATCGGACGAAGCCGCAGCAGAGACGCCTCCCGAGTTGCCGTGCGTATGTCCATTCCTTCCAGGCGAAGCTTGTTGATGTAGGAAACCAGAATCACTGCCGTCTCAACCGAAACCCCCAACAGCGCCAGCAATCCAAGAACGGACGAAACGCTGAATGGAGTATGCGTGAGCTTCAATGCTATGAGCGCGCCCACCGGTTCCGTCATGATCACGCCCAACGCAATCGTGACCGGGAACTTGAAGTTCCCATATAGCGCGAACAGGATCATGAAGATGATCACCACCGCGAGCGGGCCGATCACTATGAGCTGTGCTTTTGCCTCCAGAAGTTGGCTGTACTCGCCGCCCCAATTCAGCCAGTAGCCCTGGGGTAGCACGACGGATTGATTGACGGCTTTCTGACCATCTCGCACCGCCCGCTCCAGGTCCCGTCCTTCAACACTGTACTGCACTCCAATGTAACGCGAGTTGTTTTCGCGATAGATGAACGATGCGCCGTTCCCCTGCCGGATGTCAGCGAGCTGGCTCAGCGGAATCTGCTTCCCATCCGGAGTACCGACCAGCAGTTCGCCGATTTCGTGCGCACTGCTGCGGAATTGCGGTTGCATACGGACCACCAGATCGAACAGCTTCTCTCCCTGAATGACCTGGGTTACGGCCTGCCCGCCGACTGCTGCCGAAATAACGGCTTCCACATCAGCGACGTTGATCCCATAGCGTGCAATTCTGTCGCGATCCACATCGATCAGCAAACTCGGTTGGCCCAATTCACGAACTACCGTCAAGTCCGTGAATCCCGGCACTTTGGCTAGCGCATTCTTGATCTGCACGGCCTTGTTTTGAAGAACATTCAAATCGTCCCCGTATATTTTGACCGCCAGCGAACTCTTCAGTCCGGTCAGCGCCTCGTCTACTGCATCTTCGGCAGGTTGGGTATAGTTGAAGATGATCCCGGGGAACGCACTGAGCTTCCGGTTGATCGATTCAATCAACTTGGGCTTCGTATTGATGTCTCCACTCCAGGCCTTGTCCTTATAGGGCTTCAAGCCGACATAGAACTCGCAGTTGAAAAAGCCGGTGGGGTCCGTTCCGTCGTCCGGCCGTCCCAACTCCGACCCGACAACTGTGACTTGCGGATACGACATCAGAATTGCCCGAATCTGGGGGGCGATGCTGCTCGCCTCTTCGAACGAAATCGTGTAAGGCATGGTTGCCCGTACCCAGAGCGCACCCTCGTCAAGGTGAGGCATGAACTCACCACCGATAAACGGAACCAGCAGCAAGGTCGCCCCAAAGATCAGTGCGGCGATCAACATGGTAAGTTTGGGACGTGCGAGCGCCCAATCCAGTTGCGTCGCATACTTACGCTTCATCCATTCGTAGGCGCGGTTTGAGTGCTCCCGCACGCCGTTCTTGAACCAGTAAGAAGCCAAGACCGGAACCAGCGTTAGCGTGAGGATCAGCGCGCCTATCAGTGCGAACGACATGGTCTCAGCCATTGGATGGAATAACTTCGCCGAAGGTCCGCTGAGCGCATAGATCGGCAGATAACCGGCCAGGATCACTGCAACTGAGTAGAAGATTGGCCGATCTACATCTTTTGCCGCTAGGAGAATGACTTCACGCAGCTTATAGCTTTGTCCTTCTCTCAGTGCAAGTTCACGGTAGATATTTTCAACCATGACTACCGTGCCGTCGATGATGATGCCGAAATCAATCGCGCCAATGGAAAGCAGGTTGGCGGCGCCGTCGTGTGCGTGTAGCACAATGAATGCAAACAAAAGAGAGAGCGGAATTGTGAGCGCCACGATGATGGCCGCACGAAAGCTAACCAGAAAAAAAATCAGGACGATCAGTACCAACACCATGCCGCGGAGCAGGTTGGTTTCTACCGTATCAGTGGTCAGCTTTACCAGTTCGCTGCGATCATAATAAGGGTGGATTTTGACGTCCGGCGGTAGTGTGGAACGGTTCAATTCATCCGTCTTCGCTTCCACGCCCTTGAGGACATTCTGTGTTTGCTCCCCGCGAAGCATGAGAATGACGCCCTCGACCGCATCATCGTTCTTCTGAAAGCCGAATTCACCAAGCCGTGGCGCATGGCCGATAGCGACTTCGCCAATGTCCTTTATGCGAATCGGCACGCCATTGTTGCTGCCGACGACAATGTTCCCGATATCGCTGGTATTTCGTACCAGGCCAATACCGCGCACATAATAGAACTGGCCGCCCTGGGAGTAGAAGCCACCTCCCGCGTTGGAGTTGTTCGCGGCCAATGCTGTCATTACTTGGGGAACGGTAAGGTGATATCCATAGATCCGGGCAGGATCGAGCAATACCTGATATTGCATTACGGTACCGCCGAAGCCGGAGTCATCGGCGACGCCATGAACAGACCGATAAGCCCGCTCCACCACCCAGTCTTCAATCGTCTTTAACTCTTGTGGACTGCGGTCGGGGCTTTCCAGCACATAGCGGTATACCAGGCCGCTGGGACTGAAGAGTGGGGCCATGGTCGGCGTCACCCCCGCGGGGAGACTGGCTTGTGCAATCCGCTCGAAGACGATCTGCCGTGCGAAGTAGTCGTTGGTATTATCTTCGAACGTCAGAATCACATCGGAAAGGCCATAGAGCGAGATGGACCTCATCACAACCATGTGCGGGACGCCATTCATCTCCAGTTCGATAGGCAGGGTTACTAGGCGTTCCACTTCTTCGGCAGCGTGGTCGGGCCACTGCGTGATCAATTCGACTTGGGGAGGGGAAAGGTCAGGATAAGCATCCACCGGCATACGCCGGAAGGAGATGATTCCCGCCGCCATCATGAAACATGTCAGCATCAACACTAGAAAACGCTGACGAAGCGCAGCCTGTACGATTCGATGGATCATTCCGATGTGGACGCCACTGTCCTGATCGCGGTCCTCACGCAAACATCGATCGCTACCCGCTAACGCTGCAGCGAGTTAGCGAACTGCAGGAACAAACTGCCGTTCCCGATAACGTGGTCTCCGGGACTTAGTCCGTTCTTAATTTGCGTTTGTCCATTGCTCCCTTCGCCAACAACGACTGTCCGCCTCCCAAACTGATTGGACGATGCTTCCACGTACACGAAAGGCTGGTTTTCACTGTCGCGCAAAACGGCGGAATCCGGTACTGCGATAGCGTTTTGGATCGTGCCCGCATCCACGGTCGCCACCACATACATGTCTTTCTTCAGCTTTTCGCCAGGGTTGCTGGTCTCGATGCGCGCCTGCAGAGTGCGCGTGTTCGGATCGAGTGCCGCCGCCACGTACGAAATGCGGCCATGGAATACGTCCGGATAACTGTCAGTCTGAATTGTGACGGAATCGCCTACATGCACGAATGGCAAATCCTTCTGATAAACATTCACTAAAACCCACACGTTGCTGGTATCGGAAACCATGAAGCATTGAGTGGCGCCTAGCTGCACCAGTTGCCCCACAGACACATCTTGCTCGACAACCTGGCCGGCAATAGGAGCTCTTACCAGGGCCTCGAAAGTGGGTGGTGCTTTCACCAGGGCATCAGGGTCGGTGATGCCCAATACTTTCAGAGCGGCCTCAGCAGCTACCAAGTCTCCTCCCGCTTGCACCTCGGCCGATTGAGCTTGCTCCAGATTCTGTTCGGCCAGGGCATGATGCTGGTACAAGTCCCGCGCTCGCGCGTACGCCTTTTGTGCCAGCGCATAGGCATCTTTGGCCTTTAAGTAATTCGTGCGAAGCTGGGAATAGTCAGGACTTGACACGTACAGCATGGGCTCGCCCTTTTGCACAATCTGGCCGGGAACCACCACAATCCGGCGCACCGGACCGCTAACCTGTGTGATTACCGGCGTTGTATGAAAGCTGTTGTAGGCCACAGTTCCAGTCAGCCGCAGAGTTCGGGTCAGGCTGGTTGGCTGGACCGTAAGCACCTGCACATGGGCCATCTGGTCCGCTGGGATGGTAAATAGTTCAGCAGTGTTTGAGTTGTTCCCATTATTCTTAGCGGCACCTTCAGAACCTCCTCCGCTGCAGCCAGATAACGCCAGCACCAACGATGATAGGACCGTCAACACAGCCAGCTGTTGCCAGCGATTGTTCGCTATCGTCACGGAAGGTTCCTCGTTCCCACTGCTTCTTTTAGCTGCTCGAGCGCCGTCATATATGAAGACAATGCCTGACGATAGGCCAGTTGAATCGCGCGGTTACTGCGTTCAGCATCGAGAAAATCCAATAGGCTCGTCGCCCCACGTTTATAAGCATACTCACTGATGTCACGTGAGTCTTGTGCCTGCTTCAAGTACCCGGAAGTATAAAGCTGTACGACTTCGTCGTTACTGCGGAGCGCTTCGTAGGCATCGATGACATCGGACAATAAGGTGTCACTCGTGGACGCCTGCATCTCCTGGGCCTGGTCCAGCGCATAACCGGTGCGGGCTATTTCACCCTGGTTGCGATTGAAGATGGGCAAGCCGAAATTCACAAAAAACGAAGCGGTGTTCTCGCCCGAGGTGTGGGTGTAGTACGCCGTGGCATCCACGTCCTGTTTGGCGTTCGCCTTAGCCAACAGGATCTGGCTCTGTGCAGCGGTCACCCCCAATTCGGCAGCATGGTAATCGGGACGTTCCCGCAGAGCCTTGGCTTGCAACTCCTCCAACTTCGTCTGAACCGGCTGGTACGATAAATCGCCTACAACGTCGTAATCGGAAGGAACTGCATCGTAACCAAGCAATTCCCGCAATGCGACCAGCGCCTGTACTCTCGCCAGGCGGGCAGAGGAGACGTCGGTTTGAAACTGCAGCAGTTGCAGTTTGATCTTGAGATAATCACCTTCGCTGATGTACCCCGATTTGTACTGCGCCAGGGCGATATCGACGGTCTCCTGAAAGCTTTTCAGGTCCAGCAACGCAAACCGTAGGGTTGATTCCGCCAATAAGACGGCGATGAACTGCTGGGCCACACTGAATGTAACGGTTCGTTCCGCATCCGAAACCTGAGCGCGGGTTACGGCTGTCTGATCACTCGCAGCTTGCAGTCGCCGTTGCCGTTTGTGGCCTCTTTCAAACAGATATCCAATTCCGACGTCGAACTGCTGGACTTCACTCAGATTGCCACTTGTAAAGTTCGATGGAGAAAAAATGGGCAGGAACTGGGAATCAAAATTAAAGGTCGGGTTGGGGCGCAGGTTTGCGGTGATCTCCTGCGCTTGGTTCTGTAGAATAAGAGTGCGTGTCGCCTTTAGCGAATGATTGTGCGCGAGCGCCAAATCGATTGCCTGTTCCAGGGTGATTAGTACTGTGCTTTGTCCCTGGACGGAGGGCGCCAAGAGCAGCAGCCAACTCAAAGCTGCCAGGAGGTTCATCCGGAAGTGCGGTGCACGCATAAGAGTCAAATTCAAAGTGCAGGGTCTAATGCTGAAAGCGAGGCTCCGGCGGCTGGACAGTTCCGTCCTTTCAATATCTGCGCCGTCCCGAGAACGCAAGACCATGCAGGCAGAAAACACATTGTAAATCGGGAAGTCGCAGGTGGTAATCACGCGCTGCGTGAGCCGAGCGTATTGGGTCGAGGTCGCCGGAGGATTACAGCAACTCCTGATTGGTGACTAAGAGAGGAAAAACTTCAGAAGGACTGGCTTAGTCCACAGGACGCGAATGCGAATGCCAAGAACGCTTACTTAAGAGACGATTCCGATTGCACCGGGTGCTGTCGGCGCAGAGCTTGACATTTTGGGACTCCTTCCTGCTTTACACTCGCGCGCGCAATAAGCGTATGATGAAGTATATGCGTGATTGCCGTAGGAGCAGGAACATGCCAATCGCAAGGGTTGGCGGAAGTAAAAAGCATGAAGTGAAACAGCCTGTTGAGCCGTACGTCGTGTCCTTTGAGGTAGAGCCTTTTCGCCAAGGAAAGCGCCACCACTGGATGATTTGCCGCTCGCAGAACCCTGACGAACTCGTATCTTGGGGCCATGCACCGACCCGCGAATTGGCTGAAACTGCCGCCAAACAGGAGGTTCAGGATCTCTCTTGTGGTCGCACTCAAGGTGGCCCGGCGGCCAGTGTAGTGCAGGTCTTAATGCATCGTACCGCTAGCGGGCACTACTGAGTTGATAAGCACATATGACGCCTGAATCGGGGTCAATGCGTCTGGACAGCTCCTTCATTCGCCACGACATGCCGGCCGTTCTCCTGGGCGGCAATATTGAATCCGTAGCTCGCTAAAGTGGTAATCTGGATATCTATGGCAGGCAGCTCTCGTGCAACTTTTACCAAGCGGCAGAAAGAGCGCGCGCGTCAGGAGAAGCGTGCGGAAAAGGCGCACCGCCGGGCGCAACGCAAACAGCTTGGCGACTCTCAGCCCGGTGGCGCAGAAACCCAACCGGTTGCGGATCTGGTAGTTACGCACGATGAGGATGGCCAGCCGCAGGGCTTTGATTTCCACGATTTCACAAAGTAGTGTGGAGGGTCTGGCGCTCACGCGGCAGCTCGGCTACGATGCACCGAATTGCGGGCAGAAATTCCAGGTGCTGGGGGCGACTGACGTGGCCTCACGTGGAATACACGTCACCCATGGTGCGCATGTCATTAACTACGGATATGCGGCAGATTCCCGAGGATTTCATTCATCGCGTCGGTCATGCCGGACGCATGGGCTCGGCTGGCCGCGCCTCGACCCTGGTTTCGGGGGCCGAGATTGGTGAATTGCGGTCGATGGAACGGGCCCTGAAGCTCAAGATCGCGCGAAAGCACGTCAATGCCAGCGTACGAACTGCGGCACGGGCGATCCAAAAACACGCTGCCGACACGCACGCTGTCGCGTATGCGCGAGCAAGTACTCTCGTGGGGAGTCACTGCTCCGATAAGCCGCGTCGTGGGGCGCGGCTACTATCTATCGAGAGGTTGCGCTTGGGAAACAGCAGCGCAGCTATCGCCGTTCGTCGGTATTTGTGCGGGCCTTTTTCCGAGCGCGCTTCCGTGCCAGAGCTTGCTTCACTCGCTTTTTCTCGCCCGGCTTCAGGTAGAAGGAATGGCGCTTCACATCTTTGATAATGTCTTCGGTTTGAACCTTTCGCTTGAAGCGACGTAGAGCGTTCTCCAACGACTCGCCCTCTTGCAATCGAACCTCTGCCAAATTTAGCCCCCCTGAACCGTAATCGGCCTCACTGTAAGTGTATATCATTTGACCGCTAACCTGTGTCTCATCGCCATGGGAATGGCAGTAGTAGTTGAGGGTTCGATTTCGGCAAATGTGGCAACGCCCGGCTGAGGCCTGTTTTGGCGCCGCACAAGGACCCGACGCGATCACTGACAGTAGTTTTACTCCTCCCGTATAATCGGCCCAACCTCCGATTAATGCCAGCGCCTGGCACCAGTGTGGAGAGCCGCTATGAATTGTGCCATTCGTCGAAATCATTCTGTGCTGTTCCTGTGCCTGCTGAAGCTGAGTTTTATTTTGCTTACGACTGAAAGTGCGGCAGCCTCGACCTGGCAACAGGGGTTCGACTTCCGCAACACCTCAACCTTTGTGACCGATCCTTCCGGCGATACATTCGTAGGCCCCACCACGGCCTATCCCACGAAGAATAATGAAGGCACCTTTGGCTGGGTGAAAACCTCTCCGGTACAGGCCCGCGACCGCAGCACGGCGGTTGATCCTCGGCTTGCGGGAATCAACTTTGCCAACAACGGTGCGCCGGCGACTTTCTACGTGGATCTACCTTCCCCCGGCACATACAACCTGTCGCTGGCCTTAGGCGATGCTGGCTATCAGCAGTGTTGGGTGCAGTGCCAGATTCAGTTTCTGGATGGCAGCGTAGTACTGGCAACAGTGACAGGAGGATCGGTCAACCCCGGCTACTTCTACGATGCCACAGGAAAAGTGTGGTCAGCCGCTGCTTGGCCCGCGAGCAACCTCAGCCAGCAGGTGACGCTGACGGGTACGCGGTTGACCGTGGTAGTGGGCACGAACAAGGCCACAGGAGACTTTACGACGATCGCCTTCTTAGAGGTGACGCAAGTCTCCGGAGGTTCCGGGAACTACACCATCTCGGCGTCGCCCGCGTCGCTCAGCGTTCTTCAAGGCAATCAGGGAACGTCCACGATTAGCACCGCTATTAGCGGTGGTTTCAATAGCGCCATCAGCTTGTCGGCTTCGGGAGTGCCATCAGGAACCACGGTGAGTTTCAATCCCAACCCGATCCCGGCACCGGGCTCGGGCAGTTCGACCATGACCATCATGGTGGGCGCCAGCACGGCGACGGGAACCTACCCCATCACGCTGACGGGCAACGGCGGAGGCATCCAGCAGAACACGACAGTCACGCTAACGGTGACGGCTGCGCCGAACTTTACCATCGCAGTTTCACCGGCTTCGCTCAGCGTTCAGCAAGGTAACCAGGGAACGTCCACGATCACGACGACCATCAGCGGCGGCTTCAATAGCGCTATCAGTCTGTCGGCTTCGGGTGTGCCATCGGGCACAACGGTGAGCTTCAATCCCAACCCGATACCGGCGCCAGGTTCAGGCAGCTCGACCATGACCATCACGGTGGGCGCGAGCACGGCGACCGGAACGTACCCCATCACGGTGACGGGCAATGGCGGCGGCATCCAGCAGAACACGACAGCCACGCTGACGGTGACGGCCGCGCCTAACTTCACCATCGCAGTTTCACCAGCTTCGCTCAGCGTTCAGCAAGGCAATCAGGGAACGTCTACGATCACGACCACCATCAGCGGCGGCTTCAATAGCGCCATCAGCCTGTCGGCTTCGGGTGTGCCGTCGGGGACGACGGTGATCTTCAACCCCAACCCGATACCGGCGCCAGGTTCGGGCAACTCAACCATGACCATCACGGTGGGCGCCGGCACGGCGACCGGAACCTATCCCATCACGGTGACGGGCAACGGCGGAGGCATCCAGCAGAACACGACGGTCACGCTGACGGTGACGGCCGCGGGTGCCTGGCAGCAGGGTTTTGACTTCCGCAACACCGCAAGCTACGTAACCGATCCTGCTGGCGATACCTACGTGCTTTCCACCACGGCCTATCCGACGAAAGGTAGCGGGGTGACGTATGGCTGGGTGAAAACCTCACTCGTGAATGCCCGGGATCGCAATGCGCAGTTGGACCCCCGGCTGGCAGGAATCAACTACGCGAACAACGGCTCACCGGCTACGTTCTATATGGATCTGCCATCGGCCGGCAGCTACAGTTTGGCGCTAGCCCTGGGCGACGCGGGGTATCAGGCGTGCTGGGTGCAGTGCCAGGTGCAGTTCTTAGACGGCACTACGGTGTTGGCCACGTTAGCCGTAGGGTCCACCCAGCTAGGCTACTTTTATGATGCGGGGGGGAAAAACTGGTCGGCTTCAGCCTGGCCGACGAGCAATCTTAGCCAGCAAGTAACGCTGGCAGGTACACGGCTGACAGTGGTGGTGGGCACGAACAAGACCACAGGAGACGATACACCTATCGCCTTTCTTGGAATCGCGCAAGTCTTAGGCTCCCAGACCTTCACAATGTCGGCGTCTCCGGCGTCCCTCAACATACAACAAGGCAATCAAGAAACCTCGACGATCACGACGGGGCTGAGTGGCGGATTTAACAGTTCCATCACGCTCTCGGCGTCAGGAATGCCAGCGGGAACGACGGCGAGTTTCAACCCCAACCCGATACCCGCGCCAGGAGCAGGCAACTCGACCATGACAATTACGGTTGGAGCTAGCACCCCGGTGGGAACCTATCCCATTACGGTAACCGGCAACGGTGGCGGCATTCAGCAGAACGTTACGGTGATGTTGACGGTAACTGCACAACAACAGCCGAACTTTACGCTCTCGGCGTTGCCGTCATCAGTAAGCATTCCGCAGGGCAACCAGAACAATTCGACGATAACAACTGCCATCAGCGGCGGTTTTAGCAGTGCCATTACGCTGTCAGCCTCGGGGATGCCTTCGGGAACGACGGTGAGTTTCAATTCCGACCCGATAGCGGCGCCTGGGGCGGGCAGTTCGACGATGATCGTTTCCGTAGGCTCTACTACGCCGACGGGAGTTTATCCTCTGACGGTGACGGGCAACGGTGGAGGAATTCAGCAGAACACCACAGTGACGTTAACCGTGACCGCAGCAGGGCAAGCCGCCCAAGTAACAAATCTGACGGTCACGTTTCAGAACGGACAGACCTTCATCTCCTGGAACGATCCTTATGCTGGTTCTGGTGCTGGCACCGCAAATGCCGCAAACTATCGCTACAATATCTATCGCGCAATCGCCCCAAACTGCCCCATCAGCGGCGCATCAGAGCCTGGGGTCACCGAGGTACAGCAAGGGATACTAAACGACTCCGCTATTCTGGCTCCTCAGACCTACCATCCGTGGAGCGTTTCTCTACGGACGAACCTAACCAACCAGCAGGTTACTCTGGGAAACGGAGCTCTTCCCAATCCCAGCGGAGTGGCCGTATATACAGCAACGCAAACACAAACAGCGTGTTATGGAGTAGTCACTCACGATTTGACGGGCACGCTCTCCGATTCCGCAGTCGTACCTAGCGGAGCTGTAAGCGAAAGCGTCGGTACCCCACAGCCGATTCTGCAAATCCCATGCAGCGTTCGTGGATACTGCGCCTCAGGAACTGGAGAGGGTCTGCTGTTTAACCTTCCCGGCAGCGGCGCTGCTCCCAATACGTTCGGCGATCTGTGGTCATTCTGGGGCGACAGCACTATGGCATTCCAGGATGGAGTGCAGCGCGCATTCACCGTTTTCCGGGACCAGTCAACCTACGGCACGCCCATGGCCATACTTGGCCATCAAGACGTTGCATGGTGGGATACCGGCCTAGCCTACGACGGCTATGGCTCTTTAGAGACATACAACTTTGGCTACGACTATAACGGTTATGCCCAAACATACACTGAGAATTATTTTCCCAGCCTGCTGAACTTTGCCGAGACTCAATACCAAGTGGACCCCAACCACCTCTATGTATTCGGAACCTCGATGGGAGGTTTCGGCGCGGGGATCTGGGCAATACGTCAGCCAGGTATTTTTGCTCTCGCCATCTTCGCTCATCCGGTTTGGTACTGGACTGACGAGCTTCCGTCAATGACGCAGCATAGTCTGCAAACCAATCTCGGAGAGGAGACACTACCCGACGGAGTTACTCTGTACAACACTTATTCGAATACGCCTGCATGGTTATCATCGAATTGCGCTAACAATATTTCGTTTATTATTCACACAATGGGCCGCAACGATACGACAACCGGAGTCGGCACCATGTGGCAAGACGCGATGACAGCCATGAATGCGATGGTGACTTGTCACTATGGAGAGGCGTTTACCTGGAACAACGGAATTCACGGTTCCGATCCTAACCCAATTGTGGAATTTTCGGGGTATCTGAACGCTTTCCGAAAGAATGTTTCCTACCCCGCGTTTACGGGTTTCTCCATGGATGATAATCCGTGCGCCTCAGGATCACCGGGGAACTCCTGCGTGATCGACTACACCCAAGGCGCCTGCAATACCGGGTCACCGGGCAGCTCATGCCACATTAACCTCGGATGGGCATGGGGCATCCTTTCCGATACCTCTACGCAATGGAGCGCCTCAATTACAAATAGCCAAATCACAGGATTAAACACGGCTGCAGCGGACCTGACACCACGCAATACCCAGAGTTTTGTTGCCTCGCCGGGACAGACGGTTAATTGGACGGCGACGGGCGGACAGGGAGGATCCGTCCAGGCGGACAGTTATGGATTGGTGACCATACCGTCCGTAACGTTTACCAGCGGCCCGACGATAGTCACCTTGACGCTGCAGCCCTGAACATTGTTCGACGGCATTAGAGGCTGTCAACCTGGATTGTCGCTTTCATTATGTGCTGCCGGCCCGGCGCGAGATTGACGGCAAATCCCAGGACATTGCTCGCCTCCACGCAAACCATCTGCTGCCATTCCTCATTACCCAGGTCGGTCAAAGACTTCGTGCCCTCCTGCCACGGGTTCCAAACTACCGTACTCAGTGAATTCTCCTTCGCGATCCGGATGCGGCGCCTCAGTGCGCCATCCGCCAATTCGATCTCGCCTTGGGTATTCAGGTATGCGTTGTCGGTCTGTTTTGTGAAGGCTAGGTCGCCGCGCTGCGTTTTCTCACGGTTCGAGTCGGTGTTATCGAGGTAGGCTACGCCATCCAGGCCGTTTACACGAATATCCCGGATCTGTCCTACATTGTGGTAAGTGTGGAGGGCCTCTTCGAAACGCAGTGGCGTCGGACCAGTATTCGTCACGGTAAGCTCCAGCTTTAACTCCGGGCCAAACGTGGCCCGGTGCACCAGCCGGAAATCCGCCGGCCACCACTTGCTGGTATCGTCGTTGCTAGCCGTGGACATGATGACCGTTACGCTACCGCCGTCGTTGGTTATGGATTCCAGGATCCAGGCCTTAGTCCTGACGAAGCCGTGCGCCGGGGCCTTGGGATCATCTGCCTTGGCGCGGAACCAGGGGAAGCAAATGGGAATTCCGCCGCGGATAGCGATACCTTCATGCCACTGCGCTTGCTTGCTGACGAAAAGCACTTCTTCGGCGTGAGCAGGTTTCCACGAGGTGACCTGGGCGCCATGCAGATACATCTCGCCTTCAACTTGCGGTGTGGTGATGCGGACCCTTGGCAGCCCGCCCTGTCCGGGCACGACTTGCGCGATGCCCGCTATCGCAAAACTGCGGTCGAGTTCCTTTGAGATTGGCTCCATGCGCTGTTCTGGCTGCGGCGCCTACTTCGCACGCGCTGCTTGTGTCTCCGTTTCAACCGGCTTGGCATCCCAGATCTTGTCACAATACTCCCGGATCGAGCGGTCCGACGAAAACTTGCCCATGCGTGCGACGTTCAGGATGGACATCCTCGTCCACTGCTCCTGATCTCGAAACGCCTTGTCAACCTTGTACTGGCATTCGAGGTAAGCCTGGAAATCCGCCAGCACCAGGTACGTATCCCAGTTGAGAAGCGAATCAACAATAGGCCTGAATAGATCACGGTTTCCGCCCGAGAATCCCCCTGAGGCTATCAGATCAATCGCCTCCTTCAGGACAGGATTCATCTCGTAATACTGTCGCGGATTGTAGCCACGGGCTTTGAGTTGAAACACTTGTTCGACAGTCAACCCGAACAGGAAGAAATTGTCGGCGCCAACCTGCTGGCGGATTTCAATGTTAGCCCCATCCAGCGTTCCAATCGTCAGAGCGCCGTTCATGGCGAACTTCATGTTACCCGTGCCGGAAGCCTCCTTGCCGGCAGTCGAGATTTGCTCCGACAGGTCGGCAGCCGGATAAATCACTTGCCCATTCGTGACATCGAAATCCGGATAGAAGATCACCTTCAGGCGCCCCTGAACGGCCGGATCACGGTCAATGACCTCGGCGACCGAATTGATGAGCTTAATGATCAGCTTGGCCATGAAATAGCCGGGAGCGGCTTTTCCGCCAAAAATGAAGGTCCGGGGAACGATGTTCATCGCCGTGTTCTTCTTTAGCTGATCGTAAAGACTAATGATATATAGGACGTTCAAGAGTTGGCGCTTGTATTCGTGGATGCGTTTCACCTGCGCATCGAAGAGCGTCGCCGGATCGACCACCGCCCCAACACATCGTTTGATCCACCCCGCCAGCTCGTGTTTGCGCGTTTGCTTCACATCGCGCCACGTCTTGCGGAACATTGCATCGTCAGCAAACGGTTCCAATTTCCGCAACTGGTCTTCGTTGGTGATCCATTCATCCCCGATCTTGCTCGTGATGAGCTGGCTCAGCTCCGGATTGCTTAACGCAAGCCAGCGGCGCGGCGTCACGCCGTTCGTCACGTTAAAGAACTTCTGTGGCCACAATTCGTAGAAGTCATGCAACAGCGTCTTCTTGAGCAACTCTGAGTGCAGTTCTGCCACCCCATTGACGGCGTGGCTGCCGACCGTCGCCAGATAAGCCATTCGGACATACTTCTGGTCATGCTCATCGATCAATGACATGCGCGCAACTCTGTCGTTGTCGCCGGGGAACCTCTGGCGAACTTCATCCAAGAAGCGGCGATTGATCTCGTAGATGATCTCCAGGTGTCGCGGGAGAATACTGGCAAACAGCGGCAGCGGCCACTTTTCCAACGCCTCCGGCAAAAGGGTGTGATTGGTGAAGCCCAGCGTCTTCTGCGTAACCTCCCATGCCTTGTCCCAATCCATCTGGTGCTCATCGACCAACAGCCGCATCAGTTCGGCCACGGCAATGGAAGGATGCGTGTCATTCATCTGCACGGCAAAAGTCTCGTGAAATTGCTCCAGGCTCTTTCCCCGCAGCTTCTGAATTCGGACCATGTCTTGCAATGAGCAGGAGGTAAAAAAGTATTGTTGCTCCAGGCGGAGCCTCTTTCCCGCTTCCGGCTCGTCGTTGGGATAAAGAACCTTGCTGATCGTTTCAGAAGATACTTTCTCCTCGACTGCCTTGTAATAATCGCCGACGTTGAAGGCCTGCAGATCAAAATCCTCTACCGCCTCCGAAGCCCAGAGCCGGAGGAAGTCCACCGTGTGACCCCCGTATCCTGCGACCAGGGTATCGTGGGCTACACCCTTCACCACCTGCGCTGGCACCCAGCGCACTCGAAGATTTCCCTCCCCGTCGTGGTATCGCTCGGTGTGACCGCCGCTTCCCACCTGATACGACAATTCAGGCCGGCATATCTCCCAGGGATTGCCAAGATGCAGCCACTTGTCGGTCTTCTCGACCTGCCATCCGTCGCGAATTTCCTGATGAAACAGGCCAAACTCATAGCGAATACCGTAGCCGAGCGCCGGGATCCGCAGCGTAGCCAGCGAATCCATGTAACACGCCGCAAGCCTGCCTAAACCGCCGTTGCCCAGCCCAGGCTCAGGCTCCTGCTGCATAAGAGTAGTCAGATCAAGGCCCAATTCCGACAGCGCCTGCTTCACGTGTTCGCCGATACCAAGGTTGAGCAGGTTGTTCCCTAACTGTGGACCGATAAGATATTCCGCGGACAGATATCCCACTACCTTGACGTTCTCTTTTCGCATTACGGTGATGCCCCTGATCCAGTCCTGCATCATCCGATCGCGAACGGCGTAAGACAGCGCCATGTACCAATCGGTCGGTGTCGCCAGGGCCGGTATGCGGCCTTGAATGTAGTAGAGATTGTCGAGGATCGCCTGTTTCAAATCCTCAACGCTATTACCGGTGCGGGCTTCATCAAGAATGGCTGGCATGTTATTCCCCCTGCTCGTCTCGCATCTTACACAGATATAAATAGCCGTTGTTACAATGCTGTGAATGTCAGCACGAAGTCGCGGCGCGGCCTTTCTCCAATGTCCGCTTCGGCGATATGCTTAATGCCTGAAAAACGCGAGTCCTTGCCTGTTGCGCCGGCATCCACAGACTGATAACTTCTAGCAGTTTGACATTAGAGGTGAGTATGAAAGCCACGCACATTCTGCACGATCTCGGCCAGAGTCTCTGGTTGGACAATATTACACGCGACCTGCTGAACAGCGGCACGCTCAAGAGCTATATCGATCAGCTATCGGTCACTGGACTTACGTCGAATCCAACCATCTTCGACCATGCCATCAAGAACAGCAAATCCTACGATTCTGCGATCCAGGAGAAGCTCAGCCGCGGGCAAACCGGGGAGGCGCTCTTCTTTGACCTGGCGTTGGAAGATCTTACCCGCGCGGCCGACTTGTTTCGGCCCATCCACGATCAGACCAAAGGCCTGGACGGTTGGGTCTCACTGGAGGTATCGCCGCTGCTGGCTTATGACACAGCGACAAGCCTGACCGAGGCCAAATCGCTGCATGCCCGCGCTGGCCGCCCCAATCTCTTCATCAAGATTCCGGGTACACCACAAGGCTTGCCGGCTATCGAGGAGGCCATCTTTGCGGGCGTTTCCATCAATGTGACACTGCTGTTCTCACGCGAACAATATCTGGCAGCCGCAGACGCTTACCTGAAAGCCATCGAACGGCGCATCGCCGCAGGCTTGGATACCAAGGTTGGCTCGGTAGCTTCGCTATTCATCAGCCGCTGGGATGTCGCGGTGACGGGCAAGGTGCCGGACGCATTGCGCGACAAGCTCGGCATCGCGATCGCCAAACGCACATACAAGGCGTATTGCGAGCTGATGGCTTCACCGCGCTGGCAGGCGATTATCAAAGCCGGTTACAATCCGCAGCGCTTGTTGTGGGCGAGCACCGGGACGAAAGACCCTAAAGCTTCGGACGTGCTGTACATCAAAGCGCTCGCCGCACCGAATACCGTGAATACCATGCCGGAGGCGACATTGAAGGCCCTTGCCGATCACGGTGAGATAGGGGCCGTACTGCCAGCAGACGGTGGCGACTGCGAAGAAGTATTGGCGCAATTCGCCAAAGCCGGCGTGGACGTCGATGCCCTGGCGGCGCAGCTTCAATCGGAAGGCGCGAAGTCGTTTGTTGATTCCTGGAAAGACCTGCTGGGAGTGATCGAGTCCAAGAGTGCGGTGCTCAAGAAGACCGCCTAAGTAAACCGAAGGCTGCTGAATGAACGTGCTCGCCGTTGACGTCGGTGGGACTAACGTCAAGTTTATCGCCACGGGGCAGGAGATGCCGCGAAAGTTTGCCTCTGGGCCCAAGATGGGTCCGAAGCAGATGGTGGCAAGGGTCAAGAAGCTGGCTGCTGATTGGACATACGAGGTGGTGTCGATTGGATATCCCGGCCCCATCTTGCGTGGCCGTATTATCAATGACCCCTACAACCTGGGGCCCGGCTGGGTCGGCTTCAATTTCGAGAGGGCTTTCGGATGTCCAGTGAAGTTGATTAACGACGCGGCCATGCAGGCTTTGGGAAGCTACGACGGCGGGAAGATGCTGTTTCTTGGCTTGGGCACCGGCTTGGGTTCGGCCATGGTCGTGGACGGGGACATTGAGCCGATGGAACTGGCGCACCTGCCCTATAGGAAAGGCACATACGAGGATTACGTGGGTCTGCGCGGATTGCTGAAGTTCGGCAAAAAGAAATGGAGACGCTATGTCCAAGACATCGTTGCCCACTTCATCAGCGCGTTGCAGCCCGACGAGGTGGTCCTTGGGGGTGGCAACGTCAAGCACCTGAAACAACTGCCTCCGCATTGTCGTGCCGGCAGCAATGCAAATGCCTTCATCGGAGGATTTCGTTTGTGGAACGAGTCTTATGCAGCCAATCGTGCGGTGGCGAAGCCTCGTACCTCCTCCAAGCGCGTTAATGGCCCAGAGTTGGGCAACAAATCTCAAGCCGGAGCGTGAACCTATGGCAACTGCTACCACAATCCCCGCTATCTCTCCTCTAGCGGGCAAACTCGCGCCGAAGGAACTGCTGGTGGATCTGGCACGGCTAGAAAAGGCTTATTACCAGAATCATCCTGATCTAAGCGACCCTAATGAGATGGTCATCTTCGGCACCAGCGGCCACCGGGGATCATCGCTGCATAACACCTTTACCGAAGCCCATATCCTGGCAATCACGCAGGCCATCTGTGAGTATCGGCGTCGGCAGGGAACCGACGGCCCGCTTTACATGGGCAAGGACACCCACGCGCTGTCCGGCCCGGCGCAACGCACCGCGCTCGAGGTTTTGGCCGCCAACAACATCGAAACCATCATCCAGCAGGACGACGGAGTCACACCCACCCCCGTCATATCGCACGCGATTCTGGTTTACAACCGCGGCCGCAAAGACCATCTTGCCGATGGCATCGTTGTCACTCCCTCCCACAACCCTCCGGAAGACGGTGGCTTCAAGTACAACCCTACCAACGGTGGCCCTGCGGACACGGATGTCACCGGCTGGATTGAGGATCGCGCCAACGAATTGCTGCGTGCCAACAACGCCGGCGTAAAGCGCCTGCCGTTCGACATCGCCATGAAGGCGCCGACCATACATCAGGAAGACTTCGTCCTGCCCTACGTCCGGGACTTGCGAAACGTGGTTGACATGGACGCTATTCGATCCGCTGGATTGAAGATGGGCGTGGACCCTCTAGGCGGCTCTTCATTGCCGTACTGGGGCCCCATCAACTCCATCTACGGGCTGAACGTCGAAGTCGTCAATCCGAAGATCGATCCGACCTTTTCTTTCATGACGGTCGACCACGACGGCAGGATCCGCATGGACTGCTCCAGCCCTTACGCGATGGCGCGTCTGGTCGGCCTCAAGAATCAATTTCAGGTCGCTTTCGGCAACGATCCTGATGCGGACCGGCACGGAATCGTCACTCCGTCGGCGGGACTGATGAACCCGAACCACTACCTGGCGGTTGCGATTCAGTATCTGCTCACCCATCGCGAACGTTGGTCCGCCAAAGTAATCGTCGGCAAGACCCTCGTCAGCAGCAGCATGATCGATCGCGTGGTGAACAAGCTTGATCGCCGGCTGTCCGAGGTTCCGGTCGGTTTTAAGTGGTTCGCGCCCGGACTGTTCGATGGCTCGTTCTGTTTCGGCGGGGAAGAGAGTGCAGGAGCGAGTTTCCTGCGACTGGACGCTACCGTCTGGACTACTGACAAGGACGGACCCATCATGGACCTGCTCGCGGCTGAGATCACCGCCCGCACCGGCAAAGACCCGGGCGAGCACTTCGACGCGCTAGCGGCCGAGTTCGGCATGCCGTATTACACGCGCATCGATGCGCCCGCGACGCCCGAGCAAAAAGCCGCGCTTGAGAAGCTTTCACCCGAGGCGGTGAAGGAGTCAGACCTGGCGGGCGAGACCATCACGGCCAAGCTGACGCGCGCGCCCGGCAACGGAGCTCCAATCGGTGGACTGAAGGTGGTTGCGAAGAACGGATGGTTCGCGGCCCGGCCCTCGGGCACAGAGAACATATACAAAATTTACGCGGAGAGCTTCCAAGACGAAACCCATCTGGATAGGATTGTGCAGGAGGCCCAGCAGATCGTGAATAACGCGCTGCGGCAGGCGTCGTGATTTCGCTTGGTGGCTACTTATGCGCCAGCGATCGTATGTAGTTGACCAGGTTCCAGAGCTCAGCTTCCTTCAACCGGTTGCCTTCCGGCGGCATCTGGCCCTTGCCGTTCTTGATAATGTTGAACAGCTCCGCATCGCTCATGTTTTGCAGCGTCGCGGGGTCGCGATAATCCTTGAGCTTCAGCTTCTCATCCACTGCAACGTCGCCCTTGCCATCGCCGTTTTCGCCGTGGCACATGGCACAGTCGTAACCGTAATATTTTTTCCCCTGGGCGAGAGATTCGGGCGTTGCTTTGACCGGATTGACCTGCGCTGCTGCGGGAAGCACGATAAGCAACAGCACCAAAAGCATTAAGAAAGGCTTCGACACATTAGCCTCCTGAAGCCGTCCTATTCTGGGCGGCCATCTGCTTAAAGTATCTACTTTCTGCGAGTTCCAGTCCGTGAGCTAACTCACTTTGCTCTGTGACGCAAAGCAGTCCTCACATAAGGTCAACGCCTAGACGCAATGCGGGCTCAGGTTAGAAATGGAGCTGAGTCCGCAGGGACAGCACAGTTCTCACCCGCACAAGTCATCGCACTTCGCGGATCACGGCTCGATATGCCGCCAGCGTTTCACCCAGCGGCGCCTGCCGCGCGCCCAGGCCGAAGACGGCTGCGACCGAACGCAGCACCACTCCCGTGATGATTCCCGCGCGCAGCAGTCGCGCCTTTCCCGGCGAGAAATGTTTGCGCGCGTAGCGCAGCATGTTCGCGTACCAGAACACCTGCCGGTCGCGGACGGATAACTGGCTCACGCTGTGTGCCCCACTGTGCCGGAAGCGTGCGGTTGGGTAATAAACAATCTTGCTGCCGCGCTGCAGCAGGCGCTGGCAGAAATCCACGTCTTCGAACCAGACAGGAAAGAATTGCTCGTCGAAGCCGCCGACTTCATTCCACGCTTCGCGGGTGATGGCCAGACAAGCGCCTGCGGGCTGCTCCACTTGCTGCGGCTGCGAGTAGTCGGCATCGAGGCAGCGATAACGCCGGTTTATCGGATTACCGGGCCAGAGCTGATTCACCAGCAAGCTTTCACAAAGCAAAGTTGCCAGAGTCGGCAGTCGGCGGAAAGCGAAGCCCCGCGCGGGTTTCAAGTCATCCTGCAGCAGTGCGCCGCCGGCCGCTGCCGCATGGTTCGATTCCATGCATTGCAGCAGCGTCTTTACTGCTCCGGGCTCGGCAATCGCATCGGGATTGAGCAGCAGCAGAACATCGCCAGTGGCTTCGTACTTCCCCTGGTTCGCGGCAGCCGCAAAGCCCAGATTGCTCTCGTTAGCTATCAGTCGCGCCTCGTGCCACGCGACAAACTCCTCGACGCGCTGCACTGTGGCGTCCTGCGACGCATTGTCCACGATCACGATCCCGCACTCTTCGCGCGCGAGCGCCTCCAGACACGGTACTATCGCAGCAGCCGAGTTGTGGGTGACGACTATGACGGAACAGCGCATAAGGCTGGAAAGCACGCATTATAATCGTCGCTTTGCGCTTCAAAGCAGGATGTCAACAGGATCTCATGAACCCAAGAATCCTCATCACCGGCGCTAACGGTCAGGTGGGATGGCACTTGCAGCGCACGCTGGCGCCGCTCGGCGAAGTGCTGGCCATTGATATCGAGCAGGTGGACCTGACTGACCTGAACGCCATTACCCGCACCGTTCGCGACTTCGCTCCCAACATCGTCGCCAATGCTGCCGCTTACACCGCGGTGGACAAGGCAGAGAGCGAGCCTGAACTCGCCCGCACAATCAACGTTGCTGCTCCTGCACGCATCGCGGAGGAATGCGCACGCAGTGGCGCGCTGCTCATACACTTCTCCACCGATTACGTTTATAACGGGACGAAGTCCGGTGCCTACGACGAGAACGACGCAACCGGTCCGCTGAGCGTTTATGGCCGGACCAAGCTTGACGGCGATCAGGCGATTATTGCCAGCGGCTCTGCGCACATCATTTTGCGCACCACCTGGGTTTACGATGTCCGGGGCAAGAATTTCCTGCGCACCGTGCTGCGCCTGGCGCGCGAAAAAGATGAGCTGCGCATGGTTGGCGACCAGTTCGGCGCCCCGACCTGGGCGCGCGGCTTGGCTGAATCAACAACCATCATTCTCGCCAAGTCGCTGGAGCGCCGCAATGCGGCCGGAGCGTGGAACGGCGGTCTGTTTCATCTCACGGCTGCGGGCCAGACCTCGTGGGCCGGATTTGCGCAGGCGATCCTGGAAGACTACGAGGCGTTGCTCGACTGGCCTGCTTACAGCGATGAGTTTGGCGGTCCGCTAAACGCGAAGCGCGTGGTCGCCATTACGAGCGAGCAGTACCTGTCACCGGCGCGCAGGCCGCGTAACTCGGTACTCTCCAATGCCAAAGTGCGGGCCGCGTTTGGCATCGTCATGCCTGACTGGCGAAGTCAGCTCCGGCTTGCCATGCAGGATGCGATTCGCTGATAATCGGAGGTTCACCACTACTCTGTTGCCGGACAGCTGGCCCACTCGCCGTTCCCGTGTGCCTCCCAAAGAATTCTCAGGCGCAGAAACGCAGGCGGGTTGTGTCATGATGGCGTGCTGTCTCTGGCCCTGAATGGAGACGTATGAAGGGAATCGTTCTGGCTGGCGGCATCGGCTCGCGCCTCTATCCGCTGACCCGCGTCACCAACAAGCACCTGCTTCCGGTGTACGACAAGCCCATGATCTTTTACCCGCTGCAAACGCTGGTGGATGCAGGCATCCGCGACATCCTCATCGTGACCGGCGGGCAGAATGCCGGCGACTTTCTGCGCCTGCTACAGAACGGCAAGGAATTCGGCCTGCAACAGCTCAGCTTCGCCTATCAGGAAGGGGAGGGTGGCATCGCCGACGCGCTGCGCCTGGCCGAACCCTGGGCCAAGGGCGACAAGATTTGCGTGGTTCTGGGCGATAACATCATCGAGAGCGACATTTGCGAAGCTGCAAAGAACTTCGAGCAGCAGGACACAGGCGCGATGGTCATGCTCAAGGATGTGCCCGATCCAGAGCGCTTCGGCGTGCCGGTATTTGAGAATGGTCGCATTGTCCGCATTGAAGAGAAACCCAAGAAGCCACTGTCGTCTTACGCGGTCATCGGAATCTATTTCTACGACGGCACCGTCTTCGACCGTATTCGCGGGCTGAAGCCGTCAGGTCGCGGCGAATACGAAATCACCGACATCAACAACAGCTACCTCGCCGAAGGCACGCTGCGCCACACCCTGCTGGAAGGCTGGTGGACCGACGCCGGCACGTTCGAGTCGCTCTGGCACGCCAGCAACATGTTGCGCGACAAAGTGCTGCGCAGCGCGCCGGAACCGGCCATGGTGCGCGGCGTATGAAACTGCTGGTCACGGGCGGCGCCGGATTTATCGGCTCGAACTTCGTTCATCGCGTCCTGGCGCGGCATCCCGAGTGGGAGCTTCTTGTCCTTGACAAGCTGACCTATGCCGGCAACCTGAAAAATCTCGAACCCGCATTGCAGCACGACCGCTGCGAATTCGTGCAAATGGATATCTGCGACCGCGACGTGCTTGAGCCACTCCGCGGATGCGACGCCGTCATCCACTTCGCCGCCGAAAGCCACGTCGATCGCAGCATCGAAGACGCCGCGGCGTTTGTGCGCACCAACGTCGATGGGACACACAACCTCATTCAGTGCTGCCGTGAAGCGCGCGTGCCGCGTTTTGTGCACGTCAGCACCGACGAGGTTTATGGCAGCCTCGGCGACGACGGGCAGTTCACGGAAGAGTCTCCGCTACGGCCCAACAGCCCGTATGCGGCTACGAAAGCGGCTTCCGATCTGCTGGTCCTCGCCTACGTTCATACCCACAAGTTTCCCGCGGTCGTGACCCGCTGCTCCAACAACTATGGGCCATACCAGTTTCCAGAAAAATTCATTCCGCTGATGATCGCCCTGGCGATGGCCGGCGAGCGCCTGCCGGTTTACGGCACTGGGCTGAACGTGCGCGACTGGATCCATGTCAGCGACCATTGCGGTGCGCTCGATTCTGTGTTGCAGCATGGACGTGAGGGACAGGTGTACAACATCGGCGGCGGCTGTGAGATGCGCAACATTGAAGTGGCGAAGTTGATCCTGCGCGCGCTCGGCCGCTCCGAAAATCTGATTCAGTTCGTCACCGACCGGCCGGGACACGACCTGCGCTACGCGATCAACTGCGAAAAGACCTGCCACGAATTAGGCTGGCAACCGGCTGTGCGCTTCGACGACGGTCTGGCGCAAACCATCGCGTGGTATCGCGAACATCAACCGTGGCTTGACGAAGTGCGCTCAGGCCAATATCGCGACTACTTCCAGAAGCACTACGTCCACAGAGCAAAGACCTTCGCGCAATAGGTTATTCCGCCTTCGGCGGCACGCTTCGCGACTGGATGTACTCGTCAATTACTCGCTCCAGCTTGCCCTGTTCGCGCAGGACGTACTCGATGGCATCACGCACTGCGCCGTGGCCGCCTTCGTGCGGCGTGACGTAATGCGACTCTCGCAGCACCTCTGGCCGCGAGTTCTTTACCGCAATCGCCAGCCCGCAGAGTCGCATCACGGGAAGGTCAATGACGTCATCGCCCACATAGCAGACCTCTTCCGGTGTAAAGTGTTCTTTCTGCAGGATTTCGCGAAAGGCCGCGACCTTGTTCTGCTGCCCCTGATATACATGTTCCAGCTTCAGGTCGCGCGCGCGCAGCGCCACCGTCTCCGAGATGCGCTTGGTGATGATGCCGGTCTTCAGGCCGCCCAGCCGCGCCAGGGAAAATGCGGTGCCGTCATGCGCGTTGAATCCCTTGGCCTCGATAATTGCGCCGCTGGCGATGCCGAAGCCGCCCTGGTCGGCCATCTTCTCGCGATGCCCCTGTGTGCTGTGGCTGTCGCTGCCGCCCGGAGCAGGGAAGAGGAAGATGGTGCCGTCGGTCATCACCCCATCCACGTCGAACAGCATCAGCTTGATCTTCTTTGCGCGTTCGTCCGCCATGCGGCCATCTTAACAGGGTGGTAGAGCGGCGCTTCAGGGGCTGCTATAACTCTAGTCCGGGACAGGTGGGCGCGACAAAACACCTCGATACGCGATGAAACCAGCCGCGAATCACCCAGTATGACTCTCCACTATTATTGGCCGCTCATGTACGATAGCCGCACACGTCCTGATGACCGCAACTGCTCTCCCGCTGAACGCCGCGACCAACCGGACATCACCCGCAGCACCTTGGCCGCTCGAGCGGCGCCTGTTTTTTGTCCTCGCGGCCGTTGCCCTCATCTATGCGTTTCTGGCTGGGCTGCGCACGGTCTCGGACTACGACGTCGGCTGGCAAATGGCCAGCGGACGATGGATCGTCCAACATCATCACATTCCCTCAGTTGATGTTTTCTCCTACACGGCGCAGGGCAACCCGTGGATTTACCCGGTGGGCGCAGGGCTAGTGTTCTATGCCGCGTACCTGCTCGGCGGCTACGCCCTGATTTCGTGGATTGGCGCTGCGGGGTGCGTTGGCACCGTCGCTTTCCTGCTGCGGCGCGGCACCACGGTCAGCGCTGGGATTGCCATTCTCGCCATCCCTCTCATCGCCTTTCGCACCACGCCGCGTGCCGACATGTTTACCGTGGCCCTCTTCGCGGCATTTCTCTCGCTTCTCTGGGAGAACTACGAAACTGGCTGCGCCCGCCTCTGGTGGTTGCCGGTGCTCATGGTGCTGTGGGCGAATCTTCACCCCGGCTTCATTGCCGGCCTCGGCCTGATGGCGGTCTACGTTGCTCTGGAATTGCTTGAGACACCCTTCGGCGAGGCCCGCCGCCGGGGCGCCCTGCACCGGCTTCGGCGGGCATCAGGATGGTTGGTGTGCTCAGCAGCAATTACGTTGGTGAATCCCTGGGGCTGGGCGATCTATCGGGCGATCATCCGGCAGGAGCAGGTCAGCGCGCAGCACCATTTCTGGATTGCAGAGTGGATGGGCGTGCGTCTGAGTTGGGGCGCGATCAGCACTGCGCTCGCGCTTCGCCAGACCAGAGGCGCCATTTATCTGCTGCTGACCATCGCCATCATTGCGGCTGCAGTCGCCTTGCTTCGCGCCCAGATCGGGGCCGCTATCGTGCTGCTGGGAGCAACTTACCCAGCGGTGCATTACCTGCGCATGGGAGCGGTGTTTGCCTGCGTGGTGGTGGTGATCGGGAGCGCGGTTTTGTCGGCGGCCTTGCCCCGCCTCGCCAAATTGATTCGGCCTGCACGAACGCGGTCGACGCTGGCTGTGACAGCGGTTATGCTGCTTACGCTTCTTGCCGCGCTGCGTTGCTTCGATTTGGTGACCAACCGTCATTACTTTCAGGGCACCCTCGAAGAAACGTTCGGCGCCGGACTGGGCTCGTGGTTTCCCCAGCAGGCTGCGGAATTCATCGAGCGCGAACAGCTTTCGGGAGAAATCTTTAACACCTATGCCGAAGGCGGCTACCTTGACTGGAAGCTTGGTCCGCAACGCCGCGTTTATATCGACGGCAGAGCCATTCCCTTCGGACTGCCGCTGCTCGAACGTCATGACGAGCTGCTGAAAAGCTCCCCAGATTCTGACATCTGGGAACAGGAAGTACGCCGCTACAACATCAACACGGTGATTCTCCCTCTTGCGCGCAACGACGGAATTCAACTGGTTCGGCTGCAGGATTTTTGCAGCAGCAAAAGGTGGCGGCCAGTTTACCTGGACGAGACTTCTGCCGTCTTCGTGCGTCGCTCTCCGCAGACGGAAGGCCTGATCCAGCGTTTTCCGGTGGATTGTGCGACCGCACCGTTGCCGGCCAAGCCGCCGCTCGCTGCCAGCCGCGCCGCTGCCTTCGACTCCTGGGCCAATGCCGCCCTGGTGCTGGCCGTGCTCGGACGTAATTCCGAGGCGCTGGGCGCGTACGACCGTGCGCTTTCCATCTATCCTGACAGCGCTTTCCTTCGCTGGAACCGCGCCGACGCGCTGTTTGCCATGGGCCGTCTGTCTGAGTCCGAAGGAGAGTACCTCACGGCCGTCAGACTGGAACCGGGCGCGACTACATGGGCCGCCCTGGCCCAGTCTTATCGCAAACGGGGCCGGGTTCCGGCCGCCATCGAGGCCACAAAACACGTGGTTCAATTCTCCTTCCGGCCGTACTCAACTCTGGCTAATCTGGGATATTTCTATCTTGACGTGGGTCAGCCGGCTAACGCGCTGCAGGCGTTTGATGAGGCAGTGCGAAACGCTCCTCGCAATATCAGGGAAGAAGACAATGGGGACTTCGACTTCATGGTGGCACAAGGCCGTTCGGGCGCCTGGCAGACGCTGGGCAATCTCGACCGCGCCGTATCCTTTCAGGAAGAAGCTGCCCGCTGCTTACCGAACGCAGGACCGCCGTTGTTGAGGCTGGCTCAGTTATATCGGCTTCAAGGACGGTCGGAGGACGCGATTCGCGCCCAGCAACGTGCCGCCATCGTCGAACGAGGCCAGGGCCATTGATGGCGTGCGAGGAAGTCGCCCAAAACCAGGCGGCTCGCGCAATAGGCCTCCCGCCAAGTCACAACGCTCGGTATCGCAGGTCACAGACTCAGTCGTGGCGATCGGTATATTAAAGAAATCAGTGGAGAGCGCGTGCTAGTTTTTGCTGGGCGATGTCGTAACCAAGCGTGTAGACGGCAAGACGTTGGTAGGTGGCCCTCTCCTTTCGGATCAATTTGGCAAAGTTGCTTCTGCCCGGCAACCGGTTTCTCTCCAAGGGCCCTTTTCGACTTGTAGCAAGCGCATTCGAAAGAATCGGGGCCGATTAGCTTCCATTCTCCAGGGATCAACGTCTTCGCTGCCTCCTTCAAAGCTGCATGCCAGCTTGTTCGCCGCCTGAACCTCTAGGCGAGGAGGAAATCCTATGACACGCAAACTACTTATAGGAGTCGTGATGCTGCTCGTTTGCTTCGCTATCACGGGATATGCGACGACTCCTTCATTCCTGAGCACCAGTCCTTCGGTGCACCAGCTCGTGGCAGCGACCATGCCGCCGCATCAGCCGCCGCCAACCCCGCCGCGGGTACCCCCCAAGGCACCGATACCGCCGACGGCGCCTTTGGTAGCGACCATGCCTCCGCATCAGCCGCCACCAATTCCGCCGCGTGTGCCACCGAATCCACCGCGTGTGCCACCGACGCCATTCCTGGCGTCTATGCCGCCGCATCAGCCGCCACCGATTCCACCCCGTGTTCCACCAAATGCACCGCGGGTTCCTCCGAATCCGCCGTTCGTGCTTGGGTCGGTAATGCCGCCGCCCATGCCGGGACCCATTCCACCCAAGCATCCGATGCCCAATCCCCCCTTGCCACCCAAGAATCCGCGAGGGTAGGTGGGCTCATTTTCCCCGGGACATGCCAAGTCCCGGGGGAAATTTGGAATCATCCAGCGTGCAAGTTCATGCGCGCTGTCGTTCTTGCCTCACAATCACCTGTGATTCGGGTCACAGAATATCAGTCATAAACTCTGGCATAACTGCCCAATGAACAATGTGGGCGCGAAGAAGAATATCCTTAAAGCCTCGGAGCAATTGCAGAGCAGCCTCAGCGCTGTGGGAAGCTGTCAACAGTATCAGGCTGCACACGTGTTGTTCCGCGAGGACGGCAACAGTGTCGGAGTTTACCTCGTGCGCAAGGGCAAGATGCGCATGGGCGTCAGAGGCCTGCCGAGCCTGGATCGGGACTTCGCGGCTGGTTCTCTCCTGGGATTGCCGGCCACGTTTACCGGACATCCATACAGCCTGACCGCCGTGACCCTTGCTAAGTCCGAGGTAGTATATGTGCCGCGGGAAAAATTTCTGGAACTCATGCACGAAAGGCCCGATCTCTGCCGCGAAGCTACCGACATGCTGGGCCGGGAGGTAACGTTTATCCAGTCTGCGCTGGCTAAACGCCGCCGCCAACTGGCTGAGGTCGCCGCGGCCAGTTAAAACCACTGCTGTGACAAGGCTGACCTTATGGCTGGCCTCTCCGTCTCGCCCGTCGTTTCCAAACTCGCCTCTTTAGCGATTATGATGGTGCGCCGAGCTTAGCAGGCGCTCGCCCGCGGTTCACACCTGCTAACGCCTTTGGTTGCCGGTCAGAACAGTCCAAAGAAAGGAATCCTATCCATGTTGAAGGTATCGGAAGGTGGGGTGAGCTTGGTTCTCGCGCTCGCGCTTGCGTGCGAATTGCCATTGGCCGCGAACGGCCAGCAGGCGGCGACAATGTGCGTTGGAGGCGAGCCTGTCGTAACTCTGCGGCGCCCAGCCCCCAAGGATTCGAGCAAGCCGCAGTTTCTAGAAGCGGAAATACTTCCCGGGCGCGGCATGGCAGTATTGCAAATCAAGGCGTTCCTTCCCGGCAAGGGCGACATCAATCTGCTGAATTCGCCTCCCTTGCCGGAAGCAGCGCAGTTGCTGGACAAGGGTGATGATCAATTCGGCAACCAGGTCTTCAAGATCGGCGGCGCTATTCTGTTGCCGTTTGCCAACCGCATCCGTGGCCAGCTTGCGGGGGACGGGAAGACCATTACCGCGAGCGTGGCCGGTAAGACCGTCACGCTTGCGGCCAATTGGAGCGGCACTGAGCCGGGCGCGGAGAAGCATGCCATTCACGGCCTGATGCTGAACTCGAAATTCCGGAATGTCGCCCAGCAGAACGGCGCAAATGAGTCAACCGTCTCTGCCACGCTCCACGCCGGCGACTTCGGTGGGCACTGGTTATCGGACACCGATGTGAAGGTCGAGACCACGTTGACGAATGGCGCCTTCGAGATGACGGTGACGGCCACCAATGCTGGTCATGCCCCGCTGCCGGTGGGCATTGGCTGGCATCCGTATTTCGTCCTGCCCAGCGGCGACCGCAAACAGGTCCGCCTGCACCTCCCGGGCGAGATGCGCGCTGTGATGAACAACTACGACGATTCCTTCACCACCGGCAAACGAGTCCCGGTCAAGGACACGCCTTATGACTTCACCGCGCCGGGCGGCCGCGCGCTGGACACGCAGTATCTCGACGACAACTTCTCCGATCTCATCCGCAACCCGGAAGGGAGCACAATTTCGGAGCTCATCGATCCCCAGGCCAACTACGGTTTGCGTCTGATAACCCTTTCGCCGCAGATTAAGTCTATCCAGGTATATGCTCCGCCACAGAAGAATTTTGTTGCCATCGAGCCCCAGTTCAATCTGCCCGATCCGTACAACAAGAATTGGGGCAAGACCAACACCGGCATGGTTCTGCTCCAGCCTGGACAGTCGGTCTCCTGGCGAGTGCGGCTGGAACTGTTCATGCCGGGCAAGTAGCCGGGGCCCCCATCGCGCGCCGCTGAAGCCTGCGCTGAGCGAAGTCGAAGGGCGCGTGATGGGGGAGGAGGTGAGCCATGCATCGTCTTACCATCAAGACGCACAAGAAGCGCGAGGTCGTGGACATTACCGAGCACCTCGAAAAGCTGCTTTGGAAGCACTACTCCGAAAAGACTGGCATCTGCCAGTTGAACCTGTTGCACACCACCGCAGCGCTGGCCACCGCCGATCTCGACCCCGGCACTGACCTCGACATGCTCGACGCCTTCGAGCACATGGTTCCCAAACTTTCCTATCGCCACCCGCACAATCCCGCACACGTGCCCGACCACATCCTGTCCACGCTAATTGGGACTTCTATCGGCATGGCCGTTGAGCGTGGCCTGCTGCTGCTGGGCACCTGGCAGCGCGTCATCCTGGTCGAACTTGATGGCCCTCGCGAAAGGGAAGTGGTGGTGGGGTTCGTGGAAAGCAGTTAGGGCCGGCGTTCGATCACAACATCTGCGTGCCCCACAAATCATGCAGATGCAGCACGCCGAGCAGGCGCCCGGCGTCGTCGATTACGGGCAGGGAAGTGATTTTCTTCTGCTCCATGATGTCGAGCGCGGCGATGGCAAAAATATCAGGGCCGACAACTTTTGGCGAGCGCGTCATGCCTTCGCCGGCTGTCAAGTCAACCGCATGTTTGCCATGCCGCTCCAGCAGGCGGCGCAGGTCGCCATCGCTGATGAGTCCAACAAGCTTTTCGCCATCGACGACTGTAGTCATGCCCAGTTGCTTGCGCGACATCTCGTAGATGACCTCAGTCATGGGAGTTGACGGATTCACGCGCGGGACAGCGACCCCGGTATGCATGAGCGACGAAACGCGCGCGAAGCGCTTGCCCAGTTTGCCTCCGGGATGAAGATTGGCGAAATCTTCTTCCTTGAATCCGCGCCGCTCGGAGAGCGCAACCGCCAGCGCGTCGCCCAGCGCGAGCATGGTCGTGGTGGAAGCAGTCGGCGCCAGCCCCAGCGAGCAGGCTTCATGGGCGACGGAGCAGTCGAGTGCGACGTCGCCAGCTTGCGCCAGGGTTGAGCGGCTTTGAGTTTCTTGCGGATTGGAGTGGAGATCGTCGCACGTCAAGGTGACCAGCGGAACGCCCAGGCGCTTTACGGTGGCCAGCAGTTGCAGGATTTCGGTGGTCTCGCCGCTGGCCGAGAAAGCCAGAACCACGTCGCCACGAACCACCATGCCAAGATCTCCATGCAACGCTTCGGTGGGATGGAGGAACATGGCGGGACTCCCAGTGGAATTGAGGGTGGCGGCGACCTTGCGGGCAATCAAGCCGCTCTTGCCCATACCGGTGACGATGACCCGCCCGGAGCAGCCGTACAGCAGTTCAACGACACGCTCGAAGTCGGCAGCCATCGGTCCGGCCAGGCGGTCCGCCAAAGCGCGCAGGGCGTCGGCCTCAATGCGCACCACGTTCTCGCCGATGTTTTTCATGCTGCGCTGGACAGCCGAGCTGCCGGGCGAATCGGTCATTGCACCGCCGGCCGCGGCAACAGCCCATGGGAATTGAAGACCAGCAGTTGCTCACCGTTTCCTCTGCTGAGAGGAACGCTCTTGCCGTTGAAGGAGATTTCCACGAGGTCGGCGTCGGCCGTCCACAATACCAGGCGGTTTGTGGCGTGGAAGGTACGGATTTCGGAAGGCTCGATCACTCCTCGCACCACGACCTCACCATCGGACCGGACCTCAACTCGAGCACGGTCCTTGGCACGGACCGTCACTGCGAAGGGAGCGGGTTGAGCGCCGGCATCGCTGTTCACAGCCGGTCGTTCAGATGCCGTCGTCGAACCGGTATGAGACGCACTCTCAGCGGCTTCGACGGTATGAATGACATTGGGGCCTGCAGTGCTAGGTGGCGGCGAAACGCCGCCATTCTCCACCGGCGCAGCAGCGGAGGCTGGTCCGCCGGGAGTAGAGCTAGCGCTTCCGTTGACACCACTTGTTTGAGTTGGAGCAGCAGGTTGCACGGGCTGCCCACGCTCCCGCTGCCGTTGACGGTAGAGCTGCCAGCCTCCGGCAGCTCCTGTGATCACAATGAGCAGGATAAGAATCGGCAGCAAAGGAAAGTCGCGACCAACAGAGGCGCTGTCCATGTCATAGCGACTGTGCATGGCAGAATTCTGATGGGCGATCAGCCGGACATCAGGCGGGTTTTCATGCGCCGCCCACAAATAATCGGCGACCGCTTGCTCCTCGTCGATGCCAAGGTGACGGGCGTAAGCGCGAACATAGCCTTTGTTGAAGATGCCTCCGGGAAGGAGTTCGAACTGTTCGTCTTCCAGGGCGCGCAGCAGGCGCGTTCCAATCTTAGTCGTAGCGGCAATTTCATCGAGCGAGATGCCTCGCACCTCGCGCTGCCGTCGCAGGCGTTCGCCGAACCCTTCCGTTCGGACGCCGGTCTCTTCAAACGACTTGTTCACTTGGGCTTAGCCAGATTCTTTCTCGAATCATATGAACTCTGGTCAGACAGTGTCAATGAGGAGCTGTCGCGCGGTTCGCCCATCCAAGCACCTCTCAGGTGGTATGCTCGAATTAGATTTCATCTTCCGCCGGAGTGGCAGCCGCCGGCTTCCGGCACGACAAATGAGCCTCGGAGTCAGCTGTCCGTTATGTCATTTCCAGTGGCAGATGAGGGCCGCCAATCCTACGAGCTGAAGATCTTTCACGATGTGGCCAAGGCGCTGACATCGTCGCTCGACCTGGATACCGTTCTGCAGACGATTATGGAGAAGATGGCCGCTTACTTCGAGCCGGCCACCTGGTCTCTGCTCATGCTCGATGAAAATAGTAAGGAATTCTATTACGCTGCCGTAGTAGGCGCGGGTTGCGAGAGCATCAACGCTCTCACTCTGACTACGGGCGAAACCCTGGCACATTGGGTCATCGAGCAAGGTCAGCCGATTATCATTTCCGATGTTAGCCACGACCCGCGCATCCAGCAAAGCAGCAATGATAATTTCTTCCCCGACGGATGCTCGGTGGTGTGCATGCCGGTACGGACGGTCGGCAAAATGCTGGGCATTATCCAGTTGATCAACGTCAACATGGAGGTCTATAACCGCAACGAGCTGCTGCTGCAAACACTTGCGGATTACGCAGCCATCGCCATCGAGAATGCGCGCGCCGTCGGTCGCATCCAGGAGTTGAGTATCACCGACGATTGCACCGGCTTGTTCAACGCGCGTCACCTCTTTACGGTGCTTGCCGAAGAACTCCATCGCTCCGAGCGGTTCGGTTACGAATTCAGTCTGCTGTTTCTCGACCTCGACCATTTCAAGAGCGTGAACGATCAACATGGGCACTTGATCGGCAGTAGGCTACTGGCTCAGGTTGGAGAGGCACTTCGCAATAACCTCCGACTGGTCGACGCCGCCTTTCGTTATGGTGGCGATGAGTTCGCCATTCTGCTGCCACAGACTTCTAAGGCGGAGGCGCTGTTTGTGGCCAGAAGGCTGATGCGGGTCTTCCACGCCAACCACTGGCTTGCGGGGGAAAGGGCGAATGTGGCCTTACGGGCCAGCGTGGGAGTTGCAACGTATCCTGCTGACGGCACTACCGCGCAGGCGGTTGTCCGTCGTGCCGACGAGATGATGTACCAGGTAAAGCAGGCCGGCCGCGACAACATCGCCGTAGTCGGACTTGGCATTGCAGGACTGGAAGGAGAAAATCCCTAGCAACAATCTCACATCGGGCATATAGGTGCGATGCCAGGATTAGGCCGGATGATTCTGGCCTATTCACTTGGTCGCAGGCTGGGGACTGGTTGCCGGCTGCCAAGTGTTGGGATTTGCCGGGGCGGCGGCATTGACCCCGAAATCCCAAACGTAAAGGTTTATCTCATTCGGCCCGAGCATTTCGACAACAGCGTATTCCCCTGGCACAAGGTCGCCTGCCGGGGTAACTTTCACCCACTCACCCGTCCCCAGCTTCTCAACCTTCGCCGGGACAACGGTACTCTGCTCGCTCATCTTTCCGGTGGCAGAAATTTTTATGTTGCCGACCACACGGGTGCCGTTTTTCACTTCAGCCCGCACAATCCGAAAGCGGTCACCGGGTGACAAGTCGTTTCCAGGGCCTTCGTCGATGTCAACATAAATTGTGGGACGCGGTACATGCGATTGAATCTGCGCGTGCGTACCTTTGAGTTCCAATGCCTGCTTGGCGCCCGCAAAAGGGTTGAGCGTTGCACGAGCGGCGTTCTTGCCCGCACTCTTCCTGACATCGCTTCCAGTTTGCAAGATTTCTGCCAGTTCGGGTTTGCCTTGATACTGGTCGAACAGGAATACTCCCCCGCTACCCGGCAAACGCAGACCAGCGGCAACCTCAGGGGAATTGGCTTCTTCCTTCTCGCGCTCTTCCTTTTCTTCCGGTGTCTCTTCCAACTTGGTGACGAGTTTCCCGCTGCTCAAATCAGCTTCGTATTTGCGGGTGGCATCCCAGTCGATGAGCGAGCTGGGAATGTCCTCCCACTCATAACGTTCCGCGCTCAGGTAATGCACACGATTTCCCTGCACCTCGTACTTCACCACCGACTGGTAGGAGCCGTCTTTCAAAATGAGACGCTTGGTTTTTTGCTGAGCAGCGACGCTCATGCTGTGCAGCAGAACAGCGGTAGCCAGTGCCACCAGACCCCAGCGAATGATTCCCTTCATCGACCAACAACGCATCACTTATCAGTTTAGACCCGAAGCTGACCGGCAGGACGCAGTTGTCGTTGTGTCGCTATCGCCCAAACAGGATATCCATCGGCTCGGTGTGACGCTCATCACAGTGTGACGTACGGGCATTAGCGCACAATGGACCACATGGAGAGCGCACTCTTAATCCACCGCCTGCAATTCGCGTTCACGGTGACCTATCACTATCTGTTTCCGCAGTTGACCATGGGACTGGCTCCGCTGATCGTGATCCTGAAAACTCTGGTGCTCAGAACCAACGATGAACGCTACGACAACGCCGCCCGCTTCTGGGCAAAAATTTTCGGCATCAACTTCGTCATCGGCGTAGTGACCGGCATACCGATGGAATTCCAGTTCGGCACTAACTGGTCACACTTTTCTCGCTTCGCTGGCGGAGTCATTGGCCAGACCCTGGCCATGGAAGGCTGCTTCGCCTTCTTCCTGGAGTCCACCTTCCTCGGATTGTTCCTCTACGGTGAAAAGCGGCTGAGCAAGGGGATGCATTGGTTCGCCGCGTTGATGGTCTTCGCGGGCTCGTGGCTGTCGGGTTATTTCATTATCGCCACCGACGCCTGGATGCAAAATCCGGTCGGCTACGAGCGAACCGCCGATGGCTCATTCCAGTTGAGCAGCTTCTGGCAACTAGTGCTAAATCCCTGGGCGTGGATACAGTACGCACACAACATGAGCGGCGCGGTCATCACTGGAGCGTTCGTGATGAGTGCCGTGGGTGCCTTCTATCTGCTCAGCCAGAAGCACATCGAGCAGGGTCGCATCTTCGTTCGTCTCGGCGTGATCGCCGGATTGATTGTCAGCGTGTTGCAGCTTTTCCCCACCGGCGACTGGGCGGGTCGCATGGTCGCAAGAAAACAGCCAGTGACTCTGGCCGCGATGGAAGCGCTATGGGAGACGCAACCCGGAGCGCCGCTGGTCATCCTTGGCCAGCCCGACGTTACCCAGCAGAAGCTCGATAACGCTTTAGTCGTTCCCAAGATGTTGAGCTTTCTGACGTGGCGACGTTGGAATGCAGAAGTGCAAGGTCTGAGTCATGTTCCGAAGGAAGATTGGCCTGACAACATCCCGCTGCTCTACTACAGCTACCACATCATGGTCGGCCTGGGCACGATGTTCATCGCCATCTCGGCGATTGCTGCGTTGCTACTTTGGCGCAATCAGTTGTACAACGCCCGCTGGATGCTCTGGATCCTGCTGCTGCTGACGCCGTTCCCATACATTGCAAATACCGCGGGCTGGATGACCGCTGAACTTGGCCGCCAGCCGTGGCTTATCTATGGCTTGATGCGCACCGTGGATGGCTATTCAAAGATGGTTTCCGCAGGCAATGGCTGGTTCAGCTTCCTCGGCTTCCTGGGAATGTACACCGTACTTTCCATGCTTTTTCTGCTCCTTGTGCTGCGCGAGATTCAGCACGGTCCGGACCCCGTGCTGGAAAACGTCAAGGGTGTTCCGGTTACCCCGGCGGAGGTGCGATAGCCATGTCAACGATATGGTTCATGATCGTGGCGGTAATGGTCGCGGTTTACGTCCTGCTGGACGGATTTGATCTAGGCGCGGGCGCTCTGCATCTGTTCATTGCCCGCAACGACGAGGAGCGCCGTACCATTATCCGCGCCATCGGACCGGTGTGGGATGGCAATGAGGTCTGGCTGCTTGCAGCTGGCGGCACATTGTACTTCGCGTTTCCGTTGCTCTATGCCTCCAGTTTCAGCGGATTTTACCTGCCACTGATGATGGTGTTGTGGCTGCTCATGCTGCGTGGCATCGGCATCGAGTTCCGCACGCACATCGACGACAAGCTGTGGAAAGGCTTCTTCGACGCCATCTTCGCGCTGGCGAGCACCCTGCTAGCCATTTTCCTTGGAGCAGCGCTGGGCAACGTGGTGCGCGGCGTTCCGTTGAATGCCGACGGCTATTTCTTCGAGCCTCTATGGACTAACTGGCGAGTGGGCGAGCAGAACGGCATCCTCGACTGGTACACAGTAATCTGCGGCGTGGTTGCGTTGGTGACGCTGGTAATTCACGGCTCGCTCTACCTTGCCACTAAGACCGAAGGTCAACTCAACCAGCGGGCGCGCAAGGTGGCGTCAACGTTGTGGCCGCTACAGGTGTTGCTTACCATCTTCAGCCTGATCGCTACGGTGTACGTCGTGCCGCATGTGCCCGACAACTACATTAAGTGGCCCATCGGGTATCTTGTGCCGGTAATCGTCATTGTCAGCCTGGTTTATCTCTACTTTGCCCATAAGAGAAGGAACGAGAAGGCCGCGTTCCTGGCTTCATGCGCATATATTGTCGGCATGCTGGTGGGAGCGGCGTTCGCGCTGTATCCTAACGTGCTGCCGGCAAGCACCGGTCAACAATACAGCCTGACCATTTACAACACCGCCGCTGGCGCGCACGGATTGGCCGTTGGATTAGTGTGGTGGACGCTGAGCATGATTATCGCCCTGGGATATTTCGTCTTCATCTACCGCATGTTCCGCGGCAAGGTGAAGCTGGACGAAGGCAGCGATCATGGCTACTGACCGGAACTTCAGGCGCCAACTGCGACTTCGGCGGTCGTGGGCAACTGCGCTTTCTTCCAGGCATCAAATCCGCCGATGACGTTAATCACCTCGTAGCCTGCCCGTTGTAACAGGCTGCACGCGATCATGCTGCGATAGCCGCTCTTGCAGTGCACGGCCACCGTCAAGCCACGCTCGAGCGGCGGTAACGCGGCCTTGAAGCGGTCGAGCGGATACCAATCTGCGCCGGCGATGTGCCCGGCATCCCACTCACCTTGACGGCGGACGTCCAGCACCTGCAATCCGTGATCTCCTAGCCGGCTGTTTAGTTCCTGCACCGTCATCTGCGGGGTTTGTGCCAACTCAAATCCGGCGCGCTTCCATCCATCTACACCGCCGTCGAGGAAGCCAGCCACATCTTCGATTCCTACCCGCGCCAGACGAAGTCGTGCTTCGCTCAATTGCTCCGGAGTGCCGGCAATCAGCACCGGATGCGACGAGAGGCCGAGCACTGCGCCCGCCCACGATGCGAACTGGCCTGACAGCGCGATGTTGACTGAACCGGGCACATGGCCGGCAGCAAACTCATCAGCGGGGCGGACATCGAGCGCGACTGCGTCCGTCCTCCAGCATGGTTTTCAAGTCCGCCGGGGAAATTGTCTTCAGCGCCGGCAATTCCGTCAGCGGTGTCGCTCCGGCGCGGTTGATCGCCGCGTCTTCCAGGAAGTAGTCAGGGCGAGCAGGCAGATTTGTCGTCATTTGCCGGATGAATTCGTCCCGGCCCCTGATTTGCAGAGCATAGTTCGTGAGTCGCTCCGTGCCGATGGTGGAGGAGCGTTCGGCGCGCATATTGCGCCCGCAAAGCGAGCCAGCTCCATGAGCGGGATATACCAGCACGCTGTCCGGCAGCTTGAGCAGCTTGTCGTGCAGCGAGTCGTACATCAGGCCGGCGAGTTGCTGCGGCGTATGCGTCTTCGACAGGTCCGGCCTGCCGACATCGCCGATGAACAGTGTGTCCCCCGTCAGCACTGCCCATGGCTGCTGCGACTTCTCCTCGTCCGTTACCACTAGGCAGATGCTTTCCGGCGTGTGTCCGGGTGTCTCCCGCGCACGGATGCGCAACCTGCCGACGCGCAGCTCGAACCCGTCGGTCACATCGACGTGAGGAAAAGTCGCGCCAGCGGCCTTTCCGATGTAAATGGTGGCGCCGGTGCGTGCGGCCAGCTCCCTGTGCCCCGATACGAAATCGGCATGCAAGTGCGTTTCAAAGATGTGGCGAATTCGGAGATCTTGCTTCTGTGCTGCCTCGAGATAGATCTCTACATCACGCTGCGGATCGACAACGACAGCTTCGCCGTCCGAGCCCAACACGTAAGAGGCGTGTGCCAGACATCCCAAATAGAACTGTTCGAAGTACATGGCCTTCTCCTGCACGGAGAACATGATATCGCCTAACCGTGCGATTCAATCGGATTTTCTGCAACTCACCGATCGTAGGTTTCAGTCAACTGCCTCAGACGGGAGCCGATGGCAGGCGTCAGCGCCTCGGCTCGGAAGCGCCACCGCCAGTGGCCCGACGGGCTGCCGGGCAGGTTCATGCGGCCTTCGCTGCCGACGCCGAGCACGTCCTGTAGAGGAAACAAGACAGTATCAGCCACCGATGCCATAAGCGTACGAATCATGACCCAATTGATCTCGCGCCCGTCAGTATTCAGGTATCGCCGCGCGAACTCCATCTCCTTCGCCACATTCTCGGGCGTTCGCGTGCTGTCGCCTGCGCCCTTGCTCGTCCACCAGCCGACCACCGTGTCGTTGTCGTGCGTGCCAGTGTAAGCAACCAAGTCACGGAGATAATTGTGCGGCTTGAACTGCGGCGCCTGCGGATCGACACCGAATGCAAATTGCAGGATCGCCATGCCGGGAAATCCGAATTGCCGCCGCAGGGCCTCCACATCAGGAGTGATCACGCCAAGATTCTCGGCAACAATGGGCAGTTTGCCGAGCGCCTGCTCCAGCGCCTCGAACAGCGCAGCTCCCGGGCCCTTCACCCACTTGCCGTTGACTGCCGTCTTGTCACCGCCGGGAATTTCGTAGTAAGCCTCGAAGCCGCGGAAGTGGTCGAGGCGAATCATGTCGAGAACGTCGAGCGCGCGCCGGAAGCGGGCGATCCACCAGGCATACCCACTCTGCGCGTGAGCCCCCCAGCGATAGATGGGATTGCCCCACAACTGACCGGTCGCGCTGAAGTAATCCGGCGGCACGCCCGCGACGACTCGTGGCTTTCCGTGCTCGTCAAGCTCGAACAGCCCAGGTTCGGCCCAGACATCGGCGCTGTCGAGCGCGACGTAGATCGGCATGTCGCCGAGGATACGAATGTCGTTGCGCGCGCAATATGTTTTCAGGTCGTGCCACTGTCGCTCGAACTCAAACTGAATGAACTTGTTGCATTCGATTTCTTCTCGCAGCTCATTGCGGGCACGCTCGATGGCCTGCGGTTCGCGCAATGCCAGCTCACGTTCCCACAGCGTCCACATGACATTGTTATGCGCTTCCTTCAACGCTATGAAAAGCGCAAAGTCATCGAGCCATGCGGACTTGGCTTTGCAGTATGCGTCGAACGCCTCACGCTCGGGCGGAGCGCTCTGCTGGAAGGCTCGAAACGCCTTCCGCAGAAGGGGAATTTTCCAGGCTATGACCGCGCCATAGTTCACGTCGTCCACGGGAAAGTTTGGGCGCTCATTCAAATCGCGGACGTCGAGGTATCCCCGTTCGACAAGAGTATCGAGGCTGATCAGCAGGGGATTTCCGGCGAAAGCAGAAAAGCATTGATAAGGAGAGTCGCCATACCCGGTAGGCCCAAGCGGCAACACTTGCCAGATGCGCTGTCCAGAATCGTGCAGGAAATCGGCGAAGCGATATGCCTCCGGCCCGAGCTCCCCAATGCCATACGGCCCGGGAAGGGAAGTGGGATGCAACAGAATGCCGCTGGACCTCGAGAATCTCATGCGCCGCGCTCAATCTGTCGCAAGCTCAAGTCGTGACCTCGCTTGCTAGCGTTTCCGCCACTTCAACCCGCTCGGCGCCTGGATCGACGACGCGCTGCATCAGCACCGCAGCCATTGCCATGAAGACTCCTCCCGCAATCACCGCGGCCAGCCGATTGTTGTGCAGCAGGTGGTTCATAATCCAGCCGAACGCCAGCGAAGCAAGGATCTCCGGCAGGACGATGAAGAAGTTGAAGATGCCCATATAAACGCCGGTCTTATCGGCCGGAAGCGATCCGGCCAGGACCGAATAGGGCATGGAGAGCGTGCTTGCCCAGGCGATTCCAACTCCGACCATCGAGAGCAAAAGGAAATTCTTATCGTGAATGACGGCCACCGAAAGCAGCCCGAGAGCTCCACACAGCAGGCACAGACTGTGTGCGTGCTTACGACCGACTGCTTTTGCCAGCGCCGGCAGGAAGAAGGAAAACGCAAAGCACACAGCGGAATACATTCCAAAGCAGATGCCCGCCCATTCCACGCCATGGGTGTAAACCGGCGAAGTCTGATCGGCCGCGCCGAAGACATTACGCGCGACCGCGACCGGAAAGTAAAGCCACATGCAGAAGAGTCCAAGCCAGGTGAGTAGCTGGACCGGCGCAAGTTGACGCATGGTCAGCGGCATTTGCCGAATCGCGGAGAAAATCTCAGATGCCTGGCGTACAACTCCGCGACTCTCGTGCTTTTGCTGGTGAAAGGCCTCAAGATCCTCGGGTGGGTATTCCTTCGTCGTTACGATCGTCCATAACACTGCTCCGAAAAAGGCTGCCGCTCCCATGTAAAACGACAACCGAACGGTCAGAGGGATCGCCTGCGGGGAACTCTCGGCGGCGAGATGAAACACATTGGTGAGCAGCCAAGGCAGTGCCGACGCCACCACCGCGCCCAGTCCGATGAACAAACTCTGCATGGCGAAGCCCTGCGTGCGTTGTTCTTCGGGCAGCAGGTCGGCGACAAATGCCCGGAACGGCTCCATGCTGATGTTGATCGAGGTGTCGAGGATCCAGAGCAGCCCCGCGGCCATCCACAAAGCCGAGCAGCGCGGCATCAGGATAAGAGCGCAGGAACTGAGGATTGCGCCCATCAGAAAATAGGGACGGCGGCGGCCCAGGCGCGTCCAGGTGTGATCGCTGGCGTTGCCGATGATCGGCTGAACAATCAGGCCGGTCAATGGGGCAGCCAGCCACAGGATGGGAATCTGATCAGCGCGCGCGCCGAGATACTCGTAGATGGCGCTCATGTTGGCCATCTGCAGCCCCCAGCCAAACTGGATGCCGAGGAAGCCGAAGCTCATGTTCCAGATCTGCCAGAAGCTCTTGCGCGGCTTTTGCATGTTTGGTCCCGCTCCTCGGGAAGGCGCTGCCTGCCAATACTAGTGCGAAACTACGGTCTTGCGAACAAGAAAACGAAGCGTAGGATAGCTCGCATGGCAATCGCGCGTCCAATTCATCGTCCCATCCGCCTCTGGTTTTTTGCTCTTGTTCTGGTGCTGCTTCTTTCGTGCCTGTCCACGGCGCAGGCCGCAGGGCCGCGCATCTCGAAAGTTGAGCCGCCGAATTGGTGGACCGGATTCGCACCTACGGCCATGTTCCTGCTGTACGGCGAAAATCTCGCGGGAGCCAATATCGCAATCGACTATCCCAACGCCACAGTCGCCAAAGTCGAATCTCAACCTGATGGCAAGCACGTTTTTGTTTGGCTGAGTTTCAGTCCCACGACTCGTCCGGGGAACGTCATGATTCACGTAAAGACGGCTTCCGGCGAGACAACCGTGACTGTGCCATTGTTGAAGCGGGCGCCGCAGGAAGGACGGTTTCAAGGAATCACGCCCGATGATGTCATCTACCTCATCATGCCCGATCGCTTTGCGGACGGCGATCCTTCCAACAACATGCCGCCGGGCGCTGCTCCGGGCACGTACGATCGCAGCGGCGCCAAGACCTATCACGGCGGCGACTTGAAGGGAATTCAGGAGCACCTGCCGTACCTGAAGGACTTGGGTGTGACGGCGCTGTGGCTCACGCCGCTGTACGACAATGACAACTCAACCTCGGATTATCACGGTTACGGAGCAGTGGATGAGTATGCCGTCGAAGATCACTTCGGCACAATGAATGACTATCAGAATCTCGTTGCCGCTGCGCATCAGCTCGGCCTGAAGGTCCTGCTGGACATGGTTCCTAACCATGTGGGCCCCAAGCATCCCTGGGCAGCGTCGCAGCCCGCTCCGGGATGGCTGCATGGAACGACCGAGCATCACCTCGACACCGACTATTACTATGCGCCCATCACCGATCCCCATGCGGTGAAGGCAAATTACGTCAGCGCGCTCGAAGGCTGGTTCGCCAACGTTCTGCCCGACCTGGCGCAGGAGAATCCCCTGGTCGCCCTATACCTGCTCCAAAACGCCGAGTGGTGGACGGAAAGTGGCGGGGTTGATGGCTTTCGTATTGACACATTTCCCTATGTTCCGCGTGCGTTCTGGGCGTACTACCATGCGGGATTGTTCTCAAACTATCCAAACTTTTTCACTGTCGGTGAGGTGTATAACTCAGATCCCACGGTAACTTCGTATTGGGCTGGCGGGCAGACTGGCTTTGACGGTATCGACACACACTTGACCACGCCGTTCGACTTCCCCATGAATTCCGCGATTCGCGAGGTGGTCGCTCACGGAGCGTCCGCGAAGAAAATCGTGGACGTGCTTCGCCAGGACCGGCTTTATCCGCATCCTGAGCTGCTGGTCACCTTCATCGGCAACCACGATATGAAGCGCTTCCTCACCGACGCCAATGGATCGCAAGACAAACTGAAGCTGGCGTTCTCGTTGCTGGCGACTCTTCGAGGCATTCCTCAGCTTTACTATGGCGATGAGATCGGAATGACCGGCGGCGATGATCCGGACAATCGCCACGACTTTCCCGGCGGATTTCCCGGCGACCAGCACAACGCCTTTACGCAAGCAGGGAGAACACCGGAAGAGCAGGATGTTTACGCCCACGTACAAAGTTTGCTGAAGCTTCGCAAGGAACACGGCGCACTGCGCCGAGGAGTGCAGAAACATGTCGCAGTGGCGGATAAGTACTATGCGTTCACGCGCGAGGGCCAGGGCGAGCGGCTACTGATCGTGCTTAACAATGGAGATTCGGAGACCATCACGCTTGATCTCAACGACACTTCCATCGCCGATGCGAAGACGATCACCCCGATCTTTTCCGCCTCGCCGGCGCAACTTCAGGGAAGCCTATTGCGCCTGCAACTGGCACACAACAGTCTGGCCGTCTATCAGGTGCAGTAATGAGAGTGCCCCGCGCATGTGCTTTATTTTGCGCGGGCAAGTGCCTCAGCCTTGCGGATCGCTTCCTCATGCTTGTCGTAGGCCACCAGGGCCATACGCGCGCCTTCACGGGCTCCGCTGGTGCTCATTTTTCGCTCGGCCTCGGCGAACGCGTCTTCGGCATCCTCGTGCGCATTGTAGGCCTCGTCGTCGGCATCCTTTACGCCCTGCACCGCAGCCAGGACCTTCGGGTCGACTTTCTGCGGTTCATCAGTCTTCTTGTCCTTGCCCTGTTTGCGCCCGCGTTTCGGAGTATCGTCCTGCGCCACGAGTTGGTTGTAAGCGATCTTGTATTCGTTACTCCAGGTCTCCTTGACCTTTATCTCCAATTCGTCGAGCGCGGCCCTCGCCTCGTCGGCGATTCCCCGCAGTCGCTTTTTTTCCGTCAGCCACTTCCAGACTCCCCAACCCATGCCTTCTGTCATGATTGCCCTGGCAGCCTCGACAGCGGGAAGCTTTCGCACGCTCAACCTCACACTTAATCGCTGACTATGAATCGACAGGAGCGCTCTCAGATGTCGGGGACAAATCCCATGCTTCGGCGCGATAGCCCCACTGGCGA
>CAWGMV010000002.1:0-73061 GCA_963823635.1 uncultured Acidobacteriaceae bacterium | reverse complement strand
TAACCGATTGCACCGTCCGGCAGTTCTTCGATTGACATGATCTGGAATCAAGTTCAGGAGGCCTTTTTTCATCCGTTTCTTGACTCGGAAACGAAGAGTAAAGTTTACATGAGTAAAGTCCTTGTCGTCAGCAACGATCAAATCCTTAGCACGGCACGCGAAAAAATTCCAGATAAGGTCCTTTCCCTCCCGGCTAGCGCGAATATCCACTCGATTGACGGCGGCGGACTTGCCAAACTTTTGGATGCACGTTGGCCCGACTTTTGGAAAACTCACCTTAAAGTTTTTGCCGTGAGTGACCGAATGAGTCCAGAGGTCGGCAAAATTCGATATGTGGTAGCTCTAGCGCATACACATCATGCAAGACCGGCAAAGCAAAAGCCCGCTCATCTATCAGGCGGATATAATCAAACAAACCGGATTTGACGAGGCGACGGTAACCGCTGGGTTACATTATTTTACTTCAACGACACTATCCCGCATGGATACAAGCCCACCAGTGTCGGCTGGCTTTCCACCGTAGTTCCGGGCGGGTGGCCTACCCTTTCCAGGTAGATCTAGCTATTGGGGTGCCCCACCCTTCTCGCCTGCTTTTGGCGAGAGGGTGGGCACTCGAGTTATTCATGAAGTCGCATGCTAACGCTTGTAACCAGCCCCGTGCAGCGCCGCCGCAAAGGCCTTCACGAAGTCGTCTACGTGTCCTTTCGTCGCCAGCGGCCCCATCACGCCGACGCGGAATATCTTGCCGGCCAACTGTCCGAAGCCTCCGGCGATCTCGATGCCGTGTTCCTTCAGCAGAGTGGTGCGAACCTTGGCGTCGTCCACGCCTTGCGGCACTTTGGGCGTGTTGAGGTTCCAGATGCGGTCCTTGGGAGCAACCAGCATCTCCAGTCCCAGCGCTTCCACCTGCTTCACAAACTGCAGGTGCGCCCGGTGATGGCGGTTCCAGCGGTTCTCCAGGCCTTCTTCTTCGATCAGCGTCAAGGCTTGGTGCAGGCCATAGAACATGGTCGCCGACGCGGTGTGATGGTAGCGGTGCGACACCGTGAGATAGTCGGCAATCAGCTTCAGGTCGAAATACCAGGAACGGTTGGGCGTCTCGCGCGCCTTCAGCCATTCGGCGGCGCGCGGCGAAACCGTAATCGGCGACAGTCCGGGAGGGCAGCTCAGCCCCTTCTGGGTGCAACTGTAAGCAATGTCGATTCCGGTCTTGTCAACTTCCACGGGCATGGCGCCCAGCGAGGTCACGCAATCCGCGATAACCAGCGCGCCTACTTCGTGCGCCGCCTTGCAGATGGCGTCGCCGCGCTGAAACGCTCCGGCAGAAGTCTCCGCCTGCACGTACATCACAACCTTAGGCTTTTCCCGGCGGATGAACTCGGCGGCTTCGTCATCACCGAAGACCTCGCCCCACGGCTTCTCGAAGCGCACCAGCTCGGCGCCCTGGCGGCGCGCCATCTCCGACATGCGATCGCAGAAGAATCCGTTGGCGAACGACACCACCTTCGTTCCCGGCGTGACGAAGTTGGAAATGGCGGTTTCCATTCCGCCGCTGCCCGTCGCCGAGATGACGAAGGTCAACTCGTTCGTGGTGCCGAACACTTTGCGCAACATGCGCTGAATGTCGGTGGAGATTTCAAAGAAGTAGGCGTCAAGATGCCCGACGATGGGCTGCGCCAGCGCCTGATAGACGCGGGGATGAACTTGACTCGGTCCCGGGCCGAAGAGCAGCCGCTTGGGAGGATGAATTGAAATGTCTTCCGTGATGACAGGTCTTTCTACGGTTGTTGCCATGAGCGACTCCTTGCAGTTTGATGGCACCAGTATAGTCAGCCGCAGCCGACCTGGCACGGTAATCCGTCACTGAGGGTTGTGCGCAGACAGCGAGTGCAATGCGGCATATGGCGGTTACGTTTGTGGCAAGATATAGCGCACATGTTACGTCGAATTAAGGTCAGGATTCCCGCTTTCTTAGCACTCCTGTTTGTCCTGTTGCAGCCGCTCGCCTGGGGCGCGCCGCAGCAGGAAGTCCGAGGAACGGTCAAAGACCGCAGCGGGGCGGTAGTCGCGCGGGCACAGGTCCTGCTGCGCGCGGATGGACAGCAATTCCGCCGCGTCACCCAATCCGACGGCACCTTCGTCTTCACTGGTGTATCAGCCACTAGCGGCGACATGATCGTCAGCGCTCCGGGCTTTGCCACCAGCACCACGCCGTGGCAATCAGGCCAGAACGACCTGGCCATCACGCTTACTCTTGCCACGGTGCAGCAGAGCCTGGACGTAACCTCGACGCGCACCTCGATCCTGCCCACCGGTGTTGACGACGTAGAAGCGCAGCCTGACGCTGCAGTCGTGCCGGCGACGCAACTGCAGGAATGGGGCGCGCTGACTACCGATGACAAGCTTCGCCAAGTGCCTGGATTTTCGCTGCTTCGTCGCTCGGGAAGCCAGACCGCGAATCCTACTTCGCAAGGCGTCTCGTTGCGCGGCTTGGGCGCCAGCGGAGCCAGCCGCGCGCTGGTTCTCGCCGACGGCATCCCCCTCAACGATCCCTTTGGCGGATGGATTTACTGGGCGCGCATTCCGCAGGCTTCGCTGAGCGAGGTGCAGGTTGTGCCAGGAGGCGTTTCAGCGCTGTACGGCAACGACGCTCTGAGTGGCGTGGTCAATCTCGAGACACGTCCTTCGATTCAGACGGACGGCTTCATCCAGGGTTCGTACGGGAACGAGAACTCTCCGTGGGGTTCAGGGTGGGGCGCATTTCGTGCCGGGCAATGGTCGGCAGCGATAAGCGGGGAAGGATTTCGCACCGACGGCTACATCGATGTGCCGCAGAGCATCCGCGGCTCGGTGGACACACCCGTCAACTCGCAGTACGGCAGCGGGACCTACAAGATAGAGCGCCTCCTCTCTGATCGCGGACGCATCTTCCTCGAGGGCTCTCTGTACGGCGAGAACCGCGACAACGGCACCCCGCTGCAGGTGAACAACACCACCATTCGCCAACTGGCGCTCGGTACCGACTACGACAGCCAGGCGGCAGGCTTATTCACCCTGCGGCTCTACGGCGGAACGCAGAATTACTACCAGACCTTCTCCTCCGTCGCCCTCAATCGCAACAGCGAGTCGCTGACTGACGTTCAGCGTGTTCCCGTGCAGCAGATGGGGCTCATCGCGCAATGGTCAAAGCAATTGGCGAAACGTCTGACGTTGCTGGTCGGACTTGACGGCATGGACGTCACCGGCTTCAGCGACGAAGTCACCTACTCCAGCGGCAAGCCGACCGCGAAGTTGGCGAACGGCGGTACGCAACAATCGCTCGGCGCCTTCGTCGAAGGTATCTTCCAGATCACACCCAAGTGGTCGGTAACGTTCTCCGGGCGCGAAGACTTGTGGAGCAACTTCGACGCCAGCTCAACCCGTATACCAACCACCGGCAAGCCAACCCGCACTGACTATCCCGACCGTGGCCAGAATGCCTTCAGTCCGCGGCTGACCACGTCCTATCGTGTCGGCGATCACACCGTGCTCTACGCATCGGCCTATCGGTCGTTTCGCGCTGTCACCCTGAACGAACTCTATCGCAGCTTCCGTGTAGGCAACGTCGAGACGCTGGCCAATCCCTTCCTGCAAGCCGAGCATTACACCGGCGCCGAAGGCGGCGTTCGCGCCACCATGCTGCAGGACCGTATCACCCTTTACGGCGTAGGATTCTGGGGCATCGTCACCGATCCCGTCGCCAACGTTACCATCAGCTCGACGCCACAGCTCATCACCCGCATGCGCGAAAATCTCGGCCGCCTGCAGGCGCCCGGACTTCAGGCGGGTATCAACTACCACATCACCAACCGCATCTGGATGAGCGCGGCCTACCAGTTCATCGACGCCACCGTGACGTCGTATCCCGCCAACCCGGCCCTTGTCGGCAACCAGATTCCGCTGACGCCGAAGAACGAGTTCGTCTTCCAGGGAACCTGGGCCGCGCCGCAAAAGCTCTTCGTCGCTGTCCAGGGACGCACCGCCAGCAACGAGTTCGACGATGACCTGAACCAGTTCCCACTCGGCGCCTACTTCGTGCTCAGCGCTACCGTTTCCCGCCCACTCCCCAAAGGCTTCGACGTCTTCTTCCAGGGCGAGAACCTTACCAACAGCCAGTACGACATCGCCCGCACCCCGACGGTGAATTTGGGCCAGCCAATCTTGGCGCGCCTCGGCATCCGGTGGCAAAGCCGGCGCTGACCGTAAGGCATTTCGCGATAACGACTTACGTCTGGCTGGCCGCCTGTGGGCTGGGCCTCATAGAACAAACGCATTTAGGCGCCAAAGCGTCACAGGAATTTTCTGTAAAATTTTGTAAAGTTCCCGAAATGGGAATGCTTTGCAGCACAACGTAACACGCCAGAAGTAGTTTGGCTCTGTTGACATCCTGTGTCGACAGGGCTAAGCCATCGACTCCGCTCAAGGCGGGCCCTCGGTCATCCCCTTTAGTAACAAGCAAACCGCGTCAGACGTCTACGGACAAGTAGTCTTTATGTTCACGGTATCGAGATATCCCCTTCCCTTTTCCATATCCAGGAAGAACAAGTCGACGCTAGTGTCGTTCTTGACTGGCTTAAATGGACCAATACTCGAATTTTTGAAAAATAATCCCGTCGGTAAATCCGGCTCGAAGATTCCATCTTCGAAGGATCCAAAAAAACCCGTATCCTTAAAATCAATGTAGAGAGTATCTTGATACTCTAAACAAGATTCAATCTTTCGAATAGCTACCCCTGTCGGAGGCATCGGAATTCTTGACATAAAGCTTCTCCTTATGCTGAAGATGTCGGCTACGCTTGAATTAGGTGACCGGGACCCTAAAACCGGGATCGGATATTACTCCCTGGATCTCCGGATCCTCGTTGAGGAGTCCTCGCGTCAATCCCTGAGCGATTGCCTTCTGGAGGTATTGTATAGCTTCTCTGCGTTTGCCCAATAACTCATAAGCATCGGCAATCTGTGAAAGAACATACTGGTTATCCGGAGCTAAAGCAAGAGAAATGTGAATGCCGTCCAGAGCCTTGTCTCTAAAGCCTTCTTTGGCGTACAGGGCTGCCAAAGTCGCCTGACCCTCCGCATACTGTGGGTTCACCGTGACTGCACGTTCCAGAAGCTGAATTGCTTTCCTTCTAGCGGATTGCGCTTTTTCGCGATTCTTTAACCATTCGTAGGCGACTGCCAGGTTAACCCAGACTTCGCCATTCTGGTCATTGAGCTTAAGTGCAGCCTGGCTTGCCGCTATAGACTCAGGAAATCGGTGCGTCTCAGCATATAGAAACCCGAGGTTGCTGTAAGCACCGAAAGTTGGGCTTATTGCGATTGACTTCTTCAGTGCCTTTTCGGCTTCTTCGAGCATCTTAGGGTCATCAAAGTCCATATATGCCATAGCAAGATTTGTGTAAGGCCAGGAGTTGTCAGGCGTCAGTTGCAGAGCGCGGTTAAACTGAACAATCGCATCGCGCGGACGGCCTATGCTCTCATAGAAGATTCCAAGATCGTTATATCCTTTCCAGTCGTTTGGGCGGAGCGCTGCGGCCTTGATATAGGCCGCCTCGGCGTCCGCGTTTCGCCCAGCATTCTTATAGGCCTCGGCCATTCCTCCAAGAGCCTCAGAATCTCTGGGATCGAGATCTATGGCACGTTGGAACTCCTCAATGGCGAGGGCATGATTCCCCGTAAATTCATGAATCTGACCGAGGGCTACGTAGGTTGATGGGACCCGATTATCCAGTTCAGCCGCCTTTCTGGCGTATACCTCCGCCTGCTCAAGCCATTTAGGATTCGAATTCAGGCGGTACTTCATTGTGTAGACTTCCGCGAGGCGTGCAAAGCCGAGGGCAAAACCAGGGTCGGTATCTACGGCGCGCTCAAGTGACGCGATAGCCAATTCGATATTGCCTGCTTTGTCATGCCTCTGGAAATAGCCAACTCCGGCTAAGTAATCTTCAAATGCGGCAGGAGTCGCTGGTTCTCCGCCTCGGCGGCCCACGTCCTCCTTGAGCGAAACATTCATGAGCCGCCCGAGACGAGTGACGGCTTCATCCTGCAGGGCTCCGAGGTCACCGCTCCGATTCTCGACATCCACAAAGCCAATCTCCCTAGTCTTCTTCGGATCGATCAGCGTTAATCTCAAGCGTGCGGTCTCGTTGCTACGCTCAAAGCTACCTTTGACGACGATCGTCGCGCCGAATTCCCGCAGGGCTGAGGAGGGGTCCTTGACCTTTCTGGAGCGAACGTCGCTGGCTGGGACCACCCACAGCGACTTATTTGCGACGTCAAGATTTGAGAGTCTGCCTGCCAGAGAATCCATCAGGCCATCCCCGAGGGCCTGAGTTTCCCGGTTGTCCCCGACGAGGTCAAACGGAAGCACCGCGATATGCTTTTCACGGCTGGACAAAAGCATGCCTCGCACCCGCTCGCCAACTGCCGGAATAAGCAAAAGGCCGCAGATAATAAGGGTCAGGAAAGCTACTCCTGCAAGCACGCGGAACCCTCGCCTTGGGCGGTGGCTTAGACTGCGCCCCCAAGACTTGCCGCCGCCTTGAAAGAGTGCAGCTTTTATCTCGGCCGCGGACTGGAACCGCTCGCCGGGAAGTTTTCTCAGGCAACCTAGAATTGTGTCGTCCCAGATTGGCTCCAGGTGGGGCGCCAGGTTTCGGGGGGGCTGTGGCTCATCATTCAGGTGCTTTAGGGCAACGGTCACTCTAGAGTCGCCGGTGAACGGAAGCTGGCCGGTCACCATTTCATACATCACGACGCCCAAGGCATAGATGTCGGCGGTGGGAGTGACTTCCTCGCCTCTGATCTGTTCCGGCGCCATGTAATCCACGGTTCCTACCAGGCCCGCTCGGGTAAGGGGCACACTATCGCGAACGCCGCGCGCCAGACCAAAATCAGTGACGATGGCGCATGTTCGGCGCGGGCCGTGCACCAGCATGACGTTGCCGCTCTTGAAATCACGGTGAATAACTTCCGCTTGATGCGCGGCAGATAGTGCCTCTGCCATATCCTCAATGAGAGGTAAGGCCTCTGTCTGGGGTATAGGCCCTCGTCGGATGCGGGATGCCAAAGTTTCTCCGCTGAGGAATTGCATGGTCAGGAACAAAACTTCTTTGCCGTCTTCGGAACGGTCGCTGCCTATATCATGTATTCGGCAGACGTTGGGGTGGGTCACTCGTTTCCCGAGCCGGATCTCCTGCTTGAAGCGCTCTACTGCCGTCGGATCCGAGGCGATGTCAGGGCGAATGGTTTTCAAGGCAACCCGGTCATGAAGGGTCAGATCTTCGGCTTCATAGACGGTGCCCATCCCGCCCTCAGCGATGTAACGGATGATCCGAAAACGGCCAGCAATGACTTGGGGAATCGGTAACGCCGAAATCGTAGATGCGGAGTTGCGTGGTCCGGGACGACCATCGACATCAAGCAAAGCCATAACTTGTTCAAACAGATTCTCGTCCTGGCCGCAATTCTCCCTCAGGAACGCTATTCGGCTTTCGCCGCTGAGCACACGCGCAGCCGCGAAGAGCTCGCCAATCCGTTTCCAAAGTGGGTCCACTTTCTCCCCTAGCTACTGCATGGTGACGCCGGATGAGGAAAGAATGCTCGTCCTGCCATCAAAATTCAAGGAGAGAATGCAGTGACCAGGAAATAGGCGGAACCTCCTTCCGACTCGCCGGAAAATATCTGCATGAAACCATCTCGTCGCGCGTTCTGTCGCCGACTTTCTCGTAGAATGAAGAACATGCTCCCCGCCCGGTTCCTCGTCATCCTCCTCGCTGCACTCACGACTGCGCCTGTGTTCTGCCCCGCGCAAACTGAGCAGCCAACCCGCTCGGCAGAAGCCGCCAAGGCGCTCAAGAACGATCCCCTGCACGTATTCAGCGAATCAGTGCAGGCGTTGTCGGCCGACGTCACCAAATCCGTAGTGCAAGTGCTGACCAGCGGTTTCGGCCTGAGCACCGAGAAGGACAAGACCGACACCGCATATTTTGCTCCCGAGCGTGGCATCGGTTCCGGCGTCATTCTGTCGCCCGACGGCTACATCGTGACCAACGCGCACGTGGTGCAAGGCGCGCGAAAAATTCGCGTTCGCCTGCAGGGCCTGGAGAAGAAATCGACGCCCTCGTCACAACGGCTGGGACCATTGGAGGCCAAACTCGTCGGCGTTGACGGCCTGACCGACCTCGCCGTGCTGAAGATTGACATGACCGGCCTGCCCGCGCTGGCCGTGGCCAATTCCGACGCGCTGAAGCAGGGACAAGTGGTCTTCGCCTTCGGCAGCCCGCTGGGGCTGGAGAATTCCGTCACCATGGGCGTGGTCAGCGCCACCGCGCGGCAGATCGATCCCGACAATCCTGCGGTTTACATCCAGACCGACGCTCCCATCAATCCCGGCAACAGCGGCGGCCCGCTGGTTGATGTGGACGGCCACGTCGTCGGCATCAATACCTTCATCCTGACGCAATCCGGCGGCAACGAAGGACTGGGCTTTGCCATTCCCAGCAACGTGGTGCTCAACATTTTCGATCAGATTCGCACCGAAGGCCACGTTCACCGCGGCCAGATTGGTGTCTTTTTGCGCACCATCAATCCCGAGCTGGTCGAGGGGCTGCACCTTCCCGTAAATCGCGGCGCGCTGGTGGAAGATGTTGTGCCCGGCTCGCCTGCCGACAAGGCCGGGCTCAAACCCGGCGACATTATCACGAGCGCCGGCGGCAAGCCGGTGGACAATGTCCGCCAGTTCACCCAGGTGCTTTACAGCTATAAGATCGGGCAGATGGCCGAGATTGGTGTCTTGCACGACGGCCAGGAAGCCAAGCTTTCCGTTCCCGTGATGGAGCGCCCCGACGATCCTATGCGCTTCGCCGACCTGGTCGCTGGTCCGGATAACTTAAGTAGGAGCCTTGGCATTGTAGCTATCAACATTACTGGCGAAGTAAAAGAACTGCTAGGCAATGATCTGCGCATTCCCAGCGGCGTTCTAGTCGCGGCGAAGACTCCTACCAGTACTCTACTAGGCGAAGGTCCACAACCCGGCGATGTCATCCATGCACTGAATGGAGTACCTATTAAAGACCTTGCGCAATTAAAGAAGGACCTGCGCCAACTCAAACCCGGCCAACCTATAGTCTTGCAGATCGAGCGCTCCGGCCTGCTGAGCTATGTGGTGCTGGAGTCGGAGTAGTTTCAGCTTTCGCGCTTCGGTTTTCGCCTTTCGCTTTTCTTGGCTGTCATCCCCACCGAGGACTTCAGTCCGAGCGGAGGGATCTGCTTTCGCATTTCGCTCTTCGCTTCTTTCCTCCGCGCTGTCATCCCGAGCGCAGGCGGCCTGATTTTGGCCGCCGGAGTCGAGGGATCTGCGGTCCCTGCGACTGGTAAATGGGGAGCGGTTGCCAATGTTTACCTGTCAGAAGTCATGCATCCGAAACCATTGCCGCTCGATAAGAAGAATTGATGATTTCCGCCACTTTAGAGCCTTGACTCCTTCTCGAACGAAGCGTACCCTAAATGTCGCTTTTATTCCTCATAAGCGAAATGTTGGGCTTTGAAGCGCCCGACAAGTGTTGTTTTAGGGGCAGCTACTTCGTCTAATACCTCCTGCCCCCGCCAATTGCAAGGTGGGCCTCATAACAAGATCCCAGGACAGTTGTACTGAGAGTAGGTTGGGTGGCCGCCCGCCGCTGTTTGGCACGACCCTTCAGATTCCCGGCAGATTTTTCACCTTCAAATTAGGGGCTATGAAGTGCTTTTTTCGGGTTGATATTGATCACCAGCGGCGCATCGCTGTTCAACTACAAAAGGTATGGCGCGTCCCCGGAGAGGAGTTGCAGTAATGATGAGAAACCTCCGCGGTAAGGGGGGACATGTGATTCTCAAGGGCGAAGGGGTACGCTCTGGAAGGCAACCACTTCGGTCTACTACGGCCAAGAGCGGAACCGCCAAGAACGGTGAATCTACACATCGAAGGTTTATCACGATAGCTTTTGCCGCGGTGGTAGCGGCTGTCACGGCTGTAGCTCCCTTCGACGCGGCTCACGGCCAGTCGATATCAAAGGCGGAAGTGGCCAAGACCACGACCGCCTCCGAGCCTGATCAAGCAAAGTTCAAAGTGACGATTACGGGTAAGGACTTCGGCAGCGATAAGAGCAAAATCACGGTCATGGTTTCACCGCAAGAAACCTTGAAGGGTCCGCCGACCGTAGATGACGTAAAAGACGGAATGGTCCTGAACGCGAGTTTCACTGCGCCCAGTACCTACGATTTATGCACGGTGACGGTAGCCGTTGGCGGCCATTCCAGCGATCCGTACTTGTTGACCAGCCAGGCAGGTGAAACATCGAAATCGACGGCGAAGGCGTGCCTGCCGTCGATATCGAAGGCAGAGGTGAGCAAGACCACGACCACTTCGAAACCTGATCAAGCGACGTTCAAAATGACGATTACGGGTATGAACTTCGGCAGCGATAAGAGCAGAATCACGGTCATGGTTTCACCGCAAGAAACCTTGAAAGGTCCGCCAGCCGTGGACGACGTGAAAGGCGGAACGACGGTTAACTCGAGTTTCACTGCGCCCAGTACGTACGCTCTAAGCACGGTGACGGTAACGGTTGGCGGCCATCCCAGCGATCCCTACGTGTTGCCAAACGTGCTGCCAAGCCAGGCAAGCGGAAAACCGAATCAAAAGAAATTTATCAGGGTTTATCGGGCACTTCTCGACCCGAAGGTCGTCGCGGATATTTTCGGGAAACGGATTGCGCAGCGCTTTGTCGTTCTTCAAGTGACGGTCGCTAATAAGAATGACGACTATCAATACTTGATACACGATCTAACCTTGGATCTGAAAGCTATCATGCCCCCCCCTCCCCCGGGCGGAAAGTCATACGAAGCTTCTTCTGCCGATCTCTCGCTGCTGCGAGGTGTGGCGGAAAAAGGGCAGTCGATGGATGGGCGCAACTTGACCCTCCGCATATTGCGAGGCGCCGGCTCGGTCGCAGCCGGACTGATAGGCGTGACCACTTTTGGCAGCAGTTACGCCCCTTCGGTTGCAGTTTTCAACGGTCCGGCAATAGCGGCTGTCGCCGAGATTTTTCCAGACTACACCATCGGTCAGATGAACCGCCTTAGTGACAGCGCATATAGCGCAAACGCCATCGTCCTAAAACAGCAATCTAAAGTGGTGGCTATCTTCCTGCCCCAAGCTATATTTCTGAACCAAGGACAGAGGAAGAAGTTCTGGAACGACCCGACAACGTTATGGACAGGGCCGGGATGTCAAAAACCGAAGGATTCGGAGACGGATTCGGAACCGGAGGCGGATTCGGAGACGGAGACGGATTCCGAGAGGGCGAAGAGGGCTCGTCGCTGCCCTGATCTTCGGTACCTCGAGGTTCTAGTTGATGGGGATTTCATTACTACTGTCCCGGACCAGGCCCTTGCTCCTAAGAGCCCGGCTACTTCCCCGCCAACTGGGGCCACGCCAGGTGCGAAGGCCCCTGGTGCGACCGGAGGTGCCGAGGGCACTAATGCGACTGGAGGTACCGGCGGTACTGCGACCCGAGGCGACGGGACCGGTGGCACCACTGGAGGCACCGGGAAAGCAACACCGGCATCGGTGGTCACGAAAACCAAAACGTCGAAAACTAAGGGCAACCCAACTCCTCCTAAGTAATGACCGTGGACGCCAAGGCGGGAGTAGCTCCGGGAAGCCCTTCACTGTTACGAGGAAATGAGGACTCAGAATGGCAGGCAATAAGAAGAAAGCAGACAAGAAGGCTAAGCAACCTAAACTCCAATCCGCTGCTCGGGCTCAGGACATAGTAACAGTTGCAATGGCAACTGCTGATGACGACCGCCCGTCTTCCGGCGACCATGATCCCACTCGTCCGTCGTCTGCTCGGGTTCGGGACATGACGACAATTGCAATGGCAACTGCCGATGACGAACGCCCGTCTTCCGGCGACCATGATCCCACTCGTCCGTCGTCACGCAACCAGATATGAGGACGACGGACCACATTCTTAATCGGTGGAAATGAGATGCGAGCCGGGTGCCCCACCCTTGTCGCCCGCCGTTGGCGACAGGGTGGGTGTTGACCAGCCCCGCGCCCTCCGGTCGGGCTGAAGCCCTCGGTCGGAATGACAATTCTCAAATGAAGAACGCGAACGCCGGCCTTAAGGCCGGCTCTACCCGAACCCGGCTCACACAAACTCTTAATCCGCTACCTCGCCTGGCTTGTCACACTCTTCCGTGACGCGCGTCCTTGTCCCGAATCAGGCTTGTCGTAAACAATAGCTCGCGAGAGGAGAAGGAATTGGTGTGTTCGAGGGGCCGGGGGGGCGGTAGAAGAATCAGCGGCGAGCCGTTGCAGTTTCCATGGGCTAAGCGTTCCATAGTTGCCGTATCCAGTAGCGGGTGGAGCACGCCTTTCAGGCGTGCATGACTGACTGCAACTCTTGCATCGCGCTTTAGCGCCTGAGGTAATGTTTCTCATTACCTCAGCGCACCGCTGAGCGGTGCTCCACCCGGGTACACCAACTCAGGATTTGTGTAAGTCATTCAGAATGTTGAGGATGTTCTATGACCGTGTAAGTGCTTACAGCTCAATAGCATGCAGCGATTTTTTGCACTAAGTCATTGATTCTACATATGGCACAAATAGGGGAGGGTCACAGCGAATGGTATCGAGATCGAGAAGCACCGAAGCGGAGAAAGGCGGGATCTATAGAGTTAAACCGGAATGCGGAGCTATCCCAACCAGACGGCGTCCGGAGATCGAAGTGGCGGTGTTGGAGTCGCGTACGCTCTTTGCGCTTCTCGTAGAGTCAGTCGTTCCCTCGCAAGTCCACAACCCCCCGCGTGCCGAAGCCTTCTTCCGCTTCGTCGTTCGGCCCGCGAGCGCCGCCTTCGCGCATCTTGGCCGACATCTCTTCGATCAGCACCTCGATGACCGCAGTTGTGGCGAGCTGCGGCTCGGTAGCCGGCGCGTAGTCGCGGCCGGCGGTGCGTCCGGGAATGTAGCGCGAGGTCATGGCCTCGAACATGGCGCGCTTCTCGGCCCCGTCCTCCATGAGGCGGCCGCGGCCGAAGCACATCACGCAGCGGTAGTTGGCCGAGTGATACTTGGCGTCACGCGAAGAGACGAGACCATCGAGCTGCGTGACCGTGACGCAAACCGGCGCGCCAGATGCAAGATGCTGCAACGTACGACTGGCCGGGCCTCCGTGGAGATAGAGGCGGTCGGGACGATCGGCAGAGTATTGGTAGAGCATCGGAATGACGTAGGGCCTGCCGTCCTGCTCGAAGCCGACGTGGGCGACATGGCCCTGGGCGAGGAATTCCTGCGCGCGCCCGGGGACGGTACGCTCGGGGTGCTGGCGAATGGTGGTGGTCCAGGTAGTCATAGGGTATGAGCAACTTTAGCATGGGGGAACAGATCGTATGATCTGAGAGACTTCCCTTCCACTATAGCGGTCCTTCGACTCCGGTTCGTCCGCTGCGCGGACGAACCTGCGCTCAGGATGACACCCGTACCTTGTCAGCGGTCGTGGATGGGACTTGCGCAAAAAATCAGGCACGGGAAGGGAGAGAACCCGTGCCTGGAGGCAATGCATTTACTACTTGGGGACAACCTTAATCGTTGGCAGACACGTTGCTGCTCCGAATGTGCTCGATGGTCGTGCTCGCAGGTCAGCGGACACTCGCCGAGGATCGGCCGGCAGGAGGGATCCTGCCCGACCTCGATCATCTGCGCCGGGACCTTGACTTCCGCGAACTGTTCGGCTTCGGTGGAATGCTCCAGAGCTCCCAGGGAAGTCTTGCCGCTGGCGATGACCTGCGTGACGGCGTCAAAGTATCCGGTGCCGACGAAGCGCTGGTGCTTCACCGCGCCGTAGCCGTGGCTGTATTCGCGGGAGAATTCCTTCTCCTGCACGCGCGAGTAGGCCGTCATGCCAGCGTCCTTGTAGGCGCGCGCCAGCTCGAACATGCTGAGGTTGAGCACGTGGAAGCCGGCCAGCGTGATGAACTGAAACTTGTAGCCCATCTCGGCCAGCGCCGGCTGGAAGCGCGCGATCGTCGCGTCGTCCAAGCTTCTTCTTCCAGTTGAACGACGGGGAGCAATTGTAGGCCAGCATCTTGTCTGGATACTTCGCGTGGATGGCGTCAGCGAAGCGCTGGGCTTCCTCCAGGTTCGGCTCGGAAGTTTCGCACCAGATGAGGTCCGAGTACGGCGCGTAGGCGAGTCCGCGCGCGATGGCGGAGTCGAGACCGCCATAGATGCAATAGAAACCTTCTACCGTGCGCTCGCCGGTGAGGAAGATGCGGTCGTAAGGGTCGACGTCGGCGGTGAGCAAGTGCGCGCTGTTGGCGTCGGTGCGGGCCAGCACCAGTGTTGGAACGCCGAGTACGTCCGCAGCCAGACGCGCTGCCACGAGCTTCTGCACGGCTTCCTGCGTCGGCACCAGCACCTTTCCGCCGAGGTGTCCGCACTTCTTGGCGGATGACAACTGATCTTCGAAATGCACGCAGGCGGCGCCTGCCTCGATCATCGCCTTCATCAGTTCGAAGGCGTTGAGCGTGCCGCCGAATCCGGCTTCGGCGTCGGCAACGAGCGGCACGAACCAGTTGATGCCGTTCTTGCCTTCGGAGTGATGGATCTGGTCAGCGCGGGTCAGCGCATTGTTCAAGCGGCGGCAAAGGTTGGGCACCGAGTCGGCAGGATACAGACTCTGGTCGGGATACATCTGGCCGGCATTGTTGGCGTCAGCCGCGACCTGCCAGCCGCTGACATAGATGGCCTTCAGCCCGGCCGCGACCATCTGTACGGCCTGGTTGCCAGTCACGGCGCCGAGAGCGTTGACATACTTTTCGGTGGTCAGCATCTCCCACAAGCGCTCGGCGCCGAGTCGCGCCAGCGTGTGCTCGATGTGCAGCGTGCCGCGCAAGCGCACCACATCTTCCGCGGTATAAGGACGGGTAATTCCCTTCCAGCGAGGGTCGGACTTCCATGACTTCTCAAGCTCAGCAACCGATTGATAAGCAGGCATTTCTTGATCTCCTCTCAAGTTCGCAAACCGTTGATGGCGACTTTGTCGTCGTTCAGTATTCTGAACGACAATTCCGTATGGTGCACAACTATAGCGACCGGCACCAGCGCCGTGCAATACAGTTGTTCAATATACTGAACACAAATTCATCAGCCCGCACCACGCTCAGTTCCATAATGGGACGCAAATAGCCTAGCGCGGGATGGCCATCGCGAGCCTAATCGCACCTCGCGCTGTTTGTCTGTAGCGGGCCCTTAGTCGGTTGTGTTCAATAAAGTGAACTGGAATTCGCCATTTCGCACAGCCATCGGGACTGCTAGACTTGATTATATGGCGCGTCAAATTGAAAGCCCCTCGACCGCTGTGGAGCGTACCCTGCTGATCCTGGAAGCGGTGGCGCAGCGCGAAGGCGGCATGTCGAATGCGGATTTCAGCCGCAAGCTGAAGATCCCCAAAAGCTCTGCCAGCTATATTTTGCGCACCCTGGAGCAGCATGGATATCTGCGCCGTGATCGCGACAACGGCAAATATCGGCTCGGGATAAAGGTGTTAAGTTTGTCGCGGGCCGCGCTGAGCGGCGTGGACATTCGCGAGGTGGCGCTGCCGATCATGCGAAACCTGGTGGAGCACATCCACCTCACCACGCATCTCGCAATTCTTGATCACCAGGAAGCGGTTTATGTGGAGAAGGTGGAGGCGCCCGGCTTCATCAAGATGGACACCTGGGTCGGCCGTCGCATGGAGGTACATTCCACTGCGGTAGGCAAGGCGTTGCTGGCCTACCTGGGTGCGAGCGAGCGGGAGAAGATTGTCCGCAATCGCGGGCTGAAGAAGCTGACCCCGCACACCATCACCAGCATGACCAAACTGATGAAGGAATTCGAGCACGTGCGACAGCTGGGATATTCGGTCGATGACGAAGAGAACAGCTTGGGGGCGCGCTGTGTGGGCGCGCCTATCTTCAACAACCAGGGCGAAGTGGAAGCCAGCCTCGGCTCAACCGGAACCATCACCGCTGTCCCGCGCGACGCTGTTCCGCGCCTAGCTGAGATGGTGAAGGACGCCGCGCGGCGGATCTCGCACCAGATTGGGTATCGCGGGCCGTATCCCAAGCCAGGCTGAAGTTGTCCTGCGCGCGCTGTTTCTGTAAGAATTCTTGGTCACACCTTTCGACTGGGGCATCTGTACGCCACTGTGCCTATGAACGCGAAAGAGAAAGTACAGGAAATCCTTGCTCTCGCTGATATCGAAGTGAACGGCCCCGACCCGTGGGACCTGCAAGTCAACGACGAGCGGTTTTACCAGCGCGTGCTGAGCCATGGCTCGATCGGCCTGGGCGAGTCCTACATGGACGGCTGGTGGAGCGTCTCGCAGCTCGACGAGTTTTTCTCCAAAGTCCAGAAGGCGCGGCTGAACGAGAAGATGAAGACATTTTCCCTGGTGTGGCTCGCATTCAAGGGCAGGTACTTTAACCGCCAGGGCAAGTGGGCGTCGAAGAAAGTCGCCCGCGAACACTACGACCTGGGCAACGATCTGTATCGGGCCATGCTCGACAAAAATATGCAGTACACCTGCGCCTACTGGCCGGGCGCGCAAGACCTGGACCAAGCGCAGGAGAACAAGCTTCACCTGATCTGCCGCAAGTTGTACCTCAAGCCTGGCATGAAGGTACTGGAGCTGGGCTGCGGCTTTGGCGGGTTGGCGCGCTTCATGGCCAAAGAGTACGGCTGCGAGGTGGTGAGCTACAACATTTCGCGCGAGCAGATAAGGTTCGCCCGCGAGTTCTGCGCCGGCCTGCCCGTGCGCCTGGAGGAGAAGGACTATCGCGAGGCGATCCACGAGCCGGACGCGTTTGACCGGGTAGCTGCGATCGGACTGTGCGAGCACATTGGGCCCAAGAATCATCGTTCGTTCCTGGAGTTGGCGCGGGCCAAGCTGAAGGACGGTGGCCTGTTTCTGCTGCACACCATCGGCAACGGTAAGACGCTGTCTCACACGGACCCGTGGATTAACAGGTACATCTTCTCCGGTAGCGCGATTCCGTCCATGCCGCAGCTCGCGTCGGCGATGGAAGGTGTGTGGGTCATGGAGGACTGGCACAATTTCGGCCCTGACTACGACAAGACACTGCTGGCCTGGTGGAAGAACTTCGATATGCGCTATTGCACCCTTGACAAGCAGAAGTATGGCCAGCGCTTTTATCGCATGTGGAAGCTCTACCTGCTGATGTCGGCGGGCGCATTCCGGGCGCGCCGACTCAACCTCTGGCAGATCGTGCTGAGCAAGGGTGACATTAACGGATACGTGCCAGTCAGGTAGGCGATGTCCTCCAGCATTGCACTCTATGCGCAGCGACGCGAGCGGCTGATGCGACAGCTTGCGGCCGCCCGAGCCAATGGCGCCAGCGTCGGACTCTCCAAGAGCACTTCGAATCTCTTCCGTCACCGCCAGCAAGCGGACACCAAGCGGATTGACGTGCGCGAGTTCCATCATGTGCTCAACGTGGATGCCGATCGACGCATCGCTGACGTTGAGGGCATGACGACCTACGAAGAGCTGGCGGACGAGACCCTGAAGTTTGGCTTGCTGCCGACGGTTGTGCCGCAACTCAAGACCATCACCATCGGCGGCGCAGTGAGCGGGCTGGGCATCGAGTCGTCGTCGTTCAAGTACGGGCTGGTGCATGAGACTGCCGAGGAGATGGAAATCCTGCTCGGCGATGGCAGCACCATCGTTTGCTCGGCCACGCAAAATCCGGACCTGTTCTACGGCTTTCCCAACTCCTACGGCACGCTGGGGTACGTGCTGCGGCTCAAGGTCAAGCTCATCCCGGCCACGAAGTTTGTCAAGCTTATACACACGAGGTTCAGCGAGCCGGCAAAGTTCTTCGCGCGGATGGAGGCGCTGTGCGCAGAGCAGGGCTTCGACTACATCGATGGCGTGGTTTTCAACGCCAATGAGATGTACATCACCGGCGGCGAGTTCACCGGCGACGCGCCTTTTGTCGGCGACTACACCTACATGAACGTTTACTACCAGTCCATTCGGCGGCGCGACGTGGATTACCTCACGACACATGACTACATCTGGCGCTGGGACACAGATTGGTTCTGGTGCTCCAAGCACTTCTATGTGCAGCACCGGGCCGTGCGTCTGCTGGCCACCAAGTGGCTGCTGAACTCCAAGACCTACCAGCGCATCATGCGCTTCTCGCACAAGGTGACGCCCAATTCCAACACCGAGTCGGTGATTCAGGACGTGGACATTCCTATCGAGCACGCCGTTGAATTCGCGGACTTCCTGTTGCGCGAGATCGGCGTGCTGCCGATTTGGATCTGTCCCTTTCGCAGCTACGATACGAGCGTCACTTACACCCTGTGCTCGATCGATCCCCAGAAGCTTTACGTTAACTTTGGCTTCTGGGACACCGTGCCGAGCACGCAACCAGACGGCTACTTCAACAAAAAGATCGAGGCCGAGGCTCAGGCGTTGCACGGTGTGAAAGGCCTGTACTCAACTGCTTACTACGACGAGCAGACCTTTTGGCAGATCTACAATCGTCCCGCGTACGAAGCGCTGAAGAGCAAGTACGATCCTGGCCGCTGCTTCAAGGACCTGTACGAGAAGACCGTGAAGCGGATGTAAGCAAAGCAGCTGCCGGCTGTCAGCTCCCAGGCACCAAGTGTCAGCTGCCAACCTTCAGCTTGCAGCCCTGGCGAGGCGGTTTGTCGGGCGAACTTCTGTGAAAATGGTAACGACACTTTAGTGGGGTATTTCGGTGCCTAGAGCCGCCCCGTCCCGGTCTGTGCAAGAAAAAATCACTTCTTGTAAAGTCCTTGTTTTGAAGACTTTGCCCCTAAAATCGTCAAAAGATTGGACTTCGTGTTGCCACTAAGTCATGTAATATCAATATCTTGCAGATATCTGTCTAAAGTCCTGCAAACATTGGGGTTACTACAAACTATTCAAATATCGCGACTTAGCAGGTCAGCTCGCTCCAATGGCTTCTCCCAACATCGGTTACCTTCCTGAGCTTCGCGCCGTCGTCTTCCAAGCTTTGCCCATCAAGTTTTCAAAGACCATCGGGGCCCGAGTCTGCCGTTAGCGGGCAGCAGAGACACTGCGTTTCACTCGCTAGTGTACATCCGCGGCCGTAGATGTCAACTTACGAAAGTAATGACACCTTAGTAACATTTCCGTAGCAGGTAACCGCGCCGCAACTGCCGTCTTGAGATTCCTGGGGTAACGGCATCGCTGGGCAATCCGCCCCGGCACGCCGCTACATTCATTGAAAAGTGATGATTCTTTAACAGCACAGTAAACCTACGCTGAGACAATCCAGTGCGAATCCTGTGGTGCGGATGAGTTCAATCCATCAGATCCCAAGGAGATTCCCTATTATGAAGACGCGCGCTGTTTCGCTCTCGCTGCTGGCCTCGCTCTGTCTGCTGTTGCCGGCGTCGGCTGTGGCGGGTGACTTTAACCTTTATGACAACGGCCCGATCAGCGGTCAAACCGAGGCTTGGATCATAAACTATGGCTATGTGGTGAGTGACTCCTTCACACTCTCCCCCTCGGTCACAACAGTCTCAGGCTTCGCATTCGGCGCCTGGGAATTCCCCGGCGACACGCTGAGCTCAGTGCAGTGGTCCCTTACCACCGCGGCAAACGGTGGAATGGTGATCGCCTCCGGTACGGCCAGCGGCTCCAGCCTCATTGACAAATTTCTTTTCACCAACGCGTTTGGCTACAACATTGACCAGATCTCAGTGAGCGGCCTCAATGTCTCCTCACCGAAGGGTGGAACCTACTGGCTCAATCTGTTTAACGCGACTGTTCCCAGCGGCAATTTGGTGGGCTGGGATGAGAACAGCGGCGTGGGTTGCACCGGGCAGGGCTGCCCGTCCATGGCATCTTCGAACAATGGCATAGGTCTAATTCCCTCCGAGTCGTTTACCATCAGCGGAATTCCGGAGCCTAACGGCCTCACGGTTATGTTTGGTGGAGGATCCCTGGTGCTTGCCGGCGTGTCCTTGCGCAAGCTGAGAGGCTTCCATCGTTCCACGTAGGCAACTAACAGCACAGCAGTTCCTGGCTGGAGAACATCAATTGCGAACCCTGTGAGGCGAATGGGTTCAAAGCCCGGAGATTCCAAGGAGATTTCCTATGACAGATAACATCCCGAGAAAGCTGGATCGTCTGCGTGCGAGCGCTCTGCGGTTGGCGATGGTTTCGTTGACTGTTGTGGCCGGCTGTGTGATCGCGTCTGCACAAAACTATTTCCAGCCCGGCAACCTGGTGGTAAGCCGGAGCATTTACGATAACAATGCGAACAACGTTACGGTGGGCGAAATCCTGCCGCCAAACTGCCAGGCCACTCAGGCGGGATGCGCCGGAGCCGCAACTAACAACGGCACCTATCCCGAAGTTTGGAATAACGACGTTGTCGATGGCAGCTTCGGCATCACCTCGAAGATACTGCTGGACCAGTTCACTCCCGCCGGCTCGCTGGTCAACACACTCCAGGTTCCCTTCAGCTCGAAGCGTGGAATTCTGCCGCTGAATGACGTCCTGGTCACCAGCTTCTCCTCCAAATCCGAAATAGCTCTCAACCTCTCGACCGATGGCCAATATCTGACCTTTATGGGCTACATCGACTCCATCGACGACCTTGATGTGTCCAACTCTAATACCCCAATGGTCATCGATCCGACCAATCCGGTTGGCACAGCCTTTTACCGCGCGGTTGCGCTCGTGGATGTGCACGGCAATATGAGCTTCACGAAAACCAATGCCTACAGCGGGAACAATGGCCGCGCTGCCATCTACAACGACAGCAACGGCGCGAGCTTCTTCTACACCGCCGGTAACGCGGGCAATGGCGGCAATCCTCAACCGGACGGCGTCATTATCGGAGCAGGCGCGCAGATCCTCACTCCGCTGTTCGAGAAGGAAGTTCTCCAACACCCTGGAATGCCCACACCGGTAGCGAGCTTCAACATCACGCAACTAGGAGACCCGGTGGACAAGATTGGGAAAGACACCAACTTCCGCGGGCTGACGATTTTCAATAATGTTCTCTACTACACCAAGGGCAGCGGCGGTAACGGCGTCAACACGGTTTACTGGGTCGACCCCACGCTCACGATTTGCAACGATAACAATGGCATCGGCCTGCCGCCAGCAGGGGCAATGTTGCCCACCGCACCGCTCGCCTATGACCCCACACTGCTGCAAACCAAGGGGCTCGATCCCAACAACATGTGCATCCTGAAGGGCTTTCCTGTTGCCCTGAAGTCGAAGACCTCCTTCCCCTTCGGCGTTTGGTTTGCGAACTCAACCACTCTTTACGTTGCGGATGAAGGCAACGGTACCAACACGTATTCCAGTTCCAAGAATTTGTACACGGCGGCTGCGGCTCAGACCACAGCAGGACTACAGAAGTGGATCTTTCAGTCGAGCGGAGGTTCAGGCGCGGGTGGTCAGTGGGTACTTGCTTACACATTGCAAGCCGGACTGCAACTGGGCGTACCATACACGGTCAGTGGCTACCCAACCGGCAACAACCCCGCCACTGGACTGCCGTGGTCGCCGGGAACCGATGGACTGCGTAACATTACTGGCATCGTCAACGGAGATGGGACTGCGACCATCTATGCCATAACCTCCACGGTTAGCGGTAACGGCGACCAGGGCGCCGACCCCAACAAGGTGGTTGTCATCACCGACCAGATTAGTGCCAGCTCTCTGCCGCCTAACGAAAGCTTTTCGACCTTCGACAGTGCCAACAACCTCGAAGTTCTGCGGGGAGTTTCGTTTACTCCAGTCTCAGCCCCGCACTAAACCCCGAGTAAGGCCAGTCTGCGTAAGAAAACCGGCGGGATGCCTTAGGCATTCCGCCTTTCCACGTCAGGCGCGATATTGGTACAGGCCGAGCACGTTTCCTCCCGGGTCGCGGAAGCGCGCAGTAACCTCGGGCGCGCGTCGGAGCCGATGGGCTGCACGATTTCGCCACCGTTGGGAAACGCTCGGATTCCAGCACTGTCTCGGTACGGCTAAGGTCGCTTCCCTTCCAGTTCGGCGATGCGGCGGCGCAGGTATCGGCGCTCGACGGCGTTGGTGGTCAGCGCTAGGGCGCGATCGTAGGCTTCCAGAGCGCGTTCGCGGCTACCGATGCGCCGCAGCAGGTCGGCACGGGCCGCGTAGTAGAGGTGGTAAGAATTCAACTCGCCCGAGGATCCCAGCTTGTCAAGAAGGGACAATCCGGTTTCAATTCCCTCGCTCATTGCCACCGCAACGGCGTGATTCAAGGCCACGACGGGAGAACCATTCATCTGTAATAGCGCCTGATACAGCGCCGCGATCTGCTTCCAATCGGTCTGTGCGGAGGTCGCGGCTTCGGCGTGGACGGCGACGATTGCGGCCTGCAACTGATAAGGGCCAGGCCTGCCCATTTGCAACGCGCTCGCGACCAGCCGCAGGCCCTCCTCAATCTGATCGCGGTGCCAGGCTGACCGGTCCTGCTCCTCCAGCGGCACCAGCTCTCCGGCGGCGTTCACGCGTGCGTCGCGCCGGGAATCGTGCAGCAGCATGAGCGCCAGCAGGCCAAGGTTCTCAGGCTGACCGGGCATCAACTCGCCAAGCGTGCGCGCCAGCCGGATGGCTTCGGCGCACAGCTCGCGCCGGATGAGCGCGTCGCCTGCGGTCGCGGTGTAGCCTTCGTTGAAGATGAGATAGATAACCGTCTGGACTGAAGACAACCTCTCAGGCAGGGCGCGGTCGTCGGGAACTTCATACGGAATGTGCGCATCCTGAATTTTGCGCTTGGCGCGGACCAACCGCTGCGCCAGGGTTGGCTCAGGCACCAGAAAGGCACGAGCGATTTCGGGGGTGGTGAGTCCGCCCAGGGTGCGCAACGTCAGCGCGACCTGCGCTTCGCGGTTGAGCGCGGGGTGGCAGCAGGTGAAGATGAGACGCAAGCGGTCATCGGGAAAGCTCATATCGGCATCTCCGATAGGATCTTGCGCCGATGTGGAGGTTTCGGTTTCGTAGAGTAACTGGTCCTGCTTGTCGAGCCGGGTGCGTTCGCGGCGCGCATAATCAATCAGCTTGCGGCGAGCGACGGCAGTGATCCAGGCGGCCGGATTGTCTGGAATACCGTTTTCCCAGCTGACCAGCGCCGCGGCGAAGGCGTCCTGCATCGCCTCTTCAGCCAGGTCAAACGAGCCTGAAACGCGGATCAGACCGGCAATAATCTTCCCCGACTCGCGCCGGAAGATGGCGTCGGCTGTGCTGCGCAGCTCATCCGTCATCCATCTATGCCTTCGCGTACTCGGATGGATTCGCCTCCGACGCCGACTTGCGAATCTCACGGATGGGCCGCACCTCGACGCCGCCTGCCGCGCCTCCGCAGGCGCTGGGTATCCTGGCCGCCCATTCCAACGCTTCGTCCAGGTCCTTGCACTCCAGAATGTAGTAGCCGGCGAGCTGTTCCTTGGTTTCTGCGAAGGGGCCATCTGTCACCACAACTCCGCCGTTCTGCAAGCGCACGGTGGTGGCTGTCGAGGTCGGCTCCAGCGGGTCGGCCCCGCGCAGAATTCCGCGCCGCGTGGTCTCATCCATAATGGCCCAATGCGCCGCCGAGACCGCCTGCATCTCCTCGGGACTCGCAGCTTCTGTTTCCCTGGTGTAAATCAGCATCATGTAACGCATGACATTCCTCTCACTTTAGCTTCCTGATGGGCCGCACCTCGATCGAGCCGTGAGACGCGATCGGGTTCTTCTCCGCCAAAGCAATCGCTTCGTCCAGATTCGCTGCCTCCACCAGGTAGTAGCCGGCAAGCTGTTCCTTGGTTTCGGCGAACGGCCCATCGATGGTCAGCCGCTTGCCGTTGCGCATCCTCACCGTAGTAGCGGCGGTGGTCGGCTGGAGCGAGTTGGCGCCCTTGATGTGTTCGGCATGCTCTTCGCCGAACGCCAGGCACTTGCTAACCTCGGCACGCCAAGTGGGTTCGTCCATGGCCGCCTGGCCTTTCTCGTCGGCATAAATCAGTAGCAGATACTCCATTTCGTTCCTTCCTTCTATGTATACGACGCGCGACCAGTCCAAAATCGACAGTGATGCCGCGATCTTTTCGATGCCGCGCGGTTCGACGTGCTTCTCGAACGTCGACTACGAGATCTTCATGATGGGCCGCACTTCGACGCACCCGTAACGGGCAGCCGGGACTTTCGCCGCGATGGCGGCTGCCTGATCGATGTCAGGCGCCTCCACCAGATAGTAACCGCCGAGCTGCTCTTTGGTCTCAGCGAAGGGACCATCGGTATCCACCTGCTTGCCGTCGCGCACGCGTACCGTGCGAGCGGTGTTGGTGTGTTGGAGCGGGTTGCTGCCTAATATCACACTGGCGAACTCCTTGCCGAACGCCTGGTACTCGGCAACCCCTGCCTTCCACGCCGCTTCGTCCATCTTTGTCCAGCGTTTTTCATCACCGTACAGCAACAAAAGATATTGCATGGTTTTTGTCCTCCTGTGAAGTACGACGTATGAACAATCCAAAATCGACACCGACTGTGGTCTTTACTTCGATACAGTTTAGATTTCCTGCTCCAGACAGCGCAGTGCCACCAGGGTGAGATCATCGCACCGGTTGCCCTGTGCAAATCGGCGAACCTCATCCACGCAGTCCTGCAGCAAGGCGGACAACGGGAAGTCGTTTCGCGCCTTCAGCGCGGCGAGCAGCCGGTCGGGTCCGAATTCATCTCCGGCGGAATCGCTGGCTTCGGTAACTCCGTCGGTGTAAACGAGCAGCGTGTCACCGGGTTGCAGCTGCACTTCGGCGATTGAGCACTGCCAGTCGCCGAACAGCCCGACGACGGTGGTGGTGGGCTGCAGCCAGGAAGCGCGCTCGCCATGAAGAAGCAACGGCGCGGGATGGCCGCAGTTCACATACCTGAGCCGCCGCGATCGCTCATCGTATTCGGCAAAAAACAGCGACGCGTACATCGCGTCGGGGGCGCTGGAGAGCAGCAGCCGGTTGGCCAGCGTCAGTTGGCCGTCGAAGTCGTTCAAGCCCGTCATGCGCAGGGTTCGCAGGCTGGCTTGCAGCGTCGCCCGCAAAAGAGCGGACGCTACACCATTGCCGGACACATCACCGACAGCCAACCCGAGGCGACGGGGCCCGCGGTCGAAGAAGTCGTAGAAATCCCCGCCCGCAAGGTTAGCTTCGACACAGACGCCGGCATAGGCGATGCTTGACAGTTGCGGGAGATTCTGCGGAAACAGGCGCGCACTCACTTGCCTGACATCTTCGAAATCCTGGATTGCTTTGTGGTCATGCCTGAACCACGGGCCGACGACAGCGGTTTGAGGCGTCATGTCTTGGATTGCCTGCATAAACTCAGCTCCTGCTCTTTTGCCCTTACACCAGTACGACGCTCGGATACTTTGGGTTTCGACAGGCGTGATTATTCTTTTTCAAATAAAAATGGCGCTCCGGAGGGAGCGCCCAACTAAGGTATGGAATAAATGAAAAGAGTTGCTACCGCGCGGATAGCGGCCGCTTGGCCACGAGGCCGGGCCACCAGGTGAACTCCACAGAAGTTGTGAAGTCGGTCTGGCGAGTCGGCGCCAGCACCGGCTCCAGCCAGGACTCATACTGCGCGAACGCCTTCAACTGGAGGTCCTTGCGGACTCGCAACATGGCGGAGACAGTGGCGTCCCATTGCGTGCTGCCTTGAGGAATGAAGTCCTTGTCAATCTTGGCGTAGCGGAAGCTTGCCTGAATGCTGCTCTGGGGGCTGAGGTGATAGGTGCTCCAGGCCTGATAGCCCTTGCCTTGGCGGCCGACCCAACTTCCCATCAGATTACGGTCATTGATGTACAAGTCGTGGTACGCAACTTCCCAGTAGAGGAATTGCCCCTTGTCAACTGTCGCGTTTGGTGGATCGGTGTAAGCTGCCTCGGCCCGGAAATCAAGCTTGGGGAATTTCGGGAAGTGCGAAAGATAGATTCCTGGATTGATACCGGCGCGGCCGCGCGGCAGCGGCGAGACGTTGTCGTGAACAATCGAACCGCTGTAGAGCGTCAACCACCGCTGCAATCCAGGCAGGCGCCAGGAAAAGTCGAATTGCGCATGCCGGGCACCAGGATCGTTGCGCGAGAACTTGACGCTGACCGGCACGTTGCTAAAGCTGGTGAAGCTGTTCCAGAAAGAGCCGAAGGTCAGGGGCACATGTCCCTCACCGGCGAAAACAACGGTGCGCGCTATTCCGAGCTCGAGGTCGGGTAACGGTTTAACCATGACTTTCTGCCCGAACATGTATGGCCCGGCGGGGAATTGATGTTCGGCGAGCGAGCCGAAGAAGTTGTCGGCTTCGATGGGCCCTAATATTTTCGACACCCCCGGGATGTAAATCGGCTCGGTGGTATTAAGCTGCGCCATCCACAGCGGTGTGGCGTTATCGCTCATCAGCAGTTCGCTGCCTTCGCCAGGACCCCACCACAGGCTTTGCTTGCCGATGGACCAGTCCATGCCCGCATACTTCATCGCGACATAGGTGTCGAGCAACTGAAAGCGGTCGATGGTGGCAAACGGGATAGCCGGCTGTATGGGGTTCAAGTCCACGTCGGCGATCACCGTTCGCTGCAAAAGCGTGTACGCCGGGGCGGAGGGTGTGTGCTGGTATTCGCCCGAAACATAGAAAGCGAACCGGTTGTCCTGGGCACGAGCGCTGAACCCGGTTATGTCGTTCACCCCTTGCTGGTACGGCCTACCCTCATCATTGATCAGCGTCTGTCCAAAGTGATAGCTGTCGTTAATGGGTTTGCCGGCTATATCCGTAAGGCCGGTGTAGAGCGTGTCGAGCTGTATAGATTCGACCGGCTTTCCTTCCAAAGCCTGGAGTTCCTCGGCAAATTCTGCGTCAAGATATTTCCGGAGTTGGGCGATCCGCGGTGGCAAGTCTCCGTGGCCTTCGACATTTTCATGCATCTCGACCATCATGCGGGCGCACGCCATTCGGGTCCACGGCCTGAGACCCATGAAAGCGGTGTTGATGTAGTTCTGCCCGATCAGTTGCTCCAGCGCGGGATAAATCCAGCTATCCAGCGGGACATAAGTGCTTGCCAGCGTTCCCGGACGCATTGCCGAAGTCTGCTCGGCAACAATCTTCAAATCGTCATCTAAATTCTTGTCGTGCCGCTGTTTGTAGATCTGACGGCCGATTTGGTAGCCCATCAGGCCGCCCACAAAAACGTCGGACAGGAAATGCTGTTCCGAGGCAGCGCGCGCGATGCTTGTGCCCAGAGCCAGCCCGTAGGCACCAAATTCAGCCCAGGGATTGGGATATTCGTGCGCGACGACCGAGGCGAAGGCCCATGTCACACCGGCATGGCCAGAGGGAAACGAAGAGCCTCCATGAAGGAAGATGTTCTGGTAGTTGGATGGCTGCGGGCGGAGACGTCCCGTGGCTGCTTCGATGGTTGAGTCCACAGCGAAAGCATTGAGCATGGCCTCGGTTGCGAGCACTCCAGTCTCGCGCAGGTGTTCATTGTGAGTGATACGTCCCCAGATGTAGGCGGCGCCTGTCATTCCCATCGCCGATGTCAGACCCGCGTTGGATGCAATCTTCCACGAGCTGAGGTCGCCCAGGCGCATGGCATAGGAACTCTGGGGATCGGTGACCATCAATCCGGTGGTGATACCAGCGACCGGCACGAGCCACTTGGCGTCGCCGGGCTTCAGATGAAACGGGCTGGTCCAGATGTCCTTCTGGTCTTCGGCCAGATGGATTAGGAACCTCGATTCGTTGGGATGGGTAACGGGAGCGTAGAAAGGGTCAGTAGCCGGGTTCGTTGGGCCGGGAGTTCCGACCTGTGCAGGTGGTTGTTCGGAGGGTGCTTGAGCGGGAGAGTTATCCGATTTTGGCGAGGGTACCTGTGTGGCAGGCTGCTGCCCAACAGCAGTTAAGCTCGCGATCAGGACAAGGCTGGAGACGGCCGCCGACAATCGACTTCTTGAGAGCACCATGTAGCGAGATCTGGACGTCAAGCAGTATTAATCGGGACCGCGGTTTGTGTCTTAGACCGAAGCTGCGTAGTGGCGGCAGATGCGAGTGAGTGCGGTCACCACGTCGGCGGCATCCTGCTCGGACATGGCAGGCGAGAGCGGCAGCGACAACGTTCGCTCGCCTACAAAGGTAGCGTTAGGAAAATCGGAATCTTTGAATCCAAACCGTTGCCGGTAGTAGGGCTGCTGATGGACGGGAATGTAGTGGATGCCGACTCCGATGTTCTCCGCCTCCAGCGCGGCGACGATTTCCGCGCGCCCGACCCGCAGCTCTTCCAGCATGAGCAGCGGCGTGTAGAGATGGTACGCATGGCGCGATTGCGGCTCGGTGTCGGGCGGCAACACCAGGGGAAGCTGCTTCATCTGCTCGTTGTAGTGCAACCAAATGTGCTCTCGCAGCGGCCAGCGTTCCTCGATTTTCGCCAGTTGAGGCAGAGCAAGCGCCGCGGCAAGATCGGTCATGTTGTACTTGAAGCCGGCCTCGACAACCTCGTAGCCGCTGGGACCTCCCTCAAAGCGGCTCCAGGCGTCGGCAGTCATGCCGTGCAGTGAGAACACTTTGGCACGCTCAAACAGTTGCGGGTCGCGGGTGATGACCATCCCGCCGTCGCCGGTAGCGATGTTCTTCGTGGGATAAAAGCTGAAGCAGCCGGCATCGCCCATCAGCCCGGCCACACCGCCACGATAGGTGGACTCAATGGCGTGCGCGCAATCCTCGATGACGCGCAGCCCGTGCCGCCGCGCGATTTCGAGGATGGGATCCATTTCGCAGCAACGACCACACATGTGGACCACAAGGATGGCTTTCGTGCGCGGAGTGATTCGGCTTGGGATTTGTTCAGGATCGATGTTGAAGGTGTCGCGACGGCAGTCCACCAGCACGGGTTTAGCGCCGGTGTGCACGACGGGGTGAATGGTGGAGCAGAAGGTCATCGCGGGTGCGATCACCTCGTCGCCGGGGCCGATTCCCAGCGCTGCGAAGGACAAGTGAATTGCAGCCGTGCCGCTGTTTACCGCCAGCGCGTAAGGCGCGCCCTTGTAGCGTGCAAACTCCTGTTCAAAGCGCTCGACCCGGACACCCAGGCCAATCCAGTTGCTGCGGATGCATGCCGCCACCGAGGCGACTTCTTCCTCGCCAAGCATCGGGGCGCCGAAAATCAGGCGGCTCTCGCGCGATCGGATGGGCGTCCCACCCGCAATTGCCGGCAGGCCGTTGGTGTCAGGACAGATTGCTGTTTTTTCGCCCGCGGGAGCGTGTCTCATTCAAGTATCTATATCGGATTGGAACGTGGTTTGATTTTACTCGATCTAAGCTGTATCCCGGACGCTGCTGCGCGGGCATCAGCAGGTTTACAGCGCAATGTGCTCAGTTATACTGCGAACAGGTTGGTTGCTGGCCCGCCCCGTAATCCAATGCCCTTCACTGTTGCCCACGCAGCCGCCGCGCTTCCATTCAGAAGATTCAATCTGGTCTGGTCAGCCTTCCTGGTCGGGAGTATGGCGCCTGACTTCCCCTATGTCGTGGGGAACATAAAGTATCGGGCCCTGGGCCACGATTTTCCCGGTGTGCTGCTGTTCACGCTCCCGGCATCGTTCGCGGCCCTGTGGTTTTATCACTACGCCATCAAGAGGCCCATAGTCGGGCTCTTGCCTATCGGCATGCAACAGAGGCTTAACGGTGAGTTGGGAGAGTTCAGCTTCGCCGGAGTGCGGCGATTCCTGGCAATCACATTTTCCATCATCCTGGGCATCGCCACCCACTTGCTTTGGGACTCGTTCACCCATTACCGCACCTGGCCCTGGCGGCATTTTGCCTGGCTGCGATCCTGGATCGATCTGCCGCTTACAGGCTGGACGCCGATGACGATGATCCTGCAGTACTCAAGTACGCTGCTGGGGTTCATGGCGTTGGCAGTATGGATCCTCCTTTGGTATCGGGACACAGCACCGGTTGCAGAGATTGCGTCGCTGGCGCGGCTCAAGTCACGGACCGCGCTGGCCCTGGGTATGTTTGCTATCGCGCTTGCGGCCGGCCTCTGGCGTGCATGGATGCTTCTAGGCATTATGCCGATGACCCTCCGCCACTGGGATTGGTTTCTGCTGAACTTTTCAGTAACTGCCATCGCGATTGCATTCTGGGAGCTGTTCTTCTATTGCGTAATCGCCACATCTCGTGGATATGCCAGCCGCCGCCTGAGCTCCGCATGATGTAATCTGCAGAGGTATCCATGCCTCTGGTCAGCATTATCATGAACGTCCGTAACGGGGCTTCCACCTTGCGGGAGGCGCTAGACAGCGTCATGGGGCAAACCTTCCGCGACTGGGAGCTGATCGTTTGGGACGACCGCTCCAGCGACGACACCGCCGCAGTTGTGGCTGAATACTCAGACCCGCGAATTCGCTACTTCCTATCCCCTGACGAGTCTTCGCTAGGCAAGGCTCGCGACAACGCGATTCGCCAGGCGCGCGGCGAGTGGCTGGCCTTTCTCGACCAGGACGACATCTGGGTGCCGCGCAAACTTGAGATGCAGATGGCAATTGCAAACTCCCAGCCAAGGAAAGGAAGTTCGGGTGGGGCACACGGCTTGTCGAAGGGTGGGGCACCCCAGGACACCGGAATCATCTACGGTCGCACCGTCAGGTTTTATCCCAATGGCAGTGAGCGCGACTACGATCAGACGCATGAATTCAAGCCCTTGCCGGAGGGCAACATCTTCGCGCAACTGTTTACCGAGGGCTGTTTCATTGCCATGAGCTCGACCGTCTTTCGCCGGTCGGCGATTGCAGAGCTGGCAGGCATACCACAAGAAATTGCGCTGATTCCGGACTATTATCTCTACGCTGCCGTAGCACGTCGCCATCCGGTGCGAGCTGTGCAAGAGGTGGTTTGTCGCTACCGGATGCACGGTGCCAACACGTCGCAACTGGCCGCCATCGCCATGCACCGGGAAGCGTTGTGGCTCGTGAATCACTGGGCCGATTCGCTCGATCCGGGGACGGTTGCGCTGTGCCGCAAGCGACACTCCACAGCAATTGCCTTGGCAGAGATGCGGAGTGTGAACACAGCTTTTCGTGGAGTCAGACGGTTGCTTACAGAGGGCTCGCTCAATTCGCAATTCAAGCGTCCGTTTATGTTTGCGCTCCACGTGGTGCGACGGAACGTTATGTCTCCCTATTGGAAGGCCTCGGGCGAGAGAAGCATAGGGACCGTCACCGAGGCCACGGCCGGCATGCCGGCCACTCGTTTCCACGGCCGCGAGGAATGATCACGCCCACACTGGAGCGGTCAGCAGGTCACGCTTTTCTGCGGTTGCCAAGACTTTCTTCCTCAGCACGAAAATAAGCACGGCAGAAAAAAGCAGGGCATAGGATGCGACTGTTGCCCACGCTGCGGCATCGGCCTGAAATCGTGGGATGAATACAAGGTTGAGCACGATATTCACGGATGCAGCGGCCGCCAGTGAATACAGAACCGCCCGGTCATATCCTCGGCTGACGAGAACTGTCCATAGCAGCGAGAAGCAGAAATCCAGAGGCAGTGCGATCAGTAGAATGCGGAAGAGCCTGGCAGCCCCCAGCGTCGAGCCGTAGATTAAATTAAGGACGCTGGGAGCCAGGGCCCCAAGTGCAAGAGCGGCCATTGAAGCCGCCACAGCAAGCGCGACCAGCGCCAGCAGAATGGTTCTTTGCGTGTGCGCACCAGCTTCCAGCTTTGCCAGATGAGGATACAGAGCGTCAGTAAGCAGCCAGAATCCAGTGAAGATAACATACAACGGTTTGCAGGCAGCACTGTAACGCCCGACTTCACCCATGCCGGTCATGGCGCTGAGCAGCAGAATGTCGGCGTTCATGAACACCAGATTGAGCAGGTTCGACAGCCCGAGGGTAAATACTCGCCTCGGACGCAGTTCATCAGCCGCGGCTGCGAGGAGCGAAGCAGGGAGCGGTTCGTTGCGTGTCCGGCGCCAACGCAGCTTCCACAGGACCCACAGAAACGCGGCGCCCACGACGGCGCTCAGGATGTTGGCCCCTGAGATCGAGACAATGGGACGCATGGTGAACTGCATGGCTGCAATCGCCAGCCCCACGTACACGATGCTGACGCCACTGCGCCAGAACGACAGCACTCCAAAGTGGCCGAGCCCCCAGGCGACCCAGTCGAGGGCAAAAGCATAAGGAACCGCGGCGAAGTCAAACGCGAGCACACAGGCCCTGGCTTCCGGCTGAACCGGGCCGACGACCGCGTACAGAGCGCCCAGCGCGACAGCCCCGGCAGTCAGGGCCGCACGGCGCTTCAACACGAATGGCACCACAAAGGAAGCCAGTTCCGCGTTGCGTGCCAGTAAACGCGCGCCGATCAGTTTCAGGCCCTGATCGGAAAGCTCCATTACGTAAGAAGCGACTGTCTGCGCCAGAGCGATGATGCCGAGTATCCGCACTCCAAAATAACGCGATACATAAATGAACAGCAGAAAGGTCGCGATTCGCCCGAAAACCTCGCCGGTAGCCAGTCTTACGAAGGAGAGGAGGACATTGCGAATCTTCATCTTGGCACGCGAGAGAAAGCGCAGTAGTGTTCACCGGAATGTCGCTGCTCAGATATGCTCTAATCTCCTATGCCCCTGGTCAGCGTCATTATGAACATCCGAAACGGAGCGGCTTTCCTGCGGGAAGCCCTGGATTCGGTGATGGCGCAAACCTTTACTGACTGGGAACTCGTTGCCTGGGATGACTGCTCCACGGACGGCAGTGCGCACATCGTCGCTGAGTATAAGGACGCGCGGGTCCGCTACTTCTTGTCGCCGGAAGACACCCCGCTGGGCAAAGCCAGAGACAATGCCATCAGGCAGGCGAGGGGAGAATGGCTGGCTTTTCTTGACCAGGACGACCTTTGGACCACCACCAAACTGGAGAAGCAAATGGCATTGGCCGCGGAAGGTACCGGCATCGGCATTATCTACGGCCGGGCTGTGCTGGTGTGGCCGAATGGCAGCATGCGCGACTACGACCAGGCACACGAGTTCGTGCCGCTGCCCGAAGGCGACATCTTCACCGAACTATTCCGCAGCGCGTGTTTCATAGCCATGAGTTCCGCCGTGCTTCACCGTGCGGCCGTGGAAGAAATCGGCGCCATCCCCCAGTGGGTTGAACTGACTCCGGATTATTACCTTTATGCTGCGATTGCCCACCGATATCAGGTGCGAGCGGTGCAGGAAGTCGTTTGCTGGTATCGCATGCACGACAGCAACTTATGGCAGGAAAGCAGAAGAAAAATCCACCACGAAGCTCTCAGGATGATCGATCAATGGGCACCTTGTCTTGATCCGCAGATTGCCGCTTACCGCCGCCGGACGCATGCCACGGCCCTCGCGCTGGAAGAAATGCGTCGTCCGTCGAGTGCCGGAGCCGGCATCCGGCGGCTATTCCGCGAGGGCTCGGTGCCCTGGCTCCTGTCACGGCCATTCGTCCACACCTTGCGCAGGGTGAGGCGCAAAGTGCGCCGTCCTTCGTGGCAGGAGAACCTTCCTCAAGCATCTAATGTGGCGCACTAGAGGACACCGAGAACCGGGCCCGGGTGTGAACCGAAAAAAAGAGCCAGCTACGAGCCACACATCCCGTCTACTTGGGATCTCGCAAGGGAGACTGACTAACTTGTGCGGCCACTTCCTTCCTGGGAGCTCCAGGCCCTTTGATAATCCGTTTGTCGGAGCTTAAGTAATATCCCGCGACTTTGGTGTAATACCGGAACCGAATTCCCAGGCGCACGATCATTTTCGTGAGTCTGCTTTTCCCGAAGTAGTCGTAGGCTTCGCTAAATTCGATGAGTCCTTGGCACTGCTGGCGGAGAGCTTTCAGACCCATCTGGTTGATACTCTGACTACCAAAGTGCACTACCTCCGCGCAAGGGGTGTAGTAAAGCTTATAGCCTTTCTTGTTCAGCATGTAGTTGTAAGCAAGATCAGGCATGTAGTGGCGAAACCGCTCGTCGAGCATTCCGGCCTGCTCCCAAGTAGAACGGCGAATGATGTAGGCAGTTGTGCCTATACTCTGCGCCTGCTGCACCCGGGAGTAGTCAAAGTCGGTGTTGTAGTAGCGATTCATCGATCGGCTCTTTGGAAAGACCTTGTGCCAGTTGAGCGTCTGGAGAAGAAACGTTCTCAAGCCGGCGAAGCCGCGAATGTGGTGCTGGATGCTGCCGTCAGGATTCAGTAGCTTCGGGCTGCAAACGGCGGCATCGGGGTGTTCGTCCATGAACCTAATCAGCGCCTGGAAAGCATTGTCCATCAGCATCGTATCGCTATTCAGCAGGCACGCATAGCGAGCGCGCGACATCCGCATCCCCAGGTTATTGTTTTTCGCGTAGAACTGATTGACAGTGTTTCTGACGAGTATGACTTGGGGAAACTCCTCCGACACCATATCGGCGCTTCGATCAGGGGAGTTATCGTCAAGGCAAATGATTTCGAAGGTGATGCCCGCGGTGTGCTTATAAATCGAGTTGAGACAATTACGCAACAGCTCACGCGTGTTGTAACTGGGGATAATGATCGTCAGATCAAGCAAGGGTTCCGTCATACTCTTCTTCTTCTTCTTCTTCCCTTCACGTGGTCCAGGTTTGAAAGCACGCAGGGCGATTGAAAGGTTCTCAGTCCGACGCCATGCCGCGCCCAGCAGGTGTGGCCCTCGCTGGCATAAGGCCGCGGTCCACCAGTTCCTGGGTCGCCCCGGCAAGCTGGTCGGGCTCGACCGGCTGCGTATCTACCCATTTCGCAAAACGACCTAGACCTTCCCGGAGCGACACCATCGGCTCAAACCCGAGGCGCAACCGAATTTCCGTCAAGTCTGCCAGCGCATGCCGAACGTCGCCCAACCGGTACTGACCGGAAATGACGGGAGGCGCCGTGCCTCCGAATTGCTCGTGCAGCAGAAGAGCGATCTGTTCAATCGTCGTGGCGCAGCCAGAACCGACGTTTAACGTGCGCCCATCTGCAGCCTCCGAACTGAGGGTGAGAGCAACGGCGCGCGCGATATCGAACACATGCACGAAATCCCTGCTCTCTTGTCCATCTTCGTAAAGGTTTAGCGTCTTGCCCAGGCGTAACTGATTCGCGAAAACGGAAAGGATGCCAGTATAAGGATTCTTCAGCGACTGCCCCTCCCCGTAGACATTCTGCATCCTGAGAATTACTGCGGGGATCCCGTGCGCCTGGGCGGTAATGCGCACCAGGTTTTCTTGCGCCAGCTTGGTGGCCGCGTAAATCGAAGCTGGGGCCAGATTGGCGATCTCCGAAGTTGCAACCGGCTCAATCTGACCGTCGCACCCGGGACATGGGGGCTCCCACTGCCCGGAGCTGAGCATGACTTCCGTGCGCACGGAAGGATAAACAAGCCCGCATCGATCGCAGCGATAAGCGCCTTCGCCATATACCGAGCGCGAGGAGGCAAGAATGATTTTCTCAATCTTGTGCCGGTGGTTGGCCAAGTAATTGAGCAGCCCCGCGGTGCCGGCAACATTAGTCTCTGTGTAGCGTGAAATCTCGTACATGGACTGCGCCGTTCCGGTCTCCGCTGCCAAGTGGACGATTTGCCGGACCTCCGGCAACACTTCCTCCCAGTCGGCGGGCCGCCGGACATCGCCCCGATAGGCTCTGACCTGGGGGTGGCGTAGCAGCGAATGCCCAGCAATGTCAGGAACGGCTCCGTGGGTTTGGGAATTCAGGTTGTCGAACAGCAGCACCTGCCAGCCCAGTTCTATCAGGAGCTCGGCGACGTGCCGGCCAATGAATCCGAGACCACCAGTGATTAGTACCTTACCGTATCTCATCTTGGAATGGCCGCAACCTCGATCGCTCGCGCCGGAACCCCAGCTACGGCAGTATTCGACTTGACAGAATCAATGACCACGGAACTAGCGCCCACAACGATATTATCGGCAATTCGAACCGGGCCCAACACCTTGCAGCCAGCGCCATCGATTTGGCACAAGGGAGATCCCGGCGAGCCACGCCGACCTGCTTATACGGTACAAGACATTGGGCAAAAAGCGGTACTGAAAAAGACGCGCAAGGAACCCCCAGAAATTGGGCCGCAGCTCCTGCGGTCCCGATACGCCGGGACCACCGGTAATCACCCGTCTTACGTTATCTTGAAATGGCGCGAACCCCAACCCTCCGCGCGGGGCTGCCGGCCACCGTCGTGTTTGGCTCCACGGAATGTATCACCAGGGAATTGGCGCCGATGATCGCGTTATCGCCGATTCTAATAGGACCGAAAACCATGCTGCCCACCCCGAAAACGACGTTGTCCCCGACGTCGGGGCGGATGTCAGGATCGAACCTCATGTCAAGCTCTTTCGCGCCAACGTTCACTCCCTGGAAGATAGTCACCTTGCTGCCAATCCGCCGCGCCCCGATCACACACCCCACCGGGTGGGCAATGAAGAGGCCGGCCCCAATTTCGCAACGGGGTGTAATATCCAGGCCAAACAGCACCAAGTTCAGATACGTCAGGAGTTTGGGAAGACCGGGAATCCCCGCCAGCATCGCGGCCCGGCTCATGCGATACAAGGCGCCAGGAAGAAAGCGGGGATGCAGCAGCCGGCCAAGAAGCCGAACGAAGTTGGGTTGCACATCATACCTGCCCTGGAGTTCGTATTGGCGGGCGAGATCGCTGTACAGAAGCTGTGATAATTGTGACATGATTGGGGCCGCACCCTGCGCTGCGTGCTGCGGGAAAGCTAAGCCTCTGATGGGCCCTGTCTCAATTCAACTGCCAGTTGGGCAGCACGAGTGATGCAGGGTCAGAACTGGAAATAGATAAACTCCACTTGCTCCCAAATCCCAAAGAAGACGAGCGCATAGGCGCCGGCAACATACGCAACCCAGCGTAGCGGGCGTGGCCGCCACCAGTTTTCCGCGAGCCGGGGACGATACACAAGAACGTAATCCACCGCAATCAGCACCACCACCATGAGAAATGCCAACACTGTCTGGAATTGCTCCAAGCCCACCCCGTAGGTGATATCGAAGAACGACACCTTTGCCGGGACGTACATGTGCTTCAGGATGTACCAGGCATTCGCAACCGAATCCGCGCGAAAGAAGACCCAGCCTGCCATCACTAGGTTCAAAGTGATAAGGACCTGGGCGAGGCGATACCATCGCGAGTTTCCAATACCCAGGCGGGCGACGGTCCTGGCCCGAAGCTCTCGCGTGGTCTCGCCGACAATCATGTACATACCGTGAAGGGCGCCCCACACCACGAATGTCCAAGCGGCCCCATGCCAGAGTCCGCTGACCAGAAACACGACAGCCAGGTTACGGAGGATGATCATGTGCGATACCCGGCTGCCCCCCAGAGGGTAATACACGTAGTCGCGGAACCACGTGGATAACGAAATGTGCCAGCGTTGCCAGAACTCCTTGATCGAGCGGGCAAAGTACGGCTGCCGAAAATTAACCATCAAATCGTAGCCCATGATCTTAGCGACCCCTCTGGCGATATCCGTGTAACCGGAGAAGTCACAGTAGATTTGCACCGTGAAGTAGAAGGTCGCCAGCAACAGCACCGGACCGGAGTAGTTGAGCGGATGAGCGTAAACGACGCTTACGGGCTTGGCAACGAGGTCGGCAATGCAGACTTTCTTGATCATTCCCCATAGCGCAAGCTGCATGCCAGTGCGGAAATTGTCGTAGGTGAATGGCCTGTACTCATGAAACTGATGCAGGAGGTTTTGAGGACGCTCAATAGGCCCGGCGACCAACTGGGGGAAAAACATCACGAACAAGGCGAAGATCCCAAAGTGGTGCTCGACCTTCTGCCGCCCGCGGTACACATCGATGGTGTAGGCCAGAGACTGAAAAACATGGAACGAGATACCGATGGGCAGAATAAGGTGGAGCAGCGGAAAAGGGCGCTCAAATACTTTGGTCAGGTTGAGCGAGAAAAAATTGAAGTACTTGAATACAAACAAAAGGCCGAGGTTGCTGGCAAGGCTGATTCCGAGCAGGACTCTCTTTACGTTTTTTGAGGCGGTCCTTCCCATGCCTATGCCGCAAAAGTAATCAGTAACAATGAGAAAAACCAGGAACACCACATAGCTGGCTCGCCAGCACATGTAGAAGTACGTGCTGGCAGCCAGGAGCCACATCCACCGATAGCGCTGCGGCAGCGCAAAGAGGACGCCGACTACTAAGACATAAAAGACGATGAATTGGAACGAATTAAAAAGCACTGGGTCGGTTTGTGGTCGCCAGTTGCGTGGCCGGCTTCCGGGCGCGCTCCGCGAGCAGTTCACCTTTCATCAGCTTGGCGATTGCCGCGGTGTAAAGTTCTGCACCCTCCGGGTTCAGGTGACTCGTGTCGCTAAAATACCGGTTGGGAAAGCGGAGATACTCGTCCCCCAGGACCCGGAATTCCGGATACGGCCGGAGAGCTTCGACCATTCTTGTATTCACTCCCGGAGCGCCGCGTTCTGGCATCCTTAAGTAATAGGGAACCACCAGGAGTTTGATGCCGTAGCGGTCGGCGATTGCTTTGAGCGCGGCAAAGGACTGCGAGGATGTGGCGGGACTACGGTATTCCACCGTATCACTGTCGCCCATGATCGTAAAGTCATCAGGCAACCGATTTCCCGGAAAGCGACTCTGGGAATCAATGAAATAGTACCCTCGGCCGCGTTGCATAAGGTTGGTCACTTCGCGCCCGTGCTCGTAATAGCGGTCGATTCCGCCAAACTTGGGGCTGCGCAGAATAAACAACGCGAGATCGCGGACAAAATGGCGAAATGGAAAAAGCTTGTCCATTAAGACCCGGTCGCTGGTAATGAAATGGAAGAAGGAACGCGGACGTTGCACAGTATCTTCCCATGAGACAGCGATGAGCACATGGGTGGGCACCTGTCCGCGTTCCACCAGGGAAGTCAGTTCATTGACGAACTCTCTGGTGGCCGGCAAACCGCAGTTGTAGGCCGACGCTTCCCCCAATTCCCTCTCGAATGAGGAGACATTGAAACCCGCCAGCACTCTGCTGTCACCAAACATCAGTACGCGCACCGGCTTGGACATATCCAGCACCCTGCCAGTGTGAAGCACATCCATCTTGGCGCTATAGACAATATCGCTGCCCGGCTGAATGTAGGGCAGATGCTGGCTCACCACGAAGACTACTGTCCATATAACGCCAAAGATTGCGAGGAAGACCGCTGAGGCCTGCAGTGCGCGGCGGACTTCCGCCCCTTGGTTCTGCTGGGCTTCTCTCATCGGTGGTTCGCTCAAGTTAGTGCTCTCCGTCACTTGTCAGTGACCAGCCGCAGTTCCTCTCCGGCGTCCCTTCCAGCTCTCAGGCGTATCAACTCTGTCAAAGTCATCAAACCTGCTTTCAAGCTGCCAATCGGTACGCCGGGGCGAACGATGAATTTGCCACTGCGACGAATGTGTTCACTAGCGCCGTAAACGAATGGAACCCCCAATTCGGTGAAGCATTTCAGTGGCTTGTTGAAGCCTGCTCGCCGAACCACCTCAGCCAACGTGCCCATCCCAAAAAGATGGAGGTGCCGTGGAGGATCGAGGTAGAACCAATTCTGACCGAACTTCCGATGAAACCAACTGTCGACGTGCGGCGTCGCCAGGATGAGACGACCCCCTGTCTTAAGGATACGGTGGCACTCTTTCAGAATAAGAATGGGATCAGAAACGTGCTCGATCGAATGACTCAGGATAATTGCATCGAAAGTGTCGCTCGGGTAGCCTTGATCCGCCAGCGAACCGAGCCGCACGTCCAATCCCCGCTTGCGGGCGAACTGAACGGCGGCAGGGTCAAGGTCCACACCCACCGCGTCCCAGCCATAGTCGTGCATGGCCCGGACGAGATCCCCGTTCCCGCACCCTAAGTCGAGGAAAGTTCCTCTACTCTCCAGGGGCAAATAAGCGATCAGCGGCGGAAAGGCAAAGCCTACAGCACTCTTCAAAGAGTTGAGAAGCCGACCGGATCGAGGCGGTTGATGGCCGTCGCTTGCGAAGTAGCCGAACTTCACAAACCACCGCAGTCGGGCGGTAATGTTTGTTCTGCCGCCCGTATGCTTTGGACCGTTCTCGTGGGTGTAATACGATTCGTAGGCTTTCCCCAAATCGGAGTCCAACGGGAAGGGGTCGAGCCAAAGCAATCCACATCCGGCATTGCTGCACTGTTTGAGGTTCCACTTTCCCGGCGCCTGGAACAGACGATCGGTGAGGCCTTCGTACAATAAAGTGCCCGGCCGGTTACAGAGGTAACACATGGGCCGTGCAACTGAACGGATCACTTCGCCCCCGCCCACCTACAGGCACTCACGGTAGAATGCCAGAGTTTGTTCTCCGCACTTCTTCCAGCTATATCGCTCGGCAACCTCGCTCCCCTTTTCGATCGCCTGCCTGCGCGCCTCCTCATCGTTGATCGCATGCACCAAGGCGCCAGCCAAGGACGCCCGATCCTGCGGATCGAAGTAGAACGGAGCATCCCGGCTAACTTCAGGGATGGATGACGTGCGACTCGCCAACACCGGGCAACCGACAGACATCGCTTCCAGCGGAGAAGAGCCGAATCCTTCGCACAAGGATGGGTACACAAAGAGCCGAGCCCCAGCATAAGCTTCGGCGAGAATACCGTCGGATACGATTGGCAGGCTGATGACGCTCTCTGCCAGTCCCAGTTCACCGATCAGGTCCTTTTGCTCTGTCGTGAGCGGCCCGCCGCCCAGCGCCAGCAGGTCCAGCGAATCGTGCATTCCTGTTTCACGGAATGCTTGCAGCAAAGAGTTAAAGTTCTTGTAGGGCGCCCGCGAGCCAACGAAAAGTATGTATGGGCGCCGGACGTGCATCCGCAGCTTTCCCGCTGCGCTATTGCAGCGGACCGGCCGAGTGATCCCGGGATAAATGACACGGGTCTTGGCGGCGTCAACGTGGTAAAACGAAAACAGATCTTTCCGGCTCGCTTCGGAGACACAGATAATCGCATCCGCCTGCCGGTAGAGACGCTTCTTGGCACGGCGAATTCTCCCCACATCAGGAAACAGTTGCGGAAGCCTTTCCTGCACGCAATCGTGGTGCGTGGCTACAATGCGCCGCGCCCGCACCAGCGGCACGCAACGATATAAAGTTGAGTGGTAAATGTCCATTCGTCCACGGAATGGCGCCACCGCGTTGTTGAACGCCTCGTTTAAAATATATCGCCAAATTCCTGGACGAGGCCCACGGCCTAGGGACATTACAGTCGTCTTCTCTGACCCCAACGCTTGCAGGGGATAGACTGAGCGATTCAATCCCAGCAGCAGTTCCACACGTACATCGGGCACGGTGACCATGAACTGCATCAGTTCATAGAATAACCGCGAACCTCCGCCGGCATCCTGCAACGAAAACACTTGGTGATCGAAACAGACCCTCACAGCGACGATACCTGGTGATTATCAAGACTTCGCATAGCGAGAATCCTTCGCAGCTATGACTACGCAGAGCATTAGAGGCAAGCTAGTTTTCCCTTCTGAGTATCAGCTTGTACTATCAAACCCGGTTTGAAGGTCAGACGCGGCGTGCGACGAAAGACAGGCGCCGTAAAGTATCCTTCCAAACACTACAATTGCGGTAGGCATAAGAATCGCATCCTGGACAATAATTTTGACAATCGACACATAGAATGGGTCGCGAAACAAGGTGAATGCCATACTGGCGGTACACATGACGTAAATGGTCGCAAACAAAGTTTCGGTTGTGCGACTCTTCAGATAGCGCAGTGATATCGCAAGAAGAAACAAAGCAACAGCAGTGCCAAGTATACCAAAATTCATATTGAAAGACACAAACGAGTTTACCCCGCCCATTGGCATATATATAGGTGCCCTTACCCTTAACAATGCCTTATCGGGCAAGATCAAGGCGGGAATCAGATTCGTAAAATCGCTGATCAAGTATATCGGATAGTTTATGAGTGCAATTCCGGTGAACCGGAGGTAGTGCACGAGAGAGAGGCTGATCCAACACTGGTTCGGCCACGAACGTCGTGAGAAGATAAGCCGGATGGTCTAAGACTGTTTCCTGCATGCGCCACACTGCGATAACACCGAGAAGAAGGGCAGACCCGACAGCACCCGCGACGGCTGTTCTAAGCTTGAGTCTTCTGTGAAAGTTGGTGTGATACACCACCAGCATCAAGGCGAACGACGCAACATATAGTCGACTTGCCAAGCCTAAGTAAGACCAGACAGCCAAGCGCAAGCGGAATAAAGTAGCGGTTCAGAACCCTGGCTCTCCATGACATCTGGGGGCGGTCAATCATATAAAGAAGGGCGACTACTCCCAAAAGGGCTACGCAGGATGTTAGCGTTCCTCGCGCTGTACCCGGCGACGTTCCCCGCGCTGCACTCATTAGGATCTGGGGCCCGTATGGTATTAATTCTTCACGTAGAGTGAGCCACGTATATATGGCGACAATAACTCCCACAGTCGTCATAAGCGACAATGCCAAACGAGGGACTTTGCGGCTATGGGACGTCTGTTGCTGAAAAAGGTGGCGTCCGAGCAAGTCACCCGCCACAAAGCAAAGGTACAGGCCTATGCATGACGTTACATAGGGCTCCATCAATCGCCTATCGAAGAGCCTAAAGTAACTGTTCCAGACCTGCATCGCCAGATGGGATCCATAGATACCAATGATAACGGGACTGATCCAATAAAAGAGGAAGCCGAAAGTAAAGAGACTAACGTGATTAATTTCCACTAGACCTTGAGCGATTGACTGCCTATAGGCGTACCAAAGTGGAATCGCGACCGCAATGAGCAACAGAAGATCAAGCATCGTCGGTTATTCAGCCAGGATTTGCATTTTGGCATCCTGGCGCCCGAAACTAGTGACTAGCAGCACATCAAGTATTCGCAATCCGCGATTGCACCTTCGATGACGGCCTATTTCGTCCCGCAAGCACCCAAAACGCTGGATAGAATGATTGGCCGAGAAGGCACATACAGTCTAAGAAGCAAACCTAGAAACAATTCCACTCCATCTTGTGCCGTGCGCTGGATCAGGCGAGCGAGGGATTTCCGGGGAATCTTACAGCCATAAACGGCTACGTCTGCAAAACCGGAGTTTCGTAAGACAAAGGCCAGGCTCTGATCAGTAAAACCAACGGTATGCGTGAAATCCTCATAGCGGTTCTTGGCGCCCGCGATCGGATGGGCGATGTTCGGTACCTCGACAATGAACTTGCCCCCCGTCTTAAGAGCACCATGAATGGCTCTCACAAGCGGCAGCACTTCGGCCTTGGGCACATGTTCCAAAACGTGCAGCATCACTACGAGATCGAAGTCCCTCCCGATGCTTTTCCAGATACCCCGCGGTATCAGGGACTAGTTCAGTGCTGTCAGGTAATATCCTGTTGCAAGCATTGACCGCCTCGGGAGAGACATCGATGGCCCTTACATTCTGGAATCCACAACGCTCATGCAGGCAATGGAGCATAGTGCCAAAGCCGGGCCCGATCTCAAGGATGGCAGCCCTCTTGTCGGCGGGAAAATGTGAACCGTGATGGGCGAGAGCAGCGACTGCGTTCCAGTCCAAACCGGCGGAGGTAGATACATGACCGTAGTAGTCACTCAGGTACTGGTCATATTGAACGCTCATGGCATCACGCCTCGTTCCGGAATTTTACTATTCGCCATCATACAAAGCTCGCGGGCTCATTGAGAAAAGGTTCGACAATCGGAACCGGCGGCAATGATCGTATGTGGCGCAGATAGACCAAGCCACTGAACGTCGCCAGATAGGCTGTTGCCATCGCTTGTCCATAGGCTGCCCCGAGCACACCATACCTCGGCATGAGAACCAGGTCGAGGCCCAGGAGAAGCGCTACTCCAAAAGCAATTCCGATGACGTATTCGGTTCCCCGGTGCAACGCCGGCAACATGCTCAGAGAAAGGGTTGGCTACCGCCAAGAGCAGGAAGACGAATGCAAAAACCGGTGCGACCTGCCTGAACCGATGACAAGGAACGGTGGGCGATCAACTGGCACAGCGGAGCTCCCAGAAAATAAAAGCAAGCCCAGCCAATAATCCCCAAGCCCAGGTTCGCCTTAACGTAGGTGCGGAAGTGGCCGCTCAGTTTGCCGGCATCGTGGGTGACATTGACGATTTCAGGCAGGAACGTGTAGAGCATCGCCGTCAGCAGTGCTATGCCCAGGACGTAAAGACGGCTAATCATGGCGTATTGGCCAACAGCGTCCGTGCTAACGTACTTTGCAAGCAGAAGCACGTCACCCGTCATCATAATCAACAACAAAAGTTGACCACCGCTCGCCTTTATGCCCTGCACGATGATTTCCCGCGCCCGAATTTCCCTTCCACCGTGAATTGATGGAGTATGCCGGCGAAGCAGGCGACCCAACTGCACGCGACCCAGGGTGATTCCGACTGCATTCAGTACAGGCACCAACCACAGGTGCGCCCGCAGAAGGGGAGTGCAGAGAACCAGCATCAGCAGGTAAGCTGCGAGTCCCAAGGCCCGGGTTTTCGCCAGGGGCGCCGGTACACGCAGCGCTACGGCCAGGTAAGTCAGATCGAGGGCGCGAGCAACCACCATGGAGAAGGAAGCCAGGATGACAACGGCCAGCAGGGCCTGCCCTCGATACCATGCCACGAGAGCACCAATCAGTTGAACCGGGCCGCAGACGACGAACACAACCCTGAGGCGTACGCTCTGGGCCTTACGAGCGAGTCGTATCGGATCGCCACCGATACTCGGCGATGAATTTAGGGCCAGTCAGATCCAATCCGAGTGCCGCCACCATCATCAACGCCTGATACAACGTAGTGGCAATACTCAGCTGCCCATACTGCTGGTTGCTAAGTACCCGTATCAACCAGCCATAGATGACGAATCCCAGGGCATAGCTCAACCCATCTCCGGATAGGTAGCCGAAGAAGCGCGCCGCGAGCGCGCGTGGTTGGGGATGCCTGGTATGCGCCGGCGATGCGGTATTCATTGGTTCAGGCTTGTGGTGTACGGGCGGGGCACAGCTTCTCATGCATTCTAGGATGAGAACCGCAGCGAATCTCGCAGGAGAGCCAGCCGGGTGCGTGCCCTGGGGTCCTGTTGCTTACGCCGCCATGCCTCCAGCACGAGCACTCCCAGACAAGCCAGCACGAAAGCCGTAATGGTTGATACCAGCACGATGAAAAGTCGTTTCGGACCTGATTTCTTCTCCGGAATCACGGCCTGATCCACTACTTGCACGGTAACCGCGTCGTTGGCTTCATCGATTCGGGCCGCTTCCATTTGCTTGCCCAGGAAGTCGTAGAGCGCCTCGTGGTACTTGAGGTCTCGTTCCCGGCGGATGTACTCCAGGGCTGCTTGCGGCAACTGGCGCGTCGGAACCGCGAGGTTCCCATTACCCAAGGCACCTGTGTTGCTTTCCAGTCTTGCCAACTGGCCTCGCAGTCCGGCCAACTCGGTTTCGGCGCGTTTAAGGTCGGGGTTGTTCTCGGTTGCATAAGAGCGCATGGCCTGGAGCTGCACTTCGCGGATTGCAATCTGCGCCCGCATATCGCTAACGCTGGCGATGATGGCCCTGCTTTGTGCGTCAGGCTGGACCAATCCGCTCTTTTCCTCCACCTGCTTCAAGGCCAGGTCTGCCTTTGCCAGGTCCTCGCGTTCCGCCTCGAGCTTTTGCTCATAGAACAGCCGCCGTTGGGCAGCTTCTGTGATGGCCAGGCCCTGGTTCAGGCTGTGGAGTTCGTCCACGTAGGCGTTGGCGAGTTCGGCCGCACGTTTCGGATCGCGATCCCGAACTGCGATCGAGATGAGCCCTTCATCGCCCGCACTGATGTCGCTCCGGCTGTCAAGCTTTTTGCGCGCATCCTGATAGCGTTTGACCCAGTAAACCCTGCGCAGATCGAAGCGGTTTATCAAATTGTCTTCGATAGTCCGGCTTTTCAGCATGGCCACGAACAGGTCGGCAGGATTTTTCAGACCGAGATCAGTCGCCTCGCCCAGCTTGGCCAAGGTCCCTAGTTGTCCGAGCATCATGTTCAACGCCGATTGCTTTTGCAGAGGCGGCAAGATGGTCGCGGTCGCCGTGTACATTTTGGGGAGCAGCAGGGCAACGACCAGCGCCAGTAACGCGGTCGCGAACGTGATTTGCAGTATCCCCTTCTTGTGCCGGACAAGCACCAGGAGAAGGTCGATCACATCGGCCTCGTCGCGGCTCTCAAGTTCGTCCGGCGAAGGGGACAAGGATACACCGTTCTCCACGGTGGTACTGCCCCCGGAGTGCCCACCATATGGTTTCGGAGTTTGTAGCATTTGGATCACTTCCTGCCAGGTATTGGCTACTTTAAGACATTGATCGCGGCAGCCGCCAATCCAAAGTTGAACAATATTTGCGACCAGTCTTTGAAATTGCGCAGACCCTCACCCTTGTCGGTGTTGGGAGGCATCACGAGGGTGTCGCCGGGCATCATAACCATACTGTCGAAGCCGCCTCCCCAGAATTTCGGCGCTGTGTCCTTGCTCACCACCGCGCCGTTGGCGCGCACCACAAAGGCTCTTCCCGAGTCTGCATCGCGGGTTGGCCCGCCGGCGTTCTTCAGGTAAGCATTCACGGTCTTGCCTGCTTGCTGGATGTAAGATCCGGGATTGTACACGTCTCCAACAACATTGACGGCGATGGGCCGGCTGGGAACGTAGAACTCGTCCCCATCCTCGAGGGGAATGTCGGGGATGGAATCCAAAGTATTGTCGTCGGGATGGAGATTCAGGACGATACGGCCTTGCGCCCTCAATTGCCGCAACTTGTCGATCGTGATCTGCTCCGCCTGAAAAGTCTGACTAGCAGCCGAGACTTCCTGCAAGGTTTGAGCGCTTTGCGTGCGCTTTGCCGTGCTGCGTGCAATGTCCCGTTCCGCTTGCGCGATCATCATGTCGAGTCGGGCTTGCTGCTCAATGCGCGCTGATTCGCGGGTGAACTCCGCTCCGTACAGATAGGCTGACGACGCAAACCCTCCAGCCTTCGTAATGGCCTCACGCAAACGCTCGCCGGGCATTACCCGGTACACACCCGCCGAACCAAACTCCCCTTCCAGCCGGATCAGCTTGGTCTGCTGCCCCTCGGGCACCTTGAGGTCAGCCTGGGAGAAAATCGTGATTACGTCACCTGGCTGGAGGGCTACATTATTGCCTCCGTCTTGTCCAAGAATGGCTTTGCCGAGGTCAAAGGGGATGAGTTCTGTGGAGAGGTCTTGTTGGCTCATGCGCTGCACGACCGCGTAGTTCCAATCAATTTCGGGAGCATTGCGCTTCACCCCGTTAATCGTCCCGATGGTTCCTTTGACCGGCGCTCCTGTGGTCTCCGCTTCCAGCACAATGGCGTTCTGCTGTTTCCAGTAGTCCCGCGTGATAAGGAACTCGCGATTGGGAATAAGGTCACTAATGCGCATTCCCAAGCGCCAGGGATACCGCCCAGGTTGCGCCACATTGCCCCGCAGGGTGACGGAATTCTCAAACTTGGCAGATACGAGGGTGAAATTAACGATATCTCCGTCGGTCAGCGTATGGGCCAGGCCGGCTGCGTCCAGCGGAACTTCCTCAACGCTATGCACCCGGCGATCCACGATGTGCTCGATATATACCTTACCGCCGTAGGCGGTATTGGTGAGGCCGCCGGACAAACGGATGACGTCCGACAGCTTGTTTTCTGTCTTGAGTTCATAGATTCCGGGTACATTGACCTGCCCACCCATAGCGACCTCGGGGCCATTCGGCGCAACATATATGACATCTTCAGGCTGCAAAACAACGTCCTTGCTCTTGTCACCGTTGAGCAGCAGATCATAAAGGTCGAAGGTGGTGACGACCTTTCCTCCGCGCTTCAATTGCACCTCCCGCATGGAGCCATGTGGCGAGGGTCCACCGCTGGCAAAAATCGCGTTGGTCAGTGTGCTCAGTGAGCTAACGGTATATCGGCCCGGCCGGGTTACCTGGCCGACTACATAGATGTCAATCGAACGCAACTCGCCCATAGTAACGTTGAGGTCGAAATTCTGATAGATGCGGCCGATGTGCGACTTCAGGAACTCCTCCAGTTGTGCGTACTTCAATCCCGCAACCCCGACGCTGCCAACCTTGGGCAGGAAGACGTTGCCATTCCGATCCACACGGGCGTGCAGGTCGAGATCAATCTGACCCCAAGCCCGGATCATGAGTTCGTCGCCAGGGCCGATCACGTAATCAGACGTCACCGGAACATGGTCTGCGGGAGCAAAAGTGGTAGGAACATTCTCGAAGAGATTGGCGCCGTAAATGGGAAGCACCTGCCCCAACGACGACTTCACCAGGAGCTGAAAGTCCGTCAACTCCACCTTCTTCTCGCGGTTCGCGGGCTGAACCGTTAAACCACCGGGCACATTGGCCGGCGTCATAGCGCGCCCATCCTCCAGCAGGACTACCGGATTCTGAGGCGGTGTAAATGGCGGGCTCTGGGACTGGGGCGATGCCGGATATTGAGACTGGGGGGATGTCGGGTTCTGCCTCGCCATACAATCTTGCGATGAGTCCCCCGACTGACAGCTCGCCTGTGCAGATGGGTTCTGCCCTACACTATAGAGCGCTTGAGAGAACACGAGAATCAGGGCGAGACAAGCCCGTCCATCGAACCATCTCACCAGACCTCGAACCGCTTCCCCGGTTGCAGATACACACTCGCTGAAGCTTTCCGGTCGCAGATATTTCATGCTCGGTTTCCCTTCCACTTCCTTTGTTGGCTAAGACAAAAACAGATTCGCAAATAGTGCCATCCAGAATTCCAAGCTCCTTCCTGACGGAGCGGCCTATTGCTGCCTGGGCTGGAGGGCATGGAGCCAAAGTTGTGCATACATGGGGGCCGCATTCTGTGCGTCCCAGGGCACATCACTTCCGGTGAAAAGCTGGTGCAGGTTCAGATGCGCCCCCACCGCGCCTGCTAGTCCCAAGGTGGCGACGGTAGGGTCGAGGTTACGAATCAAACCCTTCGCCGCACATCTGCTGAAATAGGCATGGACGGCGTCAAAGATCGGTCCCAGATGCTCGCGGAAGACCTGGTCGGCCCCTGGCAGCTCAAAGCGTGCCACATACAGCAGCCGCATGAGTTCCGGATGCTCCGACAGGTTCTCTACCATGAAGGAGGCCAGCATGGGGACGATGACATCCGGATCGAGGTCACTCGCCAGTCCGCTTTGCAGCTCCCGCCCGAACTTCAACCGGTTCAACCGCGATTCAGCGGCTGCCCAGAAGAGGTCCGTCTTCCGGGCAAAATAACGGAACAGGGTTGCTTCGTTTACGCCGGCGAGTTGCGCGATGTCGCGGGTGCTTGTGCCCTTGAATCCCTGCCGGGAAAACAATTGCACAGCCGCTTCGACCAGACGCACTTCGGTAACACTTCTTTCCGCGGTTCTTTTCACGAGATCACCTTAAGCGGGTAAATCCGAGGGAGGAACAACGCTACGTCTTCAGCGGCTCGATCTCGTCAATGCCGATTTCAACCGAGACGCTCTGCATAATGAGATCGAGAGTGAGAACTACCCGGAAACTGTTCTTCTTGCGTAGAAGCACGCCCACCATGCCGGCCAGAGCGCCGGAATGGATGCGTACTTTTTCTCCTGCGATCAGGCAGGAATGAGGCTCAAAATCACGAAGAGGCAGGCCCGACCGCAGGGATTCGATTTCGGAGGTCGGAAGCGGCGCGGGTTCGCGCCCCCGGCCAACGAGCGAGAGCACGCCAGGCGTCTGCAGCGCTCGAATGTAGTCGCCCCTCTGCAACGAAACAAAGACATAGCTGGAAAACAGCGGCTGCTCGACGCTCACCCGGCAACCGTTCTTCCAGCGATGCACCGAGCGGTAGAGCGGCAGAAATGCTTCCAGTTGTCTTAGCTCAAGCTGCCGCGCCACTGCCTTCTCATGGCGCGGCGTGGTGTACACGGCGAACCATTGTGACAACGGTGTCGGCTTGGCCACTGCTCCGGCCAAACCATCCGGATAAGCCGAGACCATCACCGGGCTGCTGATAGTTGACAAGGCTTCGCCATCCTCACTTAGTTGTAAGGTGTTTTTCCACGACTTGACGCTTCTTCTGGCATTCGCTAATTCAGCCCCCATGAGTCACGCTGGAGGCTTCCGCGAACTCTCGCGCAGTCAACACGGCAGCTTTGACCGCAGGAGATAGTAAGCGCCTACTTGTCCTAAGTAACGCGATATCGCTTCTGATCTTTGTCTTTCCGGAACCACGAAAGCATATGGGCACTGACTAAATTCGTCAAGCAAAATCTTGCTTATAGAGAATCTTAGAATTTCCTTTTAACGTCCACAAGCTAGATCAGTGCCGCTTGCATTTCCGGTTCCAATGCGAGGCGTTACTCCCAATGCAAGCACACACTTGCACGAACATGCTCTCCTTCTCCGGAAGACATCTGGCATTGAGTCCGCATCCCTCTCCCATAACTCGTACGACAATGGCCAATACTCTACAAGTTCTCGAATCGAAGATTAGCCGACAGGACTTATCGTGTGCGAAATCAATACAGCGGGATTGGAACCGAAGTTGCTCTTTGCTGACAGCGACTGAGGTGACCATAGAGTCTGCCCGGCCACAATGCCCGCCGAAGCGATGGGGCGATCTTGTTCGCTGAGTGTGAGGCTCGGTAAAGCCGCAAGCCATCCGGCGTCCGAGCCTCAACCGGGCATTTCCTTTTCTTTCGCACTTCCCTTTCAGGCCGCGATTGCTTTCCAGAAATTGCAAAAAAATGGGGAGCCCGAAGGCTCCCCCAGTACAGCAAGCTTTGTTCAGGTCCCCTAGAAGATGTACTTCAGCGCCAGGACGACCTGCCGGGGATGCTGCGAGAACGCAGATGCCCAATTGTTAAATGTTGAGCTGCCCGTCAGCAACACGTCGCGGACGTTACCCCCGGTATAACCCTGCGGGGCGATGTCGCTGATGTAGCCCGGGACGTACTGTGAGTGATTGAAGATATTCAACGCCTGGAAATTGAACTCAACCGCCTGACGCTCGGTGATATTCACCCGCTTCAGGAGGCTGAAATCCCAATTGTTGATGTGAGGAGCAGCCAGCGTGTTACGCGAACCGGTGGCCAAGGCGCCGGGTCCCGCTTTGATGTACTGCGCCGTGGGGTCGTTCGCCAAGTACGCGACGACATAGCCGGCGCTGTTCGTGAGCGGGGTAACGCCGCTCGAAGTGTTTGGTATGCCCAGCGGATTGACGACGGCACGGTCCGGGGCGCTGTCACCGTTCAGGTTGGCGTCGGCTCCACTCTGTACGGTGGCGTACTCGGGAGACTGGAAGGTGTAGATGGGGGTAACCTGCCAGTTGCCCACGACGTTCTTCATCATCCAGTTGGAGCTGTTCTTGTACCAGGGGACATCGTACAGCGCCTGGATGGTAAGGCGCTGACTGCGACTGTACGCCGAAGTTGCCCAGTCAGCGTTGACGTTCTGGAAGTCCTCCGGACGACGCGGGGTGAGCACGGTGGAGAAGACCTCTGCCGTGGAGTTATCGAAGGTATGGCTCCAAGTGTACGCGACCTGGAACTGCAGGCCGTTGGTGAAGCTGCGGCTGAACTGCGCCTGCAAGCCGTTATAATGCGAAGCGCCGTACGGCTCGAAGGACACAACATTGTTGTAAAAGCCATTGTTGAAGTAGGCCGGCACGTAGCCTCCCGTACTGCTAGGCAGGCACGGGTTCCCAGGTCCTGAACCGCAATAAAGAGCAGACTGCTGGTACAGCCCCCCTGGACCATCCAAGCTAAGAGGCAACGCATTGAGCGCCGCCTGGCCCGGATTAGCCAAGTACGTCGGCAGGGAGTTGCCGGGGGTAGTTCCATTCGCAATGTTGATGCGGTCCTGGACCGGCAATTCAATGCCGCGGGTCCAGACGTAACGTACGTCCAGCGTGTACTTGTTGGCAAACAGGTGCTGAACGCCAACGTTAAGGTTCTCGGAATACGGCAGCCGCTGGTTGGGAATGTAGGCGCTGGTTGAACTGCGGGCCACCGCCGGATCGGTTATCTGTGCCGGGACCGAAGGCAAGCCACCATTCGCCAGGAAGGCATTGTTGTTCCAGTAGCAGGAGGCGGTCTGCGTTTTCCCCGCCACCCCATCGCAGGTCTGCTGCACTTGCGGCGGCAGAGAGAGAATGCCCAGGTTGTCAAACAACACGTCATTCGCCATGGTGAAGCCGACACGAAGTGAGGTGTTGGCATCAGGCGAATAGGCGAGGCCAAGGCGCGGCATGAAGTTGGCCTTCTGCGTGGTCGGCGCCCCGAAGGTGATCAACCCTGGCACGTTCGAGATGGCGTTCAGCGGCTGCAGCGAAGTTGCCGCCAAAGGCTCACCCGTCCACTCGTACCGGATACCATAGGTCAAGGTGAATTTGGGAGTCATGCGCCATGTGTCACCGGCATACCCGTAGAACGCCTTGCGGTTGCCGTAATAGATGACGTCGCCGGAGGAACGCTCTGAGAAGTCGAGTGGTCCGGTCGGCCCAAAGTCGTTCAGGTAATCGGAGAAGTAGTTCCATTCGTAGTCGCCGCGCACCCGTTGGGTGAAGGTCTGCGGGCTGATCAACCAGCGGAACTCTCCACCAAACTTGAAGGTGTGCTTGCCCTTCACCCAGCTCACGTTGTCGATGAACTGATAGAGGTTCTGGATGGTCTCCTGCGGCGCGTTGCCGTCTGGACCAAGCTGTATGCCGTTAAACTCATAGATCTGCAGGTTGGGAAACACGTTCAGTCCCGGGTAGGTCTGCGGACCCACGGGGTACGTCTGCGCGTAGCGGTTGAACCCGAAACGGAACTCGTTGGTCAGGGAAGAACTGAAGTTGTGATATTCGCCCAGGGTGATCAGCCAATAGCGCTGCGGCGTAGTGTCGTAGAACGCGGGAATCTGGGCCGCGGTGTCAATCGCGCTGTACTTCGTCCACGCCAGACGGCCGCGTACCGAGTCCTTCTGGGAGATGTCCCAGTCGAAGGAGTTGGCGGTGCTCAGGTTGTTGTAGTAGGCGGGACCGGTAAAGCCTACGTCGCCGATCGGGATGTTCGCAAAATTCGTCCCAGCGCCCCAGGCTTCGCTCGGTATGCCAGGAGAGACCTGCGAAACACCGACCATTCCGGGAGTAAAGTTGTAGCCTCCGCCAGCGCAGATGTCGCTAGGGTTCGTCGCTTGCGACGTGGCGGCTGGCACGTATTTCTGATAGGTCTGCAGCTGGGGATTGTTCGGGAACAAGCCATTCAGCATGGCATAGCCCGCGGCTGTTGGAGCGCAGGCAGTGGAAGCAGGTCCGCTCTCGCCCACCGGGTTATACTCCCAGTCGGTAAAGAAGAACAGTTTGTTCTTGATGATTGGGCCGCCGAGGTTGCCACCAAACCGGTTGTTGTCGTAGCGCAAGTTGGATGGGGTCTGACCGTTGCTGACTTGCGACAGTGCTACCTGCGAATCCTGGGCATTCAGGTTGCGATTCTGGAAATATTCGTAAGCTGTGCCGTGCCAGGTGTTGGTGCCGCTCTTGATGGTCTGGTTGAACTGACCGCCCGAAGAGTGTCCAAACTCCGGCGCATAGTCATTCTGCAGCACCGTGAAGTTCTCCACGGCATCATTTGGAATCTGGATGAGCGGACCGGTCACCGAAACGCTGTTGTTGTCGACACCTTCCACAGTGAAGTTGTTGTTGCGCGGACGCTGCCCGGAGATCGCCGGGCCAGATCCCACGCCGATGCCACCCGTGCTGGCCACGCCGGCATTCAACAGCGAAAGGTTCAGCACGCCGCTGCCGGTAGAGGTCGTCGGTGAATCAGCCATCTCTCTCGGCTCGAAAGTGGTGCCGATTTGGGCCGTCGTGGTGTCGAGGGTGGCTACTTGCCCGGTAACTTCCACCGTGGTTGCCGCGCCGGCTACAGCGGTAGTAATTGCGGCCGTGGCGGTTTTATTAAGGGTAACCTCAATATCCTGATAGCCGCCCTTCATGCCAGCCGACGACGCCTGCAGGGAATAGTGCCCAGCAGGCAGGTTGACGAAGTGATATTCTCCAGCGGAATTGGTAGTGGTAGTTGCCTTGACTCCGGTGCCCAGGTTGGTGGCCTCAACTGTAGCCCCCGCCACAACCGCACCGCTTGCGTCTTTCACGGTTCCCACCAGGTCACCGCTGATCTGCTGGCTAAAGCCCCAGACCGAGAACAGCGCCAGGATGGCAACCAAGGAAATTGTTCGTAGCGCAAATCGCTTCATCGCACTCTCCGCTTTACTGAAATTCGAGGTGAATAACAATCTTTAAAATCGCCCCGCTCTCCTCAGTGCACGGGAATAGCCACTCTTGCGACGTTTGTTTTCAGTGGCTTAGAGATGTTACGAGATACGGGCTACTCTTTTTGGTAGGCGTTGCAAGTCGCTTATTCCAGATTACATAGACCCAATTTTGCAAGCGCAACTCATGCTAGTAAAAGCACCATCGTTCAAAGTGCGGCTTGTGATCGAATTCAGCGACGGAGCCACAAACCCCTGGGCGATCATGCATCGAGAAGACGCGGAGGCTGCCTCTACGTTTTGCGGCGACCCCGGGATCCGCTGCCGGTTACCAGGAGCTACCGGTGAACGGTGTTCCGTAGTGGTCGAGTATCGCAACCTCACTGACGCGCCGACGTTGGACGGGACCGAAATTGCGCTCCGGATACCCGATCGGCATCAGCGCAAATGTTCTCACTTCCGGCGGGAGATTCAAGACTGCCTTGATCTCATCTTCTGCGATCGTGTGGTTCGTAGTCAGCACCGTTCCCAGCCCAAGCGCACGGCACGCCAGGATTATGTTTTGCACGGCGGGATAGATGCTGGCGCCGGCCGTCCATGGATACGCCTCCCTCATTGCTGGGCGCACATCCTCCGGGATCTCAGGAGGAAGCTCGAACGGAGCGAGCCTGAGGCAAGGAATCAGCAATATGGGAGCGTCTCCCATGTGCTCATAAAGGTGCGTGCCGCCCTTCATCATCCAGTCGTATTGCGATTGTGACTGGTAATCGGGTTTGCCCTGATGCTTGTAGCGTTGCAGGACCCAGAGGCTGACTCTGCGATAGATCTCCCCGATGCGACGCCGTTGCTCTGCGTCGCGCACTACAACGAATAGCCAGCTCTGCCGATTGCCGGCATTGGGTGCCTGCGTTGCTGCTTCGAGAATCCGGGCAATGAGTTCAGCCGGAACGGGATCGGGCTTGAGCCAGCGCATCGCCCGCGCCGAATACATCGCCTCAAACAGCCCGATTTCATGATTGTCGTTGTTTTGGTCCATCTTGCCTGAGACTCCTCTGAAGATATTCTCTCGCACTTTATCGGGTCGGGCTTCCGGAGACAATCCCGCTCGACAGTCCTGGCATATTCCCGCTTACGGCACCGCCGAACTCCGAGGTGTGCTTGTATGCGTTTGCGGCAGACGCCACTTTCATTGCAACCCCTTCTCCCGTATGCTACTTTGAGAGCGTCAGAGGTATGCTTTGCGCGCACTGTTGCCCGCCGGGCTGAACCGCAAAGAGGCCGAGATTTACTCCCGCCTCGATCCGGAGCGGTTGCCCCATCACATCGCCATCATCATGGACGGCAACGGCCGCTGGGCCAAACGCCGCCATTTGCCGCGCATTGCGGGACACCGCTCGGGCGTGGCGGCGGTACGCTCCACGGTCGAAACCGCGGCCCGCATCCACATTCCCGCGCTCACGCTCTATTCCTTCTCGGTCGAGAACTGGAAGCGCCCTAAATCGGAAGTCTCGTACCTGATGAACCTGCTGCGGCGCTACCTGATGATGGAGCTGCCCACACTGATGGAGAACAACGTCCGGTTGCAGTACATTGGCCGCCAGCAGGAGCTGCCGCAAGAGGTGCAGGAGCGCATGGCGTGGGCGCGCGAGATGACGGAGAAGAACACCGGCATGGTGTTGACGCTGGCGCTCAACTACAGTTCGCGGACGGAACTGGTGGATTGCTTCCTCGCCCTGGCACGCGAGGCCTCCAGGAATGGCGGCATCGAGCACGTCAAGATCGACGAGAAGTCAATTGCACAGCACCTTTATACCTACGGCCTGCCCGAGCTTGACCTGGTGATTCGCACCAGCGGCGAAATGCGGCTGAGTAACTTCCTGCTGTGGCAGGTGGCGTACGCCGAGATCTATGTCACCGAAACTTTGTGGCCAGACTTTCGCGGCTCGCAGTTGCTCGAGGCCATCGAAGCGTTTCAGAAGCGCGAGCGCCGCTTCGGCGGACTGGGCAGCGACAACGGACACTTGTCGTGAAGCGCGTCCTGACCGCGGTCATCCTGATTCCCCTCGTCATTCTGGCTTTGTTCAAGGCACCGCTGTGGCTGTTCACGCTGCTAGTGTTGGGAGTGGCGCTGCTGTCGGCAAGAGAATATTTCGACATTGCGCAGGCGACGGGCTTGCGGCCGATGCGAGGTTGGGGCTACTTCTCGTTGCCTTGGCTTTTCTACGTGGTGGCGAGCTCGATGGCTAACCTACGCAGTTTAGAGAATGTGCTCGCTATCGCACGCGTTGTGGGATTGATCATTCTCCTTCTGTGGCCATATCTGCTGTTGATTGATTCAACTCGGCGGGAACCCTTGTCGCAATCGCTACCCGACGCAGCCGTTTCATTTCTGCTGTTGCCTTATGTGGGCGTGACGCTTGCGTTGCTGATCGTGCTGCGCAACGCATCATATGGCGCACTTTATCTGTTATTCACGATGTTACTCGTATGGGGCGGGGACATCGCTGCATTCTATGTGGGGCGTGCCGTTGGTAAGCACAAACTTGCTCCTCGCGTGAGTCCGGGAAAAACCTGGGAAGGGGCATGCGCCTCCACAATGGTGGCGATCGCAATCGCGCTGGTCTTGTTTCGCTTCATCAATCCAATTGGTCATGCATTTATCGAATGGCATCTAATGCCCCAGGCGCCCTATGGCTTCGAGCCAGGGCCAATCCCAATGTTTAGAGTCCCGCCCGTCTGGCTCACCGCGTTTTTTGGACTGAGCATCAACGTTGCAGCCCAATTCGGGGATCTGTTCGAATCGGCCATCAAGCGCGGCGCTGGGTTGAAGGATTCGGGGGCGTTGTTGCCCGGCCATGGCGGAGTGCTCGATCGTATTGATGCCTTGCTGTTCGCCCTTCCAGTGGCGCTAATTTTCGCCATCCCCATCACAAGCTATTTTCCGTATTCTAATCGGGGACTAATGTGAAAATCCAAGTGCGCATTCCCAATCGCGAGACCGCTGCGGCAATGCAAGCAGGAGAGTGCGGTGAGGTATCCAGGGCGAAAAGCGTCGCCGCAATGATGGCCAATCTGAATGCGCACGACGGGCGGAGCACGCCTTCAGGTGTGCATAAGAAAGCCGCGAAGCGGAATCGGCTTTAGCCGCTGCGGTAAAGTTCAGCATCGGGATGCTCAGCGGCTATAAAGCCGCGGCCCCGGTAAAATCAGCTTTTGTGCACGCCTGAAGGCGTGCTCCACCCAGATTCATTTATGAAGGGCATTGCCATTCTTGGCTCGACCGGCTCCATCGGCAGGAGCACCCTCAGCATTGTCGAGAGCTTTCCTGAACGCTTCTCGGTGGTCAGCATGGCGGCAGGCAACAATATTGAGCTCGCCTTCGAAGAGGCGCGGCGCTGGCAGCCGCAGGTCATTTCGATGGGCTCGGCCGAAGCTGCCAGCCAGCTTCAGGACAAACTCAGGCAGGCCGGACTCGACAATGCGATTGAGATCGCTCACGGCTCGTTGGGATCGGTGAAGGTATCCACTCATCCAGAAGCTGATTTCGTCGTCAGCGCGATCGTTGGCGTTGCCGGGCTGGAAGCCACCTACGAAGCGGTCAAGGCAGGCAAAACCGTCGGCCTGGCCAATAAGGAATGCCTGGTCGCTGCGGGCGATCTCATTACCGCCGAAGCCGTCAAACAAGGTAAACCGCTGCTCCCCATCGACAGCGAGCACAATGCCGTCCACCAGTGCATGCGCGGCGGGCGACGCAACGAGGTGCAGCAGATTTGGCTCACAGCCTCAGGCGGTCCGTTCCTGAACACGCCGCTGAAGGACTTCGCTGGCATCACGGTTGAGCAAGCTCTGAATCACCCGACCTGGAAGATGGGCCAGCGCATCACCATCGATTCGGCCACCCTGATGAATAAGGGCTTCGAGGTCATCGAAGCCTGCCGCCTGTTCGACATGCAGCCCGCTCAGGTAAGAGTACTTATCCATCCGCAGAGCACCATCCATTCGATGGTCGAGTTCGTCGATGGCAGTTTGCTTGCTCAGCTTTCGGTAACGGACATGAGGCTGCCGATTTTATACGCACTTACATATCCGGAGCGCATCGAATCAGACCTGCGCTTTCCGGTGCAGGAGCTGCGGCGGCTGGACTTCAGTCTGCCGGACTTGGAGAGATTTCCCTGCTTACGTTTGGCTTATGAAGCAGTCGAAGCTGGAGGCGCCAAAACGATTGCCTTGAACGCCGCCGATGAAGTCGCGGTAGCCGCCTTCCTCGAAGGTAGTATTGGGTTTTCGGAGATTCCGGCTACAATAGAGGCCATAGTTAGTGAAACGGCGGCACGCGTTCCGGAATCCATATCCGAAGTACTAAATATAGATGGAGACGCGCGCCGGAGGACTAGCCGTCGCATCCAACAATTGGGCGCCAGAGAAACCGCTGCTCAGTCGCCTTCGGGCAGCCGGCACAAATAGCTTCCCAAGCCTGAAAGCATTATGGAGTTTTTCCGTTATTACGTAGTTACCCTGGCAGTGGTGCTCGGCATCATGATTCTGGTGCACGAGCTGGGCCACTTTCTCGCCGCAAAATGGTTTGGCGTTCGCGTCGATGTTTTCTCCATCGGCTTTGGCAAGCGTCTGGTCGGCTTTCGCCGCGGCGGAACCGACTACCGCATCAGCGCTCTGCCACTCGGCGGTTACGTCAAGATGGCGGGTGAGAACCCGCTGGAATCGCGCACCGGCGCGCCGGATGAATTCATGTCGCATCCGCGCTGGCAACGCTTCGTAGTCGCCATCGCCGGTCCCGCGATGAACATCATCCTGGCGGTCGCGGTCCTTACCGGCGTGTTTATGGTGCACTACGAGCATCCGGTATTTCTCGACCAGCCGGCAGTGATTGGATGGGTAGTGGAAAATTCTCCGGCGGCGAAGGCGGGGGTCGAGCAGGGCGACCGTATCGTGCGCATCGACGGCGAGCAGGACCCGACGTGGGAAGACGTCATGCTGAAGGTGATGATCAGCCCCAAGCAGCCGGTTGACGTCGCCATCCAGCGCGGAACCCAGATTTCTGAGAAGCAGATTCAGCCCCAGGCCGATGGCGCAGAACAATACGCCAGCGTCGGCTGGGTGCCTGACCAGCCAATCACCGTGACCGAGCTTGAGCCCGATATGCCCGCCGCCAAGGCAGGATTGAAACTCGGCGATGACATCATCGCCATCAATGGCCTTCCGATGCGCTCGCTTTTCAACGTTATCCAGTACCTGCAGCACAATGGCAGCAACCCGGTGGACGTCACGGCTGTGCGCAGCGGACAGCAAGTGCATCTCACCATGACACCGGTCCAGACGGTGGAAGGGAGCCAGAAGAGCTTCCGTCTTGGCTTCCGGTCTGAGCCGGTCAATGTGGACAAACTGCCTTTCGCGCAGGCGCTCAACCGCTCCATCGAAGAGAACAAGAAGTATTCGGTGCTGATTGTTGACCTGGTGCGGAAGATGCTGGAGCACAAGGTCTCCATCAAGCAGATGGAAGGTCCGATTGGCATCGGCCGCGCCACCGGCGAAGCGGCGCGCCAGCCGGGATGGACACCGCTGCTCAGCCTGGTAGCGATGATCAGCCTGAATCTCGGCGTCTTTAACCTGCTGCCGATTCCTATCCTCGACGGCGGCATCATTATGTTGCTGATTATCGAGTCGATCATGCGCCGCGACATCAGCATCAGGATCAAAGAGCGCATCTATCAGACCGCGTTCGTCTTTCTGATTCTGTTCTTCGCAGTCGTCATCTATAACGACCTGATGAAGGCCCTGCCCGGACTGGCGCAGCGGCTGCCGTAGAGATCCCACCGCATGAATCGCTCTGTATCAGGGCACGGCTTCAGCTGGGCCGTAAGTCCGTATTATGAGAAATTGGGCTTCAGGCCTGTGCGAGCGGCCGATCCGTACAAGCGATGCACCGACTCACATTTCCCGGTAGTTCAGCAATCCTGCGCCAATAAGGACGAAGCACGCCGGCCAGATCCAGGCCGGGATGGCGCGGTCTTTGGAAGGCAGACGCAATTCCAGCCAGCGTGACCATCCGGCGAAGACCGCGAGAACTCCCATCGGAACGTGGCTCAACTCAATCAGCAGGTTGTCCTTGACGCTGGTAACAGGATGCGAGTGGGTGAGCAGCAGCGCGCCGCCGAGGGCGCACATCAGAGGGAAAACCAATGCGGTTGAGCTGTTGGCGTTCTCTTTGCGCCGAATGCGGAGTTCAAAGAATGCGAAACCGATGCAGACCAGTGCGGCAACACGATGCTGGAAGTCTTCCGGCTTCAGCCAGCAGGCCCAGAATCCCTGCGGCCCAACGGGCCAGGACTCGGTGTCGGCGCGGATGAAGATGAAAATCGCAATGCAGATGAGCAGCAAAGGCCAGTACTCGGCCCAGGGCGCCTTGCCGGTGCGCGCCAGCAGCGCCAGCACGCCCATGGCCAGCACGATGACCCCCATCCAGTGATGATTTGACTCCGACTCTTCGGACGAGGCAATGCGTTGCCACGTGAGGGGCAGACCATCGATGTCGTACGCAACGACAGCAGGCTGCGAACTGGAAGCCTCCGCTTTGCCTTGCGCAGCTGCGGCATTCTCGGCCAGCACTTCCTGCGGATAATCCAGTCGGGGCCACACCGGCTTTACCCGCGCAGCTATCTGCTGCGGCGTGACCGTGTCATTCGGCTGGTCAACCGCCGGCGGCTGCGAGGTCAGCGAAGCAGCCGTGAGGATTACAGTGATGCCGATGCCGACCTCGGCTTCCACCAACCGCCGCAGCCGGGGCATTACATTTTCCTTGTCTCCACCGCGCAACAGCAGGAAATTCACTGCGCCCAACACCAGCAGGGCGCCAAGCATCAGGACTTTGGCTGAAACCATAACCCCGTAGGCGGTACCCAGAATCTCCCTTGCCGAGCCGATATAGGAAAAGCTCATGGCCAGGCCGCTCAACGCCAGCGCACCCACGCTGAACAGCGCACTGCGGGAGAAGCGTTCCGTGAGATACCACCGCGTCGTCAGGTCGCGCGCGCGGAACAGGCTCAACATCAGGAAAGGCAGCCCGCCAATCCAAAGGCCGGTCGCCGCCAGGTGAATCGCAGTAATGGTGACTGGATAGAGACGATCACCCATGCGCGAAGCAGCGTGGGTCGTCATCAGGCTCGCTCCCAGGATGACCGCAGCCAGCACCGGAAGGGCATATCGAGCGAACTTGCTGTTACGGCTGGCGACAATGGCGGTGAGGATTGCACCGCCGAGAACAACGCTGCCGGCGACGAAGAAACCTGCTCCAATGACGCCACTGAACGGAATTTCGGCGGTCGCCATCAACACCGAGGAATCCACAAACAGGTAGAGCACCTGCACCACGGCAAGCCCAATCGCACTGAGTCGCAGGAGCGTCCATGCAGTCGAGTGCACACGTTCCATGCTCTCTTGCGGCGGTCCAGGATTACCGCGTGCAGTCCACAGGACGAAGAAAATCCCACCCAGAAGCAGCGACTGGAAGACGAGCGTGCCCGCACGCAGGACAACAGAAAAAAATCCGAAAAGATCGACGAGTTGCTGCATGAGAGGTATGGCGTTCTTCAGTATTTGATGTGTCGGGTAGAGCGGGCCTTCAGGCCCGCGTTGCCATCATTATCTCTAAGCTTTGCTTCCGCCGCTGAGGTCTCTGACCCCAGCGGCGGAAGCGGTTTTCGTTCTTGCCCGTAGACGCGGCGCTGAAGCGCCGCTCTACCCGAATTCCGCGGACACAGTAATTGCAGAACCACTCTAAGTCACCGTAAATGGCACTTCGCCCTTGCTCATGTGGCCGTCGGAGGCGAGCACGTTCCAGAGCAGCTTATAGGCGCCGGGCTTAAGGCCGCTAACCCGCGACTGCAGAATGTCAGGGCTCGATTGCTTGGCGAGGGCGAGGGTCTGCTGGGTGCCGTCCAGAGCCAGCAACTGCAAACGCGAGCGGCTGCCATCAACGCGAACGTTGAAGCGCAGCCAGATGGCGACGTCCGGCCCTTTGATTGAGGAATTCAGCGCTGGCTTGGATTCCATCAGAACGGCGTGCGCCCAGGCGAGCTGGGAGAATCCGGTCAGCAGGATGATGGTAAGCAGAATTGAGATCAAAGGCGCATGAAAAACACGACGCAAGTCAACTCCTTCGCAGCCGGTATGAGACGCTGCTACCGAAGATTTAAGTAAGGTACTTTGAAGAATACTATGTCGCGATGGCGCTCTCAAGGCGCGAAGCGCACGGACGCTGAGGTAAGCTGTATCTCCGCCACTAACAGCGTCTATGGTGAAAAAGAACACATCGAGTCTTTCACAACGTCACGATCAGGCTGTCGCCAACGAGAGCGGCTTGGCGCGCCAGCTCAGCGAACGCCAGATGAGCATGATGGCGCTGGGTGGCGCCATCGGAACCGGGCTGTTCCTGGGCAGCGCGCTCTCAGTTCGCACCGCCGGGCCGGGCGTGATTCTGACCTATATTCTGGGCGCGGGTATCACGCTGCTGCTGATGGGCTGCCTGGCGGAGATGGCAGTGGCCCACCCTACAGCCGGTGCATTCGGGGTTTATGCCGACCTGTACCTATCGCCTTGGGCAGGCTTTGTGATCCGCTATACCTACTGGGCAGCACAATCGATCGCCATCGGCGGAGAGGCCGTGGCGGCGGCGATTTACACGCAATGGTGGTTTCCACACAGCCCGGCGTGGGCATGGGTGGTGTTCTATTCGGCGGTGCTCATCTTCGTGAATGCACGCAGCGTCGGCGCTTTCGGCGAATTTGAGTACTGGTTCTCGGTGATCAAAGTCATCGCTATCGTGGTGTTCATTCTGCTGGGCACTGCGATTCTGTTCGGCGTCCATCAGCAGCGGCCAATCGGGCTGGAGAACTTCCGTGCCTACGGAGGATTTCTGCCCAACGGCTGGCTGGGCGTGTGGCTGGCGCTGGCATTCGTCATCTTCAGCTTCATAGGCTCGGAGGTCGTCGCTGTCACCGCCGGCGAAGCCAAAGACCCGCAGCGCACCGTGCCGCGCGCCATGCGCAGCATGCTGGCCCGGCTCATCATTTTCTATGTGGGGGCCATTGCCATTCTGGTGGGAGTCATTCCCTGGACGCAGATTCAGCCGGGGCAAAGCATCACCGTCAGCCCGTTCGTCCGCGTGTTTGACCTGATGCACATTCCTGCGGCCGCGCACGTCGTCAACTTCGTGGTGCTAACCGCCGCGCTCTCCAGCATGAACTGCAACCTTTATCTTGGGACGCGCATGGTGTTCTCGCTGGCCCGCGCCGGATATGCGCCCGAGGTTCTCGGGCGTGTGTCCGGCAACAGCGCGCCGCTTCCCGCGCTGCTGGTGTCGGCCGCAGGGCTGGGCGTCGCCACTCTGTTTGCGCTGATTTTTCCGGCATCGGCGTACGTGTACATGTTCGGCATCGCGTTGTTTGGCGGGCTCTTCGCCTGGATTCTCATCTTCATGACGCATATTGGCTTTCGCCGTCATTGGCGGAAGGAGGGACGCCTGCTAGTGATGCCGTTGTTTCCCGCGACAACCATCCTCGGCGGCCTCGCCGTGCTGGCGATTCTGATCTCAACCTGGTGGGTGCCGGGAATGCGCGTCACCCTGGAAGCCGGTATTCCGTGGCTCGTGCTGATAACCGCTGTGTACTTCGGCTGGGCGCGAAAAAGAGCAGCCAGCCTGCAGTCAGCGCCCGCACTTCCCGCGCCGGACGCAGCAGATTAAGCAAGCCTCAACCGGTTTTCGTAGCGTATAATCTGCAACTTCACGACCCATCTTGTGCATGACCCGCAGAGTACCGCGGGCGGAGGTAGTTCCGTGTCCAGTCGCGCCACTGTGGCCGCATTAATTCTTGCCCTGCTTTCCCCGGCGAACGCAGCCACCACTCCCGAGCCAATGGATGGCTATTCGCCCGCGCACGCGGCCACCGAGCGCGACTGGGAGACGAAGTTTCGCAACCTCCCCGATCCCAGCGTTCTGCGCGACTCCATGCAGCACTTAAGCGCGCGGCCGCACAACGTGGGCTCGCCCTACGACAAGGCGAACGCCGAGTGGATGCTGGCGAAGTTCAAGGAGTTTGGCTTCGACGCGCACATCGAAACCTTTGACGTGCTGTTTCCGACTCCGAAGGAGCGGGTTGTCGAGCTGCTTGCGCCAACGCACTTTGTTGCCAAGCTGCAAGAACCTCCTCTGAGCATTGATCCCACGTCGCAGCAGACGGCAGAGCAGTTGCCAACCTATAACGCTTATTCCATCGACGGCGACGTCACCGGGCCGCTGGTGTATGTCAACTACGGAATGCGCGACGACTACGAACAGCTTGAACGGCTGGGAGTTTCGGTCAAGGGCGCCATCGTCATCGCGCGCTATGGCGGCGGCTGGCGAGGCATCAAGCCTAAGGTCGCGGCCGAGCACGGCGCACTGGGCTGCATCATTTACTCCGATCCCAAGGATGACGGCTACTTCGAGGGCCAGGACTATCCTGCCGGTCCGTATCGCCCGCCGGAAGGCGTGCAGCGCGGCAGCGTGATGGACACGCAATATCCCGGCGACCCGTTGACGCCGGGAGTCGGCGCGACCAAGGACGCAAAGCGCCTCCCGCTGACGGAGGCCCAAACCATCACCAAGATTCCGGTGCTGCCAATTTCCTACGGCGATGCGCAGCCGCTGCTGGCAGCGATCACCGGGCCGACGGCCCCGGAGACATGGCGTGGCGGGCTGCCCATCACCTACCGCATCGGACCGGGGCCGGCCAAAGTGCATCTCGTGGCCAAGTTCAACTGGGACCTGAAGACCATCTACGACGTAATCGCCCGAATTCCCGGCAGCGACGAGCCGGACCAGTGGGTACTGCGGGGAAATCATCATGATGCCTGGGTAAACGGCGCGGAAGATCCAATTTCCGGCATGGTCTCGGAGCTGGAAGAAGCGCGGGCGCTGGGCGAGCTGCTGAAGCAGGGATGGCGTCCCAAGCGCACCATCATTTACTGTGCGTGGGACGGCGAAGAGCCTGGCTTGCTGGGTTCCACCGAATGGGTCGAACAACATCAGGATGAACTTCGCCAGCACGCCGTGCTGTATCTCAACACCGATTCCAACGGCCGGGGATACCTCAACATCTCCGGATCACACACCCTGGAGCACGCTGCCAACCAGGTGGAGCGCGACGTTCAGGATCCGGAGAAGCACATCACGGTGTGGAAGCGCGCCTATCTTCGGCGCGTTGCGCGCGCGAACAGCGCCGAAGATCGCGAAGAGATACGCAGCCGCGCCGACCTGCGCATCGGCGCCCTGGGTGATGGCTCCGATTACACCGCATTTCTTGACTTCGCCGGAGTCGCGGCGCTGAATATGGGCTTCGGCGGGGAGAGCAACGGCGGAGTCTATCACTCCATTTACGACGACTTCTACTGGTTCACACACTTCGGCGATCCCAAATTTGTTTACGAGCGCGCTCTGGCGCAGATGGCGGGAAGCACCGTGATGCGCTTCGCCGATGCCGACCTCCTGCCCTTTGATCCCTCAGGCTCGGCGGACACCGTTAAGCGCTACATCGCGGAGCTGAAAAAGGAGCTGAAGAAGAAGCAGGACGAGATACACGAACGCAACCGTCAGGTTGAAGAGGGCGTCTTCACCGCGACCGCTGATCCGGATAAGCAGTATGTTCCACCAACCAAGCAACCCATGCCGCCGTATTTGAATTTCGCCCCGCTGGAAAATGGCGCGGAGGCCTATGCCCGCGCTGCCCAACGTTATCGTCAGGCTGTTGCCCGGCTTAATGAGAACGCAAATGCATGGCAGTCGCCCGCGCTGAAGGAAATCAATGCCAAGCTTCTGCTGACCGAGCGAACCTTCACCGTCAACCAGGGTCTCAAGGAGCGGCCATGGTTCAAGCACCAGATCTATGCGCCGGGCGCTTACACCGGCTACGGCGCGAAGCCGATTCCCGCCGTCCGCGAGGCAATCGAGGAAGACAAATGGCAGGACGCTGATCAGGGTGCCGTGCTGGTGGGACAGGTGCTATTGAACGAGGCCAGCCTGGTGGACTCCATTGCGCAGGAGTTGGAGCAGGCCGAAGGACAGCCGCCCTCAGCGCAGACCGCGCAAGAGTCAAGGTCTCACACCTCGGCACAGAAAAACTCCAGTGGAAAGTGATCGCATTGCTGGGTAGAGCGGGCCTGAAGAGGCCGTTACGAAACTCGGCTCGTCGTTGCATCGGTGGAACAAAACCGCAAGAACGAGCGCCGCAGGCGCGGACTCATGACAGCCCAGCACGCAGCCGAAGGCGGAGTGCTGGGTACAGTGGGAAACAACGCCGGAGTCCCTCGGGGACGACACTGTTTCGTCACGGCCTCTGAAGGCCCGCTCTACCACTCACATCGAAAAAGAAAGGGCCCAACCAGCCGCTACGTCACTGAGCGCCGTGACCTGCTTCACTGACAACGGCCGCCGCAGTTATACACTGATGTCGTGGGCCTAGTGTCCATCTGAGGGCGCGTGAGCGTGGCGCGGTCGCGGAAAAGATCTTTTACAACTCTGTGGCCACTTGGCGGGCTCCACGTGTGCCAACTGCTAAGTGCCTGCCTTTGGCGCCAGCTCTTTCTTCACTGTCTCGCTGACCAGCTTGCCATCCACGCGCGCGCCGGCGAACTTCGCCATGACGTTCTTCATCACGGTGCCCATGTCTTTCATTGTGGGAGTACCCATTTCGGCGATGGTAGAGCGCACGGCGTCGGCGATGTCTTCTTCGCCGACGGCCTTGGGCATGTAGGCTTCGATGATGACGATTTCTTCGGCTTCCTTCCTGGCGAGCTCGGGACGGTTGCCCTTTTCGAACTGCTCGATGGAGTCCCTGCGCTGCTTGATCATGGTGCTGAACACCTGCAGCTCTTCCTTCTCCTCGAGCTCGCCGCGTTTCTCGATCTGTTTATTTTGCAGCGCGGCCTTCATCATGCGCAGCGTGGAGAGCCGCAGCTCTTCCCTCTTGCGCATGGCGTCAACCATATCTTTTTGCACCTGCTCGGTCAGGGCCATGGCGCAATTATAGATTGGCCCAGCGCCGTAGGCGCGCACTACCTGAGCGCAATCAGGTTTATAGTTTTATCCGGCGCCCGATTTCGCCGGAACTTACATGTAAAGGTGGTTCTCTATGCTACGGAAGACCCGTTTGTTCACTCCCGGTCCTACTCCCCTACTGCCCGCTGCCCAGAATGCAATCGCAGCTGCTGATATGCATCACCGGACGGCGGAATTCCGTGAAATTTTCAGCCGAACCTTGGCCGATCTCAAGACGTTCATCGGCACAAAAAATGATGTGCTCATCCTCGCGTCCTCCGGCAGCGGGGCCATGGAGGCCGCGGTCTCGAACCTGACTACGGTCGGCGATAAGGTCGTCGTGCTGAGCGCCGGCAAGTTCGGCGAGCGCTGGCGCGATCTGGCCAAAGCCTTTGGCCTTACGGTCGAGTTGGTCAGTGTTCCCTATGGCGAGACGTTCGATCTGCGCGACGTCCAATCCAAAATCGCTGGGGCGCAAGTGCTCTACATGCAGGCGACCGAGACCTCGACCGGCGCGCGTCACGACGTCAAGGGCGTTGCCTCGCTGCTCAAGGACACGGACACGCTGTTCGTCGTGGACGCGATCACCGGCCTCGGCACCACCGACTTCGACGTGGATGGCTGGGGAATCGACATCCTCATTGGGGGGTCCCAGAAAGCGGTGATGATCCCGCCCGGATTGGCCTACCTCAGCGTCAGCGAGCGCGCCTGGCTTCGCATGGAAGAAACCAAGCAGCCGCGCTATTACTTCGATCTGCGCAAGGAGCGCAAGTCTCAGGTCAAAGGCGAGTCGGCGTTTACTCCAGCCGTCGCGTTGGTGTGCGGCTTAGCGGCGGCGCTCGATTACATCCGCCGCGCCGGCAATGGCAACCTGGCCGACGGTCGCGATGTGCTCATTCACAACGCAGAAACTTCGGCCGCTATGGTGCGCGCCGGCGTGCAGGCGCTGGGCCTGAAGCTGTTTGCGCCCACCTGTCCCGCCGCTGCTGTGACTGCGATAGTGCCGCCCCCTGGAATCGATTCAGGCAACATCGTGAAGGAATTCCGCGAGCGCTTCGCCATGGTGGTGGCCAACGGCCAGGGCGAGATGAAAGGCAAACTGTTCCGCATCGCGCACCTCGGCTACTACGACTATCTCGATGCCATCGGCGTAATTGGGGCTCTGGAGCACGTGCTTGCAAAGGTTGCGCCCTCCCATAACTTCGAACTCGGCGCCGGTGTCCGCGCGGTACAGGAAACTTTCGCCGAACAATATGCAGAGGCGGTAAAAGTATGAAAATCGTAATCGCAGATAAAGTCTCTCCCTCCACGCTCAAAGTCTTTGCTGAGCATCCCGACTGGAAGGTGGTTTCGCCCGACAAAGAAACACTTGCGGCGGAGCTGCCAACCGCCGAAGCCATCCTGGTCCGCTCCGCCACGTTTGTTGACGCCGCGATGATGGACAAGGCCCCCAGGCTGCGCGTCATCGGGCGTGCCGGTGTGGGCGTGGATAACGTCGATCTCGATGCCGCTACCAAGCGCGGCATCGTCGTCATGAACACTCCCGGCGGCAACGCTGTAGCGGTCGCCGAGCACACCTTTGCTCTCATGCTGGCGCTGGCGCGCTTCCTCACCCGCGCCGATTCCACCATGCACGCCGGCAAGTGGGAAAAGAAAACGCTGCAAGGGACAGAGCTGCGCGGCAAGACGCTGGGCATCGTTGGACTGGGGCGGGTGGGGGTCGAAGTCTCGCGTCGCGCCATTGCCTTCGGTATGAAGGTGGTCGCGCACGATCCTTACGTCGCGCCGAGTCTGGCGCAGCAGTTGAATGTCACCATGGTTCCGCTGGATGAACTCTACGCCCAGTCGGACTACATCACGCTGCACGTCGGCCTCAGTCCGCAAACGACGGCCATGATCAATGCGGATGCGCTGCGCAAGATGAAGAAAGGCGTGCGCCTGTTGAATTGCGCGCGCGGCGAACTGCTGAACGAACCCGCCGTCATCGAAGCTCTGCAGTCCGGTCAGCTTGCCGGTGCAGCGCTCGATGTTTATGCACACGAGCCGGTGAAGGACTCTCCTTTGGCGACCTTGCCGAATGTCATCCTGACTCCGCACATTGCCGGCTCGACGCATGAAGCGCAGGAAGCGGTCGGGGTGCAGATCGCGCTGCAAGTACGCGAGTACCTGACCAAGGGCGTCATCCAGAACGCCGTCAACGTGCCTTCCATCAGCGAGGAAGAGTACGAGCTCATGCAGCCGTACATCGCGCTCGCCGAGCGGATGGGAACTTTCCTGGCGCAATCCGGCGAGGGCGGTGTGGAGGAGATCGTCCTCAGCTACGGCGGCGAAATAGCCGAGTGGAAGACGGCGCTCATCCGCAACGCTGCTGTGGCCGGAGCGCTCAACCAGCTTGCACACGCGCACGAGCGGGCGAACCTGGTCAACGCGGCTTCTATTGCCGAAGAACGGGGCATCCGTCTGACCGAACGCAAGAAGCCACACGACTCGGAAACCGCCGCTACCAACGTGTTGCGCGTGACCTTCAAGAGCGGCCAGCAGGAGCACACGGCCGCGGGCTGTGTGCAGCCGGGCGGCGTGCCGAGGCTGCTGGAGATCGATGGCATCCATGTGGAAGCGCCGCTGGAAGGCAACGTCATCTATCTACGCAATCTAGATGTGCCCGGAGTTGTTGGCCGCGTCGGGACGGTACTGGGCCAGCACAACGTCAACATCGCCAACTTCTCGCTTGGCCGTGCGACCAGCGAGCAGGGGACCTCGGCGGTTGCGGTGGTGCAGGTAGACGGCGATATCCCTGAGGCTGTGCTCGGAGCGCTGCGCTGCATCGAGACCGTCGTACTAGCCAAGGCGGTTCGCTTCGGCGTGAAGCAGGAAAAGAGAGTGGAGGTTGTGCGGTAGCAAGAACCGCCGCGGGTCGCGCGGGCTCGCGCGAATTGATCGGGGGAGCAAGGAGCGAGCGCCTGCGCGTGCCCGCGGCTCAAGACTAAAAACACTAAGCCGCGCCAGAGTGTTTCGGCGCGGCACTAGAAGGAAGCTTGTTGCGCAGCTAGTGCGCGGCGGCAATGTGGCTGGCGCGGGCGGCAACTGCGATGCGAACCTCGGCGCGGTGCAGCGCGTAGAGCGTGGCATCGAAGTCGAGATCGGCCGCGGCGCGCCTTAGCGCTTCTTCTGCTCGGGCTTTGGCTTCCTGGGCGCGCTTGACATCAATCTCCTCGGCGCGCTCCGCAGTGTCGGCGAGGATCGTCACCTTGTCCGGCAGAACTTCGGCAAACCCCCAGGCGACCGACAGGTAGTGCGTGTTCGCGCCCTGGCGGTAGCTGATCTCACCGATGGTCAGGGTTGTGATTAGCGGCGCGTGGCCGGGCAGAACGCCCAGTTCTCCACTCTTGCCGGGGATCTGCACGCCCTCGACGCGCTCGTGCACCAGCAGCTTGTCGGGCGTTACGATTTGGAGTTCCAGCGTGTCAGCCATGGCGGGTTATGCCTGCGCCGCCTTCATCTTCTCGGCTTCTTCCATGACCTCGTCAATGTCGCCCTTCATGTAGAAGGCCTGCTCTGGAACGTCGTCCAGCTTGCCGTCCACGATCTCCTGAAAGCTGCGCACTGTGTCCGCGACCTTGACGTAGCGGCCTTTCAGGCCGGTAAACTGCTCGGCCACGTGGAACGGCTGGGAGAGGAATTTCTGGATCTTGCGGGCGCGCGACACCGTGAGCTTCTGGTCTTCGCTGAGCTCGTCGATACCAAGAATCGCGATGATGTCCTGCAAGTCTTTGTAGCTCTGCAAGACGCGCTTGACGGCCTGCGCGCAATTGTAATGCGCGTCGCCAACCACGCGCGGATCAAGAATGCGTGAAGTCGAAGCCAGCGGATCGACGGCGGGATAAATGCCCAACTCGGAAATCTGCCGGGAGAGCACCGTCGTCGCATCGAGGTGAGCAAAGGTCGTTGCTGGCGCCGGATCGGTAAGGTCGTCAGCCGGCACGTAAATCGCCTGCACAGATGTGACGGAGCCTTTCTTGGTCGAGGTGATGCGCTCCTGCAGTTCGCCCATTTCGGTGGCGAGGTTGGGCTGATATCCCACGGCCGAAGGCATGCGGCCCAAAAGCGTCGATACCTCCGAGCCGGCCTGCGTGAAACGGAAGATGTTATCGATGAAGAGCAGCGTGTCGGAGCCTTCCTCATCACGGAAGTATTCGGCGACAGTAAGCGCGGTCAGCGCCACGCGCAGACGTGCTCCCGGCGGCTCGGTCATCTGACCGTAGATCAGCGCGGCCTTCGACTTTGCGGGTTCCTTGATGTTGACCACCCCCGACTCCTGCATTTCGAGCCACAGGTCGTTGCCCTCGCGAGTGCGCTCGCCGACTCCCGCAAACACGGAGAAGCCGCCATGCTTGAGGGCCACGTTATTGATGAGCTCCATGATCACGACGGTCTTGCCCACGCCAGCGCCGCCGAACAGCCCAATCTTGCCGCCCTTCAGGAACGGCTGAATGAGGTCGATGACCTTGACGCCGGTCTCGAACATCTCCATCGAGGTGGACTGCTCGTCGAATGCTGGAGCCTGGCGATGGATCGGCATGCGCTTGGCGGCATTCACCGGGCCAAGTTTGTCCACCGGCTGTCCAATCACGTTCAGCACGCGGCCCAGGGTCTCACGGCCGACGGGAACGGTGATGGGCCCGCCTTGATCGATAGCCTTCATGCCGCGCACCATGCCTTCGGTAGGCTCCATGGCAACGCAACGCACCCGGCCCTCGCCGAGCTGCTGCTCCACTTCGAGGATAACGTCGATGGGCGCCGGAACGTTGAACCCGTCGCTGGTGACACGCAACGCATTGTAGATAGGCGGCAGCGCAGCTTGGGAAAACTGCACGTCCACCGCAGGTCCTGCAATCTGAACGATGTGTCCGATGTTTTCAGCCATAAAAGTTGTCCGTTGTCAGTTGTCGGTTCTCAGTTGTTGCAAACTCGATGTTCGGGTGGAAGGTTTCAGCGAGGCGATCAATGCATTCAATATGCGACCCAATCGTTGAGCTTCCGCCAGCAAGAGGTCACGGTCTTCTACTGAGAAATACCGCAGATTCGATGCAATCACAATTTGCGTTTCAATCTCTTAAAGGGAGCCGCGCGCATGCCCGAGAAACTGCAGGAATTCCCCTCGACTAGCGCGTCCCTGTCCCTCTGCAATATTGCTTGGAACTGAAACCGCAGCCCGTCTCAGCTGGCTCTTCAATCCAAGCATCTCTTCCTGCGGAAACTTCGACGAAATCGCGTAAACCGCCTGCACAAACTCAATCGCCTTTTGCCAGGCTAAGAGATCCTGATACCGGTGCGCCTGCACTTTATCCTCCTCGCTACAACGGCGCCTGGGAACCTTTCACTGACAACCGACAACTGACAACCGGCAACTGTTTTACAACGCTGCCGCTCCGCTCACAATCTCGATGATCTCCTTGGTGATTGCCGCCTGTCGCGCGCGGTTCATGGTCAGGGTCAGCGAATCAATCACGTCATTGG
>CAWGMV010000001.1:0-41840 GCA_963823635.1 uncultured Acidobacteriaceae bacterium | reverse complement strand
TGCCTGTTCTGGATGCGTTACGTATTGCTGTTCGGATTGCCGATTACGGTGAAGGCCTCAATCTCCGTTGCCAGACATCGCTGTGAGCTGGGCAGCCTGATTAATCGCGGCAATGTGCCGGCGGAAGATGCGGTTGTGGTGGCGAGGGCGCGCCAAGCGGGCGCGATCGTTCTGGGGATCACCAATACGCCGGAATTTCTGATGGCGTACGAGAGCGACAATCGTCTTTACGGTCGCGTGAATAATCCTTGGAACCTGGAGTACACGCCGGGCGGATCGAGCGGCGGCGAGTCAGCGGCGATTGCGGCAGGATTGTCCGCGGCAGGCTTCGGCAGCGATAGCGGGGGCTCGGTGCGCGTGCCCGCGCACTTCACCGGCATCTGCTCGCTGAAGCCAACGCCCGGCCGGTTCCCCAGCCGTGGCCACTTGCCGGGATGCGTCGGCCCGTTCTCGATTCTCGGCGCCATCGGCCCGATGGCACGGACCATTGATGACATTTTGCTTCTCTTTAATGTGCTGGGCGGGCAGGATCCTGTCGATCCCGTTAGCCCGCCTATCCCACAGCGTCAGATATCGCTCGCCGACGCCAGACGCTTGCGCATTGGCTACTTCGAGGACGACGGCGTGGTGCCGGTTACGCCGGAAACGCGGCAGGCCGTGCTGGATGCCGTGCGCGTGCTGCAGAAGCAAGGTTTTGACGTGCGTCCATTTCGTCCCAAGGGGTTGGAGCAGGCGCGGAAGCTGTGGTGGACATTCTTTGTCCGTTGCGGCGCGATGTTTTTCGCGCCGACAATACGCGGCCATGAGGAGCAGCTGAGTCCCATCTTCGAGGAGTTCCTGCAAATCGCACACGCTGAGCCTCCGTTGACGGCAGAGGAATTGTTGAACGCATGGGCGGAGTGCGACGTGATTCGCGGCAAGCTGCTGGAGCAGATGCAGGATTACCCCGTGCTGCTTTGTCCGGTGTGTTCGATTCCCGCCTTCCGTCACGGTGAGCGCAAGTGGAAGGTTGATGGGCAGGAAGTCGAGTATTTTGACGTGATGCGCTACACGCAGTGGTTCAACGTGCTGGCGGCTCCCGCGGTGGTGGCGCCAGTTGGGCGCTCGCCGGAGGGATTGCCGATTGGCGTCCAGATCGCAGCGCGTCCGTTCGAAGATGAGACGGCGCTGGCGGTGGCGGCGGTGATTGATCGCGAATTCGGATTTGTGGCGCCGCCGGTGTAATTCAGCACAGAGGCACAAGGAGGCGTCAAAAACTTTGTGTGTCTGTGCCTCTGTGGTGAGCGTTTCTTGCCCGCCGTTGCGGCGTGGTTCAACGTTGTATGCTCTCAAAGTGGCGCGGAGCTTTCTGGCACAGCAATTTCAAATCACTCTTCTAACGCTTATGTCCGCCGTGTTGCTGACTGCGGCCGGCGTTGGCGCGAACCAGTCCTCGCGGGTCACCACGCAAGCTGACGCCAGCGGCTACGTTGGCAATGAAGCATGTGCCAAATGCCATGCCTCCATCTTTGAGTCCTACCAGCGCACTGCGATGGCGCAAGCCAGCGGCCCGGCGTCGGAGAATCCGATGACGGGCGATTTTGTACACAAGAAGTCGGGTGTTCACTACCGCATCTATAGCGAAGAAGGAAAGCTGTGGCTGAGCTTCGAGCGGCCCGGTGATCCCTCGCTGCGTGGCAAACGCGAGCTCCTGTATTACATCGGACAGGGGCGTCGCGGGCGAACTTATCTGTTCTCGACCGATGGCTTCCTGTTCGAATCGCCGGTGAACTGGTACGCCGACAAGCACATGTGGGACATGGCGCCCGCCTATGGCAACGTGCGCGAGGCGCCGCTGAATCTGCCCGCGCTTACGTCGTGTCTCGATTGCCACGTGAGCGGCATTCAGCCACCAATCCAGGGTACAGAGAACCGCTACACCATGCCGGCATTTGCGTACTCCGGCGTTGCCTGTGAGCGCTGCCATGGACCTGGCGCGGCGCATGTGAACGGCGGCGCGATCGTCAATCCTTTGAAACTTGCACCCGAACGGCGCGATGCCATCTGCATGCAGTGTCATCTGGAGGGAAATGCTGCGATTGAGCGGCCGGGCAAGCACCTATATCAGTTTCGTCCTGGCGACGATCTCTCTGACTACATTCGCTACTACGTGCGCGTAGAGGACCCGGGTTCGGGCTTGCGGGCGGCAAGCCAGTTCGAGGCATTGGCGCAAAGCACATGCAAGAAAAAGTCAGGCGCGGCGATGTCGTGTACCAGTTGCCATGATCCCCATCGTTCGGTGCCGGCTGCGGAGCGGGTCGCGTTCTATCGCGCGAAGTGCCTGGCCTGCCATTCCGAGCTGAGCGCGAAACATCATGCCAATCAGACGGATTGCACATCGTGCCACATGCCCGCCAACGCGAGTACGGACGTTGCGCATACGGCAGTGACCGATCACCGCATCCTGCGCCACCCCGACATTGGCCCGGCGCTGGTGAACGCGCAGGCAACGCCGCCGTCGCTGCCACGGCTGGCACCGTTCCCAGATTCACCCGATGCAGAGCATGACACGCGCGACATGGCGCTGGCATGGGCCTCGATGGCCGAAAACGGCAGCGATGCGGTGGTGAAGCAGGCGGAACAACTGCTGCGCAAGGCAGTGCAGGAGTCACCTAAGGATGCCACGCTGCTGTCGTCGCTGGCATATGTGGAGCAGCGGCGAGGCGCGCTGAACGATGCCCGCGAACTGTACCAGAGAGCGTTGGCGCAGGATCCGAATCTGCTGGATGCGGCCACCAACCTGGGCGTGATCGAGGCCAACAGCGGGCATCTGCGCGAGGCGGTGACGCTATGGGAAGGCGCGTTTCAGCACGCGCCCGGCCGCAGCAGCATCGGGATGAACATCGCGCGGGCCTTTTGTGGCGCGGGACAGATCAAGCCCGCGCGTGACTTCGCCCTACGCGTATTGCAGTTCAATCCGGACCTGGATTCCGCGAAGAAGTTGCTGAGCGGGCTGAATACGGCTCCGCCGAAATGCGGACCGTGATGCTCTGGTATCCGGGTACAGCAAAGGCAAAACTGCCGTAGAATTTGAAGAGCACGCGGGGATGAAGGCTTCAATGCACAGTTGGCGGTGGCTATCTGCAGGCTTGCAGGCTGTGATGGCGGGGACAATCATCGCTGTCGCCTGTCTGAATATGTTTGCCGCACCCCCTGCAACGGGAGTGGATCTGGCCGGCAAGCAGGTCGATCCTCTCCAATCCAATCCTGGAAAGGTCGCGGTGCTGGTTTTCATTCGCACCGACTGCCCGATCTCCAATCGCTATGCTCCTACCATTCAGCGCATCAGCGCGAGCTATGCCGGTAAGGCGGCGTTCTGGTTGATCTATCCTGACAAAAGCGAGTCCAGCGCGGCGATTGAACATCATCGTCGCGAATACGGGTACAAGCTTCCGGCATTGCATGATCCGCAGCACGCACTTGTCAAGCTTGGTCAGGCGGAGGTCACGCCAGACGTTGCGGTGTTCGACCCCAGCGGTCAGCTTGTGTATCACGGGCGCATCGACAACTGGTACGTAAGCTTTGGCCATGCTCGCCCCGCGCCCACCACACACGAACTTGACGATGCCATCCAGGCGGCCCTGAAGGGCAACAAACCGGCGGTGGCGACGGCCGACGGAATAGGCTGCTACATCTCGGACCTGGAATGAGAAGTTCCCGCAGAAGTATTGGGCTGGTGACCAGCATCGTCGCGATGGCTGTCGCAGTTGCTGGTGGCGGAACTCTGGCCCTCGCCGGGCGCGCGACAACCGCCCTCAGCGACCGAGCGGTCTCCGCGGCTAAAGCCCCTGCCTACTCAAAGGCGCTTAGACGCGGGCCTGAAGGCCTGCTCTACACGAGCGTCGGCCCGCTCTACCCGGCCGCTGCCGGCGCTCAGGTCACGTTCAACCACGATATCGCGCCCATCATCTTTCATTACTGCGCGTCGTGTCATCGGCCAGGCGAAGCCGGGCCCTTCCCGCTGCTCACCTACGAAGACGTAAAAAAGCATGGGCGACAAATCGCCGCGGTCACACAGACACGCTTCATGCCGCCGTGGCTGCCGGAACCGCAGACCGTGAAGTTCGCCGACGAACGCCGCCTCAGCGATCAGCAGATCGCCCTCATTCAGAAATGGGTGGATGAAGGCATGCTGCAAGGGAATCCGGCGGACCTGCCGCCCAAGCCGCAGTTCGTGCAAGGGTGGCAACTTGGGAAGCCCGACCTTATTGTCAGAGCAGCTAAACCCTTCATGCTGCCCGCGTCGGGAATTGACACCTATTGGAACTTCATTCTTCCCATTCCGATCGATGGGACGCGCTGGGTGAAGGCCGTGGAGATCCGCCCGGGCGACAAACGCCTGGTGCATCACGCCAACATTCTGGTGGACCGGCTCGAGCTGTCGCGCAAGCTGGAGAAAGAACCTGGCGAGGGTTTCGGCGGCATGGAGCTCAGGATCGAGTCAGAGCTGTTCGATCCCGACAGCCATTTCCTCTTCTGGAAGCCCGGTACGGTTCCGTACGTCGAGCCGGACGGCATGGCGCTGCGAATCGACAAGGGCACCGACCTGGTTTTGAACACGCATCTACAGCCGTCAGGCAAGTCCGAGCCGATACAGCCCAGCATCGGGATCTATTTCACCGACAAGCCTGCAACCGAGCATCCGATGCTGTTGCAACTTGAGTGCGATAACCAGCTCGACATTCCGCCGGGCGACGGGAACTTTGTTGTCAAGGATGATTTCACGCTGCCGGTCGATGTGGAGTTGCTGGCGATCTATCCGCATGCCCACTATCTCGGCAAGGACCTCGAAGCCACGGCGATGCTGCCTGACGGAACTAAGGAGTCGCTGATCCGCATCAAGCACTGGGACCTGAACTGGCAGGCGGTGTATCGCTATGAAACGCCGGTGGCGCTGCCCAAGGGAACGGTCATCTCGATGCGCTACGTTTATGACAACTCGGCAGACAACGTAGCGAATCCAAACCACCCGCCGATACGGGTGAAGGCAGGGAATCGCTCAAGCGACGAGATGTCGCACCTGTGGCTACAAGTGCTGCCCAAGAACCTGCCCGATTCAAATCGCGATCCGCGCATGGTGCTGCAGGAGGCGCTGGCGCAGCATCGTGTGGAGCGGGACCCGGCAGATTTTGAGTGGCGCTACAACCTGGGGGCCATGCTGCAAGCGCGTGGCGACGTGCGGGGCGCAGAAGCACAGTACCAGGCTGCCTTGCAGCTTCGTCCCGGGGATGCCACGGTAAACAATGCGCTGGCGGGAGCGCTGCTCGCCTCAGGCCAGGTAGATGAAGCTGTGGTGCATCTTGCCGCAGCGCTCAAGGCGCGTCCCGATTACTTCGACGCCCATTACAACCTGGGCCAGGCGCTGGCGGCGCAGGGCCACTTCAATGGGGCGGCCGAGCAGTTCCACGACGCGGTCGTTCTGAAGCCGGAGGATGCCGATGCAGAGGCGAACCTGGGCAGCGCCTTAGCGCAGATGGGAGAATTACTGGAGGCGAAAAAGCACTTCGAGCGCGCACTGCAGCTTAATCCAAGTCACACGCTGGCTCGTGAGAATCTGCAGACTGTCGAGCAGATGATGGCTGAACGGCCCTAGCCCCTTGTCACTGACTTCTCTCTTTCACTGGTTTGCGTCCTGCTTTTGCTGAAGCTGTTCAGCCAGTTTGAGCTCGCGTTCGGCGTCCGCGGTCTGGCCAAGGTCGCGATAGGTTTGTCCCAGCAAATGGTGGGTGATGGGATTGTTGGGATCCATGGCAGCGGCGCGCTGCAGCGCCCGGACGGCCAGCGCCGGCTCCCCCTTCTTCTCCAGCACCTTGCCCAGCAGGATGTAAGGGCCGGTAGACGTCGCATCCAGCCAGATTGACCGCTGCAACAGCCGTTCGGCGTCATCGTATTTCTCTATCCGCGAATAGGCGTCCGCCAGCTTGTAATAGGCTGGGGCATAACCGGGATTGATGGCGAGCTCCTGCTGCAGGTCGCTGATGGCCTCTGGAATTCTCGACTTATAAAGATGAAGCTCGCCCAGCAGGAAGTGCGCCAGCGGCAGCTTGGGATCGAGCGCCAGCGCCTTCTGGGCGTACTCCTCGGCGACGGGATCAAATTCCTGCCGGAACAGCATGCGCGCGGTAAACAGATAACTGGCGGCCGAATCAAGCTTGACGTCGAACATCCGGGCGAACGCAACCCGCGCCTGCGGGTAATTCTTGGACTGGATATAACAAATGCCGAGAATGTAAGACGCATCCACGTTGGCGCGCGGATACCAGGTCTGCACCTTCTCCAAGTACGGAATGGCTTCGCTGGGACGTCCGGCGAGATAGTACGAGAGACCAAGCAGCTGCGTGGCTTCATCGTCCTTGGGATTCTCGCTAAGGGCCTGCTTCAGGTATTCAGCCGCTTTGAGGTAGTCGCCTTTCTTGTAGTAAGCCGTGCCCAACTCGTGCGAAAGCCCCACGGGCGGCGGGTTGCGGGTCTTTAGCTCCTCAAGATCGGCAATGGCCTCATCATACTTGCCTTGTTCGGAGAGGTGTCGCGCCTCGGCGAAGGCGGCTGCGGATGTCACGGACTTGTTGGCCTGCGCAGAGTTGTCTGTAAGCGGTGCGCCAGACGCAGCCTGAGCGGGCAAGAACATGGGGGCGCAATGGAATGCAACTAGAATGGCGAACAATATCGGCTTGATTTGTGACATGGAAGAACCCGCAAAATCACTGGGTTGATTAAAGCACAATACGGGCTTGTTGCCGTGGCGCGGCTGCGAGCAAACAACGTGGTTCTCGGCCGCTTGTGAAATAATCGGGTCTATGAAGCGACCATTTGCCGCGACCGTCTGGCGCGAGGGGGACTGGTATGTGTCTCAATGCCTCGAGGTAGATATCGCCAGCCAAGGCAACACCGAGGAAGAGGCTCTGGCCAACTTGAAGGAAGCACTGGAGCTGCACTTCGAACCGCCGCAAGCCACTCGCCCGCCAAAACTCCGCACCATCGAGGTCGAGGTTGGGACGGCTTAAACCCGAGCCGTTCCGGGAGGTCAAGCGCCGCCTGGAAAAAGCGGGATTCGTCGAAGTCAGCCAGAAGGGCAGTCATGTCAAGTTTGTGAGGCGTGCTGGCCAGACCGTCGATACGGCCATTGTGCCGCGCAAGAGCGAAATCCCAGTTGGCACTCTACGTAGCATTCTGAGTCAAGCCCACCTAGATGCTGAGGAGTGGGATGCGCTGAGCTGACCTGCAGTCTTGAACGAACCATCGCCCGCGCATTAGCCTTGGAGCATCGTGTCTTCGCCGCGTTTACCGAAGCTTTATGGCCGTGTTTTTTTCTGTTGCCTGTTTTTGCTTGCAATTTCCCTCTGTGCCTGGGGATTATCTGCTCAGGCTGGGGGGTCTTCAGACAACGACCTCGCCACGAGCGCCTATGAGCGAGGGCTGGCAGCCACACAAAAGGGCGACCTCGCCGGCGGGCGTTCGGCTTTCGAGGAGGCCGTCCATCTCAGCCCAAAGAATGCCGACTATCAGGATGCTCTTGCGGAAGTGATGCTTCGGCAGGGGGAGATCGACGGCGCCATTGCCCGCTTCCGCACCGTCACGAAGCTGGCGCCTGATGCTGCCTTGCCCCACGCCCAGCTCGGTAACGCACTCGCGGCCAAGGGTTCGCTTGACGAGGCAGCCGCTGAGCTCGGCGAGGCGGTTAAGCTTGCGCCGCAACAGCCCGAAGCGCATCGCCAGTGGGCGCGCGTCCTGAGCATGCAGGGAAAAACCGACGACGCAATCGCAGAAACAAATGCAGCTCTCGCTCTGGCTCCCGATCGCCCCGAGTTGCACGATGACTTGGGCGTGCTGCTGGCGCAGAAATCACAAGCCGCTGAGGCCGAGAAGCAATTTCGCAATGCGCTGGAATTAGACGAACATTTCGAGCCGGCGCTTTTCCATCTTGGTGTGACACTGCTGCAATCGGGGAACACTGATGCAGGCGTACAGATGCTGACGCAAGCCACGCAACTCAACCCGAAAGATGGAATAGCGTTTTATTACCTGGGCGTGGGACTGGAAGACAAGCACGATTTTGCCGCAGCGCTTCAGGCTTATCAGCAAGCAGCGCCGTTAGTGCCTGATATGGTTCCTCTGCAGACCCGGCTGGGCCTGCTTTTGCAGCGTTCCGGCGATCTGGAAGGCGCAGTGGCGGCCTTCAGGAAAGTCGTCACTCTCACGCCCAATGATCCCGAGGCCTACAACAACCTTGGGCTCGGGTTGACGCAACATGGCGAAGGCGCCGCCGCGGTGGAGGCATTTCGGCAGGCACTGAAGCTGCGCCCGAACGATGCGGCCTTCATGGGCAATCTCGCGGCCACGCTGTTGCAACAGTCCGATTTCGACGGCGCCGCCCAACAACTGCAGGAAGCGCTGAAATTCGCTCCCGGCAACGCGTTGTTGCACTATAACCTCGCCCTCGCTCTCAAGTTCAAGGACAACTTGCCAGGAGCAATTGCGGAATTTCAGCAGGCGATTCAGTTGGATCCCAATCTGGTGGACAGTTATTACAGCCTTGGTATCACACTGTGGCAGAAAGGCGATTTTCCTGCGGCTGTGGAGCAGTTGCGACACGCGGTACAAATCAAGCCCGATTACGCCGAGGCCTATTACACCCTGGGCACGGTGCTGAAACAGATGGACCAATTGCCGGAAGCGGCCCAATCTCTGCGCGAAGCCATTCGGATACAGCCCAATTTCATGGGCGCTCACACTACTCTGGCGGCCGTGCTGCGAAAGATGGGAGACACCGCCGGGGCCGATGCTGAGAGCCGCATCGGTGAGCAACTGGTCAAACAAAAGAACAGCCTGCAGGCGGCCAGTTTCTCTACCAACTCAGGTAACCGCTTGCTGAACGCGGGCGACATTGACGGCGCGATTTCGCAGTTTCGCAACGCCATCAAACAGGCTCCCGACTATGCTCCCGCGCACCACCAACTCGCGGTTGCCTTGTCGCGACAGGGGCAGGGCGAGGCAGCGGCGCAGGAATTCAAAAAAGCTGCCGAGCTTGATCCCCGGTTAACGCCCGGGAAGTGACTGTCAGCTTCCGGCGCAAATTGCTCCTGATTGCCCCGTCGGCACTTTGGTGCCGAGGCCACTCTCGGCGGGACGGAAGACTGAAACTTTGTAAAACTGCCAGGGCCCACCTGAAAGTGTTGAAAAATCTCTTGACAAGAATGACTTGGCGCGATAACTTTTCGTCACTTCGTATTGTGACGTGCATCACGTGCTTTTGTGACAACGTCTTTTTGTTGTTGTCCTTATGATTAGTATCTGCCAAAAGTCGCAGATGCAGGCAACATCGGCGGTACCTTTACAGGCCGAGCTTTACTTTTTTCCCAATTCTCTCCAACTCTCGACGCTTCGTTCTTTTAAGGACGAAGCGAAACGCTAGCGCTACAGAACATTTAAGAGCCGGCCAGTGTAGCCGGATCAAAGCATGTGGGGGACACAATGACGAAGCGGTGCATATGGTTTGCGACAGCAGTGCTGGTTTTCTCGCTGGTGCCGGTTCTGTCCTTCGGGCAGGTGACGACCGGGCGCATTGACGGAACGGTTACCGATCCGCAGGGCGCGGCAGTAGCGAATGCGACGGTGACGGTGACGGACAATGCCAAAGGCACCTCCGATACCACAACCACCAACGGTTCGGGAAACTACACGGTTACTCACTTGATCCCCGGGGACCCCTATTCGGTCAAGATTGAGGCCCAAGGTTTCAAGACCTTCCAGCAGTCGAACATTCCCATCGTGGCGGATGCGTCGCAGCGCGTAGATGCGCAGATGCAATTGGGGTCAACGTCCGAGACCCTGGAAGTAACGGCCGAGGTCCCGCAACTGCAGACCGACAGCGCCGACGTGGGCATCACCTACAACGATCGCTACGTTGAGAACCTGCCGGTTTACGAACGCAACTTCACTGCCTTTGAATTGTTGTCCCCGGGCACGCAGCAGTTGGCCGGCTGGAACCACGCCGCCACTGAGAATCCGCAAGGAGGCCTGCAGATTTTCGTCAATGGCCAGCACTTCAGCGGCACGGGCTTCCAGTTGGACGGCACCGACAACCAGGATCCCATCTTGGGAATCATCGTCATCAACCCCAACCTCGACGCGGTCACCCAGGCCACCGTCGGTTCGCAGTTCTACGACGCCGAACAGGGCAAGGCGATCGCCGGTCTGGTGACGGCACAGACCAAGTCAGGCACCAACGAGTTGCACGGTACCGGCTTCTGGTTCCGGCGCACCGATGCCAACGAGGCTCGTGACCCGTTCACCCAGTTCGCTCCTAACTCCATTACCGGAAAATACATTCCTTCCGATAAGTGGAACCAGTACGGTGGGACGATTGGCGGCCCGATCATCAAGAACAAACTGTTCTTCTTCGGCGATTATCAGGGAACGAAGGAAACCACCGGCGTCACCAACTTGCTCACCGTTCCGACCACGTTGGTCACTTCGACCTGTACCGCAGCCGTCGGCTTCTGCAATCTGAGCCAGTACCTCGGACAGGTTGGTGGCGGTGGCCAGGTTTACTACCCCAACGTGAACAACACAGGTAATTTCACAGGAGCCACACCGGTTCCCGGCAACATGATTCCGGTTGCCGACCTTAGTCCGGCCGCGGTGGCAGTTCTGAAGGCCTTTCCAGCGCCGACCAGCAATTCTCTACTCGGGAATTACGTCGGGTCCGGCTCCGGCTCTTTCAAACAGAACGCCTTCGATACTCGTATTGATTACGACGTGAACCAGACTAACCAGATTTACGGGCGCTTTAGCCTTGCCTACTTCACACTGTCAGGGAATCCTACACTCGCGCAACTCGGCGGCATCGGCTTTGGCCCCGGGCCGGGTCTGGCGGGAAGCTCCAACGTTCACAACTACAGTTTGGCTTCAGGTTGGACCCATACCTTCAGCTCCAGCTTAGTGATGGACGTTCACTTCGGCTGGTTCCGATACAACCCTGAAACGGCATTCTGGGATCAGGGTCAGACTCCGGCCACCGGCTTTGGTATCCCTGGGCTCAACCTACCGTCGCAGCCCATACTTACCTCAGGTTTGCCGTACTTCAACCTGGGTGGCAACAATCAGCAGGGCAACCAGACTATTTCAGACTTCGGCAATGGCTTGGGTGTACAGCGCTGTAACTGTCCTTTGAACGAGAAAGAGAACCAGTATCAGTGGGTTGCGAACCTTACCAAGATTCACGGCAACCACACTTTCAAGTTTGGCGGAGACGTCCGCTATGCCACGAACATTCGGGTGCCTAGCGACGAGAACCGAGCGGGCCAATTGACCTTCGCCCAAGCGGGCACTGGGAACGGCAACGTAGGCGGGTTGTCTTTGGCGACCTTCCTGTTCGGTGACGTAACTTCCTTCTCGAGGTTCGTCAGCAGCGTGACCAATGCGACGGACGAGCAGTGGCGCATGTTCTACTACGGCCAGGATACTTGGCGCGCAACCCCGAAGCTGACTATCAGCTACGGGCTGCGCTGGGAGGTTTACTTCCCCGAATCGGTTAATGGAAAGGGCAACGGCGGCTTTTACAACATCGTTCAAGGCGTCGGCCGAGTCGCCGGCTACGGGCCATTTGGCCTGAACGGAAACATCGGGAATGATTGGCACGCCTTCGCGCCTCGCCTGGGCCTTGCTTACCAGATGTACGACAAGACAGTCATTCGGGCTGGGTTTGGTATTAGCTATGACATGGGCGTCTTCGGGTCGAACTTCGGCCATAGCGTAGCCCAAAACCTGCCTGTGCTGCTGTCGCAGCAAGTCAATGCGACTGGCGCTTCCAACAACTACGCCCCGGCATTCAATCTTGCCCCTGGTGGTTACCTGAGTACCCTGCCGGGCGTGTCAACCGGCGCGCCTGCCGGGGTTTTCCCGGCGATTCCCGCCAGTGGCCTGTTGCCGCTGCTGGGTCCCACGAACAACGCCAACCCCTACGTCCGTCCGCTTAATCAGACCTTGCCAGCGATCGGAGTCTGGAACCTCACGGTCCAGCAGCAGATCAGCAAGACCGCCAATCTGGAGATTGCGTACATTGGAAACGTTGGCCGGCACGGGTTTGCCGGTGATGGTCCCAGCTACAACGTGAATCAACAATTCGCTAATGGTACCTACCCGCTGCAGAACAAGTTCAACTACACATCGATAGGATACCCGGGATTAGTTTGCTGTAGTACCGGTGTCGGTAACTATTTAGGCAACAATGCCAACTCCAACTACAACGCCCTGCAGGTGAAGTACACTCAGAGCTGGTCGAACGGTTTGCAGTTCATCAGTCACTTTACCTGGGCACGGGCCCTCCATTACGACAGCAACTACTTCGCCGATGTTCCTTCCGTCGCATACGGTCCCGACGATCAGAACCGTGGCAGAGTTTGGGTGGTGAGCGGCGTATATGCATTGCCGTTCGGCCACGGCGCGAAGTTTGCCAGCGGCGCCAGCGGGTGGGAGAACGAAGTCATCGGCGGCTGGCAGATCAGTCTCACTACCAACTGGGGCAGTGGCCTGCCGTTTACGGGTACTCTGAGCACCTGCCCTGATAACTCCTCCGGGGTCTGTCGACCTGACATTGGAGTTGGGACCTTTAATTTGGGATCTAACCGCCTCATCCACCCAGCGGGCGGCGGCGCTCCGTACGTCCAGTATTTCACGCCTGTCCCTGTTGGTGGCGTGTGGCTCGCTCCACCCAACGGGGTAATCGGTAATTCGGGCTTTGACAACCTGTATGGCCCGAGCGACTTTACCTCCAACGCTGCCATCATGAAGAACTTCCAGCTTACGGAGCGCTTCAAGTTGCAGTTCCGTATGGACGCTTACAACATCTTCAACCACGTTGCTTTAGGGTACTCTAACAACCAGGGCGGAGGTGGGAACTGCGTGGCGTCGGTAGCCGGGTCTCCTTGCGGTGGTGCATCCGGGCAGATTACCGACATCCTGTTTGGAACGACGATGCGGCAGTTGCAATTCGGCCTGCATCTGTACTTCTAGACTTCGCAAACCATGGCACAGGAGGGAGTCTCGGCTCCCTCCTAATTTTTTGGCGTCAGTTTTCTGCAGTTGCTGATTTTGCCGCGGCGAGCATTCCGTAGAAACAAGGACGCGATGCAACCTCGGCAATTCTACTTAGCACTTGCTCAGCTCGTGGCTCCGGCGAAACCTTGAAATGTCGCGTGTCTTTGACATCTAAGTCGTTTGGAATGTTGATTTTGATATCTAAGTCCTTTGGATGCAAGATTTTACCGGGAGGGAAATTTCTGTCCTTGTGTTTTCAAGATTTTGCGAGCCATGATGGGAGGGGATTACGAATAATTGGTGAATATCACTCGCGTAATAGCGGCTTAGCTCCAGAGGCTGCCTCCGTCTGGACTACACTAAGTCGCTAGACCTACATGGAAGGCGGAAGCCGATGCCAAACGAAATGTCCGACGCGTTCGTGTTCTTCGGCGCCACTGGGGATCTGGCTTATAAGCAGATATTCCCCTCGCTGCAGCGATTGATTCACGATGAGGGATTCAAGCTCCCCATCATAGGCGTGGCTAAAGCCGGCTGGACGCTCGACCAGCTCAAGGCGCGGGCCAAAGACAGCCTTGAGCACAACGGGGTATTCGAACAGGCGGCTTTCGACAAGCTGGCCGGCCTCTTACGCTATGTTGACGGCGATTACGCGGACGACGCAACCTTTGCCGAACTGCGCAAGCAGTTAGGACAAGCTCAGCGGCCGCTGCACTACCTGGCAGTTCCGCCCAGCTTGTTTGGCGTGGTGGCCAAGGCGCTTGCCGAGTCGGGCTGCGCGACCAACGCCAGGATCGTCGTCGAGAAGCCCTTTGGCCACGACCTCGCTTCCGCGCAACAGCTCAATCGCACGCTGCATCAGTATTTTCCCGAAGAGAGCATCTATCGCATCGACCACTATCTGGGGAAAGAGCCGGTTCAGAACATTCTTTATACGCGGTTCGCTAATCCCATCATCGAACCAACCTGGAACCGCGAATACGTGCGCTGCATTCAGATCACGATGGCGGAAAACTTCGGCGTCGAGGACCGCGGCAGCTTCTACGACCAGACCGGCGCGCTGCTCGATGTGGTGCAGAACCATATGCTTCAGGTGCTGGGAAACCTGACGATGGATCCGCCCACCGGTGAAGGTCACGAAGCCGAGCGCGATCAGAAGGCTGCGCTGCTGAAAGCGGTCCGGCCAGTAAGTCCCGAGCACGTCGTACGTGGGCAATACAACGGCTACAAGTCGGTCCCCGGCGTAGCTCCCGGTTCCACGGTTGAGACCTTCGTTGCCATCAAGCTTTATATCGACAGCTGGCGATGGGCTGGTGTGCCTATCTATATCCGCGCAGGCAAAGAAATGCCCGTGACCTGCATGCAGTCATTTGTGGAGTTCAAACGCCCGCCGATGGAAACGTTCCATGAACTGGTGCCGCCTCGTTCGTCGCATGTGCGCTTCCGCGTGAGCCCAGACATTACCATCGCGTTGGGCTTGCGGGTCAAGGTCCCGGGAGAGCGCATGGTGGGAGAGGACGTTGAACTGGTCCTGAAAAGCCACGCTGCCTCTGACATGCCACCCTACGAGCGGTTGCTTGGCGATGCCATGCGTGGCAATGGAGAGCTGTTTGCCCGCCAGGATGTGGTCGAGGCGCAATGGCGCGTCGTGCAGCCCATTCTTGATAACGTCACGCCGGTATATTCCTATCGAACCGGGCACGTGGGGGCCCGATGAGGCGCAGGAACTCATCGGATCGGATGGTCCCTGGATAGACCCGACAGCACCGAAAGAGAGCAAATGAAAAGACGGCACGAGTTAGTGTTTTTGTTCGACGTTGACAACACACTGCTCGACAACGATCGCGTGCAGGGCGATCTGTTTCGCCATCTCGCACGCAAGTTTGGTAATAAAGCTCGCGACCGTTATGTGACCATTTTTGAAGAGCTGCGAGCCGAACTGGGCTACGCCGACTACCTGGGGGCGCTGGAGCGTTACCGGTTGGAGAACCTGCACGATCCGCGCTTGCTCAGCATGGCCAACTGGCTGGTGGACTATCCCTTTGCTAGGCGGCTCTATCCCGAGGCGCTCGATGTGGTAAAGCGCTGCCGGCGATGGAGTGAGGTGGCCATACTGTCCGACGGCGATGCCGTCTTCCAGCCGCGAAAGGTGCAACGCTCCGGCCTGTGGAAGGCATTTGGCGGTCATGTGCTGATCTTCGTCCACAAAGAAAACGAGCTGCGCTCGGTGGAGCAGTTTTATCCAGCCGAACATTACGTCATGGTTGACGACAAGTTGCGCATCTTGGACGCGATTAAAGACATCTGGAAGGAGCGGGTGACCACGGTGTTCCCCAAGCAGGGCCACTACGCAAGGGACAAGAAGAGCGTTGCCAAATACCGCCCAGCCGACATTACCATCCCTCGCGTCGGCGACCTGCTCGACTTCAAACGAACCGCTTTTCTGGGCGATTGAATAGGAGGAAGCAATCATGACAGCCACTCCAACCCTCACCCCGACACAACGGCCAGTAGATACCGCAGCCTGGACTGCCCTGCAGGCACATTACGAGAAGATAAAGGACGTTCATTTGCGGCAGATGTTTGCCGACGATCCGCGGCGCGGAACGCGGCTCACCGCCGAAGCCGCCGGCCTATACCTGGATTACTCCAAGAATCGCGTCACCGATGAAACCATCCACTTGCTGGTGCAACTGGCGCGCGAACGCGGCGTGACCGAATGCCGTGATGCCATGTTTCGCGGCGAGAAAATCAATATCACGGAGAAACGTGCGGTGCTCCACGTTGCGCTGCGTGCTCCGCGAAATGAAACGATTGAAGTTGACGGCGTGAATGTCGTCCCCGAAGTGCATGCCGTACTGGACAAGATGACGGCGTTCTCCAACCGGGTGCGCAGCGGCGAGTGGAAAGGTCATACCGGCAAGGCCATCCGAAACGTCATTAACATCGGCATCGGCGGTTCTTATCTCGGGCCGGAGATGGCTTACGACGCGCTGCGAGACTCGGCCGACCCGGCGATGAAGTTCCGCTTCGTGGCCAACGTGGACGGCGCAGCCTTCGTTGATGCTACTCACGATCTCGATCCGGCGGAGACGCTGTTCATTCTCTCCTCGAAGACCTTCACTACGCTGGAGACCATGACCAACGCGGCCACCGCGCGCAAGTGGATTGTGGACTCGCTAAAGAGCGAAGCTGCCGTGGCCAAGCATTTTGTCGCGGTCTCCACCAACGAACCGGGGGTGGCGAAGTTCGGCATCGACACGGCAAACATGTTCGGCTTCTGGGACTGGGTTGGCGGCCGATACTCGATGGACTCGGCGATTGGATTGTCCACCATGCTCGCCATCGGCCCGGCAAACTTCGGGGAAATGCTGGCCGGATTCCATGACATGGACGAGCATTTCCGAACCGCGCCGCTGGAGAAAAACCTTCCTGTATTGATGGGGCTTCTGACGGTCTGGTACAACAACTTTTTCGGCACGCAAACGATCGGTATCATGCCTTACTCCGACAACATGAAGCGCTTTCCGGCGTACCTGCAGCAGTTGCAAATGGAAAGCAATGGAAAGCACGTGGATCTGGAAGGCAACCATGTGAGCTGGCAAACTGGCCCCATCATTTGGGGAGAGCCGGGTACTGACGGGCAACATTCGTTCTACCAGTTGATTCATCAAGGCACGAAGCTGATACCGTGCGATTTTATTGGCTTCTGCCAGCCGCTCAGCCCGCTAAAGGAGCAGCACGATCTACTGATGGCCAACGTCTTCGCCCAGGCCGAAGCCCTGGCGTTCGGCAAGACAGCCGAGGAGCTCAAAGCTGAGGGTTCGCCCGACTTCCAGACGCCCTTCCGGGTGTGCGAAGGCAATCGTCCCACAAATACGATTCTGGCGGAGAAACTGACACCGCGCACTTTGGGCACGCTGGTGGCACTATATGAGCACAATGTGTTCACTCAGGGAGCGGTGTGGAACATTGACTCTTTCGATCAGTGGGGAGTCGAGCTCGGCAAGGTGCTGGCCAAGCGTATCGTCCCAGAACTTGAAAGCACAACCGAGCCTCAGCTCAGACACGACAGCTCAACCAACACGCTAATCCGCCGCTATCGCCGCGCTCTTGGGAGGAAATGACAAACCGCTTGACAAGAAGCAAGGCGGCGCGCCATCATGCCCCAACGAAGCGCCCCATTTTGACAGAGGATGGTATCCAGGACGTTAGTCGTTAACCAGTCGGTCATTTGAAGATTATGTAAGTGTCCCGAAGTCCAGAACATGACGCACGCGCAGGGCTGTAGCCATGTGACGGGGCTATTTCTTGCGAGTCTTGGAGTCAAGGCTGATGGTGTCATATTTGGGGTCCAGGTTGTCGGCTTGCGTCGCCTCAGGAGTCTTCTTGTGGCTGCCCGATGTCGCATCTGCCACCTCCGTTCAAGCGCCCCAGATTCCCAGCATCTTTTCCCCGGCTTCAACTCCGGCGGATTCGATTTATCACCTTTCACTGTTTGTGCTGGAAGTCTGCTTCGTCATCTTTGCCGTAGTATTTAGCCTTCTTGCTTATTCGGTGGTGAAATTTCGCCGGCGCCCCGGCGATGACGGTCGCGAGCCGGCACAAATCTACGGCAGCAATCAGGTCGAGTTGGCCTGGACCGTCATCCCAATCTTGATTGTGGTGGTGCTGTTTCTGGCGAGCGCGCGAGTTATCCATGCGGTGGAGGACTACCGCTTCCCTCCGGGCACGACCGAAGTAACCGCCGTCGGCCATCAGTTCTGGTGGGAGTTTCAATATCCGCAGCAGGGGTTCGTTACTGCCAACGAGCTGCATGTTCCCGTCAGCGATAGCAGGCGCCCGACCCCAACCCACATCACGCTGCTCTCGGCGGACACGGACCATAGCTTTTGGGTGCCGATCCTCGCCGGGAAAACCGACCTGATTCCCAACCGAACCAACAACATGTGGGTCGATCCGCACGAGACCGGAGTTTACGTCGGCCAATGCGCACAGTACTGCGGCACACAGCACGCCAAGATGTTGTTGCGCGTGGTTGTGCAGTCGCGCGCGGACTTTGACCGCTGGGTGGCGGAGCAGCAGCGTCCCGCACAAATTGCGGACAATGTTGCCAAGGGCCGGCAGGTCTTCGAAAACACAGCATGCATTAACTGCCACACGATCTCAGGAACGAACGCGCACGGGAAGTTCGGTCCCGATCTTACGCACCTGATGGGCCGCGAGACCATCGCAGCCGGCGCTGCGCTCAATAATCGCGAAAATCTGCGCCAGTGGATCAAGGACCCGGAGGTCCTCAAGCCTGGATCGCTAATGCCCGCCATGCAACTGGACGAGCAGGACTTGAACGCACTCACCGACTATCTGCTGAGCTTGCATTAACCACATGGGGACCTAACTCATGGCAGATGCTGAATCGGTTCTTGGGTCACTTGCGCTTCCAGGCGCACGCGAAGGCGCCAAGCCGTTCTTTGACCGCGCTCACGAATGGATCACCACCGTGGACCACAAGCGCCTGGGCATCCTCTACATTGTTTATGCCCTGGTGTTCCTGGTGATCGGCGGCATCGAAGCCACTATCATGCGGATCCAGCTTGCCATCCCGCACAACCACTTCGTCTCGCCTCAGGTCTTCAACCAGATGTTCACCATGCACGGCACTACGATGATTTTCTTTGTCGCCATGCCAGTGCTGTTTGGATTTGCGAACTACATGGTGCCGCTGATGGTCGGCGCGCGCGACATGGCCTTCCCGCGCCTCAACGCTTTCAGCTTCTGGATGAGCGCGCTTGGCGGCATCATCCTTTATTTCAGCTTCCTGGGAGGAAGCGGGCTGTACGGAGCGGGCAGCGCTCCCGATGTGGGCTGGTTTGCCTATGCGCCGCTGACCTCGCAAGCTTTCTCGCCCGGACACAGCACCGACTATTGGATCATCGGTCTGCTGGTCAGCGGCGTTGGCAGCATAGGAACTACGCTCAACATCGTGACCACCATTCTCTGCATGCGCTGTCCAGGCATGACTCTTGGGCGGATGCCGCTGTTCGCCTGGTTGAACCTGGTCATGTCGGGCCTGGTGTTGGTCGTTGTTTCGCCACTGACTGCCGCGCAGATCATGCTGCTCCTGGACCGTTACCTTGGAGCGCACTTTTTCGATACCCAAGCCGGCGGCTCAGCCGTCATCTGGATGCACTTCTTCTGGATCTTCGGGCATCCTGAAGTGTATGTGCTGGTCATTCCGGCGTTCGCCTTCGTTTCCGAGATTGTTCCCGTATTCTCGCGCAAGCCCATCTTTGGCTATTCGATCATGGTGGCGGCCACGGTAACGATTGGCTTTATCAGCCTGGGCGTCTGGGCGCACCACATGTTCACTATCGGCATGACCTCCTACGGCAACGCCTTCTTCGTTGCCTCCACCATGGCGATAGCGGTCCCGACCGGGATAAAAATCTTCAACTGGCTGGGTACCATGTGGGGCGGGAAAATTGTGTTCAAGACCCCGATGCTTTTCTGCATCGGCTTCCTGTTTCAGTTTCTGATCGCGGGCTTGACCGGAGTCATGCTGGCGGCGGCGCCCTTTGACTGGCAACTCGGCAACTCATACTTTGTCGTCGCTCACTTTCACTACGTCATTGTGGGCGGAATTCTGTTCGCACTTTTCGCTGCTTTCTATTACTGGTTCCCCAAGATGTCTGGGAAAATGTACAACGAGACATTGGGCCAGTGGCACTTCTGGCTCTTCGTCATCGGATTTCATCTCACCTTCGACTTCATGCACATCCCCGGCCTGCTGGGCATGCCACGCCGCATTTATACCTACGAGCCCGGGCGCGGCTGGGAGGTGTGGAACATGATTGTCTCCGTCGGAGTGCTCTTCCAGATTGCGGGGGTTTTGCTCTTCGTCTGCAACCTCGTCTGGTCCTATTTCAAGGGCAAGGCCGCAGGCAACGATCCCTGGGACGCCTGGACACTGGAGTGGTCCACGGCATCACCGCCGCCAGAGTACAACTTTGCAAAGATTCCGGTGGTTCGCAGCCGCCGTCCGTTGTGGGATTTGAAACACCCGGAAGATCCGGACTGGAAGTACGAATGAGTTCGAAGCTACACCATTGGACATGAACCACAGAAGCACAGAGGCACAGAGAACATCAGTGATCAATTGTCTCTCTGTCTCTGTGTCTCTGTGGTGGATTTCAGGGCCTCGGACGAGACCGTAAGAGGAGATTTCGCTTGGCCGCAACGACGATCGCTCTACCGCCCGCCGAGATGCCGCTTCCGCACGAATATCGCGGACGCGTCGGCATGTGGTGTCTGATTACAGCGGAGTCCGCGATCTTCAGCATCTTTGTAGTCGCTTACCTGTACTATGCAGGAAAAAGCCTGAGCGGCCCGACGCCCGCCGAGGTGCTGCACGTTCCATGGTTCAATTCAATCTGCCTGTTCGCCAGCAGCTTTACCATCGTCATGGCGGAGCGCGCCATCGCGAATGGCAAGACCAAAGCATTCGGGATTTGGTGGTTCCTGACGATTGCGCTGGGCGCGATCTTCCTTCTTGGCACCGCCCGCGAGTGGTACCACCTGATTTACGTTGACGGCCTGACCATCCGCTCCAGCCTGTTTGGGACCACGTTCTACTCGCTGGTAGGCTTGCACGCGTCTCACGTGATCATTGGATTGACCGGGTTGTCCATCGTCATGATTCTCACGGCGCTCGGCCATGTGAGGCAGGAGCATGCACCGAAGATTGAAGTCTTTGCCATGTACTGGCACTTTGTAGATGCCGTATGGGTCGTCGTGCTTTCGGTTGTGTACTTTATTGCGCGGTAGAGAGAGATCGCTATGGAAACGCCAGACCAGCACAACGCCGGCAATCCTCAGATCATCGTGCTGCCCGCGCCCACTGCGTGGCCCTTCCTGCTGGCGCTCGGCGCCTCGTTGATCTTCGCAGGACTGCTGACCAACGTGTCGGTCAGCATCCTGGGCGCCCTGCTCTTTGTTCCCGCGGCGGTAGGATGGTTCCGGCAGCTGCTTCCCCATGAACATCACGTCGAAGTGTCTGTAGTTCCCGAGCCCGAACCCCTAGTCGTCGCTCCGCGTGAGGTCATGCGAGTTCCGGCTGCGGAGCAGGTGCAACGTGCCTGGCTGCCGTTGAAGGTATATCCCGTCGCGGCCGGCGTAAAGGGCGGGCTGGCGGGCGGCGTGGCGATGGCGTTGCTGGCCATGCTCTACGGCCTCGTCGTCGTCCACAGCATCTGGTATCCCATTAATCTGGTTGCCGGCAGTCTCTACGACGCGCCCTCAATTCCCTCGACATCGGAGATGATGCACTTCCACCTTGCCTGGCTCCTCTTCGCGCTCGCCATGCATGCCACCATGTGTCTGCTGGTCGGACTCCTCTATGGCGCGATGCTCCCCATGCTGCCCACCCGCCCCATCATTCTAGGGGGACTCATCGGCCCGCTGCTGTGGACGGGGCTGCTCTATCGCATCCTCGACTATGTGAACCCGCTGCTTGACCGGGAGATCAACTGGTGGTGGTTTGCGGTCTCCCAAGTGGCATTCGGAGTTGTGGCCGGGCTGGTGGTGGTGCGCCAGAATAAGGTTTGGACCTCGGAGAACCTGCCGCTGGCCATGCGCGCGGGCATCGAAGCGCCGGGCCTCATGCACGAGCGCGACAGCGAGGACCACAAGCAATGAAGCGTCGCTTTGCAGAGCTGGCGCTGCCTCTGGCCGTGGTCCTGGCCCTTGCCGCCTGCGCGTCTAGCGGAAAACCTGCGCCTGGGCCAGAGGTACCGCGACCTGACTCGATCCTGGATCCCGTCGTGCTTTACAGCCAGAACTGCGCCGGCTGCCACGGCGCTGAGGGACAGAAAGGACCGGCGATGGCGTTGTCGGATCCGGTTTATATGGCGATCGTTGATGACGACATGTTGCGCACGACGATTTCCAAGGGCCGTCCGGGCACGGCGATGTCGGCCTTCGCGCAGAAGGAAGGCGGCATGCTGACCGATGAGCAAGTCGACGCCGTCATTCGTGGCATCCGCCAACGCTGGAGCAAGCCGAACGCGCTGACAGGCGTTACAGCTCCTCCTTACGCCGCCAAGGCGCCCGGCAACCCACAGCAGGGAGAAGCTGTGTACACAACCTTCTGCGCATCATGCCACGGCGCGGGAGCAAAAGGCGGACCGAAAGCCGGCTCGGTGACCAACAGCGCCTATCTCAGCCTCATCAGCGACCAGGGACTGCGCACCATCGTCATCACTGGCCGTCCCGACTTCGACGCGCCCGACTGGCGCGACAACGTACCGGGACATCCCATGACGGACCAGCAGATTTCTGACGTTGTGGCATGGCTGGTAACACGGCGCCCGAAACAGGCAACTCAAACTGTTTCTGCGAATGCGTCCTCGCAAGGAGGAACTCAATGAGCGCTCAGGAAAAGAACGAAATCTCCAGACGAGACGTGTTCGCCAGGATTGGCATGCTGCTGAACGGCATAGCAGTCGCCGTTTTGGCAGTGCCGGTTGTTGGTTACCTGGTTTCGCCAGTCCTCGGGGGCGACCGCGGGACTTACAAGCGCTGGATCCCGCTGGGCGAGCTCGACGAATTTCCTGAAGGGCAGACGCGGTTGGCCAAGTTTGAAAATCCCATTTCCGGTGTCGCCGACGGTGAGACCGACCGCATTCCCTGTTGGGTACGCCGCGTTCAGGGCGAACAGTTCCAGGTCTTCGCTGTCAACTGCGCCCATCTGGGGTGCCCGGTGCGCTGGTTCGCACAGTCCGGACTGTTCATGTGCCCGTGCCATGGCGGCGTGTATTACCAGGACGGCTCCCGCGCCTCCGGCCCCCCGCCACGCGGACTGTTCGAATACCCGTACAAAGTGGAAGATGGCAAGCTGCTGATTGAAGCGGGACAACTGCCGACATTGTCCACAACGGCGAGCCTGGGCGCGAGGAAGAACGGATGTCAAGGTTAGAGAAGATCGCCGACTGGTTCGACCAGAGATTGCATCTCGGTGGCGTCATCCGCGAAACGATGGCCCATCCCGTTCCTCGCAAGTCCGCGAGCTGGTGGTACGTCTTCGGCAGCGCCGCGCTGACGCTCTTTATTCTGCAGGTCGTCACCGGCATCATGCTGGCGCTCATCTACGTTCCCTCAGCCGCTGAAGCATGGAACAGCCTGCAATACCTCAACCATAGCGTCACCCTGGGATGGTTTCTCCGCGCCGTCCACGGCTGGGGCTCCAACTTCATGGTCGCGGTCGTGCTCATCCACTTGTGCCAGGTGTTCCTCTTCGGCGCCTACAAATTTCCGCGCGAGCTCACCTGGGTCATCGGTATCTTCCTGCTTCTGTTGACTCTCGGCATGGCCTTCACCGGCCAGGTCCTGCGCTTCGATCAGGACGCCTACTGGGGGCTTGGCATCGGCGCTTCCATCACCAGCCGGATGCCATTTATTGGCGGCTCCGCGGTTCACCTGCTGCTCGGAGGTCCAATCATCGCCGGCGCGACGCTGTCGCGCTTCTTCGCGTTCCATGTGTTCCTGATTCCTGGCCTGCTGATCGCGCTCGTCTCGCTGCATCTGCTACTGGTATTGAAGTGCGGCATCAACGACTGGCCGATGCCCGGGCGCGTCGTCCGGCGCTCTACCTACCTGAAGGAATACGAAGAGCTGGTCCACAAGGACGGCGTGCCGTTTGTGCCGGCGGCCATATGGAAGGACATGTTCTTCTCCGCCGCCATCATCGTCGCCGTGATGCTGTGCGCCTGGTACTTCGGGCCGTTCGGTCCGACCGGATATCCAGATCCGACGATCATCCAGACGGTGCCCAAACCAGATTTCTTCTTCCTTTGGCTCTACGCCATGCTGGCTTTGGCGCCGCCGGAGATGGAAACGGCGATGCTTCTCATCGGCCCCGTCGTCATCATCGGGCTTCTGGTTCTGTTGCCGTTTCTGTCGGGCGAGGGTGAAAAGAGCTGGCGGCGGCGTCCGGTTGCTGTAGTGACCCTGGTGTTCGTAGCTGTCGCGCTCGGAACGTTTACCAAACTCGCAACCTATTCTCCCTGGAGTCCCGTCATGAACGCCTGGAGCGGCGATCCGGTTCCGGTGGAATATCTCAACGGCCGCTCGCCGCTGCAACGCCAGGGCGCGCTGGTCTTCCAGGTGAAACAGTGCCGTAATTGTCATTCGATCGGGGGTTCCGGTGGCAAACGCGGCCCGGAACTTGACCGGGTTGCAACTCGAATGACACGCGACCAGCTTGTGCGTCAGGTGATTCAAGGCGGCGGCAACATGCCAGCCTACGCCAAGAACCTGAATCCCGCCGAGGTGACCGCGTTGGTTTCGTTCCTGGAAACCCTCCATCCGCCCAACCAGCTGCCTGCCCGCGACGCGTCGCAATCCGTGCTTACGCAAGAGGAGCAGGGGCGTCCTCCCGCGAACAATCGCTGACCTGCCATGCCGTCCGTTGCTCAAGCCGTGCTGCGTTCGTGGTCTATCCCTCCGGCCGCGACCTTTGCAATTGTCTTAACGGCCCTTGTCTATTTGCGCGGCTGGTGGCTGCTGCGACGTGCGGGTTCCCCAGACGTTCCACCGTGGCGGGCGGTCACTTTTGTGGCCGGACTCTTCACCCTCTGGGTTGCCCTCGCCTCGCCGATGGACGTCTTCAACGGGTTCGTGCTTACCGCGCACATGCTGCAGCACATGCTGCTGATGATGGTTGCGCCTCCGCTCATCCTGCTTGGAGCGCCGCTTGTACCGCTGGTCCGCGGCCTGCCGATCTTCGCCGCTCGCGAATTTGCCGGGCCGTTCTTGAACTGGTCCTTGGCCAAGCGCGTCGGGAGCGCGCTGACTCATCCGGTTGTTGCTTTGATCCTGATGGGCGTCGCCATGTTCGCCTGGCACACTCCGCCGCTGTACGAGCTGGCGTTACGTTCCTCCTCATGGCACCAGGCGGAGCACGCCTGCTTCTTTGTCACTTCCATCATTTTCTGGTGGCCGGTGGTGCAGCCATGGCCCAGCCGCGCCCAATGGCCCCGGTGGGCGATGGTGCCTTACCTGCTGGTTGCGGATGTTCAGAACACGATTCTGTCTGCCATCCTTACGTTCCCCGACCGCGTGCTCTATCCCTCGTATTCGGCTGTACCCCGCTTGTTTGGGTTATCCGCGCTGGAGGACCAGGTTGCCGCCGGCGCCATCATGTGGGTTGTCGGATCACTGGCGTTTGTGGTTCCGGCAGTGCTCATTGCGGTGCAGTGTCTGTCGATGAGGCAGGCGCGACCGGAAGCGGCTTTGGCTCGCAGACGCGATAAGTCCTTCGACGAAGGACTTACGTCGCGGATTTTCTCTTTTGTTCCGGGTTTCCTGCGTGTGCGGCTGACGACAAAGACGCTCGAGGCGATTTGTTTCTTAGCGTTGTTTACAGTGATCGGCCTTTGCTTTGCTCGATTCCTCACAAGCGCGAGCGATGACGACGATCAGGCCCTGCGATTTCAGGGCGCTTCAGGGTCCTTTGCTGTAGCGATTTTCGCTCCGCCGGGAGATCTCGCCGTCGGCGCCTCGCCGTTCAGCGTGCTGGTCCAGGACCGAGACACTCGCGAAGTCATGCTCGACACTGAGGTCGAGCTCACCGCTTATCCTGCTGCCGGCCTGTCGGCGCCACCCACAACGGCGCAGGCCACTCGTGAGGATTCGGATAACAAACTGCTGCAAACTGGAGAACTGAGCCTTCCGGCTGCTGGTGATTGGACGTTGAGGGTGGTCGTGCGGCGCAATTCCGAAGTCGCACAACTCTCGATGCCGCTGCATGTTTCGAAAGAAGAAGCGGCAACTGGTGTTTCGTGGCCGTATGCTGCCTTGCTCGCTTGTGCCGCCGTGTTGCTGGTAACGTACCTTCGACGGCACTCTCGAGCAACAGAATCATCTTCGCCAGAATGCAGCCCGGTTGCGGCACAAAACGCAAAGTCTTGACTAGTTAGCGCGGTCCCACAGTGGCTGTATCCGCTTTGAAAGGGCACGCCTTCAGGCGTGCCAAAAAGATGGCTGGCAGTGACCGGCTTTAGCCGCTGAGGGGCGTACCTCAGGGCCTAAAGGCCGAGTTGTTAGTAGCGCGGATCGGCGCGGCTGAAGCCGCGCCCTTTCAAGGCGGTTACAGCAACTCAGAAATTGCTTTAGCCCTAATACTTCGGGACAGTCGGGTCCACTTTGTCGGCCCACGCGAGGATTCCGCCCGCCAGGTTTTTCACTTTGGCGAAACCTGCCTGGCGCAGCAGTGTGACCGCCTTGGCGCTGCGCACGCCGCTGCGGCAGTGGGCAACAATCTCGCGGCTCGAATCCAATTCGTTCATGCGCGCCGGCAGATCGCCGAGCGGGATGAGATAGCCGCCGAGATTGCAGATTTGATACTCATGCGGCTCACGTACATCGAGGATGAAGATGTCGTCGCCGCTGTCAAGATGGGCCTTCAGTTCTGCGGGCTGAATTTCCGGCACGCCGGAAGTCACCGGCGCCTCTTCGCCGCGAATGCCGCAGAACTCGTTGTAGTCAATCAACTCATGAATGCTGGGATTGGCGCCGCACACCGGGCAATCGGAGTTCTTACGCAACTTTAGTTCGCGGAAGCGCATGCCCAGCGCGTCCACCAGCAGCAGGCGGCCAATGAGCGACTCACCGGAGCCGAGAATAAGCTTGATGACCTCTGTCGCCTGGATGACGCCAAGCAGTCCAGGAAGAATGCCCAACACGCCGCCTTCTGCGCATGAGGGCACCAGCCCAGGCGGCGGTGGCTCGGGATACAGACAGCGATAGCACGGACCATCCTGAGTGGCGAAGACGCTGGCCTGTCCTTCGAAGCGGAAAATGGATGCGTACACATTGGGCTTGCCGCTGAGTACGCAAGCGTCGTTCACTAAGTAGCGCGTGGGGAAATTGTCGGTTCCATCGGCGATGACGTCGAAGTCGCGAAATAGATCGAGCGCGTTGGCACTGGTGAGCTTAGTCTCGAACTTGCGAACATTGACGAAGGGATTGATCGCGGTCAATTTCTCCGCGGCAGAATCGAGCTTGGGACGGCCCACGTCGTCCACGGTGTGAATGATCTGTCGCTGCAGGTTGGTGAAGTCCACCACGTCGAAATCCACCAGCCCAAGTGTACCAACGCCGGCCGCAGCAAGGTAGAGTGCCAGCGGCGAGCCGAGTCCCCCGGCGCCGACACAGAGAACGCGCGCCGCCTTCAGCTTCTGCTGTCCGGCCATGCCGACTTCGGGCATGATGAGGTGTCGCGAATAACGCAGCACCTCGTCATTACTGAGCGTTGTTCCCAGCGGACTGTTGACTGCTACCATTGCCTTCCCCCGGCCACCGAAGGCACGATCGACACCGTGTCGCTCTCGTTGAGGGGAGTATTGCCGTTCTCGAGGTAACGGATGTCCTCGTCGTTTACGTATACATTAACGAAACGCCGCAGCTTGCCATCATCGCCGAACAACTGATTGCGAAGGTTGGGGAACTGGCTGGTTAGCTTAGTAAGCATTTCCCCGACGTTGCTGGCCGACACCTCGACGCTCGCCTGCTTGCCGGCGTACTGGCGTAACGGAGTGGGTATCAATACTTTCATGTTGTAGCTATGATGCGGGGCTTCGCCTGCCGGATTCAGCCCGGAAAAGTCACTCAACCCGGATTTCCTCATCCTCGAAATACTTATTCTCGTCTATGGCAGGATTGCCACCAAGATTGAAGGAATTCGTCTCCGTAGCCTTGCCGTTCATCACACTGGTGATCACGTACGAGCAGCCCGTCCAGTGCGCCTCTGCCAAGTCAGTCGGCGACCAGCGAGCCGGGCAGTCAGGATGCGAATGGTAGAAGCCGATAATATCCTCGTTCCGCTCGCGCGCCTCCCGCTGGACGCGCACCAGCTCCCGCGGATCAATCAAATAGCGATTGTGCGCCGAATCGGTACGCTGATTTCCGCAACGCACTATATCGTTGACGACCTTCGTGCTTTCGCCGTCAACTTTTCCCAGCAGCACGCCGCAGCACTCGTATGGATAGGTCTCTTCGCTGTGACGGCGAAGCTGCTCCCATGCTGATTTGCCAAACTTGAGTGCCATGCGATTCCAGAAAAACCATTCATCGCAGAGACACAGAGATCACAGGACTAAATTAGTTCAATTTCTTCTCTGTGTTTTCTGTGCCTCTGTGGTGAATACACACACCTACAGCTCGTCCCAGAAACTCTCGCTCAGGTAGCGGTCGCCGGAATCGGGAAAGATAGTCACGATGACCGCATCGGGCTTGGCCTGCTCCGCTATGCGAAGGCACGCGGCCATCGCTCCTGCGCCGGAGATGCCCGCCAGCACGCCTTCTTCGCGCGCCAGCCGCTTCAGGACAGCGTAAGCGTCTTCCGTGCTGATCCAGATTTCCTGATCGGCAACACTGGGATCGTAGATCTTCGGCACGATCGAGCTCGCCATGTGCTTGGCGCCCTCGATGCCATGGAAGGGCGAATGCGGTTGCACCGAAATACAGCGGATATCAGGGTTAAGTTCCTTCAGCTTGCGCGATGTCCCGACGAACGTGCCGCTGGTGCCGAGCATGGCGACGAAGTGGGTCACTCGGCCCTCGGTCTGCTCCCAAATCTCCTCCCCGGTCGTACTGTAGTGCGCGCGCCAGTTGGCGTCGTTCGAATATTGGTCGGCGTAGAAATATTTCCGAGGTTCCGCGGCTGCCAATTCGCGCGCCTTGCGGATGGCGCCGTCCGAGCCTTCGGCTGCGTCGGTGAACACGATCTCTGCGCCGTACGCGCGGATGCTGCGCTTGCGCTCCTCCGATACGTTCTGCGGCATGCACAAGGTCACGGGAAAGCCTTGCGCCGCGCCCATCATGGCATAGGCAATTCCGGTGTTGCCGCTGGTGGAATCCAGCAGCGTCTTGCCGCCGAGCTCTCCCATGGCCATGGCCTCGGCCACAATGTTCGCCGCCGGCCGGTCTTTCACCGAACCGCCGGGATTCGCCCACTCCGCCTTGGCCAATACCTGGACGCCCGCTATATTCCGCGTCATCCGCTCGAAGCGCAGCAGCGGAGTGTTGCCAATTCGCTGCAGCGTCCCTTCGCCCAGAGGCCTTGGCGTCCTCACCCGAGGCACCAAGGCGAGCTTTTTCCCTAACTCTGCCATTTGAACATTGGATGATGGAGGAGGGCCGCAGGACGCGCTTTTCAACGTTCAGTGGCACGCACCTGATATATAATCCGCCCCATCTCTCCATCCCAGGTGCTCTCATGAAATCGGTCCTGACGCCGTTGGAATTTCTGGCGCGCAGCGCCGCAGTTTACCGCTCCTGCACGGCTGCGGTGGACGGCGACCGCCGCTTCACCTACGCTGACTTCCAGCAGCGCGTGCACTCCTTCGCGTCCGCGCTGCAGCGCGCAGGCATCGTGCCCGGCGACCGCGTTGCCGTGCTTGCCCGCAACAGCCTGCTTGGGCTCGAAGCCCACTTCGCTGTCCCGCTCATCGGCGCCGTGCTGGTGATGCTCAACATTCGCCTGCAGAGTACCGAGATAGCAACCATCCTCAACCACAGCGGCGCGAAGATTCTTATCGGCGACGACCTGGTCTTGCCGCTTGTCGCGCTAGCCGGCCAGACGCCGCTGCTTCAACGCATCGTTACCAACTACGAGGAGTTCTTGCGCAAGGGCACGTCGGCAGTCGTGCCGCGCGAGGCTGGTGAAGACGATGTCATCTCGATTAACTACACCAGCGGCACCACCGGCAACCCGAAGGGTGTGATGTACACGCATTGCGGCGCTTACGTCAACGCCATCGGCGAGGTCATCGAGCACGGACTCACCAGCCGTTCTGTCTATCTCTGGACGCTGCCCATGTTCCATTGCAACGGCTGGTGTTTTCCGTGGGCAGTCACCGCGGTTGGCGCGCGCCACATTTGCCTGCCGGAGGTCAACGCCGAGCTCGCGGTTGACCTGATCGAGAAGGAAGGAGTCACGCATCTTTGTGGCGCTCCGGTGGTCGTGCGCACCTTGACCGAGCACTGCTCGCGCCGCGGCATTCGTTTCAAGTCGGGGCTGCGGATGGTGACCGCGGCCGCGCCACCGCCGCCGGTCGTCATTCGCGCCGCCGAGGAAATCGGCATTGAGATCACGCACGTTTACGGCCTCACCGAAACCTACGGCCCGCATTCCGTCTGCGCATGGCACACGGAATGGGACTGCGAGCCGCTGGAGAAGCGGGCGCAACTCAAGGCGCGGCAGGGCGTTCCTTACGTCGTCGCCGGCACCGACATGCGCGTGGTGGACGAGGCCATGCGCGACGTTCCCGCCGACGCGCAAACCATGGGCGAAGTGGTGATGCGCGGCAACAACGTCATGCTCGGCTATTACCGCGACTCCGAAGCTACCGACTACGCCTTCCGCGGAGGCTGGTTTCACTCCGCCGATCTCGCGGTCATGCATCCTGACGGTTACATCGAAATCCGCGACCGCGCCAAGGACATCATCATCTCAGGGGGGAGAACATTTCCTCCGTGGAAGTGGAGCGGGTGTTGTACGAACATCCGGCGGTGCTGGAAGCCGCCATCGTCGCACACCACGACGATAAGTGGGGCGAAGTGCCGCACGCGTACGTGTTGCTAAAGCAAGACTCGACGGCCACCGAGGAAGAGCTGATTGAGTTCTGCCGCTCGCGGCTAGCGCACTTCAAATGCCCGAAGGCGGTGCATTTTGGTCCGCTGCCTAAGACTTCCACGGGAAAAATCCGCAAGAACGTGCTGCGTGCGCAGGAACGTGCCGCCGTTGCTGAAGGAGTTTGACTTATGCCGTACCAGAGCATCTCGTTTGAAGCCGAAGATCAGATCGCGATCGTTACTCTGAATCGTCCGCAGCGGCGCAACGCGCTGTCACTGGAGCTGATGACCGAGCTCATCGCCTGCTTCAAGGAAATCGGCCGCGACCGCTCGCTGCGCGCCGTGATCCTCGCCGCCGCGGGAAGAGTCTTCTGCTCTGGCCACGATCTCAGCGAGATGGTCGGCCGCGACATCAACGACTACCGCGAGGTCTTCGATGTCTGCACCGAGCTGATGACCCGCCTGCAATCCATTCCGCAGCCCGTCATCGCGCAGGTGCAGGGCATCGCCACCGCTGCCGGTTGTCAACTGGTTGCTACCTGCGACCTCGCCGTCGCCTCCGACCAGGCTGCCTTTGCCACGCCCGGCGTAAAGATCGGCCTCTTCTGCACCACGCCCATGGTCGCGCTCAGCCGCGCCATTGGCCGCAAGCGCGCCCTGCAGATGCTGATGACTGGCGATATGATCGACGCGCTCACCGCCGTCGAATGGGGACTCATCAACATCGCCGTTCCCGCTTCCGAACTCGAGCAGCAAACTCGCAAGCTGGCAGCGCGCATCGCCGAAGCCAGCTCGCTGACCGTCGCCCTGGGCAAACAGGCGTTCTACACTCAGATCGATCTCGACCAGCCCAAGGCTTACGCCTACGCCAAGGAAGTGATGAGCATGAACTCGCTGGCCGCCGACGCCCAGGAAGGAATCTCCGCCTTCCTCGAGAAGCGCCAGGCGTGCTGGGCAGGGAAGTAGCCGAGAGGCCGCTCTTCCCGGAATTCAAGCGTAGCCGGCTGGCAAACCACTGTGCCGGAACGGCTTACGGCTGAGAACAACGGGGCCACATGAATAAACGCGATTGGGCACAAGAGCGTCACAGGATTTTTGTGTAAAGTTTTGTAAAGCTTCCCGAAATGGAACAATCCGTCTGACTGGTAGGATGAAAAATTCAACCGAGCCTCGTAGCAGGGCCCCCGGAAAGCTCCTGTTTCTGGCGACAGTGGGCGGCGGGGAACAACAGAGCGCTACGGGCGCGAAGTAGCTACGGCGCTGCCATTTCTTCCTGCGAGAGTGCCAGTCCGCATTACGGGACGCCATAATCCAGCTCAGAGTAAAGGGCAGGGTAAGGTTGCATTTCCACAATGCAGAGCCCCTCGAGTGTGCGTGAGAACTATACCGTTCCTCCCCACCAAGCGCAAACTATGCGCTCGGTGGGGGCCCCGGCCTGAAGGGACTCGTTTTTCTTTCCCCAGCTTAACCAGCGCTGAAGCGCTGGGCTATCATGTTTTCGTCGCTTCGGGAATCCTACTAAGCAATTAACAATCTGCTTCTACCGCTGCAGTTTCGGAACGCGGGTTCTTACCCACACTCGTCGGGCGGCATCCGTTCACCGGTGCAGCCGAAAGACTGTACTCACGCAGACTCTTCGGGGCTGACTTTGTTTTCGTACTATTGGGAAAGAGAGCGCCCAGTATTTTCGGTGGCTATTTTCCATACGAACTAGAGTCTAGGTGATATGATTGCAGAGTTACACTGTTGTCTGTGGTCCTAACTAAGGGAGAGGATAAATATGGACATTGAAAGTGTAGTGGCATCACTCAGACAGGAAGCTAACCGCATCGAGCAAGCTATTGCGGCGCTTATGGGACTAAGTTCGCAAGCAGCACGCCGAGGCCGTCCGCCCAAGGTAGGCCAGGCTAAAGCGGCGAGCGGTCCGAAACGGCGTCGCATGAGCGCAGCGGCACGCGCCAGAATCGGTGCTGCGAAGAAAGCCTGGTGGGCGAAGCGGAAGGGCAAGCCTGCGGCCAAGGCTGCGGCCAAGAAGTCCACTGGCCGACGCCCGATGAGCGCAGCGATGCGGAAGAAACTTTCCGCGATGATGAAGGCCAGGTGGGCCCAGAAGAAGGCGGCTTGACGCCCGAAGACGCCTGTAGGTAACCCTATTCGAGTTAAACTCTAGTCGATCTCTGTAGCGGACGACCGTACGCGGTGAAGTACACTCGCCGCTATCGAGGTTGTCCGCTTCCCAAGTCGCGAGCAGACAGCGATCCTACTTAAGGATCATGTTGCAACACTAATTGAGTGAGAAGTGTGTTCCTCGATATAAAGGCGGACTACAATGCCGCTCTACCGGGGAGTCGCAAATTTGCGCGTGAACACCCGTCCGTACTAGAACTTCAGCCCCAAAGCCCGTTTGGTGAACTCTACCAGCGGCGACATCTGTCGGCATGGCGAGACCAAATCACGCATCAGATTGCGGCTGCAGATCTGGTCCTCGGTGAGCACGACGGAGGCCACAAAGTCCTTACGGTGGATCAGCGCGGATTAAGTCTCAGCTATAACTTCAGTGGCTGGGATCTCGAATTCGACTTGAAGGCCCCTGTCCGTCGCGTTGCTAGCTCTGACCATGCCTCCGTGCAGCCGCGCAACGCGGTCCGAGATCGCCAAGCCCAGCCCGACACCGCCGGATTGGCGGTCGCGCGCGTCCTCTATGCGATAGAAAGGCTGGAAGATGTTTGTCAGCTCCGACTCCGCAACCCCCGCGCCATGGTCACGGACGGTGAGAACGCCCCGGGCTAGTCCGGCCGAGTCCCTGCGTTGCAGGTTTACATCGACGGTGGTGCCCGGCGCGGTGTATCGGATGGCGTTGCGGACAATGTTTTCGACCGCGCTCCGCAACAGGTCGCTGTTTCCTCGCACGTAGACATGGTTGTCTCCAGACAGTTGCACGTTGCAGTTGAGCTCACGCGATTCGAAGTCCGCGTCCGCCGCTACTTCAGCGACCAAAGCGCCAAAATCCAACAGCTTCATCTCGGCCGGTGTTGCCGAGGTGTCGAGGCGCGCAACCGTGAGCAGGCGGCCTACCATCTCGTTGAGCCGGTCAAAGTCCTTCTGCATTTGCTCAAATGCAGGATCCTCTCCCTTGTGGTCGCGGGCGAGGTCAAGTGCGACCGTCAGACGTGCGAGCGGAGAGCGCAGCTCGTGCGAAACGTCAGAGATGAGCTGGCGCTGGCCGGTGATGAGCGCTTCAATGCGGTCTGCCATGGCAATGAAATCCCGGACGAGGTCTCCTAACTCATCGCGCCGGTTTTCCGCTCCCGCAGCCGCCCGCATGCTAAGGTTTCCGGCTGCGAGTTGCCGGGTAGCATCGCGCAGCCGCAGGATCGGCTTCGTCAAATAGCGGGTGAGAAGATAACAAATGAGCCCGGAGACCAGAAAGGCGACGCCCCAATGCAGCAACAGTCCAAAAAAGTTATTGCCGAAGGCCACTCCGGGACCCGCGGGCAGTTCCGTCGCGAATAGAAACGGCGTCCCGCTTTTCCCTTGCAAACTCAAACCTACACGCACAATGCCATGACGCATGGCGAACGCGGGAGCACTCGATTCCGCCGCTGCGTTCACCAACCGGCTGAACGACGCGCAGGCATGACCAGCGATCTCCGTGCCCTCCCGGTTGAATAGACATGCCGACGTGTGGGCATTCCTCTGCAGGTCTTCCAGGTAAGTAGCTGCGGCCTCCGGCCCTCCGCGCTCCAGCTCCGCAACCGCGGCCCTGCCATAGACGCTGGCGGTCTCGCCGAGGGCGGCGTGCCATCGGGATGGCACTCCTCCGGGCTGCAAAACAAAGCTGAGGATCAGGGCAATGCCGGTAAGCACCAGCGTCGCCCAGAACCAGAGAAAAATCTTCAAGAAAAGGCTACGCATGGCTCACGTCTTTTTTGTCTCCGAGCGCACCACGAACTGATATCCGGCGCCGCGCACCGCCTTGATGCGCTCACCGGCGGGGCCCCCCGTCAGTTTCTTGCGCAGGTTGCTGACGTGCACATCGATGACACGGTCGAACGCTCCCAGCTTGCGTCCAAGCACGCTCTGTGTGAGATCGTCACGTGTGACCACATGACCCGCATGACGCATGAACTCCTCCAGTAAGGAAAACTCCACGCTGGTGAGATTCACTTGCCGGCCATTGATCCACGCCTCTCTCGCGCCGGTATCAAGGGTGGTGTCTCCCGCGGTTAATCGCTCTCCATCCGATCTTGCCGGCGAAGCTCGCCGCAGGATCGCCCGAACCCGCGCAACCAATTCGCGCGGATTGAATGGCTTGGACAGGTAGTCGTCGGCGCCGATTTCCAGCCCCAGGATGCGGTCAACATCTTCACCGCGCGCAGTGAGAATCAAAACCGGAATTCCAGATCGCGCGCGCAACTTCCGCAGCACATCGAGGCCGGCAAGGCGAGGCAACATCAAATCCAAAATCACGAGGTTATGTTCGCCCGAAAGCGCGCGCTCCAACCCACGCGTGCCGTCGTGAACCGCTTCGAGCGAAAAACCATCACTGCGGAAGCGCTCGGCGAGAAGCCCACACAGCTCAATATCATCTTCGACGATAAGAAGTCGTTCCATTTGCAGCACCCAACTACGCCGATACTAGCGCATCGCAACGCTCACTTCTCCTGCCTTTACAAAACTTTATGTTGCTGAACCAATCTTTATCGCACCGGCGCTGCTGCGATGGTCGAATGAGGTTGTGAGCACGACCAAGGAGGTTCACATGAAACGCTACCTATACATGACCGGGGCGCTGTTGCTGGTTGTTGCAGCAGGAATCGGCATCGCACGCGCCGAGTTCCCCGGCAGATACGCGTTCTGCATGCGCGGCGGTCCGGGCGGATTTCCGCTGGCTTTTCTCGCCCACGAACTTAACCTGACCAACGCGCAGCAAAGCCAGATCAGGTCGATCTGGGCCGCGGAGCGACCGACCATTACGCCGCTGGGGCGCCAGCTTCTCAGCGAGTGCAACGAGATGAGCCTGGCCAACAACAACGGCACGTTCGATGAGACCAAAACCAGGGCCGTTGCCGATAAGCAGGCGGCAACGATCTCATCGTTGCTGGTTGAGCGCCAGCGGATCATCACACAAATCTACAACGAAGTGCTGACGCCCGATCAGCGCACAAAAGCGGACCAGCTGCGGGAGCGCATACATGGCCGTGTCGAAGGCTTTCTCGATGGACTGGAGAGCTCGACCAACTAACGAATTGCGGTTGTGTCTTGCGAAGCCCGGGAGTTTCCATGATGCAACCGCAGAAACCGGATTGGCGACAGAGGAAACTCAAAACCAAGTTCGCTTTAAAGGAGTCGATTATGAAACGTATTCTATGGCTTACCGTCGCGACCTTCGCGATCTGTCTGACCACGCTGACAACTTACGCGCAAAGCAGCCTCAAGCTGCAGTTTAGCGTGCCGTTTGCATTTACCGCTCAGAACACCGTGTTCCCCGCCGGTGAGTACGAAGTAACTCAAGCTGATCGCTACGTTCTCCGGCTGCGCAATGTGGAGACTCAAGCTTCGGGGTTCGAGCATGTTCAGCCGAAATCGCGAACGAATGGGGGCGGGTCGGCGGAAGTTGTCTTCCATCGTTACGGCGCCGAATATTTCCTGGCTCGAGTGACGGATGGAACGGCGAACTCCGCTTACGACCTTCGTCAGTCGGAGCAGGAGAGGCGGCTCGCGAACGGCGGTTCAAATCCCCAACCCAAGGTCGTCAGCGTCCTCGCAAACGGAGGCGGTCACAGCAGTGATGGCGACCAAAAGTAATGCCGGGATGGCCTTGTTAGCCGAAACTCGTTCTCAGCACGAACGAAGGCGGACCATCGGGGTCCGCCGTCTACCTTCACACATACCCATGTGAGGAACCCTCTCGTACACATCGGTAGCGCGCTGGCTTTCGCCGGAGCCTTCCCTCAGTTTGCGTGCTCCTTGAGCCACTCCGCTTCGTTCGGGATGGTGATGGACTCCAGCTTCTGTTCCTGCAAGCTGTTATTGAACGCGGGCAGCTCTGCTGCCGTCAGCTTGTTGAAGTCGGCGACCACGGCTTCCAACTCACGGTTGAGGGCGTCCGCTCTCGCCACCTGATAGTCGGTGGGCCGGCCCTCGTATTGCAACACATCGCCATAGAGCTGGCCCACGTGTTCACGAATGCGCTCTTCGCCAGTGATCGCGCCGCCTTCTTTGGTGGCCACAGATTTTCGAGCGTAATCCGTCGGCCTTGCTTGAGAACTGCTCCAGCCCCGCGCGTAGCGGGTCGTTCTTCTGCAGTTTGGCAGCGCGCGCATTCGCGCTGTCGCGCGCTCCCTGGATGGCCGCCACTTCATAGCTCATATGTCCCAGCATCGCGTACAGCTTCATCGAGAGGTCGTAGTCCGCCTTCCGGTCTTCCAAGGTGAACTTGGCCCGCGGATCGAGTACCACTGTCAACTGCCCGTCGTAAACCTTGTCGTTCTTCAGCAGCTTCAGCGCATACGTTCCCGGCAGCACCCGCGGTCCTTGTGAGGCGCGGAACCCCTGCGCTCCCGGGGGAATAATCGGCGGAGGCATTCGCATCGACCACGAAGCGCGGTTCAGCCCCTTGTGCTTGCTCCGGGGCGCAAACTCAGTCAACTTGTTGCCGCTGGAGTCGAACACCTGCAGCTTCAGATCGCCGAACATATGCCGTTTCGCCTGATAGTAGGTGATTGTTGCATCGTTCGGGCGGCTTGGCCCGATGAATGTTGCATCGCCCTCCATCCATCCGCCGTTGGCGTTGAAGTACTGGATCGAGGGCGGCCCGGGCAGCACAATCGCGTCCGCCGCCAGAACCTGCGGCGTGAGCTGGCGTAGCGGTGAAATATCGTCGATGATCCAGATGCCACGGCCATGAGTGGCCAGCACTAGGTCCGAGGTCTGGGGTTGCACTACGATGTCGCGCACCGCTACTGCCGGAAAGTCGCTGCCTTTGTATTGTGCCCAGTGCTGCCCGCCATCTACAGAGATCCACAGCCCGAATTCGGTGCCCACAAACAGCACATTCGCACTCTTGGTATCTTCCGCGATGACGTGCGCATAACCGCGCACCCCATTCTCCGCCAGGTTCAGCGAGGTCCATGTCTTGCCGTAATCGCTGGTCTTGTACCCGTAAGGAGTCATATCGCCGAACGTGTGCCGGTCGAAGGTGACGTAAGCTGTGCTGTCGTCGAAGCGTCCCGCGGCCACCGTCGAGACCCAGGAATTCGCACCCAGGCCTTTCACATTGCCCACCACATTCGTCCACGTCTTTGCCCCGTCACGCGTGAGCTGCAGGTTGCCGTCATCGGTGCCCACCCAGATGATCTGTCCGTTGCGTGGCGATTCTGAGATCGAGTAGATCGAGGTGTGCATCTCCGCTGCCGAGTTGTCGACGGTGATGCCACCCGATTCCTCCTGCTTCTGCTTCTCGGGATTGTTCGTCGTCAGGTCGGGAGAAATACGGTCCCACGTCTGTCCGTGATCGCGAGAGCGAAACAGGTACTGCGCGCCGATGTAGATCGTCCCTTTTTCGTTGGGGCTCATGTGGATAGGCGTGTTCCAGTTGAAGCGCAGCTTGGGTTCGCCATAGCCGGGAAGGGGCTTGATGGAGCGCACCTCCAACGAGTGCCGGTTGACGCGGCCAATCTCACCGCCCTGTGCCTCGGCGTATACATAATCCGCGTCTGCCGTGTCTTCGAACATCCAGAAGCCGTCTCCGCCGAACATGTTCTCCCATCGCGCATTGGTCACGCCGTTGGGATACGACGAGTCGCCCACCCAGCTACTGTTGTCCTGCAGTCCACCGTACACGTGATAGGGATCCGAGCTATCAGTGCTGACGTGGTAGAACTGCGATACCGGCAGGTTCATCTGGTGCGCCCAGCGCGTGCCGCCGTCCTCGCTGTTCCACAGGCCGCCATCGTCGCCGGCATAGATCACGTTGGGATTGCTGGGGTCGATCCACACGTCGTGGAAGTCCCCGTGCGCGTTCGCCACATTGCTGAAACTGGTACCGCCATTCACGCTGAGCAGCAATTGCAGATCGGTCTTGAAGACTTTGTTCTCGTTTACCGGATCGACGATGAGGTTGGCGAAATAAAAGGACCGCCAGATCATGTACTGGCTGGCGTCAAGCCGTTTCCAGCTTTGTCCGCCGTCATCGGAGCGAAACAGCGCGCTGTCCTTCGACTCGATCATGGCGTATACCACCTGCGGCTTGGAGCGCGCGACTGCCAGCGCAGTTCGTCCCCATGGTTTCGCCGGCAGACCTTTGCTGTTAGCCGCGGTCAGCTCCGTCCAGTGGTCGCCGCCATCGTCGGAACGGTAGATTCCGCTACCCGGCCCACCGGAGCGGAAAGTCCAACCTTGCCTTCGGAAGTCCCACATTGAGGCATAGACGGTCGAGGGGTTCATCGAGCTTGCGGCCAACATGCCGCAACCGGTTGACGGGTTCGCACCGGCCAGCACTCGCTTCCAGGTTTTGCCCCCATCGCTGGTCTTGAACACGCCGCCCGCATCGCTGTCGTTCCACGCGTGTCCCGTGCTGCATGCCAGCACGCGATTGCCATCCTTCGGATCGACTAGGATCTTCGCAATGTGTTCCGAACCCTTCAGGCCTACATTCGTCCAGTTCTCGCCGCCGTCGGAGGACTTGTAGATTCCATCGCCGACCGACACGCTATTCCGCATCCACGATTCGCCCGTGCCGACCCAAACGTTTTTCGAGTCGGAAGGATCGATCGCGACCGCGCCAATCGACTGCACGCTCTGCCGGTCGAAGACCGGCTTGAATGTGGTACCGCCGTTGATCGACTTCCACACGCCTCCGCTGGCTGTGCCGACGAAAAGCGTGATGCGGCCGTTCTGGTTCACACCCGCGACCGCCGCAATGCGGCCGCTCATCGTTGCCGACCCAATATTCCGCGCCGGCAACCCTGATACGGTTGCGCTCGTAATCTGCGGAGCATTCTGCGCTTCCAGCAAGATGGCTGCGCACAGCAGGGCTGGCGCAGCCCAGCGCAGCATAGTCGTCATTGCCCGGCGGTTGTTGTGCGAATCGCTCATCATCTCTTTCCTCTTCCCGGCCTTCTGCGGCAACTGAAACGGTTTCAACTGGTTTGAACTGACTTCTGTCTGGGAACCAGGATGTCCGCGTGAATCGACGGACCACTAGTGTTTTAAGCTTGTGGGCACCGCGAACTGCGACTCGTCGAGCGGAACGTTCACTTCCACTTTGTCGATGGTGATCGTCAGCGGATGCGAGGGATCGGACTTCGGCCAGACAGCCCGTGAAAATGGATACATCACCCCGTCCACTGCTTTATACGAGCCGTACTCAGTGACTGTTTCTTTCACCGATCCGCGGATGAATTCCTGCGACTCGCGCCGGATCTCCAGATACGTATCGGGATCGAGATCGTAATACAGCACATCGCCGTTCTTGAGCGTCACCTTCAGCCGCAAAGCATCGTCGCCGTCCACCGTATCGTGGCCCATATAGTCGATGGTGTTGCCCTTGGCCTGATAGTTCACCAGTGGACCGTCGATATCAGCATCCAGTTCCAGATCGCGCAGATCGTCCTCGCCCATGAGTTGCGGATCTTTGCGGCCTTGGAACGGATTGATCATCCAGCCCTGCTTGCCGTCATAGGCCACCACCATGGTCATACCCGCTCTGGTGGTGTCTTGACGCATCTCGTTGGGACGCTCATGCTCAATCACCACGACGACCGGAGAACGACCGGAGCGCTCTGCTCGCCCTGTGATTCGCAGCGTCTTCACCGCCCTGATTTTATCCAGGCCGCCTTTGGCCTCGATGTTCTTCTGCACCAACTCGTCCGCCGTTTGCGATAGCGCGTGAATGCCAAGGCACAGCACGACCCCGGCCAGTAACAGCTTGCGCTTCATGCAGCCACCTCGATCTTGAAATCAGGAAACCTTGCGTTCGACAACTCGGGAGTAATCCGACAAGGTAAGACGTGAAGAAGTATACGCCGGGAGCTGTCCATAAGCATGGCTTGGACAGCGTAATGTTTGGCCGCCGCACAACTAGCGCCCGGAGGCAGGATAATTGTCCCGAAGTTCTGTTCTGAGAAATCTGCCGCTAACAATCGCTGAGGCTCCTCCCTAGCGACAGGCAAACCTGAGATTGGCCGGATTGGTGAAAAGAGTAGTCGACAATCCGTCCCGAATCTGCTCTCCTGTGATATGTCGCCGCCAAACCCACTGCTGGACAGCGCGGTGAGCTCGTGCGCTGGTAGTCTTGCTGCTATGGATTCGTCGCGAGTTAGCGAAACGCGCACGCTGCTGGTAGGCCGAGTCCTCTGGCTGATCTCGCTGAAGGTGTTCGCCACATGAACGGCACCGAATAGGGATCTGCACGACGGTGCAAAGCTGGCAAGGCGCTTTTAGGCCACAAGTGGTTTCTTAGCGGCCTTCTCTTCCACGGCATGCACGCTCACATGGCTTGTCATGATGGCAGAATAAGAAACTACTGAACGGAAGGGTAAAGGTAAAACTCCTACAAATCGTGCGAAAGCTCGCTGCGGCCTCTCTGCGAGTTCTAGAGGGCACATTCGAGGGTAGGAGGCCGGCTACTTGTTTCTATCTGTCAAGCGAGCGGTCTGTGTTGGCCGCGTGAGCATTTCCGAACAGACTTCCAAAACCCAAATTGATAAGATTCTAGATAGCCCTCCGGTCTATTCGTTCTGGATTTGGACTCGATTACGACTTACATATGCGAGGCGCACGCCAGCCGTGACTATGCAACATCGGCCTTGAGGTGCTCCGGGAGGCGCACCTCCGTTCGCTCGTTTCGCAGGGAAGGCAGCACGCTTCCAGCGATTAGGATTGTCGTGGCTATTCGTCGTAGCATCGCTTTCGTTTTGGTGGTGAGCGTCATTGTCCTCACCGGCGCGCTAATCGCGTTTGTGTTTACTAACCCTGACCGATACCGTCCCGAGGTGATCGCCTACCTGCAGAACAAAACCGGAAAGCAGATACAAATTGGGCACGTGGGGGTCAGGCTGTTTCCCGCTCTGTCGATTCGTGTCTACGACCTCGGCGTGAAGAATCCAACAGCATTTCCGCCCGGGTAT